>DATHWW010000026.1:0-63863 GCA_035460165.1 Methylophilaceae bacterium | reverse complement strand
CATCGCTGCATGGCAAGCGCTGCCGCTGCCACTGGTGCGCAAGCGCCCCGACCTGGGCGTGACCGGCGAGAAACCTTCACGCTGGATCACCCGCGAGCGGCCGAAGATCGATCGCATCGCCTGCCCGTGGCTGGTGCGACGCTTCATCGATCCGCAGGCGGAATTCTTCTACGTCCCGACTGCCCAGGTGTTCGAGGAAGCAAAGAGGCTGGGCGCCGTGCCCTATGACATCGCGGACGCACCGATCACGCACGCGTGGGAAAAGTGCAGCTTCGACGCCTTGCTGGAGGCATTCGACCTGCACCATGCCGCGCTCGACACGCTCGCGACCATCGTGCGTGGCGCCGACACCGATCGCCTTGCGCTGGCGCCGCAGTCGGCCGGCCTGCTCGCGATCTCGCTCGGCCTGTCGCGGCTGCACGCGGATGACCATGAGATGCTGGAAGCGGCGATGCCGGTGTACGACGCACTGTACGAGTGGTGCCGCGCTGCGCAAGGTGAAAAGCACAGCTGGGGTGTGCACGCGGTCACGGTGGCTGCATGACGCCGGTATCTTTCGGCGAAGCGCTGAAGTTCTGGCTGAAGCTGGGCTTCATCAGCTTTGGCGGGCCGGCCGGGCAGATCGCAATCATGCATCGCGAACTCGTGGAGCAGAAGCGCTGGATCTCTGAGCGGCGCTTCCTTCACGCGCTGAACTACTGCATGCTCCTGCCGGGACCTGAAGCACAGCAGCTGGCGACCTACATCGGCTGGCTGATGCACCGCACCTGGGGCGGCATCGTCGCCGGCACGCTGTTCGTGCTGCCCAGTCTTTTCATTCTTGCGCTGCTCACCTGGCTCTATCTTGTCTATGGGCACGTCCCTGCGGTTGCCGGCGTGCTTTACGGCATCAAGCCGGCCGTGACGGCGCTGGTGTTGTTCGCCGCCTGGCGCATCGGGTCACGCACTCTCAAGAACAGTCTGCTCGGAGCGATTTCCGTGGCGGCGTTTCTCGCGATCACCGTACTCAAACTGCCCTTTCCGTTGATCGTCCTGGCGGCCGCTATCGTCGGCATCGTCGGCGGCAAGCTGGCGCCGGCCAAGTTTTCCGCGGGTGGCGGGCACGGCAAGACCGAGAAGCATTACGGCCCAGCCTTGATCGACGACGATACGCCAACGCCGGCACATGCGCGGTTTTCCCGAATTCGCGTCATCAAGGTCCTCGCTGTCGGATTCGCCCTATGGCTCGTGGCCATGGGGCTGCTGCTCATCACCGGAGGCTGGCAATCCACGCTGACGCAGATGGGATGGTTCTTCACCAAGGCCGCCCTACTGACGTTCGGCGGCGCTTATGCAGTATTGCCTTATGTGTACCAGGGCGCAGTCGAGCATTATCACTGGCTCACCGCCCCGCAAATGATTGACGGGCTGGCGCTGGGCGAAACCACGCCGGGGCCGCTGATCATGGTGGTGGCTTTCGTCGGATTCGTCGGCGGCTGGACGCAGGCACTGTTCGGCACAGACTCGCTGCTGCTGGCCGGTGTGGTCGCGGCGAGCGTGGCGACCTTCTTCACTTTCCTGCCTTCGTTCGTGTTCATCCTGCTGGGCGGCCCATTGGTGGAAAGCACGCATGGTGACCTCAAATTCACCGCGCCCTTGACCGCGATCACCGCGGCCGTCGTCGGCGTCATCCTAAGCCTCGCGGTATTTTTCGGCTATCACGTGCTATGGCCACAAGGGCTGGAGGGACAGTTCGAGTGGATGTCGGCGATCATCGGCCTGCTGGCGCTGACCGCGCTATTCCGCTTCAAAACCGGGGTGATCCCAGTGATTGCCGCCTGCGGCGTCGCCGGGCTGGTTTATCAACTGATTGCGTAGCGTTTAACATGAGAGGCAGCCACAAACAGGCGAAGCCTGCTTGTGGCTGCCCGTTCGATAGCGAGGTTAGGCACCGTTCTCGCCTGCAGGTGCCAAGTGTTTGCTTTCAGGGACAAGTGACACGAACTCCTCAAAAAACAAACCCATGGCTTTAACAGCTTGGCGCGCAGCATCAGGAACGGCAACGCCAGGACGCCCCTCTGCAGGAACATAGCCAGGGAATTCCTTTGCCTTCGGGTGCACCAAGGCATTCCTTCCGTTTGCGACCTGCTCCAGTAGAAGGACGAGACGATCGCTCGTTGAAACCGAGATTGAGTCACACACGAGAAGCAGCGCACGCAACTTCGGTACGAGACCTATGCGTTCGAAGTGCGTGTTAAAGGCCTCCTCGCCGAGCCGAACAACACCGTAGTAGTTGAGGAAGCCTTCGACGGCCATCGCAGAGAAGATGCGAACTGAGTCGGATAAGCGATCACGTTTCCGCACTAACGCGTACAACTCCGGAAACTCAGCCTCTGCATCTCGCACGGTCTCTCCATGCGGAAGCGGCCAGTGGTCGAGAATTTCCTTGCAGACGGGCTCAAGCTCGGTCAGTAGCGCACGAGCGCTCTCTGCGTGCCGCCGGTCATCAGACGTCCATGACCCAAGGACCGTATGAGGACGCAGCGCGAACGACGATCTGGTTGTAATGCTCATCGATGTTCCCGCCTAACTACTATTCGGCCAGTTGACTGACCGCCAGCATGGCAGCGCCGACGATGCCCGCTTGGTCGCCGGCCTGGCTGAGGGCGACGCGGGTTTTGCCGCGCAAGGCCGGAATCAGGTCAGCATCGAGGCGGCACTCGAACGCCGCGCGCATTTGCGGCCACGCCAGGCTCATCCCGCCGCCGACGACGACATGGGCGACATCCACAACCTTGAGGATGTGCGCCAAGGCCTGCGCGAGCTTTTCGCCGGCCAGTTCGTATGCGGCCAGTGCGTGCGCGTCCCCTGTAGCGGCGAGCTGCGAGATGGCAAGGGCGTCCTGGGTCGCGCCGGTCGCTTCCGCATAGCTGAGCGACACGCCGCTGGCGGAGGCGTAGCGCTCCATGCAGCCGCGATTGCCGCAACCACATAGGCGCCCGCCCGGCTCGACGATGATATGGCCGACCTCCATCGCCACCCCGTGCTCGCCGGGAAAAGGCTTGCCGCGATGGATCAGACCGCCACCAACGCCGGTGCCGAGGCCAAGGTAGATCAACCCAGGAACGTCCAAGCCGGCCAGCGCATATTCGCCATAGGCCGCGGCCAGCGCGTCGTTCTCGACGATGACCGGCAGGCCCAGGCTATTGCGCAGCGGCGTCACCAGATCGATGTCGCGCAGGCCGGGCAGATTGGGGGATTGCGAAATGCAGCCGGTGTCCGGGTCGATGAAGCCAGGAAAGCCGATGCCCACCCCAGCCACTTCCGGGAATTTGGCGATAGCGGCGGCCAGCGACTCGGCCAGCAGCGCATGGATCGCCGGCAACGCCACTTCCGGCGGATTGTCGCGGCATAGGCGTGAAAAATCGGCATGGATGCGCTGTTCGTCGATGACTTTCAGCCCATCGACCACGCCGATGCGCAGATTGGTGCCGCCGACATCGACGCCGATCAGCACTTTTACACAACCTCCAACTGGATATCGACGCCCTTTTCGATGGTATTCATGTGCCAGGTCAATTCCAGCGTCACGGCCTGCATGATTTTTTCGAAACCGGCTTCCGATTGCGACACGCTGAAGTGCGGCCGGGTATTCAGCAGGCACGGCACGCTGCAACTCAAATTAATCGCGCCGCCCAGCACCTCGTCCTCTAGCGTCAACTCCTTCATGGAAGCCAGGCGCAGCGGTTGGGCGAAGCCGCCGGGAATGTCCTGTCCGATGCGGAAACGCCCGGCGGGGCCGTCGCAACTGGGCATTGCCAGGTTGATTTCAACACGGAAGAGGCCACCATGTACTTTCGTGAAACGATAGACCACCTGCAGGCTGCTGTCCTGCAGCGTAATTTTCTTGGTGATCTGACCATGCCCAAGACTGCCGGCAAACCCGGCCGTGGCCGTCTTGCCGGCCTTGGGGGCATCGTAGATCACCGGCAGGCTGACGGCACCGTCGCGCTCGGCCCAGCTGTCACGGAACAAGGTCAGGCCGTTGGCGTCTGTCGCCAGATCTTCCGGGAAAATCTCGTGCTTGTAGCTCACACGCTCGTGCGGATTGGCGATGCCCTCCCCGCTATAGCCATGGCCCTCATTAGCGTGCACTTTGCGATGGTAATGCTCGGTCTGGCGCGCCAGCGTATCGCCGAAATTGTGCGCCAGTTTGTAAACATCGAACTCGCAGAGCGAAGCCGAACCGTCCAGCCGGATCACGGCCTGCAATGTGCCGTTTTGCAAGAACAGCTCATCGTTGCCGTCAAGGTCGAGGTCTTCCTGGCTGTGCTCGGGACGCGGCGCCACTTTATCCAGCATCGCTTCCAGCCGCACCATGGCGTTGTAGATCGCGCGCCGCAGATGCGGCAGGTACAGACCGCCGAACAGACCGTGCCAATACGCGTCGTTGGCCTGGGCTTCATACAACTCATGCAACATTTCCGGCGTCTTGGTCTGGTCGGGCAAGGCATGAAAACGGGCCGACAGGGCCAGCATGCGCTTGTGCATCCAGTTGGATTCCGGAAAACGCATGAAGAAGTTGCGCCAGATGCCGCCGCGCACGTAAGGCTTGGTGGCCTCATAACGGCCATTTTGCTTTTCCTGCTCGACCAGGTCGGCGTAATGATGGGCCGCGGGAACAGGCAACGTCCATTCATTCATTTCGATATAGGAGGTCGTCGGCAGGTAAACCACGCCGCGTGTTCTGGTCACGGCATGGTAGTCGCTGTAGCGCATCGGTTGGATGATGGAGGAATTGAGCACGCCTTCGATGAAATCCTTGAGCCAGCCGCGCTCGTACACCCAGGCATAGGTTTCCGGCCAGATGCCGAACTTTTCGATATCGTCGAAATAGACGGCAGCGGCCTGGCCGCTCTCGTCCGCCAGGCTTTCAAGATAGCTAACGACTTCATCCGCCGGAGAAAACGGCAGGCGGTAGCGCAGCGCTTCGGAAATCGGAAACAGGTCGAGTTTGCGGCCGTCTTCCTCGGTGGTGAAATAGCCGTCCAGCGCCGACTGCTCCTTGCCGGCGCAGAGAAAGTGGTAATCGTCCACCGTGACGTAGCCGATGTCGGCATCGCCCAGCGATGGCACGACGGAGGACTCCCACACGCGCTCGGTCAGCCATGCGCCTTGCGGACGCTGGCCCAGCTTTTTATGTAGGTAATCGGAAAGCTTTTCGATCTGCCCGACACGATCGACGGAAGGGATCGCGGCCAGCACCGGTTCGGTATAACCTGCGCCAAACAGCTCGGCCTGGCCGCGCTTGACCATATCCTTCAGTAGCTGCATATCCTGCGGGTAATGCTGGAACATGTAGTCCAGCAACCAGCCACTCAGGTGAATCGCAAAATGGAAGTCCGGGTAGCGATGCAGCACCTGCAAAAAAGGCCCATAGCACCGAATATGAGCATCGTCCAAGACATGCGTGAAATTGCCGACGGGCTGGTGGGCATGGACCCCAAGCAACAATGCGACTTTTTTAGCCATTTATCTGACCCTTCGTTTTTATTGATCCAACTACCGCATTCCCAACTACTACATTTCGTAACGCGCAATATCCGTGTTTCCGACTATTCTTCCTTACCGCGCCGCATCGCCCCTCCGGCCTCCGGATCGCCGCCGCCTACGCTGATTACCGTGTCCAGCACCTTTGGCACCGGCAGTTTGAGCAAATGATATAGATTGGTTAGATTGCGCCGGTAAAGTCGGTCGAAACTGGCAACGCTATGCGCCGAGTTGTAATCGCCGAACCACCAGAACCAGTCGGACCCCTCACAGTCCGCCAATTGCATTTCGGCCTTGGCACGCTCCTCCTCAGTGAGCTTTTTGCCTGCCATCGCAAGATCATAGTTTTTCTTGGCTTCGCATAGCAGATCCCACCCGCGGTTTTTGTCGGGCGAGCCGATCCAGGTACTGAATGTGCCGTACACCCAACTGCCTGCGCTGACGCAAGGTAACGGCTCGACCGAAATATGGGCGTTTTTGAAAATGCCGGTTTTCGGCGCGACCTTGCCTGTGGAAGGTTTGTCGCACAACTTGGTGATTTCTCCGGGAGTCACCAACTCGATATAAGGGTGTTCAGCCAGGTCGGCGTAAAGTTGCGACAGAAAGTAATAGGCGTTGTAGGGGTAGTATTCCCAGGCGTTCTCGCCATCCAGGATCACGCTGACCACCGGAGAAGCAGCCGAATCGGCACTGTTACGAATCCGCTCCAACTCATGCACAAAATCCTTGACCGCATCCTCGCCATGCCATTTGGAATACTCAAAGCCGATCTTGTCGGAAAGTACATCGTCGCGGAAAAAGCAGGTGATTTGATGCGTGCCGTCGGACAGGAGGTAAGGTTTGTAGAGATATTGGCTGCGCTCCGGCAAGGCGTCGCCATAAGCGCGGTAAAGGCTGTTGCCTAGAACACATTCTCCAGTCGCCGCCCATTTGACGCCTTTTTCCGCCAACAGCATCAATGCCGCCTGCGAGACCCCACCCTCCGCCGGCCACATGCCGACGGGAGCGTGGCCGAAGCGTCGCTTATGGCTCTCGATGGCGGCATCGATATGCGCCTTCGCGCGCGTTAAACCGCCGTGATAGCGATCGCTTTCCGGTAATGTGACTTCCGGCATGCTGTCGCGCGCACTATTGAAATCGAGCAGCAACGGCAGAATGGGATGGCAATTCGGCGTGCTGGAAATCTCGATCCGCCCCTTCGCGGCCAGCGCCCGATAGCGCGGAATGATGCCGCTGATCAGTTCGCCTATCAGCGCGAAGAACTCATGCCGCTCCTGCGCGGTAAACAACGTCCCCTTGGCCATCAGGTTGATGACGAACTCGCTTTCCCGACGGATGCTCTCGCCGGTCCAGGCCAGGTGGTACCACATCAGCAGATCCCACATGTACTGATCGGCAAGATATTCGTACGCATCCTCGCCCCGCGCTTCCTGCATCTTGAACATGTCGTACAGATGCAGATAAGGCGGAAATGGCGCAATCAGCTTGGTGTGATTGCTTTTGAAACAGCTCTCGATAATGAGCTGGCGCTGCGCCAGCGTCAGCGGCACGCCCTCTTCAATCTGAAACAAGGCCAGCAGCGGATCGCGAATATTGTTCTCGGCGAACTGGCGAGTGTAGTCCTCCAACTGGTCGAGCAAAACCGGCACGAAGTTGAAACTGGCCTTGGCTTTCGGATTTTGCTCCAGGTGATAGGCCATATCGGTGTAATCCTTGATGGCATGGAGGTAGGTCCAGGGCAGGATGAATTCACCGGTGAGGTAATCCCGATAATCCGGCTGATGCATGTGCCAATAGAGGTTCAGGTACAGTTTGCGTTGTTGGGGCATAGTTTCACACTGAACGAGCTAAAGGGCTGCCTCATCGAGACAGCCCGGATAAAAGAAACCAGGTAGTACTATCTTGCCTGGTGCAGGCTATGGCCGAGCATATCCGGCGTAACAAGAACGACGCCTTTCTCGGAAACATGGAAGCGCTTGCGGTCTTCGTCGTGATCCACACCGATTTGCATGCCCGGGGGGATACGTGCGCCCTTATCGATGACAACTTTTCTCAGCACGACGTTCCGGCCAATTTCAACATTCGGCAGGATGACCGAGTCCTCGATGTTCGCAAAACTATGGACGTGCACGTCTGAAAACAACACCGATCGACTCACGCAAGCCCCGCTGATGATGCAACCGCCGGACACCAGGGAGTCCACGGCTTTGCCACGCCTGTCGTCGTTATCGAACACGAACTTCGCCGGCGGCAACTGCGCCTGATACGTCCAGATCGGCCAGGTGGAGTCGTACATGTTCAGTTCCGGCGTCACCTTGGTCAGCTCCATGTTGGCTTCCCAATATGCGTCCACCGTCCCCACGTCGCGCCAGTAGTGCTTGCCTTCGCTACTATTGACGCAACTGTCGGCGAAGCGGTGCGCATAGACACGGTACTTGCTGATCATGTGCGGAATGATGTCGTGGCCGAAATCGTGCGACGAATCCGGGTCGTCCGCATCGCGGATCAACTGTTCGTACAGGAAAGCCGAGTTGAACACGTAGATGCCCATGCTGGCCAACGCCTGCGAGGGATCGCCGGGGGTATGGTCAGGTGTCTTGGACTTCTCAATGAAACGGATCACGCGATCTTTTTCATCCACACCCATCACGCCGAATGCCACGGCTTCCTCGATCGGCACATTGAGGCAGGCCACCGTCATGTCCGCCTTGTTGCGCACATGCGCAGCCAGCATCTGGCCGTAGTCCATCTTGTAGATGTGATCACCGGCAAGAATCAGCACGTACTCGGAGCCCATGTTGCGCAGGATGTCGAGGTTCTGGAACACCGCGTCGGCGGTGCCCTTGTACCACTCCTCCTCCACGCGCTGCTGCGCCGGCAGCAGTTCGACGAACTCGTTGAACTCGCCGCGCAGGAAGCCCCAGCCGCGCTGGACGTGCTGGATCAGGCTGTGCGCCTTATATTGCGTAACGACGCCGATGCGACGGATACCGGAGTTGATGCAATTGGAAAGCGGGAAATCGATGATGCGGAACTTGCCGCCGAAAGGCACCGCCGGCTTGGCGCGCCAGTTGGTCAAATCCTTCAACCGCGAGCCCTTCCCACCGGCAAGAATAAGCGCGACGGTATTTTTGGTCAGCGCGCTAACGAAACGGGAAGATGATAAATCCTGCTGCATTTTTGCCTCTCCTGATTTATAGTTGGGCATGGTAGCGTCTATAGATGTGGCTTGGCGCCTGTGTCCGGGGCCGGAATGTGATTCCATTATAGACACGGTTTTCGCCTCCAATCCAGCTTATTTCTTCTCACAATGAAGTGAATCTCATGGCACAAAAGAAAGACCCGCAATTGGCTCTGGTTCTGGAAGCGCGCCATCACAATCCTTTTGCGTGGCTGGGCTTGCACGGCTCGCCCGATCAGCCCGTGCTCCGCACATTCCTGCCCCATGCCAACCGCGTCTGGCTCAAGGTTGCCGGCGGTTGGGAAGAGCTGAAGCGTTCGAATTCGACCGGCCTGTTTGTCTGGCAAGGCCAGGAACAGCCGCCAACCCCTTGCTTGTTGCGCATCGAGCAGGACGGCCATACATTCGAGCGGCACGATCCCTATACCCTGCCCACTTTGATTTCACCCCATGACCTGCACCTCTTCGGCGAGGGACGGCTGTTGCTGGCCTATCGCATGCTGGGTGCGCATCTCACCGACAATCAAGGCATTGCCGGCGTGCAGTTCGCCGTATGGGCGCCGAATGCGGAGCGCGTCAGCGTCATCGGCGAATTCAATAGCTGGGATGGCCGCGTCCATCCCATGCGCGCCCATGGTTCCAGCGGCGTATGGGATATATTCATTCCCGGGTTGACTGCCGGCGACCTATACAAGTTCGAAATCCGCAATCGCCATACCGGTCATATCCTGGTCAAAACCGACCCTTACGGCGCCGCATTCGAAATGCGGCCAGGCACCGCCGCGCGCGTAACGGATCGGACTTCCTACACCTGGAACGACAATCCATGGCTTGAGAAACGCGTCTCCGCGAACTGGCTGACCGAGCCGATGAACGTCTACGAAGTGCACCTCGGCTCGTGGAAACGCGGACCGGGCAATCGCTACCTGAATTATCGCGAGCTGGCCGAACAGCTGGTGCCCTACGTCAAGGAACTGGGCTACACCCACATCGAGCTGATGCCGATCAGCGAGCATCCGCTGGACGAATCCTGGGGCTACCAGACCACCGGCTATTTCGGCGTGACCAGCCGTTTCGGCACGCCGGACGATTTCCGCGCCTTTGTCGATGCCTGCCATGAAGCGGGGATCGGCGTACTGCTCGACTGGGTGCCTGCCCACTTCCCTAAAGATAGCTGGGCACTGGCGCGTTTCGACGGTACGGCCCTGTATGAGCACGAAGACCCGCGCCTCGGGGAACACCAGGATTGGGGTACGTTGATCTTCAATTACGGTCGTAACGAGGTGCGCAATTTCCTGCTGGCCAATGCGCATTACTGGCTGAACGAATTCCATATTGACGGTCTGCGCGTCGATGCGGTGGCATCGATGCTGTATCTCGACTACTCCCGCAAGCACGACGAATGGCTGCCCAACAAATATGGCGGCCGCGAAAACCTGGAGGCCATCGATTTCCTCAAGGAACTCAACGTCATGGTGCATGAGGAGTTCCCCGGCGCCCTGACCATTGCCGAGGAATCCACCGCCTGGCCGATGATTTCCCGGCCGGTATACCTCGGCGGACTCGGCTTCTCGATGAAATGGAACATGGGCTGGATGAACGACACCCTGTCCTACTTCAAGCAGGATCCGGTGCATCGGCGCTACCACCACAACCAGCTCACCTTTGGTCAGCTTTATGCGTACACGGAAAACTTCGTGTTGCCGTTCTCGCACGACGAAGTCGTGCATGGCAAACGTTCGCTGCTGGACAAGATGCCGGGAGACGGCTGGCAAAAGTTCGCCAACCTGCGTCTACTGCTGACCTATCAAATGAGCTATCCCGGCAAGAAGCTCAATTTCATGGGCAATGAAATTGCCCAGGGCGCGGAATGGCATGCCACATCGAGCATCGACTGGCATTTGCTGGAAATCGACTGGCACAAGGGCGTGCAAACCCTAACGGCCGATCTGGGCAAACTCTATTTGGAGAACTCTGCCCTGCACGAGCTCGACTTCTCTTCCGAAGGTTTCGCCTGGATCGATTGCCACGATGCCGATCAGTCGATCATGAGCTATCTGCGCCGTTCGACCAAGGGAGAATACGCCGTCGTGCTGCTCAATTTCACGCCGGTTCCGCGCCAGGGATATCGCATTGGCGTACCTGAGCCTGGGTATTATCGCGAACTGCTGAACAGCGATGCCGCCTGTTATGGTGGCGGTAATACGGGTAATGGCCCGGGCATCCACACGGAAGCAGTGAGCTGGATGGGCTATTCGCATTCACTAGTCGTCACCCTGCCGCCACTCGCGGGTATAATTCTGAAACGCGAAATTTAAGATCAAGTAAAAAACAATCTCAACATCATGTCCCGATTGACCGAATCAGCCACTTGGCAGCAACTGGTTGCGCATCAGCGCGAAGTTGCGCCCCTCCACATGCGCGACATGTTCGCCGCAGACCCAGCACGATTCGAAAAGTTTTCCATAAGATACAACGACATCCTGCTGGACTTCTCCAAAAACCGCATCACCGACGAAACGCTGCCCTTGCTGTTTAAGCTTGCACGCGAATGTCGCGTCGAGGAATGGCGCGACCGGATGTTCAGCGGCGAGAAAATCAATATCACCGAGAACCGCGCGGTATTGCACACCGCGTTGCGCAACCGCTGCGACCGCCCGGTTTTCGTTGACGGCCAGGACGTCATGCCGGCCGTCAACCGCGTGCTGGAGCAGATACGCGACTTCACCGAACGCGTCCGCCATGGCGTCTGGCGCGGCTTTACCGGCAAACCCATCACAGACGTCGTCAATATCGGCATCGGCGGCTCCGATCTCGGCCCGTTCATGGTGTGTTCCGCCCTCAAGTCCTACAGCCGTTCCGACCTGCGCGCGCACTTCGTCTCAAATATCGACGGCGCGCATCTCGGCATGACCTTGCAGAAATGCAATCCCGAAACCACGCTGTTCGTCGTCGCGTCCAAAACCTTCACCACCCAGGAAACGCTGACCAACGCCCATTCGGCCCGCGCATGGTTCCTGGAGGCAGCCAAGGATCCGGCACATATCGCCCGCCATTTCGTGGCGATCTCGACCAACTCGGCGGAAGTGGCGAAGTTCGGCATCGATCCGGCCAACATGTTCGAATTCTGGGACTGGGTCGGCGGCCGCTATTCGCTGTGGTCGGCCATCGGTCTATCGATTGCACTGCATATCGGCATGGATAATTTCGAAGCCCTGATGCAAGGCGCTTTCGAGATGGACGAGCATTTCCGCAGTGCGCCGCTGGAAAAGAACCTGCCGGTGATGCTGGGCCTGATCGGCATCTGGTACAACAACTTCTTCGGCGCACAAACGCAAGCGTTGCTGCCTTACGACCAATCCATGGCGCGCTTCCCGGCTTATTTCCAGCAGGGCGACATGGAGAGCAACGGAAAATTCGTAGATCGCGATGGCAATCGCGTTAACTACGACACCGGCCCCATTATCTGGGGCGAACCCGGCACCAACGGCCAGCATGCGTTTTATCAGCTGATACACCAAGGCACGCGCCTAATCCCGTGCGACTTCATCATGCCGATGAAAACGCACTATCCAATGGGCGACCACCACAAGATTCTGTTCTCTAATTTCTTCGCGCAAACCAAGGCTCTCATGCTCGGCAAGACCGAGGCCGAAGCCCGTGCAGAACTCGAAGCCGCCGGCTTGCGTGGCGATGCCCTTGAGAACCTCTTGCCGCACAAGGTGTTCGAGGGCAACCATCCGACGAACTCCATCCTGTTCCGCAAGCTCGACCCCAAAACCTTGGGCGCGCTGATTGCGCTGTACGAACACAAGATCTTCGTGCAGGGCATCATCTGGAATATCAATACGTTCGACCAATGGGGTGTGGAACTGGGCAAGCAACTGGCCAACAGCATCCTGCCGGAGCTGTCCGACGCCAAGCCGGTGAACGGCCATGACGCTTCCACCAACGGCCTGATCAACTACTACAAGACCTCCTGCTTCTGAACGAGCAAGACCTGATCCGCCACGTGCGGATTCTCAGCAATAGCTATCACCACTGGACCGGGCGCAACCTGCTCGATCCGGCGGTCGATGGCGCAGAAATAGTCGCCGTACTGAATCAAGCACCTTACGCTGTCGTTTCGCACGGCACCGAAATCGATCCCATCTTCAATTACGCCAATCGCACGGCATTGCAGCTTTTTGAAATGACATGGGAAGACTTCACCGCCTTATCCTCGCGCCTTTCCGCCGAACCTATGGTGCAAGAGGAACGCGATCGACTGTTATTGCGCGTCAGCACACAGGGTTACATAGACGATTACAGTGGGATCAGGGTTTCCAGTAGCGGAAAACGTTTCCTGATTCGTAATGCAACGGTATGGAATCTGCTGGATGAAGCGGGACAGACTTACGGACAGGCGGCATTGCTGCGGGAGTGGCAGGAGATTTAGAGCCTTTGAGTAGGCTCTTAATTACTTTCCACGGTAGCCGGGTCGGCCGCCGCGTCCATATAGACTTCCACCCCTGTCATCGGGAGTATCGCCGCTACTGGCATATCGCTGCCGTCGCGCCACAACGTCACGGCTTCACGCTTGCCAGCGCCGGTCACAAAGAAAATCACCTGACGTGCATTGGAGAGCCGGGATGCCGACAGCGAAACGCGATCGGCCGGCGGTTTAGGTGCATTCCTCACCGGAATGGCCGGAGCAAAATCCGCGGCCTCCCACGCCAGGCCAGGGAACAGGCTGGCGGTATGCGCATCCTCGCCCATCCCCAACAGCACCAGATCAAACTCACCCAGACCTTCCAGTGACTGGCAATAAGACTCCGCCGCCTTGTCTGGCCCCAATTCGGCAGGCATGGCGTGAATCTGGCTGCGTGGAATCGGCACGTGCTTGAGCAAACTCTCGTCCGCCATAAAACTATTGCGGTCGGCATGGTCCGGCGGCAGGCAACGCTCATCACCGAAATACACATGCCACTTCGACCAGTCGGTCGTCGCATCGCGCAGCATTTGATAAATCCCATGCGGCGTAGAACCTCCCGCCAGCACGATGGTAAATCGTCCGCGCGCTGAAATCGCCGCATTGGCGCTGGCGAGCACGGCATTGAAGGCCGCCTGCTTAAGTTCGGTGGTATCTGCGAAAACTCGCCAATGGATTTGCTGCACCTGCATGAGAAAAACCTTATATGAAACGGCTCAAAAAGAGCTTTGAAGATTTACGGTGTCCGCCCAAGGTGCAGGTCTAAGCGAGTTCTGCACCTTGGGCGAATAGTCCTAATGCATTTTGATTGCGGAACTGCCCAGCGTGTTCGCGATCGACGCGCCGAAGCGCTTGGCAAAACGGTCAGCCAGACCTTCGCGTGTCGTGAAATCGACGATGTTCTCTTCCTTGATGACTTCGCGTGCTACGTAATCCGAACCACCCAGGCCATCCGTCAGCCCAAGCTCGATGCTCTTGGCACCGCTCCAGAAAAGTCCGCTGAACATGTCCGGCGTTTCCTTCAGACGCTTGCCGCGACCTTCGCGCACCACTTGGATGAATTGCTGGTGAATTTCATCCAGCATGCTCTTGGCGAAGGCGATGTGCTCCGGATTGACCGGAGAGAAGGGATCGAGCAAGGCCTTGTTCTCGCCCGCAGTCAGTACGCGTCGTTCGACGCCCAGCTTATTCATCGTACCGGTAAAGCCGAAGCCGTCCATGATAACGCCGATGGATCCCACGATACTCGCTTTGTCGACGTAGATCTTGTCGGCAGCCACGGCGATGTAATAACCGCCGGAAGCGCATACATCCTCGACCACGGCATAGATTGGGATATTCGGATGCAGTTTGCGCTGGCGCTTGATCTCATCGTTGATGATGCCGGCCTGCACCGGGCTGCCGCCGGGGCTGTTGATGCGAAGGATAACGCCTTTGGTGCTTTTGTCATCGAATGCCGTTTGCAGGCTGGAAATGGTGTCGTCAGCCGTCACCTCACCCTCCGCACCGATTTCACCGTAGATGTCGATCAATGCGGTGTGGGAGCCAATCGCCTGGCTCGGACCTATCCAGTCGAGCGCAATGAACAGCAGCGCGAACAGATAAACAAAAGTCAGCGTCTTGAAGAAAATTCCCCAGTGCCTGCTGCGTCGCTGCTCCTGCATCGCTGCAAAGGCCAGCTTTTCAATAGTATGGCGTTCCCAGTTTTGATCACTCATGTCAGTTTTCCAGAATCAGATAGATGCTTCCGTCACGCTCTTCAATTTTCAAAGGCTGAAGCGAACGTCCCTTGCACGGCCCCATCACACAACGGCCCGTCATTGGTTCGTAATGCGCGCCGTGCGTGGCGCAGATGACGTAATGACGAGTCAAATCAAAGAAGTCGCCCTCTTGCCAATCGAGTTCGACCGGCACGTGCGCGCATTGATTGATGAAACCATAAGCCTTGCCGCCATAGCGCACGACGAAGCCCGAAACGCGCTCACCGCGCTCGGGCAAAGCAAAGCGAATACCGCTGCACTTTTCCTGCAGCGCCTCGCTCGCGCAAATCAAGCGTTGATTATCAGCCATTGGTGCAGTTTAGTAAAACGGTCGAAATGTGCCAAAGGCGCGTGTTCCAGCAAGTTTTCCAGCGGCTGTGCACCATAGGAAACCGCCAGGCTGCTGACGCCCGCATTGCTGGCCATCTGCAAATCATAAGAGGTGTCGCCTATCATCAGCGTGCGTTCGGGCATGACGCCCAGCTCGTCCATGATTTCATGCAGCATCTGCGGGTGCGGTTTGGAAAAACATTCATCCGCACAGCGACTGGCAAGAAAATGCGGATGCAATTCGGTAGTCGTCATCGCGCGATCCAGCCCGCGACGCGTCTTGCCGGTGGCGACCGACAACATGAAGCCTGCTTCCACCAATTCCTCTATCGCCTCGACAACCCCGTCGAACATGGGGATGGCATGGTCGCGCACTAGGAAATGATACCGATATCGTTCCGCGACGAAACGCACCTGCTCATCCGAGATGCCTTCGAATAAGGCAGCAATCGCGGCATGCAGTTCCAAGCCTATGATGCCGCGCGCGGCCGCTACGGTGGGCAAAGGCAATTCGGCGTCTTCGGCGGCCCCAAGTATGGATTCGACAATGGCGTGGGTAGAATCGACCAGGGTGCCATCCCAGTCGAATACGATCAGATCAAATTGCTTCGGCATGTGGTGCAGTTTTACTCAGGTTCTTCAGGAAATTCGCGAGCTCTTTCGGCAAAGGCGCCGTCAATTTCAATGACTCGCCGCTGACAGGATGACGGATCACCGTCTCCGCCGAATGCAGGAACATGCGTTTCAGCCCGCGCTTGGCGAGTGCCTTGTTAAAAGCATAATCGCCGTATTTATCGTCGCCCGCAATGGGAAATCCGAGGTGCTGCAGTTGCACGCGCAACTGGTGCGTGCGGCCGGTAATCAGCTCCGCCTCCAGCAACGTAAATTCGCCGAAGTTCTCGCGCAGATGAAAGATAGTCTCGGACGGCTGCCCGTCGTCATCCACGCTGACGCGGCGCTCGCCGCTTTCCAGCGTGTACTTTTTCAGCGGCAGCTTCACCTTGCGCTTTTTGTCTTTCCAAACACCGCAAACCAGCATCAGATACCGTTTCTCGATAGCGTTGTTGCGAATGGCCTCGTGCAGCGCAACCAGCGCACTGCGCTTTTTAGCGAGCAGCAAGACACCGGAAGTCTCGCGGTCCAGGCGATGCACCAATTCCAGAAATTTCGCCTGCGGCCGCTCCAGCCGGAACTGCTCGATGACGCCACGACTGATGCCGCTACCGCCGTGCACGGCGACGCCGGCAGGCTTATCGATCACCAATAACGCGTCATCCTCAAAAATCACGTGCTCCTCGAACTTCGAAGTCGCGGGCGCATCCGGCTTGGGCGCCGGCGCTGCGGTTCGTACCGGCGGAATACGCACCACATCGCCGATTACAAGGCGGCAGGTGGCATCGACGCGCTTGCTGTTGACGCGCACTTCCCCGCTGCGCAAGATCCGATAGATATGGCTTTTGGGAACCCCCTTCAAATGGCGCGCGAGGAAGTTGTCGATGCGCTGTCCTTCGCCGCCCTCATCCACCGTGACTAGGCTCACGGCTGCTTTGCTTAAATCGTTCATCTCACCTATACTATGGGCTTGCTTTTTAAAAGCAAAAAGGATTTCTGGTTAATGCCGCTCACCATCGGCCTCACGTGAGGCAACAAGAAGCGGTTTGGAAGTTTCTGAAGACATCCACCTTCTCCCTGTGCGGGATACGTTCGCACCAGCGACGAGCGGGAGGCTGAATTCAGGCAAATAGCGCTCAAAGCTGCCGCGCACCGGATAGGCTCAAGTGCCGCGCGGCGGGAAACCGAATTTGACGGAATTGTAATCGAAAAGACTGTTCCACCGGACATAAAACCGCACCCGATACTCAAGTTTTACGTTAACTTAATAATTTAACGAACTGATTTAAAGTGAAATTCAACAGGGAAGAATCTCTTGATCTAAGAGAAGAATTCCAGCGGTTGAATTTGCGTGTGCAGCGCGGTTGCCCGGATTTTTCGCCAGACGTCACCTTCCCTTTCCCACCTGCCGCTAACCGCGGCTTGCCCTGCACGCCCGCTGAAGAGCGCGGGAGAAGAACTAAATGAAACGCATGTTATTCAATGCGACGCAGGAAGAAGAACTGCGCGTCGCGATTGTCGATGGACAAAAGCTGATCGATCTCGACATCGAACACGCCGGCAAGGAACAACGCAAGAGCAACATCTACAAGGGCGTCATCACCCGCATCGAGCCTTCGCTCGAAGCCTGTTTCGTCAATTACGGCACCGACCGCCATGGTTTCCTGCCATTCAAGGAAGTCGCTCGCAGCTACTTCCAGGACGGCGCCGACGGCCGCGCCAGCATCAAGGAAGCGCTGCGCGAAGGCCAGGAACTGATCGTCCAGGTGGACAAGGACGAACGCGGCAACAAGGGCGCCGCCCTCACCACCTTCATCAGCCTCGCCGGACGCTACTTGGTCCTGATGCCGAACAACCCGCGCGGCGGCGGCGTTTCGCGCCGTATTGAAGGCGAAGACCGCAACGAGCTGCGCGACCTGATCGCTCAACTCGAAGTCCCCTCCGGCATGAGCGTCATCGCCCGTACCGCCGGCATCGGCCGCAATCTCGAAGAATTGCAGTGGGATCTCAACTACCTGCTGCAACTGTGGACTGCCGTCGAAAGCGCTTCTACCATCCAGAAGGGCGCGTTCCTGATTTATCAGGAAGGCAGCCTGGTAATCCGCGCGATCCGCGACTATTTCCAGCCCGATATCGGCGAAATCCTGATCGACACGCCGGAAATCCACGAGCAGGCGCTGCAGTTCATGAACCACGTGATGCCGGCCAACGTGTCGCGCGTCAAACTGTACCGCGACGAGATTCCGCTGTTCTCGCGCTTCCAGATTGAACACCAGATCGAGACCGCCTTCGCCCGCGAAGTGCGACTGCCTTCCGGCGGCGCCATCGTCATCGACCACACCGAGGCGCTGGTGTCCATCGACGTCAACTCCGGTCGCTCGACCCGCGGCAGCGACATCGAGGAAACCGCGTTCAAGACCAACCTGGAAGCCGCCGACGAAGCCGCGCGCCAGCTACGCCTGCGCGACTTGGGCGGCCTGGTGGTGATCGACTTCATCGACATGGAAAGCCAGCGCAACCAGCGCGAAGTCGAAAACCGCTTGCGCGACGCACTGCATTACGACCGCGCTCGCGTACAGACCGGCAAGATTTCCCGCTTCGGCCTGCTCGAACTGTCGCGCCAGCGCCTGCGTCCGTCGCTGGGTGAAACCAACCACATCCCCTGCCCGCGCTGCCACGGCACCGGCCACATCCGCGGCATCGAATCCACCGCATTGCACATCCTGCGCATCACGCAGGAAGAAGCAATGAAGGAAAACAGCGCCGTGATCCAGGTGCAGCTGCCGGTGGAAGCCGCGACCTTCCTGCTCAATGAGAAGCGCTCGGAGATTCATTCCATCGAGCAGCGCATGGGCGTCAAGGTTGTGCTGATTCCGAACATCCACCTGGAAACGCCGAACTACAAGATCGTGCGCCTGCGCCACGACGACGTAAGCGATGAGAGCAAGGCGAGCTACGAGTTGGTGGAACTGATTTCCGAAATCGAGGAAGCCGGTGCTGTGGCGCAAAAGCCCGAGCAGGTGCGCTTGGAAGCCGCGGTCAAGGGCATCACCCCGTCCGCTCCCGCCCCTATCCATCGCGAACCCGAACCGGTTGCTGCGCCCAAGGCCTCGCTGTTCGGTCGTTTCCGCACCTGGCTGAGCGCCATCAGCGCCAAGCCGGAAGAAGCAGCCGTGACACCCGAACCGCGCAAACGTGAAGGCGCCCGTCGCAATGAGCGTAATCGCAACGAACGTACCGACCGCAATCGTGGCGAACGCGCCGAACGTGGTGATCGCGGCAACCGTCCGGAACAGCAACGCAATCGCAGTGCCGAACAGCGCCAGACTGAAGGTCGTCCGGAGCGCGCAGAACGCCCGGCCCGTCCGCAACAGGAAGCCAAACCGGCAGCACCCAAGCCGGAGAAGGTAGAACGCGAACGCGCTCCGCAAGCTCCGGTCGCTGAAGGAGTGGAGAGCGGCGAGCAGCCGCAACGCAGTAGCCGTCGCCGCGGCCGTGGCGGTCGTGACCGGCAACGTGACGGCGCACCGCGCGAAGCACGCGAGCGCAAGCCGTTAGAAGTTTCCGCCGAAGTTCCGGCGCTGGAAGAAGCGATTAGCGACGCACCTATCCTGGTCGTCGATACGCCGGCGATCCAAACTGAAATGGAACTGACTTCGGTTCAAGCCAAGGTCGAGTCGGCAGCCGAGGTAAAGGCGGAAGCTATCGCCGAAGCTCCTGTCGCAGAGACCGTGAACGAAGCTCCGGAAGCAGCCGAAGCCGCACCGGCCCCCGCGAAGCCGGAAAGAAAGCCGCGCGCTCCGCGTCGCCGCAAGACCGAAGAAACTGCTGTGTCTGAGGAATCCGCCCCTGCCGCTGCAGAGGCGCCAATTGCTCCGGCAGCCGTTGCGGAAACCCCGGTCGTCGAAGTTAAGGAAGCAGCTGCTCCCGTCGCGGCAAAAGCCAAGCCCGCACGTGCTGCCGCCCCGGCCCCCATTGTGGTTGCTGATATCGCCACCAGCGGTCTGGAAATGGTCGAGACCAAGGCTACGGCAGCACCTGTTGTGGCAGCCGAGGAACCGGAAGCGCCCAAGCGCAAATCCGGCCCGGCACCGTGGCAAAAGAAGGCCGAAGCACAGGCCGCCGAAGAGCCTTTGGTGATGATAGAAACACAGAAGTAAATCGGAAGAAATTCCGAAAAGAAAAAGCCCCGCCTAGTGCGGGGCTTTTTTATTGCCAGGACAACTTAGTAGAGATTAAGACTTAAGATAACATCACCCTATCGCTGCGATATCAGATCAGACCGTGTCCGGCGGCTCCGCGCCATAGAACTGCGCACGCAGGTTTTTCAACTCGTCACGCAACTTGGCAGCCTTCTCGAACTCCAGGTTCTTCGCGGCATCGTGCATCTCTTTCTCCAGGCGTTTCAACTCCTTCAACACCTGCTTTTCGTTCATGACATGGTAATTGGCAAAAGTCTGCGCAGCCTGGAGTTCCTTCTTGCCCGCCTCGGCATCGTAGACGCCATCGATAATGTCCTTGATGCGCTTGACCACACCGCGCGGCGTAATACCGTTGGCTTCGTTGAATGCCATCTGCTTCGTGCGGCGACGCTCGGTTTCGTCCATCGCTAGCTTCATCGAGCGCGTAATGCGATTGGCGTAAAAAATCACTTTGCCGTTTAGGTTACGCGCGGCACGGCCGGAGGTCTGAATCAGCGACCTTTCGGAACGGAGGAAGCCTTCCTTGTCCGCATCCAGCACGGCAACCAGCGACACTTCCGGAATATCCAGCCCCTCGCGTAGCAGGTTGATACCGACCAGCACGTCGAACTCGCCCAGGCGCAGGTCGCGGATGATCTCCACCCGCTCCACCGTGTCGATGTCGGAATGCAGATAGCGCACCTTGATGCCATGCTCCGACAGGTAATCGGTCAGGTCTTCCGCCATGCGCTTGGTCAGCGTAGTGACCAGCACGCGCTCGCTATCGGTGACGCGCAACTTGATTTCGGACAATAGGTCGTCCACCTGCGTATCGGCCGGCTTGACGATAATTTCCGGGTCGATCAGCCCGGTCGGGCGCGCCACCTGCTCGACCACCTGCTCTTGGTGCGTCGCTTCATAATCGGCAGGCGTCGCGGAAACGAACACGCACTGGCGCATCACCTTCTCGAATTCCTCGAAGCGCAGCGGGCGGTTGTCCAGCGCGGACGGCAGGCGGAAGCCGTAATCGACCAGGTTTTCCTTGCGCGCCCGGTCGCCCTTGTACATGCCGCCGATCTGCGGCACGGTGACGTGCGATTCGTCGATGATCATCAGCGCATTCTTCGGCAGATAGTCGATCAGCGTCGGCGGCGGTTCGCCTACCCCGCGCCCGGTCAGGTGCCGGCTGTAGTTCTCGATGCCCTTGCAGAAGCCGATCTCGTTCAGCATCTCCAGGTCGTAGCGGGTACGCTGCTCGATCCGCTGCGCCTCGACCAGCTTGTTGTTCTTGATGAAAAAGTCCACGCGCTCGCGCAGCTCCTGCCGGATGGTTTCCATGGCACGCAGCGTCGCCTCGCGCGCAGTGACGTAATGGCTGGAGGGGAAAATACGGAAGTTGTGGATCCTGTTGTAAATCTGCCCGGTCAGCGGATCGAACAGCGTAATCGACTCGATTTCGTCATCAAACAGGCTGATGCGCACAGCCGTCTCGCTGTTTTCCGACGGAAAGACATCCAACACATCGCCGCGCACGCGGAACGTACCGCGCGAGAAGTCGAATTCGTTGCGGTCGTACTGCATGCGGGTCAGGTGCATGATCACGTCGCGTTGGGTGATCTTCATGCCTTGGTGGATATGCAGCACCATGCCGTGGTATTCGCCGGGATCGCCTATGCCGTAGATCGCAGAAACGGTGGCAACGATGATGCTGTCTTCGCGCTCCAGCAGCGCCTTGGTCGCCGACAAGCGCATCTGCTCGATATGATCGTTGATGCTGGAGTCTTTTTCGATGAACAGGTCGCGCGAAGGCACGTAGGCTTCGGGCTGATAGTAATCGTAATACGAGACGAAATATTCCACCGAATTATTGGGGAAGAATTCACGGAATTCGGAATACAACTGCGCCGCCAGCGTTTTATTCGGTGCCATCACAATGGCCGGCCGGCCAATGCGCGCGATGACATTGGCCATGGTGTAGGTCTTACCGGAACCGGTTACGCCCAGCAGCGTCTGGTACTTCATGCCTTGGCGTATACCTTCGGTCAGACGGTCGATGGCCGCCGGCTGATCGCCCGCCGGAGGGAAAAGCTGGTGCAGCTCGTAACGGCTGCCAGGGTAAGTGACGATCTCTGGCGGTGGGGTGCTATTCGTTAAATTCGACATTTCCATCCTGGAACTAATGTTTCGCGGTCCGGGTCTTCCCTCATGCTGGCACTGGGTTGGTAGAAACACGCCGCGGCTGACCACCAAAAGGATAAAACGACATGTACCGGATTCTTGCGATTCTCATGGCTATTCTTTTGTCGCCTGCGGCAAATGCATTCGACCAGCAATCCCTGATGCGAGTTTTCTTTTCGATCGTCCTGGTACGTGGATACAATCCGGACGGAAGCTTGGCTTACGGTTCGGGCGTTGTCGTTGGCGACAACAAAGTTGTCACCAACTGCCACGTGTTGCGCAAGCCTAATCAGGCTTGGGTTTCGCAAGGTGAAGAAGCCTTCGCGATTGTATCAGTGCAGGTCGATGCAATGCATGATTTGTGTCTGCTGAACACAGACCGTATGCCGGTCCAACCAGTTCCCCTGGGCAGTACTACCGATCTAGGCAAGGGCGATGAAGTCTTTGCCATCGGCCACTCCAACGGTGTCCCCGCCCCGCTCACTTCGCGCGGCCAGGTCAAATCGCTCTATCCTTACCAAGGTGGCAACGTAGTGCGGACCAATGCACGCTTCAGCCTGGGCGCCAGCGGCAGCGCTCTATTCGATGGTCAGGGCCGGCTGATCGGCATCAATACCTTTAAAACCCCGGGCCGGGCAGCCTACTTCTATGCGGTGCCCGTCGAGTGGTTGAAAGACATCGAGTTGAAACCAGCACAGACCCAACTGCCCGTTTCCGGCCAGGCCTTCTGGGAACTGCCGGACGAAGAAAAGCCGTTCTTCATGCAAGCCGCTCTGCCGCAACTAAACGAAGATTGGGTCAGGCTGCAAGAAATCAGCCGCCGCTGGATCGAGGCCGAGCCTGACAATGCCGAAGCCTGGTACGAGTTAGGTTCCGCGCAGGAGGGGCTCGATCAACCGGGCGACGCCGAAAAATCCTACCGCAAGGCGGTCACGATCAACCCGAGACACAGCGAAGCGCTCTACCGTCTGGGCGTTTTTGCCTCGCAACGTGGCGACCGTGAAGAAATGCATAGCGTGAGCACCAAACTGGCAAAAATCGATAGCGAAATGGCTGCCGAATTCGATAAGGCGGTCGGATGCGACGTGAACTGCTGAAAATCCAGCGCTGAGGCCTTAAATATCAGGACCCATTCTTTATCCGTCACTGAATTACCGGTAAAATCGCAATAATTTTGCCCTAATTCAAGGACTACGATTTTGGAACTCTCCCGCCGCGTTCAAGCCATCAAGGAATCGCCCACCCTCGCCGTTACCGCACGTGCCGCAAAGCTGAAGGCCGAAGGCCGCGACATCATCGGACTCGGCGCCGGCGAACCGGACTTCGACACCCCGCAGCACATCAAGGATGCCGCCAAGAAGGCCATCGACAGCGGTTTCACCAAGTACACAGCAGTGGGTGGCATTCCCGGCCTGAAGAAAGCCATTGTCGACAAGTTCAAGCGTGATAACGGTTTCGACTACACCGTCAATGAAGTCATCGTCGGCGTCGGCGGCAAGCAGTGCATTTTTAACCTGGCGCTAGCCGTGCTGGATGCCGGTGACGAAGTCATCATCCCCGCGCCCTATTGGGTTTCGTATGCCGACATCGGCATCGTCGCCGAAGCCAAGCCGGTCATTATCGAATGCGGCATCGAGCAGGATTTCAAGCTGACCGCGGCACAGCTCGAAGCGGCCCTCACTCCCCAGACAAAACTGTTCTTCATCAACTCGCCGTCCAACCCCACTGGCTCGGTGTACACGCTGGAAGAGCTGAAGGCGCTGGCCGAGGTGCTGAAGAAATTCCCGCATGTGCTAATCGCCACCGACGACATGTACGAGCATGTCAACCTCACCGGCACGCCGTTCGTGAACATTCTCAACGCCGCGCCGGAATTGAAAGACCGCACGATTGTGCTGAATGGCGTATCCAAGGCCTACTCCATGACCGGCTGGCGCATCGGTTACGCCGCAGGCCCGGTCAAGATCATCAAGGCGATGGAAATCCTGCAGTCGCAGTCCACCTCCAACCCGACCTCGATCTCGCAAGTCGCTGCGCAAGCTGCGCTGGAAGGCGACCAGGGTTGTATCGAGCCGATGCTCAAGGCCTTCCGCGAGCGTCACGAGTTTGTCGTCAATCGCTTCAACGAAATCCCCGGTCTCAAGTGCATCCAGGCCGGCGGCGCGTTCTATGCCTTCCCCGATGCGCGCCCAGCCATCGCCAAACTGCACAAGGAAGGCAAGATCAAGGAAGCGACCGACCTCGCGCTGTCCGATTACCTGCTGGAAACGGTGGGTGTCGCCGTCGTGCCGGGTTCGGCGTTCGGTGCCGAAGGTTATTTCCGCATCTCGTTTGCGACATCGATGGAAAACCTGAAAAACGCGCTGGATCGTATCGAAAAAGCCCTGGCTTAAAACTACCATCCGGAATGACAAAAGCCCTGCATTGCGGGGCTTTTGTTTTTGGCATCCTAGTCCGAAAATCAGGCACCAGATTTAAGTTGAATACGACACTGGGCAATCATTTCATCGCTGCTTGGTTACGCGGATCGTTGCGATGCGTTTCTCCAATTCCTCCGCTTCATTTGCCCGATCGGTTTTACGATAGACCGTAACCAGATTCTCCAGGCTGATGGCGACAGAAGGATGATCCGGACCAAAGGCCTTCTCGAGGATCGCCAGCGACCGCTTGTAAAGCGGCTCCGCATTGGCATACCTTCCTTGAGCCTTGTACAGCGCTGCAAGATTGTTCAGGGTCGTCGCCACAGAAGGGTGATCCGGACCGAGCGCCTTTTCCAGAATCCCCAGCGAGCGCTGGTAGAGCGGTTCCGCCGCGTCGCTCTGCCCCTTGGCTTTGTACAATGCAGCAAGATTGTTCAGAGTCACGGCCACAGCGGGGTGATCCGGGCCGAGCACCTTTTCCCTGATCGCCAGCACATGCTTGTAGAGCGGCTCGGCCAGTTCGTACCGGCCTTGGGTGTGATACATCTCCGCGAGGTTGCTCATGCTCTGGGCGACATAGGGATGATCCGGGCCCAGTGATTTCTCCAATATCGCCAGAGAGCGCTTGTAAAGCGGCTCAGCCTCGGCGTATTTGCCTTGATTCTTGTACAGCGCTGCGAGATTGTTCAGGCTGGTGGCCACATTCGGATGATCCGGACCAAATGTCTTCTCCAGGATCGTCCGCGAGCGCTTGTAGAGCGGTTCGGCGGGCGAGTATTGCCCTTGGGTTTGATACATCTCCGCCAGGTTATTCAGGCTTTGGGCCACATTTGGATGATCCGGGCCGAATGCCTTCTCCAGGATCGCCAGCGAGCGCTTGTAGAGCGGCTCCGCCTGTACGTACAGTCCCTGATTTTTATAAAGCGTGGCAAGGTTGTTCAGGGTTGCGGCTACATCAGGATGCTCCGGTCCGAAGGCCTTCTCCCTGATCGCCAGCGAGCGCTTGTAGAGCGGCTCGGCCTGCGCGTACCGACCCTGGGTGTCATGCAGCGCCGCCAGGTTGTTAAGGCTCTGGGCCACATAAGGATGATGCGGGCCAAAAGCCTTCTCCAGGATCGCCAGCGAGCGTTTGTAGAGCGGTTCCACCAACCCGTATTGCCCTTGGGTACGGTAAAGTTCCGCGAGGTTGTTCAGGCTTTGTGCTACATCAGGATGATCCGGACCCAGCGCCTTCTCCCGGATTTCCAGAGAACGCTTGTTGAGCGGTTCCGCCTGCGCGTATCGGCCCTGGATGTGATACAGCGCCGCTAGGTTGTTCAGACTCTGAGCCACAATGGGATGATCCGAGCCGAGAACTTTCTCCCGTATCGCCAGCGAGCGCTGGTAGAGCGGCTCCGCATCGGCGTACTGCCCCTTGGCCTTGTACAGCGACGCGAGATTGTTCAAACTCGTCGCCACATTGGGATGATCGGCTCCAGCCCGCTCGGCAACTTGCAATGCTTTTTTCGTGGCAGCTATCGCACGATCGTAGCTCCCTTGCTTGTAAAGCAACATGGCCTCCCCATTGAGCGTTTCCCACTCAATGTCCGGCGTCTGGGCCAACAGACCAAAGCATGGCATCAACAGAAGCGCCAACAATCCTGTAATTATTCGCTTCATACTTAGCCTATCGTGATCCGCTAACGTGCTAGTTCATACAAACACTATGCAAACTACTTGTTAACTATAGACAAAATTACGGCAATTTCGATCCCTCATCTGTCCGCTAGCGAACATAGGCGCCGACCAACACCAAGCGGTAATACATGGCGAAAAAAAGCCCTGCGATGCAAGGCTTGTGTTTTTTGGCTCATTGGCCCGAGATCCAACCGCTCTCATCCACTGTCATTTGCACTCAACTTTACGGCATCGTCTTCCGGCAGTTCCGCGCCAGCCTTCACCAGCAATTGGGCGATCCGGACATTGCGCGCATCCATAGCCAGCGAGAGCGGCGTAATGCCGCTGCGCGTGCCGGCCTGGACATCGGCCTTCTTCTCGATCAGCAATTCACTGATCTCATCCGTACCGCCGGCAATGGAGAGCATGAGCGGGGTATATCCATGTCCGTTGCGCTCATTGATAAAGGCGCCGCGTAAAATCAGGTTCTTGGCGATGGAAATGCAGCCCTCGGTATTCTTGCCGCAGGTCAGCAATAGCGGGGTCTCTCCCATCTTGTCGTAGTCGTTGACCTCGACGCCCGCCTTGACCAGCATGTTGGCAATGATCGTATAGCCTTTCTTGATCGCGATCAGCAGCGGGGAATCCATGCCGGGATTCTTGATGTGGATATTGAAGGTGCTCTGGATAAACAGGTCCACCAGCCTGCGATCTCCACATTCCACCGCCTTGATGAATTCCTCGTCGATGAGCGGAATACCAAGCCGTTTCAGCTCCGCCAGCGCCAGATCCTGCGCATTCGCTTTGCGCAATATCTCGGCATGGTGAAAATCGCGCAGCCTGACAATGTCGTCCAGCACATTTTGGGGAAAGCCCTCCCGCCCGCCGCGCCTATCGATGATCAGGTCGGTGAAATAGTCTTCGATCTCCGGCGTTCCCCACAGCTTTTCGATATTGACCAGGATGCGGTCAAACTTCTCTTCCAGCGCATAAGGGTAATCGTCGCCCAAATCTTCAAACAGCAGATGCTTCATTTCATTTTCCTTAGACGATCTAGCCAGTGACATTCTACCGCGTTGAAACTTGAATAACAGACATAGGCCGGCTCAGGTTCCGAGCGCAACTCGGGCGACCGGCGGCGAGCATCGTAGCCGATTGCCCGGAGCTACCCGAGTTGATCTTGACCATGTCCATAGCAATATCCTCGCTTCAGCTTCCTGACCATCGCAGGCGATTGTTCTCGTCGATGAAGCTTTCCTTCAGCATCGCCCCTTGCAGTTCCAACAGCACGAAGCCATTCAGTATGCGCAACGGGATCTGCGGATCGTCGGCAGAGGCGCTTTCGCGCCACATATAGGAGTCGTTGCCATCGAGCTCCGGCGCCGCGCCATGCGGAACCGCGCCGTGCCCGCAGCAGCGGCCGAGCACCCCGCCTTGCACCTTGTAAGCTACGCCTGCATGCACATGTCCCCAGTACCAATATGCCAGCGTACCGCCCAATGCCTGAGTGACCTGCGTCCATAGCGGATCGCAGGGCTCGCCGGTCAGGCCCAGGCCGGGATGGTGCGACAGCACGATGACCCTTTTGCCGGAGATAGCCGCCCTCTTCCGGATTCCGCCCAGGAAATCGAGTTGCGGCTGGTTCAGCTGCCCATGCATGTAGCCGCCGGCCTCGCTGGCGCCGTAGACCGAATCCAGGCCGACGACGATCCAGTGCGCATTTTCCAGCGCGAAATAGCTGGCGCCGTTCTGGACTTTGAACACTTCGCTCTTCAGCGTCACGTCGAAATAGCCGTGGCCGCCGTTGTACATCTCGTGATTGGAATTGAGCGTGAGCGACGCCAGGCTGCCGCGCGGCCATAGCGGGAGCAGATTCTGCGCCTCCTGCGTGCCGGTACCGGCGTAATACACGTCGCCCAAGTGGATAGTGAATTCAGGCGCATGCGCCCAAATGGCGTCGGCGACTTTTTGCGAAGGCGCATCGGCACGCCAGTTGCCGGTCCCCCAGTCGCCGGCCAGGGCAATCTTGACATTGTCGGGAATGGTTATCGTGGCGGGGTCGTTGCCGAAATCAGCGCGATCCCAGAAGTGCGCGAGCCATTCGATGACCGATTCCACATACCCCGGATCGAGCAACTCGTATTTGCCGAATCCGACGATGTGGCCATCATGTGAAACGTAAGGGATTTGCTTCTCGCTTGCCGTCTCCGCCAGCATCGGCACATCCTCGTTGAGCAGGCTCCAGGCGTGCGCGAATTCGTGGCTGTGGGGCTTGGGATGTGAGCGGTTTAACAGATGAACCGCTCCCTCATGCGCCTTCTGCAATATACCTTCAACATTCTCGCGCTCATGCGATGCGGCCTTGCTGAGAAAGTCCGCATAGGTCGCCTGCAAGCGATCCTTTAATTCGGGTAAAACGTCGGTGAGTGGTTTATTCATATTATTTCCGGTGATACACGGCAGGCGCATTTCCTTGCATTTGGCCTATTCGCCGCCGCCAAACAGTTTACCCAGGGCTGACCCGGCCTTGACGCCCAGCCCTGTCCCCAACGGCCCCATCAGCACAGTGCCCGCCGCCCCACCAGCCAGAGCGGCCTTGGTCGGCAATACCATCGGGCTATCCATCGTGCCGGAAATTTCCAGCGGCACCGTCACCAGCGAAATGCCCTTCTTGATGTCCGCGTCGATTTGTCCGCTGAGCGACTTGTCCGGCATAACCTTGATATGGCCATCCGCTGCCAGCAGCCCGGAGACTATGTGTACCGGGCGCACTTCGATCTGTTTTCCGCGTGTATAGAGCGTACCGCCGAGTTCATCGAAGTGCGTTTCACCGCCCGTCGTGCCTTGGCGTATCAGCAGACTGGCGGCCCTGACGAGATCCATACCGTAAAGCACGCCGTCGGTGACATTGAACTTGTAATCAAGCGCCATCGCGTCGGCAAGCTTGCCGGGCTCTTTGGCGCTGCCGCTGAACTTGCCGTCGCCGGTAATGCGACCGGTGACTTTCATGGCCCGTGTAAATAACGGCGTTGCATCACCGAGTTCGATACCGTTGGTTTTGAAGTTGCCGGAGAGGCGCCAGTTCTTCGTCCAATCCAGCTTGCCGGAGGCTATCAGGCTGCCGCGATAGAGTGCGGCCTCGACCTGCGGGAATTTCAACATCGAACCTGCGTATTCGAGGTTGGCCGTGAGCTTGTCGAAAACCAGCTTGGGGCCGACCGGTAGCGTCCATTTTTCGGCCTTGATCGTGGCGGCGTAGCCTGCATCCTTTGGCACAAGATCAATGGTGAGGTTGCCCTCGCTGCTGGTCAGCAATGCTTTTCCAAGTTTTCCGCCGGCAGCCAGCGAAACATCGGCGTCCATCGTCGGCAGATTCATGCCGTCCATTTCGATTTGGGCGTCATCCACCACGATGCGCCGCAACTCGATCGGCGCCGGGCCGGTGCTTTCGCCCTGCTGCGCGGCGATGGCACCCAGCAGCGCAATCGCGGACTGCTTCAGCACCGGTTCGTCCACATCCAGCTTGGAAATTACGCGCACGTCGTCGAACAACGTGGTGATGTCGAGCACCGCCGCAACATCCGCGACACGGATATCTTCATTGTCGCCGACAACAAGGCCGCTGACGTTGGCGCGAGGCGTCGGCAGCACTGCAAAATGGAGAGATTCGATCTTGACCGGAACACCGAGTTTCTGCGACGCAACCTGCTCAATCTGCGTGACATAAGTACCTAGAGGAATCAGAAATGGGACCACGACAAGTACGACAACTAGAGCAAAAATCGCAAGGAAGAATTTTTTAAATTTCATGATAATTTTATTTATTGTGTTGGTTGACCGAGTGGCTACGAGTCAGTATTATTGCGGCTTTCTTGATTCCCCGATAGCTCAGTCGGTAGAGCAACGGACTGTTAATCCGTGTGTCCCTGGTTCGAGCCCAGGTCGGGGAGCCACTCAAAAACCGAATCAATTCCCCGATAGCTCAGTCGGTAGAGCAACGGACTGTTAATCCGTGTGTCCCTGGTTCGAGCCCAGGTCGGGGAGCCAAATCAGAAAACGGCCCACAGCGATGTGGGCCGTTTTCATTTGCACTCACCCAGCGCGGTGACGGTATGATTCATACTTCACCAATTTGCAAAGAGCACCATGGGAATTCTGGTAAATATCGTCAGCGCGGATGAAGAGGATGCCGAGGCCATCGGCGAGTCGAATCATCCGGTCGATGAATGGAACGGCATAGAAGCCCGCGACATCGACAAGGCAAAATTCATCACCTTGCATTGCCTGCTTACAGGCGACGGAATCGAAGACGCAGTTTACGGCTATGAGCCGGTTTATTACACAAGCGAGGATGGCCCGGTCGTGCTGCGTGTTCCGGATGAGTTGACGGAGAAGCTGGCCTCGCTCGAAGAAGATGCCTTGGAAATTGTGGGTGAAGAATTGGCCGCTACCGAGGAATTTGAGGTGAGCGATTTACCTGTAGAAGAGGTTCAGTCCCTGGTCGCTGAAATTGCGGCCCTGGCGAGATCCGCCGAATCGCAAAGCCAGACGTTATTTATCTGGATGCATCCACTGCTCACCTAGCAGGCATGGATGCAACCAGCAAAAAGGCCCGCATGCGGGCCTTTTGCATTTCTCATCTACTACAATCCTGCCCGGCTGCTTTTCAGCTGCTCGTAACGATTGCGAATCTCGCTGAAACTCTTGTGTTGTGTGTTTCTCAGTTGCGGTGTGATGAACGATTGCAGGCGAGTCTGCAGACGAATCGTGTTGTACTCCTGGCTGATGAGCGTCACACCGTCGGTGATGAGTTTCAGGATCAGCAGTTCTTCCTGCGTTTTGGCGTGGATATTCTCGGCAACCGGTATACATAGAAAGTAAGCGAGCAGCACACCATATAAAGTAGAAGTCAGCGCAACCGGGATGGTATGGAGGATCACATCGGTCTCCTTGATGCCTCCGAGCATGCCGATCAGGCCAACCACACCCCCGGCCACCCCAAAAGCTGGTGCCAGCAGCGCCATGTGTCGGAAAACCCGTTCGTGCTGCGCTCGGCGCTGCTGAAAGAAGTTGATTTCGGTATGGAGCGCATCGCGCAACTCGTCCTGACTGAATCCGTCAACCAGCATAGAGAGCGCCCGCTCGAGGAACAGGACACTTGTCCGCTCGCCATCTTTTTCAAGGGCCAGCAGGCCGTCGATTCGCGATTTAATAGATAAATCCAACAGGGAATCGACGATTTCCTCGCCGGTCGGAACGACGGTATGGTAGCTATTGAGCGCTACCTTGATTGCTGACTGGATGGCTTTCTTGGGATAGCTGATCAATGTAGCGCCTAGCGTTCCCGCCACCACCACGAGCAACCCTTCCGCATTGAACATCAAATAACCGCCGTCGCTGATCAGGAATGTGCTGAACAGCAACAAGGTGCAAATTCCGATCCCCCAGAGGGCGTGGGTATGATTTTTCATGATTTGTACTCTTTACGGGTGATGACGATTTCCACGCGCCGGTTTTGCGCTTTGTTGGTCAGCGTCGTATTGGGCAGTGTGGGTTGATAGGAGGCATGGCCCATGACGGTGAAACGCCCGGGCTCGAGCTTCCCTTGCTCTATCAGATAGCGCGCCACCCTCGACGCCCTTGCCGTAGAGAGCTCCCAATTGGTCGGATATACCGGGCTGCTGATCGGAAAATCATCGGTGTGCCCGGAAACCTCAATGTTGTAGTTATTGGCTGCGATGATGCCGGCCAGTTGATCGAGGAAAGAAACCGCTTCCGGCTTGAGTTCCGCCAATCCCAGATCGAAAAAAAGATTGCCATGCACGCTCACCTTGATGGCATCGTTATCGGTCAGTACCACATCAATATTGGCAAGATTGGCCTCCCTCACCAGTTTTTCGCTAAGCCTGAAAATTTCTTCCGAAGAAATCGGTGTGGTTTCGGATTGCTCGATTTGCGGCTTCTCCTGCTGCGGTGGCAATGCCGAGGTAATGGGCGCCCCCTTTTTAAGAGAGACCGAAGCATCGCCCTCCGGTAGTTTTGCCGCATACATGACGGCAAACATCACCATCATGATCATCATCAGGTCGGACCAGGGCACCGACCAGTGCGCAGGCAAATCGATTGTGTGATGCTCGATGAAATCCCAGCGATGACGGGATAACAGTTGGGAGTTACTTTTCGAAGTGCCTGCCGCAGCTAGAAACTCCGTGCTGTCTGCGTCCATGCCGAACTTAGGGGTAGTGATGCTTTTCGGCCCAACAAACATGATATTTTGCTCCTTCCCAAGCAGGTCTGGTGCCTGCACTGGTTAACTTGCTATCGCTTAAGCTACACTTCGAAGCAAATATTGAGCCTAAGATATATCTTATTGAATATTAATGATAATTACATTTAACGCTTTGCACCATCACCGCGATAGCGGCAATATTTGCCGTTATATACTTTGAGCGATCCAACTCACCAACCGTATCCCAAAGTAAACAGCAAGGTCGAGTCCTCTCTCTCGCTGCCTTCCGCCGGAGTGCTGTCCCAGTTGTAATTGAATTGCGCCGTGGCATTGAAATCGAACAGGAACGGGAACCGGAACCCGGTTTTTGTAAAGACCAGCGTCTGGTTGATTTGCTTCAGCCCGACCAGAACTTCGTGTTCGTGGAAGAACCGGGTTTTTCCATTGAAGAACAACTGATCGTATTTGGTTGCCCAGCGCACGCCTGGATAACCGTCATCCTCGGCCTCGTAGTAATCCTCGTTAACGTAGTTAAGGCCGCCTTCGAACGACAGGTTCAGATTGGGCGTTTCGAATATCTGATAACCGCTACCGGCACCGACGGTACTGCGTAGCCGGAGATCGCGGAAGCGATCGTTTTCGAAAGTGGCATTGGAATAGGCATACCATTTTCTGGAAAAGAAATAATCGTACTTTGCATTCGCCCGACTATTGAACAGGGTATTCCGCCCGCGATCTTCAGCACGATTGAACTGGCCGCCCACGGTATAGCGCTGGCGCAATGCACGCGCGATGGTCTCGGCATCGAAACGTAGCTGCTTCGTCTCACTGTTGCCGTTCGTCAGCGTGGCGCCAGCATTGATGTTGCCTGACCAGCGGATGCCCTCGCCGGTCAGATCGGGGGTGGGATTGAGATATTTGGTACTCGTCAGATCGAAACTCGCTTCCGGCAGCTCCTGCACCGGCAATTCCTTATTATCCAGCTCATCCTGGACCTTTACCGACTCCATCCTGACGCTGCCCGGGTCGGCTTCTATCATGACGCCATGCAAGCTGGTGCCGTCCGACAATACGACATGGAGCGGCTGCTCCGACACCAGGTTGGCCACTTCCGACCACTGGATGGGAATATCACCAGCGTATGTCGTTCTGAAAATTATCCTGTCGGATTCTTTTTTGATGATCTTGCCGGTGATGACATCGCCATTTTTCATCCTGATTTCATCGGCATGGGCCGCTTGATGGAGCGATAACATGCAAAATGCGACTGCGGCCGCGCCTCCGATATGCTTGGGCAGCATGGCTCCTCCTGATTTCAATTCGTTTTCGGATATCGAATAGAGACTGTGCCGCATGCCGAATAATTCCTGCAATGGCTACACTGGACCAATGGCCAGGAAACGATGGGCTGTAACATTAGTCATAAATATGTAACACACGAAAGGCGGGTTACCCATTAAATTGCCTCTCTGACAAAACATAAGGGAGAGTCCCATCGTGAAAATCTGTAAACCGGAATATCTTGAAAAAGCGCTGCTGCTGTCCATAGAAGAACAGGAACGTCTTTTATCGCGTATGACCGGTAAGCTTCCTCGCAGGCTGGAAAAAGACAAATTAAGCGTGGACGAAGCGTTGGCGATTCAGCTTGAAATGGAAGATGAGCAGCTCAATGAATGGCGCGAGAAAATGCATGCCATGAAGGCTGCGGGAAAACCTGTACCGCTACCACGCACAGCAGCCAAGCCGAAGGCTGCCGTGAAAACCAAAACCGCCACCAAGAAACCCACCGTTGCCAAGCCCGCAAAAGCGTCCGCTGTGCAAGCTGAGAAAGCTGCAGCAGTGGCCAGCAAAAAGATACCTAAAAAATCCAAGCCGGCTTGATCGCTTAATAATAGGTAGCACAAACGTAAAAAAGGCATCCGAGGATGCCTTTTTTATTACTGCCGAAGCCGGAATTAACCGTGCTTGTAGTGCTTGCGCAGCGGCTTGACGACTTCCCATTGGGTGTCGAGGCCAGCCGGGAATACAACCAGGTCGCCCGGAACGATGCGAACGGCTTCGCCGCCCTTGGGGGTCACGAGGATTTCGCCTTCCAGAACGTAGGCGGTTTCCTTGATGCCGAAGTCCAGGGGGAACTTGGAAACTTCCTTTTCCCAGATGTTCCAGCTGGAAACGCCCAGTTCCTTCAGACGTGCTTCGCTCGGGTTATGCTCGATAGTAATTTGGCTCATGCTTTATCCTAAACTTTAGAAATTGCTGCAAATAGCAGGAACAGAATTCTAACATTTTTAACAGGATGACGGCAGCGTTGATAGTTAGGCAAGTGCGCTCCAGCGCGAAGCTTCTAGCTTGATTCTGTCAGCTGGGCATCAGGACAATTTTTTAAAGCGCGGTGGTTGCTACCCATTGATTAAAAAATAGTTTAAAGTAAATCATCGGATTAGATGGCCCAACTGCTTCAATCGGGGGGTGTCATGCTACATCAAGAGCCGTCGGCAGAAAAATCCATAGGGATACCGCAACGAGTACCCCTTATGCCGAATCTCGTCTCACATCGGGATACCCCATCCGTCCAGCATACCTGGACCGAACGAAGCAACTCACTCCTACCCTCAGTTCTGCAAAGGAATTTTTAATTTTGCAGAACTATAGCTTCTGGCTGGTTGCCCTTTCGATCCTGGTGGCCATCCTGGCCTCTTATACGGCACTGAGCCTGGCCACCCACCTGCTGAAGCTGTCCGGGAATGTGCTGAGGTACTGGTTATTTGCCGGTTCGCTATCGATAGGCTTGGGAATTTGGTCCATGCATTTCATCGGGATGCTGGCCTTTCATGCGCCCGTCAAGCTATCGTATGACATTCCCATCACCATGATCTCATTGGCGATGGCCATCATTTCCTCCTATATCGCCTTATCGTTTATCCATCGAGGCTCGCGACTGTTATTGGGCGCGCTGGCGATGGGTACAGGCATCGCCCTGATGCACTACACCGGCATGGCGGCCATCCGGATGGTGCCGTCCATTCGATACGATCCCCTCCTATTCGTCTGCTCGGTGCTGATCGCCATTACGGTATCGGGCTGCGCTTTGTGGCTGGCATCCAATCAGGCAGTGGCTGCGGAGCTGATGAGCCCAAGAGTCAGGAAAATCGGCAGTGCCGTTGGCATGGGCATCGCCATTTCCGGTATGCATTACACCGGGATGGCAGCCACCATCTTCGCCCCCGGCGCCGTGTGCATTTCCGATCCGCTTAGCATCGACTCCGGAGAATTGGCCGTGCTGATCGCGTCCGGGACCATTTCAATACTCGTACTCACGGGCATGCCTCTGAGTTCCGGCATGCGCTGGAACAGCCGCCAAATCCAGGCGGAGCTGCGCCTGGGCTCGCATTTGTTCGACACTGCGACTGTAGGCGTCATGATCACGGATAGGAACCGCGTGATTATTTCCGTCAATCCGGCGTTTGCCGAATTGAGCGGCTACTCGCGCGAAGAAGCCATCGGAAAACCCTCCAAGCTCCTTGTTTCCGGCATACACAACAAACATTTTTATCGCGAAATGTGGGATGCCATCAATAAAACAGGGCATTGGCGCGGAGAGTTATTCGACAAGCGCAAGACAGGCGAGGTGGTACCCACCGAAGCCTCGATCAATGCGGTTAAAGACAGTTCAGGCCAAGTCTCCAACTATCTGGCCATTTTCACCGACATCTCCAAGCGCAAGGAAGCAGAGACCAAGCGGCAAGAGACCATCCAGCGCTTTCAGCTTGCCACTGATGCGGCCCAGCTGGGCGTTTGGGACTGGGATCTCCGTACCGACGCCCTTCATTGGGACGAGCGAATGCTGGAACTGTACGGCCTCGGCCCGGACCATGCATACCGGGACTGGCGCGAGGGGCTTCATCCGGAGGATGTCGACCGGGTCAAGCTTGAATTGGAAAAGGCTTTAAGCGATAGCGATAGATTCGAAACGGAATTCCGGGTGATACGCCCGGACGGCACCGTGCGAATGATCAAGGCCGACGCGCTAATCATCCGCGGCGAAGACGGTACCCCCATACGCATGACAGGCCTCAACAAGGACATCACCGAAAGCAAGAAAACGGAAGAGAAAGTCCTGCACCTGGCGCATTACGACGTGCTGACTGACTTGCCCAATCGAACCCTGTTCACCGACCGCTTGCAGCAAACGATTGCCAAAGCCAAACGCGAAAAAACGCACATGGCGCTGATGTTCCTCGATCTCGACCGCTTCAAGGAAGTCAACGACTCCCTGGGACACGACATGGGCGACGTCCTGCTCAAGGAAGCGGCGCATCGCCTCGTCAGCTGTCTGCGCGAGACTGACACCGTAGCGCGACTGGGCGGGGACGAGTTCACTATCATCCTGGGGGAACTGAACGACCCCGACAACGTTGAGCATGTGGCCCAGAACATCCTGCAGAAACTCTCCGAGCCGTTCAAATTGGGGGAGGATACCGCCTATGTCTCGGCCAGCATCGGCATCACGCTTTACCCGGAAGATGCCAAGACGATCGACGAACTGCTCAAGAACGCCGATCAGGCGATGTATCTCGCCAAGAATACCGGCCGCAACCGTTTCAGCTATTTCACCCCCTCCATGCAGGAAGCCGCGCAGATGCGCATGCGCATTGCCACTGACCTGCACGGCGCACTGGACGACAACCAGTTCCGGGTGTACTACCAACCGATTGTAGAGCTGGCGACCGGCACCATCGACAAGGCGGAGGCCCTGATCCGCTGGCAACACCCGCAACGCGGTCTCGTCAGCCCGGCCGAATTCATCCCGATCGCCGAAGATACCGGCATGATCGTCGAGATCGGCAACTGGGTATTCCAGGAAGCAGCGCGCCAGGCAAAGAGCTGGCGCAAACGGTACCGCACCAATTTCCAGGTCAGCGTCAACAAATCCCCGGTGCAATTCCGCAATGAAATGGTCACGCATACTTCTTGGTACGAGTTTCTCAAGCAACTCGGCCTGTCCGGGCGGAGCATAGTCGTGGAAATCACTGAAGGGTTACTGATGGACGCCGGCTCCACCGTGACCGACAAGCTGCTCGAATTCCGCGATGCGGGCATGCAGGTAGCACTCGACGATTTCGGTACCGGTTATTCGTCACTGTCCTATCTGAAAAAATTCCACATCGACTACCTCAAGATCGATCAATCGTTTACCCGCAACCTGGCATTCGGCTCCGAAGACATGGCCTTATGCGAGGCTATCATCGTCATGGCGCATAAGCTCGGCCTGAAAGTAATCGCGGAGGGCGTGGAAACGGAAGAGCAGCGTGACCTGCTGGCTGGGGCTGGGTGCGACTATGGACAAGGCTATCTGTTCTCGATGCCGCTGCCGGCAAGGGAGTTTGCGAAATTACTGTGAAGCTAAAGCCCCAGCGCGCCGGGCAAATCCCTGACTGAGTCGAGAATCAGATCCGGCTTGATCGATGACGTCTCAAGGTAGGGTTGTCGGAATTTTCCGGTTTTGACCAGTACTCCTTGCAAACCGGCCTGCTGCCCTCCGCCGACGTCCGAGTCGATATCGTCACCGACAATCGCGGTTTCAGGCGCCTTCAGCCCCATATCGTCCAGGGCGATCCGAAAGAAATCCTCCGAAGGCTTGCCGATGATCATCGTGCTCGTATTGCTGGCATATTCCAGCCCATGGACAAAGCCGCCGATATCCATTTGCAGGCCGTGCTCGGTCTGCCAAAAACGATTCTTGTGAATCGCGATCAGTTTCGCTCCACGCATCAGGCAATTGAAAACTTCGTTGAGTAGATCGTAGCTCCAGGCATTGCCGATATCGCCGATAACGATTACCTCGGCTTCGGTATCCGATTGCCGGAACTCCGCGAAATCCTTTTTAACATCCTCCGCCAGCAACAGACGGCAAGCAGGGCTGCCCGTCTCCCGTAGATAGCGCACGGCAGCCTGTGGTGCGCTGATGATTTCTTCAGGAGGAATCGCAAAGCCCAGGGCATTGATCTTGCCGGCGAGCGAGTCGAGGGACAAGGTACTGGTATTGGTAATGAATCGGCATGGCATGCCGCTGGAGCGCACGGAAGCCACTGCATCGATCGCCCCTTCTATCGGCTGGGATCCGACATAGAGCACACCGTCGAGGTCGAGGAGCAGGCCTTGAATGTCGAGTTGATTTATGGGCATCATGATGGCTCCGGCGGGACGAATTCCTTCCTGGCTATCCTCGGGCTTACAATGGGCACGACTTTCACATTCGAGAAACATCATGATGAACCGTTTGTTTTCAAATGCCAAACCAGCGCTTGTAATGCTGACTGCACTTCTTGCCGCAGGCTGTGCCGGAGGTGGACAAGGCATTTCGGACAGCAAGAACACGCTAGCGGTGATCGAAATCGCAAAAAAATCGAAAACGTCTGCCGGCGACTGCCCCGTCACCATCACCATCTCGAACCGCATGAGCACCAATTGGGATGGGGCCAGCTATCATCTGGCCATGCACAATCGCAAAGGCGTATCGGTCGGACGTCTGATGGGCGCACCGCGCAAGAAAACTCCGTCCGGAAAAGACCTGGTAGACACCGGCAGCGTACTCGGCGTGAAATGCGAAGACATCACCGGCATGGCACTGGTGTATTTCGGTTACTACCCGGCAGGTAAAAAAGAGGTGCACGCGCACGTGAAATCGGTGCGGGTCATCCTGAAATAACCTTAGAAGCTGTCTTAAAAAATTCGCGAGAAGGGTTGAATGCAAGGCACTCGGAACGCAGCGACCGAGACAGTACACGTAGTACGGCGAGGGAGCGAGCACCGCGCAACGCCGCAGACAACTCTCCGCAGCAGTTTTTAAGACATCTTCTTAGCTGGCCGGCGCTTTTTCTTCCTGCAGGAATTGCAGGCTCGCCAGATTGGAATACAAGGCATTGGCCCGCATCAATTGGGCGTGCGTGCCGATATCCACGATGCGGCCGTGATCCATCACCGCAATCCGATCCGCGCCCTGCACGGTCGCCAAACGATGCGCGATGATCAGCGTGGTGCGATTCCGCATCAGTCTTTCCAGTGCCAACTGCACCATCTGCTCGCTGGCGGCATCGAGTGCGCTGGTGGCTTCATCCAGCAATAAAATCGGGCGATCCGCCAGGATGGCGCGCGCAATCGCAATCCGCTGGCGCTGCCCGCCCGAGAGCCTGACGCCGCGCTCGCCCAGAAAAGTCTCCAACCCTTCCGGCATGCGGCCGATAAACTCCATCGCACATGCCATTTCGCATGCGGCTTCCACTTCCGCATCGCTCGCTTCGGGCCTACCATAGCGTACGTTTTCGGCAATGCTGGCCGCAAAAATCACCGGGTCTTGCGGCACCAATGCAATTCTCGATCGCACATCCGCGGGGTCGGCAATACGGACATCGACACCGTCGACCAGCACTTTGCCCTGCTGCGGATCGTAATAGCGCAACAGCAGCTGGAACACAGTGGTTTTTCCTGCGCCGGAAGGCCCTACCAGTGCCAGTTTCTCACCGGGCTGTGCTGTCAGGGTGAAGTCGCGCAAAGCCGGCAGATCGAGCCGCGACGGATAATAGAAAGTTACATTATCGAAACCGATAGCTCCCCTCGCCGGACTCGGCAGCGCAACCGGACTGCTCGGCGCCGAGATTTCGGGTTCGGTCGCCAGCAATTCCATTAGCCGCTCGGTTGCCCCGGCGGCACGCTGCAGGTCGCCGATGACTTCGGAAATGGTGCCGACGCCCACGGCCATCATGACTGCATAAAAGATGAAGGCCGATAGTTGCCCGCCGGAGAGCCTCCCTGCCACCACATCATGCCCGCCGACCCAAAGGATGAATCCAATCGCACCGAACACCAGCAAGATCACCGCGGCCATCAGTGAAGCACGCTGGACAATGCGACGTACGCTGGTGGCAAATACCGCTTCCACGCGCTCGCCGAACAGGCGCGTATCCTGCCCCTGATGGCCGTAAGCCTGGACGGTGCGGATTTCATGCAACGCTTCGTCGATATACGCCCCGACATCGGCCACCCGATCCTGGCTGGCACGGGACAATTTGCGCACGCGCCGCCCAAACAGAATGATGGGACCAAGCACCAAGGGCACGCCAAGCAGTACCAGCCCGGTAAGCTTGGGGCTGGTAATCAGCAGCATGATCAATGCACCCGTCATGTTCAGCGCATTGCGCAGCGCCATGGAGATGGACGAGCCGATGGCATTTTCCAGCACGGTAGTGTCGCTCGTCAGACGCGAAATCACTTCTCCGGTGCGCGTGACTTCATAGAAACCGGGCGAGAGCTTCAGCAGATGGGCAAATACCTCGCGCCGGATATCCGCAGTCACGCGCTCGCCTATCCACGACACATAATAGAAGCGGACGAAAGTAGCCGCCGCCATGATCGCGACGACAATCAGCATGCCTAAAAGCGCTTGATCGAGTAGTGCCGCATTGTTTGCGGTCAGGCCATGATCGATGACTTTTTTCAGTCCCTGTCCCAGCGCCAGTATGCTGCCGGACGCAATCACCAGCGCCGTCGCCGCAATCGCGATTTGACGGCGATAAGGCTTGAGAAAGCCTAGGATGCGGGCCAATTGGCGGATATCGCGGGACTTGGGGCGGTTACGGGTGTCGTCCATGGGCTGCCTGTTTCAGTGGTTTTTTATTCAACGCGTTGAAGCTCTTTAAGCTATCACGTTTCAGAACCCTATGCTGCAGGCGAATGTCTGATGATTATCCAGGAGCCGAATCATCATGAAATCACTACTGCCCATCCTTCTCTCCGCCACACTGATTGCAGCCTGTGCCACCACGCCAGAAGAACAGCAGGCCAGGGCTGAGCGCGAGGCGAATCGCCTCAAGCAGACCTACGGCCAGACCTGCGAAAAGTTAGGCTACGAGCCTGAAACCAACAAGTGGCGCGATTGCCTGTTGGAGCTTGAAAGCCAGCGCCTGATGGAACGCATGAATTGGTATTATCCCGGCTACTATTCTCCTTTCTATTACTCGCCGTTCTGCCATCACCATGGCGGCAGGCTGGTCTGCCACTAAAAACAGTTCTGTAGATTTCGGCACTACGACACTGCTGTGCCCGGAGATCGTCTGGGTTATAGTTTGCGGCGTTCCATTCGAGAAATCTCATGCCTACTGACATCCTGATCGCCGGTTGCGGCGACCTCGGCAGTGCCCTTGGCCAAGACCTGGTAACGCGCGGCTATCGTGTCGCCGGGTTGCGTCGCAACGCAGCACTCTTGCCGGGTGGCATCCGCACGCTGTCCGCGGACGTCACGCAGGCCCATACCCTCGATCGCCTGGCGGAATTGCGGCCGTCCATACTGGTATACAGCGTCTCGGCCAACGCCCAGAGCGACGACAATTACCGCGCCCACTATGTCGATGGTTTGCGCAACACGCTGACGGCGCTGGAGTTTGTCGGTAGCCTGCGGCATGTGTTTTTTGTTTCCAGTACGCGGGTATACGGACCATCCACCGAAGAATTCCTGAACGAACGAACACCGGCCATCCCTGCGGATTTCGGTGGGCGGCGCCTGTTGGAGGCCGAATCCCTTCTGGCAACAGCCGCATGCCCAGGCACCGTTTTAAGGCTTTCCGGAATTTACGGCCCCAGCCGTACGCGCCTGCTGAAACTGGCAGCCAACCCAGCAGATTGGCCTGCGCAGAATACCTGGACCAACCGCATTCACCGCGACGATGCTGCCGCCTTTATTGCTTTACTGATACAGCGTGTGATGCAACATGAAGCCGTCGAAGACTGCTATGTGGTCACCGACAGCAAGCCTGCGCCGCAATATGAAGTATTGCGCTGGCTTGCGCGGGAAATGGGAGTCGCAGAGCTTCCGGCCACCGACCCAGCCGTCATCGGCGGCAAAAAACTCGACAATACTCGTATGCTGGAAACCGGATTCATGCTGCGCTATCCAAGTTATCGCGAGGGCTATGCCCATGAACTTCGTGCATACCTCACCGGAACCATATAAGCGCTCAATAACTATGACTACGTTGACGCCCGATACCCCCGCCACCCTGCATCTTGCCGCCTGCGACCCGGACTGGGCGGCATTGATCGCACGCGTCGGGGCTTGCGGATTGACACCCCGCCTGGAGCGAGAACCGTATGAAGCGCTGGTACGGGCCATTGCCTACCAGCAATTGCATGGGAAAGCGGCTGAAGCCATTCTGGCGCGGTTTATTGCGTTATTTCCGGAGTCTGCTTTCCCATTGCCCCACGAAGTGCTGGCGAAGGAAGAAATCGCCCTGCGCGGGTGCGGATTCTCCGCGTCAAAAATCGCTTCGATTCGAGGAATCGCGCAAGGCACCCTGGACGGCCTGGTTCCCAGCCTCGCGCTGGCAACGGAACTATCCGATGAAGAGTTGATCGCTCGCCTCGTCACCTTACGCGGAGTTGGCCGCTGGACGGTAGAGATGTTTCTGATGTTCGCCCTCGGGCGTCCGGACATTTTGCCAGTGGACGACTTCGGCGTGCGTGAGGGATGGCGCGTATTGAAAAAGCTGCCGCAACAGCCCAAGCCCAAGGCGCTGGCGGAAATCGGGCTAGCCTGGAGCCCTTTTCGCTCAACCGCCGCGTGGTATCTCTGGCGAGCCGCCGAGCTCGCAAAAAGGGCAGAAAAAGCCTATCCCAACCCTGTCGCTTGACGCATTCCGCCTTTCGTCGGCGAAATGACTCCGTTCGTCAGCTTTTGGTTTTGCGCCGACTCCAACTCTGCGAATAATGCATTTGAAGCTTTGTGCCCCGATTGTGGGTAACGTAAGTTCATCGAATAAAGGCAAACCCATCGAAAGGTGGGGACGCAAAGTCACCGGTCTAAGGGATTTATCCTATGACAGCGGGATTGCCGGAGTCGGGCTCCTCGCCCCGCTTCGTCAGACCTCACTCATACCTTGACCGACTGATGCCGACGATTTCATTCGCATCTGGCATCGCATGCCCGATGATCGTTTGGAGAGGGAACGAATCATGAAAGATCAGTCGCATTACATACATCCGCGCCAGTTGTGCATCGGACTCTATGTGCATCTCGATTTAAGCTGGATGAGCCATCCGTTTACATTCGGCAATTTCAAGATCACGAGTAAAGAGCAGATACAGAAAATCCGCGAACTCAATCTGAACAGAATTCGCTACGACCCAACACGTAGTGACTATGAGCCGCTGCCTTTACCTGCTTCTGTCGAAGTCGACGCCCCCATCCCGGAGGTAGTCGTCGAAAAAACATCGGCAATCCAACCGGAGGTCATGGCCGAGGCTCCGCGCCCACCACGCACCCCGCAGCAGCGCTCCGAACGTCTCAAGCAATTGAATACCGTCATACGGATCTGCGAGAAGACCTTCGTCCAGGACGCACGCACTGCCCGCGAACTGGTGCGCAATCTCACTTCCCAGCCAAACACTACAGTCAAGGCGGCGGAATCGCTGGTCGACACTCTCGTGAATTCAGCGGTCACGGAGCCCGACATCGTACTCCATGCCGTCAGCGGGAATAACTCGGGCGTCGAGGATCACGTACATGCACTGAATGTTACGGTACTGGCGCTGATGCTGGCGAAATCGCTGGACATGACGAACGCCTATGCGCGAGAACTCGGCATGGCGGCGCTGTTCCATGATGTCAGCAAAAACGAGATCCCGCGCCACAAGTCGTTCATCGATCAGCACTGCGAGAACAGCGCCCGTATTGCCAAGGAAGCCGGGCTTTCGGATGGCGTCGTACGCGTGATCATGCAGCATCATGAGCACGTCGATGGCACCGGCTTTCCCAAGCATCTGGTCGCCTCCCAGATCGACCCGCTGGCCAAGGTGCTCGCCATCGTCAATGCCTACGACAACCTGTGCAATCCTTTCAACCCATTGACGGCGATGACACCCTACGAAGCGCTGGCACACATGTACGCCACTGATCACAATAAATATGACGCAACCGTCCTGAAAATGCTGATCAAGATGCTAGGGGTCTATCCGCCGGGCAGCGTGGTGCAACTTTCCAACGGGGCCTACGGCATCGTAATGACCGTCAACCCGCAAAAACCGTTGCTGCCGCTGGTGCGCATCCATCACGCTTCCGTGTCCCGCGAAACGCCCGTGGTCATCGACCTCAGCGAAGAAAACAACCTCTCCATCAAGCGCTGTCTGCGTCCGTCGCAATTGCCCAAGGACATCTACGATTACCTGCGGCCCTGCAAGCATGTCAGCTATTACTTCATGGATAAGAAACTGGTGGATCAACCGCTGCCGGGCATGGTGAGTGCGAACATCCCGCCCGCTGCGGAAGCCATCATGCCGGCTCAAGCCCAAGCCTGACGAATCTCCTCCCTCCACCCCAGACAGCCAGGCATGCTTGGCTTATGGGGATTTTTTTCTTGTGACATCGCCTAATCAGGAATCTCTGGAAAACCCTTCGTTGAGCCTATAGCACGGCAAGCTCCCGTATACTGTTCGCCATGACTCGCACTCATGCTCCGGATACGAATGCTGCTGGATAACAAAACGCTGCTGTTTTCCCTGATGTTGATCAGCGGGATGATGGCCTTGAGCCTGACGATTGTGACGCGCCAGAACGAAAGCGACGGTATCCGCCGCTGGGCCGGAGCTCTGGGCCTGGAATCGCTGGTTTGGCTGCTGGTGGCATCGCGCGGAACGATCCCGGATTTCTATTCCATCGTAGTCGCCAATGTATTGATGGTCACGGCACAGGCCATGAAGTTGGCCGCCATCCACGCCTACCGCCAACTGGAATTCCCGCGTTGGCAATGCCTGCTGCCTGTCGTGGTCGCCATCCTCCTGTTTTGGCTACTGCCGTATGACAATGCACGCTATCGGCTTGGCCTTGGCAGCCTGCTGTTCGCGGCGCAGTTCCTGCTGATCCTGCGGGCGCTCTGGAACGACACGGAATCGCGTTCCGGCAATGCCTGGTGGCTGTTGTTCGGGGCGACATTGTTAATACTTCCATTGCTGACGCTGCGATCGATTGCCAGCCTGTCCGGCGCCATCGAGTTTGTAACGACACCGCAATCCTCGATTGCGCCCAATCCGGTACAACTCGCGGTGTTTGTTGGCTTGATCGCCCTCAACCTGCTTGGCGCCATGGGCTTCATCCTGATGGTCAAGGAGCGCGGCGACCGTGAAATACGCGCGTTGGCGATGACCGACCCCCTGACCCGCATCATGAACCGCCGCGCCTTCATGGCGCAGGCGGAAAAGCAGACCGCCGTCGCACTGCGCCATCACCTGCCGCTCGCGCTGCTCATGATCGACATCGATCACTTCAAACGCATCAACGACGCGCATGGACATCCGGCGGGCGACAAGGTGCTGGTGAGTGTCACCGAGCTGCTGACGGCGCAGTTGCGTAAACAAGATCTACTCGCGCGCTATGGCGGCGAGGAATTCTGCGTGCTGCTGCCCTCCACCAATGAAGCCGGGGCTATCGCTTTGGCGGACAAGCTTCGTCTTGCCGTTGAAAAAACGCCCATGCTGCTGGGTGACAAGTCCATATCGATAACGATCAGCGTCGGCGTGACCGCCTGCGACTTCAACACGCCAAAATTCCATCCCGACTTCACTTCGATGCTGCAGGATGCCGATCGGGCGCTGTACCTCGCCAAGGAAAAAGGGCGTAACCGCACCGTGCAGCTCGCCCTCAGTTACGTCATGCAGGAAACTGCCACTTCCTGAAAATTCCGTGATACGTGGCTTAGAAAGGAAGGAAAAAGGCCGTCGCCAGGCTTTGCGCAAAACGTGTGATCAAGCGCTGGGTTTTTTCCGCCAGCGTAATGGAATACACATCAAGCCGGCCGATGATCTTGCCAAATTCGCGCTCGAAGCTCAGGTTGCGCTCATTATCGTGCAGCTCGTTGGTCAACAGGTATAGCTGGCCTTTATCGTCCCGCGCATTGGAGAGTTTCCACGCGGCGATTTCGACGTTGCGCGCCGCATTGTAGACGTTCTGCGGATCGATGTTATCCGTCAGGTAAAACTCGACCTTGCCGCCATGGGCCTTGATCAGCATGGTCTGGAGGCCGACGATCAACGGCAGCACGCGATCCCCGGCGTAGTCCGGCTTGAAGGCCAGGTAGATCGCATCCGTGCCTTGCAACTCATTGATCGCCTTGAATTTCCAGCCGTGGCCGCCGTCGAATACCCAATCGACCATTTCATCGATCGTACCGGAAGTACTCTTTTTCAATTCGCGGGGGTTGCGCTTGTAGAGCTTGACCATCAGGCGGCGCAAGCTGTCGGTGTTCTCGCGCATCTCCACATCGGCCATGCGATCAAGATCGGATTTTACAAACTGGCTGACTGAGCTGCGATCCGTATGTTGCGGAACCGGCTTGCCGTTGTCGAACGTTGAGGTTGCGCAGGCGGCGAGCAGCGCGAATGGAACAACAACCGCTATTCTGGCGTATGTAATTTTGCAATCCCCCTTGCGAGGAATTGTATTGCCTTTCTCATCCGATTTGTAAGGTGCGAAGCAAAACACATACGCCGGTCATTTGGTTAGAATTGCCGGATAGTTATCTTTCAAGGAATGTCATGAAGCAATGGATCTGTAGTGTGTGCGGTTATATCTACGACGAAGCGCAAGGTGACCCCGAACACGGCCTTCCCCCCGGCACCCGCTGGGAAGATGTGCCCGAGACCTGGACTTGTCCCGACTGCGGCGTAAGCAAACGCGACTTCGATATGGTGGAATTCGAGTAGCCGCATTTGAAAACGTGACGAATTGCACATTGCCAACAAGGCGCAACAGGATGAAAATTACCTCATCCCCTTGCCATCTGGTTCTGGAGATGTCGCATGGAAATCACCTGTTATCGCGATGCCGCCTTCGCCACTGAAACCCGCTTTCTGCCGGCGGACACCTATAACCTGGCGATCACGCTGCTGGCGCATGAAGCCACAGGGCAATTGTTTGTTCCTATACGCTCCATGCAATACCTCGCCATCATTGATGATGAAGAATTCATATTCATCGACGGCGAAAGAAAATGCTGGGTCGACATTGCCTGGCAGAAATTCAAGCCGCAGATGCGTTCGTCGCTGGTAGAGCCGGTGCAATACGAAGCGGTGTATTACCGCCTGGAATCCATCGACTGGATGCGACGCTTGCAAAGCGAGTTTCCCCTGGCCTTGCGCCAGTTTGCCGCAAAAGAGAAAAGGCCGACGGCGCCCGCCAAGGTCCTCAAGTTTCCATCCAGATAAGCTATAGCCGCATCAAACGCTGCGCCTTGGCGCGAATATTTCACGTTATGGGATGAAGGAAGATCAATCGTCTTCGCCCAACTCCGGATCCCACCCTTGCTCCCGCCCCGCTTCCATCGCCGAAGCATAAAACTGCGCATGCTTCTCGCGCAGTTCGGGCGGCAGGTTGCTGGGCAAGTGGGCATAAGGCTCCCACGCGGCATAGACCTTCTCGTACAGGTTCTGCATCTGCGCAGCATTCCAGCCGGCGCAGGTCTCGGTTTGCGGGATCAAGCCGAACACCCAGCCATCCATGACGATACGGCCCAAATGCGTCATCCCGCCATTGGTATCCTTGTCGATACCGACATATGTTTCCATTGATTTCCTATCGAGTGAGTCCTGCATAGAGTAGCGGAAGCTTTTCCGGCAAACGCTCCACATGGTCTACCACCATGTAATTCCTCGCGCCGAATATACGCGATACATATTGATCGGCGCGCGGATCGAGGCTCATGCAGTAGGTAATCATGCCGGAACGCGAGAGCTCTTCCACCGCTTTCTTCGCATCGTAGCGCAGATACTGCGGATCGCGCACATCAATATCCGCCGGTTCGCCGTCGGTGATTACGATCATCAGCTTCTTGGACGATTTCTGCTGCCGCAAATAATGTCCGGCGTGGCGTATCGCCGCCCCCATGCGCGTCGACAGCTGACCGGTCATGCCGGCGAGGCGCGCCTTGGGTTTTTCGTCGTAGGGCTGATCGAAATCCTTGAATTTCAGGTATTGCACGTCGTGGCGCCCATCAGACGAAAAGCCGTGGATCGCGAACGGGTCCCCCACTTTGCTGATCGCATCCGCCAGCAGCACGGTCGCCTGCCGCGTAAGGTCGAGCACGGAGAAATCCTGCCCATTGACCTTTTCGTTGGTCGATTCGGACAGATCCAGCAATACCATCACCGAAATATCGCGCACCTTGCGCACCGAACGCATCATGATGCGCGGGTCGGGATGCATGCCCATGCGCATGTCGATCAGGCTGGCGATGGCGGCGTTGATATCGATGTCATCCCCATCCTCAAGCTTGCGGATGCGCGTGACACCCTGCGGCTGCATCGCATCCAGCAGGAACTTCATGCGCGAGATCAATCGTTTGTGCTGCGCGGTGATGTCGTCGATCACCTGCAGGTCGCCCGCCTTGGCGCGGCGTTCCAGCACCGTGGCCCAGGCGGGTCGCTCCAGCTGAATTTGATAATCCCATTCGGAATAATGGAACGGCTCGGAAATCGGCTCCTTGCCTTCCATTTCGTTATAGGAAACGCCATTGTCCTCGTAGGGATACAATTCGGTGCCCAGCACCCAGATTTCCTGCGCGTCGTCGCCGGCGAGTTCGGTATCGATCTCGTTGGCCATCTCCATCACGTTGACGTACTTGCGCACCTGCTGCGTCTGATCGTAGCCTGCCGCCTCGGCGCGGTCCTGGTCGAACTCGATGAATTCCCAGAAGTAGCGATTGTCATCGCGGTATGGCGTAGTCAGCACATCCCGGCGCGGGCTGTAGCCCAGCTTCTTTTCCTGCAGCAAGTGGGTCAACTGCACGCCGATTTCCCAGGAGGTCAGATTGGAGTCGAGCTTGTCCGCGGCGGCCTTGAACAGACTGCGGCCCTGCGCGATCCAGGTGTCGTCGTCCTCGTAGCTGTCGTCCAGCAAAGCACGCGCGAGTCGGTTGAAATAGTCGCCCGCGGACTCCTTCAGCGCCGGCGTCACGTGCCTGAACAGGCTCGCCCACAGCCCCTTGAGGCCGGGGAATTTGCGGATCGCCAACGTCTCGACGCGCGCGTCCTCAATGATGCCGATCACCGCCATCTGCAGCGTATTGAGGCCCTCGGCCGACAGCGGTTCCCTGGTGTAGACCAGGTGCGCCGCGCAGTGCGCAGCCGCGGCGCGGTAGATTTCCAGACCGGCCACGTCCTCGAAGGTATCGTAGGCGTCCGGCAGGTGCAGCAAATAATCCTCGATGTAGGGCTTGTAGCCCTCGCGGTTCTCGAAGTCACCCGAGGTCGGTCGCATGAAGAAGTCGCGTGCCCACAAGGCACGCAAATACATGTTGATGCGACGTTGCACATCGACGAACAACGTGCCCTTGCGCTCCTGCTGCAGCATCGCCTGCGATTCCTTGGACTCCAGCCCGAAGTACTCGACCTGTGCCGCGTAATCTGTGCGGTGCGCATGCGCGCCCCAGTTGGCCCAGCGGCGCAGACCGCCCAGCGTAAGGTTGGCGAACAGCACGTCGAGCTTGCCCAGCATCGGGCGCAGTCCGCGCGGCGCCTGTGCCAGCAGCACGTTGAGCAATTGCAGGTAGCCGCGGAACAGCGCTTCGTCGCCGAGGCGCTTAGCTGCAGTCGGCGCAGTGCCGATCACCATCTCCAGCACCGAGCCGGACGTCTTGGAGGCCATCATCATCACGGTCTGCACCAGTTCGATGACCGCGTCCTCGCCAATCTCGCGCGCGATATCGGGGGCGGACTGGATGAAGGTGGTCACCAGCTCCTGCCCCTTGCCCAGCCCCTTGAGGCGCTGCGCGCCAATCAGGTAGCCCTCCAGCCCCTTGGGGCTAAAAATGCGCGCGGCTTCGTGCCAGGACGCATTGAGCATGGACGACGCGTGTTCGCCCAATTCCGCCAGCAGGTCGGCGTGCTCTTCCAGGTTGATTGTCATGTGGAACCCTCCTAGTAACTTGGAAACTGTTCAAAATGGCTGCGGAAGGTGCGCGTAGGACGCATCCCCCTCCTCGCGATTTTTTCCAACAGCGACTAGTGGAAGAAAGTCGTGACTGCGGCGTCCAGCGCGTCGCGCATGTCCGGATCGTCGGTGATCGGGCGCACCAGCGCGACGCGGCAGGCTGCCAGCGGGTCCACGCCCTTGCTAATGAGGTTGCCCGCATACACCAGCATACGGGTTGAGATGCCCTCGTCCAGGCCGTGACCCTTGAGGTTGCGCGCGCGCTCGGCGATCTGCACCAGCTTTTCGGCGACGCCCTTGTCGACGCCGGACTCGTGCGCGACGATCTCGGTCTCGATCGCGGCTTCCGGGTAGCTGAAGTCCAGCGCACCGAAACGCTGCTTGGTGGACTGCTTCAAGTCCTTCATGAGGCTCTGGTAGCCCGGGTTATAGGAGATCACCAGCTGGAAGTCGGGATGCGCATGCACCAACTCGCCCTTCTTTTCGAGCGGCAGCACGCGGCGATTGTCGGTCAGCGGGTGGATCACAACGGTAGTGTCCTGGCGCGCCTCGACCACTTCGTCCAGGTAGACGATGGCGCCGTGGCGTGCTGCCGTGGCCAACGGGCCGTCTTGCCAGCGCGTGCCGTTGGCATCGAGCAGGAAACGGCCGACCAGGTCGGAAGCGGTCATGTCTTCGTTACAGGCCACGGTAATCAGCGGTTTCTGCAGCTTCCACGCCATATATTCGACAAAGCGCGTCTTGCCGCAGCCGGTCGGGCCCTTGAGCATCATCGGCATGCGCACCGAATAGGCCGCTTCGTACAGGGCGATTTCTTCTGCCACCGCACGGTAGTATGGTTCTTTTACGATCTTGTATTGCTGGATCACATCACTCATTGCTTCACTCCTCGTCATCCTGGACAACTGCTTTCCGAAAAGAAATAGCCCCCGCCACGCGATGCGCAACGGGGGCTACCCACGGAAAATCCCGCGCGCGTTACTTTAAACGGTCTTGCCGCGATAAATCACCATCGAAGCGCCTTGCGATTGGTTGAAGTTGTTATAACCGATCAGGCGCACATGGTTGTCCGGGTTGGCCTTGTGGCAGGCATCGGCTTCGGCCAGGATGCGCTCGACGTCGGTTTCGCCGAACATCGGCAGCTTCCACATATACCAGTAGGAATCCATCAGGTATTGCGGCTCGATGTGTTCGATGGCCGGGTTCCAGCCCTTGGACACGAGATACTCGATCTGCTTCTTGATGTCGTCCTTGCTCATCGCCGGCAGGTAGGAGAAGGTCTCGAACTTGCGGCTGGCGGGATCGCTCAGACGGGACTTGTAATCCATTACTTCGCTCATTGCATTTCCTTTCAGTATTCATTCGTAAGCCGGGCTTACGCAGTTCGCGAACCCGGCGGACGGAGCGCCCGCCGGTTCCTGAGATAGTCTTACTTGTGGGCGATGTCCAGCTTGTCCACGGTGTCGAACTCGAACTTGATTTCCTTCCATGTTTCCATGGCGATCTTCAGTTCCGGGCTGTTCTTCGCAGCTTCGGTCAGGACGGCCTTGCCTTCCTTCTCGATGGCGACGCCCTTGTTGCGCGCTTCCACGCAGGCTTCCAGCGCGACGCGGTTGGCTGCGGCACCGGCCGCATTGCCCCACGGGTGACCCAACGTACCGCCGCCGAACTGCAGCACGGAGTCGTCGCCGAAGATGGTGACCAGTGCCGGCATGTGCCACACGTGGATACCACCGGAGGCCACCGGGATCACGCCGGGCATGGAACCCCAGTCCTGGTCGAAGAAGATGCCGCGGCTGCGGTCTTCCTTGATGAAGCTGTCGCGCATGATGTCGATCCAGCCCAGGGTTGCAGCGCGGTCGCCTTCCAGCTTGCCGACGACGGTGCCGGAGTGCAGGTGGTCGCCGCCGGAGAGGCGCAGCACCTTGGTCAGCACGCGGAAGTGGATGCCGTGGTAGGGGTTGCGGTCGAGCACGGCGTGCATCGCGCGGTGGATGTGCAGCAGCATGCCGTTATTGCGGCACCAGTTGGCGAGGCCGGTGTTGGCCGTCAGGCCGCCGGTCAGGTAGTCGTGCATGATGATCGGTGCGCCGATTTCCTTCGCGAATTCTGCGCGCTTGTACATTTCTTCCGGTGTCGGCGCGGTCACGTTCAGGTAATGACCCTTGCGTTCGCCGGTTTCACGTTGTGCCTTGATGGTCGCTTCGTGCACGAACTCGAAACGGTCGCGCCAGCGCATGAACGGCTGGCTGTTGACGTTTTCGTCGTCCTTGGTGAAGTCCAGGCCTCCGCGCAGGCATTCATACACCGCACGGCCGTAGTTCTTGGCGGACAGGCCGAGCTTGGGCTTGATGGTGCAGCCCAGCAGGGGACGTCCGTACTTGTTCATCTTGTCGCGTTCAACCTGGATGCCATTGGGCGGTCCGCCGCAGGTCTTGACGTAGGCGATCGGGAAGCGCACGTCTTCCAGGCGCAGCGAACGCAGCGCCTTGAAGCCAAACACGTTGCCGACCAGCGAGGTCAACACGTTGACCACGGAGCCTTCTTCGAACAGGTCGATCGGGTAGGCCACGAAAGCGTAGAACGCGGTATCGTCGCCGGGCACGTCTTCAATCGCGTAAGCACGGCCCTTGTAGTAGTCAAGGTCGGTCAGCAGGTCGGTCCACACCGTGGTCCAGGTGCCAGTGGAGGATTCGGCAGCCACGGCAGCGGCGACTTCTTCACGGTCCACGCCAGGCTGCGGAACAATCTTGAAGCAAGCCAGGATATCGGTATCCAGCGGCGTATATTCCGGCATCCAGTAAGTTTGCCGATATTCCTTCACCCCGGCGTTATAGGTCTTGACTGCCATGTGTTTCTCCTCAGCAGGTAAACAATTCGATTGAAGATTGTTGCTTGGTGCAACGACGTGAACGCATTATGGGAGGGCTTTATGATTTATGATAGTTAAATGATATTATCGTAATCATTAACTTTAGTTAATCTATATATCATGTCCATACGTCACGCCACGTTCCATCAGTTTCGGATATTCGACGCCGTTGCCCGCAACATGAGCTTTGCACGCGCCGCCGAGGAATTACACCTTACGCCCCCCGCACTTTCCATTCAAGTCAAGCAGTTAGCTGAAGCTGCAGGCGTCACCCTCATCGAGCAAATCGGCAAAAAAATCCACCTGACGCATGCCGGCCGCATTATGGCGGAAGCATGTCGGGACATGGACGTGAGACTGGAACGGCTGACGCAAGACCTGAGTGCCTTGCAAGGGCTGGAAAGGGGGACGATCAAGCTGGCAATCCTAACCACGGCGGAATATTTCGCGCCGCGCATGCTGGGTGAATTCTGTGCACAGCATCCCGGCATCGATGCATCGATGTTCGTCGGTAATCGCGAAACACTGCTGGAGCGCATGGCGCAGAATCTGGACGACCTCTACATCTTCGGCCAGCCGCCGGCCAATTTGAACATCGTCGCCGAGAGCTTTGCCTATAACCCGCTGGTCGTGGTGGCGCGCAGCGATCACCCGCTGGCTGGCGAAAAGAATATCCCGTCGTCGCGCCTCAATGGCGTGCCTTTCATCCTGCGCGAACCCGGCTCGGGCATACGGCTGGCAACGGAAGATTACCTGGCGAAAAACAAGGTCCGCATCGAAACGCGCATGGAAGTCGGCAGCAACGAGGCGATCAAACAAGCGGTCAAAGGCGAGCTCGGTCTCGCCGTGCTTTCGCTCGCGTCAGTCGCCGCCGAAATCGAACGGGGCGAACTAACAACGCTGGACGTACACGGATTTCCCTTGATGCGGCGCTGGCATGTGGCCTATCCGTCAGGTAAAAACCTGTCGCATGCTGCGACGGAGTTCAGGAAGATGCTGTTCGACAGCGCTATCGTCAATTACGGGTTAACGCCGACGAAATAACGCTATACCGGCAGAACATCAGTTGCTCCACTGGCGTAGAGGCAGCACGCCACCTGCAACTGGATCGGCCGCGGAACAGGCACCTCGCCTGCCAAAGCCTGACGTATCCAGGCAGCCGTGGTCGCGGCATCCATCGCGCCAGGCAAGTCGGGAATCTCCGGGACTGACCCCGCCTCAGCTTCGACCAGCACGCGCTCCTCGCCTTTATCAAAATAGATGATGCGCGGGCAGCGCTTGGGGTTGGCGTATACCTCGCCTTCGGTGCCGCGCAGCAAAAGCGCCCGCGCACCGCTCGCTTTCAGAAAAGCGCCGCTTTTCCCAAGATACTCCGGATGCGTCACGCTGTTGATGCGGACGGATTGGCCATGGAAAGGATCGGCCAGCTTGGCGAGCGTATGGGTGCTATTGCGAACGCCGAGGCGCCAGCGGAGCTTGAGCAGGTAATCCACCTTGGGCGCCATCACATCCACCGGCAGGAAAGCGACCCCACCCTCGTCCAGCGTTTGCTGCGCCTCGGCGATGGTGGCGCTGGGGGTGATCCCCAGTTCGGCGAATACTTCAGCACTGGCAACGCGCTTGGGGTCGGAGGTCACGCCGTGCACCAGTACCGGCACGCCTTGACGCGCCAGCAGCAAGGCCAGCAGCGGCGTCAGATTGCCCTGCCGTCGCGCACCGTTGTAGCTGGGAATAACTACCGGCAAAGGCTTTCCCGGCCGGGCTTGCATATCGGGCAGGCAGTCTTCCATCGCGCGATAAAAGCCCAGCATTTCAGCCTCGGATTCGCCCTTGATGCGGAATGCGATCAAGAGTCCGCCTAGCTCCAGCTCGGGCACTTCGCCGTTCAGCATCGCAGTGTAGAGCGCGTATGCCGTTTCTTCCGGAAGATCCGTGGCGCTGTTCTTGCCGCGCCCTACTTCCTTGATGATGTCGTTGAATTTCATTGCTGCGATTCTGGTTTACGTATACATGGAATTATGCCTGACAAATCCCCCCGGATATTCGCCGGCCCTGCTTTTCGCGCTTTGCATTCGCGACTCAATCTGTCAGAATGTTTTTGCATTTGTACAAATGTTACTTTTCCCTAGACGCGGATGTTCAAGAAACCTGAAATCAATTTTCCGGAACTCACTATCGCCCCGAGCAAGCCGACAAGAAGCGTGATTCTATTCGGCGAAGTTCTGATCGACGCCTTTCCTGATCGCCTGATATTGGGAGGCGCGCCCTTCAATGTCGCACGCCACTTGCGGGCCTTCGGTCTCAACCCCATCCTGATCAGTCGTACCGGCAACGACGAGTTTCGCAATATCCTGCTCAATGCGATGGCACATTTCGGCATGGAAACCTTGGGCGTCCAGTGCGACCCCTCGCACCCCACAGGCCAGGTGCGGGTGCATGTCGGCAAGGACGGCCATCGTTTCGAGATACTTCCGGATCAAGCCTACGACTTTATCCACCCCGCCATCACCCGCATGGTCACGCTTACCGCCCAGGCCGACCTGGTGTATTTCGGCACGCTGTCGCAACGCAACAAGACATCGCGCCGTGCGCTCAGCACGCTGCTACGCAGCAACGCCGCCCCGCGCATGCTGGATCTCAACCTGCGCAAGCCATGGTATGACCTCCCGACCCTGAAACGTTCGCTTGCTCACGCCGACATACTCAAGGTGAATGAGGAAGAGCTGATTACGCTGGCCGGCATGCTGCGCCTGCAAGCCGCCGACGAGAGAGCGGCAGCCGAGATGATCATCCGGCAATACGATCTCGAATGCCTGCTTGTGACCTATGGCGAAATGGGAGCGTGGCTGCTGAACAAGGACGGCACTGAAATCGATATCCCCGGTATCGCGGGGCAAGCCGTTGCCGACACGGTCGGGGCTGGCGATGCTTTTTCCGCGGTATTCATCACCGGCGCGTTGAGCGGCTGGCCGGTGCAGCAGACGCTGACCCGCGCCAATACGTTTGCTGCCGCTTTGTGCGGTCAGCACGGAGCTATCCCGGAAAACCCCGATTTCTATACCCCTTTCCTTAGCGAATGGGGCATGCGGCAAGAAACCGATACACGCTAGCACGGCATTCGACGGGAACTGTCGTCGGAAAAGGCCGGTCAATCCTGTGAGCGTACGACCCGACTAAACTCTTCCCGAATCATTCGTCCAGAAAAAGGAGTCCCGCATGTCCAGTCTTTTTCCCGGATTGAACGAAGCAGAGATGAAGTATTTCCTCCTGATCTCACAAACCACCCTGCATATTGTCGTCATCCTGATACTCGCCTGGATAGCGCTGCATCTTGGCAACAAGCTCATCCGGGTCTTCAAGACCTATATGCTGAGCCGCGTCGATAACAGCAGCCTCGAGCTGAACCGCATCGAAACCATCGGCAATGTGTTCCGCTACATATTCTCGGTGGTGATCACCATCGTTGCCGGCATGTTGATGCTAAGCGAAATGGGCATTTCGATCGCGCCGATTCTCGCCACGGCCGGGGTGGCCGGTATCGCCATCGGCTTCGGCGCGCAAAGCCTGATCAAGGATTACTTCAATGGCTTCTTTTTGCTGCTGGAAGACCAGATCCGGCAGGGCGACGTGGTCAATGTCGCCAACATCGGCGGGCTGGTCGAGGAAATCACGCTGCGCCATGTAAAGCTGCGCGACTATGACGGCAACGTGCACTATATTCCGAACGGCATCATTACTACCGTGACCAATATGAGTCGGGATTACGCTTTTGCCGTCATCGACGTGCGTGTGGCCAATCGGCAAAACGTGGATGAGGTCATGGAACTGATGCACGACATCGCCAAAAAGCTGCGTGAGAACCCTGCATTCGAGGACAAAATCATCGAAGACCTCGAAATGGCCGGCGTCGAAAAACTGGAAGACACCGCCTCCATCGTCCGCGGACGCATCAAGGTAAAGCCGCTGGCGCAATGGGACGTCAAGCGCGAATTCCTGCGCCTGATGAAAACGGCATTCGAAGAGCACCATATCGAATTTCCCTACCCGCATATGGTGATGTATCCCGGCCAGGACAGAAACGGCCAGGTCGAACCCATGCATATCGCACAGAAAGCCAAATAGCGCGTTCCCGTTTGGTGGCCTGCGCCACACCCGGTAGAATCGCGCTCCATGATCCTCTTACGCAATCTCTCTTACGGTCGCGGCAGCGAGCCGCTCATCACCGACGCCAGCCTGCAACTGCATCCGGGCTGGAAAATCGGCCTCGTCGGTGCCAACGGCTGCGGCAAATCCTCCTTCTTCGCGCTGCTGCGCGGCGAACTGCATCAGGAGTCGGGCGACCTTGAAATTCCCGCCGCCTGGACGGTGGCCCACGTCGGCCAGGAAACGCCCGCCCTGCCCCAGCCCGCGCTGGAATTCGTGCTGGACGGCGACGAGGAGTTGCGCGAAGTCGAGCGCGCCATCGCCGCGGCCGAAGCCGCGCACGACGGCGAGAAAATCGGCGCGCTGCATGCCCGTTATGCGGAAATCGAGGGCTACTCTGCCAAAGCGCGCGCCGCCGAACTGATGAACGGGCTTGGGTTTTCCAACAGCGATTTCGAACGACCCGTCGCCGAGTTTTCCGGCGGTTGGCGGGTGCGTTTGAATCTGGGCCGTGCGCTGATGTGCCGCTCCGACTTGCTATTGCTGGACGAACCCACCAACCACCTCGACCTCGACGCCGTACTCTGGCTGGAGGGCTGGCTCAAGCGCTACCCCGGCACCCTGCTGCTGATCTCGCACGACCGCGATTTTCTCGATGCGGTGATGGGCCACATCCTGCATTTCGACCAGGGCCGCCTCAAGCTCTATTCCGGCAACTACAGCGCCTTCGAGCGCGCGCGGGCCGAACAGCTCGCACTGCAACAGGCGATGCATGAGAAGCAGCAGCGCGAGGTCGCTCACCTGCACAGCTATATCGAGCGCTTCCGCGCCAAGGCCACCAAGGCCCGCCAGGCGCAAAGCCGCATCAAGGCGCTGGCGCGCATGGAAGAAGTCGCCGCCGCGCACGTCGATACGCCGTTCACCTTCGGCTTCCGCGAACCGGTCGCGATGCCGGACACCTTGCTGGAACTGCGCGACGCCGTCGCCGGCTACGGCGACAAGGCAGTGATCGCCAATGCCAACCTGTTCATCCGCCCCGGTGAACGCATCGCGCTGCTCGGCCGCAACGGCGCCGGCAAATCCACGCTGGTCAAGATGCTGGCCAGCGTACTGCCGCCACTGTCAGGTATAAGGCGAGAAGGCAAAGGCCTGCAAATCGGCTACTTCGCCCAGCACCAGGTGGAAGCGTTGCGCCCGGAAGAATCGCCACTGCAACACCTGTTGCGTCTCGACAAAACCACACGCGAACAGGATCACCGCAATTTCCTCGGCAGCTTCGATTTCCGCGGCGATATGGCCACTACACCCTGCGGCCCGTTCTCGGGCGGCGAAAAATCGCGCCTCGCGCTCGCGCTGCTGATCTGGCAACGCCCGAATCTCTTATTGCTCGACGAACCCACCAACCACCTCGACCTGGAAATGCGCGAAGCGCTCACGCTCGCGCTGCAAGAAACCGACGCGGCCGTAGTGCTGGTCTCGCATGACCGCCACCTGCTGCGCACCACCGCCGACAGCCTTTACCTAGTCGATGCCGGCAGGATGACGCCCTTCGAAGGCGATCTCGACGACTACGCCAACTGGCTGGCCGAACAGCGCAACGCCGCGACCGCCACAGCGCCGGACGAAAGCAAGATCGCGCGCAAGGAAGCCCGCGAAATCGCCGAAAAAACGCGCCAGCAATTGCTCGCGCAGCGTAGGCCGCTGGTCAAGGAAGCCGAAAAGCTGGAAAAACTGATGCCTGGCTGGCAGCAGGAAAAGGATCAGCTCGACGAGCGCCTGGGCGATCCGACGCTCTATACCAACCCCGACCGCACTTTGCTGGAAAGCCTACTCAAGCGGCAGGCTCAACTCGCCTCCGATATCGAGAATGCGGAGATGCGCTGGCTGGAGATTCAGGAAGAACTGGAGCGCATCGACGCCTGACTTTCCTCGCAGACCACACGATTACGGCCCTCTGCCTTGGCGCGATAGAGAGCAATGTCGGCCTGATGCATCAAACTTTCCAGTTCGCTGGCGTTGCATGACACACCCAGGCTGACCGTTAATCGATGCATGACGTCCTTATGAAGCAGCGGCCGGTCCATCACGGCCTGACGCAGCTTTTCCGCAAGCACGCAGGCCGATTGCAGCGAAGTGTCCGGCAACAGGATGGCGAACTCCTCACCGCCTATCCGGCCGCACAAATCCGACCGTCTCAACGACGTCTGCAGCAGCTGTGCCAGGTGCTGCAGCGCGACATCGCCGATCGCGTGCCCATAGGTATCGTTGATAACCTTGAAATGATCCACGTCCAGCAGGATGACACTAAACGGCGCCTTGTTCCGTTCGCAATAACTGAGCAATTGCGTGCCTTGTTCGAACAAGGCACGCCGGTTATTCAGGCCTGTCAAGGAATCCGTGCGGGCCTGCTGCTTGGAAGCGGCATGCGCGGATTCGAGTTCATGCGTCAGTTGGAAACTGCTATGCAAGGCCTTGGCCAAAACACCCGTGGCCCGCAACGATGCAAGAATGAAGACAATGGCGGCGATCGCCACACTGATAGGTATCGTGCCGCCCTGGGCCAGCATCCACAGCGCCGGCGGCAGCAGCACCGAGAGCATGGATCCTATCGCCATATAGCGGTAGGCAGAGTAGGTCGAGACCGCACCACCGGCGAGGCCGATCATGATGTACATGATGACCACCTGGTACAGCAGCGATGCCATCGGCATGACGATCACGGCGCCCAGGCCCCATGCCAGCGACGAAACAATCAGCGTCACGGCATAAGGCCGTTCCCATGCAAGTAGATGCTCATCGCCGGGCTCGGATTTGAAGTAGGCCAGAAACAGGCCGAGCCTGATCAAGGCGCATCCGATGACGGCAATCCACCATGCCACCAAGGTAGCGGCCGGCACTTCTTCCCATAACATCAGGCAAAGCAGGGACACCACCAGGGCGCTCACGAACAGGGCCGGGAAGGATTGGCGATAGAGCAGCTTCAGCTTGTCCGCGCTGACGAGCCGATCGATTTGCTCATCACCATTGGAGAACGAGTCGGTACCATTTGGATGCGACATAATGGCAATATGCGATAGCCCAAGAAGCCACGTCAAGCGTTAGCGCAATCACGAAGCAAGATACTGAACACCACCTCTTATGTCCCATATACAGATACTCAGCCTCTACACTGCCCTAAGCCTCATCACTGCCACCTTGTATGCGTTGGATAAATCCGCTGCGCGCCGAGGCCACTGGCGCATCCCCGAATATCTGCTGCACCTGTTAGCGGTAGTCGGCGGGTGGCCGGGCGCGTTGGCGGCGCAGCAGATGATCCGGCACAAATCGCGCAAGCTCCGTTTTCAAATCGTTTTCTGGCTAACGGTAGTGATAAACAGCTGTTTTCTCTGGTGGCTCCTGATCCGCTGAAACAACCGTCTCAATCGTCTCACGGCCATGAACACCTGTACCCTTTTGACACACTCGCGATAAGCCACCGCCTCTCCGCACCCCGTCCTCTCCTGCGAGATTCGTTTTCGCCTATTCCTTGATTCTATCGGCCTGCGGCGGCCATTCGCCCCTGTCGAAGCCTACCGTTTTTCGTCGCTGGCACGCAGCTTGCCATAGCTGTACTGCCGAGCTCGAAATCATTCGACCGGGACGAAATTCATTCAGATACTGAGGAGAGCCATACCATGATTTACGCACAACCCGGCCAGCCTGGCGCCAAGGTCAATTTCAAGCCCCGTTACGACAACTTCATTGGCGGCCAATGGGTGCCTCCGGTCGGCGGTGAATATTTCGATGTGATCACGCCGGTCACCGGCAAGGTGTTCACGCAAGTGTCGCGCTCTTTTGAAGCGGACAGCGAGCTGGCGCTGGATGCCGCACATGCCGCTCGCGAAGCCTGGGGCAAGACTTCCGTGCAGCAACGTGCTCGCCTGCTGCTCAAGATCGCCGACCGCATCGAGGAAAACCTGGAAACGCTGGCTGTCGCAGAAACCTGGGACAACGGCAAACCCATCCGCGAAACGCTGAATGCGGACGTGCCGCTGGCAGCCGACCACTTCCGTTATTTCGCCGGCTGCCTGCGCTCGCAGGAAGGCGGCATCAGCGAAATCAACGACGACACCGTGGCTTACCATTTCCATGAGCCGCTGGGCGTCGTCGCGCAAATCATTCCGTGGAACTTCCCGCTGCTGATGGCGGCCTGGAAGCTGGCTCCGGCGCTCGCCGCCGGCAACTGCATAGTGCTCAAGCCCGCACAGCAAACGCCGGTGTCCATCCTGATTCTGGTCGAATTGATCCAGGACCTGCTGCCGCCCGGCGTGCTCAATGTGGTCAACGGCATGGGACATGAAGTCGGCAAGTCGCTGGCGCTCAGCACCCGTATTGCCAAGCTGGCCTTCACCGGCGGCACGGTCACCGGCAAGCTGATCATGCAGTATGCGTCCGAAAACATCATCCCGGTAACGCTGGAACTGGGCGGCAAGTCGCCCAACATCTTCTTCGCCGACATTGCCGATAAGGACGATGCATTCTTCGACAAGGCGGTGGAAGGATTCATCCTGTTTGCCTTCAACCAGGGCGAAGTCTGCACCTGCCCGTCGCGCGCACTGATCCACGAATCCATCTACGACAAATTCATGGAGCGCGTGCTGAAGCGCATGAAGGAAATCAGGCAGGGCAACCCGCTAGACACGGAAACCCAGGTCGGCGCACAGGCCTCCAGCGACCAGGTGGAAAAAATCCTGTGGTACATCCAGGTCGGCCGCGACGAAGGCGCGCAATTGCTGACCGGCGGCGAGCGCGCCAACCCGGGCGGCGACCTGAGCGAAGGCTATTACGTCAAGCCGACGGTGTTCAAGGGCACCAACGACATGCGCATCTTCCAGGAAGAAATCTTCGGCCCGGTACTGTCGGTGACCACCTTCAAGACCATGGAAGAAGCGCTGGCCATCGCTAACGATACGGAATTCGGCCTCGGCGCCGGCGTGTGGACGCGTGACATCAACACCGCTTACCGCATGGGCCGTGGCATTCAGGCCGGCCGGGTGTGGACCAATTGCTACCACCAATACCCCGCGCATGCGGCGTTCGGCGGCTACAAGAAGTCCGGCATCGGTCGCGAAAACCACAAGCAGATGCTCGATCACTACCAGCAAACCAAGTGCATGCTGGTGAGCTACAGCGCGGACGCCCTGGGCTTCTTTTAAGCCGCCGAAACACGCTGCAGCATTAGCGGCAAAGCACCTTCCCTAGCGCAGGCGTCCCCGCCTGCGCTACAAGGGGCGAGCCGCAGCTTTTTAAAGATCGAAGCGTTAGCCATCGGGAGAAGTCATGCGTCGAAAACTTGTCGTTGGAAACTGGAAAATGCACGGCAGCATCGCCGCCAACCGGACGTTGCTGGAGAAAGTCGTGGCTGGGGTGTACACGTGTTATCACGCCGATTTTGTGGTGTGCGCACCCTATCCTTACATTGCGCAGGCGCAGATCCTGCTCGCCGGCAGCAATGTCTACTGGGGTGCGCAGAATTTGTGCTCGACACGCAATGGCGCCAGCACCGGCGCGGTATCGCCGGCAATGCTGGCGGATTTCGGCTGCACGCACGTCATCATCGGCCATTCGGAACGCCGCAACCTGTTCCATGAAACCGACGACACGGCGGCGGCGCGCTTCAACGCCGCACGGGAAGCCGGACTCGTGCCTATTTTCTGCATGGGCGAATCGGCGGAAGAACGCGAATCGGACTGGACGGAATACATCATCGGACGCCAGCTGGACTCCATCCTGCGTCGTTTCGGCCCGCAGGCCCTGACCAATGCCGTGCTCGCCTACGAACCGTTGTGGGCTATCGGCAGCGACAAGGCGGCAACGCCCGAGCAGGCGCAGGAAGTACACGCCTTCATCCGCAACCGCATCGCCCGCTGCGACGCAAAAATCGCCCAGGAAGTCCGCATTCTCTACGGCGGCAGCGTCACCACCGCCAACGCCGCGCAGCTGTTCGCCATGCCGGACATCGACGGCGGGCTGATAGGCCGCGCTTCATTGAGCGCGGAAGAGTTCGTGCCGATCTGCTGGGCGGCCAACGATCAGTGCGTACGGTCGCAAATTCATCGTTTCGAAGGCCACGACGCGCGTGTCGCGGTCAGCGCTTGAGCACCCACAAGGAGAATCATCATGAGCGAGATCACCCTTACCCAATTCATCATCGAAGAGCAGCGACGGTTTTCTGGCGCCACGGGCGAATTCACGCTGCTGCTGAACGACGTCGTCACCGCCTGCAAGAAGATCGCCAACCAGGTGAACAAGGGCGCGCTGCTCGGCACCATGGGCAGCCTGGCTTCCGAGAAC
>DATHWW010000025.1:0-16461 GCA_035460165.1 Methylophilaceae bacterium | reverse complement strand
CGCATGAAACTCCGTGAATAATTCGCTATAATGCCGGGTCCCACAAGCCGGGATGGCGGAATCGGTAGACGCAGCGGATTCAAAATCCGCCGCTGGTAACAGTGTGGGGGTTCGAGTCCCCCTCCCGGCACCAAATTTTCTTAAGCGCGGCATCCAGCCCGCGCAACAGCACTCGGAAGCCTGCTCCGAACAGCGCGCATTTTACCGCAAAGCCTCATTTTCTCTGCCCTGCAGAGTTCACTGTTTGATGCGGATATACCTTATATATACCCCCAAATAAATCAGGATATTATTATCCTTTTAAGACAGCAAGTTAGCTTGTCACACAAATTTCTTTATGCTAAGTTGCGTCTGACCTGCGGCAGACTGTCGCATTTGTTATATCGAGCACGAATGTAATACAAGCAGTTTGCCGGAGGGAAATCGATGGCAACATCGATTGTAGATTACAAGATTGTTGCACGACCGAATAACTCTCTGTCTCCCCAAGAGGCAGTCAAAATCGTCGCGTTACTCGCTTTATTCTCCCTTTCAGTAACCATTGCTTTTGGATTCGCCGGCGCATGGATGGTTTTTCCATTCGCCGGACTTGAGTTGCTTGCGCTGGCGTATGCCTTCTACTTCATCCACTGCCATGCGGATGACTATGAAAGCATCACCATCTCGGGCGATCGCCTGGCGATAGAAAAGCACCACCATAAAAATACCAGCCAGGTTGTTTTTCACCGCTATTGGGCGCGGGTTGTGTTGCGCAAAACGCCCAGTGGTGAGCATCGTTTGTGGCTCCGTTCACATGGCAAGGAAGTGGAAGTCGGGCATTTCATGAACAACCGGCAACGGTTGGCTCTGGCCCAACAACTGCGCATGCGGACTGGGGCGTTCCACTAAAGGCGAGATTCAAGGGAGCAAGAATGGCATTTCAATTTCTAAAAAAGGTCGGGATGGGCTTGATGTTGGCGATGTGGTCTTTGGCCGCACACGCCGAGTATGCTTGGAATTTCCCCAAACCCGTCACCCCCATGGCAGCAGATACGCTGCACGTGCACAACAAGTTCATGGTCATCATCATGGTGATCTTCGTTGTGGTGCTAGGCATCATGATCTACTCGATCATCAAGCACCGCAAAAGCGTCGGCCACAAAGCCGCCAACTTTACCGGCCCCAGCACCCGCGCCCAGGTCATTTGGACCTTGGTGCCGTTTGCCATTCTCCTCTACATCGACTTCATTCTGATGGGCATCCCCGCTTATCACAGCGTGGTTCTGATGGAAGATACCAAGAACGGTTCCGAAATGGTGATCAAGGTCACCGGCAGCCAGTGGCGTTGGCAATACGAATACATGGATGGCGAGGCACAGGGCATCAAGTTCGTCAGCAACATGACCACGCCCAACGACCAGATCCAGAACAAGGCTGAAAAAGGCGAACATTACCTGCTGGAAGTGGACAACCATCTTGTTCTGCCGGTCGACAAAAAAGTCCGCATCCTGCTTACCTCGAACGACGTGATCCACACCTGGTGGGTGCCCGCGTTCGGCGCAGCGCGCGACGCAATCCCGGGCTTCCTGCGCGAAACCTGGGTAAAGATCGAGGAACCCGGCACCTATCGCGGTCAGTGCAAGGAACTCTGCGGCAAGGGGCACGGGTTCATGCCGGTGGTAGTCGATGCCTTGCCTGAAGACAAGTATCAGGAATGGGTCGCCTCCAAAAAGGCAGAAATTACTGCCGCCTCGGCCGGCTCCGCCAAGGAATGGAGCAAGGATGAGTTGATGACCCAGGGCAAGACTGTCTACGAGAAGAACTGTGCCGTTTGTCACCAAGCCGGCGGGCAAGGCATGCCACCCGCCTTCCCTGCTCTGGCCGGCAGCAAGCTCGTCAATGCACCCAACTTCGACGCAGACGGTAAGCTGATGAAGGACAGTCATGTCGATCGCGTATTTAACGGCAAAGGCATGATGCCGGCCTGGAAGGGTACGCTCAGCGACTCCGACATCGCTGCGGTGGTCACCTACGAGCGTAATGCCTTCGGCAACACCATGGGCGACCTGGTACAACCGTCCCAGATCAAAGCACTGCGTTAATCAGGTACTGAGGAGAGACACATGAGTACAGCTACAGCGGCACACCATCATGATGATCACCATCCGACGGGGATCATGCGCTGGTTGACCACGACCAACCACAAGGACATCGGCACGATGTACCTGACTTTCTCGCTCATCATGTTCCTGGTGGGCGGGTCGATGATCCTGGCGGTTCGCGCAGAACTGTTCCAACCCGGCCTGCAACTGATGCAGCCGGAATTCTTCAATCAACTGATCGGCGTGCATGCGCTGGTGATGATTTTCGCAGCACTGATGCCCGCAGCCACGGGGTTCGCCAACTGGATGCTGCCGCTGCAACTCGGCGCACCGGACATGGCGCTGCCCCGCCTCAATAACTGGGGCTTCTGGCTGCTGCCGCCCGCCGCCATCCTGTTGACCGCGCCCTTCATCCTGGCGCTGTTCGGCATCGGTGACGGCGCAATCGCCACCGGCTGGACGTTCTACACCCCGCTGTCGGTACAAGGCGGCATCGGTGTCGACTTCGCCATCTTTGCGGTGCACTTGCTGGGGATATCCTCGGTGATGGGTTCGATCAACGTGCTGGTTACCATCTTCAACATGCGCGCGCCCGGCATGACGCTGATGAAGATGCCGCTGTTCGCTCATGGTTGGATGATTACTGCCTTCCTGCTGATCGCCACCATCCCGGTACTGGCCGGCGCCGTAACCATGCTGCTGACCGACCGCCACTTCGGCACGCACTTCTTTGATGCTGCCGGCGGTGGCGACCCCATCCTGTTCCAGCACCTGTTCTGGTTCTTCGGCCATCCCGAGGTGTACATTCTGCTGTTGCCGGTATGGGGCCTGATCCCGCACGTGCTGTCCACGTTCTCGCGCAAGGAAACCTACGGCTACAAAGCGCAGGTCTACTCCTTCTGGGCGATCGGCATTCTGTCCGTGGTTGTGTGGGCGCACCACTTCTTCACCATCGGCATGCCGGTTCCGGCGCTGCTGTACTTCATGTACAGCACGATGGCGATCTCGCTGCCGCTGGCGGTGCTGTTCTTCTGCTGGATCGCGACCATGTGGAAGGGTTCGATGACCTTCGAAACCCCGATGCTATTCGCCACCGGCTGGATCATCCTGTTCGGCATCGGCGGCCTGACCGGCCTGGTGCTGGCGGACGTCGCAGCGGACGCGCAATACCATCACTCCTACTTCGTGGTGGCGCACTTCCACTACACGCTGTTCGCCGGCGGCATCATGGGCATCATGGCCGGCGTGTACTACTGGCTACCCAAGATGACCGGCCATATGTACAACGAGACACTGGGCAAGCTGCACTTCTGGCTGACCATGATCGCCTTCAACCTGACCTTCATCCCGCAATTCTTCCTGGGTCTGGCCGGCATGCCGCGCCGTATCCCGGATTACGCACTGCAGTTCTCGGAGTTCAACATGATCTCTACGATAGGCGCATTCACGCTGGGCCTGTCGCAGCTGATCATGGTGTACAACATCGTGCGCTGCGTACGTGGTGGCAAAAAGGCTGAGGACAAGGTATGGGAAGGTGCAGAAGGCCTGGAATGGACGCTGCCGTCGCCGCCGCCTTACCACAGCTTCACCGAACAACCGGTCATCAAGTAATTCGATGACTAACACTCTGGCCCGGGATGAAAATGCCGGGGCAGACATGGGAACGCAATGGATCAAACGAGTGACAAAAAACGCCGCGGCAATATACGCATCGCCATCTGCCTCGGCGTATTCGTTCTGCTCTGGTATGTGATATCGATGTTCGCGGTACTGCAATCTTGATCGATCATGAAAAAAGGGCCGCCGATAACAAGCGGCTGGCCTGGAAATTGATGTGGGTGGTGGCTGGCGCAGTGTTGTTCGCTTTCGCGCTGGTGCCTCTCTACAACGTTTTCTGCGACCTGACGGGCCTCAACGGCAAGACCGAAGGCTTGCCCGCCGAAGTGCAGAGAACGATGAAGGTAGACGAGTCGCGTTGGGTGAGAGTGGAATTCACCAGCAGCGTGATGCCTGGACTGGCATGGAATTTCCACCCCAAGCAAACCAGCATGAAGGTGCGCCCGGGGCAGATCATGCTGGCTACGTTCGAAGCCAGGAACATGACCAACGAAACGGTCGTGGGCCAGGCGGTACCGAGTGTGAGTCCATCCCAGGCAACCTTCTATTTCAAGAAGATCGAGTGTTTCTGCTTTGAGCGGCAAGAGCTCAAGGCTGGCGAGTCCAAGGAAATGCCGCTCCGTTTTTACGTGAGCCCGGACCTGCCGAAAGATATACGTACCGTGACATTGTCGTACGCGTTTTTCCATGCCGTTCCGACGGGAAACTAGGGAGAGCCGCGCAGTCTGATGAGATGCGACGGCAAAATGAACATTAAAACACCGTAGAGGAGTTTTGCATGACCACGCAGACACACGAAGGCCATTACTTTGTGCCTAACCCCAGTATCTATCCGGCGATACTTTCAACCGGGATTCTGGTGCTGGCAGCCGGTTTCATTTTCAATGTCAATGAGGCCGTGCCCGGCCATGCTGCCGGCATATGGATGATGCTCGCCGGCTTTCTTGCCATCCTCTATGTGCTGTTCGGGTGGTTCGGCAAGATCGTCGGCGAAAGCGAAAGCGGCATGTACAAGAAATGGGAGGACCGCTCCTTCCGCATCGGCATGATCGTCTTTATCGCCTCCGAAGTGGCCTTCTTTGCTGCCTTCTTCGGCGCACTGTTCTATATGCGCGTGTTCTCGGTGCCGGAACTCGCCCACTTCGATCCGCAATTCACGCCTTACCCCGGCTTTACCGATGCCTGGCCGACTGCCGGCCCCGGCGGCATGGTGCTCGGCAATGAATTCAAGCCGCCGCAATTCACACCGATGGGCGCATGGGGCATCCCGGCCATCAACACGATGATCCTGCTCGCTTCCGGCGCCACCGTCACCTGGGCGCACTGGGGCCTGCTGAACAGCAACCGCCGTCAATTGATCATTGGCCTGATGATGACTGTTGCACTGGGGATCTCCTTCATTTTCCTGCAAGGCTACGAATATCACCACGCCTATGAGGAGCTCGGCCTGACCCTGGGCAGCGGCGCATACGGTGCGACCTTCTTCATGCTGACCGGCTTCCACGGCTTCCACGTGACGCTGGGCACCATCATGCTGATCGTGATCCTGGTGCGCAGCATGAAGGGCCATTTCACCGCCGAGCATCACTTCGGCTTCGAGGGTGTCGCCTGGTACTGGCACTTTGTGGACGTGGTTTGGCTGCTCCTCTTCGTGCTGGTGTACTGGCTGTAAGACAAATAAAAAGCGATGTCCGAGGACATCGCTTTTTTACTGCAGGAAGGGTGCTTCAGAACAATAGAACGAACGTACCCGATTCAAGGATGTGGCTGACCGATGATGCCTGTGTAATACCCGATCATCAGCAACAGAAATAACCCGAGGGACAGTGAGATACGCAGGGTCAGGGCTTTAACGGTGCGCTTGCCCTGCCCCTTGTCCTTCATCAGATAAAACAGAGCGGAAAACAGACTGCCGATGATCAGCAGCAACGCAGCGATGATGAATAATTTCAGCAACATGACAGCCTCCGCTTTTTGTAATGCGTTCGATTATGGAGCGCACCCCGTCATAAAGCAATTGCCTTGAAATACCGTTTCCGCCCGCGTCTATTGCCCGCAGTGGCGACCATCGTGTTCGTCGCGCTATTCATTCGCCTGGGCCTCTGGCAATTGCATAAGGCCGAAGCCAAACAGGAATTGCAGACTCAACTCGACCGCCACTTGACCGAGATGCCGGTCGCCCTGCCGAACGAAATCGATACGCCGGAAGACTGGCGCTATCGCCGCGTCAAAGTGCAAGGCACTTACGAAACCCAATACCAGATCCTGCTCGACAACCAGGTCGAAAATGGCGCCGCCGGCTATCATGTCATCACGCCGCTGCACATTGCAGGCACCGGGAAATACATCCTCGTCAATCGCGGCTGGATTCCGGCCCCGGCCGAACACAGCGTCGTGCCGAGCGTAACGACGCCGGCAGAACCGCAGGAAGTCACCGGCAGCCTGTGGCTGCCATCGTCCAAGATATTCGCGCTCGAAACCCCTCCGGCCAGCGGCGCGTGGCAACCCGTCTGGCAAAACATGGACATGGAGCGCTACCTGAAATCCGTACCTTTCAAGTCCTACCCGCTGGTCGTCCGCCTCGATCACGATAGCCCGGCCGGCGGCTTCGTGCGCAACTGGCCGCGCCCGGCGGAACGCATCGAAACGCACTTGGGCTATGCTTACCAATGGTTCGGTTTCGCTGCGACCTTGATCGCGATTTACTTTGTCCTCAGTTTCAAGAAAGTCGAGTGATAGGGCGTGCTCACATTAATTTCACACCTGCGTTGCCGAGAAAACGCGATGAATGCAAGGCGCGGAGCGCTGCGAATGGTCATTCCATTCGCAAGCTTCGCAACGCCGCAGACGCGCGTTTTCTCGGCAACCCTTCGGGACGGGGGCGATTTGGGCGCCCTCCTTTGTCGCAAGCCACTCGTTGTGAGCGACACAACTGCGCGTCTTGCTTCGCGGATGGCATCCCAAATCGCCCCCGTCGCAGGCGTGAAATTAATGTGAGCACGTTCTATATGTCGGAAGAAATAAAACAACAACACAAAGGCAGGCGCATGCTGGTCTTCCTCATCGTGTTGTTCGTGTTGCCCATCCTGGCCGTGCTGACCATGTACCAATTCGATTACCGCCCCGGCGGCGCCAGCCACGGCGAATTGATTGCTCCGCCCAAAGCGCTGCAAATTTCGACCGTGCAGGATGCACGAGGCCAGCCTTTCGGCGCGGAGCAATGGAAGAAGAAATGGAATGTCGTCTACGTATCCGATTCCGGCTGCGCGACTGAATGCCAGAAGCAGGTGCATCTGCTGCGGCAGATACACGTGTCGCTTAACAAGGAAATCGACCGCGTGCAGCGCCTGCTGATCGTACCGTCGGCCACCGACCCGGCCGAACTCGCCGCCCTGCAAAAGCAATATCCCGATCTCGTCATCCTGGCCGGCGATCAAGCCGCCCCGCTCGCGCAGCAATTCGACCTGCCCGACCAGCCGGCACGCACTTCCGGCCGCGTTTACTTCGTCGACCCGCTCGGCAACCTGATGATGAGCTACCCCGCAAGCTACAACCCTAAAGGCCTGCGCAAGGACATAACAAGACTTTTGAAATACTCCTGGGTGGGATGATGAAACTGTTTGATCGACTGGTGCTGGCCGCCGTACTCCTGACCTTTTGCGTGGTCGTGCTGGGTGCTTACGTGCGTCTCTCGGACGCCGGCCTCGGCTGTCCGGACTGGCCCGGCTGCTATGGTCACCTCACCGTTCCGCAAAGCGAATCCGCCCTCGCCCATGTCGAAAAGGCCTTCCCGCACAAGCCGCTGGAGACGCACAAGGCCTGGAAAGAAATGGCGCACCGCTATTTCGCCGGCACACTCGGCCTGCTGATTCTGGCGATTTTCATCATCGGCTGGCGCAACCGCCGCCGGCTGCACACCCCCACCGTATTGCCGACCATCCTGCTGCTGGTCGTCATCTTCCAAGCGGCGCTCGGCATGTGGACGGTCACCATGCTGCTGAAACCCGTCATCGTCAGTGCCCATTTGCTAGGCGGCATGACTACGCTGGCCCTGCTGACTTGGCTCGCGCATCGGCGCTTCGGCACAATCCCGTCAATCTATGGTGCCAACTTCAATACCCTGCGCCCTTGGGCGCGCCTCGGCCTCATTGTGATCGCGGTGCAAATCTTCCTCGGCGGCTGGACCAGCTCGAATTACGCCGCCCTCGCCTGTACCGACTTCCCGGCTTGCCAGGGCAGCCTAGTGCCGTCCATGGATTTCGCCAATGCCTTTCACATGGTCCGCGAACTCGGCGAAACCGCCAACGGCGAACAGCTTTCGCTCGCAGCATTGACCGCCATACACTGGGCGCACCGCCTCGGCGCGCTCGTCACCTTTTTGTATCTCGGCTGGCTGGCTATCAAAACCATGCGGACGCCCCGCCTCGGCGATCTCGGCGTCGCGATTGCCGGCCTGCTGGCGGTACAAATTGCGCTGGGCATCAGCAATATCATGTTCAGCCTGCCGCTGTCTGTCGCGGTCGCGCACAACGCGGTCGCCGCCTTGTTGCTAATCTCGTTAGTGGTGTTAAACTCGAAAACGACTATGAGGTCGGGGAGGTAACGTGTTATGAGCGCTGTTTTGGCTATCAGACTTCAACGTATTGGAATCAGCTTTCAAAGCTTCTTCCTGATGTGCAAACCTCGGGTGACGGCCCTTATTGTCTTCACCGCGATGATAGGCATGTTCCTCGCCTCGCCGGGCATGATCCCGCTGGATCTGTTATTGAATGCCACCATCGGCATCGCCCTCGCCTCCGGCGCCGCTGCCGCATTCAACTGCCTTATCGAGCAGAAAATCGATGCCGTCATGGCACGCACCCGCGCCCGCCCGCTGCCAACCGGCCAGGTCACCTCGGTGCAGACCGCCATTTTCGCCACGCTGGTTGGCGCACTCGGCCTCGCAATCCTCTACTACAACGTCAACCCGCTCACGATGTGGCTCACCCTCGCCACTTTTGTCGGTTACGCTGTTATCTACACCGTATTCCTCAAACCCGCGACGCCATTGAATATCGTCATCGGCGGCGCCTCCGGTGCAATGCCTCCCATCCTCGGCTGGGCCGCCGTCAACAACGTGGTATCGCCCGAATCGCTAATCCTGTTTCTCATCATCTTCGCCTGGACCCCGCCGCACTTCTGGGCACTGGCCCTTTATCGCCGCGAAGAATACGCCAAGTCCGGCCTGCCCATGCTCCCGGTCACCCACGGCGAAGAATTCACCCGCCTGCACATCTTGCTGTACACCATCATCCTGGTGGCAGTGACACTGATGCCCTACGGCAGCGGCATGAGCGGCTGGCTGTATCTGATGGCATCCACGGTGCTGAATGCGATCTTCATGGCTTATGCGATTGGCCTGTATCGCAAGTACAGCGATCAGCTGGCGCGAAAGACATTCAAGTATTCGATACTGTATCTGACGCTATTGTTTGCAGCATTACTGGCAGATCACTATTTGGTACCGGGCCCCATACTCGGATAACAAGCGCCCGGGCAAGGTAGACAAGATGTAAAACAAAGTACTACGTCACACCCAATAAAAAGGCTCACATCACTGTGAGCCTTTTTATTGGCGGTCGGGTGGGATCAAACGCACGACAGCGGATTAAAATCAAAAACGTAATTCAGTAAATCGCTGCCAGCTTGTGGCCGTTTCGTAGTGATCTGGTGAGTAGTAGTACTTTGGTCTAGTTATGCCAATTACATAATCAATCTAGAATTTATCTACAACATCAAATAAGAAATTCCGAGGTCTATTGATAAGGGTTTTTGTAATGTCTTTTGATTCACTTGTCGTCTTAGCAACGATCTCTGGTTTCGTTGCGGTATCCGTCTGGTTTCAGATTCGCACTTCACACCAACAACAATTTCAAAGGAAACAAACACAATTCTGGACCAAGGTGTTGTCAAATAGCTCATCCAACTGACTGGCGAGCTATGCCGTCTTCGTTTCCCAACGAAATCACTACAATGGCTTTACCGATCCGCAGCTTGAATTGATCCAGCGACCGCTGATATCGGCATGCTCATTGACAGGTACTTCTTGTGCAACCCCCTCAAATTGGGTCCGTCCTAAGAAGCTCTCGGGGCTCGTAATTGTCCCTTCCGCTGTTCCATTGCCCTTCAATTCGGGGCTGGAGCAAACGAAGTCCAATCTGTAATTGTTGCCATTACGGGTCGCGTTTTTGGTTTCACAGCCCAATTCGCTTTGGTAAAAAATGGGGAATTTTTGCTGCTCTGCCATTTCCTGGGTAATACACACCTTGGAGGTCGCCTCGCCCATCTGGATCTGCGGCATCTCCACCCCATATTGTTCGGCCAGATCCTTCCATTTCTGCATTTCTTCCGGCGGAATCTGCGGCGCCAGCCATAACAAATCGGACGAGGTGGTTATTTGCCATAATCCCGTGCGCAGGTTGTCGTCTGTGGCATTTGCAGCCGACACCATGAACGAAGAAGCGTAAATAAAGACAAGAGGTACGCCGCGCATGGAATCTCCTAACGAAAATTGCTATTGCATCAACTTGCTAAGAACGCATATAAACCTGGTAAGTTCGAAATGGCTGGAGGAATATGGCTCGGCATGAACACCAATAAGAATAGAATAGGCTTCACGCTCAGGCAGGCAGGACGCGGTATATCGAGCGCCGCTCCTTGACGCGCCGATCCCCTCTCCCGAAATTGCGCAGGTTCCCGCGTCTATCCTCGGTTTGCTGCCGCCTATCTTTTGCTCTTCGATCCTCAGTACTTTGGCCAAATAGGCTTGTGATTAAAGCAATAAGAAGGAGATAGACGAGCAATCCACCGGTTACCCATAGAATTTCCATCGCTCCACCCCCGTATCCCTCACTTGAAATTCAACCTCATCGCCTTCTTTAATCCCGCCTGGCGCTCTGACACCCAAAACTCCGCAAACACCATGCCATAGCTAATTTTCATATAACAAACAATTGGTTAAGAAGGTTATATCGATTAATCACTTGTGCTTTGTAAAAAAAACTGACACTCCATGAGGCATTCTCACGCCCTGAGTGGAATCGCGCTAGCTGGACTGCACGATTAGAGGGCAATTCAAGGTACTGACTTTGAAAACTCAAAGCGAGACTGGCGTTATTTTGGTAGTGAAGCTGCAAATGAAAAACGGCTCACATCGCTGTGAGCCGTATTATTTCTGGTGGGACGGGTGGGGGTCGAACCCACGACCAACGGATTAAAAGTCCGCTGCTCTACCACTGAGCTACCATCCCAGAAGGGGCGCAATTATCCCGTAAAGAATTTTTCCGGTCAACGAAAACTAGCGCATACCGGGAAAACGGCCCTGCATGGCCCGCATCATTTTGGTCATGCCCCCTTTGGAGAACATTTTCATCATCTTCTGCATCTCTTCGAATTGATGGAGTAGGCGGTTGACGTCCTGCACTTGAACACCCGCGCCGGCGGCGATGCGGCGTTTGCGCGAGGCTTTTAGCAGTTCCGGCTTGCGGCGTTCTTGCGGGGTCATGGAGTTGATGATGCCTTCGATGCGGCGCAGTGCCTTGTCGCCGACTTCGGGGTTGACGTTGTTGGCCATGTTGGCGAGTTGCGCGGGCATCTTGTCCATCAGTGCACCCATGCCGCCCATCTTGCGCATTTGCAGCATCTGCGTCTTGAAGTCTTCGAGGTCGAAGCTCTTGCCGGACTTGACCTTGTCGGCCAGCTTTTTCGCTTCGTCGATATCGACGTTTTTCTGCGCTTGCTCGATCAGGCTGAGCACGTCGCCCATACCGAGGATGCGCGAGGCCATGCGCTCGGGATGGAAAGGTTCGAGGCCGTCGACTTTCTCGCTGACGCCGACGAATTTGATCGGGCAGCCAGTAACCTGGCGCACTGACAGTGCGGCACCGCCGCGCGCATCGCCGTCCAGCTTGGTGAGTACCACGCCGGTAAGCGGCAAGGTTTCGTTGAAGACGCGGGCGGTATTGACCGCATCCTGGCCCTGCATCGCGTCCACCACGAATAATGTTTCGATCGGGTTGAGCAAGGCATGGAGATTCTTGATTTCGGCCATCATCGCTTCGTCGATGGCGAGGCGACCGGCAGTGTCGAAGATCATCACGTCATGGAAATGACGGCGCGCGTAATCCAGCGCGTTGCGGGCGATGTCTTCGGGCTTTTGACCGGCGTTGGAGTCGAAACAGTCGATGCCAAGTTGTTCGGCCAATGTGCGCAGCTGCTCGATAGCCGCCGGACGGTAGACGTCGGCGCTGACCAGCAGCACTTTCTTTTTTTGCTCCTTGAGCAGGCGGGCCAGCTTGGCGGAGGTAGTAGTTTTACCGGAACCTTGCAGGCCGGACATAAGAATGATCGCAGGCGGCACGCTGGCAAGGTTAAGCGCGGCGTTGTGTTCGCCCATGAGTTTGGCCAGCTCATCATGGACAACCTGGATCACGGCCTGGCCCGGCGTCAGGCTTTGCAGCACTTCGCGGCCTTGGGCGCGCTCCTTGACGTGGGCGATGAAGTCCTTGACTACGGGCAATGCGACGTCGGCTTCAAGCAGGGCCATGCGCACTTCGCGCATCGCATCCTGGATGTTTTCTTCGGTCAGTCGCGCTTGTCCGCGCAGGGTTTTGACGACTTGCTGGAGCCGTCCGGTCAGATTTTCAAGCATGGATATTCCGGCTGGTATGTCAGAAACCACGGCGTTTCTGCTGCCTGACGCTCGTGATATAGTGACGCAAAGACAGGAATTTTAACCGAAGAATGCTGGACTTACTCCCTAATTTACTGGTCGCCGGCTTTTATGCCGCCGTGGCTTTCGATTTCTGGCGCAACGGGAAAGCAAAGCCCTCCACCGACCATGCCCCTTGGCATCACGTTGCCATCGCCATCGGCCTCCTGCTGCATGGTGTGCTGCTGTCCAAATCGCTGTTCGCCGGCGGATTCAACCTGGGCCTGACCAATGCGCTCTCGGCGATTTTCTGGCTGACGGTACTAATCTACTGGATCGCCGACTTCAAACGCGAATTGCACAGCCTGCAAGCCTTTGTGCTGCCCCCCGCCGCAATATTCGTAATCTTGCAGAAGCTATTCCCGGAAACGCACATGCTTCCTTATGCAGATCAGCCGGCTTTCATGTGGCATCTGGTAATTGCGATGCTGGCCTACAGCCTGTTCACCTTCGCCGCGCTGCACGCGCTGCTGATGGCCGTCGCGGAGCGCAACCTGCACCGCAAGCCCACGCTGATCCATCTGCCCGAATTTCCGCCATTAATTCCGATGGAAAAGCTGCTGTTCCGCATTATCACGCTGGGATTCGTTTTGCTGACGCTGACGCTGGTCAGCGGCATCGTGTTTTCCGAGCAGTTGTTTCATCAGGCGCTCAAGCTTAACCACAAGAACGTTTTCACGATTATTTCCTGGCTGGTTTTCGCCGCGCTGCTGATCGGCCGCCGTCAGTACGGATGGCGCGGCAAGACGGCCATCCGCTGGACGTTGAGCGGGTTCGGGATTTTGCTGCTGGCGTATATCGGCAGCAAGTTTGTGCTGGAAGTAGTGCTGGGGCGTTGAAGTTCGCCATACCGGGCTGCTCCGTACCGGCCTCCCCGGTATGACAATCAATTCCGCAGGCTGATAATCGGCCACCTCGCCTCTTCGGCGTAAGCTCGCAAGGTCGGATCCGGATCCACCGCGACCGGATGATCGACCACCTTCAACAACGGCAAATCATTCAGCGAATCGCTGTAGAACCACGTCTCCTCGAAATCCGCCAAGCCTTGCTCGCGCTCGTGCAGCCAGGCATGCAGACGCGACACCTTGCCTTCCTTGAAGCTCGGCACGCCGCTTACGCGGCCGGTGAATTCGCCGTCGATTTCTTCGGGTATGGTTGCAATCAAATTCTCGATGCCGAACGCGCGCGCGATCGGCGCAGTCACAAAACCGTTGGTCGCGGTAATCACCATCATCAGGTCGCCAGCCTGGCGGTGTTTTTCCACCAGCGCGCGGGCTTTTTCGGTCATCATGCCGCGGATCTTGGTTTCCATGTACTTCTGGTGCCAGGCGTCAAGTTGGCTGCGCGGGTGCTGCGACAAGGGCTTCAGCTGGAACTCCAGGAAGGCGTGAATATCCAGCGTGCCTTTTTTGTAGTCCTCGTAGAACTTCGCGTTACGCGCTTGATGCAGTTGGCGATCCAGCACGCCTTGCGAAATCAGGAATTCCGCCCATTCGAAATCGCTGTCTCCGGCCAGCAGGGTATTGTCCAGATCAAACAGGGCGAGGCGCAATCGTGTTCTCCAACCATCTAAAAAGGCGTAAAGTTTATCGCAAGACCGTGCGGTTTTATCCGTTCCATCATGAATTTTCCAGACACCCTGCTTCCATCCGCACTACTCTGGGTCGCCAACGGCCTGGCTGTCGGTGTCATTGCACTGGCGACGCACTTTGCTCCGTGGCGAAGGCTGCAGCGACCGGACTTGCTGAATGTGTGCATGGGCACGGCGGTTGCCCTGATGCTGGTTTGGAGCATCAAGGCCGGGGTCAGGCCCGGACTTGATTTCCACCTGCTGGGCGGCACCCTGCTGACATTGATGTTCGGACCATGGCTGGCGCTCGCGGTTCTCGTGCTCGTCCTGCTGACCGTGACGCTCTCCGGTGCAGCGGGTTGGACCAGTCTCGGCATCAACTTCCTGCTGATGGCCGCGCTGCCGGTGCTATTGAGCCATGCCATTTTTCGCATTGCAGACGCGCGCTTGCCTAACCACCTGTTCGTGTACATCTTCGTCAATGCCCTTCTCGGCGCAGGCTTGGCAATCGTTTCCTGCGGCCTTGCGGCAGTGGCGATATTAAGCAGTGCGGGCGCTTACTCCGGCAGCTATCTCGGGACACAATACCTGCCCTACTTCATCCTCATGGGCTGGTCGGAAGCCATGTTGACCGGCATGCTGATGACCTTGCTGGTGGTTTATCGCCCCGATTGGGTCTGTACCTTCAACGACGAGCGCTATCTGAAGACGAAGCCCTGACAAGGCAAAGCGGGACCCCACTTCTGTCTGTTCCATTATTGTTTTCCAAAATAAAAAGGGCCGCTCGGAGGCGGCCCTTGGATACTTCAAGACCTGCCTAAACTTGTGGGTGCGCGCGCTCCATCTTCGAGTGCAGCTTGTTAAGGGCATTGAGATACGCCTTGGCCGAGGCGATGACGATGTCGGTATCCGCACCCTGTCCGTTGACGATGCGGCCACCCCTGGTCAGACGGACGGTAACCTCACCTTGCGCATCGGTGCCGGTGGTGATGTTATTCACCGAATACAGCAGCAACTCGGCGCCGCTTTCCGCGATATGCTCGATAGCCTTGAACGAGGCATCGACCGGGCCGCCGCCATCGGCTTCGGCACTGCGCTCAATGCTATTGTCCAGCACAGTGATTCTGGCGTGCGGAGTCTCGCCGGTCTGTGAGCAGACGTTGAGATAGACCAGCTTGTAGTTCTCGCCGGCTTCGCTGACGATTTCGTCGCTTACCAGCGCCTGCAAGTCTTCATCGAAAATCTCGGACTTCTTGTCAGCCAACTCCTTGAAGCGCGCGAACGCAGCATTAAGCGCATCTTCGCTCTCCAATTCGATCCCGAGCTCCTTCAGACGAGTACGGAACGCATTACGGCCGGAAAGCTTGCCCAGCGTTAGCTTGTTGGCATTCCAGCCCACATCTTCTGCACGCATGATTTCATAGGTCTCGCGATGCTTGAGCACGCCGTCCTGATGAATGCCGGACTCGTGCGCAAACGCATTGGCACCGACGATGGCTTTGTTGGGCTGTACCGGATAACCGGTAATCGACGAGACCAGTTTGGAAGTCGCCACGATCTGCGTGGTGTCAATGCGGCTGTCGCAGGGGAAGATATCCTTGCGGGTTTTCACCGCCATCACGATTTCTTCAAGCGAGGCATTACCCGCGCGCTCGCCCAAGCCGTTGATGGTGCATTCGACCTGACGCGCACCGTTCATCACAGCGGCCAGCGAGTTGGCGACCGCCATGCCGAGGTCGTTATGGCAGTGCGTGGACCAGACCACCTTGTCTGAATTCGGCACGCGCGCTATCAATTGCTTGATGCGCTCACCCCACAACGCAGGGATCGAATAACCAACAGTATCGGGAACGTTGATGGTCTTGGCGCCGGCCTGGATCACCGCGTCGAACACGCGCACCAGGAAATCCATTTCGGAGCGCACCGCGTCTTCTGCGGAGAACTCCACGTCGTCGGTATATTCCTTCGCCCACTTCACCGCCTGTACTGCACGTTCGACCACCTGGTCGGGCGTCATGCGCAGCTTGTTTTCCATATGGATCGGACTGGTGGCGATAAAGGTATGGATGCGGCCCGATTTGGCCGGCTTGATCGCCTCGCCTGCACGACGCACGTCGTTCTCGCTGGCACGCGCCAGCGAACACACGGTGGATTCCTTAATGATGCCGGCAATGCTGTGAATCGCGTCGAAATCGCCGGGGCTCGCTGCAGCGAATCCTGCTTCGATGATGTCCACCCCGAGCTTTTCCAGCTGGCGCGCGATGCGGATCTTTTCTTCCTTGGTCATCGCCGCGCCAGGGCTCTGCTCGCCGTCGCGCAAGGTGGTGTCGAATATGATTAATTTGTCCTGCATGGTCTTGCTCCATTCTTCTTAACGGAAGCCATGAATTCCTGAAAGCTTTCCGGAGGCTGCTGCCTCATAAATATCTGCACTCGCATGGTAA
>DATHWW010000024.1:0-205527 GCA_035460165.1 Methylophilaceae bacterium | reverse complement strand
GCTGGCGGTGGTTGCGCCCAACCTGATGGCGAAGCCGGCGACGGTGATGTTCAACAAGGTCACCATCAAGAACGGCAAGCAGGCGGTGCAGATGTTCGGCCCGGCGCAGCGTGGCGTATCGATGGCGGTGATGGATTGCGTCGCTGACGGCACGATCCCGCTGGAAGAAGCGGACGACGTGTTCATCTGCGTGGGCGTGTTCATCGACCACAAGGCGGACATCGACGAGCGCATCCAGGAATGGAACTACCAGGCAACCAAGCAGGCGATCAAGAGCGCCGTGGCGCGTGAGCCGAAGGCTGCCGACGTAGTCAAGCAGTACAAGGAATCTGCCCACCCGTTCGCAGCGAAGAACTAAAAGTTGTTCGATGAAATTCCCAGGCTAGCCTGGGAATTTTGTTTTAAGCCGACAAAAAAGATCAAGCAAGGGTATTTAGTATGTCTATTCTGGATAAGATTCTGGGTTTCTTCGGCGGCAACAAACCTGCGGAGCCGACCCCGGCCAGCAGCGCCGCTGCTCCCCGTGCCGTCACAAGCGGCCGCGTAATCGACCGAGTGCTGGTAGGCGAAGCCCTCGTCATCGACAACCGTCCTGACGGCAGTGGGCTGGACCTGCTGAACGTCGCCCACATCGACCTCATCATGGGGCCGCGCGGCAGCGCAGCGGAGCGCGCATTCACCCGCACCGTGACCAATCAGCGCGAAGGCGTCAATGGCCTGCTGGCGGTGGTCGCGCCCAACCTGATGGCGAAGCCGGCGACGGTGATGTTCAACAAGGTCACCATCATGAACGGCAAGCAGGCGGTACAGATGTTCGGCCCGGCGCAGCGTGGCGTGTCGATGGCGGTGATGGATTGCGTCGCGGACGGCACGATTCCGGCTGACGAGGCGGACGATGTGTTCATTTGCGTGGGCGTGTTCATCGACCACAAGGCGGACATCGACGAGCGCATCCAGGAATGGAACTACCAGGCAACCAAGCAGGCGATCAAGAGTGCCGTGGCGCGTGAGCCCAAGGCCAAGGACGTGGTGACGAAATACAAGGATCCGACGAACGCTCACCCGTTCCAGGCGAAGTAAGCTCTATCGGATCGATAAGAGCCCGGATCTTCATCCGGGCTTTTTTACGCCATTAGCTCGGCGAGCATGGATGCGTCAATCTTCCCATCGTGAAGGGTGCTGGCAATCAGCGCGCCAGCGGCACCCAGCACTCGGAGTCTTTTTAAATCGGCGATACCCCGAATACCTCCGGCGGCATAGATTTCTCGACGCGGGTTGGTTGCAGCCAACTCGGCAATTTTCTCGAAATCGGGGCCTTCGTAACTGCCAACCCTGGTCAGGGTCATGCAGATTAGCTTATGGGGCCAATATTCCGGCTGCAATAGTGCTTCCGGCCCTAGCAGCCCATTACGGTTGAAGTCGAGAGAAAGTATCGGCTGTACCGTAGCGAGTTCTGATAGCAAATGCGTATATTGATCGATGCTATTCAGCGCTTCGCTGCCGATGATGCATCGAATGTTAGATGCTCTTGGATATGGCCAGGTATTCGCAGACGCTATGCCGCTGTCCACCCAGAAGTCGAGATGCGGAAAGTGGTGATGCAGTTTTATGATCTCCGCAACATTGTTCCCCATGCCTTGAATCGCATTCAGGTCGGCGATATAGAGAGTATTGAATGGGTATAATTCGGTCAGTGCGCGTGTTATTTCGAGCGGTTCGCAAGAAGCGCACAGTTGCGAACGAATTGGCAGGTAACGCTCCCGCTCGCCGCGTTGGGCGCGCACGACTTTCCCATGTAAAAGATCAATAACCGGAATAATTTCCACGTGAAAATTTTCGTCTGTGAATTTGTGACTGGCGGAGGATTATACCGTGAGCCATTGCCTGCCTCCTTGGCGCAAGAGGGCGGGCTCATGCTGGAGGCTTTGCTAAACGATCTTGCCGAACTACCCGGCATCGAATTGCTGACCACACGGGACGTTCGCTTACCCCCATTGCCTTTGAACAGCCAGGTAGATGTTATCGGCATTAATCCCGAGCAGGATGTTGAGCAGATTTGGAAAACTTGCCTTAAGCAGGCCGACGCTTTTTGGCCGATTGCACCGGAAAGCGGCGGGATTCTGGCGCAAATGAGCGACCTCGCCATTGCGCATGACAAAGTATTGTTAAGTAGTGCGCCTTCAGCAGTGAGGCTGGCTGCGAGCAAGCTGGCGACAAACATCAAACTCGCTGCCGCCGGCACTACGGTAGTCCCCACATCTCATGCGAAGGAATGGAAATCAGCAGGCGAGGGCCCGTGGGTGGCAAAGCCGGATAACGGGGCTGGGTGCGAAGATAGCCGGGTATTTCACACTAGCGATGCAATGCTGGCCTGGCTGGCTATAGGTGAGCGCTGGCAATCGCATGTGATCCAGCCCATGGTTGCAGGGACCCCGGCCAGCATTTCCATGCTATGCCACAATGGCGAGGCAGTTTTGCTTAGCTGCAATCGGCAGCTGATCGAAATGATCGATGACCAGTTTCATTACCATGGCAGCCTGCTGAATGGCATGCGGGATTACTGGAGTGATTTTGAGAAAATAGCGCAGGTCGTGGCGAAAACAATACCGGGGTTGGCAGGGTATGTCGGAGTCGACCTGCTTGTCGGTGAGAAACAGATATCCGTGCTTGAAATTAACCCGCGCTTGACGACTTCGTACGCGGGTTTGCATCGCGCCATAGGGAGCAATCCGGCGCGGCTGATAGTGGACTTGCTCTATAATGGCGACTTTCGACCCCCTCCCGTCATCGAACGCAATATCGTGGAAGTCCGCCTTAGTGAATAATAATCCGACATTAGGCTGGGATCTGGGCGGCGCACACCTCAAGGCTGTGTTGGTACAGGGTGACGGCCATGTACTGCAAGTGTTTCAACAACCATGCCCGCTGTGGCGCGGTATCGATCAACTTGAGCAGGCTGTCGCGAATGTCATGTCTTCTCTGCAGGCCGTGCCGCAACGTCATGCGGTTACCATGACCGGCGAATTGGCCGATATTTTCCCCAGCCGCGATGTCGGAGTGGCGCTCATGACGGAATGCATGAGCCGCTCTTTGAAAGAGGCGGAAATGCGCATATACGCCGGTCCCTCTGGCTTCGTTCCCACAGACTCCATACATACACACAAACAATACATTGCTTCGGCTAACTGGCACGCAAGTGCGGCATTTCTCGCGGCGAAGCTTGGCGATGGATTGCTTGTCGATATCGGTAGTACGACCGCCGATCTGATCATGCTGCATCGCGGCAGGCCTGCCGCTCGTGGCTATTCCGACGCGGAGCGCTTGCAGAGCGAGGAAATGGTTTATACCGGCGTGATTCGCACGCCGGTCATGGCGGTAGCGCAGCAGTTGCCGTTTGCCGGCGAATGGCAACGCCTGACGGCGGAGCATTTTGCCACGATGGCGGATGTCTATCGGCTGACTGGCGAACTGCCGGAAGGTTACGACATGGCCGATACCGCCGATGGGGCAGGCAAGACCGAAACGGACAGCGCCCGGCGGCTTGCGCGCATGGTGGGACGCGATCTGGAAGATGCGCCGATGGCGGAGTGGCGCCAACTGGCGCAGGCCGTGCGATCGAAGCAACTGCGTACTTTGCAGGATGCAGTGCAGCGTCACCTGTCGCGTGGCTTGTTGCCAGAAATGGCCCCCATTGTCGGCGCCGGCGCGGGCCGTTTTCTGGCGCGCGAACTCGCGCGCATCATGAACCGGAGTTACGTCGATGTCGCAGAACTGATTCCCGTCATCAACGGCTCGGCCGAGTGGGCCGGCGTATGCCTTCCCGCCTATGCGGTGGCCTGGCTTGGCATGCAGGGGGAGGCATGGCATTGATGTTGGCGGAGTTGCCTTATCGCGCGGATAGTGCGGCTCTGTTCTCCCGCATCGCTCATCGCCCATGGGCGGTGTATCTCGATAGCGGCTGGCCGGGCAGTCATTACGGCCGGTACGATATTTTCGCCGCGGATCCGTTCATTACCCTGACCACGTGCGGCAAACGCACTGAAATACAAGAGAAAAACGCTGCGCGGATTTCTGATGCGGATCCGTTTTCTATTCTTAAACGAATTCTCGGACGCTTCACCTACGAAAAATCTGTGCTGCCGTTTTCGGGAGGCGCTATCGGTTATTTTTCATACGATGCGGCGCGGCGCCTGGAAGCCCTTGACGAGCAAGCCATGGATGCCGAAAACATGCCGGAACTGGCTGTCGGCATTTATGATTGGGCCGTCGTGGTCGATCACCATGCCGGTCGTGCCTGGCTGGTAGGGCAGGGGCGCGATGCGCGAACAAAAGCTGAATGGCCGGCGTTGCTGGCCTTGTTCAGCGAAGAGGCGGAGCCTCAAGGCGGAGCATTCCGTGTGACCGGCCCGGTGACCTCCAATATGGATCAGGCAAGTTATGCTCTTGCTTTCGACCGCATTAAGAATTACATCGATGCCGGGGATTGTTATCAGGTTAACCTGGCTCAGCGATTTTCCGCACAGGCTGAGGGTGATCCCTGGACGGCCTATCGCCAGCTGCGGCAATTCAGCCCAGCGCCGTTCTCGGCTTATCTGAATACGCCGCAGGCGCAGATACTTTCCGCCTCACCGGAGCGCTTCCTGCGCGTGCTTGATCGTCAGGTTGAAACCAAGCCGATCAAAGGAACCCGTCCTCGTGCGGCCGACCCGGTGCAGGATCGCGCTTACGCGCAAGCGCTGCAATCCAGCACAAAGGACAAGGCCGAGAACGTGATGATCGTCGATTTGCTGCGCAACGATATCGGCAAGAATTGCGCGATTGGCTCGGTGCGTGCCGACCGCCTGTTTGAATTGGAAAGCTTTGCCAACGTGCATCACCTTGTCAGCACCGTGACCGGCACATTGGCGCAGGATAGAGATGCGATAGACTTGCTGAAAGGGTGTTTCCCCGGCGGCTCTATTACCGGTGCGCCCAAGTTGCGGGCGATGGAAATCATCGAGGAGTTGGAGCCGAGCAGGCGAGGCGTGTATTGCGGCGCAATCGGTTATATCGGCTTCGATGGCAATATGGATACCAATATCGCCATCCGCACGGCGGTATATTCAAAAGGCATAATACGTTTCTGGGCGGGCGGTGGAATCGTTGCCGATTCGGAGATGCAAAAAGAATATCGCGAAACGCTGGATAAAGCCTCGGGAATGCTGCAACTGATGGAATATTTAAGGGGGCCGGATGTGGGTCGTTAAGCTTGGCGGAAGTTTGCTGGGAACGCCTGAACTGAATGCGTGGTTATCGCTTCTGGCTGAGCATAGCGATGGACGCATTGTGATTGTGCCGGGCGGCGGCGTATTTGCGGATACAGTACGCAAGCATCAGATAGCCGGTGGGTATGGCGATGCCACTGCACACCACATGGCGCTGCTTGCGATGGAGCAATATGGATTTGTATTCAAATCCATTCAGCCCACGCTGGCGATGGCGGCTTCAGAGCTGGAGATCGCCGAACGCTCGTGGCAGCACCGCGCCATCGTCTGGTTACCCAGTCAGATGGTGCTCGCGGAAGATGGAATCCCCGCAAGCTGGGACGTGACCTCGGATAGCCTGGCGGCATGGTTGGCGAAAAAAATCGGTGCCGACCGGCTTGTCCTGGTCAAACACGAAGCTGTCGTTGAACATCCGGTTCCGCTTCGTCGTCTCACGGACGAGGGTATATTGGATGTCGCATTTGAACAGTTTGCTGCCGCATTGAGTTGTCCCATACATATCGTCGGTAAGTCCGGGTACGCGGAATTTGCCGCTGCCTGGGCCGGCGGACCGATACCGGCACGCGCCATTTAGGAGAGTACACCATGGAAAAAACGGCAGAACGCGTCTATAGCGAGCAGGAAATCCAGCAGAAACTGGAGAGCGAATTACCGCATTGGTATTTCGAGAACGGCTGGATCCGCCGCAAATTCAAAACCAGCGGCTGGAAGGGCACGCTGATGGTCGTCAACACGGTGGGGCACTTGGCCGAGGCGGCCTGGCATCATCCCGATCTGACGGTCTCTTATGCCTTTGTCATCGTCAAACTGAGTACACACACGGCCAAGGGAATTACCGACAAGGATTTCACTCTGGCCAAGAAAATCGAAGAAGTCATTCAGTGGCAGCCGGGCAACGAAGGCGGGGCATTGGAAGGCACGCCTAACGACGACCCACGTTTCAAATATCTGAAATACGATTGAGATCCTGCGTGGCAGCATAAAAAGCGAAATGGCAGGTGCTGTTTCGTTTTGCTGCATACATGGCTTGATCGGCGCGACGCATGAGGACTTTCTCGTCATCGCCATCACTGGGGTAGAGGCTAATGCCGATGCTGGCGTCGGGAAAGAGCCGGATTCCTTCTGTGATGAATACCGTGCGCAGTGTTTCGAGCAGATGCGTGATCACCATGACGCAGTCTTCCTGACTGGACACCGAGGATAGCAGGATGCCGAACTCATCTCCCCCGAATCGGGAGACGGTGTCTTCCTCGCGCAGGCAACTGCGCAGGCGTACGGCTACTTCTTTCAGCAGTTGATCTCCGACATGGTGCCCGTGGTTATCGTTGACTTGCTTGAATTTGTTCAGGTCGACGAACAGCACGGCGAGTTTCCCACCCCGTCTTCTGGCGGACAGGATGCTTTGATTCAGGCGGTCATCGAACAGCAGGCGGTTAGGCAGGCCGGTAAGCGCATCATGGTAGGCGAGATGACTCAACGTGTTTTCCAGCAGGCGTTGCTGCGTAACATCTGCGACTGTTTTGAGGCGCATTCTGGCATTGTCCAGCGTCAATTCCCGATGCTGTGACTCGGCCTGAAACAGGGAGCCGTCCTGGCGCCGACCGTACAGAATGTTTTCTTCCAGGAACAAAAGCTTGCTTCCGGCCATGCCTATCAAGTCCGCAGCCTCATAGCCAAATAGCGTGCCTGCAGATTGATTGGCTGCTTTGACAATGCCATTGTCATCACACACAAGTATGCCGGCGTTGATCTTGTGAATAATGTGATTGAGCGTTTCCTTGTGCTTGCTGGTTTTCCTGAGTTGTTGTCGCATCATCAGGATGATCTGGATGAAACTGAAAACGGCCAAGGAGAATGTCACGATCTGCAGCATGCGGATGCGTGAGGTTTTTGCGATTGCGCTTTCTTCCAGTGCGGTCGTCAATGAATTCATCAACTCCAGTAGCGCGAGATTTTCCGTGTTCGCAAGCGCAGCCGCCGCATCGATTTTTTCCTGCGGCACGAATTCTGGATCGTGCAGCAACGCTTGCACCTTGTCTCGGTAGGGATTCCATATTTGCCCGGCTTCATTGATCAGGGCTTGCGCAGGGCCGCCACGGATCGCCGCGATTTTTACCGGCAGTCCGTCACCGCCGATCGTTACTCCACCTCGATGCAGGCTGTGCAGGGTTGAATCGAAAAGGGTAAAGGTCAGACGTAACTCGGCCAATGCTTCAGCCCGGTGCTGATGATCGACCGCGCGATCCAGGTTTAGCAATGCCTTGACCATGCGCTGGGTAAGCATGCGCTGGCGACCAGCCAGATTGATGGTGATTGCGTTCTCAGCGATCTGGTAGGAGAGCCAATACGCCGTGGCAAGGACTGCAAGGTCAAGAAGCAGGAAAAGCCCGATAGCTATATAAAGCAGCCGGAAGCGATCGCGATTATTTTTTGGCAGGAATTCCACACCTGCAGACTAGCAACAGGCATGCCAATCAATAACTTATTGCGATTGCCATTGTTGCTGGCGTTCGAACTTCCCGAAATGAAGCATGATGGTAGGGAGAATCAGCAGGTTTAGTATGGTGGAGGTTACCAGTCCGCCGACGATAATGGTCGCCATCGGCCCTTCGATTTCCCGTCCCGGCTGCCCGCTACCCGCGGCTAGCGGCAACAGGCCCAGCGCTGTAACCAGGGCGGTCATGAGAATGGAGGGCAGGCGTTCGGAGGCTCCGCGTAAAACGGTCTCCAACCCCCATTCCATGCCCTCCTCATCCACTAGGTGCTGATAGTGCGAAACCAGCATGATGGAGTTGCGCAAGGTAATGCCGAACAGCGTGACGAAGCCGACGAGCGAGCCGAGCGAGATCCACCCGCCGGTGAACATGGCGGCGAGTACGCCCCCAATTAGTGCAAAAGGCAGGTTGGCGAAGGTAAGCAGCAAATTGCGCAGCCGGCCGAAGGCAATATACAGCATTAGAAAAATGCCTACTCCAGCGAGCAGGGAGTGCACGATCAGATCCTGTCGCGATTGCGCCTGTGCTTCGGCCTCGCCCGTGAACTCCGGGTAATTGCCCGGGGCAAAAGCGACCTCGCTGCGAATGCGCGCTTTCAACTCATCGGAAAAGCTTCCGATGTCCCGATCCACCACATTGCTGGTAACCGTTTGGATGCGCTTTGCGCCGGCATGGAGAATTTTCGAACGGCCGCTTTCCTGGCGGATATCCGCGATATCCTTCAAGCGAAGGATGCGGCCTTCAGGGTTCTTCAACGGCAGGTTGCCGACTTGCAGGATGTTTCCGCGCGCTTTTGGCGACAGCACTACGTCGACGCCGATGATGCGGCTGCCTTCGAAGGTCTGCGCAACCTGAATGCCCTCGTAAGCCGCGCGTATGCTGTCCAATACGTCGAGCGGGCGCATGCCCCATTGCGCAACGCGCTCCGGACGTAAACGAATGACCAGCTGCGGGGTTCCCGGTGGGGACTGCACCTGCACGTCAGCGGCGCCAGGCATGCTTGCCAGTATGCTGGCAACCGCTCTCGCATCGCGGTCGAGCGCATCGAGATCTTGCCCGTAAATGTTAACCACCATCGCTGCGGCATAGCCGGAAATGGTTTCCTCGATGCGCTCGGTCAGAAAGGTATTGATCGCAAAGTTCACCCCGGGGAAGCCGTTGCCTTCATCGCCCCCAGCGAGGGTTTCGCGGATTTCATGCAGGATGCGCGACTGCTCCTCGCCCGATAGCGTGCCGATTTCCACTTCGAATTCACTGTAGTGCGTGCCAAAGGTGTCCGCGCCGTTTTGTGCGCGGCCTACCCATTGCGCGACGGACTGGATACCATCGATTTTTGCCAGGGTCGCGGCGACTCGTTCACCAATACGCAGGGACTCTTTTTCGGCAGTGCCAGGCACCGCCGTCATATGAATAATGAAATGGCCCTCGTTCAGGTTAGGAATGAATTGGCTTTTGAAGAGCGGCAGGATGCCGATGCCCATGGCAACCAGCAGCATCACTATTCCCACGGTCATTTTGTAATGCTTTTCAATGCCGCGCAGCGTACGGATATAGCCACGCTTGATTACGCGAATCAACGGCGGGTCTTCGCTTTCGAGCCGGGCCTTCCCCAGCATCAGATAGCACAATGCAGGCGTCAGTGTCAGCGCGACCACCAGCGAGGCCATGATGGCACTGATGTAGGCCAAGCCTAGCGGCGCGAACATTTTGCCGGCGACGCCGGAAAGCGTAAGCAAAGGCAGGAAGACCATCACGACGATAAACGTCGCGTAAACGACGGAGCTGCGCACTTCCATCGACGCATCGAATACCACGCGGTAGAGCGGTCGCGGAGTCGACAGCAGTCGATTTTCCCGCAAACGGCGGAAAATATTTTCGGTATCGATGATGGCATCGTCCACCACTTCGCCGAGCGCGATCGCCAGTCCACCCAACACCATGATGTTAAGGCCGATGCCGAAGTACTCGAGCACGATGATGGCCGTGAGCAACGAGAGCGGGATTGCCGTCGCAGAAATGAAAGCAGTTCGTGCGTTGAATAAAAATAGGAACAGCACTGTAATGACCAGCACCGAACCGATGAGTATGTCGGTCTGTACGCCATCAACGGCGGTTTCGATAAAGTTCGCCGGACGGAAGAGGCGGGGGTAGAGCTTGACCTGTTCCGAGGCAAGGGTGGGTTCGAGTTCGCGCAGCGCTTTTTCGACTGCTTCGGTGACGGCTTTGGTGTTGGCTCCGAGTTGCCCTTGCACTGACAAATAGACGCCTGGTTTGCCGTTGATAGCCGCGGCGCTGATCGATGGCGCTGCACCTTCAGTCACCTGGCCGATATCTCCCAGCCGTATCGTTTGGCCGTTGCGGTGTACGACCGGCATTTGCGCCAAGTGGGCAGGCGTCAATGTCTGGCCCTCGCTGTTGATCACGATGCGCTGGTTGTTGTTTTCGATATAGCCTGCGCCGCGCACGCCTGTGGCACGGCTCGCGGCGTCCAGCACTTCCTGCAGCGAAAGGTTGTAATGGATCAGCTCGTCCGGCTCGACTTGAATCTGGAATTGCCGGACATCGCCGCCGAACACGTTGACGTCGGCAACACCGTTCACCGCCAGCAGGTGCGGGCGTATCGTCCAGTCGACCAGCGTGCGCAGCTCCATCAGCGAACGTTCTTCCGAGGTGAGGCCTGCCCCCAATACCGTGCTGGCGGAGGAAGTCAGGGGCGTGATGTTGGGGATGATGCCTTGCGGTAATTGACCGGACAACGTGCCCAGGCGCTCCGCGACTACCTGGCGGTTGCGGTAGATGTCGGTGCCTTCCTTGAAAATGATAGTCACCACCGACAGCCCCGGCATCGACTGCGAGCGCATCATGTCGATGCCGACGGTCCCGGCGATGCTGTTCTCAATGGGCTGGGTCACCAGGACTTCCACCAGCTCTGCCGACAAGCCGGGCGATTCGGTCTGGATCACTACCTGCGTTGGCGAGAACTCCGGGAATACATCGAGATTGGCCTGTGTCAGGCTATATAAACCGTAAATGATCGCCAAACTGGCGAGTCCGATGATGACGCCATAAAAGCGTATCGAGAAACGTACGATGGCCGACATCATGCCGGTCTAATCCTCGTTTTAGTTGCGGCATAACGCGGCTCTGCCGCATTAACTTTCTCTGAAATGAAGCCTGACATGATTGCTTCAGTCTTCATTTTCGTTGGTGATTTGGTACTTGAACTCTTCCGAAAGCAGAAGCTGCGCGCCGCTGGTAATAATTTCATCCCCGGCCTTGATGTTGCCGGCGTTGAACCAGCCATCACCGGCCTCACGCTCGGTGCTGACCTGGCGGCGAATAAAGCGCTCTTCAGATTGCTTCTGGTAAACCCAGGTTTTTCCGCCATACCAGACCACCGCTGAAGCCGGAATGACCGTGCCGGCAGCGCTCTTGCCTGATTGGGCAAGATGTGCGGCGACACGCATGCCAACACGCAAGTTGTCGGCCGAGGCGCGATAGAAGAAAGTCTCGCCTTGAATGGCGGCATCGGTTTGCGGAGCGGCCGAGACGAAGGTCGCGCGCGTTGTTTTGCCGCCGGCACCTGCCGGTTCGACCATCAATGCAGTGCCTTTGCCTGGCGTTGCCGCATCAAAAGGCAGGGTAATCTGCAGCAAAACCTCACGGTGCTGCAGCAAGCGCTGCACAGCTTCGCCGGCAGGCTGCTGCGTGGCCCATGCCGCCAGCGTTTCGCCCCATTGCTGGCGCATCGTGTCACGTATGCTTGCCGCTGCGGTTTCGGCCGCCGCGAGGCGTGCTTCGTCGGCTTTCCAGGCGGCTTCGGCAGCAGCCACTGCGCGATCGGAGACGTTATGGTCATCCCGGTTCAATTGCAGCATGCGCTGATATTCCTTCCGGCTGTTGGCGATGGAGGCTCGCACCACGCTGGCTTCTGCCTGTGCCGCAAGATAACGAGTGCGCAACTCACTGTAACCGTCCAGGTTGACGACCGTACCGAACGCGCTAAGTGTCGATTGGTAATGCGCAGCGCGTAGCGGGCTGGCGACGATACCGCTCTGGCGCTGCGTTTCGATTGAGAGTGTGACCACGGCGGCACCGCTTTCGGAAGAAACCCGCGGCGGACTTGCAATTTCCTCTTCCTGCTCCTCCTGGGAGTAGGCCTCATACTCATCCTTGCCGTAAAACACCAGCAACCAAAACATGATGATGATGATCAACGCCTGCAGAACGATGATCGTGAGCGTTTTGCGGTTCATGACTGCGTGTCCTCGGAATTCTGTTCGGGTAGGGCCAGGGGCTGATCGTCGTTCAGCGGGCGTTGCAAGGCATCCTCAAGCGCGGCTAACGCCTTGTATACGCGCATCATCGCGGCCAGCCGGCCTTGTTCTGCGAGGATTGCTTCCAGTTGGGCCGTGGTCCACTCGAGCCGATCGATATGGCCGGCCTTGAATAGCCGCTCGCTTTTCGCATTTTGTCGCTGCTGGGCTGCTACCATGCTTTCCGCTTTATCAAATTCCGCCAGGCGGCTGGCATATTGGGCGAGTGCCTGTTCCTGTTCGCCGATGACCCGTGCTTGCAGGGCTTCGAATTGCCGGGCCTCCACTTCGCGCATTGCCTCGGCTTCCACGATGGGGCCTTTGTTTTTGTTCGATAGTCCTAACAGCAGAGAAACCCCGAGCGACCAAAGATTGTCGCCCTGATCGAAGATATAACCGGGTGAAAGAACAAAGTCGGGGTGTTGCTTGGCAATTTCCAGCTTGAGTCTGGATTCGGCGGCATCGTAGCGGGCGAGGGCGCTGCGTATATCAAGTCGATTGAGCAGCGCTGCGCGTTGCATGTCTGCAGGAGGTAGTTTTTTGATGGGATATAAGGTCGGCAACCGGTCGTCGATTTTGACGGCGTCCAGTGCCCGTAGCGGGATGCCGATGGCCGCAGCAAGCTCGGCACGAAGCTCAGAGCTGCGCGCGGTTTCGGCCGCCAGCGTGTTTTGCAGTTTCTGAAGTTGCAATCTGGCCGTGGCCAGATCAATGTCGGATACGATCCCAGCCTCCAGTCGTTTTTGCAACATCTGTACAATCGCAGCTTGCAGATCGACTTCACGCTGCAATAATCCGGATTGATCAAGGGCCGTGCGATATTCGGTCAGGCTGGCTTGCAATCGGCTGCGCACTTGCCAGGCTTGCTGGCCGATATCGATGCGGGCGGCTTGGGACAAGCTGGCCGCCTGGTCGATTCTGATCTGACGCTTGTCGCCGGTTTCGATAGGGATATCGAGGCTGATGCCGAGAGTCCAAGGTGAAACGCCGCCATCGGTTTTGCTGTGGTGCTCGATGTTTCCGGAGATGGACGGGTTGGGTTTTTGGCCGGCAGTGACTTCCTGTGCCTGTGCAGCCTTCCATTGGGCGCGAGCGACAGCGAGTTGCGGGTGGTAGAAAAAAGCTGCCAGCGTCAGTTCCCTTAAACCCCAGGTGCTAACGGGGAGAGCTTCGGCCGGATAGCCTTGCGATCGCATATAGTGCTGTAATTCGGGTGAATTTAAGCTCCGCTCTGCGAATTGATCTGCCGTTTTTTCGGCTTCAATGGCTTGTGAATGATAGACCTGGTTGGCGCAAGCGCTGCCAAGGCAGGCCGCGACAACAAAGCTCAGCAGGGAATATCTTGAATTCAAAGGTGTGCACTAATTCAGGGGAAAGCGAGATATTACATGCCGGATTCAAAATTCGGCAATTTTGAATCCACAATTATTCAGGAGGAATGAAATGGCTGAAATTCACGTGAGGCGTGCGCACGAACTAGGGCATGATCAAGCCAAGCAGTCGGTACAGGCAGTAGCCGATAAGCTCAAAGGTGACTTAGGGGCAAAGTACAGCTGGGAAGGCGACAGTCTGCGTTTCGAGTGTCCGGGTGCGGATGGCAGGATAGACGTGCACCCGAATGAAGTCAGCGTTTCCGTCAATCTCTCGTGGCTGCTTTCCGCAGCCAAGGGCAAAATAGAGCGCTCGATAGAAGGTTATCTCGATCAGTACCTTGCCTGAGCAGGATCAGCCCTCATGTATTTGGGCGCTGACGGAGTTCAATGCATCCTGCAAGGTTTCTTCGGAGAGTGCATTGATACTACCTGCGAGCAATTCCGCAGCTTCAACGGCAGCAGGCGGAAGATCGTTGCTGCGCAGTTCGGCAATCAGGCTGGCCGCGGCACCGCTGACTTTCAGCAATGCTTGCCGCTCCTTCATCAACAACTCGATTTCCGCTCTAAGCAGCATGGTTTCCTGAGGGGTGATCGTGTCGTGCATGAGAAAATTCCAGTGGTTATGAGCTTTTCATCTTGCTACCCGCAAGAAGGCTTTGTCAAATCGGATTCCCGTTTGGAGAAGGTTCCGCGAGGCTGGAGAGTCGGTTACAATAGCGGGATTTTCAGCTTGTCATAATTGTCCGACAAGCACCTCGACACTGCGAAAGTGGCGGAATTGGTAGACGCACTGGATTTAGGTTCCAGCGCCGCAAGGCGTGAGAGTTCGAGTCTCTCCTTTCGCACCAGATGATTACTGAACTAAGGATAGAAGAGCTATGCAAGCAACCGTGGAAACCCTGAGCAATCTGGAGCGCCGTATGACGGTGTCGGTGCCGATGAAGCCGATCGAGGAAGAAGTCGGGCAGCGTCTAGGTCGTCTCGCCCGCACCGTAAAAATGGCTGGCTTTCGTCCCGGCAAGGTGCCGATGAGCCTGGTGCAAAAGAATTACGGTCCGCAAGTATTCGATGAAGTGATTTCCAGCACGGTTGAGCGTACCTTTACCGAAGCCGTAACCGAAAATAAATTGCGCGTTGCCGGCTACCCGAATATCGAGCAGAAGCCGAGCGCCGAAACCGAAGGCCAGTTCGAGTTTATAGCTACGTTCGAAGTCTTTCCTGAAGTCGTTGTTGGTGAGCTGAGCGCGGTTTCCATCGAGCGCCCCACCATCACCGTGGGCGATGCCGATATCGACCGTACCATTGAAGTGCTGCAAAAGCAGCGCGCTACTTATGAGCCCGTCAAGCGAGCTTCCAAGAAAGGCGACAAGGTTAGCGTCACCTTCCGTGCGGAAATCGACGGTCAGGAAGTGGAGAGCACCAACGGCAACAGCATTGATCTGATTCTGGGCGAGGATGGCCGCATCGCCGAATTCGACGATAACATCATCGGTGCCAAGGCCGGCGCCACCAAGAAATTCGATATTACCTACGCCGAAGATAATCCCAGCCCGCAGCTGGCTGGTAAGACGGTGTCTTACGATGTGACGGTCAACACCGTCGCGCAGATGAAACTGCCGGAGCTGGATGCCGAGTTCGCCAAGAACCTTGGTATCGAAAGCGGCGATGTTGAGAAAATGCGTGCAGATATCCAAGACAGCCTTCAGCAGGAAGTCACCAAGCGCGTGCGTGCCAAGCTCAAGGAGCAAGTTTTCAAGGCGCTGCTGGAAGCAGTCAACCTCGAGCTGCCTCGTGCGTTAATTGCCATGGAGATCAATCGCTTGATGCAAGGCGCTCATGCCAATCTGCAACAGCGCGGCATGGACCCTACCCAGGTGAATCTGGAAGCGGGCATGTTTGAAGAGCAAGCCAAGCGCAACGTTCATTTGCGCCTGATCCTGGCCGAACTGGTAAACAAAAATGAACTGCATGCGACTCCCGAGCAGATTCGTGCGATGGTCGACGAGTTTGCCAAGAGCTTCGAGCAGCCTGAAGAAGTGGTACGCTGGTACTACTCCGATCCGCAGCGATTGGACGAACCGATGGGCCTGGCAACTGAAGAAAACGTGGTTAACTGGGTGTTGGAACGTTCCAAGGTGACCGAGAAGGCTGTTTCATTCGATGAATTGATGGGGAATGCCTGATGAACACGCAAAACCACTGGGAGCCGCAAGGCCTCGGATACATTCCGATGGTGATCGAGCAGAGCGGTCGTGGCGAACGCTCCTATGATATCTACTCGCGCCTGCTCAAGGAGCGTGTGATCTTCCTGGTGGGTCCCGTCAATGATATGACCGCCAATCTAATCGTTGCTCAATTGCTGTTCCTCGAAGCGGAAAATCCGGACAAGGACATTTCGCTGTATATCAATTCCCCAGGCGGATCGGTGACGGCCGGGATGGCGATTTACGACACCATGCAGTTCATCAAGCCCGATGTCAGCACGCTGTGTATTGGTCAAGCGGCCAGTATGGGCGCATTGCTGCTGACCGCTGGCGCCAAGGGTAAGCGTTATTGCCTGCCGAACTCGCGCTTGATGATTCACCAGCCATTGGGTGGGTTCCAAGGCCAGGCTTCGGACATCGAAATCCATGCCAAAGAAATTCTTTTCCTGCGTCAGCGTCTGAATGAAATACTTGCCGCGCAAACGGGTCAAAGTATTGAGGCCATAGAGCGCGATACTGATCGCGACAACTTCATGAGCGCCACTCAATCGGTAAATTATGGTTTGGTGGACAAGGTGATTGCCAGTCGTGGCGAGGCCGCATAAGATATGACAACGTTAGTAATGATTGGGAATTAGTCATGACCAGTAAGTCGGAAGGTGAAAAGCTGCTGTATTGCTCGTTTTGCGGCAAGAGCCAGCATGAAGTGCGCAAGCTCATCGCCGGTCCTTCCGTATTCATTTGCGACGAATGCGTCGACTTGTGCAACGACATCATCCGCGAAGAAGTACTGGATGAGAATAGCCTCAAGCCGCGCAGCAACAGTCTGCCTACACCCAAGGAAATCTGCGATATCCTCGATCAATATGTGATCGGGCAAACTCCTGCGAAAAAAATCCTATCGGTAGCGGTTTACAACCACTACAAGCGTTTGGGCCAATCCAGTCAGAAGGATGAGGTCGAGATTGCTAAGACCAATATTCTGCTGATCGGACCGACCGGGTCGGGCAAGACTTTGCTGGCGCAAACGTTGGCGCGCTTGCTTGATGTGCCGTTCGTAATCGCCGATGCAACTACGCTGACCGAGGCCGGTTACGTGGGAGAAGACGTCGAAAACATCATGCAGAAACTGCTGCAGAAATGTGACTATGAGGTCGAGAAGGCGCAGCGCGGTATCGTTTACATCGATGAAATCGACAAGATTTCACGCAAGTCCGACAATCCTTCGATTACACGTGACGTCTCGGGCGAAGGCGTGCAGCAGGCACTCCTCAAGCTGATCGAAGGCACAATCGCCTCCGTACCTCCCCAAGGTGGCCGCAAGCATCCGAACCAGGAGTTTGTGCAGCTCGATACCACCAATATCCTGTTCATCTGCGGCGGTGCATTCGATGGCCTGGACAAGGTTATTCGTCGCCGTTCGGAAAAGGGCGGGATCGGTTTCGGTGCGGAAGTGAAGAGCAAAGACGATGCGCGGGCAGTGGGTGAAATCCTGCGTGAGGTTGAGCCAGAGGATTTGATCAAGTTCGGGTTGATTCCCGAGTTTGTAGGCCGTCTCCCGGCAGTCGCAACGCTGGAGTCGTTGGACGAGCCGGCGCTGATGAAAATTCTCGTGGAACCGAAGAACGCCCTGACCAAGCAGTATGTCAAACTTTTCAAAATGGAAGGCGTGGAACTCGAATTCCGCGAATCCGCGCTGAAGCTGGTGGCCAAGAAAGCGCTTGAGCGCAAGACTGGCGCCCGTGGCTTGCGCTCCATCCTGGAGCATTCGCTGATCGATATCATGTTCGACCTGCCTTCCTTGACCAATTTGAGCAAGGTTGTGGTGGACGAGGGTGTGGTGCGCGGAGAAACGCCCCCACTTCTGATGTACTCCGATCAACCGCGTGTCGCCGAGTCCGCTAACTGAAGCCGTAATAGCTTTGCACGTACCCTTGAAGGGTACTGGATCATCCCCATTTAAGTATCTACGTCCCGGCAATTCGCCGAGACACCCTATTGTGAAGGTTCGTCCATGACAGAACATATAGATCAAGCCTTTTCTGCGGATTCCGGCCTGTTGCCGCTGCTTCCTCTGCGTGACGTGGTCGTCTATCCCCACCTTGTCATTCCTTTGTTCGTGGGGCGCGCCAAATCCGTAAAGGCGCTAGAGATCGCTTCGGAGCAAAACAAGCAGATTCTGCTTGTAGCCCAGAAGTCCCCCAATAACGATGATCCTCAAGCAGAAGATTTATATGATGTCGGCACGGTAGCTACCGTCCTGCAAATGCTTAAACTGCCCGACGGCACTGTCAAAGTGCTTGTCGAGGGCGTGTATCGCGCCAAGGTTACCGAATTTACTGAGGTCGATGGTTGTTTCGCGGCCAGGGTCGAGCGCGTCGAGACGGAGGCGGGCGATAGCAGCGAGATTCAGGCGTTGATGCGCACTGTCTTCACGCAGTTCGATCAGTACGTCAAACTGCATAAAAAAATCCCCCCCGAGATTCTGACTTCACTTGCTACCATCGATGATGGCGGTCGGTTGGCCGATACCATTACGGCGCATCTGACGCTCAAGCTGGAAGAAAAGCAGGAAATTCTCGAAATGTTCGACATCGGCAAACGCCTGGAGCATCTGCTCGGCTTGCTAGAAGCTGAAATCGACATCCTGCAAGTGGAAAAGCGCATTCGTGGCCGCGTTAAGCGCCAGATGGAAAAGAGCCAGCGTGAGTATTACCTGAACGAACAGGTAAAGGCTATCCAGAAAGAGCTTGGCGAGCAGGACGAGAATGCGGATATAGACGAGCTCGAAAAGCGCATCAAGGCAGCGCATATGCCGAAAGAGGCACTTACGAAGGCGCATAGCGAGTTGAAGAAACTCAAGATGATGTCGCCGATGTCCGCTGAAGCGACGGTGGTGCGTAACTACATCGATACACTGATCGGCTTGCCTTGGAAGAAAAAGACCAAGATCAGCAAGGATCTGGCCGAGGCTGAAAAAATTCTCGATGCGGATCACTACGGTCTGGAAAAGGTCAAGGAACGCATTATCGAGTATCTCGCGGTGCAGCAGCGCGTCGATAAACTGAAGGCGCCTATTCTCTGCCTGGTCGGGCCGCCCGGTGTCGGCAAGACTTCTCTTGGCCAAAGCATCGCCAAGGCGGTGAACCGCAAGTTCGTACGCATGGCTTTGGGTGGCGTGCGCGACGAATCCGAAATTCGCGGCCATCGTCGCACCTATATCGGCTCGATGCCGGGTAAGGTGCTGCAAAGCATGAACAAGGTTGGTGTCAAAAATCCGCTGTTCCTGCTGGATGAGGTCGACAAGATGGGCCAGGACTTCCGTGGCGATCCGTCTTCGGCTTTGCTCGAGGTGCTTGATCCGGAGCAAAACCATACATTCGTCGACCATTATGTTGAAGTGGAATACGACCTTTCCGATGTCATGTTTGTTGCGACTTCCAATTCTCTGAATATCCCGCCGGCGCTGCTGGACCGGATGGAGGTGATTCGTCTCGCCGGTTATACCGAAGACGAGAAGGTCAACATTGCAATGAGCTATCTGCTTCCCAAGCAGCTCAAAACGCATGGGCTGCAAGAGTCGGAAATCAATATCTCCGAAAACACTGTGCGAGATATCGTGCGCTATTACACGCGCGAAGCAGGTGTGCGTAGCCTGGATCGCGAAATTTCCAAGATCTGCCGCAAGGTCGTGAAGGAGTTGCTGGTCGGCAAGTCCAAGGCCAAGACGGCCGCTGCGAAACGCGTCACCGTCACTCCGCGCAATCTGGATAAATATCTGGGCGTGCAACGTTACGATTTTGGCTTGGCGAGCAAGGAAAACCAGATTGGCCAGGTGACAGGTCTGGCGTGGACGGAGGTGGGCGGCGAGCTGCTGACGATCGAAACCGTTCTGATGCCAGGCAAGGGCAAGACCATCACTACCGGCAAGCTGGGCGAGGTGATGCAGGAGTCTATCCAGACTGCCATGAGCGTGGTGCGCAGCCGCGTAGCGCGTTTGGGCATCAATCCGGACTTCTACGAAAAGAACGACATTCACATTCACTTGCCGGAAGGCGCGACACCCAAGGATGGCCCGAGCGCAGGTATTGCGATCTGCACCGCCTTGGTGTCAGTGCTGAGCAATATTCCGGTACGTGCGGATGTCGCGATGACGGGTGAAATTACGTTGCGCGGCGAAGTGCTCCCTATCGGCGGTTTGAAAGAAAAGCTGCTGGCCGCGCATCGCGGGGGCATCAAGACGGTCATGATCCCGGAGCAAAACGTCAAGGATTTGGTCGATATCCCGGACAATATCAAAAACAAGCTGGATATCCATCCAGTGAAGTGGATTGATCAGGTACTGCAGATTGCACTGGAACGCATGCCGGAACCGGCGGAAACGACTGGTCCGGCAGGGGATGCTTCCGGGACGGAAAATACTGAAAAAACTTCTCCGATTATCACCCATTGATGCGCCTTTCAGACGAGTTGGGCGGCTGCGCAATATAATCCTTTCGATATGGCGGGAAAGGCTTGACACAAGCTTTTCCCGCTTGCTATAAAGTTGAGTACAGGGTTCGCCTGTCATTTACAAACAATGTCGAAAGGGGATTGCTCGTGAACAAGTCAGAACTGATTGATCAAATCGCCAAAGAAGCCGGTCTCTCCAAGGCCGCCGCAGGACGTTCGTTGGATGCAGCAACAACCGCAATCGCAAAAGCGCTGAAAAAGGGTGATCCCGTAACCCTAATCGGTTTTGGAACTTTTTACGTAGGCAAGCGCGCTGCTCGTAGTGGCCGCAATCCCCGCACAGGCGCCACCATCAAGATCAAGGCAGCAAATTCTCCGAAATTTAGGGCTGGCAAAGCGCTCAAGGATGCTGTAAACTAGCGGTCTTTGTTCGGCAGGAAAGGGTGCTTAGCTCAGCTGGTAGAGCGTCGCCCTTACAAGGCGAATGTCGGCGGTTCGATCCCGTCAGCACCCACCAAATAATTGCCGAACGCGCAGTATCAAAAGTTTTGGAGTGGTAGTTCAGTTGGTTAGAATACCGGCCTGTCACGCCGGGGGTCGCGGGTTCGAGCCCCGTCCACTCCGCCAATGACAACAAAACGGCGAGCTATGTAGCTCGCCGTTTTGTTTTTACATCCAGACTTTCACTTCACCTCCCTCTCCGCGCCAGAGCTTGACGACTATGGTATAGTCAACGCTTTTTAAACGCCGCTCGGCTAGTTGCAATAATCCGCTGGGCAATATCGTTGTGAAGAGAGTTAAGTCATGTTGGATACATTTCGTGAGCATTCCAAAGGGTGGTTGGCAAAAGGCATCCTTGCTCTCATAGCCGTGACCTTTGCAGTATTCGGGATCGATACCTATCTTCAAAATGCCGGCTCTGGCGCAGCTGTGGCCAAGGTCGATGGCAAAAGCGTGACGATGCAGGAGTACAGCAACGCCATGCAGGCACTGCGTAATCAAATGCAGGCGGCTGGGAAAGTTGATCCGGCGTTGCTGGAGAATCCGGAAGTGCGGCAATCCGTGCTGGATAAATTAGTGGTGTCACGCCTCCTGAATGCAGAGGTCCGCGATCGCAATTTTGCACTTTCCGACGAGTCCCTAAGCAATTTCATCATCGGACTTCCAGAATTTCAACAGAATGGAAAGTTCTCGCAAGAGCTTTATGATGAAGTTCTGAAGCAAAATAACATGTCACCCAGCCAATTCGAAGCCCGCATGCGGGCGGAGTTGCTGGTTCAGCAAGCGCGTGATGGTGTGGCGGCGGCGGCATTCGTTCCGAGTTCACTGTTCGACAAAGTGATGCAGGTCGAGCATCAACAGCGGGAAATCAGCATCGCAACAATTAATGCGGATGCTTTTCTCGATAAGGTTAAAGTTGAGCCTGCGCAGATCAAAGACTATTACGAAAAGAACAAGGAAAAGTTTCGCGTTCCGGAGCAAGTCAAAATCGAATACGTGATGTTCTCCGCCAATAATCTCATTCCCGGCATCCAGGTCAGCGATGAGGAAGCGCAAAAGTATTATTCGGAAAATGCCGCGCAATTCCAGGGCCAGGAGCAACGTCGCGCCAGCCATATCCTGATCGGTTTCGGCAAGGGTGATGCCGCATCCAAGCAGGGCGCTCGTGAAAAAGCGAATTCGATACTGGCCGAAGTCAAGAAAGATCCCAGCAAGTTCGACGCGCTGGCCAAGCAGTATTCACAGGATCCCGGCTCTGCGCAGAATGGCGGCGATCTCGGTCTATTCGGCCGCGGTATGATGGTGAAGCCTTTCGAGGAAGCCGTGTTCAATATGGCGCCTGGTGCGATCAGCGATTTGGTCGAATCCGAGTTTGGATTTCATATCATCAAGCTGACTGAAATTCAGGGCTCCGGCCAAACCTTTGATGAAGTGAAAACCAATATCCGTGCCGAGTTGATCTATCAGAAAGCGCTGGCTCAGTTTGCAGAGAAGGCGGAAGGTTTCAGCAACGTCGTTTACGAACAATCGGATAGCTTACAACCCGCAGCCAAGGAGTTTGGTTTGCAGGTGCAGGCGAGCCAGTGGATGAGCCGTGCCGACGCGATGAAGTTTTTCAAGAGCGACAAGCTGGTCAACGCAGTTTTCTCCAATGAGGTACTGAAAGACAAACGCAATACCGAAGCGGTTGAGGTGGCTCCGAACACGCTATTGGCTGCGCGCGTAATCGAGTATAAGCCTTCCGCGGCTCGCAGCTTGACCGAGATCAGTACTGCTTTGGAAAACTTCCTGCGGCATGAGCAAGCGGTGGTCATGGCTATCAAGCAAGGCAAGGAGTTGCTGTCTTCGCTGCGCCAGAACAAGAATGCCCCGGGTCTGGAATGGATCCCCGATGTCGTGATCGATCGCAAGAATGCTCAAGGTTTGAGCGATGCAGTCATGAAGCAGGCATTCCGTACTGATGTTTCCTCGCTGCCGGCATTCGACGGTATTGAGAATTCTGGAACGGGATATACCCTGATACGCATCGGTCGAGTGGATAGTGCCGCACCTGAAGATAACGACGAGCGGAATCTGCTGCGCGGTGAAATGGAAGGGGCTTTGGCTGAAGAATATACAGCGGCTTATCTGGCTGCATTGAAAGCCAAGTCTGATATCACTATTAACAAGCAGCTAATGGAAGTCAGCCGGCAATAAGGCTTATTGCAAAAAATAAAAAAGGGCGGGTTACCGCCCTTTTTTATTTGGGTGACGCGGATTAATCGTTACCTGACGGATTTGCCAAGATAGCTCATCACTCGGGTAGCAATTTCCTTGAGCGATACGATCTCGTCCACGCCGCCTTGTGAAATTGCCTCCTTGGGCATACCGAACACGACACAGCTTTTTTCATCCTGGGCAAAAGTGTAGGCGCCAGCATCGTGCATTTCTTTCATACCAATGGCACCGTCCTTGCCCATACCGGTGAGTATGATGCCTATGGCGTTTTTACCGGCATTTTTTGCGGCGGACTTGAAAAGCACATCAACCGAAGGGCGGTGCCGATTGACGGGCTCTGCGCTGGAAAGTTCGCAGATATAGCTGTTTCCGTTCCGTTTCAGCAACAAATGGGAATGTCCTGGGGCGAGATAGGCATGTCCGGGGAGGATTTTGTCACCATGTTCGGCTTCTTTGACGCGCACTTTGCAGAGGCCGTCGAGGCGCGAAGCAAAGGACTTCGTGAATCCTTCCGGCATGTGCTGCGTAATCACGATCCCGGGGGAGTGCGCAGGCATTTGGGACAGGACATCTTTCAGGGCCTCCGTACCACCAGTGGAAGCGCCGATCACGAGTATCTTTTCGTTGTTATTAATCATCGATGAGAAGTAATGTGGCCCTTATGGGCGCGTGTGGTCTGCGGCTGCAGGGACTGCACGATGGCGAGCCTGTTCGGCTACCGTATATACGGTACGGCCCTGTATATGGAACAAATCCTCTGCATGCTGGAAGCTTTCCGAATGTCCGGCGAAGAGCAAGGCATCGCTGCGCATGACAGGTACCAGTTTTTGCAGGATTTTGTATTGCGTGGGCTTATCGAAATAAATCATCACATTGCGGCAGAAAATGGCGTCGAAGGGACCGCGTATTGGCCACTGTGTGTCGAGGAGATTAAGCGCTCGGAAAGTGATCATATCGCGTAGCTCGCGGCGCACTTGGATTTGCCCAGGCGCGCCGAGCGGCGCTTCGACAAAGAAACGTTGCAACGTTTCCTTGGGTAGTTTCTCGACGCGATCGGCAGTATAAATACCGGCTTGTGCTGTTTTCAGTACATGCGTATCCAGATCGGTGGCGAGAATGTGTACCGGCGGCGTGTATGTCCCGAAAAGGTCCACCATGGTCATTGCCATGGTGTAGGGCTCTTCGCCTGTAGAGGCGGCGTTGCACCATAGCTGGATGGGCTGGCGATGGCGGATTTTCCGGATGTGCTCGGCCAGGATAGGAAAGTGGTGCGGTTCGCGGAAAAATGAGGTCAGGTTGGTCGTCAGTGAGTTGACGAATGCCTCCCATTCGGCCTCGTCGTTTTTTTCAAGCAAGACGAGGTATTCGCGGAAGCTGCTTAGGCCGGTGGCGCGCAGCCGCCTTCCCAGGCGGCTGTATACCATGTCCATTTTGCTATCGGAGAGATTGATGCCCGCGTGATCGTAGATCAGCTTGCGTATGCGCTGGAAGTCCTGCTCGGTGAAGTGGAATTCGCGAGCAGGAACTTCGCGGTCTGAAGGTGAAGACACCTGCGGTTTAGAGCATGGCCTCGACCGAGCCGGCAGCGGTGGTGTTCATGCCGCCGTCGACATAGGTGATTTCACCGGTCACGCCGCTGGCCAGATCGCTGCATAGGAAGGCCGATACGTTGCCGACTTCTTCGATGGTGACGTTGCGGCGCAGCGGAGCGTGCTTTTCATTGAAATCCATCATCTTGTCGAAACCGGCGATGCCCGATGCGGCCAAAGTCTTGATCGGGCCGGCAGAAACCGCGTTGACGCGAATGCCGCGCGGGCCGAGGCTTTGCGCCATATAGCGCACATTGGCTTCGAGGCTGGCTTTGGCGACACCCATCACGTTGTAATTGGGCATGGTGCGCTCGGCGCCGAGGTAGCTCAGCGTGAGCAGGGCGCCGTTGCGGCCTTGCATCATCGGCAGGCCAGCCTTGGCCAGGGCAGTGAAACTGTAGGAGCTGATATCGTGGGCGATATGGAAGTATTCGCGCGTGGTCGAATCGAGATAGTCGCCAGCCAGCGCTACCTTGGGCACGAAAGCAACAGAGTGGATGATGATGTCCAGCCCGTCCCAGCGTTTGCCGAGAGCTTCGAACATGGCTTCGATCTGTGCATCGTCGGCAACGTCGCAAGGCAGGACGATGTCGGAGTCGAACTCGGCGGCCAGTTTGCCGACGCGCTCCTCGAATTTATCGATTTGATAGGTGAAAGCGAGTTCAGCGCCTTCGCGTTTCATGGCCTCGGCGATACCGTAGGCGATAGAGCGGTTGCTAAGCAAACCGACGATGAGGGCGCGTTTGCCGTTGAGAAATCCCATTTAATTCTTTCCTTTTCCGTTGGTTCTTGGGTCCAGCGCATCGCGCAGCCCTTCTCCCAGAAGATTATAACCCAACACTGTTAGCAGAATGGCCATGCCGGGGAAGAACGACAGCCACCATGCGAACTGGATGTATTCCTTGCCTTCGGTCAGGATATTGCCCCAGGAGGCTTGCGGCGGCTGGACACCGAGGCCGAGAAAGCTCAGCCCGGATTCGACCAGCACCGCGCTGGCGACGCCGAGCACAGAGCTGACGATGACCGGAGTGAGGCTGTTGGGCAGCAGGTGACGGAAAATCAGTCGATGATCGCGTGCGCCCAGGATCGCAGAAGCGAGAACGAATTCGCGTTCACGCAGGCTGAGGAATTCGGCGCGAACCAGGCGCGTGACGCCCATCCATGAGGTTAGCCCGATCACGATCATGATGTTCCAGATCGACGGCGTGAGAAAGGCAATCACCGCCAGGATCAGAAAGAAAGTTGGGATCGAAAGCATGACATCTACCAGGCGCATGATGATGACATCCACCCAGCCGCGGTAGTAGCCGGAGATAGCGCCCAGAATGACGCCGATCAAGGTGGCGATGCCTACCGCCACAAACCCAACCAGTAGCGAGATACGCGTGCCGAAGAGCATACGCGAGAACACGTCGCGGCCGAGTCCGTCGGTACCCATCCAATGGGCGGTGGATGGCGGCACCAGGATGGATTTGACGTCAATGGCGTCCGGATCATAAGGGGCCAGCACCGGCGCCAGCAGGGCCAGCGCCAGTACGATGGCGATGATGACAAAGCCCCAGAGGGCCAGCGGGTTGCGCAGCGCCCGATTCATTACATAACTCCCCGCCGCACGCGCGGGTCGGCCCAGGCATAGGCCAGATCGGCCAATAAATTACCCAGTAGCGTCAGGGCCGCGCCTATCGTAAGAATGCCCATGATCACGGGAAAGTCGCGCATCAGCACTGCATCGTAGAAGAGCTTGCCCATGCCGGGAATCGCGAATAGCGATTCGGCGATGACCGAGCCACCAATCAGGCCGGGTATTGATAGCCCAAGCAGCGTGATCAGTGGTAACAAGGCGTTACGGAGGGCGTGGCGGTAAACCACGGTGTTTTCAGAAAGTCCCTTGGCGCGCGCGGTCGTAATGTAGTCCTGGTGCAGGACATCCAGCATGCCATTACGCACGAATAATGAAATTCCTGCCAGGCCGCTGAGTGCGGAAATGAATACCGGAATCGCCAGGTGTTTGCCGAGATCCCATAACCGGCCAAACAAGCTCATGTTTTCATAACCCAGGCTATGCAGGCCCGATATCGGCAGCCACGCATTCACGACGCCCAGCCAGTACATCAGGATCAGCGCCAGCCAAAAGCCGGGGATGGCAAAGCCGACGAATACGAATACCGTAATTGCGCGATCCGGTGGACGATTCTGGTGGGTTGCCGAGATCATGCCCAAGGGCAGGGCGATCACGACAATCAGCAGCAGGCTTAGCACATTGATCAGCAAGGTGATCGGCAAGGCTTCCTGGATCATCCCTGGGTTTACGTTGCCCTGCTCGTCTTTTTTTCCCAAAAACACAGGTCGCTGATGGCTGGCGAAAGAGGTACCGAAATCCAGTGTTCCCATACGTTTCAGCCACAACCCGTACTGCACGATCAATGGCTCGTCCAGGTTATACAGCTCACGCAGTTTCTGTCGCGATTCTTCGCTCGCCTTGGGATTGAAGCCGGCCTCGGTCGTGGTGATGTCGCCAGGGGCGAGGTGCATGATGAAAAATGAAATCAGGCTGATTCCGATCAGCAGCGGCACCATCCAGAATAGGCGTTTCAGCAGATAGCGGATCATTGGGCGGCAATCTCGTTGCGACGCAGCGGCGTCGGAATGTACCACTCATAGGAGTTGTGTCCGATGCCGGCGGGCGGCGCAGGATTGTCGATGCCTTTGACGCGCTTGTGAATCGCAGGCAAACCGTAGCCGGCAAAGAGGTAAACGACCGGACTGTCCTCAAGCAAGGTAGCAGCGAACTCGTGATAAATCTTCATGCGCTTGTCCGGATCAAGTTCAAGGCGTCCGCGCTCAAGTAACTGATCGACCTTGGGGTTGTTGTAGCCGATGAAGTTGAATTGCCCGGGGGCTTGCTGCGAGGAGTGCCAGATACCGTATTGGTCCGGGTCCAGCGACAGGCTCCAGCCGAGCACGACGGCATCGAATTCGCCGGTCTTGATGAACCGGCCTATGAAGCTGGCCCACTCTAGTACGCGGATGTTGACCGAAATGCCGATTTCCTTGAGGCGGCGCTGGATCAATACAGCACTCATTTCGCGTTGCTTGTTCTGGTTGGTCAGAATCTCGAAGGCGAGAGGCTTCCCGTCGCGATCCAATATGCCGTCACCGTCGTGATCTTCATAACCGGCTTCGCGCAACAAGGCTTTGGCTTTCTCCGGGTCGTAGGCATAAGGCCGCAGATCCGGATTGGTCCAGCGGGTGCCGGGTTTATAAGGCGATGCCACCGGTTCGCCCAACCCCAGCAGCACGCCATCAATCAGTTCCTGCTTGTCGATGGCGTAATTGATCGCGTGGCGCACGCGCTTATCGTCGAAGGGTTTGTGCTTGAGGTTGAATCCAAGATAAGTGTAGGCGTTGCCCAATTCCTTGTAGAGCGCGATCTTGCGGTTGAGCTCTTCGCGTGCAGGGAATATGCGCGCGTATTGGATGGGGCTCAAGCCCATGGTGTCGATGTTGTCGGCCATCAGTTCAAGGAACTGCGATGCCGGGTCGGGAATGAAGCGCGACACCAGACGATCGATACGCGCTTGGCCTTGTGTAGCGTTGGGGTTGCGCACCAGCGCAATGCGTTCGCCATTTTTCCATTCACCAAGCCGGTAGTAATGGCTGCCGATGGGTTTGCGCGCGAACGACGTGGTGTTGATGTCCTGGCCTTTCAGGATATGTTCGGGCAATACCTGCAACCCAGCCCAGGAATCCAATGCAGGAGCATATGGCTGCTCGTAGGTGACGCGGAAAGTCAGCGGATCCGGGGCTTCGGCCTTAATCACCAGTTTGTAGTCGGCACCATAAGGGGTGCGGGTGTTGTCGTCGGTCACCAGTTTCCATGTGAACAGCACATCCGCACTGGTCAACGGCGCACTATCCGCCCATTTCATTCCGGGTTTGAGCTTGAATGTAACGGTCTTCTGGTCAGGGGAAACCTGCCAGGACTGCGCAAGCTCGCCCTCCAGCTCCAGGTTCTTATCGTACTTGAGCAGGGTGTTGAAGATGTTGCTGGCGATAGCCGAAGCTGCGGACTCTCCCGCGATCATGGGAATCAGGCCGCTGGGCTCGCCCACCATGGCGTCGATCAATGTGCCGCCGGATGCCGGCGGGTAGGGATGACCCCAGTCTGGGGAGCGATTTTCGGGTTGCTGTGATGGTCCGCATGCGCTGAGCATCAACAGCAGCACAGCGCAAAGGAATCCGGGAGTGCGGAATGGGGCGGACATCGTGGACTCAGACCGTTTAAGCCTTGTCCGGGTTCAGAATCTTCAGCTTGTGGCCGGGGGTGATGCGCGAGCCGTTGAGGTTATTCCAGCGCTTGATCTCTGAAGTGCTGACGTCGAACTTGCGGGCGATGCTGGAAAGCGTGTCGCCGCGGCGAACGACGTAATTGCTCTTCGCGCTGCGCAATTTGACGGTGCGCGATGCCATGCGCTTGGGGGCGTCCTCGTCAACCTGGACGAGTAGGATCTGGCCCTTTTTCAGCTTGCTCGATTTCAGATGGTTCATCGCGCGCAAGTCTTTTGTGCTTACGCCGTAGCGCTTGGCGACGCTTCCCAATGTTTCGCCACGTTTCACCAAGTGGCGCTTGGTGGAGAACGATGCAGTGACAATTTCTTCTTCCTGCTGGTCGGGAATATCTTCGGCCGTAAAGATATCCTCGGCAGATTCGCTTTGCAGCGGTACCAGAAGCTGATGGGCGGATTTGAACTTGCCCTTGTGATTGATGCCATTGACCTCGCGCAGTTCTTCAGGCGTTACGCCGAATTTTTTCGCAATGTTTTCGATGCGCTCGCCGCGCTTGGCGTAATAGGATTGCCAGCTCACCAAGGGTTTGTCGTAAGCGGCCAGATTGGTTTCGAAGGTTTCATCGGCCCCCATCGGCAGCAGGATTTCGTGGGTGCTTTCGGTCGTGGTCAGCACCGGGCGATTGTATTCGGGGTTGAGCGAGCGGAATTCTTCCGTCGACACGCCTGCCAGTTTGGCGGCGAGCGAGGCGTCGATCTGCTTGGGAGCGTTGACCTTGATGAAATACGGTTGATTGGCAATAGGCTGGATATTCAATCCGTACTGTTCCGGGTTGGTCACGATATTCTTGACCGCTTGCAGCTTGGGAACGTAATTGCGCGTTTCCGGCGGAAGTTGCAGGCTTTGGTAGTCGGTGGGCAGGCCGTGTTTGCGGTTGCGCTCGATGGCGCGCATCACGGTGCCTTCGCCGGCGTTATAAGCGGCAAGCGCAAGATCCCAGGTGCCGAACATCACATGCAGTTTCTGCAGATAGGTAAGTGCCGCATCGGTCGCGGCGGTGACGTCGCGCCGGTTGTCCACCCACCAGGTTTGCTTCAGGCCGAAATTCCTGCCGGTGGAAGGAATGAATTGCCAGATGCCGGAGGCCTTGCTGGTCGACATTGCCGTTGGGTTGAATGCGCTTTCTACCATGGGCAGCAGGGCGATTTCGGTAGGCATGCCGCGTTTCTGCACTTCTTCAACGATGTGATAGAGATACTTCTGGCTACGTCCGATCATGCGATTCACGTACTCGGGACGCGAGGCATACCAGGACTCGTGCTTGGCGGTGATGGGCGACTGCAGCTCGGGCATTGCGTAGCCGCTCTTGATGCGCTGCCACAGGTCGGCGTTCTTTACGGCCGTCTCGGCGGGGTCGGTGTCCTGCGTATAACTTTCGAGCGTGAGGTGATCTTGCGTCGGGTTGATTTGCCGGCTGTCCGAAGGAGCCGCGGCGGCATCGTCGAGGGTGATGATTTCTTCGCCGGCGATGTTGGTGTCGGCGTATGCGCCCGGGGCGAGTAAGAGCGCGAGGATGGATAGCTTCAGCAGAGATTGAGCAAGCATGTAACGTGTCTTGGGAAGCCAAAAATTCTTGCAATCCTATCTGTACAGCCCGGCTAGCGTCAAGCAATTTTTTCGTTTTATTCCAATTAAGAATCAAGGATTTAAAATGCGTTTCTGAGCTTTCTGATGGCGCAGAATACCGAGATCGCATCCTCGTTGTTCAATGCCGATTGGTGCGCAGCGGCCGATTGGATGGCAACGCTATCGCAGCGGAGGAAAGGATTTGTGGCGAGTTCCAAGCCGATGGTGGTGGGAAGAGTGGGGCGATTGGCCGCTAAAAGGCGATCGACCTCATGTTCGCGCAGCTGGAGTTTGGGGTTCTCCGGGTCGATCATGCGCGCGAAACGGATGTTGTGACGGGTGTATTCATGCGTGCAATAAACCCGTGTTTGCGGAGGCAGCGAAGCAAGCCGCTGCAAGGAATGGTAGAGCTGCTCGCAACTGCCCTCGAACAGCCGCCCGCAGCCGCAACTGAACAGCGTGTCGCCACAGAACAGGGAATTTGCGCCATAATAAACCACGTGTCCCAGCGTGTGCCCCGGTGTTTCCATGACGTTCAGGCTTAGGCCCAGGGTGTCCAGTTCGATGATGTCGTCCTCGCCTACGGGCTCGTGCCTGAAGCTGTATTGCTCACGATGCGGGGCATAAATTTTTGCTGCGGGATACAGGTGAATCAATTCCGCAATGCCGCCGATGTGATCGTCGTGATGGTGCGTTACCAGAATGGCATCGAGCGTCAGGTTTTCGGCTTGTAGCGTGGATACGACGGGTGCGGCGTCGCCCGGGTCCACCACTGCAGCGTGGCTGCCGCGACGGATGAGCCAGATATAGTTATCCCGGAAAGCCGGGATTGGATTAACCTCGAACATGGGCGACATTTTGCCAACATACACCGAACAATCCTGGCTGCAAACCCCGCTTGGCGAGTATCTGCTTGAGCAGGAGCATTCCTTGTTCGATGGTGCGGTGAGCGATATTTTTGGTTTCAATGCCGTGCAGATCGGGCTGCCGGAGGTCGATTTTCTGCGTAATTGCCGTATTCCGTTTCGGTTGCGGGCTGCGGTCGATGGCGACGTCATGCTGCGATGCGATGCGGTGCAATTGCCTTTTGCGACTTCCAGTGCCGATCTGTTGCTGTTGCCGCATGTGCTGGAGTTCTCACCCAATCCGCACGATACGCTGCGCGAGGCAGAGCGTGTACTGGTGCCCGAAGGGCATCTGGTCATCAGCGGCTTCAACCCCTTGAGCCTCTGGGGCGCGCGACGTTTGTTCAACAAGGACGAGACGTTCCCTTGGCAAGGCAGGTACGTTTCCCTGCAGCGCATCAAGGATTGGCTCGCGCTGCTGGGCTTTGAGGTGGTTGCCGGACGCATGGGGTGTTATGCGCCTCCTGTACGAAAACTTACCTGGCTGCAGCGCTGCCGCTTTATGGATGGCGCTGGGGATCGCTGGTGGCCGATGCTGGGAGGGGTGTATTTTCTCGTGGCAAAGAAGCGTGTCATGGGCATGCGAATGATCCGCCCTAACTGGAATGGAACGCGCGTGACGCAAGTTTTCATACCAAAACCAACACAAAAATCGGAATATCAGAAAAAAGAATATGGAAACTAAAGTCGAGATTTATGCCGATGGCGCATGCAAAGGCAATCCGGGACCCGGCGGCTGGGGCGCCTGGTTAAGCTTCGGCGGCAAGGAAAAAGAACTCTGCGGCGGCGAAATGCTGACGACCAACAATCGCATGGAGTTGCTAGCAGTGATACGAGCCCTGGAAGCCCTGACGCGCAATTGCGAGGTGCGTGTACACACCGATTCGCAATATGTGCAAAAAGGCATCAGCGAATGGATACACGGCTGGAAAAAGCGCGGCTGGAAAACCGCCGACAAGAAGCCGGTCAAGAACGACGACTTATGGCGCCAACTGGATGAATTGGCCCAGCAGCATCGCGTGGAGTGGGTATGGGTACGCGGTCATGCCGGCGATGTCGGTAACGAGCGTGCCGATATGCTGGCTAATCGTGGGGTCGAGCAATTGCTGGCGAAAGCGATAGCGTAATGCGTCAGATTTTCCTCGATACTGAAACCACCGGCCTCGATCCAGCGCAGGGGCATCGCATTATCGAAATCGCTGCGGTGGAGGTCATCAATCGCCGTCTGACGCGTAACCATTTCCATGTCTACCTCAATCCTGATCGCGAAATCGACCTCGGTGCGCAGCAGGTGCACGGCATCTCACTCGAGTTCCTGCAGGACAAGCCGCGTTTCCCGGACGTGGTCGACGAGTTTCTGACCTTTATCGACGGCGGCGAGTTGATCATCCACAACGCGCCTTTCGATGTGGGTTTTCTCAATACCGAATTGGGCATGATCAGCAAAGGCCGCGTGCAGGAAGCATGCGCCAACATCATCGATACGCTCAAGATGGCGAAGGAGCTGCGCCCCGGTCAGCGCAATAACCTCGATGCACTTTGCCGTCACTACGGCATCGATAACTCTTCGCGGACCTTGCACGGGGCGTTGCTTGATGCGGAACTGCTAGCGGACGTCTATCTGGCCATGACGCGCGGTCAGGAAAGCCTGATGATGGACATCGCGGAACAGCCGCGCGGCATAGGGGAGGCGGCGGTGATTGTGCGTACCCAGCCTTTGCTGGTTATCACTGCCGATGAAAACGAACTGGAAGCCCATCGCAGCTATCTGGCAGGACTGGACAAGGCGGCTAGCGGAGTCAGCCTGTGGACTCGACTGGAAGAAGAGCCCGCGGAGAAATTACTGGCGTAAGGCGTCCGCCCAACTGTTGGGCGTTTCGAACAGCCTAACGCGCTCCAGGCGCAGGTGGTTGCCATAGGTGTCGCGGTATTGCTCGTCAAGGATGCGGAACGCTTCCGCCGCCATGTTTTCCGCCGTGGGTACGCTGAGCATCACCACCGTCTTGTGATCCGGCAGGGTTTCCAGGAACGCGCGCACCGCAGTATCGCCCTGGTAAACCAGGAAGGCATGGTCCCACACATCCACCACCGCTTTGCGGGCGATCGCCTTGACGTCCGAGAAGTCCATCACCATCCCCTGTTCCGAACTGCCTTCCTGCTGGATCACGTCGCCGGAAAGCGTGATTTCGATGGCGTAGCGATGGCCGTGCAGATTGCGGCACTGGCTTTTGTGGCAGGGGATGCGATGACCGGCATCGAATTCAAGGCGTGTTGTGATTTGCATGGCGTAATTATAGCAGGCGAGGTCGGTACGCTGGTGCTGCGCTAGGCAAGCGCTTTTCATCGATACGACAGGCATGCAGTACCCAACGTGTTCGAAAATTGGCCCAACAGGTACAATCACAGCCCTGATCCTCGTCTGGTAAAAGATTCATGCGTCTATTTGCTGCGATATTGGCGACTTGCTGGAGTTTTATGGTGCATAGCGCGGACGATGTGCCGCTTATCGCTGCCGCTTCCGACCTTCAATCAGCCTTGCGTGAGGTGGCGCAGGCATTCCGGTCCGACACCGGGCATACAGTCGAAATCGTATTCGGGTCCAGTGGCAACATGGCAGCTCAAATCCGGCAGGGCGCACCGTTTCAGATGTTTCTTTCGGCGGATGAAAAATACGTGCTTGACCTGGCGAAGGGCGGATTTACGCGCGACGAAGGGCAGCTTTATGCGCTCGGCCGCATCGTGCTGTTCGTGCCGCACCACTCGACCTTGAAAGCCGATGACCAACTTGCCGGCTTGCGCGCTGCAATGGAAGGCGGCCAGATTGAGCGTTTCGCAATCGCCAACCCGTCTCATGCGCCCTACGGAAGGGCGGCGCGCGAGGCTTTGCAGAAAGCTCAGCTTTGGGAGCCGCTGCAACCGCGTCTGATTCTGGGCGAAAACGTTTCCCAGGCCGCACAATTCGCAGCGAGCGCGAATGCCAGCGGCGGCATTGTTGCCTATTCCTTGGCCTTGACCCCCGCCATGAAGAAAGCTGGGCGATATGTATTGATACGACAGGACTGGCATGCCCCCCTGCGGCAGCGCATGGTGCTGACCAAGCAGGCCGGGCCTGTTGCGGAAACGTTTTACGCGTTTCTGCAACAGGATAAGGCGCGCGCGATTCTCGCGCGCAACGGCTTCGGGATGCCGCAGGACAGCCGCTAGTGGACTGGCAGGCGCTCCAGCTCTCGTTGCTGTTGGCAGTCGCGACGACCGTGCTGCTGTTGCCAGTGAGCGTTTTTGCCGGGCGCTGGATGGCAGGGAGCAGTTTCCGCGGCAAGATTCTGATCGACGCCGCCATCGCCACGCCGCTGGTATTGCCGCCTACCGTTATCGGGTATTACCTGCTGGCCGGGATGGGCGCCCATTCGCCGCTTGGCGCATGGTTTTCCGAGTTGTTCGGGCGACCGCTGGTCTTTAGTTTCAGCGGATTGCTGATTGCGTCCGTGTTGGTCAATCTGCCTTTCGCCATCCAACCCGCGCAACGCGCTTTCGAATCGATTCCTCAGGATGTGCGCGATGCCGCGCAATGTTGCGGCATGTCATTCTGGCGTGCGCTATGGGCGGTCGATCTGCCGTTGGCGTGGCCCGGTGTCCTTACCGGGTTGACGTTGTCGTTCGCGCATACGCTGGGCGAATTCGGCGTGGTGCTGATGGTCGGCGGCGCGATCCCCGGCGAAACCAAGACTGTCTCCATCGCGATCTATGACCAGGTGCAGTCGCTCAACTTTGAAGGGGCGGGCAGCATGTCTTTGCTGCTGCTGCTGATTTCGCTGGGATTGCTGGTTTTCGTCAATCTTCTCGGCCGGTATGCCGGTCGGCTCCATGCCTACCGTAATGTCTGAACTGCTGGTACGCCTGCAGCAGGAAACGCCCATCCCCATGGATGCCGAACTGCGTTGCGCGGGTGGTCAATTGCTGGCCTTGGTCGGTCCCTCCGGCAGCGGGAAGACGACGCTGCTGCGAGCGTTGGCAGGCTTGGTGCAGCCGAAGCATGGAGTCATAAGCTGTGGCGGCGAAACCTGGTTTGATAGCGCTTCCCGGCATTATTTGCCTGCACGTAAGCGCCGTGTCGGTTATGTGCCCCAGCATTTTGCGTTGTTTCCGCATCTTGATGTCCTGCACAACGTCATGGCCGGCATGCTGCACCGCGCGCCGGAAACGCGTGCAGCCGCGGCGCACGATCTGCTCGAGCGGGTGAATCTGGCTGGGCTAGAGTCCCGCAAGCCGGCGCAGCTGTCAGGCGGCCAGCAGCAACGGGTTGCGGTGGCACGGGCGTTGGCGCGCGAGCCACAGGTGCTGTTGCTGGACGAGCCATTTTCCGCAGTCGACCATGCGACCCGCGAGCGGCTTTATGGCGAATTGGCGATGCTGAAACAGAGCCTGTCCATGCCGATGGTAATGGTGACGCACGATTTGCGTGAAGCCATGCTGCTGGCCGACGAGATGTGCGTGCTGCATCGCGGCAGAACGCTGCAGACGGGTAAGCCGCTTGAGTTGGTTGCCCGACCGGCGAGTGCGGACGTGGCGCGCCTGATTGGCATACGCAATATTTATAACGGAGAAGTCATCGGACATGAGCCGGAACTGAATGTCACGCAGCTACGTTTTGGGGCGTCCGTGCTGAAGACACCTTATCGCCCGGAGGTGCGCCTCGGCAGCCGGGTGCAATGGGTGATTCCTTCCGACGGCATCGTGTTCCATCGTCGCGACCGTCCATCGCACACCGAACGCGAAAATCAAATGCAAGGAATCGTCGATACGGTACATACGCTTGGAGAGATCACCCGGCTGGCGGTATGTATGGAAGATGACGCTCGTTCACTGCTATGGCTTGATATTCCCAGTCATCTAGCACGGCGCAACGAGATTGCGGTGGGCGTACCCGCGACCGTGTCGTTGACTGTCGCCGCAATTCACATCATCGATCGTACTTCATAGCCCGGCCAGCGTCCGGATATGTGCGCTTGCGCTATCGGCCAGCGAGGGCAAGTCATAGCCGCCCTCGAGCGATGAGACGATGCGCCCCTGGGCATGCTTCTGCGCAATCTCCTTGATGAAGTTCGTTATCCAAATGTAATCCTCGCGCACCAGTCGCAATTCTGCGAGCGGATCCAGCGCATGCGCATCGAAGCCCGCTGAAACAAACACCAGCTGCGGCTTGAATTTTTCCAATGCCGGTGCGAATTCATTCTCTACCGCTGCGCGGAAACTCTTGCCGTCTGTCATCGCCGGCAAGGGCACGTTGACCATGCGCTCGGTGCGCGTATCGGCACCGCGATAAGGATAGAAAGGGTGCTGAAAGGTCGAGCACAGCATCACGTGCGGATTGTCGCGATAGATGTTTTCCGTGCCGTCGCCGTGGTGCACATCAAAGTCGATGATCGAGACGCGTTTTATGCCATGTTTTGCAATGGCGTGCGCCACCCCAACCGCGACGTTATTGAAAATGCAGAATCCGGCGGCATTGGCGACGCCCGCATGGTGTCCGGGTGGGCGGATGCAGCAGAAGGCGTTCTGCGCCTTGCCCGTCATGACGAGATCGGTTGCCAGCACAGTTGCGCCCGCCGCATGCAGTGCTGCCGAAAGCGTCATCGGCCCCATCGCGGTATCCGGGTCGAGGCGTACGATACCGGCCGGCGGTGCGATCTCGCGGATACGTTTTACATAGGCGGAGGAATGAACGCGGGTGAGTTGCTCGTCTGTGGCGAGCGGCGCTTCATGGATTTGCAGTCGTTCCAGGGTTTTTGTGCGCGCAAGCTGCTCCTTGATCGCCGAAATACGTGCCGGCGACTCCGGATGATAACCATCCATGACATGCAGCAAGGTATCCGGATGGCTGATGAAGGCAGTTTTCGTCATGCGAGTTCGGCAAGCAGCTTTTGATAGGACTCTAGCCGGATTTGACTGATTTTTCCATCCCTGACCGCGTTAAGAATGGCGCAATCCGGCTCCTTGTGATGGCGGCAATTGTTGAAGCGGCATTTGCCCAGATAAGGCCGGAATTCGATGAAGGCGTGCTCCATTTCGTCCGAGGTGAGGTGATTCAGGCCGAATTCCTGCAGTCCGGGCGAATCGATCAGGCTGCTTGCGCTGTCCAGATGGTAGAGGCGTGCCGAGGTGGTGGTGTGCTTGCCGCTATCCAGTACAGCCGAAATTTCCTGCGTGCGGGAATTCGCCTCGGGCAACAAGGCATTGACCAGCGTGGATTTCCCCATTCCTGACTGGCCCACCAGTACGCTGGTATGCCCTTGCAGCCACGACCGAAGTTGCGAGGCGTCTTGTATCGCGGACAGCGCTTGTACCGAGTATCCGAGAGACTGGTATAGCTCCAGGTGTTTCAAGACGACGGATGTTTCGGGTAGATCGCTTTTGTTCAGAAGGATTAATGCCTTGATGGCGGCCGCCTCTGCCGCGATCAGGCAGCGGTTGACGAGGTCTTCGTAAAAACTGGGTTCGGCGGCGATGACGATAATGATTTGCGTGACATTCGCGGCCAACAGTTTTTTGCGGTATTCATTGCTGCGATAGAGCAGGCTGCTGCGCGGCAATATGTCTTCAACCACGCCCTCATTGCCGGAGGTCATTTGGATTTGCACCCGGTCGCCGCATGCAAGATCGCTTTTCTTCCCGCGCGTTACGCAGCTGATTTGCGTGCCATTTTCGAGTTCGACATCGTAGCGCTTGCCGAACGAGGCAACGACGAGCGCGGGTAGTAGTTGCGGCTTGGAAGCGTTATGTTTTTGCATGGCGTCATTATTGCCTAATTTTCGTTGCGCCTGATGCCGGAAGGAACTTTCCTTTGCAGTACGGCGTCCGTTCTATAAGGCGTTGAAGCCGCGCTAGCGCAAGCTATCGATCATAATTCTAATGAATACAATCAATTATCTCGATGGGGCTGAGTGACTTTGCGGAATCAACCGCAAAATCAAAAGGAGAAAGTCATGAATTGGATGGTGATGCTCGTCCATGCACTACGAGCGCTATTAATTGCCAATGTACTCGCGTTTGCAAATCTCGTTAGCGCCGGGGAAGCCGGCGAGATGGAAATGACGCCGAGTGCGCAGGAAATGCCGACCGTGGTGCCGAGCAAGCAGGAAACCGCCGAGTCGGTGTTTGCCAAGTTGGATAATGGCAAGAAAGGTTACATTTCCCTGGCGGACGTGACTGTGTTGCCTGGGTTCGATCGGATTTTCCAGAGTTCCGACAGCAATCATGACGGCAAACTGTCGCTGAAGGAGTTCAAGCCGGCATGGTCTGCCTATTCCGGCACGACCGATCCGGCCGCTACCGCTCCGGGGCCGAAGTAATAGATTAAGATAGAAGACGGCAGGAGTTTTGCCGTTAGCGGTCGAAGTGGTAGTACGTGTTGTTCAGATATCGGGCGACGTGAATCTCTTCATCTTCGAACCATTGCAGCCCGAGATTGGTATTGCAATTGCGGATTTGCTGCACTAGTGCGCTGCCGTCCCTAACCTTGCGATCATCTCGCGTATAGATCCCGGAACCGTCACCCCCATAGCTGCTGGCATGGCAGGAAATGCAGTGCTTCTCTACCAGCGCCTTGCCGCGGGCGGCATCGCCGCGCTCAAAAGGATCGGCATGCGCCATCGAGGAAAACATTCCCAAGGATATGAAACCGATGATGGCTGCGATGCGCATAAGGAGCTCCTTCAGGATTCGAGCTTGGCGATCCGTATGCTGGCCGGCGGATGAGAGTCGTAAAACGCCGAATGCAACGGATCGGGCGTCAGGGTCGAGGCGTTGTCGCGGTAAAGTTTGACCAGTGCTTCGACCAGATGTTTCGCATTGGAATGCGTAGCGGCGTATTCGTCGGCCTCGAATTCGTTTTTGCGGGAATAACCTGCAAGCAGCGGCCGGAACAGGAAAGTGAAGACCGGGCTTACCAGGATGAATAGCAGCAGCGCCATGTAATTGCTGGGGTTGGCGACACCGAGATCGGTATAGAACCACGGCTGGTTGACCAGCCAGCCGAGCAGGGCCAGGCCGAAGAAGCTGACGACGAACATCAGCGCAATGCGCTTGATCACGTGTTTGTGCTTGAAGTGGCCGAGCTCATGCGCCAATACGGCCTCGATTTCGTCCGCATCCAGGCGGTCGAGCAATGTATCGAAAAACACCACGCGCTTGGCGGCGCCAAAGCCGGTGAAATAAGCATTGCCATGGCTGCTGCGGCGCGAGCCGTCCATCACATACAAACCTTGCGACTTGAAGCCGCAACGTGTCAGCAAGGTTTCAATGCGCGTTTTCAGCGCTTCGTCAGTCAATGGCGAAAACTTGTTGAACAAGGGCGCGATTACGGTCGGATAAACCGCCAGCATCAACAGGTTAAAGCCTGACCACAGTACCCATAGGTACAGCCACCACCAATTGCCGGCCCCCTGCATCAGCCACAGTGCCGCAAACAGCAACGGTGCGCCGAGCGCCAGGCCGACGACGGCGTGCTTGATCATGTCGGTGAAAAACATGCCGCGTGTCATCTTGTTGAAGCCGAAGCGCTCGTCCACGACAAAAGCCTTGTAATAATCCAGCGGTATCTCGATCAGGCTGCTGATGACGAACGCGGACAGGATGACCAGGGCGCCACGGATAATCTCGGCGTCCGGTAAAATCCCGCGCCAGGCTTCGTCTATCCACTGCAGGCCCCCTCCGAGTGTGAGTGCGAATAACAGGGCGGCCTGTACCAGGCTTTCGGTGATGACCAGTCGCGTCTTGGCCGAGGAGTAGTCGGCCGCTTTTTGATGCGCTTCCAGACTGATATTGTTCGCGAAGGCCGGAGGAACAGTATTCCGGTGCGACTGGATATAGGCAATATGCCGCCGTCCCAGCCAGAAACGGATCAGCGTAGTCAGAACAAGCAAACTCAGGAACAGGGTGGTAAAAGCGGTCATCGGGATTTATTTTCGGTTAAACTCGGCACTATTTGGAAGCGTTGAAAGGCAGCAAGGTTCATTATGGCACAAGATAACAATAATCTAATCTGGATCGATATGGAGATGAGTGGGCTGCTCCCCGACAGTGACGTCATTCTGGAGCTCGCTGTCGTTATCACGGATGCCAATCTGGAAATTCTCGCAGAATCCCCCGTTCTGGTCGTGCATCAATCCGACGAAGTGCTGGATGGTATGGATGCATGGAACAAGGGCACGCATGGCAAATCCGGCCTGATCGACAAGGTGAAGGCCTCGACGCTGAACGAAGCAGCCGCAGAAGCGCAAATGATCGAATTCCTCAAGGAATGGGTCCCCGCCAATAAATCGCCGATGTGCGGTAATTCCATCTGCCAGGATCGCCGCTTCATGGCGCGCTATATGCCCAAGCTGGAGGACTATTTCCATTACCGTAATCTGGATGTCAGCACGTTCAAGGAGTTGGCGCGCCGATGGAAACCTAAGGTCTATGACGGATTCAAGAAGGCCAGCAAGCATACCGCGCTGGCGGACATTCACGAGTCTATCGAAGAGCTGAAGTACTACCGCGAGCACTTCATCAAACTGGACTGAGCAGTAAACTCAGAACTGATACAACAAGCCTGCCCGGGCCGAGTAGCCGTGGTAGGTGTGTCCGCCCTCGGCATCCGCGTCGAAGTAGCGTGCGCTGATGTCGAAGGCCATGTTTCCTCTGATGGCGTGGTTGTAGCCTAATTCCATTGTGTTGGTGACCGCATCGAACCGATAGGCGTTGCGGGAGTTTCCGTGTTCAGAGAGTGCAGCGTCAGGCGTTTGCGCCGAATAGCGTAGCGGATTACCGGACACCGAGGACTGGAAGGCGGAAGAGACCTGGTCGCCGAAGATCCGGGTTGCCTTGGCATAGAGCGACGCTTGCGGCGTCAGGTGGAAATCAATACCGAGATGCCAGCCGTGATTGCGCAGATCGAATACGCGGCCGTTTTCCGCATGGCGCCGCTCCGCCATCCAGCCCCCGGTCATGCGTAATTTGTCCGTAAAGTATTTTCCCGCTGCAACGCCAAGACTACTGACCCACCCGTCGCGGATTTCGCTGTCGCGATATTCCAGGCGTTCGGCGCCCAAAGAGAGATCGATCCACGGCGTTGTAAAGCCCGGGAAGGGTTGTAAGCGATAGCGGATTCCCGCGCCGGCCGCCGCAAGACTCAAGTTGTCGTAATGCGCCTGCTCTTGCAACTGGATGCCGGCGCGAGCGACGAGTCCGCTGTTGGCGGTAATCCGCACGCTGCGACTAATGTTGGCGCCTACTTGGAAGGCGGTATCTTCCTGCACATCCCGGCTGTATTCGGCGCGGCCGATATTGCTTTCATGCGCTAGTGCAGCCTCGATGCCCATATGCGTCGCATCGGCCTGCGCGATTCCTGCCAGTCCCTGGCATGTGAGTATGAAAATGCTACGTTGCCAGTTCATGCTTGACACCCCTTTGAATTCAAGAATATAAAGCACTCGCTATGACAAAACAATCCGAAGCTTTCGAAGCTCGTCGCGATTTCCTGATCTGTGCTTTGCAAGCTGGGGCTTATGCGCTGGGAGGAAGCATTTTACTGCCCGGCATGGCGCGTGCAGGTGCTTTAGGACGAGTGCCGCGCGCGTTGCCGGCGGGGCAGTCCATATATGATTTACGCGGAAAAGTGCTGGTCAATGGCAAGCCGGCTACCATGCAGACCGCGATCGAGCACAACGACCGCATCGAAACGGCCAGAGACGGGCAGCTGATTTTTGTGGTCGGCAAGGATGCTTTCCTGATGCGCGGAGGCAGCAAGCTGGAGCTTTCCGGCGACGACTCGCTTCTGGTGTCGGGTTTGCGACTGGTGAGTGGGGCGCTTTTGTCGGTTTTTGGAAAGAAAGAGCATCATTTCAGTACCCCGACGGCTACCATCGGCATACGCGGCACCGGCCTGTATGTGGAGGCGCAGGCAGACCGGTCTTATGTCTGTACTTGCTATGGCACTGTCGATATTGCCGCACTGGGCGACCCTGCCAGCCAGGAAACGATAGTTTCACAGCATCATGATGCTCCGCGCTATATTTTCGCCGATGGTGCCAGCGGGCAACGCATTCGTAGCGCGCCTTTCAAGAATCATACCGACCTTGAGCTTGCATTGGTCGAGGCACTGGTTGGCCGTACGCCGCCATTCAATCTTTTCGATGAAGGTTACGGCAGCCCACGCCGGTATTGATTGAGAAGGTGATTGGCAAAAAAAAGGGTGCGAAGCGCACCCTCAAGGAGGAGATTTAAGCTTTGGAGAAAAGCTCGCTTACAATTAAGCAATAGCCATACCAAAACTTAGATTTTCTCACATGAGGGAATGATAGATATTCAGATATTCCTGAGCGCTGTGATCCCAGCTCAAATCGACTGCCATGCCGTTTCGCTGTATCTGGCGCCATTCGGCCTTGTTGCCATAACTGATCAGGGCGCGCTGGATGGTTGTTAAAAGCTCGTTGGTATTCGGCAGGTCGAAAACAAAGCCGTTTGCGCTGTTGTTCGCCAACGATGTTGCTGTGGTGTCGTGCACCGAATCGGCCAACCCTCCCGTGCGGCGCACGATCGGCGGGGTGCCGTAGCGCAATCCGTACATCTGGTTCAGGCCGCACGGTTCGAAGCGCGAAGGCATGATAAAGATATCCGCCCCAGCCATGATCAGGTGCGACAGCGGTTCGTTGTAGCCGATGGTGACGCTGACCTGCTGCGGATGCGCGTGTGCCAATTGTAGAAAGCCTTGCTCCAGCGCGGGATCGCCGCCGCCAAGGACGGCGATCTGGCAGCCCTGATCCAGCAGGGGGGCTGCACACTTGAGGAACAGGTCGAGGCCCTTCTGGTTGGTGAGCCGGCTGACTACGCCCAGCAATGGTACATCTGCATCCTGGGTCAGGCCTAGCCGTTGCTGCAAGGCCAGTTTGACCGTGTCTTTCTTGTCCAGGCTGGTGCTGTCGTATGTTTGCGGCAGGTGCATATCCTGGGCCGGATCCCATGCGTTGATGTCGATCCCGTTGAGGATGCCGTGAGTATCCTTGCTGCGCATTGCCAGCAGCCCCTGCAAGCCGAATCCGTATTCCGCCGTCTGGATTTCTTGCGCATACGTTGGACTGACGGTCGCAATGCTGTCCGAGTAATAAACGCCAGCCTTCAGAAAGGACAGCTGTCCATAGTACTCAAACCCATTGATGCTGAAACCTTCAGGCGGCAGACTGAGTCTGTCTATCCATTCGGCTGGAAAATTTCCCTGAAAGGCGAGGTTATGGATTCCGAGCACCGATTTGGCGCATGGCGAACCTGAATAGTGCATGTAGGCCGGGGCCAGTCCGCATTGCCAATCGTTGCAATGTACGATATCCGGAATCCAGTCGGACATCGGACTGGCTTTGCCGGCGAGTATTGCTGCAATGCGCGAAAGAACACCGAAGCGTAGCGGATTGTCTGCCCATTCATGCCCCGTGGCATCCAGGTAAGGGCCGCCGTCCCGCACATAGAGTTGTGGGATGTCGACGGCTATCACAGGTACGCCTGTGTCGGGCATTTCGCCCATTACCAGTCTTACATTGCCTACCATCGGCAGCCATTTCAGTTCCAATAGGGCACGGGTATTGCGTAATTTGGACAACACCTGGGAGTAACCTGGAATCAACAGGCGCACGTCTTCGCCCAGATGCCTGAATGCTGCCGGGAGAGAGCCGCTAACATCGGCAAGCCCTCCGGTTTTGATGAGTGGATAGGCTTCTGAAGTGACGTAGAGAATGCGCAACGGAATATCTTTCTTTCGGGGCATCTGGCCGCGTTGCATCGCGGCTAGACCTTGGCAGTTATCGTCAAGGGGTCAAACCTGTTAGAATAATTGATCAACCTGTGGCGGGCAAGATAACACCTGCGGATCAGAAAAGGAGAATTTTCTTGCGAGTTGCGATGATAGGTTTGGGCAAAATGGGCGGCAATATGGCGCGTCGTTTGCGCCGCGCCGGACATGAAGTCGTAGGTTATAACCTTAGCCAGAATGTTACCCGGGAGCTTGCTGACGAATGCGGTCTTGAAGTCGCCGTTTCGCTTGCCGATGCAGTCGCGAAAATGCCGGCGCCGCGTGCCATCTGGCTGATGCTGCCCGCCGGCGAGCCGACGGAGCAAACGCTTGATGAGTTGCGCGGCTTGCTGTCTCCGGGCGATATCGTGATCGAGGGCGGTAACTCCAATTATCAGGAGTCGCAGTCGCGTGCGGCCGAAATGAAAGAGCTGGACATCGATTACCTGGATGTCGGGACGGCTGGCGGTATCTGGGGGCTGCAAAACGGTTATGCGCTGATGGTGGGCGGCGATGCTGCCGCCGTGAAGCGCGTGGAGCCATTGATGCAGGCGCTGGCGCCGTCGCCGGACAAGGGTTGGTTGCATTGCGGTCCCAGCGGTGCAGGCCATTTCGTCAAGATGGTCCACAACGGCATCGAATACGGAATCATGCAGGTATATGCGGAAGGTTTTTCATTGTTAAAAGGCAAGACCGAATTCGGTTTCGATCTCGCGGCCGTAGCCGGAATGTGGCAGGACGGAAGCGTGATACGGAGTTGGCTGCTGGAGTTAACCGTACAGTTCTTGGCGGAAGACCAGCAATTGAATGGAATCGAGCCGTATGTGGCCGATTCCGGGGAGGGGCGATGGACGGTCAACGAAGCCATCGCGCAAGGAGTGCCCGCACCGGCGATCACAGTCGCGCTGATGACGCGCTTCGCCAGCCAGGGCAAGGATGAGTTTGGAAACAAGATGCTGGCCATGATGCGTAAAGGCTTCGGCGGCCACGCGATAAAAGTAAAGTAAGGGACTAACCTAAATGAGTAATCAAGAAACCATTCCGGGGCCATGCCATTTCGTTATTTTCGGCGCGACCGGAAACCTGGCCACCATCAAGCTGCTGCCTTCGCTATACAACCTGGAAGTGGCTGGGCGCATTCCGGGCGATATGAGCATCCTTGCGCTCGGTCGTCAGGAATACACGCAAGAGGCATGGCTGGAGCATCTGGACAAGGTGCTGCACGATAAATTCGGCGATAAGGTCGACCCGAAAATCGCCGCGCGTTTCGCCAAGCGTTTTGCCTATCTTGCGGGCGATCTGCGCGAGCCTGAGTTCTACAAAAAATTGCAGGAAGAGCTTTCCAAGCCGCGCGAAGGCATCTGCAGCAATATCGTGTTCTATCTTTCGATCATTCCGAAGGATTTCAACACCGTTATTAACTATCTCGACGAATTCGGCTTTTCCAAGCCGCGCGGCCTGCATCGCATCGTCGTCGAAAAGCCGTTCGGCACCGATCTCGAAACCGCGCAGCAACTCAATCGCTCGCTGCACAAGCACTTCGACGAAGAGCAGATCTACCGTATCGACCACTACCTCGGCAAGGAAACCGTGCAGAACCTGCTGGTGTTCCGTTTCGCCAATACGTTGATCGAGCCGATCTGGAATCGCAATTTCATCAATCACGTGCAAATTACTGTGGCTGAAGATCTTGGTATCGGTACCCGTGCCGATTACTACGACAAGTCCGGCGCGCTGCGCGACATGTTGCAGAATCACCTGATGCAGTTGCTGACCGTGGTCGCGATGGAGCCCCCGCCCTCGCTCGAGGCTGATGCCGTCCGCGACGAGAAGGTCAAGGTGCTGAAGTCCATGCGTTCGATTCCCAAGGATGCGGTCAACGCCTATGCGTTCCGTGCGCAATATGCGGCCGGAACGGCCAAGGGCGAGCCGGTGCAAGGCTACCAGGAAGAGCAGGGTGTCGAAGAGAATACCGCGACTGAAACCTTTGCCGCCGCCAAGTTCTATATCGATAACTGGCGCTGGCGCGGTGTGCCGTTCTACCTGCGCACTGGCAAGCGCATGGAGAAGACGCAATCCACGATTGCGATTCGCCTGCGTCATCCGCCGCAGCACCTGTTCCATGACACGCCGGTCGAGGAAATCGAACCGAACTGGATTCTGCTGTCGCTGCAACCGACCGAATCCATGCACATGGAACTGCACATCAAGGCACCGGGCCTGGGCATGGAAACGCGCACGGTGCAACTCAACGCTTCCTACCGCAAGCCGGACGAGAAGCCGCTTGAGGCTTACGAGGCACTGATCCTGGATGTAATCGAAGGCGACAAGACACTGTTTATCCGCTTCGACGAAGTAGAGTGGGCGTGGCGTGTGGTTGATCCTATCCTGAAGCATTGGCAGCAAGAGCGGGATTTCATCCATACCTATCCGGCCGGAACCTGGGGGCCGCAAGAGACCAGCCGTCTGTTCGATTGCGAAGACCAGGAGTGGCGTAACGAGCTGTAACATCGCATGAACGCCGGAGGGTTCTTGGCGGTAGGCATAGGTGCTGCGAGCGGCGCCTGGCTCCGCTGGTGGTTGGGGCTGATCCTCAACCCTCTGGTGCCAACCTTGCCATTGGGAACGCTGGCCGCCAACCTTGTCGGCGGTTACTTGGTGGGGGTTGCCATGGGGTTGCTGACACAATATGCCAGCCTGCCTGCCGAGGCACGATTGTTTATCATGACCGGGTTCCTGGGTGGCCTTACTACGTTTTCCACCTTTTCTGCAGAAGCGGTCACCTTGCTGTCACGACAGCAATACGGCTGGGTGGCGGCGCATATTTCCCTGCATTTGCTCGGCTCGCTTGCCATGACCGGCCTCGGCATCCTGACCGTCAATCTCATCAGGAGCTGACGTGAGCGGAAATTTCCTCAAGCTCTATGTTCCACAAACGGCTAAGCATGACGGTAAACTGCTTTACGAGTGGTTGCTGGAAGAGGCACAGGCTCTGGGCATCCCAGGCGGATCCGCGTTTCGCGCAGTGGCAGGTTACGGTCGGCATGGAAAAATGCATGAGGAGCATTTTTTCGAGTTAGCCGGCGACTTGCCGATGACGGTGGAGTTCTGTGCGGAGGAAGCCGCGATTAACTTGTTATTGGCGCGGCTACAGGCGGAGAAGGTTTCCCTGTTTTATGTCCGTTTTGCGGCAACGTCGGGTACGACTGCGCCGGACTGAACTTACTTGCCGAGGATTACGGCGGTAATTCCAAGCGATTTCAATTTTTCTCTTGCGCGATCGGCTTCAACGCGCGACTTGAACGGACCGATCTGTACGCGTGTTTCCGTATGCGAAGGAATCCCGTGTTGTGCCAGCTTGGCTTGCAATTGCTTGGCATTGTCGATGTCGGTAAAAACTCCCAGCTGCACTTCGAATGCCTTGGGCGCGAGCGCGGTGGGAGTCGGCGTGGGATTGCCGGAGGCCGGAGCGACCGATGCTTGATTTAGTGCCGGAGATTGAACGGCCGCCACGGACATTCCCGGCTTGCCTAAGGTTTTCACCGCGCTTGCGACATAAGGCATGGCAGGGCTGGCGCCCGAGCTTTCCTCTTCCAGTACGGGGCCGACTGTGGATTTACCGCTTGGGGCGGTCAACGCATCGGGAAGCTGTCCTGGTACCGGCGGCGGGGGCGGCTCTATCGCCGCGACTTCTTCAGGTGGGGGTGGCGTCAACGGTACGGCATCTTCCGGTATCGCTGCAGGCGCCTCCATGTCTTCGCTGGAAAGGCTGACCTGCTCGACGGACTGCTCCGCTTGGGTTTCCTCGACCACCTGCTCTGTCCGGCGCTGATTGAGAACTGTCAGTATTCCTATGGCGGTCACCAGCAGCGCGACGGCAACGCCTATACGGACCTTCGCGCGGTGACCGTCCTGGTTGCGTTCTTCAATGATCGGAGGAGGGGCCATAACTGTTTTTTCTGAGATGTTTGCGCGGAATATTAGCATGCCCTTGAAATAGCGTAAGCATGGGATGAAACCGTTTGATTTGTTTAACGAATTCCATTAGAATCTTGCGCTCTTCAACCTTGCTGCACCGTCATTCGCATGCGGGCAGCTGTTAAACCAAAAGGAGTATCAATGCGACATTACGAAGTTGTATTCATCGTCCATCCGGACCAGAGCGAGCAAGTGCCCGCGATGATCGAGCGCTACCGCGCGCTCGTCACTACCAGCGGCGGCGCGATCCACCGTCTGGAAGACTGGGGCCGTCGTCAACTGGCTTACCCGATCCAGAAAATCCACAAGGCACACTACGTGCTCATGAACATCGAATGCGGCCAGGAAGCCCTGGGCGAGCTCGAACACGCATTCAAGTTCAACGACGCCGTGCTGCGTCACCTGACCGTCGCGATGAAGGACGCGGTTACCGCTCCTTCCCCGATGATGAAGGAAGAAAAGGCCAAGTCCGTCCTGAACAAGGAAGAAGCGCCGGCTGCGGAAGCTGCCGCGGCTTAAGTGATTAGCAACCGGCTGGTGCTGAGCGGCGAGGTGACGGAAGTCGCCGAACTGCGCTACACCCCGGCAGGCATCCCGCTCCTGGCGTTTACCCTCAAGCATGTCTCGCAACAAAACGAGGCAGGCATGAATCGCCAGGTCGAATGCGAAGTTCCCGCCGTGGCAATGGCGAAAATGGCCGAGCAGGCCAAGGGAATCAAGCTCGGAAGCTGCGCCAGGGTTGCCGGGTTTCTTGCCAAAAGAAGCCTCAACAGCCGCCAGCTAGTACTGCATATAAACGAATTAGAGATTATTGAGAAAGGTTGAATCATGGCTCGCGATATGTTCCGCCGCCGCCGTTACTGCCGCTTTTCGGCAGAAGGCATCAAGGAAGTAGATTACAAGGATGTGGACCTGCTGAAGGACTTCATCAACGAAAACGGCAAGATCATTCCTGCACGCATCACGGGCACCAAGGCCCGCTATCAGCGTCAGCTCACCACGGCTATCAAGCGCGCCCGTTTCCTGGCCCTGATGCCTTACTGCGACAAGCACTAAGGAGAGACAGCAATGCAAGTTATTCTTCTGGAAAAAGTTACCAACCTGGGCACCCTGGGCGATATCGTCAAGGTCAAGGACGGTTACGGCCGCAACTTCCTGATCCCGCAAGGCAAGGCCAAGCGCGCGACCGAAGCCAACAAGGCCGAGTTTGCCGCCAAGCGTGCTGAACTGGAAAAGAAGCAAGCCGAAATCCTGGCTGCTGCCCAAGCCCGCGCTGAAAAGCTGGCTGGCTTCATGCTGCAGATTTCGCAGAAGGCCGGTGTTGACGGTCGCCTGTTCGGTTCCGTCACCAACCACGACATCGCTGAAGCGCTGACCGCGCAAGGTTTTGACGTGAACAAGTCGGAAATCCGCATGCCGAACGGTCCGCTGAAGACCATCGGCGATCACCCGATCAGCGTCGCTCCGCACGCCGATGTGGTGGTGGACATTACTGTTTCCGTGCTCGGCGAACACTAAGCCATAGCGGTGACGTATAAAAGGGCTGCCTCGGCAGCCCTTTTTGTTTGGCTGTAACCTGCCTGTAACATTCCCGCAATATGATCGCTCCGTCTCAAAGCCATGGATCGATTTCTCTTGTTCAACAATATTTCCATCTCCACCCGCATCTACGGGGCGTTCACCCTAGTACTGCTAATGACAGGCCTGTTTGCGGTCGCTGCTTTTCTCACCATGCAGCATCTGACTAGCCAGAGCCAGACGCTGCTGAATACCCAGGTGCGTTTTAGCGCCAGTATCAATGATGTGCAGGCCTATGTCGGTGCGCTGCAGCGCTATGAAAAAGACGTATTCATCCAGATCGACACCGATGCCGCCGAAGTGCAGCGCTATCGCGGCGAGTGGAATGCGATGATGGAACATGCGCAGAAGGGAATAGAAGATGCGCGCCGTTATGCGGCCGGTGAGGACGATCTGCGAGCGCTCGACGGACTGAATGCACGCATCGGCGCCTATGCGTCGGGCTTCAACCGCGTGATGCGCTCGGTGGACAGCGGCCGGGTGATCACCGCCAGTGCCGCCAACGAGAAGATGGCGGTAAACAAGATTGCGACTAGCGAAATGGAAAGCGAAATGGCCGCTACTCGCGGTAAGGCGAAGCAGGCGGTCGAGGCTTTGGCCGTGCAGCTTGCGACCTTGCAGCAGCGCGCCACTATCATCCTGGTGGGCGCCTGCGCGGTGGCGATGAGCTGCATCGTGCTGCTAGCCTGGGGTATCAGCCGCTCCATCATCCAGCCGCTGGCCCAGGCGGAAAAGGCCGCCAGCGCGATCGCCTCGCAAGGCGACTTGACCGTCCCCATTCCAGCCTGCGGCCGCAACGAGATCGGCAGCACGGTGGAGGCATTCGGTCGCTTGGTCGCATCGGTGAAATCCATTTTGCAGGAGGCCTACCAGGCATCCGAGCAGTGCACCCGCCTGGGCGGCGATGTCACGCTGACTTCAGTCAAGGTGGCGCAGAGCTCGTCGACACAAGCGCGGGATACCGGCGGCATCTCGCAGTCGGTGCAGACGCTGACTTCGAATATCGCCGTGGTGTCCGAGCACGCCGAGCACGTAGGCAGTGCGATTGTCCAGAATCGCGAAGCGGCAGAGCAGGGCATGGCGCTAGCCGAGCAGGTGATGGCCGAGGTGCAACGCATCGCCGTCGTCATTAACGATGCCAGTCGCGTGATGGACACGCTTAACACGCGCTCCGATGATATTGGCGGGATCGCCAGTGTGATTCGCGAGATCGCCGACCAGACCAACCTGCTAGCGCTGAATGCAGCTATCGAAGCGGCGCGTGCCGGCGAATACGGTCGCGGCTTCGCGGTGGTGGCGGACGAAGTGCGCCGGTTGGCCGAGCGCACCTCCAATTCGACCGGCGAGATCAGCAATATGATAGACAACGTGCGCAGCGATACCCGGGCGGCCAATGCCGCGATCCAGGCGGCTGGCGTGAGCATCGATCATGGTATCGCCCACACGGGCAAGCTACGGCAGGCGCTGACGGCGATGGACGAGGCGGGCAGCCATGCGGCACTAGAAATGGAGAGCCTGGTCGCCAGTATCCGCGAGCAAAGCCTGGCCAGTACCGAAATCGCGACGGCGGTGGAGCGCATCGCGCAAACCGGCGAGGAAAACAGCGCGACCGCGGACGCCTCGCGCCATGTCGCCGCCGAGTTGAGCGAAGTCGCCCACAACCTAAGCCAAATCGTACGCCGCTTCAAGGTCTGAGCGTGAATGTCCGCAGAGGCAGGGCAATAGTGTCCTGTCGTGCACAACTGCTATAATCCGGCATGGCCGACGACTCCCTTGCATCGCTAAAACTCCCCCCGCATTCCGTCGAAGCCGAGCAGTCCGTGCTAGGCGGTTTGCTGCTCGAAAACGAGGCGCTCGACAAGATCGCCGACCTGATTTCCTCCAGCGATTTCTATCGCCACGACCATCGCGTCATTTACGAACATATCAGCCGTCTGATCGAGCATAACAAGCCGGCGGATATCGTTACCGTGGCCGAATCGCTGGAAAGTACCGCACAACTTTCCGGCATGGGCGGTATTTCCTATCTCGGCGCGCTGGCGCAGAACACCCCATCCGCCGCGAATATTCGCCGCTATGCCGAAATCGTGCGCGAGCGCGCCGTCATGCGCAGCTTGGTGGAAGTTGGCTCCAGCATTGCCGAGAGCGCATTCAGTCCACGGGGCAAGGATGCCGCGCAGCTGCTGGACGAGGCCGAAGCCAAGATCTTCGAGATTGCCGAAGGGGGCAAGCGCAGCACGCAGGGCTTTATCGATATCAAGACCTTGCTGCCGCAAGTCGCCGACCGCATCGACCAGCTCTTCCAGCGTGACAATGCCAGCGACGTGACCGGCATTCCGACGGGGTTTGCCGACCTCGATTCGATGACTTCTGGCTTGCAGCCGGGCGATCTGGTGATTGTGGCCGGGCGCCCGTCCATGGGCAAAACCGCGTTCTCCCTCAATATCGCCGAAAACGTGGCGCTGGATACCGGCTTGCCAGTAGCAGTGTTCTCCATGGAAATGGGCGCGACCCAGCTCGCGATGCGGATGATCGGCTCGGTAGGCCGGCTGGACCAGCATCGCATGCGTACTGGGCGTCTGGAAGACGAGGATTGGGTGCGCTTGACCACCGCCCTGGGCAAGCTGAACGATGCCCCGATGTTCATCGACGAAAGCGCAGGCCTCAACGCGCTGGAAGTTCGTGCCCGTGCGCGGCGTCTGCATCGCCAGTGCGGTAAGCTTGGGTTGATCGTCATCGACTACTTGCAGCTGATGGCGGCGACGCGGCAGGGCGAGAATCGTGCTACGGAAATTTCAGAAATTTCCCGTTCACTCAAGGCCTTGGCGAAGGAACTTGATGTTCCTGTGGTCGCGCTTTCCCAGCTTAACCGCGGTCTCGAACAACGCCCCAACAAGCGTCCTGTCATGTCCGACTTGCGTGAATCCGGCGCGATTGAGCAGGACGCCGACGTGATTCTGTTCATCTATCGCGATCAGGTTTACAACCCGGATAGCCCTGATAAAGGTACCGCTGAAATCATCATCGGCAAGCAGCGTAACGGCCCGATCGGTACCGTACGGCTGACTTTCCTGGGTGAGCACACTCGCTTCGAAAACTTTGCCGGCGGCAACGCGTTCGGCGGCGACGAGTACTAACGAGGCCATCGCTGCGGCATGACGCGCCCCATACTCGCCACGATTCATACCGACGCGCTGCGTCACAATCTCGCCGTAGCACGACGGCACGCTCCAGACTCCAGGGTGATGGCCGTCATCAAGGCCAATGGCTACGGCCATGGGCTCTTGCGTGTTGCTTCGGCTTTACGGGATGCCGAAGGGTTTGCCGTTCTGAACGTTTCCGAAGGTATTGCGTTGCGCGAAGCCGGCTTCGCGCAGCAGACGATCCTGCTGTTGGAGGGCTTGTTCAGCGCGGATGAGCTTGCCGTTGCTGCCGAATACAAGCTGGCGATCGTTGTGCATTCCGAGCCGCAGTTGCGCATGCTGGAGGTCGCGCGCGACTTGCCTGCCGACGTGTTCCTCAAGGTGAATACCGGCATGAACCGGCTGGGCGTACCCTCGGGGCAATTCCAGAGCTTTTACAACCGCCTGCGCGTCTGTCAATCGGTCGGACAGGTGACGTTGATGACACACTTTGCCACGGCTGACGAACCGCCTGGCATCGAGAAGCAATTCGAGTTGTTTGATGAACTCACGAATGAAATCTCCATGCCTCGCACCATGGCCAACTCGGCTGCGATTCTGCGTTATCCGCAAACGCATACCGAGTGGGTACGCCCGGGCATCATGCTCTATGGCGCTACGCCTTATGCCGACCAGTCTTCTACTGAACTTGGTTTGCGGCCTGCGATGACGCTCAGCAGTGAAATCATTGCCGTACAGACCTTGCAGTCGGGTGATGCCGTTGGCTATGGGCGACGTTTCATAGCCGAGAAGCCGACCCGTGTCGGCATCGTGGCTTGCGGCTACGCCGACGGTTACCCGCGACATGCGTCCAACGGCACTCCCATCGCGGTGGCGGGTAAGCATACCCGCACGATAGGGCGCGTTTCCATGGATATGCTATATGCCGACCTGACCGATATTCCTGAGGCCGACATCGGCAGTCCGGTGGAACTGTGGGGCGCACAGGTGTCGGTAGATGCGGTTGCGCAGGCGTCCGGTACGGTCGGGTACGAATTGTTGTGTGCATTGGCGCCGCGCGTGCCGGTTAAGGAAAGCTAGATGGCAAAAGCGAAAACCGTCTATACCTGCACCGAGTGCGGCGGACAGGCTCCCAAATGGCAAGGGCAATGTCCGAGCTGCAACGCATGGAATACACTCGTGGAGACCATCGCCGAAACCTCTTCGGCGAGCCGCTTCGCGTCGCTGGCACAGACTGCCGGGTTGCAGAAACTGGCGGACGTCGAAGCTGCCGAGGTGCCGCGGCATCCTACGGGGATCGTCGAATTCGACCGCGTACTGGGCGGCGGCCTGGTGCCTGGCGGCGTGGTACTGATCGGTGGCGATCCCGGTATCGGCAAATCCACTCTGTTGCTGCAGACCTTGTGTCATATCGGCGGACAACAGCGCGTGGTTTACGTCAGCGGGGAAGAGTCCGCCCAGCAGATCGCCATGCGCGCGAAGCGCCTCGGTCTGGATGCCAGCCCGGTGGAGCTTCTGGCGGAAATCAACCTGGAAAAGATCGTTGCTATCCTGCAGGCGCACAAGCCCGATGTCGCAGTCATCGATTCCATCCAGACCGTGTACTCCGAAGTGTTGCAATCCGCACCCGGCTCGGTGGCGCAAGTCCGGGAGTGTTCGGCACAGCTGACGCGGCTGGCAAAGCAACTTGGCATCACTGTCATTCTGGTTGGGCACGTGACCAAGGAAGGCTCATTGGCGGGACCGCGCGTGCTGGAGCATATCGTCGATACGGTGCTGTATTTCGAGGGCGACCCCAATTCCAGCTTCCGTCTGGTGCGCGCGTTCAAAAACCGTTTTGGCGCAGTGAATGAGCTGGGTGTGTTCGCGATGACCGAGAAGGGATTACGCGAAGTCAGCAATCCGTCTGCGTTGTTCCTGTCGCATCATACGGAGCAGGTGTCGGGTTCGTGCATTACGGTGACGCAGGAAGGCACGCGGCCGTTACTGGTGGAAGTGCAAGCCTTGGTCGATGAGGCGCATGCGCCGAATCCCAAGCGGCTATGCGTAGGACTTGAGCAAAATCGTTTGGCCATGCTGTTGGCGGTTTTGCATCGTCATGCCGGTGTGGCGTGCTTCGATCAAGATGTCTTCGTTAATGCTGTCGGCGGGGTGCGGATTGGCGAGCCGGCGGCAGACTTGGCCGTACTTATTGCAATCGTATCCTCATTAAAAAACAAACCATTGCCGCAGAAACTTATTGTTTTTGGTGAGGTTGGCTTGGCCGGGGAAGTGCGCCCGGTGCAACGTGGTCAAGAACGCTTGAAAGAGGCCGCCAAATTGGGGTTTACCCATGCCATCGTACCCAAGGCCAATCAGCCCAAGCAGGCGGTCAAGGATATCGAAGTCTATGGGGTAGATCGCCTGGAACAGGCATTGGCCCGTTTGCGCGACAGCTAGGGCGTATTCACACTAATTTCGCGTCTGCGACGGGGGCGATTTGGGATGCCATCCACGAAGCAAGACGCGCGATTGTGCCGCCCACAATAAGCGGCTTGCGACAAAGGAGGGCGCCCAAATCGCCCCCGTCCCGCAGGGTTGCCGAGATGACGCGCGTCTGCGGCGTTGCGAATCTTGCGAATGGAACAACCATTCGCTGCGCTCCGCGCCTTGCATCCATCGTGCTATCTCGGCAACGCAGTCGTGAAATTAGTGTGAATACGCCCTAAAGCAGTTCAATCCCCAATCGGCGCAGCGCCAGCGCCCACAATCCGAAGCACACCATCGTCAGCGCCACGCACGCGAGCAGCGTCGGCCAGAAGCCGATGCGCGGCAGCAATAAGGGAAAAACCAGAAACATCGGCAGCGTCGGTACCACATACCAGAAGGTATACCAGGCGTGATTCGCGATCTTCTCGGTCGGCTGGTGTTCGACGTATAGCCAGATTAGCGCCAATATCGTCACCAGCGGCAGCGCCGCCACCAATCCGCCCAGCTTGTCACTGCGCTTGGCAATTTCCGAGACCAGAACCACAATTCCGGCGGTCAGCAGGTATTTGGTGATGAGCCAGCTCATGGTGCGGGCTTCTGCGCCTCGAATATCTGTCCGCTGACACCTGCGCTGTCGTGCCCCATCAGGTAGAGATAGAGCGGCATGATTGCTTCGGGATGCGGCAGGTTGGTATGCAGTTCGCCCGGATGCGACAGCTTGCGTTGCGGGCATTGCACCGCTCCGGGCACGATGGCGTTGATGCGCATATTGGGAAACGTTTCCATTTCCAGCGCCCAGATCTTGACCAGCGTTTCGGCAGCGCTGCTGGAGATTGCATGTGCTCCCCAGTAGGCTGCCGGATGATGTGCAGCCGTGGTGGAAGTGACGATGATCGAAGCATCCGGCGCGCGTCTCAGCAAGGGCAGGCACGCCTTTGTCAGCGCGAAAGGCGCGATCAGGTTAGTCTGCAGCATGCCGGTGAATTGTTCGGTTGTTTGGATTTCAAGCGGGCTGAGGTTATCGAAGCGGCTGGCGTTATGCAGGATGCCGTCCAGACGGCCGAGCTGTTGGTAAATGCCTTCCGCCAATCCCTTGAAATCTTCCTCGCCGGTTTTCTCCAGATTCATCGGAAAGATCAAGGGTTGCGGTCCCCCGGCAGCCACAATGGCGTCATAGACGACTTCCAGCTTTTTCACCTTGCGCCCAAGCAGGATCACGGTGGCGCCCTGCGCGGCAAACGCGAGTGCGGCGGTCTTGCCGATGCCCTGGCCGGCCCCAGTGACGAGGATTACGCGATCCTGAAGGTGGTTATGGGGTGGCTGGTAGTTCATTGCGCGATCCGTGTCGGTAAAGCGCGCATTTTAGCCGAAGCGGCTGTCAGATGCTGAGCGTGTTGCCGGTGGTGAACACGACCGGATGACTTCCGGGTAACAGCCATTCGATGAAAAAGCTGAACGCGGCAATGAAAATGCTGGCAAAAAAGGCCGTCCAGAAGCCCGATACCTTGAAGCCTTTGACCACCGCGGCGACCAGCATGATCATCAGTGCATTGATTACCAGCAGAAACAGCCCGAAAGTCAGCAGGGTAAGCGGCAAAGTAAGGAAAACGAGGATGGGGCGCACGATCGCATTGGCAAAACCCAGCATCAGCGCCGAGACCAGCAGCGAGGATTTGCTGGAAAAGGTCAGGCCATTGAAGACATAGCTGGCGACCCAGAGCGAAAGGCTCATTACGCCCCAATGGAGCAGGAAGTCGTAGAGATGCGCGGTCATGGATTCAGCATAGCAGAAATGCCCCTCATGGCGCCAGAATCAGCCCTGCGCATGCGATGCCGCTTCTGACGGCACCTTCGATGGTGGCGGGATAGTCGCCAGCCGTGTAATCGCCTGCGAGATAAAAGTTGGCTAAATCGGTCCGCTGTGCGGGTCGCTCCAGATTGGGGATGCAGGCGAAGGTTGCACGCTTCTCGGCGATAACCTTATGCCAGAGCGGTTGCGGCAACTCGGGGAAGGCATTGGCCAGCTCGCGCATGACTTCCTCCGCGAGCGCTTCCTGAGTCAATGCCTGATGCGGGCCGTCGGCGCTGATAACCACCGCCAGCAGGCCGCATTGTCCGTCCAGACTGCCGCGATCCAGTACCCATTGCGCGTGACCGCCGGTGAGGCCGATCATCGGGAAGGGCAGGCGTACGGAATCCGGGTACTGCACATAAACCGAATAGATAGGCTGGTAATCGTAGCTTTCGCTTTGGCGAGCGCTCTGCGCCAGTTGCGGTAATTGTGCGGTCAGGTCAGACAGGCGGAACGGCGAGACGGCTGCGACGACATGACTGAAATGGTGGTGTTCTTCAGCACATTCCACGCTAAAGCCCTCGTCTTGCTGACGGATTGCGGTAACGGTGGTGCCAAGCCGGATTTCGCCCCGATGCGTCTGGATATAGCGAGCTAGCGGTTCGATCAGCAGCCCGGATAAATCGACACGCGGCAGCAACAAATGACTATCGTTTTTAGTTTTTGAGAAGCTGTCGCGCAGAACATTCAGAAAGACCTGCGCGCTGGCCTGGGCGACGGGCGTATTTAACGCAGCCAGGCATAATGGTTCCCATAACCAGCGCGTGACGCGCTCGGGTTGTCGGTGGCGCGCAAGAAAGGTACCCAGCGATTCGTCCTGGTACAGGCGAAAACCGGAAATCCGAAGTGCGACCATCAGGCGCAGCGCAGCCAGTCGTTCCCGACGGCCCAGTCCTTCGGCACGCAATAAACCGGAAAGTATGTGCAAGGGTGCGGGCAGCCGGGTGGAAGCGCGCAGCCTGAATTGCCGGTGTTGTATCAATTGCAGCGGCAAACGCATGAGTACGGTGTCGATATCGACACCTGCCAATTGCATCAGGCGCAGCGTGTCGCGGTAGGCGCCGATCAGGATATGCTGGCCGTTATCCAGCCGTTTGCCTTTCCAGTTAAGTCCGCGCGCACGGCCGCCCACCTGCTTGGCGGCTTCGAATACGGTGACGGAAACGCCATGTTCAGCCAGCGTCGCCGCTGCGGCAAGTCCGGCGCAGCCGCCGCCGATGATGGCTACGCGCAAGGCTGCTTAGCCTCCGGGCAGTTTATCCCTTGAGCCATGTTTTCCAGGCCAGCCACAGCTTGCGCAGCGGGGTCAGCGACACGCGCTGATTAAGCACTTTCTCGCATCCGCCAATCCGGATCTCGTCCAGAAGGGCGCGATAAATTGCCGCCATGATGAGGCCGGTGCGCTGGTCGCGGCGGTCAGCCTCGGGCAGTTCCTCGAAGGCGCGACGGTAATATCCTTCAGCACGTTCGATCTGGGATTCGAGTAAACGGCGCACATTGTCGCTTTCCTCTCCGCGCAGGATATCGCCTTCGCTGACGCCGTGCTGCGCCATTTCATCGAGGGGCAGATAAATGCGGCCGCGACGTGCGTCTTCGCCGACATCGCGCACGATGTTGGTCAACTGGAAAGCCAGGCCGAGATCATGCGCGTACTTGAGCGTTTTGCGATCGCTATAACCGAAGATCGATGCGGAGAGCAACCCGACGACACTGGCGACGCGATAACAGTAAAGATGCAATTCCTTGAAATCGCGATAACGGTTCTGGTCGAGATCCATCTCCATGCCGTCGATGATTTCCACGAAATGCTCTTCAACCAGATTGTAGTCGCTCACGGCATCGGTCAGCGCCTGCGTTACCGGGTGCTGCGGCTTGTCCGCGTAGAGGTTGGCGATTTCCGCGCGCCACCAGGCCAGCTTGGTGCGGGCGATGCCGGCATCCGTGCATTCGTCGGCAACGTCGTCCACCTCGCGGCAAAAGGCGTATAGCGCTGTAATCGCTTGACGCTTGGGCTTGGGCAGGAAAAGAAAGCTATAGTAAAAGCTGGAGCCGCTGGCGGCGGCCTTCTGCTGGCAGTAGTCGTGCGGATTCATTATTTGGCCCTGACTGCGCGGTAGAGCATGTACCCCCAGTCGCGCGGAGTAAGTGCGGGGCGATGATTGAACATGTCGCCCTTGTGTTTGTGCAGTTTGCTCAGGATGCGTTCGCCGCCGGCGATAATCGTGCGCATTTCCATGCCGATGCGTCCCTTGAGCACCAGCCCGAGCGGCGCGCCGGATTGCAGCAATTTGCGTGCGCGCTCGATCTCGAACTGCATGAAGTTCCACCACATGCCGCCTGGATCATGACTGGCGATCTGGGTCTCCTTGATGCGGTATTTGCGCATTTCGTCGAGCGGAAAGTAGATGCGATCCTTGCGATAGTCGATTTCGACATCCTGCAGGAAGTTGATGATCTGCAGCGCGGAGCAGATGGCGTCCGAATAGCCGAGATTGCGCGGGGTGGCCTCACCATACAGGTGCAGCAACAGGCGCCCGATGGGGTTGGCCGAACGGCGGCAGTAGTCGATGACTTCGCCGAAATTCTCGTAGCGCGTTTTGACGACATCCTGGCTGAACGCATCGAGAAGATCGTAAAACGGCTGCAAAGGCAGGTTGCGCTCGGCGATCATCGCGGCCAGCGTACGGAAAAAATCGGTGTCCGGAGTGCTGCCGGCGGCGATGCGATCCAACTCCTTGCGAAAGCCGTCGAGCAGGGCCAGCCGCGCCTCCGGCGCGAGGTCGCCTTCATCCGCGAAATCGTCCGCTTGGCGCGCGAAGGCGTAAATCAATCCTATGGGTTTTCTCAAGCGCATCGGGAGTAAAACCGAAGCAACCGGGAAGTTTTCATAATGGGTGTTGGCGAGCTTGAGACTGTCGCGGGTAACGGCATGATTCATAGGCGGCAGTATGCCATAACCCATCTTCACTCCGCAGGGCTTTGCGTTACAATCCGATGAAAACTGACTCTCGGGAATTTTATGCTCGGTATTATCGGCGGCACTGGCCTTACACAACTGACAAGTCTTGAAATTACGCATAGACAGGTAATCCGAACTCCTTATGGCGAACCCTCCGGCCCTCTGACTTACGGCAGCATCAATAATCATCAGGTGGTGTTTCTGGCCCGTCACGGCTATGGGCATACCATCCCACCGCATCTCGTCAACTATCGCGCCAATTTATGGGCGCTGTATTCCGAAGGGGTGAAGGATGTGGTCTCGGTCGCGACCGTCGGCGGTATTCATCCCGATCTGACACCCGGCTCGATCGTGATCCCCAACCAGATCATCGATTACACGCATGGACGTAAAGCGACATTCCACGACATGGTCGACAAGCCGGTGACGCACATCGATTTTACCGATCCTTATTGCCATGACATGCGGGCGCTGTGCATGCAGGCGGCGACAGCGGCAGGTGAAGGCTTCATCGACGGCGGCGTCTATGCCGCAGTGCAGGGGCCTCGCCTGGAGACGGCGGCTGAAATTAACCGCCTGGAGCGCGACGGCGCGACCATGGTGGGCATGACCGGCATGCCGGAAGCCGCGCTTGCACGCGAACTCGACATCAGCTACGCAGCCTTGGGTGTGGTGGCCAACCATGCCGCGGGGCGGGGTACGAGTGCGCAAGGCATTCATTACGAAGCCATTGGTAACGTGCTGAACGAAACCATGCATCGCGTGCGCAGAATATTGGAACAAATGGTCGAGATCCATGCCGAATAGGGGTGGAAATGTCTTTTTGACATAGGAACGGAAATGGCTGTCAGAAACGTATTAAAGATGGGCGATCCCTTGCTGTTGCAACGTGCAGCAGAAGTAGAACGCTTTGACGCGCCGGAATTGCATGCGCTGATTCAGGATATGCACGACACGATGGAGGCCATGGACGGTGCCGGCATCGCCGCCCCGCAGATCGGCGTGAGCCTGCGTGTGGTGATTTTCGGCGTTGGCAAGAATCCGCGCTACCCCGATGCCGAGCAAGTGCCGTATACCGTACTGATCAATCCGAAAGTAACGCCATTGGGCAATGAGCAAGAGGATGGCTGGGAAGGCTGCCTCTCCGTTCCTGGCCTGCGCGGCATCGTGCCGCGCAATGCTCGCGTGCATTACACCGGCGTCGATCAGTATGGCCAGCCCATAGACCGTATCGCCAGTGGGTTCCACGCCCGTGTCGTCCAGCATGAATGCGATCATCTGGACGGCATTCTTTATCCAATGCGCATCAAGGATTTGCGCAGTTTCGGCTACACGGACGTATTATTTCCGGGGCAGGATATCCAGGACGATTGATCGGCTGTGTTAAAATGCTGGCCGTTGTTGGCGCCAAGTATGCTAACAACAGCCAACTGGAAGCGTGGCCGAGTGGTTTAAGGCAGCGGTCTTGAAAACCGCCGTAGGTGCGAGCCTACCGTGAGTTCGAATCTCACCGCTTCCGCCAAAAATTGTTGCTCCCTTTAGAGTTTTTCTCCAGCTCCCGTTAAGAGTCTAACGACGGCACAATCGCCATGAAAATCGGCATGAGCCGAATGAACGCTGAATCAGGCGATCCGCAATGCACCGAATAGTGACGGCCACGTCGATGATTACGCCTGATGTGATAAGCTAGCCATTGAATTTACAGACTATTGTTCTGTATCCACGCGGCGGGCACCTGTTCAGCTTCTGCTCTCGCAAGAACTTTCGAGAAAATATAGTGGAAAGCATAGTAATTACATGGCGCGAGCTGCTGATCGTCGTTGCGCTGATTCTGGCGGTTTATATTGCTGAAATGCTGTTGTTGATGCGCACTGGCGGCGGCATTCTTCACAAGCGCCGGATGCCTGAGCCAGCTCATCACCATTCCGATGCGATCTTGCGTAGCGAGATCGAAAGCCTGAGCGCCCGGGTGAAGGTGCTTGAGCAGTTCATCCAGCAATTGCAGGCAGAAAGCGCTTCCGAGAATACTCCGTATGCCCGAGCCATCCAGATGGCCCGCCAAGGCCGCAACGCCAGCCGGATTTCGGAAAGTTGTGGCATTTCACGCGGGGAGGCGGAATTGATCGTTTCCATGCATGGACCGCATGAATGATACATAACGACATCCAGAGTCAGCTGCAGCTGCTGATCAAGACTTCGGCCCCGCCGCTGATTGAAGTGGCGCAAAGCGCGCTGGAGACGCCAGAGTGGACGCCAGGTCAGCGCTTGCCAGCGCATGTGCTGGCAAGTCTGCCGAATGGCCGTTTCGAAGTAAGAGTCGGTGACCAGATTCTGGATCTCAATCTTCCACGCAATACCCAGGCCGGCGATACGCTGGAGTTGACGTATTTATCGTCCAGTCCGCGCGTGACCTTTGCATTGACACGCGATCTCGCAAATACACTACCGGCCAATACGCCTGTTTCACTCAGCGACACGGCCAAGTTCATTGGGTCGTTGCTGCAAAAAGGCGGAGAGGCAGGGCAGGCGGCGCAAATCGGAAAAGCGATTCCCGTGATGACTGCGCCACCCTCCGACACGGCGGTGTTGGCTCAATCACTGCGTCAGGCGGTTTCGCAGAGCGGGTTGTTCTATGAGTCGCACCAGGTGCAATGGCTGAGCGGGGAGCGTAATCTCGATTCGCTGTTGCAGGAGCCGCAAGGACGCCTGTCACCGTTGCTTGACCAGGGCGATGCGCAAAAAAGCGCCGCTGTCGATCCCAAACAAGTTCTGGCGAACAAGCCAGCCGAGATGGGTGCGCTTGCCGCGGGTGCATTGAATGCCGAGGCGGCAAAATCGGAGCCGGTGCATCCGCAATCCCTGCAGATCGTGCAGCAGCAATTACAAACCCTGGATAGCCGTCAGATCGTCTGGCAAGGTCAGGTATGGCCCGGTCAGGAAATGAAATGGGAAATCGAGGAGGATGCATCGCGCCGGCAGGAAAGCGAGCAGGAGGCTGCCCATTGGCATACGCGGCTGAACCTGCAACTACCTTCGCTGGGCGGCGTCAGTGCCAAGCTGGCATTCGTCAATGGCTCGATCCAACTCGATATCGCGGCGGACAATGCAGCTAGCGTCGAACGCCTGCGCAGAGCACAGGCTAGCCTGGCAGAGCGGTTTGAAGCGTCCGGGCTTGCATTGACCGGGGTCAATATTCGCCATGAGTAAAGACTCTCGCCAACTGGCCGTTGCATTGGCCTATCAGACCGGACAGGCGGCTCCTAAGGTGGTGGCGAAGGGAAGGGGGCTACTGGCGCAGGTGATTATCGAGCGGGCGAAGGATGCTGGCGTCTACGTGCACGAATCTCCCGAATTGGTATCGATGCTGATGCAAATTGACCTCGATCAGCATATTCCTCCGGAACTCTATATGGCGGTTGCAGAGTTGCTGGCATGGATCTATCGGCTGGAGCACGGAACGAGCAATGGGCTTATGCCCCCAACCTTCGGTTCAAAGTTGCCGGGTTAATTCTGTTTCCAGTACTTCAACGACCTCAATCGGCAAGCGGTCACCATGCTGACCGGATATCAGGAAGGTATCCTCAGCACGATTCCCCAGCGTATTGATCTTGGCCGTATGCAACTGCACTTTATTGCGCAGCAAGCACTGCGCGATACGCGACAGTAGGCCGGGACGATCGCCGGCCACGATGGATAGCTGGTGATTATTCCCGGTTTTTTCGGCTTCCAGCGTGACGATGGGTTTGATCGGAAAATGCTTCAGCTGTCGGCTGACGCGACCTTCCAGCGGCTCCAGCGGGCCCTGTGCGCTCTCCAGTTGCTGCGTCAACTCGTATTCGATGTAACTCAGTAAATCGCGATAACGCACGGCATTGTTGCTCTCGTCGAGCACCAGAAAGCTGTCCAGGGCGTAACCATGCAGAGTAGTGTAGATCCGCGCTTCGACAATGTTATATCCGGCACGCTCGAAAAAGCCGCAAATGCGCGCAAACAGGTCATCGCGATCATGCGTATAAATCATCACCTGGATACCGTCGCCGGCCGGGCTGAGCCGGGCCCGTACCACCGGTTTCTCGGTGTTTATATGGGCGAGCAAAAGCCGCGTGTGCCAGCCTATTTCATGACTCTCGTGACGCAGGAAATAATTGCGGCCGAATTTCTCCCAAAGCTCCTTGTACGAACCCGGCATCACGGCGTAATGACTCAAGCGCTCGGCTGCCTGTTGCTGGCGTGCCGCTACTTCGGCATCCGGGGTGGCAGCGCTCCCTTGAATCAAGCGTCGCGTGGCGAGAAACAGGTTCTCCAGCAATTTGGCTTTCCAGGCATTCCACACCGCGGGGCTGGTTCCGCGGATATCGGCGACGGTCAACAGATACAGGGCGGTGAGCCGGTATTCGGTACCTACAATGCCGGCGAAGTTTTCGATGACTGAGGGATCGCTCAAGTCCGATTTTTGTGCGGTTCTGGACATGACCAAGTGTTGCTCGACTAGCCATGCGACCAAAGCCGTGTCTTCCTTGGGCAGCCCGTGATGTTTGCAGAAGCGTCGCGCGTCGGCTGTGCCCAGCGTCGAGTGGTCGCCGCCGCGACCCTTGGCAATGTCATGGAACAGCGCCGCGAGATAAAGCAGTTCCGGCTTCGCGAAAGACTCCATCAAGCGGCTGCATAAAGGGAATTCATGTGCATGCTCGGGAAGCAGGAAGCGGCGCAGATTACGCAATACGTTGAGAATATGCTCGTCGACGGTATAGACATGAAACAGGTCATGCTGCATCTGCCCTTCGATGCGGCCGAAAGCGGGAATGTAGCGGCCCAGAATGCCGTAGCGATTCATCTGCCGTAGTACGGCGGTCAGCCCATGCGGTTGGCGCAGGATCTCCATGAAAAGCCGTCGGTTGCGCACGTCCATGCGGAAATCGCGGTTGACGAGGTTTTTCACCCGCCACAGATTGCGCAGCATGCCCGCGCTGAAACCCTGCAGTTCGGGGTGCTGCTGTAACAGCAGAAAGCTTTCAAGAATGGCGCTCGGTTCCTGTTGCAGCAAATTGGGAAGGCGCGTTTCAAGCAAGCCGTTATGCGCATGGAAGCGCTGATTGATAGCAACAGGCGCGGGTTGATAGGGCAGGATGCGCTCTTGCAATGCCTGCAACAGTATCTCGTTCATCAAGCGAATGAACTTGGCGCTGCGATAGAAGCGCTGCATCATTTGCTCGCTCGCGCGTTTCTTGGGAGTGCCTATCAAGACTAGTTGCTGCGCAAGCTCGTTCTGAAAGTCGAAAAGCAGGCGATCCTCGCGTCGCCGCGCCAGGTAATGCAGTCGCGTACGCAGCATCTGCATGAAAAGCTCCTGGCGGCGTATCTGGCGAGCTTCCTTATGCGTGATCAGGCCATTTTCGGCGAGCGCATTCCAGCTGTTTCCCAAACCTGCGGCATGGCTGATCCACAGAATATTTTGCAGGTCGCGCAACCCGCCTGGGCTTTCCTTGACGTTGGGTTCGAGGTTATAGGCGGTGTCGTTGAAGCGCGCATGGCGCTGCTTTTGTTCCAGCATTTTGTCATGCAGGAATTCCTCCGGCTTGAGCTGCGAGAAGAGCTGCGATTGCATGCCATGAAACAGCGTCTTGTCGCCGACAATGTGCCGCGCTTCGAGCAGGTTGGTGCGTACCGTGACGTCACGCGCGGCTTCATCCACGCACTCTTCCAGGGAGCGAACACTATGGCCGACAGCAAGGCCGATATCCCAAAACATCCCGATCAGCGGTTCGAGCTGCTTGTCGAACGCCGCGTCGTGATCGTTGGGCAGCAGGATCAGCAAATCGACATCGGAGTAGGGAAACAACTCACCCCGCCCATAGCCACCGACGGCGCACAAGCAAAGGGTGTGCGGAATTGCCGTTTGCTGCCACAAATCGCGCAACAGGTCATCGACCAGGCGGGAGTGCTGCTTCAATAGGCGTGCCGTATCGGCCACGCCAGTGAATGCGGCACGCAATTCGGACTGGCGGGATTGAAGCCGTTGGCGCCAGTAATCGATGCCTTTACTCAAGATATCAGGTGCGGATGAAAGCGGGCGGCGGTGGCGATCCGGCCGATACCGTCATGACCTCATAGCCGTCGGCGGTTACCAGAATGGTGTGCTCCCATTGCGCCGACAGGCTGCGGTCCTTGGTGACTATGCTCCAGCCGTCGCCCATCTGGCGGATATCGCGCTTGCCGGCGTTGATCATGGGTTCGATGGTGAACATCATGCCCTGTTGCAGCTTGAGACCGGTGCCGGGCCTGCCGTAGTGCAGCACCTGCGGATCTTCATGGAACTTCTTGCCGATGCCGTGACCGCAGAATTCGCGCACGACGGAGTAGCCGCTGCCCTCGGCATGCTTCTGGATGACGTGGCCGATGTCGCCCAGTGTGGCACCAGGGCGGACTTGGGCGATGCCCAGCCACATGCATTCGTAGGTGATGTCGCACAAGCGCTGGGCCTGGATCGAAGGCGTGCCGACGCAGAACATGCGGCTGGTGTCGCCGTGATAACCCTCCTTGATCACGGTGATGTCCAGGTTGACGATGTCGCCGCTTTTCAGAATTTTCTCACCCGGCACGCCATGGCAGACCTGCTGGTTGACCGAGGTGCAGATCGATTTCGGATAAGGGATATGGCCCGGTGGGGCGTAGTTGAGCGGGGCGGGGATCGTGCCCTGTACATTGACCATGTAATCATGGCAGAGCTTGTCCAGTTCGCCAGTAGTCACGCCCGGCGTAACGAACGGAGTAATATAATCGAGCACCTCGGAAGCAAGTCGTCCCGCGATGCGCATTTTTTCAATGTCAGTGTCGTTTTTAATGGTAATGGACATGAGTGGTTGCCGCTGATTTCCTAGGTTTTGCCTTGAATGGAACGAGGCGTTTATGGTAGCATACGCCGCCCGTTTAAATTGAACGGGAAATTCCCACACACGCTCACGTATAGGGTGCCCATATCGGGTTTCTGGGGGCGTGTGGAGGCTTAACCTTATACAGGAGAATGAAAATGTCCGTGACCATGCGTCAAATGCTGGAAGCCGGGGTGCACTTCGGCCACCAGACCCGTTACTGGAACCCTCGTATGGCGCCGTTTATTTTCGGCGACCGTAACAAGATCCATATCGTCAACCTCGAAAAAACCCTGCCGATGTTCGAAGACGCGCTGAAGTACGTGCGTCAGATCGCCGCCAACAAGGGCCGCATCCTGTTCGTCGGCACCAAGCGCCAGGCGCGCGACATCGTCAAGGAAGAAGCCGCTCGCGCCAACTGCGCATACGTCAACCATCGCTGGCTGGGCGGCATGCTGACCAACTTCAAGACGGTTAAGCAATCCATCAAGCGCCTGGCCGACTATCAAGCCATGATGGAAGATGGCAGCTTCGAACGCCTGGGCAAGAAGGAAATCCTCGGCTACAAGCGCGAAATCGAGAAGCTCGAGCGCTCCATCGGCGGCATCAAGGAAATGGGCGGCCTGCCCGATGCTATCTTCATCATCGACGTCGGCCATGAGTCCGGTGCCGTTACCGAAGCCGGCAAGCTCGGCATTCCGGTGATCGGCATTGTCGATACCAATAACTCTCCCGAAGGCGTGGCTTACGTCGTTCCGGGTAACGACGACTCCAGCCGTGCCATCCGCCTGTATGCTCGCGGCATTGCCGACGCAGTGCTGGAAGGCCGCAGCCAGTCCTTGAACGAAATCGTCAAGGCGGGTGTTGAAGAAGAGTTCGTCGAAGAGCCGGCAGCAGAGTAAACCCTGAAAAAGGGGCGTTAAGCCCCTTTTTTGTACCCGCAAGTTGCGGGACTTTTTAGATTTCCCCGCGGATGACCGGGGATCCGAATTTTGTAAGGAGAAGATTATGGCGGAAATTACCGCAGGCATGGTGAAGGAGCTGCGCGAGCGCACCGATGCCCCGATGATGGATTGCAAGAAAGCGCTGACCGAAGCGGAAGGCGACATGACCCGTGCGGAAGAAATCCTGCGCGTGCGTTTCGGCAACAAGGCGAGCAAGGCCGCCGGCCGCGTGGCTGCGGAAGGCACCGTCGGCATCTACATCAGCGCCGACGGCAAGCTGGGTTCCATGGTCGAAGTCAACTGTGAAACCGACTTCGTCGCCAAGAACGACGATTTCCTGGCACTGACCCGCAACCTGGCCGATCTGGTCGCCAACAACAACCCGGCGGACGTCGAAGCACTGTCCGCGCTGAAGATCGGCGACTCCACCGCTGACGAAGTGCGTGCGCAGATGGTCGGCAAGATTGGTGAAAACATGACCGTGCGCCGTTTCGTGCGCGTTCCGGCACAAGGCAAGCTGTCGAGCTACGTGCACGGCGGCAAGATCGGCGTGCTGGTGGACCTGGTGGGCGGTGATGAAATGCTGGCCAAGGACATCGCGATGCACATCGCTGCCGCCAAGCCGAAGTCGCTGGATGCCTCCGGCGTCGATGCGGCACTGATCGAAGCCGAGCGCCGCGTGGCGATCGAAAAGGCCAAGGAAGCCGGCAAGCCGGAAGCGATGCTGGAAAAGATCGCCGAAGGTACCGTGCAGAAGTTCCTGAAGGACGTGACCCTGCTGAACCAGGTGTTCGTCAAGGCTGAAGACGGCAAGCAAACCATTGAGCAACTGCTGAAGTCCAAGGGTGCCAGCGTGGCCGGCTTTACGATGTATGTCGTAGGCGAAGGCATCGAGAAGAAGGTGACGGATTTCGCTGCCGAAGTGGCTGCTGCTGCCAAGGTATAATCCGCGCATGACGACCCCCGCCTTCAAACGCATTCTGCTCAAACTGTCCGGTGAAGCCCTGATGGGCGAGGATAGTTATGGTATCAACCGTGCCACCATCGAGCGCATCGTCGCCGAGATCAAGGAAGTGGTCGATCTCGGTGTCGAGGTCGGGGTGGTGATAGGCGGGGGTAATATTTTTCGCGGCGTCGCGCCGGCGGCTGCCGGCATGGACCGGGCCACGGCCGATTACATGGGCATGATGGCGACAGTGATGAACGCCCTGGCGTTGCAGGACGCCATGCGTCAAATCGGGCTGGTCAGCCGCGTGCAATCCGCGCTGAATATCGAGCAGGTGGCCGAGCCCTATATTCGCGGCAAGGCCATCCGCTACCTGGAAGAGGGGCGCGTGGTCATTTTCGGTGCCGGTACCGGCAACCCGTTCTTTACCACCGATACTGCTGCCGCGCTGCGCGGTATGGAAATGAATGCCGACATCGTCCTAAAGGCAACCAAGGTGGATGGCGTCTATACCGATGATCCCAAGACGCATCCGGATGCGATGCGCTACAAGACGCTGACGTTCGACGAAGCGATCATCAAGAATCTCAAGGTCATGGATGCCACCGCGCTGACATTGTGCCGCGATCAGCAGCTGCCGATCTGCGTGTTCAGCATCTTCAAGCAGGGCGCGCTCAAGCGCGTGGTGATGGGCGAAGATGAAGGCACGCATGTGCTACCCTAGTTTTTGAGGAGACCGACATGCTGAATGACATCAAGAAAACCGCAGAACAAAAGATGCAACGCGCTCTTGAAGTGCTGAAGAGCGATCTTGGCAAAGTGCGTACCGGCCGCGCTCACGCAGGCTTGCTTGATCATGTGATGGTCGAGTACTACGGCAGCATGGTACCCATTGGGCAGGTTGGTAGCGTTGGGCTCGCAGATGCCCGCACGATCACCGTGCAAGTATGGGAAAAGCCGATGCTGGCCAAGATTGAAAAGGCTATTCGCGACTCCGATCTCGGTCTTAACCCTTCCAATAGCGGCGACATGATACGCGTACCCATGCCCGCATTAACCGAAGAGCGCCGTCGTGACCTGATCAAGGTGGTGCGCGGTGAAGGCGAGGATGCGAAGGTTTCGGTGCGCAATGTGCGCCGCGATGCCAATGATCAGCTCAAAAAGCTGCTCAAGGACAAGGAAATCAGCGAGGATGATGAGCGCCGCGCACAGGACGAAATTCAGAAGCTGACCGACAAATATGTCGCAGAAGTGGACAAGGCACTTCAGGCCAAAGAAGCGGATCTGATGGCAATCTAGGTCTGACAGGGGTGAATCTGCTTGGTTTTCCCTTGTCTGACTGCACTACAATTATTCTGTTGAAAGGGTAGCTTTGGCTCTCTTCGCCAGTTCCACACAAGATATTCCTGAATCGCCCGAAGTGCCACGCCACATCGCCATCATCATGGACGGCAACGGGCGTTGGGCCAAGAAACGCTTCCTTCCTCGCGTCATGGGCCACAAGCGCGGCGTCGAAACCGTGCGCGACGTAGTCAAGCAATGCGTCAACCTCGGAGTCGAATATCTGACTTTGTTTGCCTTTAGCAGCGAAAACTGGCGCAGGCCGCCCGATGAAGTCAAGTTCCTGATGGGACTGTTCATGGAAGCGCTCAAGCGTGAAGTCGTCAAATTGCACCAGAACCACATCCGATTGGTACTGATTGGCGATCGCTCCCGTTTCGATCCGCAACTGCTCAAGGAAATTCATGAGGCTGAAAAGCTTACCCAGCACAACACGCGTCTGACCTTGACCATCGCCGCCAATTACGGCGGGCGCTGGGATATTCATCAAGCTGTCCAGCGTATGGTGCACGCCAAGCCTGAGTTGGTGAATGGCTTTTCGGAAAGCGATTTGGACGACTACCTTTCCATGCATTACGCTCCCGAACCGGATCTTTTCATACGCACCGGCGGAGAAAAACGCATCAGCAATTTTTTGCTGTGGCAGTTGGCGTATACCGAACTCTATTTTACAGATACGCTCTGGCCGGATTTCGACGAACATGCATTCAATCATGCCCTGATATCCTATCGCCAGCGTGAGCGTCGCTTTGGCCGCACCAGCGAGCAGGTGACCAGCAATGCTTAAGCAGCGAGTCGGAACGGCTCTGGTGCTGTTCGTTCTTTTTCTGGCTGCCTTGTTCTATCTGTCCGATTTTCAATGGTCATTGCTGATGCTGGCGGTCATTTGCATGGGCGCCTGGGAGTGGGCGGTGCTGATTCGTCTGAAGCCTGCAGCCACCCGCATCTTTATCGGCATCACGATCATGCTCGGTGCATTCCTGCTGTGGAAATATACCAATTTCGGCATGCTCGGCGACGGGCAGATAGGTTTATGGCTGATCGGCATCCTGACACTTTTCTGGGTGGTGATGGTGCCGGGGTGGCTGGTCGTTCAGCATCAAATAAAAAATCAGATGTTCATGGCAATTATCGGGTTGCTCGTATTGCTGCCAACCTGGATTGCACTGGATGGGTTGCGGCGCGTCAGCCCGTTATTGCTGCTTGCAGTAATGATGACGGTTTGGGTGGCGGATACCGCAGCATACTTCGCCGGGAAAAAATTCGGCCGGCGCAAACTTGCTCCGGCCATTAGCCCCGGAAAAACATGGGAAGGCGTCGCGGGGGCATTGATAGGCGTCGCGATTTATGGCGTGGTGTTGAGTGCGGCTTTCGAGTTGAGCTACTGGCTGGTTGCGGCTCTGTTGATGCTGACCGTATTGAGTATCGTCGGTGATTTGTTCGAATCGCTGCTGAAGCGCCAGGCAGGTCTCAAGGATAGCGGAAATCTGCTGCCGGGCCACGGTGGCGTGCTGGACCGTATTGACGGTCTGACTTCCACCCTCCCTTTGGCGCTCTTCTATTTTCCCGTTTATCACGCCATACTGAGCCAGGCATGACCAAGATACAGAACATCACCATTCTCGGCTCGACCGGCACCATCGGCGTCAATACCCTGGATGTGATCGCGCGCCACCCCCAGCGTTTTCGTGCTTATGCCTTGACGGCGAACTCGCGTATCGAGCCATTGCTGGAACAATGCCGTAATTTCAATCCCGTTTATGCGGTTGTCCTGGATGCCGATGCGGCAGAAATATTACAAGGACAATTGCGCAAGGAGGGTCTGGCGACTGAAGTTCTGTGCGGCCCGGAAGCGCTGGAACGTGTTTCCTCCTTGCCCGAGGTCGATGCTGTGATGGCGGCAATCGTCGGCGCGGCCGGTTTGCGTCCGGCGCTTGCCGCGGCGCGCGCCGGGAAAAGAGTGCTGCTGGCGAATAAAGAAACGCTGGTAATGTCAGGCCGCTTATTCATGGATGCCGTGCGCACCGGCGGCGCAACCCTGCTGCCCATCGACAGCGAGCATAATGCGATTTTCCAGGTGATGCCCGCAAACGCATCCGGTGGGCTGGAGGCTGTTGGCGTCAGCAAGATTTTATTGACCGCTTCCGGCGGTCCTTTTCGCAAGGCGACGCTAGATGAACTGTCACGCGTAACGCCAGCACAGGCGTTGAATCATCCGAACTGGGTGATGGGGCCCAAGATCACCATCGATTCCTCCACGCTGATGAACAAAGGCTTGGAGGTCATTGAGGCGCACTGGTTGTTTGCGGCGACACCTGAAAAAATCGAGGTGGTGATTCATCCGCAAAGCGTGATTCACTCCATGGTGGAATATATAGACGGCTCGGTGCTGGCGCAGCTTGGCAATCCGGATATGCGTACCCCCATCGCTTATGCGCTCGGCTATCCCGAACGCATAGCCAGCGGCGTAGGAGCACTGGATCTGTTCAAGGTCGCCAGGTTGGACTTCGAGGCGCCGGACACCGCACGATTCCCATGCTTGCGATTGGCGTTCGAAGCGCTGCAGCGTGGCGATACGGCGCCGGCTATCCTGAATGCGGCCAACGAAGTCGCCGTTCAGGCGTTCCTCGCCAACAAGATCGCTTTCATGGATATTCCCCGCCTGATCGAAGACACGCTTGGTTCGGTATCCGTCGGCCCCGTGCTGCAACTGGAAGACCTGATCGCCGTTGATCAAGAGGCGCGTCAGGTTGCCGGGTCCTGGATTGAGGCCTGCGTCTGATGCTGACGCTGTTTGCATTCCTGCTTACGCTGGGTGTATTGATCACCATACACGAATACGGTCATTACCTGGTTGCCAGGCTTTGCGGTGTCAAGGTTCTGCAATTCTCCATCGGCTTCGGGCGCGCACTTTATAAACGACCGTTTGGGCGCGATGGTACCGAATTTATCCTGGCTGTTTTCCCCTTGGGCGGCTATGTTCGCATGCTGGATGAACGCGAAGCTCCTGTAGCGGAGGAAGAGCTGCCGCGTGCTTTTAATCGTCAGCCGGTCTGGAAGCGGATGGCCATCGTTGTGGCTGGGCCGCTGGCGAATTTGCTGTTGGCGATTGCACTTTACTGGGTGCTTTTTATGAGCGGAGTGGCGGGATTGAAACCGATCATCGGCGATGTTCCCGCTGACAGTGCCGCCGCGCATGCGAGCATGAAACCCGGTGAAATCGTACGCAAAATCGACGATGATCCGGTCGAGTCCTGGCAGGATGTGCGGTGGCTGATACTGCAGCAATCGATGCGGTCGTCCAGCGTTGAAATCGAAGCGACCAGCGGTACCAATGAAACCCACCTCCATCGCTTGGATCTTTCTGGTCTCGCACATGATGATCCCGAGCGGGACGTTCTCGAACAGTTGGGTCTGACTCCCTATCAACCGGCAATGCCTGCGCGGGTGGGAGAAATTGTCGCAGACGGCGCTGCACAGCGAGGCGGACTCAAGGTCGGCGATCAAGTCATTTCGGTGAACGGTTCCCCCATTTCCGAGTGGGAAGCGTTTGTCAGCTTGGTGCGCGAGAATCCGGACCGCGCTTTGCGCGTCACGGTGAAGCGCGAAGGTCAGGAAACTGCGTTGTCAATCACCCCAGATGCAATCCAGGAAGGTGGCAAAACGATTGGCCGTATTGGCGCAGCTTATCGAATGGAGCAGCACGAGCTGGACAAGCTGCTGGTTGAGGTCCGATACGCGCCGTTGCCCGCGTTGACGCACGCGATCGGCAAAACATGGGATACCTCCGTCTTCAGCCTCAAGATGCTGGGCAATATGTTGACGGGCGTGGTTTCATGGAAAGGTGTGAGTGGCCCGGTCACTATCGCGAGTTATGCGGGACAAAGCGCACAGATCGGCTGGAAGGCATTCCTAACCTTTCTGGCGTTGGTCAGCATCAGCCTGGGAGTGCTGAATTTGCTTCCCATTCCGGTTTTGGACGGCGGGCATTTAATGTATTATATGGTCGAATTTCTGAAGGGTAGTCCCGTTTCAGAACGTGCCATGGAAATCGGGCAGAAAATAGGATTCGCGCTGCTGGGATTGCTGATGGCATGCGCCTTATATAACGATATCAACCGACTCATCACAGGCTGAACCCACTAATGAAGCTCAAGCTCCGGCATATCCCGTTACTGGTTCTCGGGTTGTACGCAACATCCTCTTCCGCAATGGAACCATTCGTAGTCAAGGATATCCGGGTTGAAGGCATCCAACGTACCGAAGCCGGTACGGTGTTCAACTACCTGCCGGTCAAAGTCGGTGAAACCATAGACGACCAGCGTGCTGCACAAGCCATCAAGGCCTTGTATGGCACAGGTTTCTTTAAGGATGTGCGGCTGGAGCAAGAAGGCGGTGTGCTGGTGGTAACAGTACAAGAGCGCCCAGCCATTGCCCAAATCGAGTTCACCGGCAACAAGGCTTTCCCCAGCGACAAGATGAAAGAAGGCCTGAAGCAGATCGGCCTGTCGGAAGGCATGATTTTCGATCGCTCCATGCTGGATAAGGCCGAGCAGGAAATCAAGCGCCAATACCTGAGTCAGGGCAAGTACGGCGCGACCGTCAAGGCGGTGGTTAATCCGCTGGAGCGCAACCGCGTTGCGGTGCGCTTCGATATCGAAGAGGGCGCGGTTTCCAAGATTCGCGCGATCAACGTCGTCGGCAATCAGGTGTTCAACGACAGCGAACTGCTGGAGCAGTTCACGCTGACCACGCCTAATTGGATGAGTTGGTGGACCAAGGACGACCAGTACTCCAAGCAACGTCTGACAGCCGATCTGGAAGCCTTGCGTTCTTTTTACATGAACCAGGGCTACCTCGAATTCAATATCGAGTCCACACAAGTTTCCATTACGCCGGATAAGCGCGATATCTACATCACGGTCAATATCAGCGAAGGCGAGAAGTACACGGTCACCGATGTCAAAATGGCAGGCGAAATGCTGGTGCCGGAAGACGAACTGCGCACGCTGATCACCATACAACCCGGGGAAATGTTCAATCGCGAGAAACTCACCTCATCCAGCAAGGCTATTGGCGATCGCCTGGGGAATGACGGCTACGCGTTTGCCAACGTCAATGCCGTACCCGAGGTGGATAAGGAAAAGCACACGGTTGCCTTCACCTTCTTTGTCGATCCGGGTCGCCGCGTGTACGTTCGTCGCATCAACCTCACCGGCAATACTCGTACTCGTGACGAAGTTCTGCGCCGCGAAATGCGCCAGCTGGAGTCCGGCTGGTATGCCGCAGACAAGATCAACCGCTCCAAGCAGCGTCTGGAGCGCCTGAATTATTTCGAGGAAGTGAATATCGAAACGCCGGCGGTGCCAGGTACGGCGGATCAGGTGGATGTCAATCTTGATGTGACCGAAAAATCCACCGGCAGCGTGATGTTCGGTGCCGGTCTGTCCAGTTCTGAAGGCGTGGTGTTCGGCGTGACCGTGAACCAGGCCAACTTCCTCGGTACCGGCAACCGAGTGAGCGCGCAGGTGAATACCGGCAAGGTCAACACAACTTACTCGCTGTCCTATACCGATCCATATTTCACGCCGGATGGCGTCAGCCGCGGCTTTGACCTTTACCGCAAGGATGTGGACTCAAGTTCGCTAGATGTTGGTAGCTACAGCACTGCCTCTTACGGTGCAGGTATACGTTTCGGCGTCCCGCTAAATGAGAAAGATACGTTCAGCATGGGCCTGACGCTGGACTACACCAGCATCGACCTTGAATCGGACAGCCCGGATCGTTACAAGGATTATTGCGACAGTACATCGGGTTGCGACAATACTACACTTCGTCTCGATTCTGGCTGGGTGCACGACACTCGCGATAACATTCTTTTCCCGAATAAAGGCGTTCTGCAAAAGCTGACGGGCGAGGTGGGATTGCCAGGGCTGGACCAGGAGTACTACAAGATCAATTACCAGCATACCTGGTACAAGGACGTTACCAAGAATGTGACGCTGATGCTGAACGGTGAACTGGGTTATGGCGCCAGCTATGGCAGCCAGGACTTTCCGTTCTTCAAGAGTTTCTATGCTGGCGGTGTGAACTCGGTGCGTGGTTATGAAACCAGTGCGATTGGCCCGCGAGATATCGACTCTTCCTCGGGCGACGATTTCGCCGTAGGCGGTACCAAGCGGGTTGTTGCCAATGCCGAGCTGTTTTTCCCGGTTCCGTTTGTCAAAGATTCCAAGCAGTTCCGCTTGAGTGCGTTTCTCGACGCAGGCTCGGTCTGGGGGCAGAGTGGCAGCACCGATATCGAGGGCAATTGCGATGGCGCAAGCGATTGCCTTCGTTACTCAACGGGTGTCGGCGTAAGCTGGTATTCTCCGTTCGGTCCGATCAAGCTCGTGCTGGCCAAGCCATTGAACGAACAGGATGGCGACAAGACAGAAGTGTTGCAATTCCAGTTGGGTTCGCAGTTTTAACGAAACAGAATGAAAGTCAGGAGAGTCAATTGAATAAAATGATGAAGTTCTTATTGGTTGCCAGCTTGTCGCTGTCTGCGATCGCGGTATCGGCTGCCGAGTTGAAAGTGGGTTACGTGCAGGTTGACAAGATCTTGCAGGAAGCGCCCCAAACCTCCGAGAGTGGAAAAAAGCTGGAGCGCGAATTCAGCCCGCGTACCCAGGAACTGGAGCGCATGCAAAAACAGATCCGCGACCAGGAAGCATCTCTGGACAAGGACGGTCTCACCATGTCCGAAACCGAACGTCGCAACAAGGAGCGCGATGTTGCGAACAACAAGCTTGAATTCCAGCGCAAGCAGCGCGAACTGCGTGAAGACATTAACCTGCGCAAGAACGAAGAGCTTTCCGTATTGCAGGATCGCATCAACAAGGCGGTTACCTCAGTGGCTGAAGCCGAAGGGTATGATCTTGTGGTTTACAGCGGTGTCGCGTTCGCCAGCAAAAAGGTCGATATCACCGACAAGGTTCTCAAATCGCTCGGCAAGAAGTAATTCGTACTTAACATGCGTGTCAGCTATTCCCTGCGGGAAATCGCGGCGCAGCTGGGTGGAGAGGTATTGGGCGACGGCGAGGTGGCCGTCTCCCGCATGGCTTCGCTGGCGAGTGCAAAACCGGGCGATCTGAGCTTTCTTTCCGATACCAAGTATCGCGCCTTGCTGGCCACAACCGGGGCGTCCGCGGTTATCATCGGCAATGAAGCGCGTGATGCTACAGCCTTGCCGCGCATCGTCACCGAAAATCCCTACGCCTACTTTGCCCGCGTTTCATCCTTTCTTAACCCGGTCGTTGCTGTGGAGCGCGGCATCCATGCAACGGCGGTTATCGATCCTACTGCAAGCGTTCCGGCATCGGTTTCGATTGCGGCACATTGCCATATCGGTCGTCATGTGCGTATCGGTGAGAACGTGGTTATCGGCCCCGGCTCGGTCATTGGCGATCATGCGAGCATAGGCGACAACTCCTCCTTGCATGCCAACGTGACCATTTATGCTGGATGCGAGTTGGGAAAAAACTGCATATTGAGTTCAGGCGTTGTCATCGGTGCCGATGGTTTCGGCTACGCCGAAGCCGACGGTAGATGGGTAAAAATCCCCCAGGTTGGCCGTGTAATGATTGCCGACGACGTCGAGATCGGCGCCAACACCTCCATCGACCGCGGCGCGTTGGACGATACCGTGATCGAGGAGGGAGTCAAGCTGGATAACCTGATCCAGATCGGCCACAATTGCCACATTGGCGCGCATAGCGTGATTGCCGGTTGTGTCGGTATCGCCGGTAGTGCCCGCATTGGCCGCCATTGCCGTGTCGGCGGAGCGGCAATGATTCTGGGGCATCTTGAAATCGCCGACGGGGTGACCATTTCCCCCGGCAGCATGATTACGCGCTCGCTTGCCAAAGCGGATACTTATACCGCGCTCATGCCTTTCCAGCCGCATGATAAATGGCTGAAGACGGCAGCGCACCTGCGCCATCTGGACGATATGGCGACTCGTATCGCTCGGATGGAAAATGAACTTGAGGCCTTAAAGAAGGAAAAAAAATGAGCAGCATGGAAATCCACGAGATACTCGAACATCTGCCTCACCGTTACCCATTCCTGCTGCTGGATCGTGTGGTTTCGCTTGAGTTGGAAAAAGAAATTGTCGCGATCAAGAACGTGACTATCAACGAGCCGTTTTTCCCGGGGCATTTCCCTTATCACCCCGTCATGCCTGGAGTACTGATCGTCGAAGCCATGGCGCAGGCGGCAGCGGTGTTGTCGTTCAAGACCATGGGCCGCAAGCCGTCCGACGACTCGGTGTATTATTTTGCCGGGATTGATAATGTGCGCTTCAAAAAGCCCGTTTCCCCGGGTGACCAACTGATCCTCAAGGTCAAGATCGACCGTATTATGCGTGGCATATGGAAGTACTCCGGCCAGGCGCTGGTCAACGACGAAATCGTGGCTGAAGCGGAGTTGCTTTGCACGTTAAAGGTCATCAAGTGATTCATTCAACTGCGATTATCGACCCCAAGGCCGAGATTGCGTCCGATGTGGAAATCGGTGCCTATTCAATCATAGGCGCGAATGTGCGCATCGGTAGCGGCACGCGGATCGGCAACCATGTAGTGATCCAGGGGCCGACCACGATAGGTCGCGACAACCGTATTTTCCATTTCTGCTCCTTGGGCGAAGAGCCGCAAGACAAGAAATACGCAGGCGAACCAACCACGCTCGAAATCGGCGACGGCAACACAATCCGCGAATACTGCACGTTTAACCGCGGGACGGTACAAGATGCGGGAGCGACCCGTCTCGGCAATAACAATTGGGTAATGGCATACGTCCATATCGCTCACGATTGCCAGATCGGCAACAACACGATTTTCGCGAACAACTCCTCATTGGCTGGCCACGTGATTGTGCACGATTACGCGATCCTGGGGGGCTTCACGCTTATTCACCAGTTCTGCCAGATCGGTTCACACGTCATCACTGCGGTAGGCTCGGTCATTTTCAAGGATGTTCCACCGTATGTCACCGCTGCGGGCTACGATGCCAAGCCGCACGGAATCAATTCCGAAGGCCTGAAACGGCGCGGCTTTACTCCTGAAGCCATGTTGCAGCTCAAGCGCGCATACAAGACGCTGTACAAGTCCGGTTTTACCCTCGAAGAAGCCAAGGCGCAGCTTGCCGAACAGCGTAAGGAATGCCCTGAAATTGGCGTCCTGCTTGAGTTTCTCGAAACCTCCACTCGCGGCATCGTCCGTTAAATCTCATGGCAGTTATAGGAATTGTGGCCGGCGAAGCATCCGGCGATCTGCTTGGCAGTCATCTGATTCGTGCGCTGAAAAAACAACGTCCGGACATTCAGTTTATTGGTATTGCCGGCCCGAAAATGCAGGCAGAAGGCGCTGTTTCACTGTTTCCTCTTGAAAGGCTGGCGGTACGCGGTTATTTCGAGGTGCTGAAACATCTGGTCGGATTGCTGCGTATTCGTCGTCAGTTATTGGCGCACTTCAAGAAGAACCCGCCCGATCTATTCATCGGTATCGATGCTCCGGATTTCAATCTGGGGTTGGAACGACAATTAAAGGCGCAGGGCATCCAGACGATCCACTATGTCAGCCCCTCCATCTGGGCTTGGCGCAAAGGCCGCATGGGCAAGATCAAACGCTCAGCATCGCGGATTCTGGCATTGTTCCCATTCGAGGTCCCGTTATACGAAAAAGCGGGCGTGCCCGTGACCTATGTCGGTCATCCGCTTGCGGACGTACTTCCGCTAGAGCCTGACCAGGCTGCTGCGCAGCAAGAACTGAAACTGCCCAAGGACAGGCTGGTGATTGCGTTGCTGCCGGGCAGCAGGCAAAGCGAACTGGACTATATGGCCGACCTTTTCGTGCGGACGGCGGCGCGCATCCAAAAGCAAATGCCGAATGCGCACTTCCTGGTTCCCGTGGTTTCTAAAGAGACACGGTGGAAATTTCAGGCGGCCATTGCCAAGCATGAGGCCGATGGGTTACCGATCTCGATATTGTTTGGGCACTCTCACCTGGCGATGGAGGCGGCGGATGCGGTCATCGTGGCTTCAGGCACCGCCACGCTGGAAGCTGCGCTGCTAAAGCGCCCCATGGTGATTACCTATCGCATGTCGCCCTTGAGCTGGCAGATACTGCGTCACATGAATTACTTGCCGTATGTGGGCCTGCCCAACATACTTGCCGGTAAATTAGTAGTACCGGAGTTGCTGCAAAACGATGCGACTCCCGAAAAACTGACGGAGGTTGTTTTGAAACTCGTGAGCGACAAGGAGCAGCGAGAAGGAATCCGCGACGAATTCCTGAAAATACACCATACCCTGCGTCAGAACACCGAAGAGAAAGCGGCGCAGGCGATCTTGGGCATGCTGCGCTGATGGAACAGCTGCTTCATATCTGTGGCGTGGACGAGGCGGGCAGGGGGCCTCTGGCGGGTCCCGTGTACGCGGCAGCGGTTATTCTGAATCCAGCAAAGCCTATCGATGGAATTGCCGATTCTAAAACGCTGTCGGAGAAGAAGCGTGATGCTCTGGCCAAGGCCATCAAATTAAACGCGCTCGCCTGGTGTGTAGCCTATGCGACAGTAGAAGAAATCGACAGGATCAATATCCTGCAAGCAACGCTGCTGGCAATGAAGCGTGCGGTGGAAGGCTTGTCGCATGCGCCGCATCAGGTGCTGGTCGACGGCCTGCATTGCCCCAAGATCGCTTATCCGGCAACTGCGGTAGTCCAGGGTGATAGTAGCGTCCTCGCCATCGGAGCAGCATCCATACTTGCCAAAACGGCGCGGGATGCGGAAATGCGCCGCCTCGATCTGGAGCATCCGCAATACGCATTTTCCCGTCACAAAGGCTATTCCACAGCCGAGCATTTGGCGTTACTCGAGTTGCATGGGGTATCCCCGGTGCATCGCAGAAGTTACGCACCGGTCAGACGATTGTTAGTGGATTAGCGCTTGGCGGCAGCCTCAGCTGCTGCGGATGCTGCCGCTGCGGCGGCTGTAGCGGAGGAGGAGACTTTGGGTTGGGCGGCGGGTTGAATCGGCTGAATACTGGGGCGTATGTCGGGTACGCCGGCGGGAGCGGCCACAGGCGTCGGAGCAGCAGGTCCCGGTTTTGCCGTTTCCGATAACTTCATTGCCTCGGCTGTGGTCTGGTCGAGTTTACCTTCATCGTGCAGGATGGCGTCTTCGGTTTCCTTGTTGAGTACGATAATGCTGATGCGGCGATTGATCGGATTGATCGGGTTCGTCTTGTCGAACAATACCGCCGAGGAAAGGCCGACCACCCGCGCGACTTTTTCCTCGCTCATGCCGCCGCTATTCAATGCCCGGCGAGACGCGTTGGCCCGATCGGCCGACAGTTCCCAGTTGCTGTAGAACTGCGATGAGCCGCCGTAAGGGGTGGCATCAGTATGGCCGGAAAGGCTGATGCGGTTCGGTACGTGATTGATAACCTGCCCGATTTCACGCAGGATTTGCGCGGCGTAGGGCTGCAGGGTCGAACTGCCGCTGGAAAACATCGGACGGTTTTCCTTGTCGACGATCTGGATGCGCAGGCCTTCCTTGGTGAGCTCCAGCAGCAGTTGTTCCTTGAAAGGCTTGAGTGCTTCGCTAGCGTCGATCGCCTCCTCAAGCTCCTTCTTCAGCTGGATCAAGCGTTCCTTGTCGGTTTGCGTAATCTGTCCGACTTCCGGTTTTGTCTCTTCTGTTTTTTTTGCTTTGTCTTCGGGGTTGGATCCGCGCTTGGTCTCGCCTTCGGAATAGGTCACATCCTTGCCGCCGCCAATCTTGATCATGCTGGTGCTGGCGCCACCCGGGCCGGCAATCGCACTGGGGTTTTGGAAGTAATCGGAAATCGCCTGCTTTTCTTCCTTGGTCGTACTGCCAAGCAACCACATCAGCAGAAAGAACGCCATCATCGCGGTCACGAAATCGGCATATGCGATCTTCCATGCTCCGCCGTGATGGCCATGGCCGCCTTTCTTGATTTTTTTAACGATGATCGGCTTGGTATCTTCAGCCATGGCAGAGGTAACTTAACTTTATGAATGAGTGAGGGAAGCGACTATTTCTTTTGCTTGACATGCTCTTCCAGCTCGAGGAAGCCAGGACGGACGGCGGAAGGCAATACTTTCCGGCCGAACTCGACGGCAACCTGCGGCGCGTAGCCGTTGAGGTAAGCAATGATGCAGGTTTTGATGCAACTATAGTACTTGCCTTCTTCCTCCGCCCGATGGGTAAGCGCGGTTCCAATCGGCCCGACCATCCCGTAAGCTAGAAGAATACCCAGCATGGTACCCACCAGAGCCGCGCCGACGTTGCGGCCGAGTTCTTCAGGCGGGCCGCCGATGGCGCCCATGGTGATTACCACGCCCAGGACTGCCGCGATAATACCGAAGGCCGGCAAGGCGTCTGCCGCACCTTGTACTGCGCCGATAGGCTTATGCACGTCTTCATGGTGGGTTTCCATTTCGACGTCCATCAGGTTTTCGATTTCGAAGGCGTTCATGCTGCCGCCTACCATCAGCCGGAAATAGTCGCAGATGAAATCGAGCACATGGTGATCCGATGTAACGCCCGGATACTGACTGAAAATGGGGCTGCTATCGGGGTTTTCGATGTCGGCTTCCAGCGCGATGAGGCCATCCTTGCGAATTTTTGTGAATAAAGCGTACATCAGCGCCAGCAGCTCCATGTACTTTGATTTGTTGTACGCGGAACCTTTCAGCAAGCTGAGAACCGAAGCAAAGGCCTTTTTGATGAGGGGGATGGGGTGAGCAATAAAAAATGCGCCGAAAGCGCCGCCGCCAATAATGAGAAGCTCGGTGGGTTGGTACAGGGCTCCGAGTTGACCGTGGTGCATAACATAACCACCCAGGACACAACCAAACAGGATGACAATGCCGACGATCAAATTCATTTACGAGCCCTTGCTGGTTATTTGAACAGACTTTAAGAATGCTCTGGATTCTGCAATGAATTGCACGCTACTGCAACCCTCATTCCCTTATTTTAGTTTGGGCTAGGCATGTTCCTACACTAGGCGGAAAAGTTGATACCATTAGGCAGCTTGTCCTGTGAATCTTAGAATCTTCTTGAGTACGCCAACCTTATTGGTTTAATTCCGATGGAAATATACCGTCTGTGGTATTTGAAACAGCGCGATAAAGTGAGCGGGCCCTTTCCGGAATCGCTGATTTGTCGCTTCATCATACTGGGTCGTATCCGCGAGCAGGATGAGGTGAGTCAGGACGGAAGCTATTGGCAATCGGCCGACGATGTACCCGAGCTGGCCGCCGGAGTCCAGGACATGCTGCAAATGAAGAGCACGGCCAAGGAGGCGGATCCCGAGTGGACCGAGGAAAGGGCCAAGGCTGTCTTGCGCTGGCTGGATGATCGCAAATCGCCCGATCCTCGTGCTGGCAATCCCGTTGCCGTATTGCCGGAAGGGCAGAATAATCGTGCCGGCCATGAACGCCGGCAAACACCCGAAACCGTGGAGCAACACGCATATCGCGAATGGCGCGGCGAATTCGATACCTGGTTGCGTCAGCATGGACAACGCTATGGTTTCGTCTGGCTGTCTATCGGTATATTTGTTGGGATAGCTATATTGTTTCTGCTATTTTACCAGCCGGTGACGCCGGTCAAGGTTGGACTTCATCTGAAAGCCAGCGATTGCCATGCGCCCGCGAGCAAGGGAGTTAACTGGAGCGGGTGCATGAAAGACGATACGCTGCTGGTCGGTGCCGATCTGAACGGTGCGGAACTCGTCGGCACCAGCTTCAAAGGAACGAATCTCAGCCATGCCGACTTGCGGCGGGCCAACCTGACCCAGGCCAGGCTTGAAGGTGCGGATTTGACCGGGGCGCAACTTGGCGAAGCGATCTGGACAGACGGCAGGATATGCGCGGCGGACTCGGTCGGTCGTTGTAAATAATACAAAATTTTATTTTGAGGAGCAGTTATATGGAGCATGTCCTTTGGTTCGAGCAGATACGTCTCGACGATTTGCCCCGCGTGGGCGGCAAGAATGCGTCGCTGGGCGAGATGTATCAGACCCTGACCGGACACGGTGTCAAGATTCCCAATGGCTTTGCGATCACCGCGCAGGCCTATTGGCACTTTATCGACAAGAGCAATTTACGGGGTCGGATGCGGACGTTGTTGTCGCGCGTGGATGCCCATAGCGATGTGCGTACCCTGCAGGAGACAGGTGAAAGCCTGCGCGAATTACTGCTCGAGGCGCCGTTGCCGGAAGATCTCGAAAAGGCCGTTCTCGAAGCCTATGCCAAGTTGAGCGCCGGTTACGGCCGCAAGGACGTGGACGTAGCGGTGCGCAGTTCGGCAACGGCGGAGGATCTGCCCAATGCCAGTTTCGCCGGCCAGCAGGAGACTTTCCTCAACATTAACGGCGAAGCGCAACTGCTGCATGCGGTGAAGGAGTGCTATGCCTCGCTCTTTACCGACCGTGCGATTTCCTACCGCAACGCCAACGGTTTCGACCACATGGACGTAGCGCTGTCCATTGGCATACAGAAAATGGTGCGTTCCGATCTGGCGACCTCGGGCGTGATGTTTTCCATCGATACCGAAAGCGGCTTCAAGGACGTGGTGCTGATCAATGCCGCCTACGGCCTGGGCGAACCCATCGTGCAGGGCAGCGTGACGCCGGACGAGTTCCTGGTGTTCAAGCCGACGCTGACCAACGGCTTCCGTCCTATTCTCAAGAAGAAACTGGGTTCCAAGGCCACTCGCATGATTTACGAGCACGGCGGCAAGACGGCCACCGTGGCGGTTGATCCGGCCATGCGCGACCGCTTCACGATTACCGAGGAGGAAGTGCTGCAACTGGCGCGCTACGCGATCGTCATCGAAGAACATTACTCCCAGTTGCATGGAGGCTGGACGCCGATGGACATGGAATGGGCCAAGGACGGCGAAACCGGCGAGTTGTTCATCGTTCAGGCACGGCCTGAAACCATCCACGGCCAGTCCGACGGCCTGACCTACACCGAATACCGGCTGGAAAAGCGCGGCAAGATCCTGCTGACCGGCACCGCCGTCGGCGAGAAAATCTCGTCCAGCCGCACCTGCGTGATCCGCTCCGTGGCGGATATTGACCAGTTCAAGGCCGGCGATATCCTGGTCACCGAGCGCACCGATCCAGATTGGGAGCCGGTGATGCGCAAATCCAAGGGCATCATTACCGACCAGGGCGGACGCACCTGCCACGCCGCCATCGTATCGCGCGAACTGGGCCTGCCGGCCATCGTGGGCACCGGCGACGGCTCGCATCGTCTGGCGGATGGCGTGCCGGTCACGATGAACTGCGCCGAAGGCGAGCAGGGCATTGTCTATGAAGGCGCGCTGCCGTTCGAGGTGCAGACCTTCAACCTGGAAAAACTGCCGCAGCCGCCGGTCAAGGTGATGATGAACGTTGCTGATCCGGCACAGGCGTTGGCGCTGTCCAAGATTCCCAACCAGGGCGTGGGCCTGGCGCGTATGGAGTTCATCATCAATCACGACATTGCGATCCATCCGATGGCGCTGGTGGATTTTGATCATCTGCGCGACCAGCGCCTCAAGCACGCGATTGAAGAGCAGACACACGGTTACAGCGACAAGCGTGAATACTTCATCGACAAACTGTCACGCGGCATCGCCACCATAGGCGCGGCGTTCTACCCGAACGACGTCATCGTGCGCATGAGCGATTTCAAGACCAACGAGTACGCCAACCTGCTGGGCGGCCAGCACTATGAGCCCAAGGAAGAAAACCCGATGCTGGGTTTTCGCGGTGCTTCCCGCTATTCGCACCCGCGTTACAAGCCGGCCTTCGGTCTCGAATGCGCGGCCATCAAGCGCGTGCGCGACGGCATGGGGCTGACCAACGTCAAGATGATGATTCCTTTCTGCCGCACGATTGCGGAAGGAGAGAAGGTGTTGGAGACGATGGCCGAATTTGGCCTCAAGCGCGGCGAGAATGGGCTGGAGGTGTACGTGATGTGCGAAGTCCCCAGCAACGTGATCCTGGCAGAAGAGTTCGCGGATATCTTCGATGGCTTCTCCATCGGTTCCAATGACTTGACGCAACTCACGCTCGGGTTGGATCGCGACTCGGAAATCGTCGCGCCTATTTTTGACGAGCGCAATCCGGCAATCAAGGCCTTGATTTCGCAAGTGATCCGCGCCGCCAAGAAGAAGGGCCGCAAGATCGGAATTTGCGGGCAGGCGCCGAGCGATTATCCCGAGTTTGCCGAGTTCCTGGTCAAGGAAGGCATCGACAGCATGTCCCTTAATCCGGATAGCGTGATCAAGACCATGCTGCACCTGGAAAAACTCTAGCGTAGAAAGACACCCTAAGAGAAAAGGAGCTTTATATGAAAAATCTTGTCCGGGTGTCGATCTTATTTTTGTTGCATGCCGTGCCGTTGTTCTCCATGGCGGCGGATTCGGGCTGGCTGATTGCCAGCCAGTCCGAATCGATCAAGACGGGTCAGGCTGTCGAGTTGCAGGTGATTCGGCCGTCGGAAAAATCGATATGGCCCGCCGTGCTGCATTTGCGGCTGATAGCCGCTAACGGTTCGGAAGCCCGGATTCCGCTAGCGGCCACGGCGGATGCCCCTACTGACGGCTTGCGCCGGCTTTACACCGGCAAGTTGGACGCGGAGATGATGGGCATCATCCGAGCGGAGCTCGTGGATGTCGAATCAAATCGGCTTGCCCTGGTCGTGTCCGGATCCACAGTGACGCTGGAGCCACTTACAACGAGCCAGCCCATCATGTTGCCGCCCAAGGCCGACATGCAGGAAGGCGAGGTCACCCAGCAGACCGTCGTGCTGGACGGTACCGAATTGCCTGCATTGTCTGTCAACGAGCCCATGTATTTTCTGCTGGGAGGAGAAGGGGACGCACGCTTTCAGCTCAGCTTCAACTATCGCCTTTTTTCGCCCGAGGGAGCGATCGTGAAACTGGTGCCGTTCCTGAAAGGCATGTATTTCGGCTATACCCAGAATTCATTCTGGGAGCTGGGAGAAGACTCTAAGCCCTTCCGCGATACGAGTTATCGCCCTTCGTTGTTCTGGCAAGGAAAGCTAGAAGGCCGGGACTGGATGCCGCAAACCTGGAAGGCAGGTTATGAGCACGAATCCAATGGCAGGGAAGATGAAGACTCGCGCAGCATCGACACGTTATTTTTCGAACCAAAATGGCAGAAGAGTTTCGCGGATGGCAATGTGCTGAGCTTTAATCCCCGTATCCGGGTCTATCTCGACAAGGAAGAGAATCCCGATATCCAGCGTTATCGCGGTTTCGTGAATTGGGCGGCCCAATACGGCAGGGACGATGGCTGGAAATTCTCCGCGAATTATTTGCAAGGTACGGCCGGCTATGCGACGGCGCAGATCGATGCTTCCTATCCGCTGGGCACGGAAGTGTTTTCCAATATCGGCAGCTTCATCCACTTCCAGTATTTTTCAGGGTATGGAGAAACGCTGCTGAATTACAACGATCGCAAGAGCGATCAATTTCGTATCGGGATTTCCATCGTGCGTTAAACTTTCGCGTTTTGCATAAACGCGATTGCCATTGATGAGTTCCGCCATCTCAATAGATAAACCCGAGCAGTTACCGCCTGCCATTTTTCTGATGGGGCCGACAGCCAGCGGCAAAACCGGCTTGGCGGTGGAGCTTGCACAACGCTTCCCGGTTGAGCTGATCAGCGTCGACTCGGCGCTGGTGTATCGAGACATGAATATCGGTACCGCCAAGCCGGACGCCGCAACGCTTGCACGCGCGCCGCATCATCTCATCGACATCATTTCCCCGACGGAGGCTTATTCCGCAGCGCAATTTTGCAACGATGCGCTGCGCTTGATGGCGGATATCACCGCGCGCGGCAAAATTCCGCTGCTGGTAGGCGGCACGATGTTGTATTTCAAGGCCCTGGAAGGAGGGCTGAGCGATTTGCCGCAGGCCGATCCGGAGCTGCGTAGACAGTTGGAAGAGGCGGCAGCGGCCCGCGGTTGGCCTGCGCTGCATGACGAACTGGCCAAAGTCGACCCCGAGACAGCGGCTCGCCTCGAACCGGCAGACGCGCAACGTATACAGCGTGCACTTGAAGTGTACAAATTGACCGGTAGATCGCTGTCTCAGCATTTCTCCAGCGATAGCGATCGGCCGTCATTGCCTTATCGTTTGCTGAAGCTGGCGCTGTTGCCTTCGGATCGCGCAGTTCTACATGCGCGTATTGCGGAGCGTTTCGATGGCATGCTGGAGCAGGGACTGGTGGAGGAGGTCGCGCATTTGCGCGAGGCATATCCTTCACTGAAGCTGTCCATGCCTTCCATGCGCTGTGTCGGATACCGGCAGGCATGGGAATTTCTGGATGATGATTTGGACAGTTCAATATTGCGTGAGAGGGGCGTTGCTGCTACGCGTCAACTGGCGAAGAGGCAAATGACTTGGTTGAGGAGTATGCAGGGAGTTAATCAATTAGACTGTCTATGTGGAGATGTTTTGGACAGTGTCATGACCTTAATTGGACATTTCGCCACTGGCAAGAAATAGTTTTATGCTTCGTAAGAAATAACTATTGATTTTTTAATCTGTTCGATTATGATTTGAACTGTCTACATTTATTGGACAGTCTAATCGTGCTGACTAGTCTGGAATTGATGGAAGCTGCCGGGATTTCTCGCGCTACGCTTAATAACTATATCGGCCTGGGCTTATTGCCCCGGCCGGTAGTAAAGAATCCGGACGCGGATGCCATGACGCGGGCACGTCAAATCGGCTATTTCCCCGACGATGCGGTTTCACGCATCAGCGAGATCCAGAAACTCAAAAAACAAGGCCTGCAAATGACAGAGATCGCACGTCGCTTGCAGGTTGAAAATCCGCAGCCCGCGATGGCGGCCTCTGTGAGTCCTGCTGCTCGACCCCAGCAGGAAAGGCGCGAGTTAGCGCCTGAACCCATGCGTAGCGTGCCGGGCATGACCGGTGGCCAGCGATTCACCATCGATCAGATCCCTTTCCCGGCATACATGGTGAACTACAATTTCGAAATCACCTGGTACAACGACGATGCGCACCGTGAGTTGCTGGGCGGCTTCGAGCGTCTGCCCAGCGATATCAAGGAACGCAACGCGCTGGTTTATCTGCTCAAGGGTATGTATGGCAGTGCGCCGGCCAACCGCGAGGCTTTGGTGCAGATACACCTGATGCTGGGGCGTGGGCGATTGACGCGCAACGATTTGATGGGGTTCCTGACGCAGCAGGCGCAAACGCTGGCATCTTCTTCCCAATCGCAAGCGGACGTTTATCCGACCGGTTCGCTGGTCAAGCTGCCCCTGTCGCTGCAAGCTCCATCCGGCGAGCGCGTCGAGTACTCCGTCCATGCATCGTATTACCGTGAAGGGATACTCTTCGTCTATGCCCCCGCGATCGGTGACGACAATCTGCTGGGCCTGCTCGAACGGCGCGACGAAGTCATCCGCAACCTGCTGAAAAGACGCCTGCCGGTGCTGACCGATGTCGCGGTGTTGGTGGCAGACCTGCAGAACTCGGTGCGGATCTGTACCGAGTTGCCGGCGGACGAGTATTTCGAGCTGATCAACGAAATCTGGGCCACCATGGAGCCGATCTTCCGTAAGTATTACGGCACTCACGGCAAGCACGTCGGCGATGGCATGGTCTACTATTTCCTCCCGCAGCCCGACTGCAATTACATCCTCAACGCGCTCACTTGTGCGCAGGAAATCAAGTTGGCCATGCGCCGCATCAGCAAGGAATGGCAGCTGCGCAAGAATTGGACCCACGAGCTGTACCTGAACACAGGCATTAACGAGGGCCTGGAGTGGCTGGGCGTGTTCCATGTCGATACCAAGGTCGAATTCACGGTGCTGGGCGATACCATCAACCATACTGCGCGCCTCAGCGATTTCGCCCGTAGCGGCGCGATATGGGCGACCAAGAACCTGCTCGGCAAGCTGTCTTCGGAGCAGCGAAAACGCGTCAAGTTCGGCATCCGCCGCAAGAATGAGGATGGCTTCGAGGTGATGGTGGAATCCAGCTATTCGCGCATCATGGAGTTGATCGACCTCAGTGCGCCGCACAACGAAAAACTGCACGACGTTGCCGCGATGGCGATTACTGAAATCATCGATCTTGCTTCGTAATATCTCGTAATCGTTCGTACTATTGCCGGCCTTTCGGCCCGGCGCGCACGCCATTCCGCTATTTGCGGCGCAAAAAAATCTGTTATTGTCACCACATGGCGTCCCATGTACCGGTAAGGGTGATGAACTATCAGCTTCATTGGCGGCTAATTTTCGTCCTGTTTATTTCCATTAGTTGCATGAATCCGTCGCTGGCGGGTGCGCGCGAGAAACTGCGTGTTGTGGCTTGGGACGGTTATGCGGATCCAGAGGTGGTGGAAGCGTTCGAAAAGCGCTACCAAGTCGATGTGGATGTGATTCAGGTCAATTCCGACGACGATCTGTGGGAAAAAATCAACAAGAACAACGCTGCCGACTATGATGTATTTGCGGTCAATACCGCAGAGCTGCAGCGTTATATCGATCGCGGCCTGAGCGTACCCTTCGATCTGCACAACATTCCGAATCGCGCGAACCAGCTGGAACGTTTCAAGAACCTTTCGGCCATACCCGGCGTAGTACATCAAGGCAAGGCTTACGCGATTCCGTATACCTATTCCGACATGGGTCTGATCTACGATCAAACGAAAGTCAAGGAGATTCCGCGCTCGATGTCTGCGTTGTGGGATCCGGCATACCGCGGCCGTATCCTGGCTTATGACGGCAGCAGCCACAATTTTACGGTGGCTGCGATGCAGACCGGTGCGCCCGACCCATTTAATCTGGACAAGAACGGGTTCACCCTCGCGACCAAAAAACTGGTCGCGTTGCGACGGAATGTCCTCACCTTTTATTCCTCTCCGCAGGAGGCGGTGAAGCTCTTTACCGAGAATGACGTTGTGCTGGTGTATGCAAATTACGGCACCCAGCAATTGAAAGCCTTGCGCGATGCCGGTGCGAATGTCGGCTACACGATTCCGCAAGAGGGCGCGCTGGCCTGGCTGGATTGCTGGGCCGTGACGCGCGGGACCCGCAATCGCAAGCTGGCGGAGGCCTGGGTTAATTACACGCTGGAAAAGAGCGTCAGCGACCGGCTGCCCAAGCTTCACGGACTGGCCAACACGATTACGCGATTTTCCGGCGACCATGCGCAGGACAAGATTATCTGGCTGGAACCGGTGGAGGATTCCTCCAAGCGCAAGCAGTTATGGGATCGCATCATGTCCGGCGATAGCTTCCTGGAGTAAATCGGATGCGACTGAGCGTAGGCTTCAAGATCGGTTTCTGGCTGGCGTTGCTGGGGACGTTCGCGACCGGGCTGATGGGCTTTTACGCTTATACGCAAAGTCGCGAAATGCTGATCGCCTCGTCCCAGGACAAGCTGCTCACCGCCACCCAGGTTTTGGCTTTGCGCTTCAGTCACTCGGTGGCCGCCGTGGCCAGCGATGTGCGGCTTCTTTCAACCTTGCCCGCGCTCAAGCAATTGGCCGCCAATCGTTCCAACCCTCAACTCTCGGCCGCTTATCGGCAACAGCTGGAAGATGTCATGACCAGCCTGCTGGAAGCGCATCCCGAGTATTTTCAGATACGGCTTATCGGTGTCGCCGAATACGGGCGGGAGTTGGTGCGGGTCGATAAAGTGGAAGATGGCGTCGCTGTCGTCGCCGGAAACGACTTGCAGGAGAAAGGACATTTTCCCTACTTTTTCAAGACGATAAAACTGTCCCCGGACGATTTTTATATTTCCAGCATCAACACCAATAAGGAGCAGGGCTCGCATGCGGGACAGGGGAAACCGACGTTAAGGATTGCCACCCCAGTGCAAACGACGGACGGTTCGATTTTCGGCGTCGTGGTCGTCAATGTCGATCTGAACAGCCTGTTCCACTTCATTCGCAAGGATATTCCGAGCGATATCAGCGTGGTGCTGACCAATCAGGAGGGCGACTATATGGTCCATCCGGTTGCGGACAAGACCTTCGGCTTCGACAAGGGAGTGCGGTACCGCATCCAGGACGATATTGCAGAGCTTGCGCCTCTTCTGGAGCACGAAGGCCAGCAGGCCATGGTGCTGAATACCGCCGATTTTGTAGCGCCTGCAAGCGCTTCTGTCGCCGCTTTCGTAAAGGTGCCGTTTGTTTCGCATGCGGAGCATCGTTTCGTCGTCATCGGCTTGCTGACGCCTTTGCAGAAAGTGCTGGAAGAAAGCCGGGCGCTGGGCATGAACATTATTCGCATCACGCTGCTCTTCATCCTGCTGGCGATCGGCATTTCGTTCGTGTTGGCACGCTATCTGTCGCGACCATTGAATTCCATGGCCCGGGCGGTTCAGAGATTTGCCGCAGGCGAGCCCATGGCCGGGCTGCCGGTTGATCGCAATGACGAGATTGGCTATCTCGCCAACAGCTTTGAGCGCATGGCTTCCAGGCTAAGCGCGCGCGTGGACGAATTGAAGAGCAAACAGCAATTCCTCGGCAATCTCGCGTATCACGACCACTTGACGGGTCTGCCAAATCGCTTGCTGTTCCTGGACCGCCTGAAGCAGACGTTTATCAAGGCTCAGCGCAACCGTACCCGCTTCGCCGTGATGTTCATCGATCTGGATAAATTCAAGGAAATTAATGATACCCATGGCCATGCCATCGGGGATGAGGTGCTCAAGATCGCGGCCTTGCGCATGCAAGACTGTATCCGCCATGCGGACACGCTGGCGCGCCTGGCCGGGGACGAATTCACGATTCTGCTCGAAGACCTCAGTTCGCCTTCCGATCCCGCGCGCATTGCGCAAAAGATCATCGCTAATTTCGAGCAGCCCTTTGTCATCGAAGGACACAAGTTGATGATGACGTGCAGCCTGGGAATCAGCCTCTACCCTCAGGACGGAGAGGACGTGGATACTTTATTGAGCAGTGCCGACGCGGCGATGTATCAGGCCAAGGAGCAGGGCAGGAACGACTTCCGGTTTTATTCGGACCATCCAGCCCGCAATCGCCAGGAAGCGTCCTGAAAGCCAATTAAAGGGCCTGCAAGCGCCTTGCCGCCTCCAGGCATTCGTCCAATGGCGCGACCAGCGCGATACGCACGAAACCCGAACCGGGGTTGACGCCATGCGCTTCGCGCGCAAGGAAGCTGCCAGGCAACACGGTGACGTTGCATTCGCGATGCAGGCGCACGGCAAAGTCGGTATCCGACCCCTGCGTGCGCGCCCAGAAGTAGAACGCGGCATCCGGCATTTCCACATCCAGCACATTCTTCAGCAGCGGCAGCACCGCATCGAATTTCTCGCGATAGAGGCGGCGGTTTTCCTGTACGTGGATCTCGTCCTTCCAGGCGGCCGCGCTCGCGGCCTGCACGGCGGGATTCATCGCGCAGCCGTGGTAGGTGCGGTAGAGCAGGAATTGTTCGAGGATGGCGGCATCGCCAGCGACGAAGCCCGAGCGCATGCCCGGCACGTTGGAACGCTTGGACAGGCTGCTGAACATCACCAGGTTGGTGTGGTCGCGGCCCAGCTTGTGCGCAGCCTGCAAGGCGCCCAGCGGCGGGTTGGCTTCGTCGAAATAGATTTCCGAGTAGCATTCGTCGGAAGCAATGACGAAGCCATATTTGTCGGCCAGCGCAAAGACTTCGCGCCAGTCGTCGAGATTCATCACCTTGCCTGTCGGGTTGCCGGGCGAGCATACGTAGAGCAATTGCGTGCGTTGCCACACCGCCTCGGGAACGGAGGCATAATCCATACGGAACCCGTTTTCCGGCAGGGTGTTAAGGTAATAAGGCTCCGCCCCGGCCAGCAAGGCCGCGCCTTCATAAATCTGGTAAAACGGATTCGGGCTGACGACGACCGCGTTGTTGCGTGCGTCGACCACCGCCTGCGCGAAGGCAAACAGCGCTTCGCGGCTGCCATTGACCGGGACGATTTCCTTGTCGATATGCAGAGCAGGAATGCCATAACGCCGCGTTAGCCACTCCGAAATCGCCGCGCGCAATTCGGCACTGCCCAAAGTCGTGGGATAATTCGCCAGCCCGGCGAGGTTATCCGTCAGTGCGGACTTGATCAGGGCCGGCGTCGCATGTTTCGGCTCTCCAATGGAAAGGTTGATCGCGCCGAGGTTCGGCTGAGGTTGGATGCCCGCGAACAGGTCGCGTAGCTTCTGGAACGGGTAGGGATGCAGTTTTTCGAGATTGGGATTCATGGTGGGCATTATAAAAGATTCCGCAACAAAACATCCTGCGTTAGCAACCTTCGGCCTGTTGTTCGGGGCGACTATATGGGGCGTCATCTGGTATCCGTATCGGTTGCTGGAGGAAGCCGGCGTTTCCGGCGCTTTCGCCAGCCTGCTGACCTATGCCGCCGCGTTGCTGCTGGGCGGCCTGTTGTTCGCCTCCCGCTGGCGCGACCTGTTCCGTTCGCCGGGGACCTTGCTGCTGCTGTCGCTGGCGGCCGGCTGGACCAATCTGAGCTATGTGCTGGCGGTGATCGACGGCGAGGTGATGCGGGTCATGCTGCTGTTCTATCTTTCGCCGCTGTGGACGTTGCTGCTGGCGCGCGTGCTGCTGCATGAACACGCCGGCAGGCGTGGCCTGCTGGTGATCGGTTTTTCGTTGAGCGGTGCGTTTACCATGCTGTGGGATCCCGCGCAGGGTTTTCCCTTGCCGCGCGATTTTCCCGAATGGTTGGCGCTTTCATCCGGTATCGGCTTTTCGCTGACCAATGTACTGACGCGGCGTGCGACCCACTTGTCTTTACCGGAGAAGTCCGTCGCGGTATGGGGCGGCGTCACCTTGCTGGCGCTGTTATTCCTGCCTTTTACGAATACGCCGCTGCCTGGCGCCATGGAAATTCCATTCGCCTACTGGATGCTCATGCTGGGGCTGGCGGTGGCTCTGGCCGTGACCACGCTGCTGGTGCAGTACGGCGTCACGCATACGCTGGCGACGCGCGCGGCAGTGATTTTTCTGTTCGAACTGGTGGTGGCTGCAATATTTGCTTATCTGGTCGCGAACGAATCGCTGAGCGTGCGGGAAATGATAGGCGGCGCAATGATCGTCGCTGCGACGTTTTTCGCGCCGTCGGGCAGCGAGTCTGGGCATCCTGTCAAGGACTGAAAATCCGAGTTGTTACTCGAAACCGGAACGCGCACCTTCCGCCGTCAGGCGGATCTTGAGTGAGAGGTCATTGCGGGAATCCGCGTTGCGCAGCGCATCGTCGTCGGTGATTTTGCCTGCACTGTACATCCTGAACAGCGACTGGTCGAAAGTGCACATGCCGATGTCGTTGTTGTCCCCCATAACTTCCTTGATTTCTTCTGTCTTGCCTTTCTGGATCAGGTCGGCGATGTAAGGAATATTGATCAGCACTTCCATCGCGGCCACGCGCTTCGTCTGTGTGCCGGGGACGAGGCGTTGGGAGATGATGGAGATCAGGTTGAGCGCCAATCCCAACATGATGGACTGTTTTCCGTCCGGCGGGAAAAACGACAGGATGCGCTCGATGGCCTGATTGGCGTTATTCGCATGCAGCGTGGCCAGGCACAGGTGACCCGTTTCAGCGTAGGTCACGGCATGTTTCATGGTATCCATATCGCGGATTTCGCCGATCAGGATCACATCCGGCGCCTGGCGCATCGCGTTTTTCAAGCCATTGTCGAAAGACTTGGTATCGATGCCGACTTCGCGCTGATCCACAATCGATTTCTTGTGGTTGTGGATGAATTCGATCGGGTCTTCCAGCGTCAGGATATGGCCGGCCTCGGTCTCATTGCGGTGATCGATCATCGCCGCCAATGTCGTCGATTTGCCGGAGCCCGTGGCGCCTACCACCAGGATCAGCCCGCGGCGGCGTGTGATCAGGTCTTTCAACACCGGTGGCAGGCCCAGCGAGTCGAGGGTGGGAATGTTGGTGATGATGTGGCGGATCACCATGGAGATCTCGCCGCGTTGCTTGAACACATTGACGCGGAAACGACCGATGCCCTTCACGCCCATCGCAAAATTCATCTCAAAGGCTTCTTCGAACTCTTGAGCCTGTTTTTCGCTCATCAGGGACCAGGCAATTTCCTTGACCATGCCGGGTGTCATGATCTGGCTATTGACGGGCATGGTGCGGCCCTCGATATTGATATTGATCGGCGCCCCGGTGCTGAAGAACAGGTCGGAGCCGCCTTTATCGACCATGAATTTGAGGATGGGGGTGATATCGAGAGCAGCCATGTTTTTTCCTTCCTAGTTTTGGGGGAACTTTAGCATATTCCCCGGAGCATCGCTGGGCGTGCAGGCACGCATGGTCGAGATGACGTCGCTATGGACGCAGCACGCTGAAACTCTGCGGCGGAAGTCCCTGCGCATGACCCTGCCACATCGTGCGATAGGCTTGTTCGATATCCCGGGCGAACGCCGGCGTATCGAACAGCGGCAGGGTATCGCGGCTTGCGATCAGACATTGACGCAGCGCTGCCAGCCGCGTCGGATCGGCGGCCAGCTCCGCGGCCAGCCGCTTGTAATCTTCCAATGTCCCGGTAACCAACTCAGGCAGTCCGGCGGCATGCAGCAGACTGCCGGCCACGCGTGATGCAAAGGTCTCGCCGGTGCAGGTCAGTACCGGCAGGCACATCCACAGCGCATCGCTGGTCGAGGTGTGGGCGTTGTACGGTTGCGTATCGAGGAACAGGTCTGCCCAGCGGTGCCGCGCCAAATGATCTGCTTGTGCAGCGCGCGGCGCGAATACCAGGCGCTGCGGATCGATGCCGCGTGCTTGTGCTTCGCGCCGCAGGTTTTCTTTCGCCCAGCGATTGCATTCCAGCAGCCAGAGTACGCTTCCGGCTGTTTTGGATAATATTTTCATCCAACTATCAAATACTTGTGGCGTAATCTTGAATGTCTGGTTGAAGCAGCAGAAAACTACTCCCGTTTCCGGCAATCCGCATTCGTGGCGGCTAGGCGCGGGGCTGTCGTGACGGTTTCTATCATTAGGCTGATAGCTGTCCGGCAAATACACCAGCTGCTCGCTGTAATGCGCTACCTCGGCAGGGGGAGTGATATAGCGGTCAGTGATCAGGTAATCGGCAAACGGCGCGCCGAAAGTACCGGGAAAGCCGAGCCAGTTCACCTGCAAGGGCGCGGGCCGTAGCGCGAGGATGCCTGTGCGACTGTTTTGCGTATACCCGGTCAGGTCGACGAGGATATCGATGCGGTCGTCGTATATCTTTTGCGCGGCTTGGTGCAACGATAGCAGACGGATGTCATGGAAGTGGTCGAACGCCTGCTCCCAGCGCCTGCGCTCTGCGGATTTGTCGTTCGGGCCATAGGAGTAGCCGAAAATTTCAAAGTCCTGCCGGTCATGCAACTCCATTAGCTCGGCGGCAAGCGAGGTCAATGGATGCTGGCGGAAGTCGGCCGAGAGATAGCCGATACGCAGCCGCTCATGAGCGGGTCGAGTCTTGAAGGTTTCGAGCCATTTGCTGTCCGGCGCCAGCCCGGCGAAACGGTTGGCCGCCCAGTGTTCGGAACATTGCCGTTGTTCAGCAGCCGTCGTGCCCGGCAGCGACACGAATGCAAACGGCGAAATCTGCGCCTTGGGTTCTTCGCGCACCAGTCGGCGAATTTCCGCGATCTCGCTATCCCAATTCTCCCAGTCGCAAATGTGCTGGCGCTGATGCATCAAGTGCAGCCGGGCGTGATGCAGGCGGGGATTGAGCCGCAGCGCGGTGCGATAGCATGCGATGGCCTGATCCAGCCTGCCCATCTCGCGCAACACGTTACCGAGATTGTTGTGGCTGTCCGCATCGTTCGCGTCCAGCCTGAGGGCTGCCTGGTAGCTCGCTGCCGCCTGCTCCGGCTTACCCAGCTCACGCAGCGCATTGCCGAGGTTGTAGTGTGCCGCCGGCTGCGCGGGGTCGCTTTGCACCGAAGCGCTGAATTGCGCCGCAGCCTCCGCATAGCGGCCCATTGCGGAGTAGGCATTGCCGAGTTGCAACAGGATTTGCGGGTGGCCGGGCGCGAGCTTGAGCGCGGATTGAAAGCAGGCCAGTGCTTCTTTCGGCTGCGTAGGCAAATACTGATTGCCCAGTTCATAGTGCAGGGCAGGGTTTTGCGGGTCGCGCTGGATGGCGTGTTGAAGTTCCTGGAGGCGTTGTGTTTGCATGGCCGAGGATTGTAGCGCAGCGCTACGCTACCGACGATTCTTGCTGCATGACGGCGGCGCCGACCAGCCGCTTCAAGCCGTGCTGCCGCAATAGAAAGCGATTGGGGTCCAGCGCGCGCGCCAGCGTGATATCAACCGGCAAGGGTTCATTTTCCAGCAGGGAGGCGATGAATTCCGCACACAAGGGAGCCGTCAGCAAACCCTTGGAGCCATGTGCCGTGTTGACGTAAAGCCCATTTAGCCATGGAAGGCTATCGGCCGGGAGGCGGCTGCCGACCTCGTAACGCTCTTTCAGCAATGCCGGATCGAGCAGCGGACCCGCCATCGGCAGGTAATCCGGTGCCACGCAGCGCAGCGCGACGCGGCCCTCCAGTTGTTCCGGGTTTAACGTTGGGCCGCCCAATGCATCGAACAGGGCTGGTGCAAGCTCTTCCAGCATCGCCAGATTCTCCGCATGGTCCGCGACGCGCAGCTCAAGGTTGCTATCCTCCGGCGCGAAAGTGGCTCCGGCGCAGTGCGTGCCGTTCCGGGCTGGGCTGATGTAGCCTTCGGTACAGACCACGGCCTTGAGCGCCTGGCTTTCAACCGTGGCGGGCAATTGCGTGATCTGACCGCGCACGGGTTCCAGAGGGAGGTGTGCCGTTTGGGTGAAGCGGATGCTGTCGTTGGCCGTGCAGACAACGACGACCGGCGCTTCTGCAAGCATGTTTTTACCCTGCAAAATTTGCCAGCCGCCGGCCGCCTGGCGCAACTCCAAGGCTACACTGGATAGCAGTCTGGTGATGCCCGGCAGCGCGGCTAATTTGTGGCACAAGGCCGGCGGGTGTACCCAGCCGCCATCGGCGAACCATAATCCGCCATGCGGCATCGGTAATCCGGTGAGACGACTGGCTTCTTCGGTATCGACGGCACGTACCAGTGTAGGCGGCAAGTTGCGCGCCAGCACCTCTTCGCAGCGCTTGGCCTCGCGTGCATTGAAGGCTTGTTGCAGCAAGCCGCAATTGTCCCAGTCGCGCCCTTTTTCCAGCCAGCGTTCCACAAGGTGCAGCGTATGCAGGAAACCGTTCTGAGCAGCCCGGCTCAAGGGAATGTCGTGTCCGGAAAGGCGTGGGTAGAGCACGCCTTGCGGATTGCCCGAGGCCTCATGGGCCAAGCTTGCATGGCGCTCGATCAACGTCACTTGCCAGCCCCGGAGAGCCAGGCTATAGGCGCTGGAAGTGCCGGCGATTCCACCGCCGATGACGATAGCGTGTCTCTCGCCGGGCTGCTTGGATGCGGTTCCATGCAGATATTCTCCGCGCAGCATGGCCCACTTGCTGCCGAACCCGGCGGTTTTCTTCATTGTAAAGCCGACTGCCTCCAAGCCGCGGCGAACGGTACCGGCGCTGGTGAACGTGCTAATCGTGCAGCCCGGAGCGGACAGGCGGGCAATTTCTTTCAGCAGTTCATGCTGCCACATTTCAGGATTCTTGACCGGTGCGAACCCGTCGAGAAACCACGCATTTACGTTGGCGCGAAGCTGCGGCAGGGTTTCCCGTGCGTCGCCAACGAGCAAAGTCAGCGTGATGCGGCCATCGTCGAAACTCAACTGCTGCCAGCCCGGTGCGATGCGGCGATATTGCTCCAGCAAGGCGGTACTCAGCACGGCCAGTTCGGGCCAGAGCGCCAATGCGCGTTTGAGGTCCGCATGCGACAAAGGGAATTTCTCGGTACTGACGAAATGCAAACGTGCGTTCCGCGGCGCGGCTTCCCGCCATAATTGCCATGCGCACAGAAAATTGAGACCGGTGCCGAAGCCGGTTTCGGCAATCGTGAATACCTTGTCCGCAAGGTTTTGCCAGCGCTCGCGCAAGCAGTTCTGCTCCAGAAATACGTAGCGCGTTTCCGCGATGCCCGATTCGCGCGCGAAATAGACGTCACCGTAGTGGACGGACCAGGGTTGTCCGTCGCGCCATTCCAGTTCGGTGTAATGAGGATCTGTCATTGTTTTTACGCCATTGTTCGGGCATATTTTCGCATGAGATGCATGCTCCCTATGAACCTCCTTCTTCCTGGCTCATCCGCCACGCCCCATTGATCCGTCCCGGCGGCACTGTGCTTGATCTTGCTTGCGGGTCGGGCCGCAATGCGCGCTGGCTGGCAAAGCAGGGCTGGGGCGTTGAAGCGGTTGACCGCGATGAGGTTGTCATAGCCGGGTTGCAGCAGATTGCCGGCCTGCATGCGTTTCAAGCCGACCTGGAAAACGCTCCCTGGCCGTTTGCCGGCTGGGCCTTCGACGGTATCGTTGTTTGCCGCTACCTGCACCGCCCCTTGCTACCGCTGCTTGCCGAATCCCTGGCGACCAGCGGTGTGCTTATCTACGAAACCTTCATGCTCGGGCAGGAGAAGTTCGGGCGACCGCAAAATCCGGACTTCCTGCTCAAGCCTAACGAGTTGTTGGATGTGTTTGCCGGCAGGCTGGCGATCAACGCTTTTGAGCAAGGCGTTGTCGAATTACCGAAGCCCATGGTCACCCAGCGCATTTGCGCGATTCGAGGCAACCCCGGCAGGTTGATGCCCTGATATTTCAAGGAGCTGGCAATGAATACAGCAACGAGCGAAACGAAAAAATCGATTACCGCGTCCTGGTTCTCCCGTTTTGCCAAATGGTCGGCACGGCAAACCGCGCGGCCGCTCAGTTTTGTATTGGCATCGGGCCTGATCGTGGCATGGATGCTGACGGGCTTTGTATTCGATTTCAGCGATACCTGGCAGCTGATCATCAATACCGCCACGACCATCGTGACTTTTTTGATGGTATTCGTGATCCAGAACACGCAAAATCGCGATACAGAAGCGATCCAGATCAAGCTCGATGAGCTGATACGATCGACGCAAGGCGCTCACAACGTGCTGCTTGATCTTGAAGAGCTGGACGAGGAGGTGCTGGATAAATTTCGCGCCCAGTATGAAAAACTCGCGCTCAAATCACGACATGCGCTCAGTAATGGGGGTGTCGATATAGACACCCCCGAAATTAAAAACCTTGGTAAAGAACCGGACTCATGAAGAAAATTGGCCTCATCGTGGCTGCAATCAGTGTTTTTGCATTGCAGTCCTGCGCGCAACAGCCGCGTGCAACCGATTCGGTATCGGCGCAGGAGTGGCCCAGCTACGGGCGGGATTACAGCAACCAGCGATACTCACCGCTGGCCCAGATCAATCGCGACAACGTAACGCAACTCGCGCCGGTCTGGACTTATCGCAGCGGCGTGAAAGCGACTTTTCAGGCTACGCCTATCGTAACCGGCGGGGTGATGTATCTCGCGCTGCCGTTCAATCATGTCGTCGCGCTGGATGCCAAAACGGGGAAGGAGTTGTGGCGCTATGAACACCAGCGCCGCGAAGGTTGGAAAATGTGCTGCGGCCCGGGCAATCGCGGAGTTGCGGTGAGTGGCGGCAAAGTCTATATCGGCACCGTCGATGCGCGCGTGGTGGCGCTGGATGCCAAAACCGGTAAAGTGATTTGGGATATCGATGCGGTTAGTGAAAACGTGCGCACCGAAGGCGTCGATGCCTTGCATGCGGATGATCCATTTAGCCGCGAGAAGGTTTCCGGCGGCACCGGTATCGGCATCGCGATGGCGCCGGTGGTGTATGGCGATAAGGTCATTATCGGCATTACCGGCGTCGGCTACGGCCTGCACATCGATTCGCCGCGCGAAGACGCGCCCTTGGGCGCGGTGATCGGGGTTGCCGGCCGTTATGGCCGCCCCGGCTTCCTGGCCGCATTCAATGCCGAGACCGGCAAGCGGGTATGGCAGTTCGACACGATTCCTGCCGAAGGGTGGGAAGGGAAGTTCAGCCCGACCACGCCGGACGGGGTTCCGCTTAACCGCAACATTGCGAAAGAAAAAGCGACGTCGGCGCAGTATTCGGAATCCTGGCGTTACGGCGGCGGTTCTGCCTGGACCACGCCGGCCATCGACAGCAAGCTCGGGCTGCTGTACTTTGGCACCGGCAATCCTTCGCCGCAAATGGACGATATTTCGCGCCCCGGGGATAACCTTTACACGGTCTCGCTGGTCGCATTGGAAATCGCCACCGGCAAATTGCGCTGGCATTACCAGCAGGTGCCGCATGACGTATGGGGCTACGATCTCGCCAGCCCGCCAGTGCTTTTCGACCTGAAGCGCGACGGGAAGACGACTCCCACCGTCGGCCATGCCAGCAAGACCGGCTGGTTCTATGTGCATGACCGGGCTACCGGCGAGCTGCTGCTCAAATCGGAGCCTTTCGTACCGCAATCCAACCTGTTTGTTCACGCCACGCCTGAAGGTACGCGTGTTCATCCCGGCGTATTCGGTGGAGTCAACTGGTCGCCGAGTGCGGTGGACGAGGCTGCGCAGCAGGCTTTTGTCGCCGCGATGCATATGCCGGTGCTCTACACCTTGCACGAAACCCCCGCTACCGATGGCAAGCAGGCGATCCGCTACACCGTTTCCGAACCCATAGACGAGCCGAAATGGGGACTGCTGTCTTCCATCGATCTCCAGACCGGCAAGATACGCTGGCAGCATAAGACGCCCGAGCCGCTGGTGGGCGGCGTACTGGCCACTTCAGGCGGCCTATTGTTCACGGGCGAGGGCAACGGCAGCTTCGATGCGTTCGATAGCGTCAGTGGCAAGTTGCTGTGGCAATACCAGGCCGAGGCCGGCGTGAATGCACCACCGATCACCTATGAGCTCGATGGCGATCAATACGTGGCTGTCGCCGCTGGCGGCAATCAGATCTGGGGCTACAAGCAGGGGGATTTCGTGCTGGTCTTTAAACTGAACAAGAAGGTTACGCAATGAAGCAGATGCTGAAGTGTTGCGCGGTGATGATACTGCTGTGGATGGCACTGCCGGCAAGCGCCGCCATGACCGGCCAGGAGTTGCTCAACCGCTGCACGGCATCCGAAAAATCAGTGGACGGCACGGAGAAGCTGACGGGCGAGGAAATGCTCGATGCGATGTGGTGCATGGGTTACATGTCGGGCCTGCTGGATGGGTTCAGTGTCGCAGATTACAAGGTCGGCGACGCCAAGGTGATGTGCGCCCCGGAAGAAGGGCTGACGCGGACGCAGGCGATGAAAATCGTCAACAAGTGGCTGCGCGAGCATCCCGAGGCCTTGCCGAAAAGCGGACGGCGCGGCGCGCTGCTGGCGCTGGCGGGGGCCTATCCGTGCAAGTGAGGAAGCGGTAAAAATGAAAAAGGCCGACTCTTGCGAATCGGCCTTTTATATTTGGCGTCCCCACGGGGATTCGAACCCCGGTACTTACCGTGAAAGGGTAATGTCCTAGGCCTCTAGACGATGGGGACCCGACCTGATCTTTTGGTGGAGGTAAGCGGGATCGAACCGCTGACCTCTTGCATGCCATGCAAGCGCTCTCCCAGCTGAGCTATACCCCCGAAAAAGAAGCGGCATCTTAATGGCGGGCCGAAACCTTGTCAACGATTTTTGCGCTTGGGGCCTAAGAAAAGTTTATTGACATCTATTCCTGATGACGCGCCTGCAGGCCGCGCCGGTGATAGCGGAACAGCGTACGCGTCATCCATTCCTCGAACTCTGGATCTTCATCCAGCAATGCCGCCACGCAGCGGCCTCCTGCGGAAGAAATGATCCGGGCGTGCAGTTGCAAAGGTTCGGGCAGGCGTGGACTGAGGTAGAGGGAAATCAGCACGTGATCGCCGCTGGCAGGCAAAGGCTGGTCGCTCAGCCATCCCACGTTGCGTGCGCCCAGGCTGACGGGTTGGGGCGCGGGCATCTCGACGTTGCGCATGGTGACATGCGCGAGCATGGTTAACGCGATATCCAGTTTGCTTTCCAGGCGTTCGATGGCTTTGGCCAGGTGTGTGTCGGCTTCATGCTCACGATCCGTGGTGGCGGCTTCGAGCGTCGCCAATCCGCGCAGAAGCGAGATATTCGAATAGCGCCAGGCAGTCAGCATGGAAGTCGATGGCGCAGGCTCTTTCCGCCAACTCAGCGGAAGGCTGGCCTGGTAAGTGATTCCGGGTGATTCCGGGCTATCGTTTGTCATGGGTTGAGTATAGCAATTTCTCGCCTGACTTCGCCAAGCGGGCCGCGCCATAAGCGGCTTCCGTGTGTGCTGCAGCGGATACCGGCACGCCCAGCTGATGTGCGCGTATTGTCGTCCAGGCAGCATTGCCGGCACCGCCGCCTGCGGTGAATATTTCGCGCAGTGCCGAGGCGCCGAGGCGTTCGAGCAGGCAGTAGCCTTGGGCTTCGATACGGGCAAGACTTTCCAACAAGCCTTGCAGAAAGAGTGCATCGTCATCCGGCCGCGGCGCCAAGCGCGGCATCAGGGCCGGATCATTGACGGGAAAGCGTTCCCCAGGTGCGGGCAAGGGGTAATAGTCCAGTCCGGTTGGTTGTTCGGGATGCATGTTCATGCTCAACTCCTGCAATCGCTCTCGACCGAATAGCTGTTTCAACACCTGCCCACCGCAATTCGAGGCGCCTCCTGCCAGCCAGAGGTTGCCGCAGCGATGGCTATAAACGCCGTGCTCAGCGGATTCGACACGCGTGCGGCTTAACAGTTTCAGGGCGATGGTAGAGCCCAGGGAGGACACGGCCTGTCCCGGACTGGAGGCGCCGCTGGCGAAAAAAGCGGCGATGCTGTCTGTGGTGCCGGCGCGGACCATGCAGTCACGCGGCAAGCCATAGGCTTCTGCGACGGATGGGGTGATCGTGCCCACGGCCGTTCCCGGCTCCTGCACTCGGGGTAATAGCCGCGCATACTCGGCTTGATTCATCCATGCGGGATAGGCGCACAAGCCGACGTCATAGCCCAATTTCAGGCTGTTGTGGTAATCGCTGATGCCGAGTGTGCCATGCAACTGGAAGGCCAGCCAGTCGGCTTGATGCATGAAGAAATGCGCGCTTGCGCTTTCGGGTTGCTCCAGAAACCACAGCAATTTGGCGAGGCTGGAGGTGGCGCTGGCCGCGATGCTGTCAGAAGGAATGCGCTCGGCTTGGGCCTGTGCGCGATTGTCGTTGTAGGGAATGGCCGGAAGCAAAGGCTGCCCCCGCTCATCGCAAAGCAGGGAAGTGCCGGAAGTGCCGCAAAGAGCGATGACGTGTATGCGTGGGCGCAGTTCGGCGGGTATCGTCGCAAGCAACTGCCGCAAGGCGGTTAGCCATTCCTGCCAGGTGTTGTCGTGGAAGGCGACGCCGTGCTGGAAAACTTCTGCCCCGGCGGCGTCAATCAGGCTGGCCCGCGCACCGCCGGTGCCGAAATCCAGCCCGAGATAGAGGGACGAACTAACCTCGGGTGTTGGATTGATGTTCAAACTGTGTCAGCTCGACGCGCGGTGCAGGCTGCCAGCCAGGCTTGCGGTGTTCCGCGACCACATTGGTGAAGATGCCGCCGCGCACATAGAACTTCGCGGTCAGCCGCATGAAGCGCGGCTGGGTGGCGGCGACGAGGTCGTCCAGGATGCTGTTGGTGACGGCTTCGTGAAACGCGCCTTCGTTGCGGAAGGACCAGATGTAGAGCTTGAGACTCTTCAATTCCACACATTTCTGGTCGGCGATGTAATCCAGATACAACGTCGCGAAATCCGGCTGGCCGGTCTTGGGGCAGAGGCAGGTGAATTCGGGGATTTCCATATGGATGTGGAAATCGCGCTCCGGTTGCGGATTATCGAACGTTTCCAAAGCTTTGCTGGGTTGACTAGACATGGTGAGTTCCGTATAAATCAAACGACAATTATACAAGGGTATGCAGACACCGGCATTCGGGCGTGCTGCATGTTTTCAGTCTGGATAAAGAAGCGCCGCCCAATTGCGCCTGACCCATCTCAAGCTCGCCGGATTCAAATCCTTTGTCGACCCGACTACGCTGCATATCCACGGCCAGCGGGTGGGCGTGGTGGGCCCCAACGGCTGCGGCAAATCCAATGTGATGGAATCCATCCGCTGGGTGCTGGGCGAATCCAGCGCGAAGGAAATGCGCGGCGAGTCGATGTCGGACGTGATCTTCAACGGCTCCGGCAACCGCAAGCCGGTGTCGCGCGCCAGCGTGGAGCTGCTGTTCGACAATAGCCTCGGCGGCGCCGGCGGCGAATGGTCGCAATACGCCGAAATCTCCGTCAAGCGCGTGCTGCATCGCGATAGCGGTTCGACCTACTACATCAACAATACGCCAGTCAGGCGGCGGGACGTCGCCGACCTGTTCCTAGGCACCGGCCTCGGCGGCCGCGCATACGCCATCATCGGCCAGAACACCATCTCGCGCATCGTCGAGGCCAAGCCAGAAGAACTGCGCGTGTTCCTGGAGGAAGCGGCCGGTATATCCAAGTACAAGGAACGCCGCCGTGAGACTGAGTTGCGGCTGCGCGACACACGCGAAAACCTGACGCGGGTGGAAGACATCCGCCGCGAAATGGACAAGCAGATCGCCCGGCTAGAATCGCAGGCGCTGGTGGCGCAGGAATATCACCAACTGCGCCAATCGCAGGCACGGGCGCAAGGTCAATACTGGCTGTTGAAGAAACGTGATGCCGCGCAGGCGTGGGAGCGTTCGCGAAGACAGGTGGAGCGTTTGGCGGTCGATCTGGAAGCCCAGACGGCGCAGTTGCGCAAGATTGAAAGCGAACTCGAACAACTGCGGCTGGAACACCACGGCGGCGGCGAAGCGGTGCAGGTCGCGCAAGGTCGCTATTACGAAGCCAACGCGCAGGTGTCTGCGCTGGAGCAGCAGCTGCGCCATGTGCAGGAAAACCGCGAACGGCTGATTAATCAACTCAGCCAGATCACTGCCGAACAGGAAAAAGCGGCATCGCAACGTCAGGATTACCGCGGCCAGCTTGCCAGTCTGCGCGAGCAGCAGCAACAGGCGGCTCATGACGCCGAGCATGCGCAACAGCTGTTGCAAACCGCGCGTGCGGCCTTGCCGGCCGCGGAACAGGCCGGGCGCGATGCGCAGGCCGCATTCAGCCAGATCCAGACTGCGATTCTCCAAGCCGAACAAAAAATCCAGCTCGAACGCACGCACCTCGACCACGCCCGAAAATCGTTGGGCGAACTCAGCCAGCGCCTGCAGCGACTGATCGAAGACGAAAAGCGGCTGGTGCTGCCCGATCCGGCCATACTTGCCAGCAAGGAGGCCGAGTGCCTTACGCTCCAGACGCAGCTGACCGAAATTGAGGGTGTGTTGGCGCAATCCACGAATGCCGAGCAGCAGCAAGCGGATCACCTCAAAACTTTGCAGCAGGAAAGCCACCAGCATGCGCGTAGGATTGCCCAAGCCGAGGCCCAACTCGCCGCCCTGCAAAAGCTGCAGCAGGCGCTGGGACATGAGGGCAAGCTGGATGGTTGGCTGTCGCGGCTGGGCATCGACGGCAAAAAACGGTTATGGCAATTTCTGGAGGTCGAGCCCGGCTGCGAAACTGCGCTGGAAGGGTTGTTGGGGAGCCGCCTGAACGCGATGCCCGGTGCGACGGACGGCAACGAGCGGCCGCCGGCTGCGGTGGTGCTGTTCCATGAAGGCGAGTCGGGATCGAATGCTCGGCCGCATCCGGCCGGTTGGCGGTCTTTGAGCGATTGCGTCGGCGTCGCGGATGCTCAGGTCAGGGGCGTATTGGACGACTGGCTGTCGCATGCCTGGCTTGCCCCCGACAGCGAGGATGTGGCGAGTGCCCGTGCGCAGCTTAATCCTGGCGAGTGGTTGGTCACGCGTCAGGGCGACGTCTATACCCGGCACAGCGCTTCGCTTTACGCTCCCCAGTCGGGGCTGCACGGCGTACTGGAGCGGCAGCGCGAACTGGCGCAGATTGCAGCCGAGTTGCCCGTGCTGAAAGACTCGCAACAGCAACAGGAGGCCGCGGTACACGCTGCCGAACGGCAGTTGCATGAACTGCGCAGGCAGATTACCGAAGCGCAACATGCGCAACGCCAGAAAACTTCGGCCCTGCATGCGCTGCGCATGGAAATCCAGCGGCTGGAGCAGCAGCAACAGCATGCCCGGGATCGCCAGCAACAGCTGGCTTCCGAGCGCGAACGCCTGGTGCAGCAGAAAGCCGAGCTCGAAACGCAATTCGCCGGACGTGAAACAGTTATCGAGGATTTGCAGGCGGGGCTGGGCGATCTCCGGCAGGAGCGCGACCGGGCAGGGCGTGTGCGTCAGGATGCCGACGCGGCCTTGAAACAGGCGCGTGACCACCTGATGGAAGCGGAGCGTCTGGCGCAACAGCAGACATTCTCAGAGAAATTGATATTGAATAATATCAATGATCTGGAAGGTAAAATTAAATCTTCAGATGAGGTGTTGTCTGCGCTTTCGACGCGTCGTATTGAATCAGAATCGCATCTGGCGCAATCCTCACCCGACGCCTTGAAAGTTGCTTTGGAGCAGGCTTTGGAAGTGCGGCGGCAAGGCGAAGATGGATTGGCGGAAGCGCGCAATATCCTCGCCGGCATCGAGCAGCGTTTGCAGGAAATGGAGCGCAGTCGCCTGCAAACCGAGCAGCAGCTGCACCCGATGCGCGACAAGCTGGAGCAAAGCCGTTTGCAGGAGCAGCAAGCGCGACTGCATTTCGAAAGCTGCTCGGAGCAACTGACGGCTACGCAGCTGGATGAGGCCTCGCTTGAAGAGGGGCTGGCAAAAAATGCAAAAGCCGAGGAACTGGATCGCGAGGTCAAGCGTCTTGATGAATTGATCCTTGCATTGGGTGCGGTGAACCTGGCTGCCATTCAGGAGCTGCAGAGCGAGCGTGAGCGGAAGAACTACCTCGACAGCCAGGCGCTGGATTTGGAACAGGCCATCGCCACGTTGGAAGAAGCTATCCACCGCATCGACCGCGAAACGCGTAGTCGCCTGCAGCAGACCTACGACGAGGCCAACCGCCATTTCGGCGAATTGTTCATGACGCTGTTCGGTGGCGGACAGGCGCAACTGCAATTATTGGGCGATGAAATTCTCGACACCGGCATCCAGGTGTTCGCGCAGCCGCCCGGCAAGAAAAACAGCAGCATTCATCTGCTTTCCGGCGGCGAGAAAGCATTGACGGCAATGGCGCTGGTATTTGCCTTGTTCCGGCTCAATCCGGCGCCGTTCTGCCTGATGGACGAAGTGGATGCGCCGCTTGACGACAGCAATACCGAGCGCTTCTGCAACCTGGTGCGCAAGATGTCGGAGCGCACGCAGTTCATGTTTGTCAGTCACAACAAGATCACGATGGAAATGGCGCAGCAGCTGATAGGCGTCACCATGCAGGAATCCGGCGTCTCGCGCATCGTCGAGGTGGATATCGAAGCCGCAATGCGCATGCAAACAGAGCTGCCGGTATAAGAAGTTGTCTATAATCTAAAAATGATGAAGAAAACGGGAATTCGATAGCATGTCGGACTTGCAACTGTCTTTGCTCGCGCTCGGCGCGGTGATCATCGCCGGTGTCATCCTCTTCAACTGGTGGCAGGAGCGGCGCTTCATGCAGGAGAGCATCCATCGTTTCGAAGAGCCTTCGGACGACATCCTCATGGACGACTTCCAGATCGACCCGGAGCGCGCGGTCGCGTTCGAGACGGAGCGCATCAGCGTCGAAGATCGCTATAGCGAAACGCTGATTCACGAAGACGTGCTGCTTGAAGATTTGCATCCGCAGAAAACTGCAAGAGAAAAGCCCGAGCCTATAGCAAGGGAAGAGATTCCTGTCGCAGCGAAGGCGCCGGTCCAGGACTATTCTGAAGTTTTTCCCGAAGAGCCTGCGTTGGAAGCCACGCCGTTTTTTGAAGAGCCTCTCCAAACTGCCGCGCCAGTGGAAGAGGAGCCTGCTCAAACGATTGCTGAAGATATAACCGAAGATATCGCAGCTGAAGAAGAGCTTGCTACCGAGATCTATCCGGAGGAGGTGCCTGCAGGGCCCGTGGTCAGCACCATGCCCGACGAAGTGGACGAGCAGATCGACCTGATAGGCAAGGCGGCATTGCCCTCCATGCTGGATATGGACGCATTTATCATGGCGATCCGTCAAATGCCCAAATTCGATAAGCCGGTGCAGTGGTTCCTGCAGGATGACATCGGTTTCTGGCGCACCCTGTCGCCGGAACTTCCGTCCGGCCGCTATCCGCAAATGGTGGCCGCGCTGCAGTTGGCCGACCGAGCCGGCTCGGTTTCGCAAGGAACGCTGATGGCTTTTCAGGAGCAGGTGCAGAACCTGGCTTCCACGCTGGGCGCCAAGCTTGCGTGGCATGGCGCGCACGATCCTCTGCAGTATTCCGCCGAGCTGGACCAGTTCTGCATCGATGTCGATGTCATGGTCGGCTTCCACATCCTGCAAGGCGCGAGCGGGCCTTTCGCCGGCACCAAACTGCGCGGCCTGGCCGAATCGGCTGATTTGAAACTGCATGAGGATGGCGCATTCCATTACCAGGATACCGAAGGTAAAACCCTGTTTACGCTGATCAGCCAGGATCAGCGCCCGTTCAAGCCCGAAACCCTGCGCACGGTGTTTTATCGTGGCGTCAGTTTCCAGCTGGATGTACCAAAGGTCGAAAGCAGCTCGGATGCATTCAATCGCATGGTGACGTTTGCACGCCAGTTGGAGGCGGCGCTGGATGGAGTGCTGGTAGACGATAATCAGCGCGCGCTGGGCGATATCGAGATCGAGAAAATCCGCCAGCAACTCAAGATGATCCACGCCAAGATGGTGGCGCGCTTCATACTGCCCGGCACGCCTTCCGCACTCCGCCTATTCTCCTGACGCATGACAGTTTCTGAGCAAACAGCGCAGCGCGTACGTCAGCTGCGCGAAGAAATTCTTCATCACGATTATCAGTACTACGTTCTCGATGCGCCGGAAATTCCGGACAGCGAATACGACCGGCTATTCCGCGAACTGCAAGCGCTGGAAGCCCAGCATCCGGAGCTGCTGACACCCGAGTCGCCGACGCAGCGTGTGGGTGGCATGCCGGTTTCCGAACTGGCACCGGTGCGGCACCGGATGCCGATGCTGTCCATCGAGACCGAAACCGACATCACTCCCAATGGCGCGCGGGTCTTCGATGCGCGCACGCGCAAAAAACTGGGGCTGGATGCCAGCGATCCTTCCATCGAATACGCCGCGGAATTGAAATTCGACGGCCTCGCCATCAGTCTGCGCTATGAAAACGGCCTGCTGGTGCAAGCCGCCACGCGCGGCGACGGCGAGGTGGGGGAGGACGTGACACAGAATATCCGCACCATACGCCAGATTCCCTTGCGTCTTAAAAACCATGCGCCCGAGGTGCTGGAAGTACGCGGCGAGGTCTACATGAGCCGCCCCGATTTCGAGCGCTACAACGCGCGCCAGCGCGAACTGGGCAAGGCGACGCTGGTCAATCCGCGCAACGGTGCGGCTGGCAGCATCCGCCAGCTCGACTCGCGGTTGGCAGCGCAGCGCCCGCTGTCCTTCTTTGTGTACGGTCTCGGTGAAACCGCCGGCTGGAAGGTGCCGGCCACGCATGGAAAGCTGCTCGATGCGCTGAAGGAATTCGGCTTTCCGGTCTGTGCCGAGCGTACAGTCGGACTCGGCGCGGACTCCCTGATCGCGTTTCATCAGGCCGTTTCTGCCAAACGCGACAGCCTGCCTTACGACATCGACGGTGTTGTTTACAAGGTCAATAGCCTCGATTTGCAGCGCGAACTGGGCTTCCGTACGCGTGAGCCGCACTGGGCCGTGGCACACAAGTTTCCGGCGCAGGAGGAAATGACCGTGGTCGAGAATATCGACGTGCAGGTCGGCCGTACCGGTGCGATCACACCAGTGGCGCGACTGAAGGCGGTATTCGTCGGTGGCGTTACCGTTACCAACGCCACGTTGCATAACCAGGATGAAATCGACCGCAAGGACGTGCGTATCGGCGATACCGTGATCGTGCGTCGTGCGGGGGATGTCATTCCCGAAGTCGTGTCGGTCATCCTCAACCGCCGTCCTGCGGAGTCGAAACCTTATTCCCTGCTAGAAGCGATCCACCATGTTTGCCCGGCATGCGGCTCGCACGCAGTGCGTCTGCCGGACGAGGCGGCAGTGCGTTGCACCGGCGAGCTGGTCTGTCCGGCCCAGCGCAAGCAGGCCATTCTGCATTTCGCCTCGCGCCGGGCGATGGATATCGAGGGCTTGGGCGAAAAGCTGGTCGATCAGCTGGTCGACGGCAATATCGTGCATACCCTGGCCGATCTTTATCGGCTCGACGTACCCAGCTTGTCGGCACTGGAGCGCATGGCGGAAAAATCCGCACACAACATCGTGCAGGCGCTTGAAAAGAGCAGGCAGCCGACACTGGCGCGCTTCGTCTATGCGTTAGGCATCCGCAATGTCGGCGAGGCAACGGCCAAGGACCTGGCGCGCTATTTCGGGACGCTGGACCACATTGCGGCGGCCGATGCCGGCGCCTTGCAAGAGGTGCCGGATGTCGGGCCGGTGGTCGCTGAGTCCATTGCGCAGTTTTTCGCGGAACCCCACAACCGCGAGATCATCGCGCAATTGCGCGACGCTGACATCGGCGGCATCCGGATACAGGAAGGCGAGGGCAGCCGTTCGGCGAGCGCCGGGCTGTTGAGCGGCAAAACCTTCGTACTGACCGGCACCTTGCCGACATTGAAGCGCGAAGAGGCTAAGGAGATGATCGAGACTGCCGGCGGCAAAGTGAGCGGCAGCGTTTCCAAGAAAACCGACTACGTCGTTGCAGGCGAAGAAGCTGGCAGCAAGCTCACCAAGGCGCAGGAGTTGGGTGTTGCCGTGATCGACGAAGAGGGCTTGCTCCAGTTGTTGAAATAGGCGCGTGCCAGCGCGCCACAATGATCGCATTTATGCAAGATGGGTTGTTGCGGCAATAGGGCGAATAGCTCAAACTGGCAGCAATGTCGTATAACGAAAAATACATCGAGCTGAAGGCCAGCGGAAGTCTGCCATCCCCCAAGGGAACGGCAATGAAGCTTATCGAGCTTTGCCAGCAGAACAATGTTGCGCTGCCTGAAATCATCCATGCGATGCAAGCGGACCCGGGACTGGTCGGTCGTGTCCTGAAAATGGCGAATTCGCCGATGTACGGACGGCTCCGCCCGGTTGTTTCGCTCTCGCCGGATGTGCTGATGACCATCGGCATCCAGTCTTTACGGCAGGTCGTGCTGGCGTTTTCGCTGGTTTCGGGCCACCGTAGCGGGCAAGCCAAAGGGTTTGATTATCAGGAGTTCTGGTCGCGCTCCGTCGCCATCGGCGTTGCCGCGGAATTACTCGGCGCAGAAGTCCGGGTGGCACCGCCCATCGAAATGTTTACCTGCGGACTGTTATCGCAGATAGGCAAGCTCGCCCTGGCCGCCATTCATCGCGAGGAGTACGGCAACGTGCTCGCGGAAGCGGAAGGCGATAATGATCTCCTGTTGAAACTGGAAGAAGAGCGATTCGGTCTCAACCACGCCGAGATATCGACGGCGATGATGACCGATTGGGGCATACCCAAGTTTTTCAGTGAGGCGGTTCTGTATCAGGAGCTGCCTGGCATGGCCGGTTTTTCGGATACCAGCCGGCGCTCCCGTCTCATTTGGAGTTTCCATCTGGCATGGAGGCTGGCAGACTTGTGTTTCGCGGGAGACAAAGACCGCTCTGCATACATGGCCGATCTCTATCCGATTGCGAGGAAGCTGGATATCGATGCCGAGATGCTGATCAGCCTGGTCAACCAGATGATCTTTGAATGGAAGGAATGGAGCGCCTTGCTGGAAATCCAGGCGCCCAACGTAGCGGCCTTTCCCGATGCGAAGCAGGATGCGCAGTACCGGAGCGACATGGACAACACTGTGGTGACAACCGAATTCAAGGTAAATCTCGAATCCGAAGCGCATGCTTCGACGGATATCCTCATCGTCGATAACGACCCGGTTGCAGTGGAATTGCTGAAAACGATATTGGTGAGTGCCGGGCATAAGGTGCACACGGCATCCGGCGGCCGCGATGCCTTGCGCATGGTGCTGGAACACCAGCCTCAGATCATGATCACGGACTGGATGATGCCGGGCTTCGATGGCCTGCAGTTGGTGCGTACGTTGCGCGAAACTGAAATCGGCCGTTATCTTTACATCATGGTGCTGACCGCCTTGAGCGACAGGGAAAAAATGGTCGAAGCCCTGAATGCCGGGGCGGACGACTATCTCACCAAACCCATCGACCGTGCCGAATTGCTGGCGCATCTCAAGGCCGGCTCGCGTATTGTTTCCGTGCAGCGTGAAGTCATTCAGGAATGCGACCTTCTGCGCCGCAACGCCCTGCAGCTCACCATTGCCAATCAGCGTGCCGAAGAGGCAGCGTTGACCGACGCGCTCACCGGTCTCTACAACCGTCGTTATGCGATGGACAGGCTGGCGCGCGAATGGGTGGCTTCCGAACGCAATCATCGCCCATTGAGTATCCTGCTGCTGGATATCGACCATTTCAAGACGGTCAACGATAACTACGGCCATAACATGGGAGATATCGCCCTGAAGCGTCTTGCCGAAATGCTGGGCGAACATTCGCGGCGTCCGGATATCGCCTGCCGTATCGGCGGCGAAGAGTTTTTCATACTGGTGCCTGAAACCGCGCTTCCCGGCGCCATACGTCAGGCCGAACGGCTGCGCCAGGCCTTTGAGGGCCAGCCCATCAATGTCGAAGGCATCGATTTGCAATTGACGGTGAGTGTGGGCGTGGCGCAAAAATACGCCGGTATGGCCTCGCCGGAAGAGCTGCTCAAGATTGCCGACGAGGCGCTTTATCAAGCCAAACGGGAAGGACGCAATCGCGTTATCGCTGCACCCGCTCAATGAATAAAAACGACTTGATCGAAAAGGTCGTGGCCATTGCCATGGAGGCTGGGCGCGCGATCATGGAGGTTTATGACGGCGAAATCGCCGTCAGCCGCAAGGACGACGATTCTCCGCTGACGCAAGCCGATCTTGCCGCGCATCACCTTATCGAGCAGGGCCTGTCGCAACTGACGCCAGAGCTGCCCATATTGTCCGAGGAGTCGGAAGCCTTGCCCTATGCGCAACGCCGGGCTTGGGACTCATACTGGTTGGTCGATCCGCTGGATGGCACGCGCGAGTTCATCAAGCGCAACGGTGAATTCACCGTCAATATCGCACTCATTGAAAATCACGCGCCTGTGCTGGGCGTGGTTTACGCACCGGCGCTCGACCTGCTGTTCTATGCCGCCAAAGGCAAAGGCGCTTTCCGCAAGCTCGGCAGCAAACCGCCGCAGCCTGTCCGCGCCCGTGCCTTCGACTCTACGCAGGTGACGGTGGCCGGCAGTCGTTCGCATGCCGGAGAACGACTGATAAGCTTTTTGTCCAACATGGGCCCGCACATGCTGATCAGCATGGGCAGCTCGCTCAAGATCTGCCTGGTGGCGGAAGGCCGGGCAGACGTCTACCCGCGCCTGGGGCCGACTTCGGAATGGGATACCGCTGCCGCGCAGTGCGTGCTGGAAGAGGCGGGCGGCCGTCTGGTCGGGACCGACAATCGGCCGTTTCGCTACAACACCAAGGAATCCCTGCTCAATCCCGACTTTTTTGCCACAGGAGCCTCCAGCCACGACTGGTCGCAATATCTCCGATGAAATCGAAGCATCTGTTATTGATCGTTCTTTTTGCCTTTGCAGAGTCTGCGCTGGCTGATGTCGAGGGCTGCAACAAGGCGCTGGAGGCGGGCGATGCCGCAAAAGCCGCAACGCTTGCTCAACAGGCATTGCCTGGCGCAACCAATAAACGTGAGGTCTATCTGTGTCTCGGTCGTGCGGCAGGCGAGCTTGGCAAGCATGACGAGGTCCTGGCCGCTTTGCAGGCAGCGGAGAAGCTTTCTGTGCAGCCGGAAGAGCGCATCATTGCGCTGACGCTGCTCGGCAATCAATACCGTGAAGTGAAAAACACCTCGCAGGCTATTGAAAATTATCGCAAAAGCCTGGAGATCGCCCGAACCGAGAAAAACACCGGATTCGAGTTGATTAATCTCAATCAGATCGGTTCCGCTCTTGAGGGAAGCGGCGATGCCGCCGGTGCATTGGAGCATTATCAGCTAGGGCTTAAGCTGGCCGCCAACGACAACGAACGTGCCGATAGCCATGGCCGCATTGCTGCCACCAACAGCCTGCTGGGGCAGCACGACAAGGCCATCGAGCATCAACTCAAGGCGGTATTGTTCGAAGAGCGGGCCGGCGACTTCAATCACTATGCACATGCCAGCATCGAGCTAGGCCGCATTTGCCTGGTCGCGCAGCGGTATGCCGATGCCGAAAAATGGCTGGGCAAGTTCCTGGGAACCATCGCCGAGGCGGGGGACTCCTATTGGCAGGCAAAGGCCCGCTACATGCTGGCCCGCGTGAAATCGGCCAAGGGCGCGGGCGACGAAGCGAAAGAACAGTTTGCGTTGGCCAGGATTATGGCGAGCAAGCTGGGTGCGCAGCAGTTGCTGCAGGAAATTGCTGTGGCTGAATCGGCTCAGAGCCGCGCGCAGTAAGGCAAGAAGCGTAATGTGATGAGGGGAGCGTTATCGCCCTGCGAACCAGGTTCGCGAGCGAGAAATATCTTGTAAGGTTTTGTGGTCTCATGCGACTCATGCGCATGGAAGGAGACCCGTCATGAAACATGTTCCCATCATTCCCGCCTCGGAGATCACCCCCCGCGAAATCTACCAGGGGCGGCGCGAATTCATCAAGGTTGCCGGGCTGGGTGCCATTGCCGGAGCGGCAATGCTCGGCGGCATGTCGTTCGACGCCGCAGCGGCACAATCCCCGCGCAGGAAAATCGAAAAATTCATCAAGACACCTTTCGGCGGCGACGAAAAGCTGACGCCGTACGAGGACGTCACCACCTACAACAATTTCTACGAATTCGGCACAGGAAAATCCGATCCCGCCCAATACGCCGGATCGCTGGTTACTCGCCCGTGGACGGTGAATATCGAGGGGGAGGTGAAGCGCCCCAAGAGCATTGCCATCGACGATATCTTCAAGCTTGCGCCGCTGGAAGAACGCATCTATCGCATGCGCTGCGTTGAAGGTTGGTCGATGGTGATTCCGTGGATCGGTTTTCCGCTGGCCAATCTGATCAAATGGGCGGAGCCGACCGGCAATGCCAAGTATGTGGAGTTCATCACGCTGGACAATCAGCAGATGATGCCAGGGCAGCGTTCGAATGTACTGGACTGGCCGTATAACGAGGGCCTGCGCATGGATGAGGCGATGCATCCGCTGACGATATTGGCTGTCGGGCTCTATGGCGAGGTGCTGCCCAACCAGAACGGCGCGCCGCTGCGTTTGGTCGTGCCGTGGAAATACGGTTTCAAGGGCAGCAAGTCCATCGTCAAAATCCGCTTTACCGAAAAAATGCCGGTCAGCAGCTGGATGAAGGCCGGCCCGAGTGAGTACGGTTTCTTTTCCAATGTGAATCCGAACGTCGATCACCCGCGCTGGTCGCAGGCGACGGAGCGGCGTATCGGTGATGGGCTGTTCGCACGCCGCCGCAAGACGCTGATGTTCAACGGTTACGCCGAGCAGGTCGGGCAGATGTATGCCGGTATGGACCTTAAAAAGAACTTTTGATATGCAACGCAATAATATGATTAAAAAAGCAAAGATAGCGCTTTTTGTTTTGGCGCTATTACCGCTTGCGCGCTTGGTCTGGCTGAGTGTGACCGATGGCCTGGGCGCGAATCCGGTGGAGTTCGTGATGCGCTCGCTCGGCACCTGGACGCTGGTTTGCCTGCTGGTCACGCTCAGCGTTACGCCGATTCGTCTGATTTTCGGCATCAAATGGCTGGTGCCATTGCGGCGGATGATGGGTTTATTCACGTTTTTCTATGTATGCCTGCATCTGCTGGCTTATGCAGGGCTGGACCAGTGGTTCGACTGGCGAGCGATAGTGCACGATATCGCCAAGCATCCGTATGTGCTGGTCGGTTTTTCCGCCTTTGTGCTGATGATCCCGCTGGCCGTCACGTCCAACCAGGCAATGATCCGACGCCTGCGTCAGCGCTGGCAGACGCTGCACCGACTGGTGTACCTTATTGCCATACTCGGCGTGACCCATTACTGGTGGCTGGTCAAAAAGGATGTGACCGAGCCTCTCATCTACGCGATGGTGCTGTTCTTCCTGCTGGCGGTGCGGTTGTATTACAAGTGGCCAATATCGCTGAACCTGCAATCTGCGCCGCAACGCTGACAGCTGCGCCAGATCAATATCGCATATTCAAGTCAAATGGACATGTTCGCTAATGAATGAAGTATTTATCCCAACTATTTGAAAAATAAAATTATAATTCAAGCATGTCGGATCGATCAGTGAGCTTGATAAAGGCACTTCGAGGAGCACTTGTCCTCGCCATTCTGGCGGCCGTTTCGGCTTATGCCCAAGCCAAAAGCCTATCTGAACCTGCGCGGGTAGAAATCCAACAGCTATTAAGCGCGCTAGGAAATTCCCAATGCGAGTTCTACCGTAACGGAACTTGGCACAGCAGTGTAAAGGCTAAGCAACACATTGCATCGAAACTCGAATACCTGGAGAGAAGGGAACTCGTCTCGAGCACAGAGGATTTCATCGCGCTGGCGGCGACAAAGAGCAGTAAAAGCGGGGAGCCATACCAAGTACAGTGCCCGGGGAAAAGCCCTGAGCCAAGCGCCACGTGGCTGGAGCGGCGACTGAAAAGCCTAAGAGGCTCGCCATCTTATGAGCAGAAGCGGCCTGGCCGGTAATACCTGCTGTAGCTCGAAGACATTACTGATGTGTAATGAACAAAATCCTCCCGGCGTATCGCATGACGACCACATAGTTTTGTTCGATGGTGTGTGTAAATTATGCAGTTTTTGGGCGCGCTTCTTGATCCGGCATGATCGCGAGCAGCGTTACAAACTTGCCACGGTACAGTCTGAAGAGGGGAAGGCAATTCTGAGTTGGGCGGCGCTGCCTACGAGCTATTACGACACCTTGGTCTACGTGCACGGCGGTAAGTTTTATGTCCGCTCAACGGCTGTCATAAAGATTGTTGCGGGTTTGCCGTTCCCGTGGAGGTTTGCAGTGATCGCATGGCTGATTCCCAAGCCGCTGCGTGACTGGATATATGACCGCATAGCTCAGAACCGTTACTCGATATTTGGAAAGTACGATAGGTGCGTGCTCCCTGAACCCGATCATATGAAGCGATTCCTGAATGCGAAATAGCTCGGTCACCCTGGCCATTTGCCGCATTGCTATTGCCTTCGTCTGGATATATCAAGGCATTTTCCCGAAGTTGCTCGGCCCGCATCCTGACGAGATTGCAATGGGTATGGCATTTGGCTTGACCGAGCAAGATGCGCGCTTGAGTTCATACGCGAGTGGCGCGATGGAGATCGTTTTCGGCTTGCTTGTTTTATGGCTCTATCGTATGCGGTGGCCTTACGTTGTAACGGCCGCTGCGGTTGTGCTTTTTCTCTTTACGGCGGTCTATGCGCCTCAATGGCTGTATTCAGCCTTCAACTCAACAACGCTCAACCTGACCGTATTCGCCTTATCGATAGTTGCCTTGGCAGAAATAACGCGTCTGGAATCAAACAATTCGTCGTTCAGTCGTTAGCACCTTATTTCTCAGCTGTCTCGGTCAAGTGCCTCTGCCGTGCCGCTTCTTCAGCCTTCGTATCATCAATTACCCGCATAACGCTCCTTAAATCAACGGGCTTGGCGCTTTCCTTGAACCGGCCTGTCAGTTCAACCTCTGGATGCAAATCCCCATGCGCATATAGTGACCAGATTTCCTTGCCGTATTGGGTGGTTAAAAGCTCAGGCGCGAAACGTCCGAAATAGGCTGTCAGGTTATCTACATCGCGCTCCAGCATGCTGCTTGCGTGGTTGTTGCCGGCGGCGTCCACGGCTTGCGGAAGATCGATAATCACTGGACCTTCGCTGCCAAGCAGGATATTGAATTCGGAAAGGTCGCCATGGACGATGCCGGCGCATAGCATGCGCACGACTTCCTTGAGCAGGGTGCAGTGGTGGGCGCGGGCATCCTCTGGGGTGAATTCCACATCGTTCAGCCTGGGAGCGGCGTTGCCTTGGGCATCGGTCACCAGTTCCATCAGCAACACGCCTTCATAGAAATTAAAAGGCTTGGGTACGCGCACTCCGGCGGCGGCCAGACGATACAAGGCATCAACCTCGGCGCTTTGCCAGGCTTCTTCTTGCGCCTTGCGGCCATATTTGGAGCCTTTGTTCATGGCACGCGCTTCGCGGCTGTTTTTTACCTTGCGGCCTTCGGTGTAATCCACGCTCTGGCGAAAGCTGCGCTTGTGAGCTTCTTTATATACCTTGGCGCAACGCGTATCGTCGCCGCAGCGCACGACAAATACTGCGGCTTCCTTGCCGCTCATGAGCTGGCGGATCACGTCGTCGACCAAGCCATCTTCGATTAGCGGTTCAAGTCTTTTGGGAGGTTTCATGGAGCCCGGTTTAAGGAGTTACTGTGTTTTGATAGGCGTGCGTATCGAAGTGGTTTTTCGATGCACGAGAGTGGGGCAGTGTAACGGAAACAAGTAGCTGGGGATATTCGTTAAGGTGCATGCTGCTGGATATTTCTTTGGCAACCCCGTTCGGACCGCGCATTCAACCTTTGAGTAGGTGAAATGGGTTACCCTGTATTCTTAATCACTTTCATAAGACGGACGACCCAATGGCATCACCTAATTACTCGTTCGAAAAGCGCCAGAGAGAACTAGCAAAGAAAAAGCGTAAAGAAGAAAAGACCAAACAAAAGTCGGAGGCTGCGCAGCCGACTCCAGCCGAAAACGATACGCAGCCGTCCAATGTTGAGGAGGCAACGTCTTGAAGATGATTCCTCCCAGATTACCTGTTTATCTGGCTGTAGGCACCACGCCGGTTTCGTCAACTGACGATAGGGCCCAGAGTTTCTGATTGTCGGCATATATACTATTTAACATAATATACATAGCGGAACCGTCTTGTTTCAGCATTGGCGCGGCCTGAGAGGGGGTCGGTGTCATTATCAAATTGACAACGACAAAAATCGCCGCTGCAATTCCTCCTAGCCGCTCAAGCTTTTTTTCCCAATATTCCCTAATTTTCGGAATCTTCGCGCTCATGGCCTCGAAATGTGCAATAAGCTTCATTTCGTCTACTTCTAATACTTCCGCGATTTTTGAACAGGCGTAGGCATCTGGAATTCTTTTCCCGCGCCTGTAATCACTGAGTCTTTGGTCACTAATATCGACGATTCTCGCAAGTCTGTAATCGCTCTCAATTCCTAATTTTTCTTTGCAGTCGTCCAACAATTTGTTGATTTCCACGATTGCTGCTCCTTTGCGCTCTCTAATTGCTCCGCATATTGCTCCCTAAAAGGGGGGTTGACAATCTTCCCAATCAGGGAATACTTTGCTCCCACTCCCGTAATATTCCTAATTCGGGAGCAACCATTAGACAACTTGGAGCCCACTATGTCAGAGCCCGCAACCGTTGCCGCCATGCCTCAAGGCCGCAAGCTACAAACGAATCAAGGTTTCATCACTGGCCGTATCTTTAGCCGTCGCAGCATCAATACCCAGCAAGGCCGTCTTTACCTCACCGTTTTGAAGCTTCCCGCCCCTGATCAGTACAGCCACCCGGCCACCGTTGAGCTTCGCAGCTCCTCGCCCCTGGGCGATGTGGATTCGGACTGGTCTGGTGCGGTGCAGCTCGGCGGCATGCCCAACAGCTACGACCAGCAGGACAAGGAAACCGGCAATCGCACCCGTGTGATCTCCGCCCGTAACGAATACACCGTCATCGAGTGATCACCGTTACCTACGGACCACCCGGACAAGGTATGTATTTTACCCCCTTGCTCTCTCCTGTTCACCGTCGCCCGGTTCCCCCGACCGGACGGCGGTACTTTTTTGCCCGTACCCGCAATTCGAACGGAGTTCGAATTCCGAGTACAGGTAACACTCGGAATTAGTCTCAAAAATGAGACAAGATTTACCCGTTTTTTGCGACTGGCTGAAGCTCAGATTCCGCGTGGATACTATGCCGGAGCGCTATGAGCGGTATGTTTCATGCCACACGCCAGACGAAAAATTGTGGGAGCGTCTTTCATGGGTTTCCGTCACCGATTTGCACCACATTGGTGCAATTTCGGGCATGGAAGAGGCCACCGATATGCGTAAATCAGATGCCACGGTGATCCAGGCCAAGTACAACCCGGAAACCGGTTTCTTGACCTATGACGGCAACCTTGGCCGTTTTGGTCGTGGTGACAATGTATGGGGTCAGGGCGTGTTTGCCTCGGCTCGGCATTTCCTCAATCGTGCACTGGCCGCTGATCGCTTTGTGATCATGAGTCCGATTGAACTCCGCAGGGTTGACCTGACCTGCAATCTGACTTTCGAAAACGCCTCCGACGCATACGCTTTTTTGAGTTGGGCTGGGGGCGTCAAGATGGGTCGCGCAAAGCCTGACCGTTATCAGACCGGTGTGACGTGGGTCACCGAAAACTGGTCGGCCAAGGTGTACGACAAGATTTTCGATTTGAAGCGCCACAAGCTTGTGGATTTGGCTGAAACGATAAATACCGAAGTAGGGTACTTGCTCCGTTTGGAGCTGACATTGCGAACCGACGAACTCGCGCGATTGAATGTAGCAATGCTTGATGACTGGCAAAACGAGGACCAAAAAATGAATGTGATCTTTACCGAAAAATTCAAGCCGCTGATGCGCGGCGGCGCTGTCGTGGATGAACTGGTCGAGGAGATGCCGACCCGACTTTCGAATGCCGTCGAGGCATGGCGCAATGGCCGCAATTTTGTTGCCGCTGTGCAGGATGGCCGTATGAGTCGTGCCACTTACTACCGTTTGCGCAAAGAGGTGCTGGCCTTCGGTATCGACATTTCTCAACCGGCTGACGTGACGCGCCTGAACATTCAGCCGCGCGAGGTGCCGTTTCAGTTTGTCGATGCGCCTAGCTGGTACTGGAATTCGATGAGGAGGGCCGCGTAATGCCCATCGTCTTAGTTTGCACCGGCACTCTCACTGACGATGGTTATGGAAACACGTCCTGCGACCAGACTGCATGGCAGGAAATACCAACAGAATCCCCCCTCTTGCAAATGACGCCGGAGCAGGGCTCAGAAGTCGCGGGGGCAATGCTTTTAGTCCTTGCGGCTGCATACGCAATTCGTCTGTGCGTATGGGCTTTGAAATCCATAGACGAAAATTCACCCTCAATTGATTAGGAGAAACACCATGTTGAAGAAAATGTTTGCCCGTACTCTGTTCGCTGTCCTCTCCGTTTTCGGTTTTATCCAGACTGCATCGGCTGCGGTCGATGTGACCGCCACCGTTGCGGAAATCACCGGCGCTTTGACCCCAATCGGCCTGATCGGTGTCGCGGTTCTGTCCGTGATTGTCGGCATCAAGATTTACAAATGGGTACGCCGCGCGATGTAAAGCAATCGGGGAACGGCTTTTAAACCGTTCCCCTTTTTTCACTCTGGGGGATTGTCATGGGAATTCTGGTCATCATCACTTACCTGTTAGCCGCCTGGCTGATTTTCACCGCATGAACCGCCTCACTCCATTCCTGTTTGGCATTCTCCTGATCGTACTTATGTGCGCCCCCTACGCATATGCTGAAACCATTCCATCCACTCCGACAACCGAAACAACGGACCCGGTAATCACATATGTTGCTGAGAGTGGATACGTCGGTCCTGCCTACGGCTCTAGTGTTCCCGCCGCCTGCCAAGGTGCCGTCGCCTACAGAAACTCACAAACCGCTTATTGTGGCACTCTTTCCTACACCAGTTTTACCGACCAATCTTCTCCTGCTGGCTCCATGCAGACCGGTCTCTGCATTGGTACCCGCTCAAACTGTTCTGGTGAAGTCACGGCGGCTAGCTGGAATCGTTCAAGTACCCAATGTCCGGAAGGCTATACTAGCTCTAATTCTCAATGCACGCGTACTGTCTACACATGTCCTTCCGGCTATGTACTTTCTGCGGATCAGCAGTCCTGTACTAAGGCGGAATGCCCTGCTGGCGTTGTCGCTTCCAAAGGTGTTTTCTTCGGCCAGACTGTTACTAGCCCGGCTTGCCTTAACGGCTGTATAGCCACCTATTCAGGTCAGCAACCATGGGATTCAGCTTCCGGTTGGATTTACATAGGTCAATACACAAATACTGGTCAGACGTGCGCTGAGTCTACGTCTCCCCCTACCTCTGACGTACCTGCCCCCACGCCTCCAGAATCAACAGACCCGCCCACAACCTCTGAATACGACTGTATCGCTAAAGGCATGTCATACGGTCAGGTTAACGGCCACACAGTTTGTGTGCCTTCTGGCACCCCCGGCACGCCGCCTATGATTGAACCCCCCTCGACATCAACGGAAGAAAATCCTGACGGAACGACAGAGGAAATCATTACACAGGACTCGCAGAACGGCACCAACATAACCCGTCAGACCACCACCATCGTGCGTGACGAAGAAGGCAACATCATCAGTGAGCAGACCACTTCGACAACAGCTTCGGCTCCTGCTTTCTGTGAGCAGAATCCAGATGCAGCCATTTGCTCTGAATCCAAGACTAGTGGAGGAGGGAGCTGCGAAACGCCACCTGCCAGTGAGGGTGACGCCATTCAGTCTGCCATACTTATGCAGGCTTGGCACACGCGCTGCGAATCCAGAAAAACTAACACCGCTCTTGGTGAAGGAAGCGAACTAGCACTTGAGCTAGCTCAAGTTGGTGAAGACGCCATGAATGGCGAAGATTTCGTTCGTGGCGACATAACAGAAACACTTGATGTCTCCGGTCAAATCAGTCAGGAAAAATTTCTATCTTCTGGTTCTATCCCTGACAAGGTCATCACCGGCCTCCCTATGGGCAAGACCCTGACGATCCCTTTCTCTTTGATTAACCCCTACATTGAATATTTCGGCATGGCGATGATCGCTCTTGCCATGCTGGGTGCGGCCCGCATCACGGGAGTCTTCTAAATGCCATTACTTGTCTCTGCACTAATCGGCGGCCTGATTCAGGCCCTCGGCACAATAGTAGGCCGCCTCCTGATATCGCTCGGCGTCGGTTTTGTTGCCTATACCGGTATCAGTTCGGGTATCGACTACCTAAAAGGGCAGGTTGTTAGTCGCCTCGGTGGTCTTCCTGCCGACATCGTTTCTATCCTCAGCCTCGGCCAGCTCGACACGGCTATTTCGATCACATTCAGCGCAATCGCCGTCCGCTTGCTGATACAGGGCGTCTCTGGCGGCACCTTCAAAAAGATGGTCTGGAAATGATTACTCTCACCACAGGCCAGCCCGGAGCTGGCAAGACTCTCTACACGCTGGCGTTCGTTAATGCTCTAGGCATCAAGGAAAACCGGCAGGTTTACTATAGCGGCATCGCTGACCTCAAAATACCCGGATGGATTGAGCTTGATAACGCCGAGCAATGGTACACATTGCCCGCTGGCTCGATTATTTTGATTGATGAATGCCAACGCCTGTTCCGACCGCGTGGAAACGGCTCTACGGTCCCTGAATACGTCTCCAAGCTGGAAACGCACCGCCATGATGGTCTCGACCTTTTTTTCATCACGCAACACCCTATGCTGGTCGATACCAACGTGCGACGCCTCGTCGGTCGCCACTTCCACGTGCAGCGCACTTTCGGTATGCAACGCGCAACGGTTCACGAATTTCCGGACCTGCGCCAAGAGCCTGACAAAAGCAGGGAAGGGAGCATCCGCCACGATTTCAACTACCCAAAAGAAGTGTTTACCTGGTACAAATCCGCCGAGGTGCACACCGTCAAACGCCGCTTGCCGATGCGGCTCTACATTCTATTCATGCTGCCGATCCTGATCGCGGCACTGGCTTATGGTGCCTACAACTGGCTGCAGGGCAAAGCCGCCCCGAAAACAGGTGCTGTCGGCGCGCCTGCCGCGACGGCGGCACCTGTTCCCGGAGCGCCTTCCCAAGCACGCACGAATACGCTCACCACACCCCAGTACCTCGAACAGTACACGCCTAGAATCGATGGTCTTCCGCACACCGCGCCGGCCTTCGATAAGGTGATGGAAGTGCGTTCCGCGCCTCAGCCTGCCGCTTGCATAGCCAGTACACGGAAATGCACCTGTTACACCGACCAAGCCACGCCGATCCTCATGGGCGAAGCCCTCTGCCGAAGCATCGCCGAGCGCGGCTTTTACGATGTAACGCAAGATGGCTCCAGTCCCAACCATCCCGAAGCGCCCGCAACGGCTAACAATCCGCCTCCTGCAAGCCAAACTCCTACGTAACACACCCGCTGGGGCGATTTGAGGCCCGAGAGGGCTGGAGCGTAGCGGAACCCCAGCTTGTCACGGAACAGCCCGGCGCCGGGCTGTTTTCCGTTCGAGATCTCACCCCGCAAATTTTCAAGATCTCAAAAAAACACGATTAGATCTAATCGCTGTTTTTCGTTGCTCAGGATCCCGACGTGAGTTTTTTATCCGGATCCGCTCAACTGGATGCTATTTCCCATTCGGCAAGATCTTACCGGAGACGGTAACTCGCAGTCCTGACGGTATCGTGTAGTAAAAAAGCTACATACACTGCACCCACAACAAAAATATTTTCAGGGTGTTTTTATGCGGGGTTGGGCTGGAAGTTTATGCAATCTTTATTGGCATCTGCGATACAACAGAAAATGGAACGAAGCGAAGCGCAGGAAATATTATCGGTATATCGCAGTCGAAAAAAAACGCCTGATTGAAACAGGCGTCGATCCAGAACTGGTGCGGCTTCTATGCCGTCATCTGGCTGATCCACGGAACCGGCATGCGGAAGCGAGATATTTGATTTACGAGAAACAGGGCCGTCTTTTTGATGGCCTTAATAACATGTCCAAAATTTAACATAATATACATTATGCGAAGTAAAAAATAACGGAGCAGCCGGAACGATTTCCGTTCAACTGGCGGGTTTTACGTCCTTCTCAAGAGACACGGCGTGTGAGGCTGTGGCTATCGAGGTAAAAAACTTCGATTAGCTTCCACCTTGTTGCGTGCGCCGAAGCTCTTCCTGTGCTCGGCATTCCTTGACGAACTCAGGACGTCTGCCCAGATGTTCGCCGCCCAAACATCTGCCTGTGCTCCTTCCTCCAGCGAAGGCGCAGCTGAAATTCCGCCGCCTGGGGCAGCCTGCATCTCCTTGTTCTTAGAGTCGTATCGGTAGACGTTGGCGACGTGTACCGCCTGCTTGTCGTCAACGTAGCTATAGCAGGTGTTTGCAAAGACCGGGCTCGGGTCAACTTCTTCGCCAGCCAATTCGGCAATGATCGCATTGGCGCAGACCTTGGCCTGCGATGTAGCCACATGAGCTGACTTGGGAGGGACAGAGGAAACGGAGTCGCCAAGCACGTGAATGCCTGTAATAATCTTCGACTCGTAGTTCAGAACATTCACATCGCACCACCGTTTGGTGCTGTTCCCTAATCCAGTATCCAGGGCAAGTCGGCCAGCTGTCTGAGGTGGAATCAGATTCAGCACATCTACTTTGTGACGGCCGAAGGTAGTGGTCACGCTAAGCGCTTTCACATCGAGATTCTCAATGGCGCTGCTTGGATAGTACTCAATGATGTTTTGGTAAAACTCATTCCAGGCGCGTTCGAACAAGGGGCGCTTGGATGTGATGGCGGGATTGGCGTCCAGCACAAGCAGCTTGGACTTTGGCTTGTGCCTCTTGAGATAGAAGGCAATTTGGCAGGCGCGTTCATAAGGACCTGGTGGGCATCGATACGGGACCATGGGAATGGTGATGGCAGCCACACCGCCATCCGGCATGGCCGCTATTTGCTCCTTGAGCAGAAGGGTTTGTGTGCCGGCTTTCCATGCATGCGGGATGGTGGATGCCTGTATATCCGCAGTAATCATAGGCAAGGTGCTGTAGTCAAAGTCGATACCCGTGGCAATGATGAGCCGGTCATATTGAATCTGATTGGCGCCCACCTGTACACGCTTGCGCACAGGGTCAATGCGAGTGGCGATTCCGCTAATGAACCGGATGCCATAGCTTTCCTGCAAAGGCTCGTACGCATGGGTAACGGTTTGCAGATCAGCCATGCCACTCAAGATTCGGTTACTGACTGGGCAAGAGATGAATTTTGGCCTAGGTTCAATCACGGTGACTGAAACCCGTCCATCGCTCCACATACGCAGATACTTTGCAGCTGTGGCCCCTCCAAAGCCAGCCCCGATGATGACTACATGGCCTAGGGAGGTTTTTGATTTTCCGAAAGCTAAAGGCGACCACATGGCTACACCAAGGCCAGCCATACCGGCCTTAATAAACGATCTGCGATCCATTATTTACTCCAGGATGCGGCTGGCTGCTTTTTGGCAATAGGGCAGCCACGAGGTTGCTTTGCAAAATAGGACGCCAGTAGCTCGATCTCTTCTTCGGTCAGCCCTTTGGCATGCTGTGTCATGACCTCATGCTCATTACTGGAGTGTCGGTACTCCTGCATTTTTTGTATGAAATACGGCGCATCCAGCCCGACCAGGCTGGGTATCACCGACTTATTTAGAGGGTTAGTGCTATGACATATCGCACAGGAAGAGGCCAAGGTTCGGATATGAGTGTTGCCCCCTTCTGCGATAACCTCAAGTGGCACTAGACTGGAAGTAAACATGAATAGAAGACTGTAGAGCTTATATGCGAATCTCATACCCCCTACTCCCATTCCATTTGGGGGTAGGCCAAGTTTACATTCCTGGGATTCACGGCATCAAACAAGACCCATCGGCCCTTCTCGCCTTGCCCAACAGTTTGAATCGCATCCATTAAACCCACGCCGTTTTTGATTGCCAATCGCACATCGGCAAGCAGCAGATTCAGATAGTTCTGCTCCTTATCCAGCATCTCGTTCTTGGCATCAGTAGGATCACCATGCCCGGGTACTGTGACTTTGGCCTGGATGGCTTTGAGCTGATCTATCACGCTAATCCATCCCTTGAGGTCGCCATCTAGCGACGGGGTGCGTGTGATGAATAGCAGGTCACCCGTCCAGAAAGTGCTCGTTTTGTTATCCAGCACGGTGAGATCGGTAGTGGTGTGCGCCTTTGGCCAAGCTTGCAGATGTAATGTGCGCCCGCCCAAATCCAGATCCATTGTGTCCGTGACAATTTGGGTGGGGACAATTACTTTGCTCCCATCGGCATCGTTGCCGAGCTCCTTCTGAAGCTCACGAATCAGATTGTCGCGATTCAGTTCAAGCGTAGCTGGCAGCTTCGCATGGCCGACGAATACGGGATGGTCCTGTTCAAAAGCCGCGTTGCCAAATATGTGATCAGGATGAACATGCGTATTGATCACGTAGCGGATGGGAAGATCTGTCACCAACCTCACAGCTTCACGGAGTGCCGCCCCGACCTTGAATGAGCCGCCGGTATCGATGATTGCAACACTTTGGCTGCCGACGACGAACCCGATATTTGCGATATCTCCGTCGTAGTGCTCATCGAAGTCATGGTGCTTTCCGACATGTACATAGACGCCTTCGGCAATCTGGCTCATCGCAAGTGGCTCAGCGATTGCGGAAGTTGAAGCTAACAGCAATACGAGTCCGATATCTCTCACCAATCGCTTCATGGCATCAATTCACCTGTACATCGCTGCTGGTCGAGAATTCCTTGCCTTCATTATCCTTAATCAACACAGTCAGCTTGCCAGCTTGATCAGCCTTGAAGGGAAACTGAATATTGGGGTCTTCGCTCACGCCTATGTAGGTATCGGCATCAAACACGACTTGGTCGTTGAATTTGGCTACCACCTTGCTGATGAAAAAGGCAGGACGAAAGCCTTGAGATACCAAATCCCGTTGCAAGCCGGTATACATCGGGTGCTTGATAAGTAAATGAGCTTCCTTGAGCGTATCTTCCGCCGGCTTGACCGAAAGTTTCATTTTTCCGGCAGATTGGCGAGCCATTTGCTCATCGCCACCTATCGTCCCGCCGCAACCTCCAGCAGCTCGGATGGGAGCTTTGCTCATCAGGAACTTGCCATCGCTGGTCTCAGCGACGACATGAACATAAGAGTCAACCTCGAGACGAATCCGCGTTGAAACCTCCGCCTTGCCGGAGTTAGGGGTAAATCGGTAAACAGCAACCAAGGGGACGGGGTTTGCATCCGCGATGACATAGACTGCTTTGACATAGCGATCAGCTGTCATTGGATAGTCGATGCTAAATGCGAACGGAACCTGTGCGCCATTTTCCGCACGAAGTGGTGCCGTTATCTTGATTGAGGAACTCTCCTCGATCGTTGCATTTGGAAAATAGGCTGATTGCATAGCTTGCCAGTATTTATCCACGGCCTCTGCATTTGCCTGCCCGCTAGCAACCAAAAGCGATGCCGCTAAGCTCAACATCATCAACTGCTTATTCATCTCGTCCCCTCCGTTTATAAAAAATACCAACTGGTTGGTATGTTATGCCTGTGATACTATTTGTCAACAGTTTTGACTGGATGACTGGAGAATCTCAATTGACGGTGAGTAAATCGAAATCGGAAATGTCGCGTGCACGCATCCTAGATGCAGCGAGGGATTCCATTTTGTCGCGTGGCTTTGCAGCCATGACGGTCGATGCGGTATGCCAGTCTGCAGGCATTACCAAGGGCGGGTTCTTTTACCACTTCGATAGCAAAGATCAGCTGGGAGAAGCTGCTCTGGCCAAGTTCTGGGGTGACGCCGAGGAAAGGCAAGCCAAGGCCCCCTTCAACCAAGCGTCCGACCCCATCCAGTTTTTGGAAGGCTATTTGGATTTCGCAATTGAGGCTTATCAGGATCCAGAGCTGCAAAAGGGATGCATGCTGGCCATCTTTACGATGGAGCTTGCCGAGAGCAATGAGCAGTTGTTCAATGCAGCCGCTAAGCATTTTGCCGGTTGGCGAGCATCGCTGCTGGAAATGTTTGAACGAGCTGCAGCACATTCAGGGCAGCGCATTGATGCGCACGCCTGGAGCGACCTTTATATTTCCACCCTTGAAGGCGCCCTTCTTCTGGCTAAATCCAACAACGATCCAGAAGCGATTAAACGTTCGTTGACTCTCTATAAGTCACTTCTGATGCAATCCCTCGCTGCTGGTTAATAAGCCTGACGCTCTTAACGAGTCCACAACTTGCCGCAACATGGCACCGTTTCAGAATAAGGTCCCTACGATGCGTCTTTCCCACATGCCGGCCGCCACTTACAACATGTCCCGTAAACGGTAATACCACATGCCGAGTATAAGAGCCGGCGTACGCAGGTGCTTCCCGCCTGGAAACGGCAGATGTCGGATACGCGTGAAAAGATCGAAACGTTCTGCTTGGCCTGCAATGGTTTCGGCTACAAGTTTTCCCGCCATCCCGGTCAATGCAAGGCCATGACCGGAAAACCCGTGGAGATAAAAAATATTTGGTTGCAGGCGGCCGAAGGCTGGAGCCTGGTTCATGGTCAAATCCACGAATCCTCCCCAGGCATATTCGATGGCTATATCACCGAGTTGCGGGAAAACACCCAGCATGCGATTCCTGATACGTTCGATCAAATTGCTTGGCGTTGCGCCGCTATAGCTGTCGCCTGCGCCGAATAACAAACGGTGATCAGCGCTAAAGCGGAAATAATCGAGAACGAAATTAGTGTCGGATACGGCGGTACGGTGCGGCATCATTGCGTCTGCCCGATTTTTGTCCATAGGCGCAGTAGCAATCATATAAGTACCGATGGGCATGATGCTGGCAGTCAGCTCCGGTGCGATTTCATCGCCATATTCACCGAGGTAAACATTGCCGGCGAGTACTGCAAATCGGCAGGCAACCTCTCCTTGCGCTGTTTTTACAATTGGAGCTTCGCCGCGCTGGATAACGTAGACGGGGGAATTCTCATAGATATGCACGCCGGCGCTTCGCGCTGCCGCAGCTAGGCCCAGGCAATACTTCAATGGGTGCAAATGGCCGGAATTGGCATCGTACACACCGGCATGAAAACGTTCGCTGGCGATCCACTGCGAAATCTCATCCGGGCCAATGAGTTGCAACGGATAGTCATAAGTCTGCATGACATGCCGCGCCCACTTTTCCAATAACCGGGTCTTTTTTTCACGAACGGATAAGCTCAGATAACCCGGCACATAATCGCAATCGATAGCGTAACGTTCTATGCGCTGCCGCAGCAAAGACAAGCCTTCAACCGAAATATCCCACGCCTGTCGTGCCTCCCTGTGTGAAAACTGTTTTTCAATGGCGCATTCGCCGGAATAACCAAAACCTACGATTGCTTGTCCTCCATTTCTTCCTGATGCGCCCCAACCTATACGCTGGGCTTCGAGCAGCGTGACCGAGTAACCGCGCTCGGCCAATTCCAGTGCTGCCGAGATGCCGGCATAGCCACCACCAATCACGCATACATCACAACTTACGTGTTCTGAAAGTGGCGAGGAAGGCGGCGGGCGCACCACGCTAGCCTCGTAGTAGGAGTTCTCGATTAGCCCTAGCTCCTTTGTGAGTAACATTTCTAAATCAATTCATTATGGTGGACTGTGTATGGTGGGCGGGGTCTAGGAAACGCGGAAATTGATAAATTGCCAGGGATCTTCCTTATCCATCGGCTCACTGAATAATGGGCTGCGATCGCGTAACGGTGTCCAGTCGTTGTAAATGCCGACCAGTTCACCAAGATAAGGTTTGGCAATGTCTAGCACGAGTTCGTAATCGATATCGTCCGGCTCTACCGTTCCGGCATGCGGGTTACGTATCGCCCACACCATGCCGCCGAGCACGCCGGCCACCACTTGCAGACTGGTTGCGCTGTTATGCGGAGCAAGTTTTCGAGCTTGCTCAATGCTCAACTGTGAGCCGTACCAGTAAACGCCTTTGTTATTGCCCATGAGCAAAACGCCGAGCTCGTCTACTCCTTGTTTGATCTCATCGCGCAGAATGCGTTTGTTGCGTAGGTGTTGCCAATTTTTCCCTGCGAACTCGTGAAGTGAAAGTACCGCGTCGTCGCACGGGTGGTAGGCATAATGCACAGTAGGTCGATAAACGATTTCTCCGTTTTCGCGCAGAGTCAGGTGATCGGCAATGGAAATCGATTCGCCATGTGTCACAAGAAAACCGTGGTAGCTGCCTTCCAGCGGAGTCCAGCTACGGACACGGGTGGCGATACCCGGGCGATTCAGATAAATAGCGGCGTCGGAGCCGAAACCATGCTTGCCGCCATCCTTGGGAAAATGCTTTTCATGACTCCCCCATCCCAACTCGGCTGGCTGCAGACCTTCGCTCAAGAAGCCCGCCACCGACCAGGTATTTACGAATTCATCCCGCTTCTTTCGTTGGTTGGCTATCTGCGTATCACGCTCGGCGATGTGGATGACCTTGATATCGAGACTGCGGGCCAACTCGGCCCATTCTTCGTAACAGGTCGGCTTTTCGATCGCCAGACCGTTATCCGCCGCAATGTTCTGCAAGGCGTGCTTGACGAAAATTGATGCAAGACCCGGATTGGCACCGTGCGTGACCACGGCGGTCGGATCGCGACGCTTATCCAGGCGGTAGGCCAGGATTTCCTCGCGCAAGGCATAGTTGGAACGTTGGGAAGGCGACGCATTAGGGTCGGTATAACGACCCGGCCAAGGCTCGATGCAGGTATCCAGGTAGAGTGCACCGCGACGGCGGCAAAAGCGTATCAATGCCAGACTGGCCACATCGACCGAAAGATTGAGCAGGAAATCGCCCTGCTTCACCAATGGCTCCAATACGGTTTCGTAATTGCCTTCCATCAGCGGCTGGGCAATGAACGCCACGCCATACTTTTGGGCGATACCGCTCTTGTCTTCGCTTCGGGAGACGATAGTGACGCGTTTGGGCGGTATATTGATATGACGGAACAGCAGAGGGAGCATGGCCTGCCCTATGCTGCCAAAACCGAGTATGACGACGGCGCCTGTAAATGAAGCATGTTTGATTGAGGCCACCATGATTCGCTCCTTTTATTAGCGAAATACCGATTTCTGTCACCCTTCACCGCTTATGAGCAGTCCATAGGGAAAATCCATGAAAACGTAAGCCAATTCTATGGCATGGCCCTCTTCCACCACGGCCGAGCCCAAGATTGCTTCGGTAAAAATATTGCGCCACATCAGTGCAGACAATGAGTTCGGTATTTCGATGCGAGTATCGCGCCAAACGGTGGGACCTATCGGCAATCCCGACTCGCGACGGGTCAATGGCAGGAAAAGGCGCGGAACGAGCACGATCATCGACTGGCCGCCATGCTGCCGGAGATATGCACAGACGTGGTCGGCGCGCCTACCGGTGACTTTCAGGGATTGATAGTCTCCGTCGCGAAACAGGAGTTCGTGCTGTCTACGCAGGTTCAGCGTTTTCCATAGCAGATAGAGTTTGATGCGACCGTCTTTTGCGGTATCGAGCAGCTTGCGCGCCTTGTCGGCAATTTCCTTGGGCGGCCCTTCAAACTCCCGCTGCAAGGCCTTCAGCATTGCTTGCCTGCGGCGGTAATCGACCTTGCGGCGATTGTCGGGATCTACCAGGCTGAAATCCCAGATTTCGGTACCCTGGTAGATGTCCGGCATGCCGGGGGCGGTCAGTTTGAGCAGCATTTGCGACAGGCTATTTAATACTCCTAGCCGTGAGATGCGTTTCTGCAAGGTAAGAAAACTCGTCAGGAAACGCTTGTTGCCAGCTGGGCCAATGAGCTCTCGTACGAAGCCGGTGACGGCATCCTCGTATTCCGTTCGGGGATTGATCCATGAACTATGGGCCTTGGCCTCCCGCACAGCCTTTAGCATGTAGGATTCGACACGTTCGCACAGCGCCGCCCTCCCCGAGTCATCCAATTCTTCAAAGGGCCAGATGCCGACCAGCGTTTGATAGATCAGATATTCGTCGTTGCGGCTGGGCGCGGGCTTGTCGTCGACGGTGCGGATCAGGACCTGGTTGATGCGGCTCCAGCGAGATACAAAGTCCTGCCATTCGTCTGGCATTTCCGACAGCGCGTTGATGCGGGCACGCATGTCTTCGGAACGCTTGCTGTCATGTGTCGATGTGGCGAGCATCGCGTGCGGGAAACGCTTGGCACGATCATGCGTGGCGCGGTGAAAGGCACTGATCGGTACGCCGAAGCGTCGCGGATCTCCGCCGACTTCATTCAATGAAATCAGTCTGTTATAGAGATAAAATGATGTATCTTCCATGCCTTTCGCCATCACCGGGCTGGTGTATTGCTGGAATTTCATCGCAAAACTGGCAAGGGCTTCCTGGTGCGCCTGGCTCTTGCCTTCGGCCTGCAACTTCAGCAACACGTCGCGGATGAAGTCGAAGACGCCGAGATCCGCAGCCTGGCTGCGTTTTTTGGCGATGCCGATGGCCCAATCGACGTGACGCATATCCTCCGCCGAAACCTGTTCGGTAGAAACGTAAGTGCGATAAACCGGAAAACAGGAAACGACTTCGGCCAGCGCCGAGCGCAGGCTATTCAATGTGTAATCGCAGGTACGACGGTCCGCCCGCGCGATGAGCGCGAGCTGATGCGCCAGCACGTTGAGTTCACCGGTCATGGAGACGCGCATCAATAGCCGCTTGCTGGCATAGCGCAGTTCATCGTAATCCACCTTATGCTCGATGAATTCGGCATAGATGCGATCCATTTTTTCAGCGGCGGCGGGGTCGATGAATAGCCCGTTGCATAGATTCATGAAGTCGTAGCCCGTCGTGCCGGATATAGGCCAGTGCTCGGGAAGATGCTCGTGTGCGGCGAGTATCTTTTCGACCACTATATATAACGGCATCCTTTCCGTTTCTTCGGCCGCTGCCGGCGTCAGCAGCGCCGTTGCCATCTGGCGCAGGCGATGGAAGTATTGCACCGGGTCGTATAGGCCATCGGTATGGTCCAGCCGCAGGCCATCGACCTTGCCCGAAGCCAGCAGGTGCGAGATCAGGCGGTGCGTGGTTTCGAACACCGCGGCATTTTCCATGCGCAGCGCGGCGAGATCGTTGATATCGAAGAAGCGCCGGTAATTGATCTCGTCCGCAGCCACGCGCCAGTACGCCAATCGGTAAGCCTGCGCGCTCAGCAGACTATGCAGCAGCTCATAGCGGTCCAGCTCGCCGGCACCGCCATTGAATTCAGCGAGCATATCCTCGATGAACTGCACGATGTCGGCGCTGGAAGCATAAAGCGCAGCTAGGTGCTGCTTAAGGATTTCCTTGTCGCGATTGCGTTCGGCGACTTTCTCGGGTTTGATGTCTAGCCGTCCCGGTAGATGGCTGAATGCGGTCACCAGGCTCTGGAATTGGAGTACCTGGGGATGATCAACCCCGAGGCGCGCACCCAATTTGTCGAGACCGTACCCCAGGATGCGCGCATATTCGCGCGGATCGACCGGGAAGCGATGCTCATAATAAAACACGCTGAATTCGCCGCGATTTGCGTCGAACACCAATTTGAGATCGCCGTTTTCGAGCACCGTCCCATAATGTTCTCCCAGCACCGGCAATAGCACCTTGCCCTGCAACTGTTCGGTCGCCGGGAACCAGTCGATATCGAAATATTGCGCATAGGCCGAGGCCGGGCCGTTTTCCAGCACATCCAGCCACCAGGCATTGTCCGAACCCATCACGCCCATGTGGTTGGGCACGATGTCGAGGATCTGCCCCATGTTGCGCGCCTTGAGTTCGGCGACGAAATGCTCGAATTCCTCCGGGCTGCCAATTTCCGGATTGAGCGCGTTGTGGTCGATGATGTCATAGCCATGCGGGCTGCCGGGACGCGCCTTGAGATAGGGCGACGCATAGCAGTGGCTGATGCCGAGCTGATCCAGGTAATCCACGATCAGCACGGCGTCGGCGAAGGTAAAACGGCTATTGAATTGCAGGCGGTACGTGGCGCGCGGTACGCGCCAAAAAGGCACAGTGTCACTCTCCTGGCTCCGCGGCGGAGGCTGCGGCTGTACGGAGCTCCCGCGTTCGCGCCGCAAGGTTTCGGTCAGACCCTGGGCACGGGGATCGCCGCGCCACTCCTCGATATTGAGCGGCAGTTTGCGACGCCAGTTGGGGTATTGCGATTCGGTGGTGCCGGGAAGATTGACCTGATCGATCTGCCCCAGCATGTCTTCGAGCTGCATCAGCATCAGCTTGGATGGCGTACGCGCAAGATAGGCATGCACCGCTTGGGCGTATTCGGGCGACATTTCGGGCACCGAGACCGGGTGCGGCGGCGAACCTTGCGGCAGCAGCCCTTCCCTTTCCAGCGCGACCAGCAGCCGCGCGCAATCCTGCGCCCGCGCCACGATTTGCGCCTCCCGACTTTCCTCGGAAGGGAACAGTCCCAGCGAGTGGCGGACTTCCAGGTCGCGGCCCTGCCAGAATCCGGCCAGCGTGGCGAGATCGTGCGTGGTCACGGCCACCAGCGCCTGTTCCGGGTATTCGTTGGGCGCCTTGAAGGAGCCGATGCTCCAATCCTTCTCGAAATATTGCAGGCGGTAGGAATGCACACCCAACTGTTCCAGGCCGTGCCGCACCTCATTGGGTACCGTACCTAGATCTTCGCCGACGATCAGGCAATGGTTGCGCTGGCTTTCCAGCGCCAGGATGCCCAGCATGTCGGCAAAGGGGTAATAGACATACGCACCTTCTGCCGCACTCTTGCCGGGCGGTACCCAAAATAGCCGGAACAGCCCCATCACATGGTCGATGCGCAATGCACCGGCGTCGACCATGCCGGCACGCAAGGTGTCGATGAAAGGCGCATATGCCGCTTCGGTCAGCGCGTGCGGGATAAAAGGCGGCAACCCCCAGTCCTGCCCGGTCAGGCTGAAGTCGTCCGGCGGCGCACCGACGCTGGCACCGATGGCGTACAGCTTCTGGTTGGCCCAGCCCTCCCCGCCTCCACGGCTGATACTGACGGCGAGATCGAGCAGCAGGCCGACGCCCAGCCCCAGTTCCCACGAGCGCCTGCCGATGGCGGCCAGCTGGAGATGCGCCTGCCACTGCAGATAGACGTAGAACTCGACCTTCTCGCGGTTCTTTTCAAGAAAGCGCGCCACTTCGGGCGACTCCGGGTCGCGGTAGGCCTCCGGCCAGGCCGGCCAACCCCAGACTGAATCATTCTTGGCTTTAAAGTGCGCCTGCAGGGCTTCGAACAAGGCTTGGCGATGCAAGGCTACGCCGTGCTCGACCTGAAATTCCCGGAAATGGCGGCCGCGGTCGGTTTCGCGATCCAGATGCTGCTTGCGGAAATGTGCATACAGCTTGCCAAGTACCGGCAGCTTGAGTGCTGCAACGGCAGCGTATTGCACCATTTCCTCGGCGCGCAAGGCCCGCAATTGTGCCTGGAACGCATCCGCACGCACCTGCTTGACGGCGCTATCGCACTCGGCAAAATCGGGAATGGCTTCGATATCGAGATACAGCACATTGAGAAACAGCCGGCTCGACGGCCCATACGGGCTGGCGTGTTCAGGGTTGTCCGGGAATAGCGCATGAATCGGGCTGACGCCGACGATGCCCGCACCCTGCTCCGCGCAGAATTCGACCACGGCTTTCAGGTCGCCATAGTCGCCCACGCCCCAGTTGCGCTGCGAACGCAGGCTATAGAGCTGGACCGCCGTGCCCCAGACGCGGTTTTCGCCTTGTATTGCTGTCGGGCGATAGCAGGTATCAGGCGCGACGATCAGCGTCATCGCCGCAGGTTCGTCGAGACCGTGCAGTTCCAGCCGGTGGTAGCCCCAGCCGGGCTGTCGCGGCAGCAGGAAGGTGTAGCGCACGAAGGATGTGTCGCCGATCCGACATTGTTCTTCGGGCTGCAGGTCGCGGGGCTGAAAACTACCCTCATGCCGCTCGCCGTTTTCCAAGATCAGCAGCCAGGTCAATTCGTCCGAGCGGTTTTCAGGCAGCGTTACCGAAATCTCATAAGGCGCTTCTTGCTCGCGCACCACCTTGACCGGAGGTAAAACGCGTTGCCAGCCGCGATTTTCCAGTTCATCCAGCGATCGCCGAATATCTTGTTCGCTGTCGACGTTAAAGCCCATCGCGCCGAGCAGCGCTTTTTGCGTCTCTTCATTGATGGTGTGCGGGTTGCCCCAGATGTCGGTGTAGTCGAGGCCGATGCCGGAAAGCATGCACAGGCGGTTGAGCATGGTTTGCTGATCATTCATTTTTTGTATTCTCCAGAATCCAGGCAACCGACCAGGGCGGCAATGTGCCTGCGGTTAGGGATGCGGCAATATCGTCTTCGCTTGCGAACAGCAAAGGGGCATCGGGTACGGCCACATCCAGCACGGCCGATTTTCCAAGGTTGGCAAGTAGCGTCAAACGGCTGCCATCGCCCAAGCGCCATTCTATGGCAGTGCTGCGCTCTCCCAGCAGCCTGACCGTCGAATTGCCGCCTGCCAGGCCTTGCAGGCGCGACACGAGATGCTCGCGGCGGATACGAAGCAGCGTCTTGTACAGTGCTAACCAAGATTGATGTTCAGTCTCTTCGCAGCTGTCCCAGTCCAGTTTCGAATGCTGAAAAGTGTCGGGATGGCTGGGGTCGGGAATGCGGTTCCGCGCCGCCGGATCGGTGAATGCGGGAAACTTTGCAAACTCCTTCCGCCGGCCATCGGTGACCGCTTGCGCGAGTTCCCGGCCAAAGTCGCAGAAAAAAAGAAACGGCGTGCGCGCGCCGTATTCCTCTCCCATGAAAAGCAATGGTATCTCCGGCGTCAGCAGCAGCACCGCAGTCGCAGCACGCAGTGGACGTGGGTCGGCAAGCATCGAGAGGCGCTCGCCGAAAGCGCGATTGCCGACTTGGTCGTGATTCTGCAGCAGCGATACAAAAGCCGTGGCCGGGAGCTGCGCACTGGGCGTGCCGCGTCGTGCGCCGCCGCGATGCAAGGAAGGCTCGCCCTGATAAGCGAAGCCTTGGGTCAGGCAGCGCAGCAGATGGCGCATGGGATGGTCCGCGTAATCCCGGTAGTAGCCGCCGCTCTCGCCGGTCAACAGCACATGCAGCGCATGGTGGATGTCGTCGTTCCATTGCGCGTCGAACCGGCCGGGGCGTTCGAGATAGCACGTCTCGTTGTTGTCGTTCTCCAGTACCAGATGAATATGCCGCTCCCGCCCTGGACCATTTCGCACGGCCTCGGCAATTTCATCGAGAATATCCGGGCTGCTATCGTCCAGGATGGAATGCACCGCGTCCAGACGCAGGCCGTCGAAGCGATACTCGTCCAGCCAGTAAAGCACGTTGTGTATATAGAAGTCGCGCACCGTTCGGCTCTGGGCCGCATCGTAATTGATGGCCACGCCCCAGGGCGTATGTTCATCCTTGAAAAAAGGCGGTGCGTACAAATGGAGATAATTCCCTTCCGGCCCGAAATGGTTGTAGACCACATCGAGAAACACCATCAGCCCTTTTTCGTGCGCCGCCTGAATCAGATTCTTGAGGTCCTCTGGGCGGCCATAAGTATGATCCGGCGCAAACAGCAGCACGCCGTCATAGCCCCAATCGCGCTTGCCGGGAAAGTCGGCGACGGGCATCAGCTCGATCGCGGTCACGCCCAAGTCAACAAGGTAATCCAGCCTGTCCTGGACGCCTTTGAAGGTGCCTTCTGGACTAAACGTGCCGACGTGCAATTCATACAGCACGACCTCTTCCCATGGCCGGCCGCGCCAGTGCGTGTCGGTCCAGGTAAACGACTGCGGGGCGATGACTTCGCTGGGCTGGTGCACATCATCGGGGTTATAGCGCGAGGCGGGATCGGGAACGCGCATTTCGTCGCTTATCCGATAGCGATAACGAGTGCCGGCGCCTGCGCGGTCGGTAATGCATTCGAACCAGCCTTGCGGCTGGGCCTCCATGGGAAGGCTGAGTTCGTCGGTGCCCTGCTCGATGCAGAGCGATACTTTTTCAGAGGCGGGTGCCCACAATCGAAAACGCACCCGGCCATCGTCGAGCACTTGCGTCCCGAAAGGCATGACGTGCTGATGTTTCATGTCGAGTATTCATTCCTTGTTTTTCTGTTGGGATCGGTGCGCAGGCCACCACTTATCCAGCAGTTCGGCGATTCGATGCTGGCTGCCGAGTCCGAATGCCAGTGCAAGCGCGAATACCACGCCGGCGAGGATGATGAGAAAACTTTGCCGAACCAGCTCGGAAGCAACGTTCACTTGCTCCAGCGCGATCATCACGACAAAAATCAGCACCGCATAGCGCGCAAAACGCCCGAGAAACTCGGCATCCTCCAGGCCTACGTTTTTGCCGTAGGCGATGATGGAGTTGTCGATGAAGCGGGCGAAATACGCACCGAAGGCCAGTATCAGCACGGCGACGATAACCTTGGGGATGAATAGCGCGACGCGGCCGATCAGCTCGGTGACATTCGTCAGTCCCAGGCTATTGAATGCAATCATCAGCACGGCCAGCGTCACCAGCCAGTAGATCAGCGCCCCGAGTATGCCGATCATGTCGGTTTTAATACCGCCTTGATGTAGAAAGCGGTCGATACCGGCACGTTCGGTCAGCACATTGAAATTGACGGCCCGCAGCGCCTTGATGACGATCAGCCGGATCGCCTTGGCGAACACCCAGCCGATCAGCAGGATGATGGCGGCGAGCAACAATCTAGGCAGGAACGCGCCGAATTGCAGCAGTACCGCCCTGACGGGTTCCAGCATGATATCTATCTGGTTCATTTCATTCCTCCCGAGACTGCGTTGATGAGCTGCATGATGCTGCGCGCCGAGGCCCCCGCGGCGTCGGTATGCAATTCGATATCGCTGCGCAACTCACGAAAAGCTCTTTCAATCCGAAAAAGCTCAAGCAGGCTGCGCAGTTCTTCCGGCGCGCCCCATAGATTCGTATCGTTGGTTTTTTCAAGGTATTCGGCCAGGAAAACACGCGCTGCTTCATCCACCCATAGACCCACCAGGGATTCGAGCTGCGCAGCACTGTCCGGACGTTCGATGCTGGCTGCTGTAAGCGCCGTATTGCCGGCGGCATGCAGCGATTGCAGCATATGGGCGACATCCCGGATCGGCGGCTGCTTGCGCCGGCGCTCGGCATAGGGCCAGACCGGCTCGTCTTCCAGATCGGTAATCACAAAATCATTCTGGTTGATCAACGCCTGGCGCAAGTGGTAATCGCCATGGCAGCGCATCTTGGTGACCGCGGCCGGAGTCGTGACATGGTTCACGATCCGGTCTTCGATTTTCTTGCGATAGGCGAGCAAGGCATCGATATCTTTTCGCACGGTACCTGTCAGGTTAGAGCGGCGCACCGACAAAAGTTCCAGTGTTTGCGCGGCTTCCGCGAGTATGGAATTTTTCCAGTGCTCTACATCCTCCTGCGAGACCGGCTCCGGCGTGAAGTCCGGATCGCTGTCATCCATCAGCGCACGATGCAGTTGCGCCGTGCGTTCGGCCAGAGTGCGCAACAGTACCCAATAGGCGTGATGGACGATTTCCGCCGCAGGAGTAAGACTGTTCGAAGCGCGCGACTCGTCGAGAAAGTGCGCCAGATAATCCAGCGTGTACCCCCAGAAATCTCCCTGGTTTTCGACGTAGATCTGCAATAGGCACAGCGTCGTCTGGCTGCCTTGATGGTCGACATATTCGACGGTGCCCAGCGTCGGTGCGACATTGGGGAAACCGCGGCGCGTCAGGAAATGACCGAGCTCAATCGCCGGCCGGAGCCCGGCCTGCAGATGGCGATACCCTTTCAGGAAGAGCGTCTGACCGATGGCGACAGTGCTGTGGCCGCCTTTGGCTTTGGGCGGTTTCACCGGCAAGGCGGTGACATCCAACTCGCCCAATCGTGTAAATGCTTCGGAGGGAATGAAGCGGATACTGCCCTGTTCACTGGCGAGCGTCAGTCCGTGCCCTACCCCTTGCACGATCGCGCGGCAAAACGAGGCATCGGAGAACGCGTCGGCGATCACCCCGACGCGCGCCTGATGGCGTACGCGTGCAATCGTCGTGGCCGGCATCGCCTGCATGGCTTCATCGCCGCGCTCCCAATTGAGCGCCAACGGCAAAAAATACAAACCGTTTTCGCCGGTATCATTCAGCCGAAAAATCGCCAACAGCCGCTGGTTTTCCTCTTGACTCCATTCGATATGGTCGACCAGCGTTGCGCGCTTGACGGGGGTCGTGCTCCAGCGCTGGGAGGTGATGAAATTGGGCAGCGTTTCCTCCTCGAACCTGGCGCGTAATTGCTCCGACATCGCGATCCGCCAAGGCACAACACGATCGCGAAAAAAGCTCCGCCAGCCGTCGAACAGCACGAGCACCGGCAACTCCTCCTGCGCCACGCGATCTTGCAGCCAATCCGGGCCGACCTCGTCGGTGGCAAGCCGGAACCAGTAAAAACCATGTCCGGGCAACGTCAGCATGTAAGGCAATTCGCCTATGGGCGGAAATGCCGTGCGACCCAGCATTTCCATCGGCACACGGCCCTTGTAGGGCGAAAGGTCGATCTGAAGCGGCTGCGGAGCGCGCGACAGGTTGGCCACACACAAGATGACCTCGCCGTCGTAAATACGCATATAGGCGATGATTTTGCGGTTGCCGGGCCGCAGAAAAAGCAAAGAACCGCGCCCGAACGCCTGGTGGCTCTTGCGGATTGCCAGCATGCGCCGCATCCAGTTGAGCAGCGACGAAGGATTGCGCACCTGCGCCTCGACGTTGATTGCCTGGTGACCGTACACCGCATCCATGATGGGCGACAGAAAGAGACGCTGGGGATCCGCGCGCGAAAAACCGGCATTGCGGTCCGGGCTCCATTGCATCGGCGTACGCACGCCGTTGCGGTCGCCCAGATAGTAGTTGTCTCCCATGCCGATTTCATCGCCGTAATAGATGATAGGCGAGCCCGGCATCGATAGCAGCAGGCTATTCATCAGCCGGATCTTGTCGTAATCGTTATCCATTAGCGGCGCCAGACGCCGCCGAATGCCGACGTTGACCCGGGCGCGCACGTCGGTGACGTACATCTGGTACATGTAGTCGCGCTCTTTATCGGTGACCATTTCCAGCGTCAGTTCGTCGTGGTTGCGCAAGAAAATCGCCCACTGGCAATTGTCCGGAATATCCGGCGTCTGCTGCATGATCTCGACGATGGGATGGCGGTCTTCCTGCGCGATGGCCATGTACATGCGCGGCATCAGCGGGAAGTGGTAGGCCATGTGGCATTCGTCGCCGCTGCCGAAATAATCCCGCACGTCCTCGGGCCACTGGTTGGCTTCGGCGAGAAACATGCGGTTCTTGTAGTGCTTGTCGAGCTCGGCGCGCATGTATTTGATGACTTCATGCGTTTCCGGCAGGTTTTCGTTGGTGGTACCCTCCCGTACGCACAAATAGGGCACCGCATCCAGGCGCACACCGTCCACGCCGGCATCGAACCAGAAGCGCATCACGCGCATCATGGCTTTCATTACATGCGGATTGTTGTGGTTGAGGTCGGGCTGGTGCGAAAAAAAGCGGTGCCAGTAATAGGATTTTGCGGCATCGTCCCATGCCCAGTTGGATTTCTCGGTGTCGGTGAAGATGATGCGGGTTTCGGGAAACTTCTTGTTGTCGTCGCTCCACACGTAGTAATTGCGCTTCATCGACTTCGGCGGCGCATTGCGTGCGGCCTGAAACCAGGGGTGCTGGTCGGAAGTATGGTTGATCACCAGCTCCGTGATCACCTTGAGTCCGCGATGATGCGCCTCGCGCACAAACTGGCGGAAATCGGCCATGCTCCCGTAATCGGGATGAATGTTGCGGTAGTCGGAAATATCGTAGCCGTCATCGCGCAACGGCGAAGGATAGAACGGCAGCAGCCACAACGTGTTGACGCCGAGATCCTGCAAATAATCGAGTTTTTCGATCAGCCCGCGAAAATCGCCTATACCATCGTTATTGCTGTCGTAAAACGCTTTGACGTGCAACTCATAGATAATGGCATCTTTGTACCAAAGGGGATCGTCTTCAAACATGCGTGCTCCCTGAAAAAACCAGTGCGCAATCTGATTGGTTGTTTGTATGTCAGACGAGGATGACTACATATGCAGACCGCATGCCTGAAATAAAGTTTTCCAGGGATCCGGGCGCCGAAAAAGAAAAAGGGGCCGAAGCCCCTTCTGATTTGCGATTGGTCTGTCAATTTACTGATTGTTGAAGAACGCCATATTGCTGCACCGGCCGTTGACGAAGGTCAATTCGGTTGTCTTGTAGGTGCGCTTGTCGTCGTAGCGAACGATGTTGGTGTAGTACCACATTTCGATATTGACCGGCTTGCTCGACTTGTCGAGCGGACGCCCGATCACGCCTTCGGCATTGGTTGGTTTGATCGAGAGCTGCTTGCGGGCCGGCTCACCGATGATATCCGTGACCTGCTTCTTGGATTTGTTGCTGAGCAAGCGGATGAAGGTTTCTTCATCGTAGGTTTTACTCTTGGCTTTGGTTTCCGCCCACGCCGGAGCTGCGAATAGCATGGTGGCGGTCAGGCAGGCGGCAATCAATTTACTGATGGTCATCGGGATTCCTTTGCGTTTCTAAGCAGGTGATTATCGCATTTATGCATCAAGCTTGCAGCCATCGGCGATGGCGAGCTGCAAGCCGTCGTACCCAACATGAACGTTCGAGGGCAAGGTTTGGCTGACTTCGTTGTATTCAAGTTCGTGCGTCATGTGGATCAGATAGGTTTGCCTCGCTCCGATGCGCTCGGCGTAGGCCAGGCTCTGCTCCAGATTGATATGCGTGTGATGCGGTTTGTAGCGCAGGCAATCGAGCAGCAACACATCCAGACCCATCAGCAAATCGAGTGAAGATTCCGGAATTTCCGAAACATCGGTGAGATAAGCCATGCCTCCAATGCGATAACCGTACACGATGGCGCGGCCGTGCTTGGCCGGAATAGGCATGATTTCCTGGCCGAACAGCACGAATGGTGCATCGACCTGGTTGGCACTCAGTACCGGCAAATCCCAGTAATCGCTCGGCTCGCGCAAGACGTATCCGAAGCGCGAGCTGATATGGCTCATATGATCGAGACTGCCATAAAGCGGTATCTGCCGCCGGTTCAGCTGGCAAAAGCTGCGCAGATCGTCGATGCCGTTCAAATGATCTGCATGCGTGTGGGTGTAAAGCACCGCATCGACGCGCCGCAACTGCTCGCGCAAAGCCTGTTGTCGCAGGTCCGGGCCGGTATCGATCAAAATGACTTCACCGCCGGTCAAGGTAATGGCAGAGGAGCAGCGCGTGCGTTTGTTGCGGGGGTCGGTCGATAAACAGGTCTTGCACTCGCAGCCGATGACCGGCGTGCCGGCGCTGGAGCCGACGCCGAGCAGCGTCAGTTGCATGGCTGCGCCTGTTTGAACAGCCGGAAGAAGTTTCGGGTGGTCGATTCAGCGACCTCTTGCGGGGTAATGCCGCGCAGTTCCGCGACATGCTCGGCCACGTAACGCACATACGCCGGCTGGTTGGTCTTGCCGCGATAAGGAATCGGCGCAAGATAAGGTGAATCGGTCTCGACCAGCATGCGATCCAGCGGAATGCTTTTTGCGACTTCCTTCAATGCACCGGCATTCTTGAATGTGACGATACCTGAAAGCGAAATATAGAAACCCAGCTCCATCGCCTGCTCGGCCACTTCCTGGGACTCGGTAAAGCAATGCATCACGCCGCCGATGCGATCCGCGCCCTCCTCGCGCATGATGCGCAAAGTGTCTTCGGCGGCGTTGCGGGTATGAATCACCAACGGCTTGCCGGTGGCGATCGCAGCGCGGATATGCGTGCGAAAGCGTTCGCGCTGCCATTCCAGGTCGCCGGTAAGGCGGAAATAATCCAGGCCGGTTTCGCCGATGCCGACCACTTTGGGATGATTGGCCAGCGCGACCAGCCGATCCACGTCGGCCTCCTCTACGTCCTCGTTATCGGGATGGATGCCAACCGTGGCGTAGATATTTTCGTGCGCCTCGGCGATCGCCAGCACTTGAGGGAACTTCTCCAGCGTTACGCCGATGCACATGGCATGGCCGACCCCGTTATCGCGCATGGCTTGCAGCACGGCCGGCAGATTCGCGGCGAGATCGGGAAAATTAAGGTGACAGTGTGAATCCACCAACATGGCGTGATTAAAAGCTAAAAGAGAAATGTTGAGAAATTACATGGTATGGGTGGGGCGTGACGACTTGAGCACCCCACCCAGCAAGGCTTCGATCTTGTTACGCGCTTCGGTACCGCCATCTTGCGGATTGAATTGCACACCGATGCCCTGCGGGCGTCCGCCCTGCGTCACCGGGGTAATCCAGGCCACGTTGCCCACCACCTTGAGCTTGTTCGGGTCATCGAGCAGGCTGAGCAGCATGAATACTTCCTCGCCCATCTTGTAGGTCTTGTTGGTCGGAATGAACAGACCGCCGCCCTTGATGAACGGCATATAGGCAGCGTAAAGCGCAGCCTTTTCCTTGATGGCAAGAGAAAGAACCCCGGGCTTGGGGGCGCTGGCAGCAGACTTCTGGTCGGAAATATCTTCGCTCACGGTTTAGTGGGTGTCGGAAACAATTGAGTGTACTGAATCATCAGGCTTTCCACTTGCAGCTCTGCGTTGAGCGGATGCTGCGAGCTTCGGCGCGCCTCATTCAGAAGGCGCTGAAAATCCAGCAATTTCGGCAAGTCTACCCCTTTGGCCAACTCTTGCAAAGATGCCGCCTGCTGCGCGTGATAACGGATTTCGCCAGTCAAACGTGTGCTGAGGAGATCGTGCGTCCATTTCTGCAACGCCTCGACCGTATATGTAATCCCTTCCTTGAGGCACAGCGCGGCGGATGCGAACGGATCCATGCGCCCGCCGCGATGCAACTCCTTATGCAGATCGGCCAGGCGCTTCTCCGCGCCCTCCTCGACCTTGAGGGCCAGCAATGGGGCTCCGCCGACATACGACAGCCGCTCCGCAGCCTGTTTGACGCCCTGTCCCACCAACCACTCCTCGGCCAGCTTGCGCTCGGGGAAAGGCATGTCGATCTTGTTGCAGCGGCTGCGTACCGTCGGCAGCAGGCGCTGGGGATTGTGCGTCACCAACACAAAGAGCACGTCCGGCGGCGGCTCTTCCAGCATTTTGAGCAAAGCATTCGCCGAAGCCGCATTCAGTGCCTCGGCTGGGTGCAGCAGCACGATGCGCAAGCCCGCGCGGTGACTGGACAGGCTAAGAAATTCCGCCAGATCGCGCACTTGATCGACCGAGATTACTTGCGACTTTTTGACGGACTTTGCTTCAGCAGCCTCTTCGTCCCCGCCATTACTCGCACTTTCTTCCGGTTCCAGAATACGCAAATCCGGATGGTTGCCCTGGGCGTACCAGTTGCAACTATCGCAGCTGCCGCAAGCATGCCCATCGGCCAAGGGCCGGTCGCACAGCAAGGCGCCTGCCAGCGCTTTGGCGAAATCCAGCTTGCCTATGCCCGTACGGCCCTGTAGCAGCATTGCATGCGACATGCGGCTGCGCATCGCGGTCAGTTGCTGCCAAAGCTCGTTATGCCAAGAGTAAATCATTATAAAATCATATTACTGAAAGAATTTCTTCAAGCTCAACATGAATTTCAGCAATGGGCTTGCCAGAGTCGATGACACGGAATCTTTGTGGAAATTGCTCGGCGCGCGCCAGATAAGCATTGCGTATACGCTCGAAGAAATCCGCGCTTTCCTGTTCAAAACGATCCGGATTACGCGCGCCTGCAAGACGCTGCGTACTTACGGCCACCGGCACATCGAACAGCAGCGTGAGATCCGGCTGAAAATCGCCTTGCACCCACTGTTCAAGCTGCCCGATCTTGGCAGTCGGAACACCGCGTCCGCCACATTGATAGGCAAAACTGGCGTCGGTAAAGCGATCCGACACGACGTATGCACCGCGCGCCAGTGCCGGAAGAATGACCTGTTCGATATGCTCGCGCCGGGCGGCGAACATCAGCATGGACTCAGTTTCGGGGTGCATGTGCTCATGCAGCAGCAACTCGCGTAGCTTTTCGCCCAGCGGCGTGCCTCCGGGTTCGCGAGTCAGCAACACCTCCTTGCCGCGCGCTTGCAGCAGCCTGGCGATCGTCGGAATATGCGTGCTTTTCCCCGCACCATCCACGCCCTCCAGGGTAATGAACTTTCCGGCTGTCACGATCAGTTTCTTCTCAGTTGATAACGGGTTACTGCCCTGTTGTGCTCATTTAGCGTAGACGAAAATGCATGACTGCCATCGCCTTTGCCGACAAAATAAAGTGCACTGCTCTTCGCCGGGTGCAATGCGGCCTCGATGGCCGCCATCCCCGGCATCGCAATGGGTGTCGGCGGCAGGCCGCCACGCGTATAGGTATTGTATTCGTTGTCCTGCTGCAAATCGCGTTTGCGCAGGTTGCCGTCAAAGCTTTCGCCGAGACCGTAAATTACCGTTGGGTCGGTTTGCAGGCGCATGCCGATGCGGAGGCGATTGAGGAAGACGCTGGCGATCATGGGCCGTTCGCTGGCGCGTCCGGTTTCCTTTTCAACGATGGAAGCCATGATCAACGCATCGTAAGGTGTGCGATAAGGCAGCCCCGGCGCGCGGCCTTCCCACGCCTTGATAAGTTTGCGCTGCATGGTTTCATATGCTCGCTTCAGGATATCCAGATCGCTCATGCCGCTGTCGAAGAAATAACTGTCGGGAAAAAACAACCCTTCGGCCACATTTTCCGTCGCGCCGATTTGCCTCAGAATTTCTTCATCCGTCATGGGCATGGACAGATGACGTACATCCTCATGCCGGTTCAGGGCTTCGCGCACCTGCGCAAACGTCCAGCCTTCAATGAATATGATGCTGCGCTGACTCGTGATGCCATCCGTGATCATCAGGAATAGATCGTAATTGGTCATGCCTTCCCGCAGCTCGTAATTTCCGGCCTTGATGTCGCCGGCAAGCCCTTGCGCGCGAATCAGCAGCATGAACGTCCAAGGCTCGACCAGAAGCCCTTCGCGCACCATTTGCTGTGCGATGCCGCGCAGGCTGGAGCCATGCTTCAGCACCAGATCATACGAGGCCGCAGGCAGGTTGACCGGTTGTTTTGCAAAATAAATCACCCATCCGGCCACCGCAAAAATGGCAAGCAGACCAAGGGCAAGGATCTTATTAAGTAACCGCATTTTTGTTTATTCACTCAGCAAGTTTTGTAATTGTTTTGCCAGCGTCCCTGCCTGCCAACGGTGCTCATCCAGCTGCCGTACTTGCCAGGCGCCGATGAGGCTGTTGCAGATCACGACTTCATCCGCTCCCAGCAATGTGTCTAGATTGAAAGTGACAATAGTGCATTCAAACCCTGCACTAGGCGCAATTTCGAGAATGCGCTCTCGCGTGAGCCCCGATACGCCACACTGCCCTAGGTCGGGTGTAGACAATCGATTTCCATGGCGCATGAAAATATTGCTCATGGTGCATTCAATGACATTTCCGGATTGATCAAGCAACAACCCATCTGCAATCTCCGGATCACGCCACTCCATGCGCGCCAGGACATTTTCCAGCCGATTCAGATGTTTGATACCTGCCAGTAGCGGCTGGGCGGCAAGCCGCAATCGGCATAAGTGCAGGCTGACCCCTTCGATAAAATTCTTTTCCGGATAGGACGGCACGTCAGAGCGCAGCATCGCCCGGTTGGGCTGTGCCAGTGCAGGGACGGCATAACCGCGAGCACTTTCACCGCGCGTGATTATCATTTTGATCACGCCATCGCCCTTATCCTCGAACAACAGCGCCATATCGGATAACAGAATGTCTTCGGAAGGGCAGACAATGCCTATTGCGTTGCAATCATCACTGAGTTTTCGATAATGCCGGCCCCAAGAGACAGGATTACCGTTTTTGATCGGCAATGTGCGGAAGACGCCATCGCCATATGCGAACCCGCGATCGAATGGCGACACGCATCCTTCGGACTTGCCGTTGATCAGGTACTGGTTCTGCATCTCGCTAGCCGCCATTTCAAGTGAAAAGCCGCAGGAACGGGCTTTCGGAGCGCTCCACAAAAGCTGTGGATAATTCTGTGGACTGGATACGGATAGAGTGGCTAACTATCCATGCCAATTGATGTTTTTCTCGCTGGGTATAATTTGCGCACATATTAAATTCCTTATAATTCAATATGTTGCCAATTCGTAGCGATTGCTGTCCAAATGGGCCCGGCATCAGGCCCCGCGCACTTGCAGGTGTGCATAAACAAGGCTATCGCGGATAGCCTTGTCGTATTATGCCTTCCGGAAAACCAAGGTGCCGTTTGTTCCGCCAAAGCCGAACGAGTTGGAGATGGCCACATCGATCTTCATATTGCGAGCAACGTTGGGCACATAATCAAGATCGCATAGCGGATCCTGATTGAAGATGTTGATGGTCGGCGGCGCCACCTGATCGCGCACGGCCAGGGTAGAAAATACCGCTTCGATGCCGCCTGCGGCACCCAGCAAATGGCCAGTCATCGATTTTGTGGAGCTGACGGCAATTTTCTTTGCACGATCGCCGAAATAGCCCTTTACCGCCTGGGTTTCAGCCACATCGCCCGCCGGTGTGGAAGTGCCATGGGCATTCACGTAATCGACTTCATCCGCATTGATGCCTGCATTCTTCATGGCATTGCGCATGCAACGCGCTGCGCCCTCCCCGCTCTCGCTGGGGGAAGTCATGTGATAGGCATCGGCACTCATGCCGAACCCGGCCAGCTCGCAATAAATCTTGGCGCCGCGACGCTTGGCGTGTTCGTATTCTTCCAAGACCAGCACGCCAGCCCCTTCGCCGATCACGAACCCGTCACGGTCTGTATCCCAAGGGCGGCTGGCCGTCGCAGGATCGTCGTTACGGGTCGACAATGCACGCGCAGAGGCAAAACCGCCAACAGCCAACCGTGTAATCGCCGCTTCGGCACCGCCGGCGATCATGACATCGGCATCGCCATATTCAATCAGGCGTGCCGCATCGCCGATAGCATGCGTTGCTGTGGTGCAGGCCGTCACGATAGCAATATTCGGGCCTTTGAATCCGTACATGATCGACAGGTTGCCCGAGATCATGTTGATAATGGTGCCGGGAATGAAGAACGGCGAAATCTTGCGCGGCCCAGATTCCCGGTAGACCTGATCGGTATCTTCGATCAATTGCAGACCACCGATACCAGAGCCGATGCTGACGCCGATCCGCTCGGCGTTCTCATCGGTCACTTCCAGTCCTGCATCCCGAACTGCCTGTATCCCTGCCGCAAGACCGTACTGGATGAATGTATCCATCCGGCGCGATTCTTTCGGCGAAAGATATTGATCCACATCAAAGCCTTTGACCTCGCCCGCAACTTGCGAAGCAAATGCAGAGGCGTCAAATTTAGTGATGTTGGTGATGCCGGATTGACCAGCAACGATATTGGACCAGGCTTCCGCCACGCTGTTACCGACTGGCGAAATAATCCCCAAGCCGGTAACGACTACCTTACGTTTGGACAAGGCAACTCCGAGAAAAGAAAAAGAGGTGTGTTATTACTTGACGTTGGTGTTGACGTAGTCGATCGCCTGTTGGACGGTAGTGATCTTTTCAGCATCTTCGTCAGGAATTTCGCAGCCGAACTCTTCTTCCAGCGCCATGACCAGCTCGACGGTATCGAGCGAATCGGCGCCGAGGTCGTCAACGAAGGAAGATGCGTTCTTTACATCGGCTTCGTTGGCACCCAGTTGTTCGGCAACGATCTTTTTGACGCGTTGTTCAATATCGGACATTTGTTTCCCCTTGGTCTAATGATTACAGCAAAAAAGCTCGGGCTATTCTAGCAAAACTCCCGAGGAATTCAAAAACTAAGCCATGTACATGCCGCCGTTGACGTGCAGTGTTTCTCCGGAAATGTAGCCGGCAGCAGGTGATGCGAGAAACGACACAGCCGCAGCAATATCTTCCACCTGGCCGAGACGACCGAGCGGAATCTGTTGCAGCAGGCGATTGCGCTGCTCTTCCGCCAACTCGCGCGTCATGTCGGTATCGATGAAACCTGGCGCGACACAATTGACGGTAATGCCGCGGCTGCCGACTTCCTGTGCCAGCGATTTGGTAAAACCGGTCATGCCGGCCTTGGCAGCAGCGTAATTGGTCTGCCCGGCATTGCCGGAATGACCCACAACTGAAGAAATATTGATGATGCGGCCATAGCGCGCCTTCATCATCGGGCGCAGCACCGCTTGCGACAGGCGGAATACCGACTTGAGGTTGGTGGAAAGCACCGCGTCCCAATCGTCTTCCTTCATGCGCATTAGCAATGTGTCGCGCGTCACACCGGCATTATTCACCAATATGGTTATATCGCCGAACTGTTCCGTAATCTGCTTCAACACGGCCTCTACCTGTGCCGCATCGTTGACGTCCAGCGCCATGCCGACGCCTTGGACACCGGCTTGCTGAAGCGCCGCGCCGATCTGCTCGGCACCCTTTTGCGTAGTGGCGGTGCCGATGACGGTTGCGCCCTGCTTACCTAAATATTGTGCAATGGCTGCGCCGATACCCCGGCTGGCGCCAGTTACGAGAGCTACTTGACCTTGCATGGTTCCCTCTTTATGCATTCAACTGATTTTTTGTTTCGCTGACGGCCTCAATGCCGGTCAGTGCGAAGCATGTCATATCCGCCACGATGCGCTTGTTGAGGCCTGCCAGCACCTTGCCGGGGCCGCATTCCGCTGCATGAGCGACATCTTGCGCCGAAATGGCCTGCACGGTTTCCACCCAGCGCACCGGGCTGTACAGTTGACGCACCAACGCGTTTTTGATGCTTTTGGCATCGGAATAAGCTTGAACATCGGCGTTATGCAGCACGGGAATCTGTGGCGCACTCACGGCAATGCTTTCCAGATAGGCCGCCAGTTTATCCGCGGCGGGTTTCATTAGCGCACAATGCGACGGCACGCTCACCGGCAGAATCAAGGCACGTTTTGCACCTTTCGCCTTCGCGGCTTCCATGCCGCGCTCCACGGCCGACTTATGGCCTGCGATCACTACTTGACCGGGCGAGTTGAAATTGACCGCTTCCAATACTTCGCCTTGCGCCGACTCGGCACATACTGCGCGCACAACGTCGTCGTCCAGGCCGAGAATCGCCGCCATGGCACCGACGCCCTCTGCCACTGCGCCCTGCATGACTTCGGCACGGTAGCGCACCAGAGGCAGCGCAGCGGAAAACTCCAGCGCACCCGCGGCTACCAACGCAGTGTATTCGCCCAGGCTATGGCCTGCCATCAAGGAAGGGTGGGCTCCGCCTGCCTCCAGCCATGCACGCCATACGGCGACTCCGGCCGTCAGCATCAGAGGCTGAGTGTTGGCCGTCTGATTGAGTTCTTCATTGGGTTCCGTGATCATGCGCCACAAATCCTGGCCGAGCACGCCGGAAGCCTCGGCAAAGGTGTCGCGAATGACCGGCTGATCGCCGAAACCCTGCATCATGCCGACCGATTGCGAACCTTGGCCGGGAAAAAGAAATGCGAATTTCATGTATTTGTTCTCTAGTACTTGAGTAAAACGGAACCCCAGGTGAAGCCGCCGCCGAAAGCTTCCATCAGCACGGTTTCGCCGCGCTTTATGCGCCCATCGCGTACAGCTACATCCAGTGCCAATGGGATAGAGGCTGCCGAGGTGTTGCCGTGTTTGTCCACGGTGACGACCACACGCTCCATGCCCATACCGAGCTTTTTCGCGGTCGCCTGAATGATACGGATATTGGCTTGATGCGGAACCAACCAGTCAACATGGGCTTTTTCCATGCCGTTGGCGCCGAGCGTTTCGTCCACGATAGCATCCAGTGTATTCACCGCCATCTTGAATACCGCGTTGCCTTCCATTTGAATGGAAGGTTTATCGCCTTGGTGCAAGGGGCCTCCCGTCACGTGCAGCAGGTTGGCGTGGATGCCGTCCGCATGCAAATGAGTGGAAATAATACCGGCCTCGTCGCTTGCTTTGAGAATCACCGCGCCCGCCCCATCGCCCCACAGGATGCAGTTACTGCGATCGCTCCAGTCGGTGATGCGGGAAATAGTTTCGGCGCCCACGACAAGCGCGCATTTTGCGGCACCGCTCTTGATGAATTGATCTGCCGTTGTCAGGGCATAAACAAAGCCGCTGCAAACGGCCTGGATATCGAATGCGGGGCAACCGGCAATACCAAGCTTGCTCTGAAGAAAACAGGCGGCACTAGGAAAAATACGGTCAGGCGTTGTCGTGGCAACAATGATGAGATCGATTTCCTGAGGCGTAACGGCTGCAGCCTCCATGGCTTTGCGCGAAGCCTGTTCAGCCAGATCGCTCGTAAATTCGCCATCTGCCGCAATATGGCGTTCGCGGATACCGGTTCGAGCAACGATCCACTCGTCTGTCGTCTCGACCATGCGTTCGAGATCGGCGTTGGTCAGTATTTTTGCAGGCAGGTAACTGCCCGTCCCTGCAATTCGGGAGTAGGTCATGCAGGTATCTTTGTAGGAATTGATGTTTGCACGTGTTCTATCGCCAACTGTTCGCTGATACGCCGAAGCACGCCGCTTCGAGCTTCTTCGATAGCAGTATCGATCGCATGCTGGAAGGCAAAGCTGTCCGCGCCGCCGTGACTCTTCACAACGATGCCACGCAGGCCAAGCAGACTCGCGCCGTTATAACGTCGCGGATCAAGGCGTCGTTTGAAGGCCCGCAGCACGGGCATCGCCACCAGCGCTGTCAGCTTGGTGAAAAGGTTGCGCTTGAATTCCATGGTGAGGAAACGGCCCATCATTTGAGCGAGGCCTTCGGAAGTCTTGAGCGCCACGTTACCGACAAAACCATCACAGACGATGAGGTCGGTCGTGCCCTTATAGATATCGTTGCCTTCCACGTTGCCGTAGAAGTTGAGGTGGCTGGCTCGCAGCAACTCGCCCGCCTGCTTTACCACTTCATTTCCCTTGATATCCTCGGAGCCGATGTTCAGCAGACCGACGGTGGGACGCTCCTTGTGTTCAACGCAAGACACGAGCATCGCACCCATGATGGCGAACTGAAGGAGATGTTCCGCCGTGCAGTCGGCATTTGCGCCGAGATCGAGCATGTACACCTGCCCTTTTTGGGTAGGCAGGGTCGACGCGATGGCGGGACGATCAATCCCCGGCAGGGTTTTCAGCACGAAACGAGCAATCGCCATCAGCGCGCCGGTGTTTCCGGCACTTACGCAGGCACTCGCCTCTCCGCTTTTCACCAGGTTGATGGCAACGCGCATGGACGAATCCTTCTTGCCGCGCAGCGCGCTTTGCGGAGGCTCGTCCATGTGAACGACCTCGCTGGCATGGTGAATGCGCAGACGAGGGCCGACCTTGGCGCCATGAGCCCGCAATTCGGCTTCTATGGCGTCGGTGAGTCCGACCAGGACGATATTGATTTCGTTATTCTGCTTGAGCACTTGAAGTGCAGCAGGAACGGTGACATGGGGGCCATGATCGCCACCCATGGCGTCAATTGCGACGGTAATATCCATAAACAAAACGCCGCCTCAATGACGAGACGGCGCGTATGTTTTCAGTCTAAAACTTATTCGCCCTTGGAAGGCAGCACCTTGCGGCCACGATAGTAGCCGTTCGGGCTCACATGGTGACGCAGATGCACTTCACCGGTGGTCGGTTCCACAGCCAGCGGAGGATTGGTCAGAAAGTCGTGCGAGCGATGCATACCGCGCTTCGACGGCGACTTCTTATTTTGTTGGACGGCCATTTACTTGCTCCTATAAAAAACTTCAGTCTTTGTTTAATTTGAGTCCCTGCAATACCTTGAAGGGACTTTCTTTTTGTTCTTTTGCCGCCGATAAAGCGTCATTGCAATTCACATTCTCGTGCGCCGGCGCCAGCGGCAAGCTCAGCAGCACTTCGTCTTCGATCAGCACTCGCACGTCGATAGGAGCATCCGCCGCTATATATTCAACGTCATCACGCTCATCCTCCGGCAACGGCATTCGACTTTCGTCCGACACCAGTATAAACACTGCGGCGGCATCGAAATCGAAAGCCAACGACCCGAGGCAGCGTTGGCAAACCAGATTGAAACGGCCGTTTATATGCAACTCAAGTTGCGGCCGACCTTCCATATCGCGGCTGCCCGACAACTTATAATGCACTTCACCCTCGGGCGAAAACAGCTGATCTTTCAGTCTGGAAAAATCGAAGACCGCGATTGTACCACGAATCTCATTGGATTTTCGAGCGAAGTCTAGTCCGTCAATGCTGGTCTGTTCAGTCATAAGCCGCGCATGGTACAATCAGCCGGTTTTTGTGTCAAAAATCGGGTCTCCAGTGATCAAGAAAATCCTCGTAGCCAATCGTGGCGAAATCGCGGTTCGCATTGTCCGCGCATGCTCGGAAATGGGCATCGAATCGGTAGCTATTTATACCGATGCGGATCGCCACGCCCTGCACGTCAAGAAGGCGGACGAAGCTTATAACATCGGCTCGGACCCGGTTGTCGGCTATCTGAACGCGCATAATATAGTCAATCTGGCTGTTGCGTCAGGCTGCGACGCCCTGCATCCCGGTTACGGATTCCTCTCCGAAAACCCTGAGCTGGCAGAAATCTGCGCCCGTCGCGGCATTAAATTCATCGGCCCGAATGCCAGTGTAATTCGTCAAATGGGCGACAAAATCCAGGCGCGCAACGCGATGATCGCCGCCGGAATTCCTTGCGTGCCGGGTAGTGAAGGCAACCTGGAAAACGTCGAAGAAGCGGTCAAGCTTGCCAATAAGATCGGTTATCCGATCATGCTCAAGGCTACCAACGGCGGCGGCGGTCGCGGTATTCGCCGCTGCAACAGCGAAAAGGAACTGCTCGGCAATTACGAGCGGGTCATTTCCGAGGCGAGTAAAGCCTTCGGCAAGCCCGAAGTATTCCTCGAAAAATGCGTAGTCAATCCGCGCCACATCGAGGTGCAGATTCTTGCGGATGGACACGGCAATGCCATCCATCTGTTTGAGCGCGATTGCTCCATTCAGCGCCGCAACCAGAAGCTGATCGAAATTGCTCCGTCGCCGCAATTGTCGCAGGCGCAGCGCGAATACATCGGCAAGCTGGCAGTCAAGGCGGCCAAAGCAGTCGGTTACAAGAATGCCGGCACGGTCGAATTCCTGCTGGACCAGGACAACAATTTCTACTTCATGGAAATGAATACGCGTCTGCAAGTCGAGCACACGGTGACGGAAAGCATCACCGGCATCGACATCGTGCAGGAACAAATTCGCATCGCGGACGGCCTCAAGCTGCAATATCAGCAGGATGACGTCAAATTCCGTGGTTATGCGATGGAATTTCGTATTAATGCGGAAGACCCGAAGAATGGATTTTTACCCAGTTTCGGCAAGATTACGCGCTACTACTCGCCAGGCGGCCCTGGCGTGCGCGTAGACGCGGCGATGTACAGCGGTTATGTGATCCCGCCTTACTACGACTCCATGTGTGCCAAGCTGACTGTTTGGGCGCTGACTTGGGAAGGCGTGGTCGAACGCGGTCGCCGCGCACTGAGCGACATGGTGGTCTACGGCGTAAAGACTACGATTCCTTACTATCAGGAAATCCTCAAGCACCCGGATTTCAGGGGCGCCAACTTCGACACCAGTTTCGTCGAAGCGCACCCTGAACTGATTAACTACGAAACCGAACTGCCGCCCGAATTGATCGCGGCCGCAATTTCGGCTGCCATCGCTGCCCACGAAGGCATTTGATTAAAACTTAAACTGGTACGTTAAAATTATGGCGAAAGTATATGTTTCAGAATTAGTTTTGCGCGACGGGCATCAGTCCTTGATTGCCACGCGCATGCGCACGGACGACATGCTGCCGATTTGCTCCAAGCTGGACTCGATCGGCTTCTGGTCGCTCGAGGCTTGGGGCGGCGCCACTTTCGATGCTTGCGTGCGCTATTTGAAAGAGGATCCTTGGGAGCGCCTCAAGAAGTTGCGCAAGGCACTGCCCAACAGCCGCATCCAGATGCTGCTGCGTGGCCAGAATCTGCTTGGCTATCGCCACTACTCCGACGATGTCGTGCGCGCGTTTGTCGGCAAATCAGCCAATAACGGCGTCGACGTCTTCCGTATCTTCGATGCGATGAATGACCTGCGCAACCTGCGCGTCTCCATCGAAGAGGTGAAAAAAGTCGGCAAGCATGCCGAAGGCTGCATCAGCTACACGACCAGCCCGGTGCATGACATCCCCCATTTCGTCCGTTTGGCGAAGGAGCTCGAGGGGATGGGCTGCGATACGCTCGCAATCAAGGATATGGCCGGCCTGCTCACACCTTACACTACGGCAGATCTGGTAAAGGCCCTGCGTGCCGAAATCAATATTCCTATCCATCTGCACAGCCATGCTACATCTGGCCTGTCCGCGATGAGTTTTCTCAAAGCAGTGGAAGCCGGTGCAACCATACTGGACACCTGTGTTTCCGCCTTCGGCGAAGGCGCCAGCCACTCCTCCACCGAAAGCATCGTGGCAGCGCTGAAAGGCACTGAATACGACACTGGCCTCGACCTCGTGGCAATTCAGGAAATCAACGCCTACTTCCGTGAAGTGCGCAAGAAATACTGGCAGTACGAAAGCGACTTCACCGGTGTGGATACCCGCGTGCTGGTCAACCAGGTTCCGGGCGGCATGATTTCCAATCTGTCCAACCAGCTCAAGGAGCAAGGCGCTCTGAATCGCATGGACGAAGTGCTGGCCGAAATTCCGCGCGTTCGCGAAGACCTCGGCTTCCCGCCGTTGGTTACGCCGACCTCGCAGATCGTGGGCACGCAGGCCGTGCTGAACGTGCTGACCGGGGCACGCTACAAGTCCGTGACCACTGAGGTCAAGAACTACCTGCTCGGCCATTACGGCAAGGCTCCCGGCAAGATCAACGAAGAAGTGAAGAACATCGCCGTCGGCAATGCCGAAGTGATCACCAGCCGTCCGGCCGACCTGCTGGAGGACGAAATGGACAAGCTGCGCGTCCAGATCGAGAGTCTCGCCAAGAGCGATGAAGACGTGCTGACCTACGCCATGTTCCCGGATCTGGCGCAGACCTTCCTGCAGGAACGCAACGCCGGCACACTCAAGCCGGAGCAGTTGCTGTCGAAGGAGGCCAGCACCCCTTCTTCTGCACGCTACGCGCCGAGCGAGTTCAAGGTGACCCTGCACGGCGAAACCTTCCATATCAAACTCACCGGCAGCGGTCATTCCGGCGAAGAACAGCGTCCGTTCTATGTTTCCGTCGATGGCATTTCGGAAGAAGTGATCGTCGAAACGCTGAATGAAATCGAAGTCTCCGGAGGTAACGGCAATGGCAATGGCGGCTCAAAAAAGAAGACAGCGGCTATCAGTAACGGCAACCGCCCGCGCCCTTCTCACGAAGGTTGCGTGACGACCGCGATGCCCGGCACTATCGTCGATGTCAAGGTTAAGACCGGCGACAAGGTAAACGCCGGCGACGGCGTGCTGGTGATCGAAGCCATGAAAATGGAAAACGAAATCCAGGCGCCAAAGAGCGGCATCATTGTTGCCGTGCACGTCAAGAAGGGCGACAGCGTCACGCCCGACGAGACACTGATCGAAATTCAATAAACTCCTGAAAAGGCCGGCGCAAGCCGGCCTTTTGCATTATGCCCAACCCACAACTGATACTAGCCTCTTCTTCCGTCTACCGCCGCGAATTGCTGGAGCGCCTGCAATTGCCTTTCAGCGTCGAGGCACCGAATGTAGACGAGACCCCTCTGCCTAACGAGAAGCCCGAAGAGACCGCCCTGCGCCTCGCACAAGTAAAAGCACGCAAGATCGGCAGCCATCACCCGGATGCACTCGTCATCGGTTGCGACCAGGTCGCCACACTGGATGGATTGCAACTCGGCAAACCGCTGACCCATGACAACGCCGTGAAGCAACTGACATTGATGCGCGGCCGCACGGTGTTTTTCCATAGCGCGCTGTGCCTGTTCAATGCCGCGAACGGCAACATGCAGGTCGAGGACGTGATTTATGAAGTGCGCTTCCGCCAACTTACCGACGCGCAAATCGAGAACTACCTGCGCCTGGAGCAGCCCTACCACTGCGCCGGCAGTGCAAAATCCGAAGGCCTCGGTATCGCGCTGATGGAATACATGCGCGGCGATGATCCGAATGCATTGATAGGATTACCTCTGATTTCTCTGATCGGCATGCTGCATAACGAAGGCGTATCGGTCATATAATCCCGTCAAGGGAGAAATCACCGTGGCGCAGCCCATTCTCATCATCGAAGACGAATCCGCAATTGCGGATACGCTGATCTACGCACTCAAGAGCGAAGGCTACGCGCCACACCATTGCGTCCTCGGCAGCGAAGGATTGGCGCAATTGCGCAGCGGACAATACGCGCTGGCAATACTCGATATCGGATTGCCGGACATGAGTGGTTTTGACGTCTGCCGCGAGGCACGCACCTTTACCGACCTCCCCATTATTTTCCTGACGGCGCGCACCGAAGAAATCGACCGCATTGTCGGCCTGGAAATCGGTGCGGACGACTATGTTGCCAAGCCCTTCTCGCCGCGCGAGGTCGTAGCGCGCGTTCGGGCGCGGCTGCGTCGCACGCATGCAAAGACTATGTCCGCCCCGACTTTCGATGTCGATGCCGCGGCGGCACGCATTCGCTATTGCGGCCAACTGCTCGACCTGACGCGATACGAATACCTGCTGCTCAAGACGCTGCTCGACCACCCTGGACGCATACATGCCCGCGACGACTTGATGGATCGCATCTGGCGCGACGCACTCGACACCTCCGACCGCACCGTTGATACGCATATCAAGACCTTGCGTGCAAAACTGAAGGCTGTACGCGAAGACTTTGACCCCATCGCCACCCATCGCAGCATGGGTTACAGCATCGTCAACGGGCCGACGCCATGACATTATGGACCTCCGCATGAGCATCAGCCTGCGCTTGCTGCTCGGCTATTTTCTCATCGTCGGTCTTGCCGCCTGGTTCGTGCTCAACAGTTTCGTGCAGGAAGTCAAACCCGGCGTGCGTCAGACCATGGAGGAAACCCTGGTCGATACCGCACACCTGTTGGCGGAACTGGCAGCCGAAGACATGACATCCGGCCAACTCGATAGCGGCCGCTTTGCTGCAGCATTCAAGCGCTACCAGGCACGCGATCCGCATGCGGACATATGGGGATTCAAGAAGGACTCCGTCGACCTGCGTGTGTACATCACCGATGCCAAAGGCATCGTGCTCTATGACTCGCAAGGCATCGCGGTCGGCAAGGACTATTCGCGCTGGAACGACGTCTACCTCACATTGCAAGGCCGCTACGGCGTGCGCAGTACGCGGCAAGTGCCAGGCAACGACAGCACTGCGGTGATGCACATCGCCGCTCCCATTTTGCGCGATGGGCAGCTCGTGGGCGTGCTCGCCGTCGCCAAGCCCACGATGAGCGTTCAACCCTTCATCGACCGCAGCCGCCAACGCATCGAGCGCGCCGGGTGGTGGCTGATGGGCGGGGCATTGCTGATTGGCCTGCTATTTACCTGGTGGCTCACCCGATCTGTAGGATTGCTGCGCCGTTACGCCAGAGAAGTCAGCGCCGGGCGCAAGGCGCAATTGCCCAACCTGGGCAGCGGTGAGCTAGCCGAGTTGGGGAGAGCACTGACCGAAATGCGGGAAAAACTGGACGGTCGCGAATACGTCGAGAACTACGTCCACCATCTCGCCCATGAAATGAAGAGCCCGTTGACCGCCCTCATTGGCGCAGCAGAACTGCTCGACGAAAACCTGCCGCCGCAAGATCGTGCGACCTTTACCGCCAACATTCGCGAGCAAAGCCGCCGCCTCAAGAACATGCTGGATAAGCTGCTTGCACTCGCCAGGCTGGAGCATCGTACGGAGCTGGAGGAACCCATAACGACCAATTTGCGCGACCTCGCCGAGACCGTAATCGCCGATCACGCTGCTAGTATGAAATCACGCAACATAGTCTGCGATAACCACATCCTTCCGGATACTTGCGTCGAAGGTGAAACATTCCTGCTTCGCCAGGCGTTTTCCAACCTACTGGATAATGCCATCGACTTCTCGCCTGATGGGGGCCGTATCACACTGACTCTGGAGTCGGACAGCGACACCCACACCATCGTCATGCAGGATCAAGGTTCCGGCATTCCCGATTACGCCCTGCCACGCATTTTCGAACGTTTTTATTCTCTTATTCGCCCGGCAACGCAGCAAAAGAGCACGGGCCTGGGATTGCCCTTCGTACGGGAAGTGGCGATCCTGCATGGTGGTGCTATCACGCTCGCCAATCGAGAGGATGGCGGCGCAACAGCCCGCCTAACTTTGCCAGCGCACTAACTTTCCTTTCAGCTCATATTCATTAATAGTTGTCCCGCACAAACGGTAGTGATTACGCAGCAGAAATCGTCGCGTTCTTGCTGGACGACCGATTCACTTTCACTACACATTCCACCCATCGTCCGCACATAACCCTTGGTCACCATGGCATCTCCAACCCGCACAGGAGCTCGCCATGCCGTTCACACCACTACACCTTGGTCCTGGCCTCGCCATCAAGGGGCTGATACCTAAACACTTCAGTTTTTCGATGTTCGCGCTCGCCAATGTGGCGATGGATGTGGAACCGCTGTATCGGATGTGGCGCATTGAGTTTCCGGTACACGGGTTTTCACACACGCTGACGGGCGCGTTGCTTATTGCCGCAGGCACGGCCATCGCAGGACGTGCCGTCATCACGGCTGCGTGGCGGCTTTATGGACGCCTTGGCGACGGTGAGAATTTCAGCATGACGTGGTTGCAGGCATGGGCGGGCGCCCTGCTCGGCACCGGCTCCCACTTGCTGCTGGATGCGGTGATGCATGCAGACATGCGTCCCTTTTCACCATTGACCGATGCAAATCCGCTGCTGATGCCGGAGTGGTTCATGCCGCTGCATCTGGGCTGCGTACTCGCCGGGATGCTGGGTATGGCGCTGATATTGACGCGCACCGTCTGGCACGGCGAAACGGCTTGATCCATCGACACTACTTAAAGAGGAATTGCCATGAATCGTTATCCCCTATTTTCCAAAACCTTGATGATAGGCCTGCTGGCGCTGCTATTGCTGATACCGCTGAGCATGATCGAATCCAAGATATCCGAGCGCAAAGCGTTGCAATACGGTGTCCAGGAAGACATCGCGCGCAGTGCGGCCAAACCCCAGACACTTTCCGGACCGTATCTGGTTCTTCGCTACAAGCTGCGCGAGCGAAAAATTGAGAAAGATGAGAACGGGCATGAAAAGACCAGCATCGTCGAATCCGCGCCATGCGAGACCGTGCTTGCACCGCATACCCTGAAAATCGCCGGCGATGCCGAAGTGGAAAGCCGCAGTCGTGGCATATACAAGGCGCAGCTTTATAACCTGCGCAGCACAATCTCGGGCAGTTTTGTCGTGCCGCGCGCATATGGATTAAGCAGTCCGGTGGAAGACATCATTCCCGAAGCGGCGTATCTCGTCATGCGGGTCAGCGATTCTCGTGGTATCCGCAATGCTCCGCTATTGACGCTGGACGGCGTGACACACGAGTTCTCTCCGGGCGGCATCGCCCCCGTAGCTGGCAACGGCATGCATGTGTCGCTCGCCACGCCCGGCATCGATCAGCCGCACACACTCAAATTCAGTTTCCCGCTTGATCTGCTGGGCACAACATCGCTGGCGGTGCAGCCGTCAGGCAACACCACGGAAGTGGCGCTCAAATCCGCCTGGCCGCACCCCTCTTTCGGAGGAAGCTTCCTGCCGCGCACGCGGGCCGTCAGTGCGCAAGGTTTCAGCGCGCAATGGCTGGTCAGCAGCCTGGCCAGAAATGCTGCTACGCAAGCTGACAATAATCAAGCGAATGAGGCCGAGACCTTTTCGGTTGCCTTCATCGACCCGGTCAACATCTACCTGATGTCGGAGCGTGCGGTGAAGTACGGGCTGATGTTCGTGCTACTGGTGTTCACTTCGTTTTTCATGTTCGAAGTGTTGCGCGGCCTGCGCGTCCACCCCATGCAATATCTGCTGGTCGGTTTGGCGATGGCGATGTTCTTCCTGCTCATTATCAGCCTGTCCGAGCATATGCCATTCGTCGCAGCCTATATCGCTTCAGGCAGTGCTTGCGTGCTGCTGATCGGTTTTTATCTGGCGGGAGTGCTGCAAAACCGCCGACCGGCATTGGCGTTTTCAGGTGCCATCGCTCTGCTCTATGCGGTACTGTTTGGCGTGCTGCAATCGGAAGACAACGCCTTGCTGATGGGGTCGTTGATTCTCTTCGCCGCACTCGCCGCGGTAATGACGCTGACGCGCCGCATGGACTGGTATCGACTGAACGAGACTTCTAATACGGTGTGAGATTTGCGATACTGCGCTGCATGGTCGAACCGGTCATGCAGCGTATGGTCGCAGCGATATGCGAGTACCTGCAGTTCTCGCGCCCACAAGAAAGGAATCCCATGAATAAGCGCCCTATCACCTTCCTGGTCGCCGCCGGCCTTGCCGTTACGCTACCTGCCACTGCCGAGGAATCCAGAAGCACGCTTGCCGACCAGCAGGGCGTCGCGGTGACCATCTACAACGAAAACCTGGCACTGGTGAAGGACCAACGCAAAATCCAGCTGGGCAGCGGCCAAAGCACGCTGGCCTTCCGCGATGTAAGTGCGCAGATGCGCCCGGAGACTGCCTTGCTGCGTAGCCTCACTAGCCCCGGCAAATTGACTGTGATCGAACAGAATTTCGATTTCGATTTGCTAACGCCGCAGAAGCTGCTGGAGAAGTTCGTCGGCAAATCGGTCGGTGTCATCAAGACCAATCCGGCAACCGGTGCCGAAACGACCGAGCAGGCACAGGTGCTGGCGGCCAACAACGGTGTGGTGCTGAAGATGGGCGACCGCATCGAGACCGGCATTCCCGGCCGTATCGTCTACGGCGACGTGCCGGCCAATTTGCGCGACCGGCCGACGCTGGTGATGTCGCTCAGCAACGGCGGCGCGACCCAGCAGGATGTCGAGTTGAGCTACCTCACCGGCGGACTGGGCTGGAAGGCGGACTACGTCGCCGAACTGAATGCAGCGGACGACAAGCTGGACCTTTCCGGCTGGGTGACGCTCACCAATACCAGCGGCGCATCCTACCGCAACGCGAAATTGCAATTGGTGGCGGGCGACGTGAACCGCGTCCAGGACGAACGGCGCCTGGTGCGCGCGATGTCGAAAATGGAAATGGCCGCACCCGCCGACGCACCGCAGATGGCCGAGGAGTCGCTGCTGGAATATCACCTGTATACATTGGACCGCCCGACCACCATCGCCGAGAACCAGACCAAACAGGTGTCGCTGCTGTCGGCATCTGGCGTGCCGGTGCGCAAGGAGCTGCTGCTGCGCGGTGCGGATTACTACTACAGCTCCAGCTATGGCGAACTCGGGCAGAAGATGAAGGTCGGCGTGTTCGTCGAATTCGACAACAAGGAAAGTGCGCGCCTCGGCATGCCGCTGCCCAAGGGTATCATTCGCGTCTACAAGAAGGATGGCGCCGGCAACGCGCAATTCGTCGGCGAGGATCGCATCGACCATACACCCAAGAATGAGAAGGTTCGCCTCAAGCTGGGCGAGGCGTTCGACGTCACGGCGGACAAGAAACAAACCGATTTCAAGAAACTGCCCAACCCCTCCAAGGGCAACTCGCTATTCGAAAGCGCTTACGAAATCGTGCTGAAAAACGCGAAGAAGGAAGCCGTGACAGTGACAGTGCAGGAACCCATCCCCGCCGACTGGAAAATGCTGAAGTCCAGCCACCCGCACGAAAAGGCAACCAGCAACACTGCGGTATGGCGCGTCGACGTTCCCGCCGAAGGCAAGGCCACTCTTACTTACCGCGTGCAGGTGAAATATTGAATTTGGGAACGTTGTACCTGATCCCCGTCACGCTCGGGGATGACCTCATTTCGAAAGCGCTGCCGCCGGATGTCGTGGCGATCACGCAGCGACTGGAAACCTTCGTTGTCGAGAACGAGAAAACCGCGCGGCGTTTCCTGAGCGCGATCAAGCCGCTGAAGCCGGTACGCGAACTCGCGCTGCTGACGCTGAACGAGCACACCACCGACAAGGAGTTGCCGGCGCTGCTGGCGCCCTTGCTGGAAGGCCGCGATGTCGGATTGATGTCCGAAGCCGGCTGCCCCGGCGTAGCCGATCCCGGCGCAAAGCTGGCGGCGTTGGCACACCGCAAAGGCATCCGCGTCGCGCCGCTGGTCGGCCCCTCCTCCATCCTGTTATCGCTGATGGCGTCAGGGCTCGACGGCCAACGCTTTACTTTTCTCGGCTATCTGCCCAGCGAAAAAGCGGCGCGGGTGCAGAAGCTGCGCGAGATCGAGCAGGCGTCCCGCAAGAATCGCGAGACGCAGATTTTCATCGAAACGCCCTACCGCAACCAGCATTTGCTGGAAGACCTGCTTGCGACTTGCCATGCTGAAACAAGGCTGTGCGTGGCATGCAATGTCAGTCTGGAATCGGAGATGATCGTCAGCAAGCGTATCGCCGACTGGCGAAATGCACCCGCGCCCGATTTGCACAAGAAACCGACGGTGTTCCTGCTGCTGGCTTAACGGCAATAGCTTATGGCTTGGGTCACCATTGCTGGGCGCGCCGACCGGTTCTTCAGAATTGGCGATCGCGCGTTTCGCGCATCAGGATCACGGCGCCCAGGCTGATGCCGGCCGCTGCGGTGATATAGGCGCCGACAAAAGCCAGGCCGCCGTACGCGACGAGCTTTTGCGCGATATAAGGCGCGAATGAAGCGCCGAGGATGCCGCCCAGGTTGTACGCCGCACCGGCGCCGGTATAGCGCACACGAGTCGGGAACAGTTCGGGCAGCAACGCCCCCATGGGGGCGAACGCGGCGCCCATCAAGAACAATTCCAGCGCGAGGAAGGCCGTAATCAGCAGCGCCGAACCACTTCCTAGCATTGGCTGCAGCAGGAAGCCCGACAGCAGCGCACCCAGGCTTGCCGCGATCAGTACCGGCCGCCGGCCGTAGCGGTCGCCCGCCCAGGCCGAAACCGGGATCGCGGCGGCCATGAATACCACCGCGATGCAGAGCATCCCCAAAAACTGTTCGCGCGGGATGTTGAGCGTCGTCGTGCCGTAGCTCAGCGAGAATACCGTCGAGATATAGAACAGCGCGTAGCACACCACCATCGCCAGCGCACCCAGCAGCAAGGGCAGCGCGTGATGGCGCAGCATTTCCAGCAGCGGCAGGCGGGCGCGCGGCTGCTGTTGCAGGGCGCGCGTGAATACCGGTGTCTCGGAGAGCTTCAGCCGCACATACAACCCAACCATCACCAGCAAGGCACTGGCGAGGAAAGGAATGCGCCAGCCCCAGTCGCGGAACTGCGCGTCATCGAGAAAATGCGCCAGCAGCAGGAAGCTACCGGTGGCAAAAAGAAATCCCACCGGCGGCCCGAGTTGCGGGAACATGCCGAACCAGCCGCGCTTGCCTGCCGGTGCATGCTCTGTCGCCAGCAGCGCCGCGCCGCCCCACTCCCCGCCCAGGCCGATGCCCTGCCCGAAACGCAGCAGGCACAGCAAGGCCGGCGCCAGCCAGCCCAGCATGTCGTAGCCCGGCAGCACGCCGATCAGCATGGTGGAAATACCCATCACCAGCAGTGAAGCAACCAGCGTCGCCTTACGCCCGATGCGGTCGCCGAAATGGCCGAACAATGCTGCGCCCAACGGACGCGCCAGGAAAGCGACGCCGAAGGTCAGGAAAGCATTCAGCGCTTGCGCGGCAGGATCGCTCTGCGGGAAGAACACCGGGCCGATGACCAGTGCGGCGGCCATGCCGTAGATATAGAAATCGTAAAACTCGATGGCGGTGCCGATGAAACTGGCGAGGGCGATGCGGGCGGTGGAAGGTGTGTTGGACACGATGAATGATGGGTGAGCCGAAAGGCCCACCCGAAACGATTACTTCTGCTCGGAAATCTTTTTCAGATTTTCGAGGCCAGCCTTGAAGATGCCGGTAATGGCTTCCTTGGCGGCCTTGTCATCCTGGCCGGGAGCGCCGGGGTTAGCCGGGTCCTTGCGCTTGAACATGCTGCGCCAGGTGACGGTGGTTTTGCCGTCGGCGGATTGCACCAGGATGGTCGCGCTGTATTCGCGCACCGGCAGCACGGACTCGGTGATGTCGTACTTCATCGTCTTGCTGTCCTTGTCGTAGGCGGTCAGGACTTCCTTCACGGTACCGCCGTCCGGCAGTGTCAGTGTGCGTGTAGCGCCGACTTCGTTATTGTTGCCGCTGGTCAGTTCGGTCTTGGCGATGGCCGGATGCCAGCTCATGTCGTTGAAATTGCCAACCTTGGCCCACACCACGTCAGCGGGTGCGTTAATTTCGATGGTTTCCTTGATACGCAGGGTTTCGTCGAGCGCGGCGGATGCGGCGGCAGGCAGAAACATGGCGGTGGTCAGCAGTGCTGCAAAAAACTTGTTCATTGCATTCCTCGAAGATTGTTATTGAAAAACCTGCGCGCGCAGGCGGGCATAAATGTACATCAGTTATGTGGATTGGGACACTGTCCGCGGGCAGGATTTCCTGCATTTGCGATTACTTGCCGCGCATGAACATCTTGTCCAGCTCGCCCATGGTCACCTGGAACCAGGTCGGCCGGCCGTGGTTGCACTGGTCGGAACGCTCGGTGGCTTCCATGTCGCGCAGCAGCGCGTTCATTTCGGTAACGGTCAGGCTGCGGTTGGCGCGGACGGCGGAATGGCAGGCCATCGTGGCGAGCATTTCGTTGCGGCGCTCAGTGAGCACGCGGCTGCCGCCGTATTCGCGAATATCGGCGACTACCGCACGCGCCAGCGCAACCGCATCCGCTTCGGCCAGCATGGCGGGAATCGCACGTACCGCCAGCGTGGCGGGCGATAGCACGGCGATCTCAAAACCGAGGTCACGCAGCACGGAGCCCTGCTCTTCCACCGTGGCGACTTCGAGACGGTCGGCGTGGAAGCTGATCGGCAGAAGCAAAGGCTGCGTTGCGATGGCACGGGTGTCGAGCGCATTCTTGAGACGCTCGTACATGATGCGCTCGTGCGCGGCGTGCATATCCACCACCACCAGCCCCTGCTTGTTCTGCGCCAGCACATAGACACCATGCAACTGGGCGATTGCGAAACCTAACGGAAACTCCTGCGCTTGCTGCGGCACATCCTGTTCCATGGGCGACGCGTGGATAGCCGGAGCTGCGGTGGCTGCAGACGCTGTCCCGCCAAACATGGTTTGGTAAAACCCCAGGCCTTCCGAGGCGCGCAAGGGAATCTGCGGCTGGTAAGGCTGCGCATATGAGGTGGGCCGCGGTGGCGTCCAATCAGACGCCATGTTGGTCGATAAAGTCGCGGCAGTCGCATCGTTCCGCTCGCTGAAAGCGGCAGCCACAGGTGCTGCCAGTCCTTTATGCAAAGCATGGAAGATGAAACGATGCACAGCCTGGCTGTCGCGAAAGCGTACTTCGGTCTTGGTTGGATGCACGTTGACGTCTACCAGCGTCGGATCGATTTCGAAAAATAGCACGAAAGCTGGATGGCGCTGATGATGCAGTACGTCCTGGTAAGCCTGCCGGATCGCGTGCGAAACCAGCTTGTCGCGGATGAAGCGGCCATTAACGTAAAAGTACTGCATGTCGCGTGACAACTTGGAATACGCCGGCTTGGCGGCCATGCCCCACAGCCTGAGGCCAGCAGCGGACTCGTCCAGCATCAGCGCATGCTCGGCAAACTCCGCGCCCAGTACTTCAGTGAAGCGTTTCTGCGGTTCGCCGGCCGTCATGCGCCACTGCGCGCGCCCATTGTGTTGAAGGAGGAACCCTGCTTGCGGGCGCGAAAGCGCAATGCGCTTGAATGCCTCTTCACAATGGCCATACTCGGTGTTTTCGGTCTTGAGAAACTTGCGCCGGGCGGGCGTATTGAAATAGAGATCGTTGACTTCGACCACCGTCCCCTCGTCCAATGCTGCGGGCTCGGCAGGAATCAGCGTCGCGCCTTCGGAGGCGATGCGCCAGGCGTGACGTTCGTCAGCCAAGCGACTGACGATGCTGGTCCGCGAGACCGAAGCAATACTGGCGAGCGCCTCGCCGCGGAAGCCGAGGCTGGCGACGCGCTCGAGGTCATCCAGACTGGCGATCTTGCTGGTGGCATGGCGCGCAAGCGCCAACGGAAGCTCCTTCGGCGCGATACCGCCACCATTGTCGGCGACCCGGAGCTGTTTGATCCCGCCCTGCAACAGCATCACCGACACATCGTCGGCACCGGCATCCAGGCTGTTCTCCAGCAACTCCTTGAGCGCCGAGGCTGGCCGTTCGACGACTTCCCCGGCCGCAATCTGGCTGATGAGATGGTCGGGAAGCAGTTGTATCGTCATGGGAATACCGAAAGCGGAAATGAAAACATTTTAACGTGTCACACACAGCGCTGGACGGCGGAAATGAAAAATGCCGTCATTCTTGCGAATGACGGCATCCAGCTTCATCGCGCGCCCCGCCTTGTGCCGACGGGGCATCGAGCAATTAAGCGAACAGCTTCTTCACCCAGCCGAAGATACCACCGCCGGCGCTTTCGCCGCTGGCTGCATCGGCCAGATCGCGGATTTCGCGCGCTGCGACGTCAGGAGCCTTGGAACCGGTGATCGCGCCGCCAACAACGACGATGTTCGGACCGGCCTTGACGACTTGCTGCACCGTAGCTTGCTTGATGCCGCCAGCCACGGAGATCTTGACGTTCAGGCCCAGACCAACCAGTGCTGCCAGATCGGCAAACGGGGTTTGGCCGGCCAGTTGCTGGTCGATGCCGGTGTGGATGCCGATGATGTGTGCGCCAACCTTGGCGGCTTCAGCTGCACGAGCGGCCTTGTCGGTCACGTTGATCAGGTCGACCTGGGCTTGCTTGCCGTAGGCGTTAGCCACATCGACCACACCCTTGATGGTGCCGATGTCGGCGGTGCCCAGCACGGTGGTGATGTCGGCGCCAGCCTTGAAGAACGGCTCGGCTTCGTAGTAACCGGCGTCCATGGTCTTCAGGTCAGCGAAAATCAGTTTGTCCGGATGTTGTGCGCGAATCGCCTTGACAATCGCGATACCATTCACCTTCAAGCAGGGCGTGCCGATTTCAATGATGTCGACGTAGGGAGCGGCTTGACGAGCCAGCGCCAGGGTTTGTTCGTAATCTAAAGAATCCAGTGCTACTTGAATTAATGGCTTGGCCACGATATGTCCTCCGAATTGAGTTGCAGGGTTATGATTTGTTGCGTATTTATGATTTCGTCGCGGGCTCAATGATACAATTTTTTCAAGCCTTTTAGGCAATAGTTTTTTTGCCTGAAAAACCAGTAGCTTATTGATATCTCAAGGCTTCGATTGGCCTCAATCTGGCTGCTTGGTGGGCCGGATAATACCCGAAAAAAACACCCACCGCAGTCGCAACCGCAAAACCAAGCGTAATCGATGCAAACGTAATCACTACCGGCGTTTGCGTCAAATGATTCACCAGTAGCGCCCCGCCTACGCCCAGGGCCACCCCGATGGTGCAGCCGGCAATCGAAATACTGATCGCTTCCAGCAGGAATTGCGTCAGGATATCGCGCTTTCTGGCCCCTATCGCCATGCGGATGCCGATTTCACGTGTGCGTTCGGTCACCGACACCAGCATGATGTTCATGATGCCTACCCCGCCGACGACCAGCGAGATCGACGCAATCGCGCCCAGCAGCAAGGACATCAACTTGGCGGTTTCGGCGGCGGTATTCGCCATTGCGGTCATGTTGCGCACGGTGAAATCGTCGTCCGCGCCGACCCGGATACGGTGCCGCTGGCGCAGCAGGTCGTTCATGTCGCGCTCGGCCTGCGACATCGTTTCCGCCGACACGGCCTGCACCATGATGTGCCGCACGGCATTCTGGAACTGCTGGCCGAGCAGCTGGCGCTGCGCGGTGCGCACCGGCACCAGGATAGTGTCGTCCTGGTCGCGGCCGTCCAGCGCCTGTCCCTTGGGCGCCAGTACGCCGATGATGATGAAGGGGCTCTGCTTGATGCGTATGGTTTTGCCGAGGGGATTCTCGTCGCCGAACAGGTTCTGGGCCACGGTATTGCCCAGCACGGCAACGCGCGTCGCCGAGCGCACGTCCGAATCGGCCATCCAGTAGCCGTCGGCCAGCTCCCAGTTCGCCACTTCAAGGTAATCCGGCGTCACGCCGGAAATACCGGTGCTCCAGTTGTTGGGGCCGTAGATGACTTGTGCCGTGCCCGAAGCCACCGGTGCCGTGGCGGCGATACCCGGCAGCTCGGCAATGGCTTCTGCGTCGCCCAGCGTCAATGTCGGCGACGCACCGCCGCCCATGCGCACGCCGCCGGAAGTGGTCGAGCCGGACACCACCATAAACAGGTTGCTGCCCATCGAAGCGATGGACTGATTCACGGAATACTGCACGCCCTGGCCGATCGCCATCATCAATATCACCGCGCCGACACCGATCACCATGCCCAGCATGGTGAGGAAGGTACGCATGCGGTTGGCGCCCATTGCATGCCAGGCTTCGCCGAGCATCACCCCTATCATGCCACCGCCTCATGTACGCCGCCGTCGTGCACGATCTCGCCATCGACGAAGCGTACTAGCCGCTTCGCGTATTGCGCGATGTCTGATTCGTGCGTCACCAGTACGATGGTGATGCCTTCTTCGGCGTTCAACCGCGTGAAAATCTCCATGATTTCCTGACTGGTGTGGGTGTCCAGATTGCCGGTGGGCTCGTCGGCGAGGATCAGACGGGGCTGGCCCGCCAGCGCGCGGGCGATGGCTACGCGTTGCTGCTGGCCGCCGGATATCTGGTTGGGCAGCGAGTTCGCATACTTGCCGAGACCGATCTGAGTGAGCAGTTGGCGAGCGCGCTCCAGCCGTTCGGGTTTGCTCACGCGGGCATAGAGCAGCGGCAGCGCGACATTGGTTTCCAGATTGGCGCGCGGCAGCAGGTTGAAACCCTGGAACACGAAGCCGATCACGTGGTTGCGCAACCGCGCCAATTCGTCGCTATCCATCCGACTGACGTCGTGGCCCTGCAATTCGTAACGCCCTCCGGTGGGAATATCCAGACAGCCGAGAATGTTCATGAAAGTGGACTTGCCCGAACCGGAGGGCCCCATGATGGCGACGAATTCGCCCTCGTGAATGTCCAGTGTCACGTCGTGCAGTACCGGCACCGGGCCGGCGTCGGTCTCGTATTGCTTCTTGAGATGGCTGATGCGTATCAACGGTTCGGCTTGCATTAGAACATTCTCATGCGCATGCCTCGTCCGTCGGAGCGCTTGTCTTCATTTGACGAGTTGTCGCCGACGATGACCTGATCTCCCGCCTTGAGGTCGCCCGACAGCACGGCCGTGTACTTGTTGTCGGTAATGCCCAGCGTCACCGGAACTGCAACAGGCTTGCCCTGGCGCAGCACATACACCTTGCGCACCGAACCATCCTGGCGGCGGGAGGATTTCGCTTTGGGCTTATCCCTGGAGGACTCGTTTTGTGCCGGCCGATAGCGCAGCGCGGCATTCGGCACCCGCAGCGCTGCTTGCTGCTCGGCAACGGCGATGCTGACATACGAAGTCATGCCGGGCAGCAGGATCAGCTCGGGGTTGTCCACACCCAACACCACGTCGTAGGTCACGACGTTGGCCTGAATGGTCGGGTTGAGCCGCACCTGCTGCACCACGGCACTGAATTTGCGGTCCTGGTAAGCATCCACGCTGAAGGTCGCCGGCTGGCCGACGCGTATCTGCCCGACGTCGGCCTCGGCGAAGTTCGAATGGATCTGCATCTTGGAAAGATCCTGCGCGATCTTGAACAGTTCCGGCGTCTGGAAGCTGGCGGCCACGGTCTGGCCGATATCCACCTGCCGTGCCACGACCACGCCGGAAACCGGCGAGCGGATCACGGTGTAATTGAGGTTGGCCCGGTCGCGTGCCAGTTGCGCCTGCGCCTGTGCAATCTGCGCCTCGGCGGAGCGTCGCGCCTGGATCGCTTGATCCAGCTCCAGCCGCGATACGTATTCCAGATTGAAAAGATTCTGCATGCGCGCCTCATTCGCGCGTGCCAGGTCGAGGGTGGCCTGCACGTTGCGGATATTGGCTTCGCTCTGCCGCACCTGGGCGGAATAGATCGCGTCGTCCAGCTCCAGCAGAATCTGCCCTTTTTTCACTTCCTGGTTGAAGTCGGCGTAGAGCTTTCTTACCGTACCCGAAACCTGGGTGCCGACGCTGACCAGCGTCACCGGATTGAGCGTGCCGTTGGCGGATACGGTCTGCACCATGTCGCCGACGTCGACCTCCTCCGTTCGATAGACCTCACTCGGGTCGGGCTGCTGCTGACTTTTGTAATAGTAATAGCCGCCGGCCGCAACGAGCGCGAGCAGCAGTAGCGCCCAGCCGCTGAATAGCCTGGAAAGAAACTTCATTGCTGACTTTCTGAAGAGAGAGGATGTTGGGTATCGGCCGCCACGTCGTCCAATCGGCCCATCGAATACGCCAGGCTGGCGCGCGCGATATCCCAGTTGAAGCGCGCCTGGATACGCTGCGCTCGCGCACTGGCCAGCGCGGACTGCGCGGTGATCACGTCGATGATATTGCCCACGCCGGCCTTGTAGCGGCCCAAGGCAACGTCGGCATTCTGGGTGGCGCTGGCGACGAGGTCGGCGCTGGATTGCACCGACTGCGTTTCGGTCTGCAGATTCTGGTAGGCCTGCCAGACATCGAGCGCAATCTGCAAGGCAATTTGATCGCGCGCGGCCTTTCTGACTTCCACCTGCTCGGTGGCAGAACGGATGCGGTAGGTATTGGCAAAGCCGGTAAACAAGGGAATCGTGACGTTGAGCCCAATTCCGCCGCTGCGGTTGGGGTCGCTGGATTCGCGGTTGAGATAGGCAAGATCGGTGGTCACGGAAATGCTGGGTTTGCCCGCGGCGCGCGCGGTGGCGATACCTGCCTCGGCGGCAGCGATCTGCGCCTCCGCGGCGGCAAGATCGGGACGACGCCTGCGCGCCTCGGCGATCAACTCGCCGACATTGGCCTGAAATTGCTCGGTGGCCGGCGTGTCGGCGACAGGCTGCAAGGTGTAACTCTGGTTGGCGTCCATGCCCATCAGGCTGGCCAGCGTGCCGTGGGCATTGCGCAGCGTACCTTCGGCGCGGATGCGATCCAGCACCGCTTGCGAGTATGCGGTTTGCGCCTGCAATTTATCGGCGGGCGTGCCGACACCCACCTGGTAACGCGCCGTAGCCGCATCCAGGCTGGCCTTGCTGCTGCGCTCGGCTTCCAGCGCGGACTGCAGCGCCGCCTGCGCGGCGTTCAGCTGGTAATAGCCCTGGATCGCGGAGAAGAAAAGCCCTTGTACGACATTGTCCTGCGTCGCGCTGGCGGCCTCGAACAGTTGGCGGGCATTCTCGAGTGCGGCATCGCGGCCGCCGAAATCGTAAAGCAGATATGACAGGCTGACGCCGGCGGAGACCTGGTTGTAGTCGGTGCTGCCTGACGAGCTTCCCGTTGAAATCCCGTTACTGCCGGTATCACTCAAGCCGCTGGTGCTGCTGCGACTACCGCCTTTGCTCCAGTTATGTTCGACCCCGGCAGTGGCATCGATATTCGGCAGGAAAGCCGCGCGCGCTACTCCGACTTCCGCCGCCTGCACGCGCGCATTGGCCCAGGCTTCGTGGCTCCGCGGATTGCGGCACAACACGCGATCGACCACATCGCTCAATGAGAGCGTCGCCGGCAGTGCCGACTCGGCATCGCACGGAGCCTGGCCGCCAAGGGCGATGGATCCGCTCGCGACTGGACGAGGCAGCTTGCCGGTTTCGAACGGATCCGCCCAGTCCAGCGCGTGGCCGGACAGGCTGGTCGATAACAGGCAGAGGGTGAATGCAATTTGCTTCATGTGGCAGCTAGGTTCCGGCACAGTTGCGGGGTGTAGAGAAACGCAACAAAACTATTTTTAAACGGGCCAGTGAATGTAGCAAAGGGAACTCGCCTAATCAATTCCGGACCAATGACTTTAACCTACATTTACGCACGCGCTTACAAAGGCTTACAATCCTCTACAGCGCGCGCCTCATAGGAGTTCATGATGGCTTCCGGTGTCTTCGCACTTCCCTGGTGGGGCCTGGTTTTGGCAACCTTGATACTGACCCATGTCACCATCGCCTCAGTCACCATTTTCCTCCATCGCCATCAGGCACATCGCGCGCTTGACCTGCACCCTGCCGTCAGCCACTTCTTCCGCTTCTGGCTATGGCTTACCACCGGCATGGTAACGCGCGAATGGGTCGCCATCCACCGCAAGCATCACGCGAAGTGCGAAACCGCCGATGACCCGCATAGCCCGCAGATTTACGGCATTGCCAAGGTGTTGCTGGAAGGCGCGGAATTGTACGGAAAGGAAGCCGCCAATCGCGAAACCCTTGCGACCTATGGTCGCGGCACACCCGACGACTGGATCGAGCGCCACCTCTACACCCCACATACCGTACTTGGCATCTCGCTGATGCTGATCATCGATCTTGCGTTGTTCGGCTTCATCGGCCTCACCGTCTGGGCGGTGCAGATGCTGTGGATTCCGATCTTTGCTGCCGGCGTGGTCAATGGCATCGGCCATTATCTCGGCTATCGCAGCTTTGTCACGCGCGACGCATCGAAAAATATCGTGCCGTGGGGCTTGCTGATCGGCGGCGAGGAGCTGCATAACAACCATCACGCTTACAGTAACTCGGCCAAGCTCTCCAGCCGCTGGTGGGAATTCGACATCGGCTGGATGTACATACGGCTGCTGGCCATGCTCAAACTTGCGCATGTGAACAAAGTGGCGGCCCGATTGCGCTTCGATACCTCCAAGGCGAGTTGCGACCTGGAAACCTTGCAGGCCATCCTGACCCATCGCTACGCCGTGCTGGCCGGGTTCACCCGATCGCTCAGAAGGACGGTCAAACACGAAGCCGCGACACTCAACGTGGCGCACCTTTCCGCCACGGTAAAGCGCTGGCTGCAGCGGGATGCGGATTCCCTGCCGGAAAAGGATCATGCCGTATTGCGCCAGGCGCTGATGTCCAGCACGGTATTGCAAACGGTGTATTCGATGCGCCAGGAGTTGGTGTCACTCATCGCACGGACCAATGAGACGCGGGAGCAGCTGCTGCAACAGCTCGAAGATTGGTGCCGTCGGGCGGAAGAAAGCGGTATTGCGGCGCTGCAGGATTTCTCGCGGCAGTTGCGCAGTTATGCATGAGGTGCGCAGGCAACCCGGGCGCGGACAATATGGCATTGCGCTATCGCTCATGCTGCTGGTTGCCGCCTTTTTTCTATTTAACTGTCCGGCCTATGCGGGGCCTACCATGAAACCTTCCGCCGCTACCCTACGCGCCAGCTATGAGCGCCTCACGCCCAAGCTGCACAATAACGCCTTCAACCGCTCGCTTTATATCGAATCCCAGGAGTCGTCGAATGAGCTTGAGGGCGACATCTATGCGCTGGTCGACCAGCCGTTTTCCGTAGTGAGTGCCGCGCTGAATGATCCCTCCGGCAAGCCGACGAATTGGTGCGAAGTCTTGATTTTGCACCTCAACGTCAAGTATTGCCGTGCCCGACAAGACGCCGAGGGCAGTACATTGACGGTCAACCTTGGGCGCAAGATGGAGCAGCAGTTGAAGGATACCCACCCGGTGGAATTCCGCTACAGCGTGCTGGCTTCCGGGAAAACCTATTTCGCAACCAGCCTGAGTGCCGCCCGAGGCCCGATGAGCACCCATGATTACCGCATCATCCTGGAAGCGATGCCCACCGACAAGAACCAGACATTCATCCACCTGACTTATGCCTACGGCTTTGGCATGGCGGGAAAGGTCGCGATGAAGGGATACCTGTCGACAATGGCACGCGGCAAGATAGGATTCACGCCGGTTGGCACGCGGCCGGACGGCAAACCCCAATATATCGGCGGCGTGCGCGGCGTGGTGGAACGCAACGCGATGCGCTATTACGTGGCCATCGAATCGTTCCTGAACGCTCCCGGCGAGGATCAGTTCGAAAAGCGGCTGAAAGCTTGCATCGAGACGCTGGAACAATACGCCACGCAGTTGCATGAAGTCGACCGGGCGACCTATGCGGAAATGAAACGAAATGAATACAAGCGCATGCGCGAATGAAGCTGAATCAATGCCTTACATTATATTCTGAAAGATTCGCGAGAAGAATTCGTTGATGCGTTGAAGCACCGGCCGCCGCTTCCACTCTGCCAGCTCGATCGGCTTGGCCTTGGCGCTATCTTCCTGGAACATGCGTTCCATTTCCTTGCCGGTAACCTCGCCCAGCACGATCACATCGACTTCGTCGTTATACAGCACGCTGCGATGGTCAAGATTGGAAGAGCCCACTACCGACCAGACGCCGTCGATGACCACCGTTTTGGCGTGCAGTACCGCATTCTCGCTTTCCGAGATCTTCACGCCGGCTTCGAGCAACTCGCGGTAGTGTGATCGCTGTGCAGCCAGCGTAGCTTGCACGTCGCTTTTACCGGGCACCAGCAACCGAACGTCGACGCCATGCCGGGCCGCATCCATCAAGTCTCGTTTCATGCCCTTGGTCGGCACGAAATAGCTGTTGGTGATCCAGATGGTTTTCTCGGCATTGCGTATGGCCGACAACAAGGTGACGTAATACCTTGAAACGGTATGATCCGGTGCGCTGCCGATCACGCGGACGACCTCGCTGCCATTCGGCTTCAGCGGCGGAAAGTAGCCCTTGTCGTCGATCTTCTCGCCCATATGCTTATGCCACTGGTCGAAGAACAGCTTCTGCAGTTCTGCCACGACCGGCCCGCGCACTTCCATGTCGGTATCGCGCCAATGTTCCCTTTTTTCTTTGCCCGTGGCGGAATCGAAAGGCCGGCTTTGATAAGTGACGCTGAGATTGATGCCGCCGACGACAGCAGTATGCCCATCGATGACGAAAATCTTGCGATGGTCACGGTCGTTGGGCGACTTGATGATGCGGCGGCGCTCCAGTGGATTCACCGGATTGAATTCCAGCACTTTCGCGCCCGCCTTGCGCAGGCGGTCGAAGAATTCGGGTGGCGTGGAAATCGAGCCGAAGCTGTCGTAAAGAATGTTGATCGCCACGCCCTCCTGCCGTTTGGCGACCAGGAGATCGACAAGCTTCGTGCCCTTGTGCTCGACATTCTCCAGGATGTAATACTCCATGTTGATGTGATGTTTGGCAGCGCGAATCGCGTCAAAAATCGCGTCGAAGGTCTGCTCGCCATCGCGCAGCAATCGCGTTGAATTTCCCGCGACGAGCGGGCTTTCCGCGATCTCCTGCTCGACGGCCAGATGACGCTTGAAAAGATCGCTATTTTCGGCGCTCAGGCCTAGGCGCTCGAACAAGGCCTTGCTCTGCTTGGCCGTCAACGGCCCTTTTGCGCCTACAACGCGCGGATTGCCATCGGAATTCGCATGCGCATTATCGATGACGACATCGGCATCGGGCACGGTCGCGCATCCGACCAGGCTGGAATAAAAAAATAGCAAGGTTGCGCTGCGTGTGAGCCATGTGCGCAAATTGAATGACGCATGATTGATGCTATGCAATAGCAGAAACATCCGTCGTCTCCTCGAGTTCGCTTTTTCAAGCGATACGGCCGGACTAAAAGCCGGCTTCGACTTTGGGGACGTATTTTAGGATCCGGATCAGGCCAGGTTGAGGCGTTTCACCTTGCGGTAAAGCGTGGCTCGGCTGATGCCTAGCCTGCTTGCGGCGGTCGTGATATTCCCGTTCTCGGCTGCCAGCGCCTGGCGGATCAGATCGACTTCGGCTGCCTCGATGTTCAAGGCACCCATATGCGACGTCCTGCGTGTAGGAGTCGGATTGATGCGCTCGAGTTCCTCAAGGAAGTCGTCGGGCAAGTGATGGCGCGCGATGACGCGGTCTCCTTCGAGGAACGCCAGCGCCGCGCGCAGCACGTTGCGCAACTGGCGCACATTGCCAGGCCAAGGGTGGCGGGAGAATATGGCCAGCGTGTCGGGATGCAGCGTGACATGCTCATGGCTTTCTTCACGCAGGATGCGCTCGACCAGGATTTCCAGATCGCCGCGCTGCCTGAGCGGCGGCAGCGTGACGCGCAGGCCGTTGAGCCGGTAATACAGATCTTCGCGAAAACTGCGCTGCTCGACATGCTCGCGCAGCTTGCGGTTGGTGGCGGAGATTACGGCAATATCGACGGCAATGCCTTTGGCGCCGCCCAGCGGCACGATTTCGCGTTCCTGCAGCACGCGCAACAGCCGCGCCTGGAGTTGCACCGGCATTTCGCCGATCTCATCAAGAAAGAGTGTTCCGCCGCTGGCTTGCATGATTTTCCCCGGCACGCCGCTGCGTTTGGCGCCGGTGAAAGCGCCCTCCTCATAGCCGAACAGCTCGGCTTCGATCAGGCCTTCCGGAATCGAAGCGCAATTGATCGCCACAAACGGCCCCTTGCCGCGCTTGCCGGCGGCGTGGATGGCCTTGGCCAGCAGTTCCTTGCCAGTACCGGTTTCGCCTTCGATCAGGATAGGGATGTCGCGTCCCAGTACTTTCTTCACGCCTGCAACGGCTTTGCGCATATGCGCGTCGCTGGTATCCAGCGCATCCAGCAGGCGAAGGTCGGGCACGAATTCACTTGCGGGAGCTTTTGCCGGACGCGACGCCGGGCTGCTGGAAACGGCCATCGCCATCACTCCGGGTTCCACTTTGGCGTACAGGCGATGGCCGCTATGCGTGGCCAAGGGCGTGCTGTGGGGCAAGGCGCTGCGCGTTGCGTCGAGCAGGCTTTCCAGGGTACCGATGAACAGGCTGCCGAAATCCAGCCGTGAAAAGTCCGCGCCATTGACACCCAACTGGGCGATGCCGCTCTTGTTGAGTGCCAGCAGCCGGCCCGACGGCGAAAACACCGCAATGCCCTCCCACAGCGTGCCGATGAACTCGGGGCGGGAATGGAAATGCAGCGTGACGTCGCGCACGAACTCCGCGCTGAACAGCCGGTTCTCGATCATCTGCGCCGACATGCGCACCAGTGCCATGGTCTGCTCCTGCGGCTGGCGGTAATCGCCCGATACATCCAGCACACCGATCGTATTGCCGTGCGGGTCCATGATGGGCGCGGCGGAGCAATTGAGAAAAGCGTTCTGGCTGAAGTAGTGCTCGGCGCCCATCACGAATACCGGCGCCTCTTCAATAAGTGCCGTGCCGATGGCGTTGGTGCCGGTATTGCCCTCGCTCCAGGTGACGCCGGGCTGCAAGGCAACCCGCTGCGCCTTGCCGATGAATTCCGGGTTGCCCAGCGCATGCAGGATGGTGCCGCTGGCGTCAGTGAGGATCACCATGCTCTGCGTGCCGAAGATCTGCGCGTGCAGGTTTTCCATCTCCGGCCGTGCCTGGGTGAGCAGGCGCGAGTTCTTGTCGCGGATTTCTTCCAGGGCCTGGTTGAGTATCGGCTCGAGGGTGGGCTTGAGCTCTACCGACAGGCCGGTGTTCGCGCAGCGCGACCAGGAGCGCTCGATGGGTTCGGGCAGCACGCCCTGCGGCACGCTGCCCTGATCCAGAAGCTGGTCGCGGGCGGCTTTGAGTCGGGTGAGGTAGCTGGAACGGTTCATCGGGCGGTCATCGGGGATGTCGCAGCATGTCTCACTTCAAGACGCTGCGACTGTGTCAAATTGAGAAAAGGCATCATATGCCGATCTGCGACGAATACGCAATTTATTTTACAAATCATACGATTGCGTGGACCGCGCAGAGTGGCACGCTTGCTGCTAACTATGTATCGCCGAGCCTGTGTCCAGCATAGGCTATTCACAACATTGATCGAGGAGACCAGTACCATGAGCAAAACCGATCTGAGCACCATGAGCATTACCGACCCGAGCAGCATTTTCAAGAAACGCTACGACAACTTCATCGGCGGCAAATGGGTCCCCCCGGTCAAGGGCCAGTATTTCGAAAACATCACGCCGGTCACCGGCAAACCCTTCTGCGAAGTCGCCCGCTCTTCCGCCGAGGATATCGAGCTGGCTTTGGACGCCGCACACGCTGCAAAAAATGCCTGGGGCCACACCTCCACCACCATGCGCGCCAACATCCTGAACAAGATCGCCGATCGCATGGAAGCCAATCTGGAAACCATCGCGATGGCGGAGACCTGGGACAACGGCAAACCGGTGCGCGAAACGCTGGCCGCCGACATCCCGCTGGCCATCGACCACTTCCGCTACTTCGCCGGCTGCATCCGCGCGCAGGAAGGCGGCATCAGCGAGATCGACGATGACACCATCGCCTACCACTTCCACGAGCCGCTGGGCGTCGTCGGCCAGATCATCCCGTGGAACTTCCCCATCCTGATGGCCGCCTGGAAACTGGCGCCCGCGCTGGCCGCCGGCAACTGCATCGTGATGAAGCCCGCCGAGCAGACGCCGGTGTCCATCCTCATCGTCATGGAACTGATCCAGGACCTGCTGCCGCCCGGCGTGCTCAACATCGTCAACGGCTTCGGCCTGGAAGCCGGCAAGCCGCTGGCCTCCAACCCGCGCATTTCCAAGATCGCGTTCACCGGCGAAACCACCACCGGGCGCCTGATCATGCAATACGCGTCGCAGAACATCATCCCGGTCACGCTGGAACTCGGCGGCAAGTCGCCCAACATCTTCTTCGAGGACGTGATGGCGGCCGACGACGCCTTTTTCGACAAGGCGCTGGAAGGCTTCGCAATGTTCGCGCTCAACCAGGGTGAAGTTTGCACCTGCCCGTCGCGCGCGCTGGTGCAGGAATCCATCTACGAGAAGTTCATCGAGCGTGCTACCAAGCGCGTGGCCGCCATCAAGCAGGGCAACCCGCTGGATCGCAGTACGATGATAGGCGCGCAGGCCTCCAGCGAGCAGCTGGAAAAGATCCTGTCCTACGTCGATATCGGCAAGCAGGAAGGTGCCAAGTGCCTGATCGGCGGCGAGCGCAACGTACTGGAAGGCGACCTCAAGGACGGTTACTATGTGAAACCGACCATCATGCAGGGTCACAACAGGATGCGTATCTTCCAGGAAGAAATCTTCGGGCCGGTCGTGTCGGTGACCACCTTCAAGACCAAGGAGGAAGCAATGGAAATCGCCAATGACACGCTGTACGGCCTAGGCGCCGGCATATGGACGCGCGACATCAACACCGCCTACCGCTTTGGCCGCGGCATCCAGGCCGGTCGCGTGTGGACCAACTGCTACCACCACTACCCTGCCCACGCCGCGTTCGGCGGTTACAAGCAATCCGGCATCGGCCGCGAGAACCATCGCATGATGCTGGATCACTACCAGCAGACCAAGAACATGCTGGTGAGCTACAGCCCGAATGCGCTGGGGTTCTTCTAAAAAGCGCTGCCCGTATGCCCGGCCCTGTTCGCAGGGCCGGCTCGCCATGGAGGGCGCTGAATTGGACACCCGTAAAGTCATTGCCACGCCCGCCGCGATCCAACTGATAGGCAAGCTCAAAACCAAATACGGCGCGCTGATGTTCCATCAGTCCGGCGGCTGCTGCGACGGCAGCGCACCGATGTGCTATCCGCTGGGCGAATTTATCGTCGGCGACAGCGATGTGCTGATGGGCGAAATCGGCGGCTGTCCGTTCTATATGAGCGTATCGCAGTATGAATACTGGAAACATACCCAGCTCATCATCGATGTGGTCGAAGGACGCGGCGGCATGTTCTCGCTGGAAGGGCCGGAAGGGTTGCGCTTCCTGACGCGCTCGCGCTTGTTCACAGACGAGGAATGGGCCGCCATTGCGGCCGAGGACGCTTAGGCTTCCCATCATTAATCGCAGGTTGACTCCTAGGCAAGCCGATACCCCCTGGCTTGCCATTTTTTTGGTTTTTTTTCGCTCCAGATGCCGAAATCGGGTCTGAAATCGCGGCGCTGCTGCTTGTAGGAATTACATCCAATCTCGTGTAGGAATATTCCGAACCTGTGTAATCGCCGGAACTCGACCTTTTTGCTTTTCTCTACCTGAAGGTATATCCCCCGCACTGCCGGTCAAATAAACACGGCCTCACATGCAGAGTCCGGCGGATTTCCTGTACGTTACTTTCAAGGAGCAAAATATGAGTTGGGCCGGTCCTTTCCAGTTTGAAATCGGTAAGACGCGCAGCGCAGGCAAGCTATCGCCAGGGAGCAGTTTCGCCGCATTGCCCGATCCGCAGCGTCCGACGCTGCTATGCCTTTCGCACCTGCGCTGGAATTTCGTCTACCAGCGACCGCAACATCTGATGAGTCGTTTCGCACGCACCTACCAGGTGCTTTTTTTTGAGGAACCCGTCGCCACCGAGGCAATTACCCCCTGGCTGGATGTCAGCATGCCGGAACCCGGCGTGCGCGTGCTAGTGCCGCGCATCCCGGCGTCGCACATCGGCACGCGCGAAGGCGAGGCCGACCAGCGCAGGCTGCTGAACCGTTACCTCACCATTTCAGGTGCCGAGCCCGTGTTGTGGTACTACACGCCGATGAGCCTGTCGTTTACCGACCACCTCGATGCACCCTTGATTGTTTACGACTGCATGGACGAGCTTTCCGCTTTCCGCGGCGCCCCGCCGGAACTGATCGAACGCGAGCAGCGGCTGATGAAGCGCGCCGATCTGGTATTTACCGGCGGCGTCAGCCTGTACGAAGCCAAAAAGCGCCACCACTCCAACGCACATCCCTTCCCCAGCAGCGTCGATCTCGATCATTTCCGCGCCGCCCGCAGCATCGCACAGGAGCCGGAGGATCAGGCACACATCCCGCATCCCCGGCTGGGCTTTTATGGCGTCATCGACGAGCGGCTGGATATTGAGCTGGTGGATGCTATTGCCGCCGCCCGCCCGGACTGGCAAATCGTGCTGGTCGGCCCGGTGGTGAAGATCGACCCGGCCACGCTGCCGCGCCGTCCCACCATCCATTATCTCGGCCCCAAGGTTTACGACGAACTGCCACAGTATCTCGGCGGTTGGGACGTGGCGCTGATGCCTTTTGCGATCAACGAATCCACCCGCTTCATCAGCCCCACCAAGACGCCGGAGTACATGGCCGGCGGCCGTCCGGTAGTTTCCACGCCCATCCGCGACGTGGTGCGCACCTACGCCACAAGCGCCATCGTGCGCATCGCCCGTGATACGCACGGCTTCATCTCAGCCATCGAGGACTCGCTGGATGACATGCAAACGCCCGCCGCGGTCGCCGCGGTTGCGGATCATGAATTGCGCGACATGTCCTGGGACAACACCTGGCAGAACATGAACGCGCTGATGGACGAGGCCATCGTAACCACCGAAACGCTGGCGTATCAGGCTGCTCTCGGTTCAGGACGGCGCACTGCCCGCCGCGTGCGGGCCTGACTATGGCAGGCGCGGGTTTCGACTATCTGATCGTCGGCGCCGGCTTTGCCGGCAGCGTGCTGGCAGAACGGCTTGCCGCCGGGCTGAATAAGCGCGTGCTGATCATAGACCGGCGGCCGCATATCGGCGGCAACGCCTACGATCATTACAACGACGCGGGCATCCTCATCCATCGCTACGGGCCGCATATCTTTCACACCAATGCGCCACGCATCGTGGATTACCTGTCGCGCTTTACCCAGTGGCGGCCTTACGAGCACCGCGTGCTGGCGCATGTCGACGACAATCTGGTGCCTATCCCGATCAATCTCACGACGATCAACCGGCTATACGGCTTGAATCTGGATGAAGTCGGCGCGGCGGATTTTCTGGCTTCGCGTGCCGAACCGGTGGCAGACATCCGCACATCGGAGGATGTCGTCATCAACCAGGTCGGGCGCGAGCTGTATGAAAAATTCTTTCGCGGCTATACGCGCAAGCAATGGGGGCTGGATCCGTCGCAGCTCGACAAATCCGTCACCTCGCGCGTGCCGACGCGGACGAATGCCGACGACCGCTATTTTCAGGATGAATTTCAGCAGATGCCGCTGCACGGCTACACGCGGATGTTCGAAAACATGCTCGACCATCCCAATATCAAGATCATGCTGAATGCGGATTTCGCCGAGATACGCAAGGAAATCAGCTACCGGCACCTGGTCTACAGCGGCCCCATCGATGAGTTTTTCGATTACCGCTACGGCAAACTGCCCTACCGCTCGCTCGCTTTCAAGCATGAAACTGTGGACGTGGCGCAATTTCAGCCGGTCGCCGTGGTCAATTACCCGGATGAGACGATTTCGCACACGCGCATCACCGAGTACAAGCACCTGACCGGGCAAGCCCACGCCCGCACGGCGCTGACCTATGAATTTCCGCGTGCCGAGGGCGACCCCTACTACCCGGTGCCACGCGCGGAAAATGCCGAGTTGTATCGCAAATATCAGGCGCTCGCAGAGGAAAGGCAAAACGTTACTTTTGTCGGGCGTCTGGCCACGTATCGCTACTACAACATGGACCAAGTCGTCGGCCAGGCATTGGCCGTCTTCAACAAGCTGGCCGAAGCAGAAACCGGAATATCGCCACCCATGGAACTGGCAAGAGCCGGCTAATATTTGTAATAAATTACTTTAAATTAAATTAATTAAGACTATGTATTAAAAGGATATTATTTTATGAATAAATCGGATACCTTCCAGAGCTTTGTCCTAGGGGGTTTCGAATGCTCCTCTCACCGGCGCGCCGACGGTCGCCGCCTAGATCTGATCGCCGGGACCCACCATGACCGCTGGGCCGCGAGCGACTATGCCCAATTGCGCGCGCACGGCATACGCGCAATGCGCGACGGCATACGCTGGCATCTGGTCGAGCCAACCCCTGGCAGTTACGACTGGTCGAGCTTTCTGCCCATGCTGCACGCAGCGCACGACGCCGGCGTGCAGGTGATCTGGGATCTGTGCCACTACGGCTGGCCAGACGATATCGACATCTGGCGGCCGGAATTCGTGGATCGCTTCGCGCATTACGCCGTCGAAGTCGCGCGACTGATACGCGACGAGACCGGCGAAGTGCCGATTTACTGCCCGATCAATGAAGTATCGTTCTGGTCCTGGGCCGGTGGTGACAAGGGGCGCATACACCCGCTGGCCTACGGCCGGGGCTGGGAACTCAAGCATCAACTGATCCGCGCCACCATCGCCGCCATCGAACTGATCCGCAACATCGAGCCGCACAGCCGCTTCATTACCGCCGAGCCGTTGATCAACGTCGTCGCGCATCCCGACCGCCCGCAAGACAAGGAAGAAGCCGAGGCTTACCGCCGCGCGCAATTCCAGACCTGCGACATGCTCACCGGCGAACTCTGGCCGGGGCTGGGCGGCCGTCCAGAGTACCTGGACATCATCGGCCTGAATTACTACGAAAAGAACCAATGGTACCTGGGCGGCGAAAACCCCGAGGTCATACACCCCGGTTCGCCACACCATCGGCCGTTGCATGACATGCTGGGCGAGGTTTACCTGCGCTATGGCCGGCCGATGCTGATTTCAGAAACCGGGGCCGAAGACGACAACCGTGGCCCTTGGCTCGAAGCGGTTTGCAGCGAAGTCGACAAGGCGCTGGCGTCGCAGATACCGATTGAAGGCGTATGCCTCTACCCGGTGCTCGATTATCCCGGCTGGGATGACGACCGCCATTGCTCCACCGGTCTGCTCGGCATGCCCGACATCAACGGCCACCGTCCGGTATACGCGCCGATGGCATCCGTGTTGCGCCGCTGGCAGCCGCATAGCCGCGCCAACAGTCTGCGTATCGCTGTTGATGACCTGGCTGACACCGCGCCGGCACTATCGCGATGACGCGCGCTGACGGCTCGGCCAAGACCGGCCCGATCCCGAGCCGCGCCCTGCCTTTTTTGCTGCGCTACGTGCGCATGCGGCCGTGGCTGTTCGGCACGGTGTTCACCGTCATCGTCGGCGCGGCCAGTTGCGCAGTGGGCGTGCAATACGCGATGAAGCTGCTCATCGACGCAATGGACGCCGAAGACAGGCAGGCCGCGCTGGTATGGGCGCCGCTCGCGCTGTTCATCGGGCTGATCGCGATGGAAAACATACTATGGCGGCTGGGCGGGGTAATCGGCTCCAAGGCGGTGATCGCCACTGGGGTCGACCTGCGCCTCGACCTCTTCGAACATCTCACCGGCCACCCGATGCGCTATTTCAACCAGCACTTCTCGGGCGCGCTGGGCAATCGCGTCACCACCGCCGCGGCCGCCACCGGCGGTGTGTTCAGCACCCTGATCTGGAATATCATGCCGCCGATTACCGATTTTCTCGGCGCCATTATCGTGCTCTCCACCATACGCTGGCCGATGGCGCTGGCGCTGATTGCCAGCGTGCTGCTGGTCGGCTGGCTGTTGATCGTCTTCGGCATTCGCGGCCGCCAAGTGCATCGCGCCTATGCCGAACTCGCCTCCAAGGCGAGTGGCGAGCTGGTCGACGTGGTCAGCAACGTGTGGACGGTCAAAGCCTTCTCGGCCCGCGCGCGCGAACGGCAGCGGCTATCCGGCGAGCTGGGCGTCGAAGCCCGGGCCCAGCGCAAAAGCTGGATGTATATCGAAAAAGCACGCCTGATCCACGACGCCTGCCTGGTGCTGATGGCGGGCGGGATGCTGGTCTGGGCGATTACGCTGTGGCGCGGCGGCAGCATCACCACCGGCGACGTCGTCATCGTCAGCGCCCTCACCTTCCGCATTCTGCATGGCTCGCGCGACCTCGCGCTGGCGCTGGTCGGCACCGCGCAGCAATTCGGCGTCATCAACGAAACCTTGCAAGTCATCGCCCAGCCGCATGAGGTGCGCGACCCGGAGCACAACGCCCGCCTGCGCCCTGTGCTCGGCGCCATCCGCTTCGAAAACGTGACCTATACCTACCCAGATGGCCGGGAAGTATTCGAAGGCTTCGACCTCGACATTCCCGCCGGCCAGCGCGTCGGCCTGGTCGGCCCTTCCGGCGCGGGCAAATCCACGCTCATCAGCCTCATCCAGCGCCTCGACGACGTGCAGGGCGGCCGCATCCTCATTGACGGCCAACCCATCACCGAAGTCACGCAGGACAGCCTGCGCGCCCGTATCGCCGTCGTGCCGCAGGATATCGCGCTGTTCCATAGATCAGTTTTGGAAAACATCCGCTACGGCCGCCCCGACGCCACGGACGAAGAAGTGTACGGCGCCGCCCGCAACGCCTACTGCGACGAGTTCATCCGCGAACTGCCGCAAGGCTACGACACCATCGTCGGCGAGCGCGGCGTCCGGCTTTCCGGCGGGCAAAGGCAGCGGCTGGGCATCGCTCGCGCATTTCTGAAGGATGCGCCCATCCTGATCCTGGACGAAGCGACTTCCGCGCTGGATATGCAGTCGGAGCGCGACATCCAAATGGCGCTGTCCGAACTGATGCGTGGGCGGACGGTGGTCGCGATCGCGCATCGGCTATCCACGGTGTCGTCGTTCGACCGGGTTTTGGTATTGGTGGATGGAAGAGTTTACGAGGACGGCCCACCTGGCTTGCTGAGGAAGGAAGGCGGGTTGTTCAAGGATTTGTGGCGATTGCAGGTAGAGGGGTTCGAATAAGGCGCAGAGGTACATCACGCCACTTCGGCTGATGGATGCCACACACTCTCGGCCAGCGCTAGCTACTCTTTTCGGGCGACTTTGCTCAAGGCGGAAAGCAAATCCATTGGCACCGGGAAGACGATAGTCGAGGACTTGTCTGCGGTAATCGCGGCCAGCGTCTGCAGATAGCGCAATTGAATTGCTTCCGGCTGACGCGCCAGCATTTGCGCGGCTTGCAGCAGCTTTTCCGAGGCTTGCAGTTCGCCTTCGGCGTGTATCACCTTGGCGCGGCGTTCCCGCTCGGCTTCGGCCTGCTTGGCAATGGCGCGCACCATGGATTCGTCGATATCGACGTGCTTGATTTCGACGTTGGCCACCTTGATGCCCCAGGCATCGGTTTGCGCGTCCAGCACCTGCTGGATATCCGCGTTGAGGCGTTCGCGCTCGGCCAGCATCTCGTCCAACTCATGCTTGCCCAGCACGGCGCGCAGCGTGGTCTGCGCCAGCTGGCTGGTTGCATTCAGGTAGTGCTCGACCTGGATGATCGCCCGCTGCGGATCGACCACGCGAAAATACACCACCGCGTTCACCTTGACCGAAACGTTGTCGCGCGAGATCACGTCCTGCGTCGGCACGTCGAGCACCCGCGTGCGCAAGTCGACGCGCACCAATTGCTGGATGCCGGGAATGACCAGTACCAGCCCCGGCCCCTTGACCTTCCAGAAACGGCCGAGCAGGAACACGACGCCGCGCTCGTATTCGCGCAGGATGCGAAACGACGAGGCGATCACTGCGGCAAGTAGCAACGCGATACCAGTAAGTCCGAATTCGAACATGATTATTCTCCTTTCGATTCTGCTTCCGATCCCATGGGCTCGACCTGGAGCAGCAGGCCGTCACGGGCCAGCACGCGCACTTTCTGTCCACGCTGCACCGGCGCCTTGGCGCGCACGCGCCAGTTTTCACCGCCGACCAACGCCCAGCCTTCGGTTTCCGCGTCGTTCAGCATCTGGCCAGTACTCCCGATCAGCGCACCGTCGCCGCTCACCACTTGCCGTCGTCGTGCCTTGAGCGCCATGCCGCCGATCAGCGCCAGCAAGATGGCACTCGCAGCCGCGATAAAAACGATCAGTCCCAAAGGAATGCCAAAACCCGGCGACTCGGTATCGATCAGGATCACCGCACCAAACACAAAGGACACCACTCCGCCCATGCCGAGCACGCCGAAGCTGCCTACGAATACCTCGGCCACCATGAAAGCAATCCCCAGCAGTATCAAGGCCAACCCCGCGTAATTCACCGGCAGCATATGCAAGCCATACAGCGCCAGCAGCAGGCAGATGCCGCCCAGCACGCCAGGAACCGCGAAACCTGGCGACATGAACTCGAAAAACAGGCCGTAAACGCCGATCAGCAGCAGGATCAAGGCAATACTGGGGTCGGTGATGACCAGCAGCAGGCGGGTGCGCCAGTCGGGCTCGAAATTGACCACCGGCGCCGCTGCGGTCGTCAGGCGGATGCTCTGCCCCGCTACGGCGACCGTTACGCCGTCGAGTTGCTGCAGCAGGCGCGGCAAGTCGGCGGCGACGTAATCGATTACCTTGAGCTTCAATGCATCATCGGCCGGCAGACTCACCGCCTCTCGCACCGCTTTCTCCGCCCAATCGACATTGCGCCCGCGCATCTGCGCCAGGCTACGGATATAAGCCGCGGCATCGCTCACCTGCTTCTTGCTCATGGCCTGCCCCGGAAGGTCTTCTTTCTCCTTGGCGTCGTCGGATTTATCGGGTTTGGCTCCGGGCTTGGCATCCGGCATCCCGATTTGCACCGGCGTGGCCGCGCCCAGATTGGTGCCCGGCGCCATCGCGGCGATATGGCTGGCATAGAGCATGTAGGTGCCGGCGCTGGCGGCACGCGCGCCGCTCGGCGCCACATACACCGCTACCGGCACCTTGGAGGCAAGCATCGCTTTGATGATCTGGCGCATCGAAACATCGAGCCCACCCGGCGTATCTATCTGCAGCACGGCAAGCTGTGCCCGCCCTTCTGCGGCATGCGCCAGGCCCCGCACGACATAATCCGCCGTCGCTGGGCCGATGGCCCCATCGATTTTCATAACCATGACGGGTTGCGCTGCGGCCAGTACCCAGCCGGAAATAAGCAACAGCAGGGCTAGCGCCAGTCGCCGCGTCATTGCGGCGTGGGAGTGAAATAGCTTTGGCAGGATTGAGTCTGTATGCATCGCGCTAGCCCCCGTGTCAGGTTGACCTTGTTTCGATGCCTAGCTGGAACCGATCCTTTTGGGATGAGTTCCAGTTCTTATGCTACGCCTGTTTTGGGGAAGGGGTGAGAGCGAACTGCTTAGCACAAGCTATTGACGGTGCTTGTTTCATCGGCTGGGAATTGTGGAGGGTGAGCCGCTTCCCTTACTCAGGAAAGAAAGCGGGGCGCTTGAGGATTGGTGAAGATTAACAAGGGTTTTGAAATTAACCTTCAACGACAACACATCCTATTTTTTTAAAATTCTCTAATTGCTTTTCGTAAAAACCTTGAGGAACTGCTAAAGCTATAACTTTACGAAGTTCAGCCCCTGATAGACTTAAAGGAGCGACTTGCTCTAATTTAATTTGTTTGGATTTAATTTCACTTCTCAAAGTTACTTTTCTTTCGCCAATCTCGATATGTAACTCTTCGACAGTACCTGCATTTACTGTCGCTTCAAGATTATTCAGGACAAGTCCATAGTTTTGTAGGACTAACATCTCTCCGTAATTTATTTCCAATTCTTCTGCTCCCACTTCCATAAAGTCGGGGTACATTTCATGCCAAAAAAAAGCAAGAGTACTTCCCTCATCTGATTTCCATCCAATTGCTACGTTACATAACTTTTCGAAAGTTTTAGCAACGCTTGGAGTGAGAGTCATAAGAATTTGCAGAGTTAAAGGGGAGAAGGAACCTGGCTCACGTATTTCACCAGCTAGAATCTTCCCCAAAAGTAATTGAACATCCGTATTCGACCTAGCAGCTGCCAACCGTGCAAACTCTCCTAACCAATCATCGTCTACAACCCTTCCTGTATCAACAAATGAAACACCTTCCTTCAACTCTTTAGCTGCTATAGCAAAGACACTTTCTTTGTTTCTCTGTTTCTCCACTAAGTCAGCCGCAAATACATTCATTGCCCGGCTTAGAATCTGTTCATCTTCACTTATTTTTTTTGCTACTGCTTTTGCAGATCCCGTTAAAACTTCTATTTTTCCATTTGCTAATGCTTTATTTTTAGCTATAGCCCCTTCTAAAAAAGTCATTCCATACTCTGTAGCACCAATAATAAATTTATCAGCTGCTTTTCTTAAAGACTTAATCATTGAAGGCGGCAGAGGTATGCCAGCAAAGCTGGCCATTCCGACTGAAGCTAAAACATCCCATGTTTTGCTTGCTATTTCTGCGTCTTCCGTAGCATTTTTCTTAATTGCTTTCTTCTGCGACACCTTAACCCCCATTAATTATCCAATTTTAATTAGGTAAGCAAAAACGTCAGGCGGAGAAGACGCCCCTTAAAATGAAAGAGACGATTAGCAGTTGATATTGAAGTTGCATTTGTCGATTCCTTCCCATTCAAGTTGCGCCGTAAACCCTTGATAGTACTTGGGGATAATACTGCATAAATTTTATTCGGGGCGGGGTATTTGATGCTGTATAGAAAGCTTGGGTAGGCCGGGGTTGCCCGGCGGCAAGTTACTTTCTTTTGCTTGCCCAAAAGAAAGTAACCAAAGAAGAAAGGCACCCTCTTCCGCGGTGCTGCGCACTTCCCTGTGCTGCTCGATCAGCCGGGCGGCTGCGGAACTCGCGCTGCGCGCTCAGACAGTCCTCGCCGAAATCCCCCGGCCGCTCTGTGCTGCTCGGCGCGTCAGCAAGGGAGTTTGTCCAAGTGTCACGATTGCGGTTTAGTCTTAAAACACTGGATTCCGGCGTTCGCCGGAATGACGAGGCCGGGGATGGTAACTGCCCGACGACTTTCCTCCCCTTCTGTCGCGCTGAGCAGCGGAGTCGAGTTGGGGGCTTTCGGCAATCACCTGTTCGAGTTCCGCGACAGCTTACGTTTTGTGCAAGCTGTTAGGGCGAGTTTGATTGCCGCCAACTCGGCGAGCAGCGCAAGGGAGTGCGCAGCACCGCGGCGGCAGGGTGCCCTTTCCTTTGGATACTTTCGTTTGGGCAAGCAAACGAAAGTATCTCGCCTGTCGGGGCGAGACCCGACCTTCCTAATCACTTCCGTCAGGCATCTTCCGTTTCTGCACCGCCTCGACAATCATCGAGACAATCCACAATCCAGCCTTGAATGTATTCACCACCGGAATCAGACTCCAGAACATATTCCCCAATACCTGTCGGCACAGCATGTTCTTGAAGCAGGATGTTTTGTAGATGGTAGAGAGCGAGCAGATGCCCAGCGAAACAAAATAGATAATCAATAATTGGTAGTACGTTTGCATCCTCAAGAACCTTTCTTTTAGAAACTCAGCGCCTCTTTAGGCGCTACGAAATCATACCCCAGCGCTTTCGCGACCGGCGCATGCGTGATCATGCCGCGATGCACGTTGAGGCCGTTAAGCAGATGGCGATTTTGTTGCAAGGCGTCGAGACCGCGATCCGCCAGCGCGATGATGTACGGCAGTGTGGCGTTATTGAGCGCATAAGCCGAAGTATTCGGCACCGATCCCGGCATATTGGCGACGCAATAGTGAATCACGCCCTCTTCCATGTACACCGGATCGTCGTGTGTCGTCGGGCGCGCGGTTTCACAGCAGCCGCCCTGGTCGATGGCGACGTCCACGATCACCGTGCCGGGCTTCATGCTGCGCACCATTTCGCGGGTGATGAGCTTAGGCGCGGCGGCGCCGGCGAGTAATACTGCGCCGATGACGAGGTCGGCCTCCGCACAGTGTCGTGCAATCGCGTCGTGTGTGGAAAATTCCGTATTGAGGGTGCGTCCGAAGCGCGCCCATAGCCGGCGCAGGGTTTCCAGGCTGCGGTCCAGCACCCACACCTCGGCACCCATGCCGACTGCAACTTCGATGGCATGCGTGCCGACCACTCCGCCGCCGATCACGACCACCTTGGCCGGCGCTACGCCCGGCACGCCGCCGAGCAAAATGCCGCGCCCGCCGTGCGCTTTTTCCAGGAAATACGCCCCGGCCTGCACCGACAGCCGCCCCGCCACCTCAGACATCGGCGCCAGCAGCGGCAAGCTGCCGTTGTCGGCCGTCACGGTTTCGTAGGCGATGCAGGTGGCGCCGGAGGCGACGAGGTCGCGCGCCTGCTGGGGATCGGGCGCGAGGTGCAGAAAGGTGAACAGCATCTGCCCCGGACGCAGCCAAGCACGCTCGACTGCCTGCGGCTCCTTGACCTTGACAACCAGCTCGGCAGCTTCGAACACTTCGCGCGCCGTAGCCACGATGACCGCCCCAGCATCCAGATAGTCGCTATCCGACGCGCCTATACCCGCCCCGGCGCCAGTCTCAACGACGACCTGGTGACCGCGTTCGGTCAGCTCGCGTACATTGGCCGGTACGATGCCGACACGGTATTCGCGGATCTTGATTTCCCTGGGTACGCCGATACGCATCTTCTTCCCTCCGTCCAGTCGGACAGTCATTCTCGTTTACATCGGGCTAGCCTTGGCGTTCTGCTTTCTTCTTCTATCTGACAACGTACTCCGTCATTCGTCCATGCTGGGATAGGCGATAACAGGGTAGAAATTAGCCCTTCCCTATTTCTGACAAGCGGAACAAAATCGTATGGCGCAATGCCCAATAATTTGGATAGCTCATGCGTAAGGGAGGAAAACATGAACACTGATCCTAGATTTGCTGTGTATGTGTCCCTGGCAATGTACGTTTTCTGCATAGGGGTAGGCGCTTTTATTACCTATCTCTGGATACAAGGGCCACATGAGTGCAGCGCTAAAGTCAGATATGAGCATGTGACAGTGGAGTATGTGACGCAGTGCCGGCTATAGCTTGGTCTGCATGGGGTAATCCTTACCCTAGCCCTCTCCCGCAAAGGGAGAGGGGGTATAAGTAGCGAAACTAGGCGACAGCCAGGCGCCAGAGCGAAGTGACTTCCTGCGCCCGCGCCGCATGCAGCGGATCGTCCGGGTCGGCGGCCTTGGGATGATGCGGGCGCGTATCGAGGCGCTCGATTACCTTGAGGCCTGCATTTTCGATGGCGGATAGCAGCGTTTCGCGTGTACGCAGGCCGAGGTGCTCTGCGATATCGGAGAGTATCAGCCACCCTTCCCCGTTCGGTTCGAGATGATCCTTCAGTCCATTGAGAAACCCGAGCAGCATGCGACTTTCAGGATCGTAGATCGCGCCCTCGATGGGCGAATTGGGGCGGGCCGGTATCCAAGGGGGATTGCAGACGACGAGCGGCGCACGGCCTGCGGGAAAAAGATCGACCTGCATAATTTCGACCTGTTTTTCCAGCCCCAGCCGGGCAATATTCTCGCGGGCGCATTGCAAGGCACGCGGATCCTGATCCGTGCCGATCACATGCTCGACACCTCGCCGCGCCAACACGGCAGCGAGCACACCGGTACCGGTGCCGATATCGAAAGCCAATGCTGTCGATGGCAGCGGCGCCTGGTCGACCAGCGCAACGTATTCTCCGCGCACCGGCGAAAACACACCATAGTGCGGATGGATGCGCTCTCCCAACGCGGGGACGAGTACGCCCTTCTTGCGCCATTCGTGCGCGCCGACCAGACCCAGCAATTCACGCAGTGAAACGATAGCAGCCTCGGTAGCAGGACCGTAGGCCTCTTCGCATGCGGCCTGCACTTCGGGTGCACGGCGCAGCGGAATGCGGTAATCGGCATCCAGCGGAATCAGCAGCATCCCCAGCGTGCGGGCGCGCTGGCCTTGCGCCTGACGATGCAGATGAAAGGCCTCGGCGGGAGTGGCGCCCTGCTTGTGCGGCTTGCGGTCGATGCGGCGCGACATCGCCTGCAACAGTTGCCTGGCGTTCTGGTAATCGCCGCGCCATAGCAGCGCCGTGCCCTCGCAGGCCAGCCGGTAGGCGACGTCGGCTTTGAGCGTATCGTCGGCGATCTGGACGCGCTTCGGCGAAGGCACGGCGGCTTCGGAGCGCCAGCGGGCGGTGCGCTCAATGCCGCCTTCGTTCCAATTAATGATGGAGGTGTCGGTCATCAAGCGGCCCGGACGGCCTTGTAAGCGCGTGCGCCCAGCGTAATGACGAGCAGGATCAGCGCGCCGGCAATGACGCCGGCCACCGCATCCAGCAGCATCGGGCCGATGACGGTCAGGAAACCGCCCACCGCCGGGATGCCGGACACGCTGTGTTCCAGGGCTTCCGTCACATGGTGCCAGCCGGGAATGCCGTGCATCAGGATGCTGCCGCCCACCATGAACATCGCGACGGTGCCGGCGATGGAGAGCGTTTTCATCAGGATGGGCGCGGCCTTGAGGATGACATTGCCGATCGCGGCCACGGCCCCGCCCTGCTTGCTGAGATAGAGCCCGGCATCATCCAGCTTGACGATGCCGGCAACCAGGCCGTACACGCCGACGGTCATCGCCACGGCGATCACCGCCAGCACGCTCACTTGCGTCATGAAAGGCGCAACAGCCACCGTGCCCAGCGTGATGACGATGATTTCAGCCGAGAGGATGAAGTCGGTACGCACCGCGCCCTTGATCTTTTCCTTCTCGAACGCAACCAGGTCGACGGCCGGATCGGCCACGGCCTTGACCTCTGCGGCGTGGTGCGCGGCATCCTCGGCCTTGCTATGCAGGAAACGGTGCGCCAACTTCTCGAAGCCCTCGAAACACAGGAAAGCACCGCCCAGCATCAGGAGCGGGATCACCGCCCACGGGATGAAAGCGCTGATCGCCAGCGCGGTCGGCACCAGGATGAGCTTGTTGATGAAGGAACCCTTCGCGACCGCCCACACCACCGGCAACTCGCGTTCGGCCTTGATGCCGGACACCTGCTGCGCATTGAGGGCGAGATCGTCGCCCAATACGCCCGAGGTTTTCTTGGCGGCGACCTTGCTCATCGCTGCGACGTCGTCGAGGATGGTGGCAATGTCGTCGAGTAGGGTTAAGAGACTGCTTCCTGCCATGTTGCTGGGCTCCTGTAATGGTAAAAATGTTTAACGTGGCGTGAGTGAAATAAACGGCGTATTCGCGCCGCTGACTTGAGGCAATTGGCCGTTCCACTTTTCGATGGCCTTGAGCTGCACGTACTCCGCACCGCCTTGCGCGCGGATCGCGTCTGCCTGGATGCGGATAGTTTCGGCTTCGGCCTTGGCCATCGCGACTTTCTGGTCGGCTTCGATCTTGATGCGTTCGAGGTCGTTCTTGGCCTTGAGCGCATTCTGCTCGGCAGTCTGCTTGGCTTCAATGGCGTGATCGAACGACGCGCTGAACTGGAAGTTGGTGATCTGGATGGCTTCGACCACGATATTGTACGACGCAAGCTGGTTACGCAGGGCAAGTTCGACCTCCTGCTTTACCTCTTCGCGTTTCGCCAGCAGTTCCTCGGCGCTGTAGCGCGCGACGACGGCCTTGACTACTTCCTGGATGCGCGGGTCGATTACCTTGGACTCTACGTCGAGGCCGACGCGGCTGTAGGTATCCTTGAGGACGTTGGGATCGAGGTGATAGTTCAGCGCCACGTTGGCACTTACGCGCTGCAGATCCTTGGTGCCGGCGTCGGCCGGGCTTTCGGCCTTGAGCGTACGCACATCGACGATGATGGTGGTGTCCATGAACGGCACCTTGAGATGCAGCCCCTCGGATTCCACGGCCTTGATCTGTCCAAAGCGGAACACGATGGCGCGCTGGCCGGAAGTCACGGTATAAAAACAATCTGAAACAACGCTAAGGCCGATGATCCCGACAACGGCAAGCAGCGCGTATTTGATGATGTGCGTTGGCATACAACCCCTTTTTTGCAAGAAGTACTGTTTTTAGTTGTTCTGCGCCTTGCGACGCGTGAGCAGTATACCGTGAGGATCGTTCTGTCGCCGCCGCCTAAACTCGGTCTTATTCAGTGCCCGGGAATGGGCGTGAAATCACTCTTTCTGAGAACGTACTTGTCGTTGATGGAGCCGTCCGGCTCGAGGATTTTTTTCTCGGCCGCCCATAACTTCATCGCACGTTGTTTCATTTCCTTGCTGGGGTATTTTCTTGTTTCGACGATCACGCCGAGGGCTAAATTGAAGGTGGCCGGGTAGCTAGCCTCGGGCGTTGAGTCAGTGGAGGCCTCAGGCTGGGTATCGGCCTTTTCAGCAAGACTGGGGGGCGGAGATTCATCCTGGACCGGAGGAGCTCTCGCAACAGCGTCCGCCGCCTGGTCAGGGGCGGCGGATGGCTGGCGCGATTTAGGCTTCGACTTTGGCTTGGACGCTTTCTTCGGGGCCGGGGTATCGGGCACGGCGGCCTGCGAGACGGTTGTCAGCGCATCGGGGCTTTCGGTTCTCGGCTCGGAAACGAGTAGCGGCGGCCCGGCCATATTGATTTCCTCCACAGGAGGATCATCGATGATGCGATTCGGTTGATGCGTCTGCGACAAGTGCTTTGGGACCGGCGGCGGTGGCGGTGTATCGTGCAAATACAAATAAACGCCTCCGGCGATGACCCCAATGATGGCCAGAACCACCACGACGAGCACGACCAGGATGGTGAATTTATCCGCATCGGCCCGCCCCGAGGATTTTGGGGAAGGCTCGGTAAAGAATTCGTTACTGCTGATGTGCAGCGGGGACAGATCTGCAGGTGGGGTGAAATCGATCACTTCAGGCTTTATGTCCGGAAGCGGCGGCGCCTCCCTCTTCGGGGCTTCCTTCTTCGGCGGTGCACTCGACGGCGTGGCAGCCTTCGGCGGCATGGCTGGCGGCGGCGCCTTGGCTTTCGGCGGAATGCCGGAAGGCATGCTCGTCCCGGCGGCCGCATGCGGCGCCGACAAATCTGCTTTCGGCGTCATATCCGGCGGCGGCGCGCTGGTTCTGGGTGCCACCTTGGGCGGCGGCACATTGACCTTGGGGGGCATGTCCGGCGGCAAGGTGCTGGCCTTGGGTGCAGCCCCAGGCTGGGGCGCGCTTGCCCTGGGCTTCACCTCTGGAGGAGGCGCGCTTGCCTTGGGCGGTGCCTCCGCGGGAGATACGGTGAGTACCCGAGGTCTGCGGCGCGGTAAAGGCGAAGGCTCGGGTTTAGTCGTCGGTGCTACAAGAGATTCGGCGGTGGCTTGCGGTTTCGGCGTGCGGATTATCGGAGCTTCTGGAGGCTCCTGTGGGACTGGAGCTTCCACAGGCTGCCGCCTGCGCGTCAAGAGAGATTCGGGATCGGTTGCCGGTTGTGGTGCACGGGTTGCCAAAGGCTCGGTGGTAACTTGCGGTTGCGGTGTACGGACTGGGGGCTCCGCCGGCTGTGGAGGCTCAGGAGCCACTGCAGGCTGCGGCCTGCGCGTCACCAGCGATTCAGGTGCCGCTGCCGGTTGCTGGGCGCGGGTTGCCAATGGCTCGGTGGTGGCATTCGATTGCGGAGCACGTGTCACCAAAGGCTCCGAGCTGGCGCCCGATTGTGACATGCGCGTTACCAACGGTTCGCGCGGAACTGTCGGTTGCGGCCGGGGCGGTGGCTCAACCAATGGCTCGGGCCGCCGCAAAGGGCTGCCGCAATCATTGCAAAACCGGGCAGTATCCTTGTTCTCCCCACCGCATATTTTGCAGAACATCAGGTCTCCTCCTCTATTGACGCGGCCCGATAAAGTCTAAACTCCGTTCGGCCTGCTCCTTCGGCGTTGCTCAGGACTAAAGGCCTGTCGAAGGCCATCGAATCCATTCATGTTGCGACAGGCCTGTCATGAGCACTGTCGAACGGCTCAACACGAACGGATGCAAACAGTGCCGGGCCGTATCAATAACCTGGGCAATCTCGACTTATTGCGTCCAATGCACCCGCAACCGGTCATGGGCGGCATTATGGTGATATTCGAGGTCGCCTCCGAAATGATGATGCAGCGCAGCACCGAGAAAATGCGCCAGGCGGATATCGGTCGTGGTGATCATCATCGCGATGTCGTTACGTTCTTCCGCCATCAGGCGCATCAGCGGATTTTCCAGCCGCTTGCGTTCGGCCTGGTCGTGCAGCAGCGCGATGATTTCATCGCCATGTTCATGAAAAAACGGGCCTGCCAGCACGACGTACCCGGCAGGATTGTTATCCTGCATGCGCTGGCAGGCCGGGCATACGACTTGATGTGCACTGACCGGCACCGGTCCCCAGCGCCATCGGCCTTCCATGAAAATGGCGCTGCACTCCGTGCAAACCGTGGGCTCAAGCAGATTGGTGGCCGCCTCCATGTAGGCCTGCTCGGCGCGCGCTTCGAAAAACACTTCGTCGGGCAATACCGGGTTGTATCCAGCGGGGATGTCTTTGATCAAGGGCATAAGGGCTCCTTTCCTTACGATCAATCCGGCACGTGGTGCCGGCCGACGGTGACGCGCTTGGCCTGCGGCCCTTCGTTGCCAATGTCATCGACGAACTTGACCTCATCGCCCTCCTTCAATTTATCGAAACTGGGACTGGCGACATTGTCGCTATGAAAGTAACGCTCGTTGCCGTCCGGCCCGGCGATAAAGCCGAACCCCTCTTTCTGTGAAATCCGGGCTACATGCCCGACATGTTCCGGCGCGTGCGCCTTGGTTTCGCGCCGCATCCGGCGCACGTAATTCTCAAGCTGGCGCTTGGCGGCATCGAATGCGTCGCGCAGCGCCACGTAAGGGTCTTCATGATGATCGCGAGTGACGACCAACTCATTGCCTGGTACGCCCATGCCGATGCGGACATTGAACTGGTTGCCCTGCTGGCGATGGCGGTGCGGCATCTCAACGACCACGCGGAACGAAACAAGACGCCCAAAGAAGGCGTCCAGTTTTTGTACTTTTTCGCGGATGTAGGTTTCGAGGGCATTGGAATGAGGCATGTCGCGAACGGTAATTTGTAACGGGATTTGCATGTGAAGTCTCCAGAAATAAATCAGGGAATTACATGAGGTGTGATCAAAAGTTTTCGACAAGGTTCGACGCGCAGAAGCAAACCGTGCTTTGCGGCACTGATTCCCCGAAAACTTCCGGCGCATTTTTGCGTCAGAGGAGAAATGCCCCAGGCCGCATAGACGACCTGCAGTCGCCGGCCTCGCTGCCGGACTAATTTGCAAGGAGAAACCATGAAGCACCCCCTGAAACCGCACGATGAAGAGAAAGTCGCCTGCGCAAGCTGCATGAAGGACATTCCCCTGTCAGCCGCCACCAGCTCGGAAGCGGCTGGGTATACGGTGTATTTCTGCGGCGCCGAATGTTTCAGCGAATGGAATCGGCAGGCAGAACGATCAGGCCTGAAAAGGGCCGGTGAGCATCAAACCCGATAACAAGAAATAGGCCAGTTGCCATTCATGCGTATGGCATCACTTTCGGTCGATCTGGATGTTTTCCTTGCTGCCGCTACTGGAGACCGCAACCATGACTCCAATACCGATCGCAATCACGACTCCGATCAATGTCCAGGTCGTCCCAATCGTCTCAAGAACACCCAATTTCCAGAGCGCGGCTAGAACGCCGCCGATCAAGATGACGTAACCCACAAAAAACATTCCTGTCCATTTCATGGCGAATCCTCCTTGAACGTGACTAGACCCCTAAATCATGCGACAGCGTTTTGATTGGTAGGTTTACCTGTTTCCAAAACCAGGCTCGGTTGAATGAGTGATGAGCCAATTTTTTACTGTGCAAATTGCAAGAATCCGATCGCCTCGGTGCGGGCTATACGACATTGCGTACCTCGGCGGCAAGACGGTCTAGGTTTTGCTCATTGGCCTGTTCGACAAACGCAGCGATACGCTGCTTATGGGCCGCCGTGTCGAAGACCTGACGCCAGCCGACCAAGGTTTGGTCGCCATGCGCAGCAAGCGTGATGGTCATGAAGAAATGATGCCCCTCGGAAAGGTGCTCGAACACCACGCGCTCCGGCACGATGATTTCCCGAAACACACTTTCGTTTGGATAGTTCGTTCCGTCCGGCCCGTGCATCACGAATCGCCAGATGCCGCCAGGCTGGAACTCGAACACCTCGAAGGTGCTGGAGAACCCGTTCGGCCCCCACCAGCGGGCAAGGTGATGTGGCTCGGCAAACGCGCGAAAGACTCGCTCTCGCGGGGCATCGATGAGGCGCGAATGAACGCATTCGCGATCGGCCGTGGACTCGTTACTGGTGTTATCAGTTGTGTTCATGTCGAATGCATTGTCAGGCCGGGGTAGCCATTTTTAGACCAATAATGCCCGCAAGAATAAGCGCGAGACTCAGGAGCCGGCCTGCATTCGCTGATTCGCCCAGCAAGACAATCCCAAGTATCGCCGTACCAACAGCGCCGACACCGACCCAGACAGCATAGGCGGTGCCTACCGGAAGTGACTTCATTGCAATGCCTAATAGGCCAAGGCTAATTGCCATTGCGAGCACCGTGCCAACCGTTGGCCACAGGCGTGTAAAGCCATCGGTGTATTTGAGTCCAATAGCCCACGCGATTTCAAATAACCCAGCAAGAATAAGGATGAACCAGTTCATAGCGATACCTCATTGAAATACGGGTCGTCCCGGATGCAAACTTACGATCTGAAGTCGTCCTCGGATCGTGGGAGGTCTAACGTGGTCGGCCAGAGCGTCAGCCGTGCCGGGCCGCTTCAATCGCCGCGATATCGATCTTTCTCATCTGCATCATCGCCTCGAAAGCGCGCTTGGCTGCGGCGCGATCGGGATCGGCGATTGCGGCAATGAGCGCGCGCGGCGTGATTTGCCACGACAGGCCCCACTTGTCCTTGCACCAGCCGCAGTCGCTCTCTTGACCGCCGTTGCCCACAATCGCATTCCACACGCGGTCGGTTTCGGCCTGGTCGTCGGTGGCCACCTGGAACGAGAAGGCCATGTTGTGCGTGACCTCGGCGCCGCCGTTCAAGCCGAGGCAAGGGATGCCCATCACCGTGAACTCGACCGTCAGGACATCGCCCTCTTTGCCCGAGGGATAGTCACCCGGTGCGCGAAGGATGCGCCCCACCCGGCTGTCCGGGAACGTCTTCGCATAGAACTTCGCGGCGTCCAAGGCGTCGGCGTCGTACCAGAGGCAAATCGTGTTCTTGCTGACCATGTTGGTTCTCCTGAGAGCGGGCTTTTCAGCCCGGAATGTTGGGCTCGACCAGTTGGGCGAGTGCGGCCAGCGACTCCTGCCAGCCCAGGTAGCACATCTCGGCCGGAATCGCGTCGGGGATGCCCTCCTGCACCACCTTGAGCTCGGTGCCGCACATGACCGCACGCAGCGTGACGGTGGTGTGCATCGTGCCAGGCAGATTGGGATCGTCGAATACATCGGTG
>DATHWW010000023.1:0-138990 GCA_035460165.1 Methylophilaceae bacterium | reverse complement strand
AAGGCTTCTTCTGCGGCGGAACCACGCGGACCCATGATGAGGTCGATGTGGGCAACGTTCAGCAGGTCCAGTCCGCTGCCGTCAGGACGGTTGTCGATGACGAGGGCCTCGCCTACCAGAACGCGATCGATTACTGCCATTCTTTTCTCCTTATTTAAATTGGCCACGATATTGGGGCAGGATACGTGCCAAACTAAAAAACATTGCTACAAATCCAAATAAATGGCACTAGACTGAGTGCCCCGCACATCAGTCAAATGCACTGCCAAAAGCTGGCAGTGCAATAATTTCCGCGCATTATACTCGGACAATAAATAAAAAGGCTTCTTATTACGGATATTTTCTGCCGTACTGTATTCGCCTTAGCCCAGCACGTCCGAACGTACACCCTCGCAGAATTTTTCCAATTCTTCGATCAGCGGATGCGGCATATTCTGTCCGCGAAGGACCGCGCCCAGGCTTTCCGATACCGCATCGAAGTGAGATGCGTTGAGTCCTAGCGTTGCCAAGTGCGCGCGCGCCTGGCGCATATCCATACCCTCGAAGGTGCCTCCGCCAAGTGCAGCAGAAATAAAGGCAATTTGCATTTTGATTCGGGCTTCCATCTTTGCCGCCGTATCAAGATCGAAATATTTCTTGATGCGTGGATCAACCAAAGCCTTACCGTAAAAACCACGCACTATCGAGGAAACGGCAGCCTCGCCCCCGATCCGGCTGAACAGACTGGCATTCCTGACAAACGCATCGGTTTTCACACTGCTTAAACGACTTACATTCACGCGGCCGGAATACGGGCTCGCTGTAGATGCGCCGCTAGCCAGACTTAATCGGCTGGCATTGGCCCTGTCCGAATAGCTGCTGGTTTTGGATTCAGTCTTGGCGAGACTCAACCGACTGACATTATCTTTATTTGCAAATGCGATTACCTTGTCCATGTTCCGCCTCCTATATAAAAAATCTTCTGGATTTTCCAAACAAAACCGCTCCCGCATGCATTACAGATTCATCAGCGGTGTCAAAAAGGAATTTCCGAGGCGCAAATACATGCGCGCTATTTGATCCACAATCATCCAGTCCGCTCATTTCGTGACTGGTTAAGATTAATAATATACACAAAGAAGACGACAAGCAAAGACAAGCGTTCATTACCCCGGCCAACCTGCCTACATTAAAAAACAAAAAAGGCCTAGTCCTTCTATGACTAGGCCCTTTTCTGTAACAATGCTAACCTGCCAAGAAGTTACTCCAGATTTGCGTGAATTGCACGCATCCCCTCTTCCGTCAGGCCCTTGTCGTGCACGATCTTAGAGACAATCGCCTCAAGGAAAACCAGCGTAGACAATTCGAATACAGTGCCCATCGGCATTCCATGAACAACACCGAAGCTGTTTTCGTTGCCGCTGCCCATTGGACAAACCAGATCAGCTATTTCAGCCATCGGAGACTTGCTCTTCATGGAGATCACAGCCACTTTAGCGCCAATAGACTTAGCCTTCTTGACCAGCGGCAGCAGGGTCTCAGTACCGCCGGAGCCGGAGATAACGATGAACAGGTCACCAGCTTGAATGCTGGGCGTAACAATCTCGCCCACCATGTACACCTTATAGCCGCTGTGCATCAATCGCATTGCGAAGAAACGCGAGACCAAGCCTGAGCGGCCCGCGCCGGTGATGAAAATACGGTTGGCTTTATCTACGATCTCAACAATCTTGTCGACGAGGCTGTCGTCGGTAGCCTGAAGAACATTGGAAATTTTATTTAGGATAAGTTCCTGATGCATGATATTCACCCTATCGAATCGTCAATCACTCTCCAATTTTGAGAGAAGTGAGTGCTATAAATAGAAAATCCACCAAGTCGGGTCAGAACTGAACCGAAATGGTGGATATTTTGCTTACGTTATCGCTTAAGCAGCGGAACGTGCCAGACCAGTGATCTCAGCAGCAGCAGCAGCAGGATCAGCAGCGCCGTAGATGGCAGCGCCAGCTACAACGATGCTAGCACCAGCCTTAACAACTTGCTGAACGGTTGCGGGCTTGATGCCGCCTGCAACGGAAACCTTTACGTTCAGGCCAAGGCTGGCAACCAGACCCAGGTCAACGAACGGGGTTTGACCAGCAGCTTGTTGGTCCAGACCGGTGTGCACGCCAATGATGTGAGCGCCCAGAGCGGCCACTTCCTTGGTGCGTTGACCCTTGTCGGAAACGTTGATCAGGTCGACTTGAGCTTCCTTGCCGTATGCATTGGCAACGTCGATCACGCCCTTGATGGTGCCGATGTCAGCGGTGCCCAGCACGGTGCAGATGTCTGCGCCAGCCTTGTAGAACGGCTCAGCTTCGTAGTAACCAGCGTCCATGGTCTTCAGGTCGACCAGGATCTTGTTGTTCGGGAACTTGGCGCGCAGGGTCTTCAGCAGGTTGATGCCGTTGTGCTTGATGCAGGGAGTGCCGATTTCCAGGATGTCGACGTGCGGAGCAACCTTCTCTGCCAGCGCTACGGTTTGGTCGAAATCCAGGGAATCCAGTGCCATTTGAACTAATGGTTGTGCCATGATGTTATCCTCTAGTTGATAAAAGTTATGATTGTGTTGCAGGTTGATGAATAAAATACAAATCCCTGAGGCTTAAGCAGCCGCGTCGACCAGCTCGCGAATTTCGCGGGAGGCCAACTCTGCTGCGGGGGAACCGGTGATCGCACCTCCGACCACAACGATATCCGGACCTGCCTTGACGACTTGCTGCACCGTGGCTTGCTTGATGCCGCCCGCCACGGAAACCTTGACGTTCAGGCCCAAGGCGACCAGCGCTGCCAGATCGGCAAACGGGGTCTGGCCAGCCAACTGCTGGTCAATCCCGGTATGGATGCCGATAATGTGTGCGCCCAGCTTTGCAGCTTCGGTTGCACGGGTTGCCTTGTCCTCAACGTTGATCAGGTCGACCTGCGCCTGTTTGCCATAGGCATTGGCCACGTCGACCACTCCCTTGATAGTACCGAGATCAGCCGTACCCAGAACGGTCGTGATATCGGCACCAGCCTTGAAGAATGGCTCCGCTTCGTAGTAACCGGCATCCATTGTTTTCAGATCGACAAACAGCAGCTTGTCCGGGTGTGCCGCCTTGATGGCCTTCACCAGAGCGAGACCGTTAACCTTGAGGCAAGGCGTGCCGATCTCGATGATGTCGACGTAAGGAGCAGCCTGACGGGCAAGCGCCAGTGTTTGTTCGTAATCCAAAGAATCCAATGCGACCTGAATTAATGGTTTTGCCATGGTGTTCCTCCGAAAAGGTAATAGGATAAATATTTTTTATCAAAAACTCCAACAGCATTCTATAGTGCCGATTGGAAAAAAAACAGACATCTAGCCAACCGGACTAACTCCGGCTGGCTTATCCGTAAAAAATATCCTTCTGATTTTACAGCTTTTCTGCCAAAGCCTTTTCGAGCTTGTTTTGGTCAACGACGAAGCCGCGGATACCTTCAGCCAGCTTCTCGGTGGCCATCGCGTCTTCGTTCAGCTCGAAACGGAACTCTTCTTCCGTCATCTTGGCCGGCGGGGTCTTGGTAGCGCCGCTATCCTTCAGCACCTGAGTCAGCGTGCCTTCTGTAGCAGCCAGATCCTGCAGCAGATTTGGGGACACGGTCAGGCGGTCGCAACCAGCCAGCGCGATCAATTCACCCGTGTTACGGAAAGAGGCGCCCATGACCACGGTCTTGTAGCCATGCTCCTTGTAATAAGCGTAGATGTTACGCACGGAGACGACGCCCGGATCGGTTTCCTGGGTGTACTCGGTGCCTGGGTTCTTGGCTTTGTACCAGTCGAGGATACGGCCGACGAACGGGGAGATCAGGAACACGCCTGCTTCTGCACAGGCACGAGCCTGGCCGAAACCGAACAGCAGTGTCAGGTTACAGTTGATGCCTTCCTTCTCAAGCTGCTCACCTGCCTTGATGCCTTCCCAGGTGGAAGCCAGCTTGATCAGTACGCGATCCTTGCCGACACCAGCTTCTTCGTACAGCTTGATCAGCTTGCGGCCCTTGGCGATCATTTTGTCGATATTGAAGGAGAGACGCGCATCCACTTCGGTGGAAATGCGGCCCGGCACTACCTTGGAAATTTCGATACCGATCAGCACAGCCAGCTTGTCGGCTGCGTTTTCGATCTGCACTTCCTTGCTGCCGCCTTGCTTCTTCGCATAGGCGATCGCTTCATCGATCAGCGGAGCATATTGAGGAATAGTGCTCGCCTTCAGCAGCAGGGATGGGTTGGTGGTCGCATCGACCGGCTTGACGCTCTTGATCGCTTCCACGTCACCGGTATCGGCGACGATGGTCGTCATAGCCTTCAATTGCTCGAGCAAACTTGCCATGGGTTTCTCCTTGGGAATTTGTAATTGCGGAAAACTGAAAATCTTGTTGTTGAATTTCGTGAACTGGGGATATTACTACGAGCAAGCGAAATCAGTCACCCCATTTTTTCCAACTCGACCAGTAGCAGGCTTGCCACTGTCAGGTCCGCACTCGTCCCGGGATTCAATCCTCGGGACTTCAGATCGCGATCGAACTCAAGCAAAGGTCGTTGATAATTCTTGGGATTTTCCTGCGCCAGCAATAGGTTGCGGTGGTAGGCCGCTTCATTGCGCACCTGTTGCGCAACCTCGTCTCCATATTTACGAAACAAATGGGTATCGCTGATTTCTGCCAGAAAATCCAGATAAACCACAGTCGTGGCCCAAGCGGCCGAGCCCCATTGCTTATAGGCGTTTCTGTAAACTTCCGCGCCCCGGAATACGTCCTCATAATTGCTGACGTACTGCAATGCGATCCTGTCGCGAGAGGCCGCCTCTCGCATTGCGTCCAGCAATGAAACGCTGGGTTCATCATGCACGTCGTGCTGCGCACTTTCACCCAAGCCGGCAGGCGATGCCTGCAGGATGGCACGGTAAGCCAACATCGCATCCTCGACAGTCAACTCTTGCAGCACTGCCTGCAACCGTTCCGCCAAAGTATCCTGGGGACTTCTGAATGCCGCATGAATCAAGGGTGCCGCTAGCAGGATGATGCCGAGATTGGTGTTACACCCTACAGCCATCCATGTCGATTCAACGGCGAAAAAAATACGCTGACCGACCGTCAACTCCGGCTTGGCAATCTCTTGCGAGGCCGCTTCCGCACTGTGGATAAAATCTTGCACCACCATGCCATGGCCGTCGGCAAAGATGTGCACGTTCCCGGGCTTGAGCGCTTCAAGCTCGGACAAACAGGCAGTTTTGAATGCAGCGGCAAGCCGCGATGAGAGTTCAGTTTGGCTGAGAGTCATGAGGCAAGGGCAAGAATGCTCTGCGCATTGCTGATCTCGGCAAGGAAATCGTCCACCAAGGCCTGCGCAATGTCATGATCGACAACGCTTTGCAGGCCTTTCCAAGCCGGAATGCTGTTGACTTCAAGCACATACAGCCTGCCCTGCTTGTCGCGTATCACATCCACCCCGCAGTAATCGATATCAACAGCGCGAGCGGCAGCCAGGGCCAGCTGCGCCACATCGCCATCGGGAGCCAGGAACTCGCAGCGGCCACCTTGCGCGACATTATTTACCCAACTGCTGCCATGCCGCACCATGGCTCCTGCCACCTGACCCTCAATAACAAATACGCGATGGTCGTGCCAGACGCCCTCACCACTATCTACATAATGCTGCAGGTAATAAAGACCGTCGACGTGCTCGTCCATCGGCACCGGGAATGGCGACTCCCGCGTCAACAGACGCACCCCCTGCCCTTGAGATCCGAACAAGGGTTTGATCACCAATGACCGTCCCGCCATCGTTTCACGCAAAATCACAGCATGGGCATGCTCGCGCGACTCGCACACCCAGGTAGATGGCGTGGGCACGTGATGATGATGCAACAGGAAACTGGTCATCGCCTTATCGACGGTACGCTCAACCGCGCGGCCATTGTTGTAGACGACGACACCCAGCATTTTGAGCGCATGCAACACGTCGAGGCGCACGATGACCTGCTGCAAGGTGCCTCCGGGGACGCCGCGTACAAAAGCCCCATCTGGCAGGCCGTCCTCGAAACCAGGGATGTGCACGCCGGGCCGGCCCTGCACCAAATCGAGATAGCAATCCTTGAGGGAAACAAACACCGCTTCCCGGCCGCGTGCGGCAAAGGCTTCCTTGAGCCGCTTGCCGTGCCAGCCGGGGTCGTCAGTGAAGACCGGGATGCGGCGATTCAACTTAAGCAGAATAGCCGAAGGATTGATCGAGCAGCGCCGCATCCAGTTTGCCGCCGGTGAAACTCTTGCCGGACTCGACGGCGGTGACAGTCACTGCCGCCGGACTGAACAGCATCGGGTCGATCTTGTAGAAATCCATGTTGACGCTCTTGAACACTTCGGCGAACGGGCGGCCGTAATCGCGCGAAGCGCTGCTCGGAAGTTCTTTTGCCAGTTGGGCTGCGTCGTCGTCGCTACCGGTGACGAACACATGCGCATGGCCGCCGAACAGGATGGCGTCGTTGGTACGGCCCATGCCGGTCAAGAAGTCGGGAGACGGCGGCGGCACCGGAGCACTGGCCATACCATCCACCACATTTTCAAGAGGAAAATGAAGCGTATGCACCTTGTGCATCGCCACTTCCAGCACGCGGCCGACAATCTGCACCGCGCCCGCCAGACTGCGGGTCGGCGTCAGGATGAAGGTCAGCTTGTCGGCAGAGAGGCCGGTGTCGCGCGCAACCTTTTCGATCACTTCCTGCGGCGGTGCCTTTTCGCTCTCCAGCACCAGGCAAGCGGAATCCGCCTGATCCTTGTAACCCAATTCCTTGTACAACTCTTCACGACCTGCCATGGCACGGCCCGGACCTGAACCTAGCGAGAAAAACTTCTCGTGGGCCAGACTCCAACCCGCGTACTGGCTGCCCAGACAGGACAGGATAGGGTTACACGAGTGAACCGACAATTGCCACGGCCAGTGCGCGAATGCCGGGTTGCTATGCAGAGAGACTCGGCCGAGGCCGCCCATGCAAATTTCCGTAATCAGACGGCCGGCTTCAAGCCCGCCGGCAACCTTGATGCCTGCATCGATGATCGTGGCGCCACTGGGATGTTTTTCCACGCCCAGACGCAGTGATTTGGCATTTGCCAGCAGATTGGCCACCAATGGTGCCGTCAGTGCGTTAACGCTAGGCCAGTTGCCGATATCGAGTTTGCTCTCGTTCATTTGTAATTCCATATTCCGTTCAAAAATTATTAACAAGCCGCGTCAGTTCTTCGACGCGAGCGCGCGCTAGCGCCAAGGCCTGGTTCGCACCTGTGGCCGAGGCCGAGACGGTGCAAAGCGGCTGCTCTGCCTCGACCAGAGAGGCGGGCTCAGGTACATCCGCCACCCAGTCCGGCCACTCCATTGCTGCCGGCACTGCTAAATCAAAAGGGGCATAGTATATCAAATGCGCCTGCGATGGCTCTGGCGGCAAGGGCCCGGGCATGATGCCCTGGCACGCCTGCATGTGCGCTTCGAACAAAGCGGCTCCGGATCGACCGACATCGTAGAGTGCAAAGGTGGCGCTCAGTCGCGGATTGACCTCCAGCACCCAGAAGCCTTCATCCGCCACAATACAATCCAGACTGTTCAACCCACGCAGCCCGAGTTCTGCGGTGATTTTCTCTACGGCCTGCCGCATGGAGTGGCGTATGTTTTCCGGCAAAGGAAAGTGACTTACCGCCCCACCATAGCGATAGGGCATTGTCGGCAAGGGCGCTACAAGCTGCAGGTTATACCCGACCACCTCAACCTTGCTGCCATCTGTCAGAAATAGCAAAGAGACCGATTGGCCAGGGACATTGCGCTGATAATAACGCCCCGCTTCACGACATTCGGTTGCCGGCATGATATGCGTGCCACCAGAGCCGCCTATAAGCTTTGTCAGCCAACCCGGCGATGAAATGGGCAACCCCATTGAAACTTCAGGGGCAGGAATCCCAAGTCGGGAAAGCATTGAAAAAAAACGGCCGGGATCCTTGGTGATCCTGACCGTTTCTGGCTGATTTCCAAAGAGCTGGAAGTGAAGCGCAAGTTCTTCCAACAATTCCGGCTGCGTCTCGAATCCGCTGCCGTAGGTCAACCCCACACCTTCGGCGGCAAGAGGCAGCAATTGAGTCCGCACATCATCCGCGTCGAACCCGCCAGGCCGGTAAGCCAGCTGAATGGCTTTATCCGCGGCACGACGGGTATCGATATCGCAAAAAACGTCCGCCGCGATAACGCGGCGGCCAGATGCCGCAGCCGCCCGGACAAACGGCCGGGCGCAGGCGGCGGCGACAATAAGCGACTTAGGCGAGATCCTTGCGCGCCATGTCGAATGCGGAGAGGAAATCCAGGTACACATGGGCCTGGCCTTCCAGCATTTTCTTGAACAGGTTCTGCTGCAGCTGGTACTTGTTGTTGCCGATCGCCAGCGCGCCCATGCCGAATGCCTTGGTGCCTTCGATCTGGACACCGTCCGCCATCGCGGTTACGCCCTCGGCGCCGGTCGGCGGCACCGCGTTGACGTCGGCCACGACCTTCAGCGTCGGCGAACCGGCCATCTGCTCAAGCGTGATAACGCGTACGCCGGCAGCGGCACAGCACAGCGCCACATCGGTAGAGTGCAGGATTTTCTTCTTGAACTCGTCGGTGCTGCCGTCGGTGTAGCCGATATTGGTGCCGTAACGTTTGTTGTATGCCTCGGCCTTTTCCTGAACATCCGCAAGAGCGCGGTGTGCCACCAATTCAACGGTCGCGCCGTGCTTGGCGGCGATAACGGCGGTACAGCCGCCCACCGGGCCGGTTGCGCCGAAAATGCTGATCTTCTGGCCGGACAGGTCGCCACCGAAGCTGCGCTTCAATTGACGCTCGACCATCGCCATCATCGCTGCAGAGGTAGTGAATGCGCCGGAAGGATCGGCGAACACGGAAATCTCGAATGGGGGAAACATCGCCTTCTTGGCAGCTTCCAGCATGTCCATCGCCAAGTCGATATCGCGACCGCCGATCAGCATGCCGGTGCGCCATACGCCACGCGGACCGCGCGAGAAAATGGCGTCTTGCACCAGACCGGTCACTTCGTTCAACTGAACATTGGTGTAAGGAGCGATGGCGTCGTAGCCGGCGTCATAGGCCATGTTCACGTCGAACGGGCTGGCGTTCTTGGCCGGCGTAATGAAATGAAGAACGTATGGCTTTTCCATTGTTGTTACCCTTATTAAATAATGAATAGAACTTAATTCACCGCACAGGCCTTGTCAACGAGATCGCCCTCGTACGCCACCCGTACTTCACTACCTTGATTTCGCGCCTGACAAAGTATGAAGCTCATGCCTTGCCTTTGGGCGCATCTTGCTTCGAGCGCAGCCGCCATTGCCTGCGCTTCGAGTTCGTTTTCCAGCACCGCGAAACCCGTGGGGCCCCAGGAACTCTGCCCCACGCACTGGACACCTTGCGCTCGCATCCATTCAAGCGCGTCACCGACCGCGGCACTGGTATATCGCTCCCCACCCTGGGCGGAAGCGAAGTAATCACCTATCCGGCACTGGATTTCATATATAGCAGCGCCGAACGCATCCAGATTTTTCTCGGCCACGGCCGGCAAAGCCTGCATCAATATGCGCCGGCACAATGCGGCTGCGACCTCTTCAGGGAATTCCGGCAATGTCCGGAACGCTTCCACCTCTTCGTGTCCGTGCACACCTACGCCGGAACGATCAAAAAGCAGCAGTACGCGCCACTCTTCGGGAAAGTCCATTCGCGATAGCAAAGGTGGAACCAGCGTAACCTCTCCCCGCCCGCCGTCCAGCAACAATCCGCCTTGCTCGAAAGCGCCAATACCGATCCCGGAACGAGCTCCACGATCTGTCAGCGCGGCCACCTCGCGAATGGAAAGTGGCAATTCGTACAATTTTGCCAGCGCAACACCAACCGCCAATGCCATTTGCGTGCCTGACCCCAGGCCGGCATGCTCGGGAATGGCGCTTTTAAGCTCCAGATTCACTCCCTGCAGGAGTTGCGCGCGCCCCATAAAGCGCTTTGCGTACTCCAGCGCACGATCAGCACCGAGTCCATGGGCTTCGAACGCTGCAGATCGGGTCACCACCAGATCGGTCGACGGCTGCTCCAGCGCCAAGCCTATGCTGCCGAAGCGGCGACCGAGCCCACCGTGCAAATCGAGAAACCCCATATGCAGGCGCGCCGTCGTCACAACGCTCACTCGTTGCGGAGTATTACAGCCAGACATGCCGATAAATTTCGATTCAGGGGAATAAACGCGTCATTTTAGCCTAGCAAATGTATTTATTGAAATTCAATCCGATAAAATTCTGCCTGCCAGAACAATTCGCAACCATACGCGCCTGAGCCCCTGCAGTGACAAGGGTTTCATCGGGCGGCTTTATATTGACGACCCGTTTTTTTCACTTGATAATGCACGGCGAAGTTTTTGGTTGCCGCTTTTGGTTGTATGCATTCGACCTCAATCCCCTGCACAACCCCGCCGCGCCGTCTGGTGAACCCGGTGTTGCTGCAATCTCAAATTTCCGCAAAGCTAACGTAGGTGCGCATCCAGAAGCGCGCCAAGATTTGGAACGAGAAAATCCGATATGGATAATTTTGCTCAGGCGGGCACCGTTGAATCGGTGACCTGTCCTTTCTGCGGCTTGCTTTGCGACGATCTGACCGTCCAGCGCGACTCTGCAGGTAACCTTAAAGTCATGGAAAACGGCTGCGCCCGCGCCGTGACGTTCTTCGAGCGCCCCATGGCTGCGCCCAGCCCCCGCATTCAGGGTAAGCCGGCCACCTTGCCGGAGGCCATAGCCAAAGCCGCTGAAATTCTCCTTAACGCCAAGCAGCCCTTGATTGCTGGCTTGGGCACCGAAGTGCAAGGCATGCGCGCGGTGATGAATCTCGCCGAAGCCAGCCAAGCCACCCTCGACCACATGAACTCCAACGGTTTCATGCGCAACACGCATGTGCTGCAGAACTCCGGCTGGTTCACGACGACGCTGACCGAAGTCCGCAACCGCGTGGATCTGCTGGTCGTCGTCGGCACCGATATCACCAGTGTCAATGCGCGCTTCTTTGAACGCGAGATCTGGAACGAGGAAACGATGTACGGCCAGGACACGAGCCAGCGCGAAGTCGTCTATCTCGGCGGCCGCGATCTCGATACCTCCGCAGGCATTTCACCGAACGGACGCAAGCCCGACGTATTCGCATGCGACCTGGATCGCGTGCCAGAAGTCGTCGCGGCACTGCGCGCACTCGTCATCGGCAAGAAACTGCATGCTACCGACATTGCCGGCATCGCCACCGCCGACCTCGAAAAACTCGCGCAACGCATGCTGGCAGCCAAATACACCGTGCTTGCCTGGGCTGCCGGTGCACTGGCCGTTCCGCATGCGGAACTCTCCGTGCAAAACATTACCGAACTGGCTGTTGCACTGAACAAAACCACGCGAGCAGCAGGCCTGCTATTGGGCGGCAGCGACGGCGACACCAGTGCCAACCAGGTCAGTGCCTGGATCAGCGGCTATCCGATGCGCAACTCGTATTCGCGCAACTATCCGGACTTCGACCCTTACCTGTATGCCGCCGACCGGCAGTTGGAAAGCGGCGAAGCGGACGCCCTCTTCTGGGTTTCATCCTTCAATCCCGAGCGTATGCCGCCAGCCTCCGATGTGCCAACCGTGGTGTTCGGGGAAGCCCATATGACGCTCGATAAAGAGCCTGATGTGTTCATCCCCGTCGGAACACCCGGCATCGACCATCAGGGGATCATGTTCCGCATCGATAGCGTCGTATCACTACCGCTGAAGCAACTGCGCAGCAATAACCTCCCCACGTTGGCCGAAGTATTGCGCGCCATCGAGCAAAAGCTGCAACCGGCAGTCCAGTAAGATTTAAGGAAACCCACATGTTGATCAAACTGAGCGGCGGCACTATTTACGATCCGGCGCACGGCATCGACGGCAAAGTCATGGACATTTATGTCCGTGACGGCCGCATCGTCGAGCGCCCGCAAAACGGCGAACGCATCGACCAGGAATACAATCTCGCCGGCAAGGTCGTCATGGCCGGCGCCATCGACATGCATACCCACATTGGCGGCGGCAAAGTCAATATCGCCCGCACCATGTTGCCGGAGGATCATCGCCACGACCCTGCCGCACATACCGATTTGTGTCGCGCTGGTTGCGGCCATACCGTACCGTCTACACTGACCGCCGGTTACCGCTATGCTGAAATGGGTTACACCGCTGGCTTCGAGCCGGCCGTGCTGCCCATGAACGCCCGCCAGGCCCATCTCGAAATGGGCGACACGCCGATGATCGACAAAGGCGGCTACGCGATGCTGGGCAGCGACGATCTATTCCTGCGCATGCTGGCAGCCAAGAAGGACCAGAACGCGATCAACGACTACGTTGCGTGGACCATCGCCGCCAGCCAGGGCATCGGCATCAAGGTGGTAAACGCCGGCGGTATCAACGCCTTCAAGTTCAATCAGCGTTTCCTCGACCTGGACGAGCAGAACGTCTACTACGGCGTGACGCCGCGCGAAGTGCTGAAGTCGCTTTCCCGCGCCGTTTACGAACTAGGCGTGCCTCACCCCTTGCATGTGCATGGCAATAACCTGGGCGTGCCGGGTAACGTGGAAACCACATTGAACTCGATGAGCGGCGTCGAAGGCTATCCGATGCACCTCACGCACATCCAGTTCCACAGCTACGGCACCGAGGGCGACCGCAAGTTCTCCTCGGGCGCTGCGCGCATTGCCGAAGCGATCAACAAGCAAAAGAACATTTCCGCCGATGTCGGCCAGATCCTGTTCGGCCAGACCGTGACTGCTTCCGGCGACCAGATGTCGCAGTTCCGCAATGCCGGCGCGGGCAGCCCGCACAAGTCGGTATGCATGGATATCGAATGCGATGCCGGCTGCGGCGTGGTGCCGTTCAAGTACAAGGACCAGAACTTCGTCAACGCCCTGCAATGGGCGATCGGCTTGGAAATCTTCCTGCTGGTGGATGACCCGTGGCGCATCTTCCTGACTACCGACCATCCGAACGGTGCGCCGTTCACCAGCTATCCGCACTTGATCAAGCTGCTGATGGACAAGACCTTCCGTAACGACGTGTTTGGCAACCTGAACCTGGACGCACAGAAGATGAGCACGCTGGCATCCATCGACCGCGAATATTCGTTGTATGAAATCGCGATCATGACGCGTGCTGGCGCAGCCAAGCTGGTCGGCCTGCACGACCGCGGCCACCTCGGCATTGGCGCGGCGGCCGACATCACGGTGTACACCGACATCGCAGACCGCGAAAAAATGTTCGAGAAGCCGGATTATGTGTTCAAGGACGGCCAGTTGGTCGTCAAGGACGGCAGCATCGTCAGGGTGGTCTGGGGCGCGACGCATACCGTCAAGCCCGAGTTCGACCGTGGCATCGAAAAAGACATCAAGCAGTACTTCGACAAGTACCACACGATCAACATGGAACATATGAAGGTTAGCAACGACGAGATCGAAGGCGATGGTCGCGGCAAGGTCGTCGTACAGGAATGCAAGGGTCGCCGGGAGAAGACGGCATGATCATTAACGGCGTCACGATCGACGATACCTTTGCCGAAGCCTTCGGCATGCGCGGCACACGCGTCATCATTACCGCGCAGAACCTGAAATGGGCCTATAACGCCGCCAATGCAATGACTGGTTTCGCGACCTCAGTTATCGCCTGCGGCGTGGAAGCCGGCATCGAGCGCGAGCTGACGCCCGAAGAAACGCCGGACGGCCGCCCCGGCGTAGCCGTTCTGATGTTCGCCATGGGTAGCGCAGTGCTGATGAAGCAACTCGAAACCCGTATGGGCCAATGTGTGCTCACCTGCCCCACCGCTGCAGCATTCTCGGGCATCGAAGGCGGCGACCGCATCAACCTCGGCAAGAACCTGCGCTTTTTCGGTGACGGCTTCCAGATTTCCAAGCAGTTCGGCGGCAAGCGTTACTGGCGCGTGCCGGTGATGGACGGCGAATTCCTCACCGAAGAAAAAACCGGCATGGTGCGTGCGGTCGGCGGTGGCAACTTCCTGGTGCTGGCCGAATCGCAGCCGCAGGCGCTGGCCGCATGCGAAGCGGCGATTGTAGCCATGAAAAAAGTACCCAATGTGATCATGCCCTTCCCCGGCGGCGTCGTACGCTCCGGCTCCAAGGTCGGCTCCAAGTATAAGACACTGATCGCCTCGACCAACGACGCGTTCTGCCCGACACTGAAAGGCATTACCAAGACCGACTTGTCGCCGGAAATCGAATCGGTGATGGAAATCGTCATCGACGGTCTCACCGACGAGGACATCCGCAAGGCCACCCGTGCCGGCATCGCCGCCGTGTGCGAACTCGGCGCCAAGAACGGCATCAAACGCATTTCCGCCGGCAACTACGGCGGCAAGCTCGGCCAATTCCAGTTCCACCTGCGGGAGATCATGGCATGAGCGCCCTGACCCTTACCCTGAAAAAGATTCCTCAGCAGCGTATCGACTGCTCCCCGCTGACTCCGGACACACTCGCCGGAAAGTCCATCGCCGAAATCGGCGCCATCGAGTTGCACTCCGGCAAGCAAAAGCTGCGCGCCGACGCGCTGTTCGATATCGCCGGCGATGACGCCAGCGACCTCGTCTTCATGAATAGTTGCGACAAGCTGGACTATATCGGTAGCGCGATGCAAAGCGGTCACATCATCGTCCACGGCGATGCCGGCTGGTATCTCGGCTTCCAAATGAAGAAAGGCAGCATTGTGCTGCACGGCCATGCCGGCGGTTTTGCCGCCAGCGGCATGGCCGGTGGGACCCTGCACATCCACGGCAGTGTCGGTGACTTCCTGGCCGCGGCCATCCCCGGCGACCGCAAGGGCATGAAGGGCGGCCTGGTGATTGTCACCGGCAACGCCGGCGACCGCGTCGGCGACCAAATGCGTCGCGGCATCGTGCTGATCGAGGGCAATGTTGGCGCGTATTGTGCTTCTCGTATGCTGGCGGGCACGATAGGCGTGATGGGCTCGGTCGGCGATTACGTGGGCTATGGCATGCGCCGCGGTACGCTGCTGCTGTTCAGCCAGCCCAAACTGCATGCTACGCTGCAGGACTGCGGCACGCACACGCTGCCCTTCCTCAAGCTGATGTTCAAATCGTTCGGCGGCTTGCCCAGCAGGTTCGCCGCACTCAACAAGAATCGCGTGCAACGCTACGCAGGCGATCTGGCCAACGACGGCAAGGGAGAGATTCTGGTTTTCGTCTAAACCGGAGTCGGGTCAAACTAATCGAGGTTTACTGCATGTCCGAGCAAAAAGCGGCACCAATTCCGATCGAGTTCAAGAAAAAACAGGGCAAGCCCAAAGGGCGACCCGTCGATCCCGTGGCACGCGCCGAAATCCAGACGCTGATCCAGGGCGAATCGCTCGCTCCCGACCTCTTGATCGAGCATCTGCACAAGATTCAGGATAAATACGGCCATATTTCCACCAAACATATCGCCGCATTGGCTGCGGAAATGAAGCTGTCGCAGACCGAAGTCTACGAAGTCGCGACCTTTTATCATCACTTCGATGTAGTGAAGGAAGGCCAGACGCCTCCCCCTTCGCTGACCGTACGTGTGTGCGAATCGGTAAGCTGCGACATGGCCGGTGCACACGGCCTGATCGATGCACTGAAAAAGGGCTTGGGCGATCATATCCGCGTGCAGCCGGTGCCCTGCGTCGGCCGCTGCGACACCGCGCCGATCGCGGTGGTCGGTCAGAACCCGATCGACCACGCCGATGCCGCCAGCGTGATCCGCGCCGCGAATGCGAAGGATATCGAAGCTCAAGTCACCGACTACACTCCGTTCGAGATGTACAAGGCGAGCGGCGGCTACCAGCTGTACCAAGACTGCATCGCCGGCAAGCGCACCGCCGAGGAGCTGATTTCCATCATGGAAAACTCTGGCCTGCGCGGTCTCGGCGGCGCCGGCTTCCCGGTCGGCCGCAAGTGGCGCATCGTCAGCGGCCAGCCCGCTCCGCGTCTGATGGCGGTGAATATCGACGAAGGCGAGCCGGGCACATTCAAGGACCGCTACTATCTCGAGCGCGACCCGCACCGCTTCCTCGAAGGCATGCTGATTGCCGCCTGGGCAGTGGGCATCCAGAAGATCTATGTCTACCTGCGCGATGAATACGCCGGCTGCCGCAAGATCCTGACCAAGGAGCTCGCGGCGCTGCAGGCCAACCCGCCCGCCAACCTGCCCGAAATCCACCTGCGCCGCGGCGCCGGTGCCTACATCTGCGGCGAGGAATCGGCGATGATCGAGTCCATCGAGGGCAAGCGCGGCATGCCGCGCCTGCGCCCGCCGTTCGTGGCGCAGGTTGGCCTGTTCGGCCGGCCGACGCTGGAACACAACATGGAATCGGTGTACTGGGTGCGCGACATCGTCGAAAAAGGCCCGGAATGGTTCACCGCGCATGGTCGCCACGAACGCAAGGGACTGCGCTCGTTCTCGGTCAGCGGCCGGGTCAAGAATCCCGGCGTGCATCTGGCACCGGCCGGCATCACTATGCGCGAGCTGATCGATGAATACTGTGGCGGCATGCTGGACGGCCACCAGTTCTATGGCTACTTCCCCGGCGGCGCCTCGGGCGGCATCCTGCCGGCCAGTATGGGCGACATCCCGCTCGATTTCGACACGCTCAATCAGTATGGCTGTTTCATCGGCTCGGCGGCGATCATCGTCTTCTCGGACCAGGACAAGGCACGCGAGCTCGCGCTCAACGCGATGAAGTTCTTCGAGGACGAATCCTGCGGCCAATGTACGCCATGTCGCGTCGGCACGGAAAAAGCCGTCAAACTAATGGAAAAAAATCAATGGAATCAGCCGTTGCTGGAGGAACTTTCCGTGGCTATGATAGACGCATCCATATGCGGTCTCGGCCAAGCGGCACCCAATCCGCTGCGTTCCGTCATGAAGTATTTCCCTGACGAATTGAAGTAAGAGGACACCGGCCATGAATGCTCCGACTACACTGCCCGCCACCATCGGTTTCTCGCTCAACGGCGAGAAGATCGAGGCTTTCGAGGGCGAAACCATCATCCAGGCCGCCAAGCGCAACGGCGTGGAAATCCCGCACCTGTGCTACATGGAAGGCATGCGCCCCGACGGGAACTGCCGCGCCTGCATGGTCGAAATCAAGGGCGAACGCGTGTTGGCCCCCTCCTGCTGCCGCGCGCCCGCGCCCGACATGGAAGTCCAGTCCTCCAGCCCGCGCGCCGTAGCCGCGCAGAAAATGGTGCTGGAACTGCTGCTGTCCGACATGCCGCCCAAGGAATACAAGCTCGACAACGAGCTGACGCAATGGGTGAACAAGATGAGCGTTGGCAAGCCGCGTTTCGAACCGCGCCTGTCGCCCAACGCCGACCTGTCCAATGCCGCCATCGCGGTCAACCTCGACGCCTGCATCCAGTGCACGCGCTGCGTGCGCGCCTGCCGCGAAGAGCAGGTCAACGACGTGATCGGCTACGCCTTCCGCGGCCATCACTCCGAAATCGTATTCGACCAGGGCGACCCGATGGGCGATAGCACCTGCGTCACCTGCGGCGAGTGCGTGCAGGCCTGCCCGACCGGCGCGTTGTCGCCGGCCAAGAATGCCGCACTGGTGGTGCCGGACAAGAAGGTGGATTCGGTCTGCCCGTATTGCGGCGTCGGCTGCCAGCTCACCTACCACGTCAAGGAAGACAAGATCATTCAGGTGGTCGGTCGCGACGGCCCGGCCAATCACGGCCGCCTGTGCGTCAAGGGCCGCTACGGCTTCGACTATCCGCGCCACCAGCACCGCCTGACCAAGCCCTTGATCCGCAAGCCGGGTGTGCCGAAGAACTCTGAGATCGACATGGATCCGGCCAACCCGTACGCCGCGTTCCGTGAAGCCAGCTGGGAAGAAGCGCTGGAATTCGCCGCTGGCGGCCTCGCCAAGATCAAGCAGCGCGACGGCAAGTATGCGCTGGCCGGCTTTGGCTCGGCCAAGGGCAGCAACGAGGAAGCCTATCTGTTCCAGAAGCTGGTACGCACCGGCTTCGAGAACAACAACGTCGACCACTGCACGCGCCTGTGCCACGCCTCCAGCGTGGTGGCGCTGCTGGAAGGCGTCGGTTCCGGCGCGGTGTCCAACCCGGTGGCCGACGTGCAGTACTCCGAAGTCATCGTGATCATCGGCGCCAACCCCATCGTCAACCACCCGGTCGCCGCCACCTTCATCAAGAACGCGGTCAAGGACGGCGCCAAGCTGATCCTGATGGATCCGCGCCGCACCGAGCTGGCACGCCTGGCGACGCATCATCTCGCCTTCAAGCCCGACACCGATGTGGCGATGCTGAACGCGATGCTGCACGTGATCGTGGAAGAAGGCCTGGTGGACGAGGAATTCGTCAAGAACCGCACCGAGAACTACGAGGCGCTCAAGGAAAACGTCAAGGAATACTCGCCGGAAGCGATGGCGCCGATCTGCGGCATCGACGCGCAAACGCTGCGCGATGTGGCACGCCTATACGCCAAGTCCAAGGCCTCCATCATCCTGTGGGGCATGGGCGTGTCGCAGCACGTGCACGGCACCGACAACTCGCGCTGCCTGATCGCACTGTCGATGGTAACCGGTCAGATTGGTAGAAGGGGCACCGGCCTGCATCCGCTGCGCGGTCAGAACAACGTGCAAGGCGCTTCCGACGTCGGTTTGATCCCGATGGTATTCCCGGACTATCAGCGCGTGGACGACCCAGTCATCCATGCCAAGTTCGAGAAGCTGTGGAATGCCGAGCTGGACAACAAGCCCGGCCTGACCGTGGTCGAGATCATGGAAGCCGCCTACGAAGGCCGCATCAAGGGCATGTACGTGCAGGGCGAAAATCCGGCGATGTCGGACCCCAACAGCAACCATGCGCGTGAAGGTCTGGCGCGCCTGGAGCACCTGGTAGTGCAGGACATCTTCATGACCGAAACCGCCTACCTGGCCGACGTCATCCTGCCGGCTAGCGCACACGCAGAAAAGCTCGGCACCTTTACCAATACCGACCGCCTGGTACAGATCGGTCGGCCAGCGATCAACCCACCCGGTGACGCGCGTCAGGATTTGTGGATCATCCAGGAAATCGCTACCCGTCTCGGCGTCAATTGGTACTATCCGGGGCCGAAGGAAGTCTTCAACGAAATGCGCCTGGCAATGCAATCTATCGCCGGCATGACCTGGGAACGCCTGGAAAACGAAGCCGTGTGCTACCCGTGCGAACACGAAGGCGATCCGGGCGAGGAAGTCATCTTCCATGACAACTTCCCTCGCCCGTCTGGCCGCGCCAAACTGGTGCCGGCTGACATCATCCCTGCCGACGAGCGTCCAGATGCCGAGTACCCGATGGTGCTGATTACCGGCCGCATGCTGGAGCACTGGCATACCGGCAGTATGACGCGCCGCGCCAGCGTGCTGGATGCGATCGAACCGGCGCCGACGGTCAGCATCCATCCGCTCGACCTGGACGCGCTGGACGCCAAGCCCGGCGATGTGCTGACGGTGGAATCGCGACGCGGTGAAGTGGCCTTGATCGCCCGCGCCGACGACGGTATCCCGCGCGGCTCGGTGTTCATCGCCTTCTGCTACTACGAAGCGGCAGCGAACAAGCTGACCAACCAGGCGCTCGACCCGTTCGCGAAGATCGCCGAGGTCAAGTATTGCGCGGTGCGGCTGAAGAAAGGTGGCAATATGCCAACCGAACTCGGCTATCACAGCGAGTTGGCACCCGCTTAAGCATTTCAAAGGCAACAAAAAGGCCGGCATTCATGCCGGCCTTTTTATTTTAGTGATCTTGAATTCACGATATTTTCATCGTGCGCTTCAAGAGATAATCCAGGAAGGCATTCGCCACCACAGATAATTGCTTGCCGTGTGGATGGCCGATGTGCCATTGATTAACGACGGGAAAGCCTTCGACATCCAGCACGCTCGGTTCGCCCATGCCGTCCGTGCCCAAGGTATGGCGCGACAATATGGAAATGCCCAGCCCGCCGATGATGGCTTGCTTGATGGCTTCGTTGCTACCCAACTCCATGCGGATATTGGGTTTAAGCCCCTGCCGGCGGAAAATTTCCTCCACACTCAGCCGCGTGCCCGACCCTTCTTCTCGCATCAGGAAAGGCTCTTGAGCAATACGTTGCAGTGGAATGTTGCGCTCCTGCGTCAAGGGATGTTCAGGATGTGCCATCACGAGCAAGGGGTTTTCCATGAACGGTTTTGCGAACAATTCCATATGGCTGGCCGGCTGGCTCAGGATGTAAAGATCGTCCAGGTTTTCCGCAGCACGATCCAGCACACGCTGACGGTTGGTGACCTTGAGAGAGACCTCGACGCCGGGGTGCTGACGTGAAAACTCGCCGAGTATGCGCGGGACGAAATACTTCGCGGTCGATACCACCGCCAATCGCAACTTTCCCTTTTTGAGCCCGCGCATTTCGGCGATGGACATATCGCAGCGTTCGAGAGATTGCATGATTTCGCGCGCGGTAATCGCCAGTTCCTTGCCGGCTTCGGTGAGATGAATACGCCGCCCGACCTGCTCAAACAAGGGCAGCCCCACCGTATCGGTCAGCTTTTTCATTTGCATGGAAACTGTGGGCTGGGTGAGATGCAATTCCTCCGAAGCGCGCGTAAAACTGCCCAGACGGGCAATCGCCTCGAACACTTCGAGCTGGCGAAATGTGGCATGACTCATCATGGCTTAAAGTATAGATAAATATCTATCTAATATATAGAAACAATTGATTTTTATTTATCCTTCGTTTCTGACAAACTCAGGCTCATGGAATTGGAACACAGGATTGTTCCAACGCTACATTCATCCGAGTCAGGAGACAGCCATGTCAGAGACAGGAACCCTCACGGGAAAAGAACGCTACAAATCGGGCGTGATCCCCTATGCCAAGATGGGCTACTGGGAACCGGACTATCAACCCAAGGACACCGACATAATCTCGTTGTTCCGGATAACCCCGCAAGAGGGGGTAGATGCTATCGAGGCGGCGGCGGCGGTGGCGGGTGAATCGTCCACCGCCACCTGGACCGTGGTATGGACCGACCGGCTTACCGCATGTGAACTCTATCGCGCCAAGGCTTATCGCGTCGATCCGGTACCTAACACCGGACCCGGCACCAAAACCGACCAGCAGTACTTTGCTTATATTGCCTACGACCTCGATTTGTTTGAGCCCGGCTCAATCGCTAACCTGACTGCCTCCATCATCGGCAACGTGTTCGGCTTCAAGGCGGTAAAAGCGCTGCGACTGGAGGATATGCGCATCCCGGTGGCCTATCTCAAGACCTTCCAGGGGCCTGCCACCGGCATTGTGGTCGAACGCGAGCGCCTGGATAAATTCGGCCGACCGCTGCTCGGCGCAACCACCAAACCCAAGCTGGGCCTTTCCGGCCGCAATTACGGGCGCGTGGTGTACGAAGCCCTCAAGGGTGGGCTGGACTTCGTCAAGGACGATGAAAACATCAATTCGCAGCCGTTCATGCACTGGCGCGATCGTTATTTGTATTGCATGGAAGCCGTCAACCGCGCCTCCGCCGCGACCGGCGAAGTCAAAGGGCACTACCTCAACGTCACCGCCGGCACGATGGAGGAAATGTACGAGCGCGCTGAATTCGCCAAGTCGCTGGGCTCGGTGATCGTGATGATCGACCTGGTGATCGGTTACACCGCAATCCAAAGCATGGCCAAATGGGCGCGCAGGAACGACATGATTCTGCATCTGCACCGCGCAGGAAACTCCACCTATTCGCGTCAGAAAAACCACGGCATGAATTTCCGCGTGATCTGCAAATGGATGCGCATGGCGGGCGTGGATCATATTCACGCCGGCACGGTCGTCGGCAAGCTGGAAGGTGATCCACTGATGATCAAGGGCTTTTACGACACGCTGCGCGACACGCATACGCCGGTCAGCCTGGAAAACGGCCTATTCTTCGAGCAGGACTGGGCCTCGCTCAACAAGGTAATGCCAGTCGCCTCGGGCGGCATCCATGCCGGACAGATGCACCAGTTGCTGCATTACTTGGGCGAAGACGTGGTGCTGCAATTCGGCGGCGGGACCATCGGCCATCCGATGGGCATCCAGGCCGGCGCCACCGCCAACCGCGTCGCGCTGGAAGCGATGATCCTGGCGCGCAACGAAGGGCGCGATATCTGGAACGAAGGTCCACAAATTCTCGACAACGCAGCCAAATGGTGCAAACCGTTGCAGGCCGCGCTGGACACCTGGAAGGACATTACCTTCAACTACACGTCCACCGATACGGCGGACTTCGTGCCCACCGAGACGGCAACGGCATAAAGGAGAACGCCATGAGAATCACCCAAGGCCAGTTTTCATTCCTGCCCGATCTCACCGACGAGCAGATCACCAGCCAGATCAAATATGCGCTCAAGAACAACTGGGCGGTCAATGTGGAATACACGGACGACCCGCACCCGCGAAATACCTACTGGGAAATGTGGGGCATGCCGATGTTCGATCTGCGCGATCCGGCGGGGATCATGATGGAGGTGCAAGACTGCCGCAAAACCTTTCCCGATCAATACATCCGGGTCACCGCTTTCGACAGCACCCGCGGCTGGGAAACGCCGCGCATGTCATTCATCGTCAACCGCCCCAAGGAAGAACCGGGCTTCCAACTGCTTCGTCAGGAAAGCGATGGGCGGCATATCCGCTATACCTTGCATGCGTATGCCACCGACAAGCCCGAGGGCCAGCGCTATCGTTAAGAGCCTATTTCAGCAGGCTTCATGCATCGCGTTGAGCCAGGACGCGGATGGATGCAAGGCGCAGTGCGCAGCCAATGGTCATTCCATTGGCAAGCGCTGCAACGCGGCAGACGCCGCGTCCTGGATCAACCCGAAGGGCCGCTTGCCTGCGGGTGCATTGCGGCGTTGCGGCCTGCTTGTGGAGAATGACTCCACTGCGCAGCCCGCGCCTAGCACTGCATCCCGCAGGCAAGCGGCGCGGTGTATGAAACCTGCAGAAATAGGCTCTAAATCGCGTCACGGCCGTATCCCGTTCCCAACCCCTGCGGGGTACGGCCCTTTTTCTATGAGTCCATCGCTGTGAACGACGTTCCCGACACTACTCCGGTCGATCTCAAGAAGGTTTACGAGGAATCCAACATCCAGGAGGTGCTCGACCAATTGGATCGAGAATTGATCGGTCTCAAGCCGGTCAAGGACCGCATCCGGGAAATCGCTGCGCTGCTCTTGGTGGACAAGCTGCGCGAGCAGGTGCAACTAAGCGCGCAGTCGCCGTCATTGCATATGTGTTTCACCGGCAACCCCGGCACCGGCAAGACCACGGTGGCGATGCGCATGGCGGAGATCCTGCATCGGCTGGGCTATGTGCGCGAAGGCCATGTGGTCGCGGTCACACGCGACGACCTGGTGGGCCAGTACATCGGCCACACCGCTCCAAAAACCAGGGAGGTACTAAAAAAAGCCATGGGAGGCGTATTGTTCATCGACGAGGCCTACTATCTCTATAAGCCCGAAAATGAACGCGATTATGGCGCAGAATCCATCGAAATCCTGCTCCAGGTTATGGAGAACCAGCGCGAGGATCTGGTAGTGATTCTCGCCGGGTACAAGGATCGCATGGACAGGTTTTTCCAAAGCAATCCCGGCATGTCGTCGCGCATTGCACATCACATCGATTTTCCGGATTACTCCCCGGACGAATTGCTTGAGATCGCAAAGCTGATGATGACCGGACTCAACTACCGTTTCAGCCCGGAAGGCGAAAAAACGTTTGCCGAATATATCGTCAAGCGCATGCAGATGCCGAACTTTGCCAACGCACGCTCCATACGTAACGCTTTGGATCGTGCGCGGCTGCGCCAGGCCAACCGCCTGTTCGCCAGCCACGACAAGGCTTTGACGCGCAAGGATTTATTGACGATAGACGCCGACGACATTCTTGCCAGCCGGGTGTTTACACAGTCATCTAACCAATAGTGCATAGAAGCAGTGAATAAAAGGCTAGGTTATGGCAACTCATTAACTATCGCCCTTTGAGGAGTTCATCATGCAAAACTTTTCCACTCGGCTGGCTATCCTTCTCACCGCCAGCACCATCATCGCCAGCCCAGTCGCATTCGCCGCGGGAAAACCGATTCAGTTCGCCGATACCAAGGATGGTAAAGCGCTCCAGATTAAACCGGAGCTTTTCGATACCGAGCAGTCCAAGAAATTCCTGGAGTCCGGCAAGAACCCGTATATCGGTGATAAAGCCGCCATCGACCGTGGCAAGAAGGTGTTCCAGCTATATTCCTGCACGCAATGCCACGGCGGGAGTGCGCAAGGTCAAACCGGACCCGGATTGACCGGACCCAACTTCAAATACGCCAAGAACACGACCGACAAAGGCATGTTCGAGACCATCTGGGCAGGTACTAACGGCGGCATGGGTGCCAAGGGCAAGGGCTTGATGGATGCGACCGACCCTAACAACGGCATGACGCCGGATGAAATCCTGAAAGTGATTGCCTGGGTGAGAAGCCTGGGGGGAGGGACCGCAACGAACTAATGCTTGTTTAATTATCCAGCCATACTCCCGCAAGCATCACACCCGGCTTGCGGGATGCGGCTCATCCAAGGCGAATTATGGAACTTCACGGCCTGAGAACGTTTCTTATGAATTGATGAGGGCTTGCTTCACCTCATCTCCGGTGTAACTGCTCCATTCCCAATTTCACCAGGAGGTTATCATGCAAACCCCTGTCAAAATGGCAATACTCGTTACGTCCAGTCTCGCTTTCCTAGCCGCCATGCCGGCAGTCGCGGTCGATTTGGTCGACACCAAGGACGGCAAGCCGCTCAACGTCAAGCCCGATACCGAGCAGGCCAAGAAATTCATGGCGACTGGACAAAACCCTTATATTGGCGACCAAGCCGCCATTGCCCAAGGCAAAAAGCTGTACCAGCTTTATTCATGCGCACAGTGTCACGGCGCCCAGGCACAGGGGCAAACGGCCGGCGGATTGACCGGACCCAAACTCAACCACGCCAAGAGCGCGACCGACAAGGGCATGTTTGAAATCATATGGGCCGGCACCAATGCCGGCATGAGCGGTAAAGGTAGAGGCGTAATGGACCCAAGCAACCCCAATAACGGCCTGTCGCCGGATGAAGTATTGAAACTGATTGCCTGGGTCAGAAGCCAGGGCGAAGGGGCAAAGTAAGCCCCGTTTCGTCAACCGAAACGGATTTTCATCACCAACACCGCTCCCGCCAGCAGCAGGGTAATGCAGTTGGCGATGATGATCGGCCACGAGGCTATCATCATTCCATAGACCGCCCATAGCGCCACCCCGCTGGTGAAGATGGCGTACATGCCGAGCGAAATGTCCTTGGTATGGCGTGTACGCCATACCTGCCATGCTTGCGGGATGAATGCGGTGGTCGTCAGCGTAGCAGCGATGCTGCCTATCCAATCGTGCACCGACTACTTCCCGCTGGCTTTGCAGCCGGTGTAGGCCACTGCCGGCCCATCCTTCAGCGAGGCTTCTGTACCATTGATTTCGAGCACCGCGATACCATTGGTGTAACGCGTGGCAGAGGCTTCCTTGGCCAGCGAAACCTCCCGGTCAGGGTAAATCAGCCAGGCGGTGTTGCCATTATCGGCATAGCGCACATGAAAGCGCTTGCCTCCTTCGCATTGATATTCCGTGGTATTGGCCAGGCGCTTGGGCTGGCTGGGCGAGGATTCGTCGCCGAATGGCCACACCTTATCCACACTCATGCTGCTGCATGCCGATAGAGTCACACCCATTGCGGTAAACAACAAAGCAGTTACGAATTTATTTCCCATTTTCAGCTCTCTATCTCGAATTTTTTAGCGGCGCTTGCCGCCGCCTAGCAATGAACCCAATACGCCGCGTATGATTTGCCGACCCACTTCCGAACCGATGGCGCGCGCGGCATTCTTGGCTGCGGCTTCGATCACGCCTTCGCGCCTGCCGCCGCGCGGTCCGGTGGAACCGCCGAGCAACTCGCCCCAATCGAACCCTTTGTCTTGTTCCACCGGAGCCTCCGTTGCCGACACGGCAGCTCGACTCTTGAGGATTTCGTAAGCCGACTCGCGATCCACCTGCTTTTCGTAATGCCCGTACAGCAAGGAACTCTGTATCGTCTGCTGCCGCTCATCATCCGTTGCCGCCCCGAGGCGGCTGCCCGGCGGGCAAATGAATGCGCGCTCCACCGGATGCGGCCGACCTTTTTCATCCAATAGCGATACCAGGGCCTCCCCTACTCCCAACTCGGTAATCGCAGCCTCCACATCGACCTCCGGATTCGGGCGGAAAGTTTCTGCCGCAGATTTGACCGCCTTCTGGTCACGCGGCGTAAAGGCACGCAACGCATGCTGCACGCGATTGCCCAACTGCCCCAGCACCACATCGGGAATATCCAGCGGATTCTGGCTCACGAAATACACGCCTACACCCTTGGAGCGGATCAGCCGCACCACTTGCTCGATCTTGGACAGCAGCGCCGCGGGGGCATCGGTGAACAACAGGTGCGCTTCGTCGAAGAAGAATACGAGCTTGGGTTTGTCGAGGTCGCCGACTTCAGGCAGGTTTTCGAACAGTTCGGCCAACAGCCACAGCAGCAACGTCGCGTAGGCCCGCGGCGAATTGTACAACGTGTCGGCAGCGAGGATATTGATGACTCCGTGCCCTTTAGCGTCTGTCTGCATCAAATCGTCGAGGTTCAGCATCGGCTCGCCGAACAGCTGGTCGCCGCCCTCATGCTCCAGTTGCAGCAAGCCGCGCTGGATCGCGCCGACGCTGGCGGTCGAGATATTGCCGTACTCGGCGGTGAATTGCGATGAATTCTCGGCCGCATGCTGCAGGATCGCGCGCAGGTCTTTCAGATCAAGCAGCAACATGCCATTGTCGTCGGCAATCTTGAACACCGCCGTCAGCACGCCCGTCTGCGTCTCATTCAAATTCAGCATGCGCGACAGCAGCAACGGCCCCATGTCCGACACGGTTGTGCGCACCGGATGGCCCTTCTTGCCGAATACATCCCAGAATACGACAGGCGCCGCGCCATAAGCGAAGCCGTCGAGGTTCAATTCGGCCACGCGGGCTTCCACCTTGGCGTTGCCGCCGCCCGCCTGGCTCATGCCAGAAAGATCGCCCTTTACGTCAGCCATGAACACCGGCACGCCGATACGGGAAAACTGCTCGGCCAGCGCCTGCAACGTTACCGTTTTGCCGGTGCCGGTCGCGCCGGCAATCAGGCCGTGGCGATTGGCCATACGCGGCAACATATGAAGCGGAAGTTTGCTTTTGGCGATCAATAGAGTTTCGCTCATGGGATTTTCCTGATTTGCAACGTGGGGTATGGTACCTGCGATGCTGGCGGCGAGCTAGATATCTCCTTTGCGCGCCTTATCCATCATCCAGATCAGCGTATCTTCGATTTCCTGCGCGGCGTCACGCGCTTTCTGATTGACCTCCCCGAGATGCCGCAGGGCATACGTGGGACGATCCAGCGCCATGAAAAGTGTCCCCTGCTTCTCGTAAATCGCGATGCGGCACGGCGCAAAAGCGGCAAATTCCGGATAGTCGCGCAGCACTTCGGCGCCTATGCTCAAGCTGCAATAGGTCCGTACTTCAAGTATGCCTTGAAGCTCCTGCCCACGCTGCCTGATATGTTCGCCAATCGGAAACACGGCCGGGCTGACGAAATTCTTGCCTTCGGCCGCCACCTTGAGGCTGGTCACGACGTCGTCGTAAGTTACGCCGGGCTCGACTTTGACGATATAGAGCGCAGAATCGGGTTGAATAGGCGGCATCGAGCCGGCAACGGCACAGGAGATCAGGAAAAATCCTGCGATGAAAGTGCATAACCGTTGCATGTTCAATTCCTTACTAACCAGTATCCGAATATAATACGCGCCCTCGAATGATCACGGATACGCAACACCATGTCTGACGACACGCAGCAAGGTTCAATTGACGCTTATACCCCGGCCGAAATGGCCTACCGGGTGGAAACCGTAGGCACCTACAAAGCCGGCATGAGCGTCTACCGCATGATGGTCCTCGGCATACTCGCCGGCTCCTTCATTTCTCTGGGCGCGATGAATTACATCACCGGCATGGCGCAAGGCATGCCCAAACTGATCAGCTCCATGCTGTTCTGCCTGGGCCTGATTTTGTGCATTGTTGGCGGTGCGGAGCTGTTTACCAGCAACAATCTCATCGCCATGGCCTGGGCGCAAGGCAAAGTGCGGACGCGCGCTGTGGTGCGCAACTGGTTCTGGATTTATTTTTCCAATTTGCTCGGTTGTCTCGGCACCGTCGCCCTCGCCTATGCCTCCGGCATCCTGCATACCGTCGATCTGGCATTCGGCGTGCAGGCACTGAAGGTCGCTGTCACCAAGACCAGCCTGCCGGTCAGCGAAATTTTCTTCAAGGGCATCCTATGCAACGTGCTGGTCTGTCTAGGTGTTTGGCTGTGCTATGCCGCGCGCAGCGTGACCGACCGCATCGTCAGCCTGATTTTTCCGATAACGGCCTTCGTCAACATGGGTTTCGAACACTGCATCGCCAACATGTTCTTCATCCCGCTCGGCTTTCTGGCAGCGCAAGACCCGGCAGTCGTCGCCGCGGCCCATCTTGCACCGGAAGCATTGGCGCATCTGAACGCCACCAATTTCCTGCACAACATCGCTGCTGCGACGCTGGGCAACATTCTCGGCGGCTCCGTGTTCGTGGGCGGCATGTATTACCTGGTATACATGCGCGGCGATTCGCGCATCGGCGCAGCCGCCATCATGACCGGCTTCGTCGATACCACCAAAAAGAATTAGAGCTTGCTCTTAATCCTTGGAAGATTGCTTGAGCGCCGCATTCACCGCCCTGCGATCGAGATGCGGTGCCAGCATCTGGATAAAGCCGTACATGTAGCCGCGCAGGTAGGAATCGCGACGGATACCGATATAAGTGGTGCTGGGCGGAAACAAGTGGCTCGCGTCGATCATTTCGAGCCCCATGTCGCGCTCCGGATCGTAGGCCATCTTCGCTAGAAGACCGATACCGAGGCCGAGCGTGACATAGGTCTTGATCACGTCGGCGTCGATCGCGGTCAGCACAAAATTAGGGTGCAGCCCCTTCTCGGCGAAGGTACGCGTCATCAGCGAACCGCCGGTAAAAGCGAAGTCGTAGGTGACCACCGGGTAGCGCGCGATCTTTTCCAGCGTCAGCGGTACGTCGGTCAGCAGCGGATGCTCCTTGGGCACGACCACGCAGCGGTTCCACTGATAGCACGGCAGACATACCAACTCCGGGTAGTCGGTGATGGCTTCGGTGGCGATGCCGATGTCTGCCTCGGCGGATACAACCTGCTCCGCCACTTGAGAAGGGCTGCCCTGATGGATGGTCAGTCGCACGCCCGGGTATTGCTCGATGAAGCCGGTGACCGCCGGCGGCAGGCGGTAACGCGCCTGGGTGTGGGTGGTGGCGATGGTCATGCTGCCGCTGTCGTCGTGGGAGAACTCCTCGCCGACGCGCCGGATGTTTTCCATTTCGCGCAGCACCTGCTCGGCGCGCTCGAGGATTATGCGCCCCGGCTCGGTAATGCCAATGAGGCGCTTGCCGTTGCGCTTGAAGATTTGCAGGTCGAGCTCTTCCTCCAGCAACTGGATTTGTTTGCTGACGCCAGGCTGGGAGGTATGCAGAGCCTCGGCGGCCAGCGATACATTAAGGCCCTGGCGCGCGACCTCGCGGATATAGCGGAGTTGATGAAGCTTCATGGACGACTCCTTATATCTATATAACCAAAGTAGTGGTTTCTAGAATAACATATTATTTTGTTGACATTTTTTCCTGTTATAGTGCCTGTCTGAGCTTTTTTCGAGATATTCGCGTGGACTTCGGTTTTATCATTTCCGGTTTTCTGGTTGGCTTGCTGGTTGGCGTGACAGGCGTCGGCGGCGGCTCGCTGATGACGCCACTGCTGGTATTCCTCTTTGGTTTCAAACCAGTTGTGGCGGTCGGCACCGACCTGCTGTTCGCCGCGATCACCAAGACCGGCGGCGTGTTCGTGCATCACGGCAACCATAAATCCGTGGAATGGCGCATTGTCGGCTTGCTGGCTGCAGGCAGCCTGCCGGCCTCGGTCGCGACTTTGTTCGTGCTCAACCACTACGCGAAGATCGGCAAGGAGATTACCCATGTGATTACCTTTTCGCTGGGTATCGCATTGATTCTGACCGCGCTCGCGCTGATCTTTCGCGCCAAGCTGCAGAAGGCCGGAAAAACCAGCGAAGAGCATGTTCCGGGACGATTTCATCATTTGCAGGCTCCGGCCACAGTGGTGACAGGACTGATCCTCGGCGCACTGGTGACGCTGTCATCCGTCGGCGCAGGCGCTCTGGGCACGGTTGCCCTGCTGTTTCTGTACCCGAGGCTTTCCACCCTGAAAGTCGTCGGTACCGACCTGGCACATGCCATTCCGTTGACGGCGCTTGCCGGCTTCGGTCACTGGCAGCTCGGCCATGTCGATTTCACGCTGCTCGGCAGCCTGCTAATAGGCTCCCTGCCCGGTATCTGGTTAGGCAGCCACCTGAGCGCAAAAATCCCCGAGCACGTCTTGCGACCGGTTCTGGCCGGCGTATTGATGCTGATCGGTTTCAAATTTGTTCTGTAACGGTTTTTACTAAGTACTCATACCATGTATATCTACGACGACATCGACCAACGGATTGTTGACGAACGCGTGGCGCAATATCGCGATCAGACCCGGCGCTATCTGGCCGGCGAACTGAGCGATGACGAGTTCCGCCCGCTGCGTCTGCAAAACGGCCTTTATATCCAGCGTCATGCGCCCATGCTGCGCATCGCCATTCCTTATGGCCTGCTGGCCTCGAAACAGCTGCGCAAGCTGGCGCATATCGCCCGCGTCTACGACCGCGGCTACGCGCATTTCTCCACGCGCCAGAATGTCCAGTTCAACTGGCCGGCGCTGGAACGCGTGCCGGATATCCTCGCGGAACTGGCGACGGTGCAGATGCACGGCATCCAGACCTCCGGCAGTTGCGTGCGCAACATCACCACCGACCAGTTTGCCGGCGTCGCCCCGGATGAAGTAGTGGATGCGCGCCCTTACGCGGAAATCCTGCGCCAGTGGAGCACCTTCCACCCCGAGTTCGCCTATCTGCCGCGCAAGTTCAAGATCGCCGTCAATGGCGCCGAATCCGATCGCGCCGTCATTCAGATGCATGACATCGGCCTCGGCTTCTATCTCGACGATCAAGGGCAAGTTGCGCTGGAAGTCTGGGTCGGCGGCGGCATGGGCCGTACGCCGGTCATCGGCAGCATGATCCGCAAGCACCTGCCGTGGCAGCACATGCTGAGCTATTGCGAAGCCATCCTGCGCGTATACAACCGCTATGGCCGCCGCGACAACGCTTTCAAGGCGCGGATCAAGATTCTGGTGAAGTCGCTGGGTGCCGAAGAATTCGCACGCCAGGTCGAGGAAGAATGGGCGCATATTCAGGACAGCCCGTCCACCATCACCCAGGACGAGCTCGATCGCGTCGCCAGTTTCTTCCAGGGCCATACCTACGACACCCTGAGCGATGACGTTGCCGATTTCGATGCAAAGATTGCCTCCGACCGCGCTTTCGCCAACTGGGTCAAGCGCAATGTGCATGCACACAAGGTGCCGGGCTATCGCGCGGTAACGCTGTCGCTCAAGCCGACAGGCATCGCCCCAGGCGATGCGACCGCAGACCAGATGGACAGCGTCGCTTTCCTTGCCGACCGCTACAGCTTTGGCGAGTTGCGCGTGTCGCACGAGCAGAACCTGATCCTGGCTGACGTAAAGAAATCCGACCTGTACCAGTTGTGGCAGGAAGCCGTAGGCATCGGCTTCGCCACGCCGAACATCGGTCTCCTGACCGACATCGTCTGCTGCCCGGGTGGCGACTTCTGCTCGCTGGCCAACGCCAAGAGCATCCCGATCGCACAGGCGATCCAGGAGAAGTTCGACGACCTCGACTACCTGCACGACATCGGCGACCTGGACCTCAATATCTCCGGCTGCATGAACTCCTGCGGCCACCACCACGTCGGCCACATCGGCGTGCTGGGTGTCGACAAGGACGGCTCCGAGTGGTACCAGATCACCATCGGCGGCAACCAGGGCAACTCCGCCAGCATTGGCACCGTCATCGGCCCATCCTTTGCGGCCGACGAAGTGCCGGGTGTGGTCGAGAAACTGATCGAAACCTATATTTCGCAACGCAACGACGAGGAACGCTTTATCGACACCGTGCGCCGCATCGGCGTCGCACCGTTCAAGGAGCACGTCTACACCGGCGAAAAGAAGGAGACCGCCCATGTCTAAGCTGATCCGCAACAATGCTGTCGTCAAGGACGGCTGGACCGTCGTGCAGTTGCCCGCACCCGCCGAGGAAGCGGTGCGCAAGCAGGCCGGCAAGGTGGTGATTTTCAAGCTGACCGGGGAAGAAGCCGCCACTGCGGCGCAGATCGAAGATACCGTCGTTCCCGCCGGCAAGGTCATCGTGCCGCTGGTCATATGGCAAGCGCGCAAGGATACGCTCGCTCCGCGTCTCGCGGCAGGCGAACTCGGCATCTGGCTGGAAACCTTCGAACTGATCGAAGATTTGGTCGCCAGCGTAGACGACATCAACAGCGTGCCGGTCATCGCCGTCAGCTTCCCGCGTTTCGCGGACGGCCGCGGCTTTACCATCGCTACCATGCTGCGTACGCGCTACGGTTACAAAAACGAGATCCGCGCCATCGGCGACGTGCTGCGCGACCAACTGTATTACATGAAACGCTGCGGCTTCGACGCCTTCGCGATCCGTGCCGACCGTTCCGCCGAGGATGCACTGGCCAGTCTGCGCGACTTTTCCGAGCCCTATCAAGGAGCGGTGGATAATCCGCTGCCGGTGTGGCGCCGCCACATGCGTGTCGCCGCCGCGCAAGCAGCAGCGGCCTATCGCGCTCCGGCCGGCCGCGAAGACGAGGTAGATTAATGGAGCTGGATGCCAAAATCGCCGCAGCCGCGGTATTGCTGGAACGCATCCAGGACAAATTCAACCCGGCCACCCTCGCCAGCAGTTTGGGCGCGGAAGACATGGTGCTGACCGATCTCGTCGCCAAATATGCGCCGGCTATCAGCATTTTTTCGCTGGATACCGGCCGTCTCAATCCCGAGACCTACGATCTGCTAGCCAAGGTGCAGGAAACCTACGGCGACAAGATCGAGTTGCGCGTGTTCTACCCGCAAGCCGAAGCGATCCAGCAATACGTGCAGGCCAATGGTATCAACGCTTTCTACAATAGCGTGGATCTACGCAAGGCCTGCTGCGGCATCCGCAAGGTCGAGCCCTTGAAGCGCGCGCTGGCCGGGCAAAAAGCCTGGATCACCGGCATGCGCCGCCAGCAGGCAGTCACTCGCGCCGAAATGCCGGTCGAGGAATACGACGCCGACCACGGCCTGACCAAGTTCAACCCGCTTGCGGACTGGACCGAGAAGGAAGTGTGGGAGTACATCCGCGCTAATAACGTGCCGTATAATGCGCTCCACGACAAACACTACCCCAGCATCGGCTGTGCGCCTTGCACCCGCGCCATCGCCGTGGGCGAAGACGTCCGCGCCGGGCGCTGGTGGTGGGAAGACGAAGCCGGCAAGGAATGCGGCCTGCACGTCAAAAATGCCAGCGCAGTAACGCCTATCAAGTTTGAGACTACGAAATGAACACCTTGACACGTCAAACCCTATCCCATCTGGATTGGCTCGAGGCCGAAGCCATCCACATCATGCGCGAAGTCGCCGGCCAATGCGAACGCCCGGTGCTGCTGTTCTCGGGCGGCAAGGATTCTATCTGCATGCTGCGCCTTGCCGAAAAGGCGTTCCGTCCGGGTAAGTTCCCTTTCCCGCTGATGCACATCGACACCGGCCATAACTATAAGGAAGTGGTCGAATTCCGCGACAAGCGCGCCGCCGAACTGGGTGAGCGCCTGATCGTGCGCTCGGTGGAAGACTCGATGAAGCGCGGCACTGTGGTGCTCAAGCATGAAGGCGAATCGCGCAACAAGCACCAGTCCGTGACGCTGCTGGAAGCCATTACCGAATTCGAGTTCGATGCCTGCATCGGCGGCGCCCGCCGCGACGAGGAAAAGGCCCGCGCCAAGGAACGCATCATGAGTTTCCGCGACGAGTTCGGCCAATGGGATCCGAAGAACCAGCGCCCCGAACTGTGGAATCTGTACAACGCCCGTTCGCATCGCGGCGAGAACATCCGCGCCTTCCCGATCTCCAACTGGACCGAGATGGACGTATGGCAGTACATCGAGCGCGAAGGCTTGGAGCTGCCGAACATCTATTTCGCGCACCAACGCGATGTAGTGCTGCGCGGCGGCGCCATCGTACCGGTCAATGTGCCCTTGGCCAGCGGTGAAATCATCAACCAGCCCAAGCCCGGCGAAGAAATCATCGACATGCAGGTGCGCTTCCGCACCGTTGGCGACATCACCTGCACGGCCCCAGTCCCGTCCGACGCCGACAACGTCGCCAAGATCGTGCTGGAAACCGCCACCACCACTATTACCGAGCGCGGCGCGACGCGTCTGGACGACCAGACCTCCGACGCTTCGATGGAACAACGCAAGAAGGAAGGCTATTTCTGATGAACGCCCCCATGACCCCTCAGGACAACGGCCTGCTGCGCTTCATGACCTGCGGCAGCGTCGACGACGGCAAGAGCACGCTGATCGGCCGCCTGCTATTCGACACCAAGACCATCCTCGCCGACACGCTGACGCAGATCGAAAAGACCTCCAAGAAGCGTGGCATGGAAGCGGTCGACCTTTCGCTGCTGACCGACGGCTTGCAGGCGGAGCGCGAGCAAGGCATTACCATCGACGTGGCCTACCGCTACTTCAGCACCGGCACGCGCAAGTACATCATCGCCGATGCACCGGGGCACGAGCAGTACACGCGCAACATGGTAACGGCGGCTTCGACCGCCAACCTCGCGATCATTCTGATCGACGCGCGCAAGGGCGTGCTGACGCAGACGCGCCGCCACTCCTTCCTCGCGCATCTGGTCGGCATTCCGCACATCGTCGTCGCGGTGAACAAGATGGATCTGGTGGACTACGACCAGGCCGTGTTCGAGCGTATCCGCGCCGATTACCTGGCGTTTGCGAAAGAAATCGGCCTGCAGCGCGCGGACCACGATATCCGCTTCATTCCGCTGTCCGCCTTGAACGGCGACATGATCGTGGATCGCAGCGATGCGATGAACTGGTACGACGGCCCCACCCTGCTCGACGTGCTAGAAGCAGTTCCCGCCGCGCACACCGAAAAGGCCGAGAGCTTCCGCTTCCCGGTACAGTACGTGTGCCGTCCGCAGGCCTCAGACAATCCTGAACTGCACGATTTCCGCGGCTTCATGGGCCGCGTGGAATCCGGCGAAATTGCCGTCGGCGACGCCGTCACCGTGCTGCCGTCCGGCCGTTCCAGCAAGCTCAAGGCCATCCTCCTCGGCAATGACAAACTGGATAGTGCGATTCACGAGCAATCGGTCACCCTGCTGCTGGAGGACGAGATCGACATTTCGCGCGGGGACATGATCGTCAAGAGCAGCGAGGCCAAGGAGCCGGTAAAACAACTCGATGCCATGCTGTGCTGGCTGTCGGAAACACCGCTCTCGCCGGCCCGTACCTACATCATCCGCCACACCACACGCGAATCGAAAGCCAAGGTCGGCGCCATCGAATACCGTATTGACGTGAACACGCTGGAACAGCAGTCGGTACAAGGTCTGGGCATGAACGACATCGCCAAGATCAGCTTCCGCCTGGCTCAACCGCTGAGCGTGGATTCCTATGCCGACAACCGTGCCACGGGCGCTTTCATCGTCATCGACGAAAGCACCAACAACACCGTCGGCGCCGGCATGGCCGTCTGAGCGGCTGGGAATGCAAATATCAATCTGATAAAATATCAGGCTAAATTTCTGGAGTAGATCATGACTTACGTCGTTACCGAAAACTGTATCCAATGCAAGTACACCGATTGCGTGGACGTATGTCCGGTGGATTGCTTCGTCGAAGGCCCCAATTTCCTTGCCATCGACCCGGACGAGTGCATCGACTGCACGCTATGTGTCGCGGAGTGCCCGGCCGAAGCGATTTTCGCTGAGGACGACGTGCCGGCCGACCAGCAGGAATATATCGAGCTGAATGCCCGCCTCGCCAAAGTCTGGCCGACAATCACCAGCAAGAAGGATCCGCTGCCGGACGCGGACGACAGCAACGGCAAGGCCGGCAAGCGCGGCCTTCTCGTAGAGTAAACAAAGCCAATCGGGCAATAAAAAAGGAGGCAATCGCCTCCTTTTTTACGTCTGGATACGTTTATCTGACCGTCAACAGCCTTGCCATGCTCATAGAGCAACTCCGACATCGCAGACGCAATCCGCCGACTCTCCACTCTTCATTACTCATTCCCTCTTGCGACCTCGACTCGCTCCATGAGCGAGGATTTCCTGACGTTAAGCCATCCCAACAGCAGATAAGCCGCCATACCAAACGCAAGTCCTAGAGGATGATGCCAGAGCAACGGGATGATCAAACCGGCTGAGACGGTAGACAACACCATTTGAATAAACGCCTGCCCGGAGGCAGCAGTGCCGCGCAGGCGAGGATGACGATCCAATGCCGCCACGGACAAGACCGGCATCGCGAATGCCATGCCGACATTATATAAAGCAATCGGCAAAATATTGAGCAAGGGCTGAGCCGGCTCCCAGAAACATATGGCGATATTGAACAATACCGCACCCGCCATCCACCCATAGGCCAGACGCAAAATGGTTGCTTCGGGAAAACGGCCGGCATAATGCCGCGCGAACCACGAACCAGTCACCATGCCGAGCACCGTCGGCACGAACATCATGCCGAATTGGTGCTCGTTCAAACCAAGATGTTCGATCAGGAATACCGGTGCGGCAAGAACATAAATGAAAAAACCCGCGAAATTCGAGCCAAAGGCGGTAACCAGCAGACGAAACTCTCGGTCGGAAAATATTTTCCGATAGCTGTTCATTACGGCATGCGCCGACAAAGGCACGCGACGCTCGACAGGCACTGTCTCGGGAAGAAAACGATAGGCCGATGCCAACACCACGAGCGCATACAAAAACAGGAAGATGAAAATTGCCTGCCAGTGAATGCCAAGCAGCAAGCCACCAATGATCGGCGCAACCGCCGGCGCCAGGCCGAAGATCATTTGCACTTGGGCCATTACGCGCTGCGCCGCGACGCCTTCGAACAGATCGCGCACCATCGCGCGCGCCACGACATTACCGGCCCCTGCCGCAATGCCTTGCAGGGCACGGAAAAACCACAGCGTTTCGACATTGGGTGCCAGCACGCAGCCAATGGACGCCAGCGCAAACACAATCAATCCCCAACGAATCGCAGCCAGGCGGCCGATGGCATCGGAAATCGCACCGTGCCATAACGTCATCACCGCATAAGGAAGCAAATATGCCGTCAGGCTCTGCTGCAAGCCGAGCGTGGTTGACCCGAGATCGTCAGCCATCGCGGGGAAAGCCGGCAGATAGGTGTCGATTGCAAATGGAGCCAGCGCCGCGAGGCTGGCCAATACAAACGACATGAGGAATGACGAACGCTTATGCATGAGCAGGTACGGCCAGGAATTGCATCGTTGGAAGGTCTATTTTTCTCATTTGCACTGGATCAGTGCCTGCAACACTCAAGCGCAGGCCACCATTATTTTTCTTTATGGCGACGAATCAGCCTCTTAGCCGCACGCGATCAATTCGGCCTGTTTTTTGCTATGCATGATCCGGGAGATTAACCTTTGGCCACTTGCCGGAAAAATCTCACGCAAACCGCAGCAATTGTACACCGGCTTCAGGCAGCAATGACGTTGCCGAAAAACCAAACCGCGTTAATTCGCAGGCTGCATTACCCATCGCAACGAAGCGACTTCGCCTACGCTGGCAACCAATAAAAACCGAGGCTGGACCTCAACGTTGTTTAACTGCGATGGAGTGACTGACGATGGAGCCCACAAGCTCAAAATCATACCTGGGCAAGTATCGGGAAATCATACTTGCCGTCGGCTTCTTTCTTATTTTCGACCTGGCCGTGCTGACGCTGAATTTTTATATCTCGTTCCAGCTCTCCGACAGTGCAATCAACCTGAACCTTTCCGGTCGTCAGCGCATGCTCTCGCAACGCATGACGAAATCGCTGCTGATCAAGCAAAGCGACACTGAGAATTTCGTCAGCAACCCCAAGAATGACGAGGAGCTCAAAAAAACCGTCGCCCTGTTCGATCAAACCCTACGCAGTTTCGAGCATGGCGGGTCCGTCATGGGTACGGCGGAAAAGAAAGTCATGCTCAAGGCACTGACGGATCGAAAATATACGGAAACCCTGAGCAAGGCCCAACATATATGGCAGCCCTACATGGCACGGCTGGGTCCTGTCCTCAAGGGATCGCCCACCGGTGCGGAAATCGACGCCGCAGTGGCTTACGCCAGAGCGAATAATATTGAGTTGCTCGGCTTGATGAACAAGTTAACCACGGAACTCGAGAAAGACGCCAGCGATCGGGCCGACTTCCTGCGTTACGTGCAAACCGGCGGGATGATACTCGCCACGCTCAACTTTCTTTTTATCCTGTTCAAGTTCATCCGACGCCTGCGTGAAAATGACAAGTTGGTCGAACAGGCCCAGCAGGAAACCGCCGAAATTCTCGGCACCGTAAAGGAGGGCCTGTTCCTGCTCGACGCGGATTACCGCGTCGGCACGCAATATTCGGCCTCGCTGTCCGGCATTCTCGGCAAGCCCGTCCGCCCCGGCCTGGACTTCAGGCAGGAGTTGCAGCTCATGCTGGGCAAGGAGACATTCGAGGCGGCGATCGACTACATCGACCTCCTGCTGGGTGGACGCGTCACGGAGTCGCTGGTGATGGATCTCAACCCGCTGCTCGCCATCCCGGTGCAAACCCGCCCCAGCGAAGGCAGGGCCGGATTGCGCTACCTGACCTTCCAGTTCAATCGCGTGCTAATGGACGGCAAGATTTCGCACCTGCTGGTTTCGGTATTCGACGTCACCGAGCAGCAGGAACTGGAAGCGGCACTGGCGCAGGCGCGCAAGCAGGCCAAGGGCGAGGTCGAGGTGATGCTCGAAATCCTAAAGATCAGCCCTGCCGCATTGAATGAATTCCTCACCGCCACGGAAACAGCCTTGCTCAGCGTCAATAACGAGCTCAAGACCACCGGAGCCGCCCGAAATCCGCGCAAGACCGTCGATATCGTGTTCCGGCAGATTCACACTATCAAGGGCGAGGCGGCATCGCTCGGGCTGGATATCTTCGAATTCCTGGCGCAGCAGTTCGAAAGCCTGCTGTTCGGCCTGCGGGCCAAGGAGGCACTCAGCGACAACGATTTGCTGGCCCTGCCCGGCCCGCTGGACGAATTCTTCCAGAAAGTCGCGACCATCCACGAACTCGCCGGCAAGCTCGCCTCCTTCGGCAGCGGCACCACCGCCGAAAGCACTGCGCCGGTGGACAACTTTGCCAGCAACCTGCATAACTTGGCACAACGTATCGCGCGCGATCACGACAAGGCAGTCAGCGTTACCGCCAAGCTGGACGCGCTGGATACTTTGCCCGACACGGTACAAAAGGAAATCAAGGATATCGCGCTGCAATTGCTGCGCAATGCGGTGGCGCACGGGGTAGAACCGAAGACTGTCCGTATGTCGCGCAACAAGGCGCCGGTCGGCTCCATTTACATCGGTCTCGACAAAGTCGGTGAAGACTTCGAACTGGTCGTACGCGACGATGGACATGGACTGGTTGCCGACGACATCAAGGCGGCGCTGATCAGCCAGGGACTCTATACATCCGTCCAGCTTCAGCAACTGGATACCAAGCAGATCATGATGAAAATCTTCGAGCCCGGCTTCTCGACCACAGCCGCGGTCGATCGCGACGCGGGGCAAGGCGTCGGCATGGATATCGTGAAGGAGAAGATAGGCGCACTGGGCGCCAGGCTCGGCATTTCCACGCAGAAGCACCTCTACACCATGTTCAGAATTCGTTTCCAGGCTTAATGGGGAGCCCTTATGCAAAAGAAACTATTGATCGTCGACGACTCCAGCATTTCGCGCTCGCGCATCGCACGCGCGGCGCTGCATGCCGACCTGACGGGCCTGAGCATCTGCGGCCTTGCCTCCAATGGGGTCGAAGCGCTGGAAATCAGCATTAGGGAAAAACCCCAACTCGTCACCATGGATCTGACCATGCCCGGAATGGATGGCGTAAGCTGCATCGATGCCATGGTCAAACAGTTGCCTGCCGTCAAGATTCTCGTGATTTCGGCGTTGAGCGACAAATTGACCGCCATCCAGGCGCTTAAAAAGGGCGCAACTGGGTTTCTTTATAAACCCTTTACCGATGAGCAATTGGCCAACGCGCTGGCCGAGATTTCGGCATAGGCCGGACCAACAAGGGAAACAGCATGAACGAGCAAGACCTGGCAGTCTTTACCAATGCCGTAAAACATTATTTCCTGCAGGTCACGAATGAACCTGCGGAAATCCGCGCCGCCTATCTCGGCGATGCGGAAAAACTCGTTCATTCGCAATATACCGGGCTAATCACGCTGTCCGGCATGTTCCGCGGCTGCGTGCACTTTACGGCGCCATACACGATGCTGCTGCAGATGCTGGTGATCCTCGGCGAGCCGGATCGCAGCGAGAGTCAATTACTGGATGTCGTGGGGGAGATTGCCAATACCATCGCAGGCAATGCGCGCAAGCACTTCGGCGCCGGGCTGGAGATTTCCGTGCCGGTCACGATACGCGGCACGTCGGATTCGATACGCGCGGCCGTGCGGACGCGGCCGTTCGTGATTTCGCTGCACTGGCGCAACCAGGATGCGACAGTGGTGGTGGACATCGAATCGGTACAGTGACCCGATGTCCGCGAAAGTTACGGCAACGCGTGGAAGTCTTCCAGGCGCTCCTGCAGCTCACCGCTGATCACCTTCTTCGAGTTCTTGTCGGTACGGAACACGATAGGCTGCGCCTGAATTTGCGGATTCTGCGCTTCCTCGATCGCCTTTTCGATCAGGTGATGGTTGGGCGACAGGCTGCACACCGGGTCCGCGCTTTCCGCATCGCCGGATAGCAGGAAAGCCTGGCAGCGACAGCCGCCCAGGTCTTTTTCCTTTTCCGGGCAGGTACGGCACGGCTCTTTCATCCAGCTATCGCCGCGGTAGCGGTTGAACGCCGGCGAGTCCTTCCACGCCCACTCCAGGCCCTTCTCGCGCACATTCGGGAATTCGATGCCCGGCAGCACACGCGCCGAGTGGCACGGCAACACGTCGCCGTTGGCGGTGACGATCATGAACACCTCGCCCCAGCCGTTCATGCATTTCTTCGGGCGGTCGGAAAAATAGTCCGGCACGACGAAGAAAATCTTCATCTTGTTGCCGACCTTCGCGCGGAACTCGTTGGTCACCTTTTCCGCGTAATCGATCTGCTCCTTGGTCGGCATCAACTGGCTGCGGTTGATCAGCGACCAGCCGTAGTATTGGGTGTTGGCCAGTTCGACAAAGTCGGCGCCCAGTGCCTCGGCCATCTCCAAAATCTCTTTAATGTGGCCGATGTTGTAGCGGTGGATCACCACGTTCAGCACCATCGGGTAGCCGTGGCCCTTGATCATCGCCGCGACCTTCTTCTTCAGCTCGAAGGTGCGCGTGTTGGTGATGAAGTTATTGATCTCTTCGGTGATGTCGTGCATCGACAGCTGAATATGGTCGAGCCCGCCCTCCTTGAAGGCCTGAATGCGTTTCTCGGTAAGGCCGACGCCGGAAGTGATCAGGTTGCTGTAATAGCCGAGCTTGCGCGCCTCGACCACAATGTCCTCGATGTCGTCGCGCAACAGAGGTTCGCCGCCGGAGATGCCGAGCTGCAACGCGCCCATTTTGCGCGCGTCGCGCAGCACCTGCAGCCACTGCTCGGTGGAAAGCTCGTTCTGCGTGTGCTTGTCGTAATCGGTCGGGTTGTAGCAGAACGCGCAGTGCAGCGGACAGCGATAAGTCACCTCGGCCAGCAGCCACAGCGGCTGGGTATGGGTTACGGAAGCTGCAACGCCGTTATTCTGTTGTGCCATTTGCTTCTCCTAATTCGGCTTCAATTGGCCTTGGCCAACCAAGCCTTGTCTACCGCGAGTTCGACCATGGAAACCACATCGCCTTCCAGGTCGGGCACATCGGGAAAAGCCTGCTTCAGCTCGACCACGATGTCGGCTACGGTTTTCTTGCCGTCTATACGTTTGATAACTTCACCGGCGCCGCCGTTCAATTTAATCATGCCTTCGGGGAACAGCAGGACGTAGCATTGCTGCGCTTCTTCCCACTGGAAACGGTAGTGCGGAGCGAGTTGGTAGATGTCGTTTTGGTCCATATAAGCCCTTAATAGCGCGGTTGGCGCAGGTAGTCGCGATCCTGCACCTTGATATCAGTACACGCCAGCATGATTGAATCGGCGATGACCCACAGCACGTCCAGCTTGAATTGCAGAATATCCAATGCCTTTTCCTGCATTTCGCGGCTCTGGCTGAAATAATTGAGCGTAACCTCCAGGCCCTGCTCCACGTCGCGCCGCGCTTCGGTCAGGCGCTTCTTGAAGTAGGAGAGGCCCTCTTCCTTGATCCACGGATACATCGTCGGCCAAGAGCTGATGCGCTGCTGGTGGATGTGCGGCGCGAATAGCTCTGTGAGGCTGGAGCACACTGACTCCTGCCAGGGCCGCTGACGCGCGAAATTGATGTAGGCATCGACCGCGAACTTGACGCCGGGACTCACCAGTTTTAGCGAGGTCACATCCTCGCGGGTGAGGCCAACGGCCTGCCCCAACTTGATCCAAGCCTCGATGCCGCCTTCATTGCCATCCACACCGTCATGGTCGGTGATGCGCACGATCCACTGCTTGCGCACTTCCTTATCCGGGCAATTGGAGAGGATGGCCGCATCCTTCTGCGGGATGCCGATCTGGTAATAAAAGCGGTTGGCCACCCAGCATTGCAGTTGTTCCTGGGTCAGCTTGCCCTCATACATCATCACGTGGAACGGGTGATAGATATGGTAGCCCTTGCCCTTCTCGCGCAGCTTTTCCTCGAATTCTGCGCGCGTCCACGGGGTATTGATTGCCGGTGCGTTCATCTTGGTCTCCGTCACAGGATGATATCCATGCCGTCGTAGGCCACTTCGATGCCGTGACGATCCAGTTCGGCGCGCTCGGCCGAATCTTCTCTCAGGATGGGGTTGGTATTGTTGATGTGGATCAACACGCGGCGCGCATTCGGATACTCGTTCAGCACCTCGATCATGCCGCCTGGGCCGGATTGCGGATTGTGGCCGATATCGCGCGCTTTCTTGGTCATCAGGCCCATGTCGAGCATTTCGGTATTAGTCCAGAAAGTGCCGTCCACCATGATGCAGTCGGCTTGCGACATAAAGGCCGGCAAGTGCGGCTCGATTTCGCCCAGGCCCGGCGAATACCAGCATTTCTTGCCGGTGCTGATCTCCTCGATGAGCACGCCTATGGTGTCGCCCGGATGCGGGTCGTGACGGTGCGGCGAGTAAGGCGGCGCCGCACTCTTCAGCGCCACCGCGGTAAAGCGCAGATTGGGCGCGCCGGGAATCTCGAAAGACATGTTGCCGTCGATCGGCACATCGTGGCGATTGATGCCGCAGTAATGACCGAGAATGTTGAACAGCGGATTGCCGGTGGTCAGGTCCTGGTAGACCATGTCGGTACAGTAGATTTCACGTTTCACCTGGCCTTCGCGCAGCATCAGCAGGCCGGTGGTATGGTCGATTTGCGCGTCGATCAGCACGATGCCGACGATGCCGCTGTCGCGGATTGCGCGGCCGGGCTGCAAGGGACTGAATTCCTGGATTTGCTGCAATACGTCGGGAGAAGTATTGAACAAAACCCAGTTGACGCCGTCGCTGCTGACGCAGATCGAGGACTGGGTGCGCTTTTTAGCCTTGATGGTACCCTTGCGCAAACCGTCGCAATTAAAACAGTTACAGTTCCACTGCGGAAAACCGCCGCCGGCGGCAGCGCCTAAAACGTGAATATGCATTGAAATTATCCAAAAACTACACGGGGTATGCCCCCAGAATTACCGGGGCCGCCTTGCGGCGACCCCCGAGAACGTCACAACCTTAGCGGTTGCAAACGTACATGGTCACTTCAAAGCCGAAACGCATTTCGGTAGCTTGAGGCTTGGTCCACATAGTATGTCTCCTTAGAAAAATTTGTTATTTGCGAAGCTCATGCCGGCCCCGAAAGGCAGGCTGTATGCTCGGTATCCATTCTCTCCAGCATGGCTATCCGGCAACAGTGCAAATATCAGGAAATTCTGCTCATGATTATCATGAGGCCTTACTTGGAGTCCTTTTTCGGGCCATCCGCATCTCCAATATATATGCTCGATGCGAATTTCATCCATTTTGAGTACCATGAACTCCGCATGCTAAAGAACTTTCATACCGACCCTATTCCTGCGGCCCTTGCCATTACGTTGGACGGCCTGTTTCATGAACGCGCTCGCCGCACTCCCGAAGGGCTGGCGTATCGCTATTGCAACGAGTCCCAAGGCATCTGGCAGGATCTGACCTGGTCGCAAATGCGACAGGAAGTCATGCGCTGGCAAGAAGCGCTGGCGCACGAGCATCTGCAGCCAGGCGACCGCATCGCCATCATGCTGAAAAACTGTCCGCAGTGGGTGATGATGGATCAGGCTGCGCTAGGCCTCGGCCTCGTCACGGTGCCGCTCTACACCTCGGATCGTCCCGATAACGTCGCCTATGTGCTGCAGGATAGCGGTGCCAGGCTCCTGCTGACCGGCGGTGCCGAACAATGGCAGGCAATCCGCGATACCGGGCAGCCGCTGCCCGAGTTGCAGCGCATACTCTGCATCCGACCCTTTGCGCAGAACGATGACAGCCGCTTATGCCCGCTATCGTCCTGGCTGCCCGAAAATACCGCGAATTCCCCTGCTCAAGCCCATACCGACCCGGACCAGCTTGCTTCCATCATCTATACCTCGGGAACCACCGGCAGGCCGAAAGGCGTCATGCTCTCGCATCGCAACATGCTGGAAAACTGCCGCAGCGTACTGCAAAGCTTCGACGTCTATCACGAGGACCGATTTCTCTCCTTTCTGCCGCTGTCACACACATTCGAGCGTACCGCCGGTTATTACCTGCCGCTGATGGCGGGCGCCACCGTCGTATATGCACGCTCCTTCCAGCAGTTGCAGGAAGACCTATCGCTGGCGCAGCCGACCATACTGATGTCGGTGCCGCGCATTTATGAACGCATACATGCCGCACTACGCGCAAAGCTGGAAGATGGCCCGGCTTATGCTGCGCGACTGTTCGATCTTGCGGTAAACGTGGGTTACAGCCGTTTCGAATATGCTCAGGGGCGCGGGCCCTGGCGCGCGAGTCATTTGCTCTGGCCCATACTCAAACGTCTCGTGGCGGACAAACTGACACAACGGCTGGGCGGCCACATCCGGCTCGCCGTTTCCGGCGGAGCAGCCCTGCCGCCGGATACCGCACGCCTATTTATCGGGCTGGGCGTGACCGTGCTGCAAGGCTACGGCCTGACGGAAACCAGCCCGGTGATCAGCGTCAATCGCCCGGAAGACAACGTACCTGCCAGCGTCGGGACTGCGCTGGCGGGCATCGAAACGCGAGTCGGGACCAATGGCGCCTTGCAGGTACGCGGCCCGACAGTAATGCTGGGCTACTGGCGCAATCCCAAAGCAACGCGAGCAATAATAAACGAGGAAGGCTGGCTCGATACCGGCGATGTCGTGCGTGTCGACCCGGCCGGCCACATCTTCATCACCGGACGCATCAAGGAAATCCTCGTGCTGTCCAATGGCGAGAAAGTACCGCCGGCAGAGATCGAGGCGGCAATAGGCGTCGATCCCCTATTCGACCAGGTAATGGTGGTAGGTGAAGGCTGCGCCTATCTAAGCGCACTGGTCGTGATCAATCAGGAACAATGGCAACTGGCAATGCAGGAGAAAGGCATCCGGGCAGCATGGCCGGAGAGTCTGCAACACCCCGACGCCGAAGGCCTCGTGCTGGAAAGGATGACACGGCAAATGCGCACATTTCCGGGCTATGCCCGGATTCGCCGCGTTGCGTTGCTGGTCGATCCGTGGACGACCGAGAATGGATTGCTCACCCCGACCCTCAAGCTGAAACGGTCCGCGGTGCTCGAGCGCTATGCAGAAGACTATCGAAAGCTGTACCGGACTAAGAGCCTATTTCAGTAGGTTTCATATACCGCGTTGAGTCAGGGCGCGGATGGATGCAAGGCGCGAGGTGAAGCCAATGGTTGTACGGGCGACGACACGGTATCTGCGCAGCAGCGGGTGCGGGAGTCGCCCGATTCGCCGCCCTCCCGCACCGGCCGCTCTGCGGATAACGTGTCGGGCGGCGTATTGGCGAGCCAAGAAACGCGGCAGACGCCGCGCCCTGACTCAACCGAAGGGCTGCTTGCCTGCAGGTGCATTGCGGTGTTGCGGCCTGCTTGTGGAGAATCACGACACTGCGCAGTCCGCTGCTTGCATCCCACAGGCAAGCAGCGCGGTATATGAAACCTACTGAAATAGGCTCTAAGCTACACTAGCCCGGCACACCATCAGCGCTTGTTACGTTCTGTTTCCTTGCGGTCCTTGAGCTTGGCGCGCTGTTCGTTCTTGCGCTTGCGCATGCTGACGATGCCCTCGCCCGCCTTGCGTTTTTCCGGCTCGGCAAACGGATTCTCGCCCTGCTTGAACTGCACGCGCAGCGGTGTGCCGGAGAGCTCGAACGCGGTACGGAAAACTCCCTCCAGAAAGCGTACGTAGCTTTGCTTGATGCCGTCCAGGTGGTTGCCGTGGATCACGATGATGGGAGGATTGCTGCCGCCCTGGTGCGCATAGCGCAACTTAGGACGTATCCCCTTGGAAACAGGCGGCTGGTGTTGTTGAATCGCATCGCTGAGCACGCGGGTGAGTCTGGGTGTAGGAAGCTTGGCCATCGCAGCCTTGAAGGCAACGTCGACCGATTGCAGCAAGGGCGTCAAGCCACTGCCCTTCAGCGCGGAAATATAATGAAATTTGGCAAAATCCAGGAATTGCAGCTTGCGATCGATTTCGCGCTTGATCCATTCGCGCTTGTCGGCATCGAGCCCATCCCACTTGTTGACCGCCACCACCAGCGCCCGGCCGGTTTCGAGAATGAAAGCGGCGATGTGCGCTTCCTGCTCGGTGACGCCGTCTTGGGCATCCACGACCAGAATCACTACGTTGGCATCGTCGATGGCCTGCATGGTCTTGATCACGGAGAATTTTTCGACCGCTTCGAACACCTTGCCGCGACGGCGAACACCGGCGGTATCGATCAGCGTGTAATGCTTGCCGTTGCGCTCGAGGTCGATGTATATGGAGTCGCGCGTGGTCCCGGGCTGGTCGAACGCGATCACGCGCTGCTCGCCCAGCAGGGCATTGACCAATGTCGATTTACCAACGTTGGGACGACCGACAATGGCGACCTTGGGCGGCTCCTTCGAGTCGATAGTGGGTTGTTCCTGCTCTTCCGGAGCAAAATCTTCCAGCACCAGATTGACCAGATCGCGCACACCCTCGCCATGCGCGGATGAAATCGAAAGCGGATCGCCCAGGCCCAACTCATGGAATTCGGCTGCAGCAATGCCGCGATTCATGCCCTCGGTCTTGTTGACCGCCAGGAAAACCGGACGATTGCTTCGACGTAAACGGTCGGCGATCACCTTATCCTGAGGCGCCAGACCCTGCCGGCCATCGACCATGAAAATAATTACATCCGCTTCATCGATCGCCAGCAGCGTTTGCCGAGCCATTTCAGCGAGAATGCCGGTGTCGACCAACGGTTCGAAACCGCCGGTATCCACCACCAGATAAGGAATTTCGCCTACCATGCCGCGGCCGTAGTGGCGGTCGCGCGTCAGGCCGGGTAAATCTGCGACCAAGGCGTCGCGCGTCTTGGTCAGCCGATTGAATAGCGTGGATTTGCCGACATTGGGACGGCCCACCAATACGATGGTTGGTAACATTATTTAAGGCTGACTGCGTACAAACCGCCGCCGCTGGTCTGCACCATCAGCGTCGATTCGCCGAGGCTGACCGGTTGGGCCATGACGGAAGTCTTGTCGGTCTGGATACGTGCAGCGAAGGCGCCGTCTTCTTTTGCAAGAAAATGCACATAGCCTTCAAGATCGCCGACGGCAACATACTCGCCCATGGACAACGGAGCGCTGACCAGTCGATTCAACAGGCCACCTTGCCGCCAATAGCTCTTGCCGCTGCTATTATCCAGCGCATAAACGGCACCGCCGCTGTGCGTCACGAAGACCTTGCCATCATCGGCTCCCAGCCCGGTATAGCTGGAAATATCACGGTTCCACAATACGCGGCCGTTGGTACGATCCACAGCTGCAACGCGACCCTGGAAGGCCACGGCGTAAACGTACCGGCCGTCCACGACCGGCAGGCTGGTAATGTCGGCGATGCGCTCGATTTCGGTGACGCCCTTGGGTAGGGCCACGGAAGCCTCCCACAACAACTTTCCGTCATCCGCCTTCAGGGCGACCATTTTGCCGCCGGCAAAGCCGACATACGCGGCGCCGTCCGCCAATGTCACACCCGCGCTGCTGCGCAGAGCCAAGGATGGCGTGGCGCGCTCATAAACCCATTTGCGCTTGCCGTCCGCCGTGCTCAGGCCATAGATGCGGCTGTCGCCGCTGCGCACGACCACGACCCCGGATGCGACCTTGGGCGCGCTCAACACTTCACTGCTGACCTTGGCTTTCCAGAGTGCTTTACCGTTCTGGTCGTAGGCCAGCACCATCCCTTTGGGCGTGCCGACCAGCACCAGGTTTTCACCTGCCCCCACGCCGCCGGAAATGCTTTCCCCGGCATTGACGCGCCATACTTGCTTGCCGGTCACGGCATCGACGCGGATGATTTCACCCTTGGTGTTGGCAGCGAATACCGAGCCAGCGTCTATGGCCGGGGTATAAATGTAGCCTTCCGCCTCGCCGACCGATGCGCTCCATAACAGCTTTGCCGTGGCCTTTTGCTTGAAATCCGCCAGCGGCATGGGCGGTTCCTTGACCTCAGGTCCGAACATCCGTTCGGAGATATCCGTCTTGAGATCGGTCAGCGAAGAACAGCCTGCGAGCAACGCAAAGGCGAGTATGGTGAGATAGCGTAACGACATTAGCTGCCCAATGCGTCAAGTTTGTGCTGGGTGTAACCGCGCAGGCGGCCATCAGCTTGCAGTTTGGTCAGTGCCTCTGTATAAGCGATTTTCGCTTCGGCCTTCTTGCCTTGTGCCGTGTAGATATCGCCCTTGAGATCGGCGACCAGGCCGTCGAATGCGGCTTCATGCTTTGCATCCAGCGTCTTCAACGCGGCATCGTATGCCTTCTCTTCGAACTGAATCGCTGCCAGTTGCAATTGGGCAATCGAGCGTATGGACTCTTCCTTGGCATTAGCCATCGCCCATTCCAGTTGCGCCTTGGCGCTCTTGGCATCGTTGTTCGCATAGTTCGCCTTGGCGGCGATCAGTGCGGCACGGCCAGCGTACGGCGTGCCCGCATGCTTATCGATGATCTGGCCGGAAGTGGCGCGGATATCCTTGATATCCTTCACGCTCAACTTCGCCAGCGCCTCGTACTGAACCGAGGCCTGCAATGCCTGGCTACGCTGGTAGTATTTCCAGCCTTGGAATGCCGCAAAAACCGCGAGCACGGCAATCAGACCCCATGTCACCATGTTGCCGTAGCGTTTCCACCACGCCTTGAGTTCGTCCAGTTGTTCCTGTTCTTCCAGATCGTATGCCATATCTCTTCCTAATGCGCCAAACGGTGTTGGCCGGGTATTGAATTCAGTAACTTACGCGTATATTCCTGTTGCGGCTCGGCATAAATCCGCGCCACGTCACCTTGCTCCACGACGCGCCCGTGGTGCATCACCGCGATTTCATCGGCCATGTGACGCACTACGCGCAAATCGTGGCTGATAAAAAGGTAGCTGAGCCCCATTTCCTGTTGCAACTCCTTCAGCAGCAAGAGTATCTGCGCCTGGATGGAAACATCCAGCGCGGACACCGGTTCGTCGCACACCACCAGTTTCGGCTCCAGTACCAGTGCACGGGCGATGCCAATGCGCTGCCGCTGTCCGCCGGAAAATTCATGCGGATACTTTTCCATGTCCGCAGCAGAGAGGCCGACACGCTGCAATATGCGTACCACTCTCTCGCGTCGCTCGGATGCATTGCCGAGCTTGTGAATCAGCAATCCCTCGCCGACGATGTCACCGACTTTCATGCGCGGATTCAGCGATGCGAACGGATCCTGAAACACCATCTGCAAATGACGTCGCGCGGCGCGCAGTTCACTGCCGTTCAGCCCAGCAAGATTACGGCCTTCAAAGTGCACTTCGCCCGCATCGAGGGGCTGCAATTGTAGCAGACAACGCGCCAGGGTGGATTTGCCGCTGCCGGACTCGCCGACGACGGCCAGCGTACGGCCCTGCTGCACCGAAACAGCGACATCATCCAACGCCTTGATCGTCGTGGAGCCAAAGCCGAACTTGCCGCTGCGCTGCTTGTAAGTTTTGCTCAGGCCGGTTGCCGTCAGGATGACATCGCTCATTGCACGCTCTCGTTCAGCCAGGCGTAATCGATAGGCTTGAGGGGCTTGCGACCTTCCGCATCCGGTACGCAATCGAGCAACGCGCGGGTATAGGGATGCTGCGGGTTACCCAGGACATCGCTCACCGAACCGCTCTCGACGACCTGGCCGCGGAACATGACGACGACATCGTCTGCGATATCCGCGACCACGCCAAAGTCGTGGGTGATGAACAGCATGCCCATGTTCATGCGCTGTTTGAGTTCCGCCAGCAACGCCAATATCTGCGCCTGCACCGTCACGTCCAGTGCGGTCGTCGGCTCATCAGCAATCAACATGGCCGGCTCGCACGCAATGCTCATGGCGATCATCACACGCTGGCGCTGACCGCCGGAAAGTTCATCGGGATAACTGGATGCACGCGCGGCCGGAATCCCGACCTGCTCCAGCAATGCAGCGACCTTGCTCTTGAGCGCCTTGCCGCTGAGGCCGAGATGCACGGCCAGGCTCTCACCGATTTGATAGCCGATGTTCAGTACCGGATTCAACGAAGTCATCGGTTCCTGGAAAATCATGCCGATGCGCTTGCCGCGAATACTGCGCATTTGTGCTGGAGTGAATGTGGTCAAGTCATTGCCCTGAAATATCACGCGCCCGGCTTGGCGTTGCAGCGCCGAAGGCAGCAAGCCCATCACCGCCAACGCACTGAGACTCTTACCACTGCCGGACTCGCCGACGATACAGGTTGTTTTGCCTACTGCCAGCGCAAAGGAGACGTTATCGACCAACAAGCGCTGCGGGTTTGCAGCCGGTGCGACGGTCAGTCCCTCGATGCGCAGCAGGTCGCTCATTCCGCCAGATATTCCGCCGCTTGCACCAGGTTCATTCGGGTCTGCTCGCCGGTTGCGCGCAGGGATTTGATACTCACCTCCCCTGCCGCGGCTTCATCGTCGCCAATGATCACCGCATATCGCGCGCCGCTGGCATCGGCCTTTTTCATTTGCGACTTGAAACTGCCACCGCCGCAATGCAGTATTACATTCAAGCCGGAGTCGCGCAGTTGCTCGGCTGCCGGAATCGCCATGCGATCGGCCTGTTCGCCCAGATGGAGCACATAGGCATCCGGCATCAGGGCTGGCGGCATGAAGGATTGTTCTTGCAACAGCGCCAGCAGGCGTTCGACGCCCATCGCAAAGCCGCAGGCCGGAGCCGGCTTGCCGCCGATCTGTTCGATCAGGCTGTCGTAGCGACCTCCGGCACAGACGGTGCCTTGCGCGCCCAAGTGGGTAGTTACCCATTCGAACACCGTCGCATTGTAGTAATCCAGCCCGCGCACCAGACGGGGATTGATGCGGAATGGAACGCCTGCCGCGATCAGCATCTCCTGCAAATCCTCGAAGTGTTTGCGCGATTCGTCGTCGAGATCTTCTGCGAGTTTTGGGGCGGCCTCGATGATGGCCTGCATCGCGGGATTTTTCGAATCCAGGATGCGCAGCGGATTGCTGTGAAGGCGGCGCGTCGAATCGTCGTCCAGCACATCGGCATGGCCTTCAAAATAGGTGATCAGACGGCTGCGATAGCGCGCCCGCGCCTCCGGTGAACCTAGAGTGTTGATTTCCAGCGCCACATCGTCCAGGCCGAGCAGCTTCCACAATCTGGCCGTCATGACGATATGCTCGGCATCCATATCCGGTCCGGCAAACCCCAGCGATTCGACTCCGACCTGATGGAACTGACGGTAACGACCTTTTTGCGGACGCTCGTGGCGGAACATCGGCCCCTTGTACCACAAACGCTGGGGAGCGTTGTACAGCAGATTGTGCTGCACCACCGCACGCACGCAGGAGGCAGTGCCTTCCGGACGCAGCGTGAGTTGTTCGCCGTTCAATCTGTCTTCGAAACTGTACATTTCCTTCTCGACAATATCCGTCACCTCGCCGATGGAACGCACGAAAAGATCGGTGCTTTCGACGATGGGGGTACGAATCTGCGAATAGCCGTAGGCACGCAGCCAATCGGCCACGGTGTCCTCGAAAAACTCCCACAAGGCTGCGTCGGCCGGGAGGATATCGTTCATGCCGCGCACGGCTTGTATGGTCTTGCTCATGTTCTCTTTATTGCTTCTGTTATTGGTATGTGACTGCTCAGCCCACGGCTTTGAGCGGAATCACTTTTTGTTCGCGGCGCAGCGCGCCGCCGGCGGAATAATGTGTTTTCACGTAGTTCTCGACAATCGCCTGAAACTCCTCGGCAATCGCCTCGCCTTTCAGCGTCACTGTTTTTTCGCCGTCAACGAATACTGGCGCCACCGGCACTTCACCGGTTCCCGGCAGGCTGATGCCGATATTCGCCAGCTTGGATTCGCCCGGGCCGTTGACCACGCAGCCCATTACCGCCACGTTCATGGTCTCCACGCCGGGATACTCGTTGCGCCATGCAGGCATTTGCTCACGCAAATAGCGCTGGATCTTCTGCGCCAATTCCTGGAAAAACGTTGATGTCGTGCGGCCGCAGCCCGGGCAAGCCGTCACCAGCGGCGTGAACGAGCGGATACCCATGGTTTGCAGGATTTCCTGCGCGACGATGACCTCGCGCGTCCGCGATTCACCCGGCTCGGGTGTCAGGCTGATGCGGATGGTGTCGCCTATGCCTTCCTGCAACAGCACCGACAGCGCAGCCGTGGAGGCCACGATGCCCTTGGAGCCCATGCCCGCTTCGGTCAAACCCAAGTGCAGAGGATATTCGCAACGGCGTGCGAGCTCACGATAGACCGTGATCAAGTCCTGTACGTCGCTCACCTTGCAGGAGATGATGATGCGATCGGCAGGCAGACCGATCGCCTCGGCCTGCTGCGCGCTTTCCAGCGCGGATTGGATCAATGCCTCGCGCATTAGCGCTTCGGCCGACAACGGCTGCGCACGCTGGGCATTTTCGTCCATCATGCGTGCCATTTTCGCCTGATCCAGGCTGCCCCAATTGACGCCGATACGCACCGGCTTGTTGTACCGGATTGCGGTTTCGATCATCGCGGCGAACTGTTCGTCGCGCTTGGAACCCTTGCCGACGTTGCCCGGGTTAATGCGGTATTTGGCAAGCGCCTCGGCGCATTCGGGATATTGCGCCAGTAGTTTGTGGCCGTTGTAATGGAAGTCGCCAATGAGCGGAACGAAGCATCCCATGGCATCCAGCTTGCGACGAATTGCACCGACCTGAGCCGCGGCTTCCGGCGAGTTGACGGTAATGCGCACCATTTCGGAACCGGCTTGCCACAACTCGAACACCTGTTGCGCCGTTGCCTCCGCATCAGCGGTATCGGTATTCGTCATCGACTGTACGACCACCGGCACATCGCCACCGACGGCGATGTCACCAACCCTGACGCAACGAGTCTTATGGCGATGAATATGCTGTTCGATCAATACTTACTCCAGAGTCAGGCGCGCGATGTTGGCACGAATGTGCGGCGCGAGGTCAACCGCGCTGCCGTTGAAGGTCAGCTGCATGCCGGCGGCATTGCCAATGACGACCTTGAGAGGCGGCGTTCCGGAAATGGTTTCACTGCTGCCCGATACGACATTTCTGCTGAAGATTTCCTTGCCATCGCGATCAACCACGCTGACCCAGCTGGTTTGAGAGGAGGTCAGCACCAATTTCGCCAGATTCGCTCCCGCGGCCGGCGTCGGCTCAGCGGCCGCACCTTGTGGCGCCGTAGTCGCCGAAGAGTCTGCCGGCGCACTTTCCGGCGATGGAGTTAACGGCACTATCTCGACAGGCTGAGGAACCATGGTTGCATCCGGAAGCTCATGTGGGACCGCTGCGGGCACCGGCTGCGAAGGAGCAGCTTTCTCACTCGAAAAATCCATGTAGGCAAACCAGGCCACGAGAGCCAGAATGACAATCCCGATCACCGCGAGGTAGATCGTCCAGCCCTTGCGCTCGCGGCCAGCGATCAGAATATTTTCCGAGTGCAGGCTGATCTGGCTCGGGGACAGCTCGGGACCGTGCGCACGGCAGGCATCCAGCAACGGTTCGGCATCGATTTGCAAGAGTTTGGCGTAATTGCGCAAAAACCCGCGCACAAACGCCGGACCCGGCAAGGCATCGACATTGCCTGACTCGAGCGCTTGCACCTGCCGCGGCATCAAACGCAAGCGGGAAGCAACCTCATCCACACTCAGGCCCATTTGTTCCCGCGCTTCAACCAGCAAGTGGCCTACGGCCTGCAAGGACAAGTTGGAAGCCGGGGTCGTCGATTGTGCGGCGTGCTCGGTTTGATCAGGTTGTTGTGTCATCTTGAATATCGCATCTGTCGCCTGTGGCCGGTTTGGTGCTTATTCCGCCAACATGGCTTTGGTTTCGTCGGAGTTCGGGTACTTTTTGCGCAGCAGCAGGCGATAACTTGCTTCCGCATCCTTGCCGCCCAGAATACGTTCATTGCGGACGCCCAGCCACAGCATTTCCGGCGTCGGGTCGATGTTTTTCATCGCCTGCTCCAGATGCGCGCGCGCCTGCAGGTGCTCACCCTTGCTGAAATACAGTTGCGCAAGCTGATAAGAAGCCGCGCGCATATTGGGCTCGGCGCGCAATGCATTCTGGAAATAGGTTTCGGCGTTCCTGATGTCTTTCTTCTTGAGCGCGCAGATACCGGCATTGAGATAGGCCGATTCCGGAGAAGCGTACAAAGGATTCTTCACCGCCGTCATGAACTCGCTAATGGCTTCATCCACGCGATTGCGCACGCACAGAAAGGTACCGTAATTATTGTGCGCTTCGGAATTTTCGGGTTCAAGCTGCAATGCGCGCTTGAAGTTGCTCTCGGCCTTGGCATCCTGCTTCAGCGCCGCATGCACCAGTCCCAGCCCGGTATATGCGGGCGCATAGGAAGAATCGAGCCCGACAGCCTTGGTGAATTCCTCCAGCGCAATGGCCATCTGCCCTTGCGAGTAATAGGCGGAGGCGAGCTCGGTATGCAATTTGGCACGGTGACGGCTGTTGGAATCTTCGCCGGTTTTGCCCCCCGTGGTGCCGCAAGCAACCAGAACCAGGGCCATCATGATTACGAGTAATTTTTTCATGCAACGGCCTTGAGAGTGAACTTATGGGTGCGACGCGTTTTGTCTTCCACCTTGCCGGCGAGCTGGCCGCAGGCCGCGTCGATATCATCGCCACGCGTCTTGCGCGTGGTCACGATGTAACCGGCCTGCATCAGCACGTCGCGGAAACGGCGGATATTATCCGGACGGGAGGTGTCGTAGCCGCTATCCGGGAACGGATTGAACGGAATCAGGTTGAATTTACACGACACGCCCCTGACCGTTTGCAACAATTGCTTGGCGTGCTCAACCGTATCGTTCACGCCATCCAGCATCACGTACTCGAAGGTCACGAAATCGCGCGGCGCCTTTTCGAGATAACGCACACAGGCGGCCATTAGCTCCTTGAGCGGGTACTTCTTGTTGATCGGGACGATCTCATCACGCAACGCATCGTTGGGTGCATGCAGCGACACGGCGAGTGCCACCGGGCAATCCTCCTTCAGGCGATCCAGCGCCGGCACCAGACCCGAGGTCGAAAGTGTCACACGGCGTCGGCTCAAGCCATAGGCCGAATCGTCAAGCATGATTTGCATCGCCGTCACGACGTTGTCGTAATTGGCCAGAGGCTCGCCCATGCCCATCATCACGACGTTGCTGATAATGCGTTCGCCGGGCGGCAGCATGTCGTAACCGTCAGCCTGGCGTATGGATTTATTGGCAAGCCACAACTGCCCGATGATCTCGGAAACCTTGAGGTTACGATTGAAGCCCTGGCGGCCGGTGGAGCAGAACGTACACTCCAGCGCACAGCCGACTTGTGAGGAAATGCACAGCGTACCGCGGTCGTCCTCGGGAATGAAAACGGTTTCCACGCCATTATTGGGGCCGACATCGACCAGCCATTTGCGCGTACCGTCGTCGGAAACCTGTTCCACCTTGATTTCAGGCGGGCGAATTTCGGCCACTGTCGCGAGCTTCTCGCGCAGCGGCCGGGCAATGTCCGTCATCTGCTCGAAATCGGTCACACCGAAATGATGCATCCAGCGCATCAACTGCTTGGCGCGGAACGGCTTTTCGCCGAGCTCAGTAAAGAACGCGGCGAGTTTCGGCTGATCGTAATCGAGCAGATTGACGAGCGACATTAGCGGGAATACACCTGCGAAGCGGGGAAGAAATAGGCGATTTCGATCGCTGCATTTTCAGCGGAATCGGAACCGTGCACAGCGTTAGCATCGATGCTTTCCGCAAAGTCGGCGCGGATGGTACCGGCAGCCGCCTTCTTCGGATCGGTAGCGCCCATCAGGTCGCGGTGAGCCAGCACAGCGTTTTCGCCCTCCAGCACCTGGATCACCACCGGGCCGGATACCATGAACTTCACCAGGTCGGCAAAGAAAGGGCGCTCACGGTGCACGGCATAGAAACCTTCAGCCTCAGCCTGGGACAGATGCGTCATGCGGGAAGCGACGATCTTCAGGCCAGCGCCTTCAAAACGCGAATAGATCTTGCCGATCACGTTCTTGGCAACTGCATCGGGTTTGATGATGGAAAGGGTGCGTTCAACAGCCATTTTGACTCCAAAAGTTAAGTTTATGAAAACGTGAAAGAATAGCATTTTGGCGGCCTGAAATAAACCCGCAAATTAAAGACAACAACCCCGCCAAAGCGTTTCATTAAGCCTATTTTATAGGACTTAAGCGCTGAACCGTCTCCTCTCAAATCGAGAGATGCCGCCACGGGGGATTGCCGTGACACTTCAATATGGGGCACTGACATCACGGAAAGGCTTGATGGCAAGGCCGCAAACCTCGCCTTCCAGGATCAACCGACGAGATTACGCTGCCGCCGAGCTTCGTACAGGCAAATTCCACTGGCGACCGACACATTCAGGCTTTCCACCGTACCGAACATCGGGATGCGCACCAGTTGGTCGCAGTTTTCGGCGGTCAGGCGGCGCAAGCCTGTGCCCTCGGCACCCAGGATCATTGCAATCGGGCCGGAGAATTTGGCAGTAAACAGGTCATCCTCCGCCTCCGCCACCGCGCCCACTAGCCAAACGCCGGCGTCTTTCAGTTCACGCAGGGTGCGCGCCAGATTGGTCACGGCGATGAAGGGCACGGTTTCCGCCGCGCCGCAGGCAACCTTGCGCACTGTCGCATTCAGACCGGCAGCGCGATCCTTGGGGGCGATCACCGCGTGCACGCCCATTGCGTCGGCGACGCGCAGACAGGCGCCGAGGTTGTGCGGGTCTTCCACGCCGTCCAGAATCAGGAAAAATGGCGGTTCGGCGAGATCAGATTCGAGAATGTCGTGGATGTCCTGGTACGGCAGCGGCGTATCCGCGACGCGCGCCAATACACCCTGATGTCGGCCGTTAGCGGCGAGGCCATCGAGACGCTCCTTGTCCATCTGCATCACGCGCACGCCCTTTTGCTCAGCCATTTGCAGCAGATCCTGCATGCGAGCGTCCTTGCGCGTCTTGTCGACACAGATCTCCTGCACGCTGGCGGGGTTCTGACGTATGCGGCTCAATACCGCGTGAAAGCCGAATACGATACGGGTGATGCTCATTTCTGTTTGGTGCCTTTCCTGCCACGGGTGGATTTGGATTTGCTTTTGCCGCGCGTACTGCTCGGCTGCCCTGCCTTGCCTTTGGCCGATGCCGGCAGTGCAATCTTGGAGCGTGCCTCGCCACCGGTTTTGGTTTTGGCGACCGGCTTCGCCGTCGATTTAGCAGCCGGCTTAACGGCCGATTTTGCGCTTGGTTTCGCCGCTGATTTAACGACTGACTTTGCCATGGGCTTCGCGGCCGGCATTTTGGCGGGTTTTGCGCCTGGCGTCGACTCCGACGTCGTCGGCAACGCATCCAGCACGAAATCGATCTTGCTGGTTTCCATATCGACACGCGCCACTTTCACGCGCAGCCGGTCGCCCAGGCGAAAACGCACACCGGTACGTTCGCCGGCCATTTCATGCCGCATCGCATCAAAGTTGAAATAGTCATTCCCCAGTTCGGTGACGTGCAGCAAACCCTCGACATAGACTTCGTCCAGCGCCACAAACAAGCCGAAGCTGGTGACGCCGGCCACGGTGCCATTGAATGTCTCACCGACTTTGTCCTGCATATAGAAGCACTTGAGCCAGGTTTCCACATCGCGCGTGGCGTCGTCGGCACGGCGCTCGGTCATCGAACAATGCATACCCAGCGCATGCCAGTCGCCGGCCTTGTATTTCCTGTCCTCCAGCACCGCATTGATTGCGCGGTGGATCAGCAGGTCGGGATAACGACGAATGGGTGAGGTGAAATGGGTGTAATGCTCATAAGCCAGGCCAAAGTGCCCAACATTGTCCGGACTGTAAACGGCTTGCTGCATGGAACGCAGTAGCACGGTCTGCAACAGTTGTTCGTCCGGACGCCCCTTGATGTGTTCAAGCAGTTTGCCGTAATCCTTGGCATGCGGCGTATCGCCCCCGCCCAGCGCGAAACCGAACTCCGCCATGAAACCGCGTACTTTCTCCAGCTTTTCCGGCGTCGGGCCTTCGTGGATACGGTACAGGGCCGGATGGCCATGCTCTTTCAGAAAGTCTGAAGCGCAGACGTTGGCCGCCAGCATGCACTCCTCGATCAGCCGATGCGCGTCGTTACGCACCACCGGCACGATGCGATCGATCTTGCCCTGGTCGTTGAACATCATCAGCGTTTCGGTGGTTTCGAACTCGATGGCGCCGCGCACGGCTCGCGCTGCCGCCAGCGTCTTGTAAAGCGTATACAGGTGCTGAACATGAGGCATCAGCCAGGCATATTCCTTCGCCGTCTCGCCGTCCGGATTGACGATCATGTCGTACACCTTGGTGTAGGTCATGCGCGCCTTGGACAGCATTACCGAGGGGTAGAACTTGTAGCGCTTGATCTTGCCCTTGCCGTCGATCTGCATGTCGCAGACCATGCACATCCGCTCGACATCGGGGTTCAGCGAGCACAGGCCGTTGGACAGCGCCTCCGGCAGCATCGGAATCACGCGACGCGGGAAATATACCGAATTGCCGCGATCATAGGCATCCTTGTCCAGCGCATCGCCGGGACGCACGTAATAGCTGACGTCGGCAATCGCCACTACCAGACGCCAACCCTTGCCCTGCGGCTCACAAAATACGGCATCGTCGAAATCGCGCGCGGTTTCGCCGTCTATAGTCACCAGCGGCAGCTCGCGCAAATCGACACGTCCCGCCCAGTCGGACTTGCGCACTTTCTTGGGATAGGCCTCGGCCTGCTTCACCGCATCGGGATTGAACAGATACGGCAGCTGGTGCTTGCGCAGCGCAATTTCGATTTCCATGCCCGGATCGGCATAGTTGCCGAGGATTTCGACAACCTTGCCTATCGGCTTGGCATAGGCGGAGGGATGCTCAATCAACTCGATCATCACCACTTGGCCGGCCTTGGCCTTCATGTCCTGGCCTGGCGGAATCAGGATGTCCTGGGTAATACGTCGGTCTTCCGCCGCCACCAGCACCACGCCGCTTTCGACCAGCAAGCGGCCGACCAGACGCTTGGTCGCACGTTCCAACACTTCGACGATCTTGCCCTCGGGGCGTCCGCGCCGGTCCAGGCCAGACTGACGCACCATCACGCGGTCGCCGTGCATCACCTGCGCCATTTCCTTCGGTGACAGGAACAGATCGTCGCCGCCGGCGTCGGGGATCAGGAAACCGAAGCCATCGGCGTGCCCGTGCACCTTGCCGGGGATGAGGTTGATCTTCTCTGCAATGCACAGTGCATCCTTGCGGTTGCGGAAAATCTGGCCGTCGCGCTCCATCGCGCCAAGACGGCGATTGAAAATGTCCTGCTCGCCTTTGCGTATGCCCAGCAACTTGTAAAGTCGCTCGACGTTGACCGGCGCGCCCTCTTCTTCCATGATTTGCAAAATGAATTCCCTGCTTGGCAGCGGATTCTCGTAATTAGCGGCTTCACGGCTGGCATGCGGGTCTTTTGTTCGTTGTTTTTTGGTCGTTGACAAGTTCGGATTTTCCTCTAAAATGGCGGTCTTTTCGTTGCCCAGATGGCGAAATTGGTAGACGCGCTAGGTTCAGGTCCTAGTGGTGGAAACACTGTGGAGGTTCGAGTCCTCTTCTGGGCACCAGTAGTATTTCCAGAAACCGCATCATGCTCAAGCAGATGCGGTTTTTTGTTTTTTGCGCTCGCTTGCGCTGAATTCACAGGCATGTGGGACATTTTACCCTACTCACCCGTGTGCTTATTGCTATTTGCGATGTTGAGCTGAGACAACGGTATAAACCGATATGTTTAATCCGCGCGCAAACGTCATCGTCATATGTCAGCATTTTCCTACATCCCTCCACCTTACATCCTATAGATGAATTTGCAGCGCGTCTGATACCGACTACCCGCTGAAACGCATGACAATGCGGGAAACCGGTTTACGGGAGCGCGCCATGTTGCATGAGCTGGTGACATTCAGCGTCAGTCCATGGGAAATCATGCTGCGCGGTACATTGATGTATTGGTTTTTATTCCTCGTGTTCCGGTTTTTGTTGCGACGCGATATCGGCAATGTCGGCATCAGCGATTTTCTGTTCGTAGTGATCGTTGCGGATGCCTCGCAAAGCGCGATGAGCGGGGACTCGAAGACGGTTGCCGACGGTATTCTGCTGGTGGCTACGCTGGTTTTCTGGAATTTCATATTTGATTACGTCAGTTACCAATCCCCATTTATTCGCCGCTTTACCGAACCTCCTTCTATCATGCTGGTGAAGAACGGCAAGCTGATCCTCCGCAACATGCAACGCGAATACATCACAAGATCCGAGGTGCAGGCCAAAATGCGCGAAGAAGGAATCGAGGATATCCATAAAATCAAGGAAATGCGCCTCGAATCGGACGGCACGATCAGCGTCATCCAAACAGAGTAGCGCCCATGGCCGCCCCCCAGGAGAGTTATGCGGCGCAGGAACTCCTGCACAGCACCGATTTCGGATTCTTTACCATTGAGCTATATGACGTGCAGCTCTTGCTGGTCGCCACCGTCATTCTTGCCGCCGCACTGGCTCCTCGATTGACGGTCAATCGGTTTCTGAGCGCCCCCATGGTATTCATGCTGATCGGCATGGCATTATTTTCTCTCCCGGTCGATATCCATCTGCCCAATCTGGTGGAAGCACGCTGGCCGGAGCGGCTGACCGAAATCGGCGTGCTAATCGCCTTGACCGCCGCCGGCCTCAAGATCAATAATCCATTTGCATGGAAATCCTGGGAACTTAGCTGGCGTCTGCTGGCTTACACCATGCCGCTGACCATTGCCGCAACTGCACTACTCGGCTGGTGGGGCTTGGGCATGGCACCTGCCACGGCGCTCCTGCTCGGCGCGGTAATCGCGCCTACCGATCCGGTACTGGCGTCCGAAGTGCAAACCACTGCACCCAGCTCGCCAGACTATTCCCGCACGCGCGTCGCCTTGACGACAGAAGCGGGGATGAACGATGGACTGGCCTTTCCCTTCACCAATCTCGCCATCGCTGTTGCTCTTGTCGGCCTGCATCCGGAAGCATGGCTTGCAGGCTGGCTGGTCATGGACGTTTTCTATCGTATCCTCGTTGGCGCTTTGGTCGGGGTGGCTTCCGGCTGGCTGCTGGCAAAAATCCTGTTCGGCTTCAAATCGGTGGACTTCTTTACCACGGGTAGCATTGCGCTCAGCCTGACCCTCATCCCTTATGCCCTGGCGGAACTATCTTCCAGTTACGGTTTCATCAGCGTATTTATTGCCGCGTGTACATTCCGGCAGCAAGAATCCCGTCATCGCTATCAACAAATCCTGCACGATTTTTCGGAGGAAATGGAACGCATCCTCATCGCGGTACTGATGTTCCTGATCGGCGCCTACATTGCGAGCGGAGCATTGGCACCTTTGACGTGGGGAGGCGTGACGGTGGCCTTGGTAGTCATTTTCGTGGTGCGCCCGCTGGCAGGAATGGTTGCCTTTGTCAATCACCCGCTGTCGCACTGGGACAAATGGGTGCTGTCTTTTTACGGCATACGCGGCATCGGCTCGCTTTACTACCTCGGCTATGCGCTGCACCGCACCGAATTCCCGCAAGCGAGGGAGTTATGGTCGGTGGTTCTGCTCATCATCGTGATTTCCGTCATCGTTCACGGCTTGTCCGCCAAGCCTGTCATGACGGCACTGGATCGGCATACGCAACAGAAGAATGCAACCAAACGTGCGTAACTGCATCCAATCTTTTGTGGATAACGCTTCATGAATTCCTACATCCGAATCAGCATTTGCGTGATTAACCCGAGATGACAATATGAAGATGCTTCGGTTAATTGGTCATACACACTAATGAGAATAATCCCATGAGCGCTCTTCTCACTCCGAGCCAGCCTGATCGCGTGCTGGTTTATGCCGTTCATCCCGATGACGAGACGCTGGGTGCCGGCGGGCTGATACAGAAGGCACTCAAATCCGGCTCGGAAATCCGCGTCATTCTGGTAACCGACGGTGACAACAACCCCTGGCCCCAACGCTTTATCGAACGGCACTGGAAAATCACGGCGGAGGATAAGCAACGGTGGGGCAAGCGTCGGCGGGAAGAAGCGCTGGCCGCGCTCGCCTTGTTCGGTGTCCGGGCCGATCAGGTGTTTTTTCTGGGGTTGCCCGACCAAGGCCTCACCAGCCTGCTCAACCTCGGCAGTGATAGCATCGAAGAGCGCATCGTCGCTGAAATAGCGGAATGGCAGCCGAGCTGCATAGTAGCCCCGGCGCTGCAGGACACACACCCCGATCACAACGCGTTTGGATTGATGCTGCAATTGGCGCTGGACCGGCTGAGCCCCGAGCAGACTCGTCCGCAAATCCTGTATTACCTGATACACGGAAAACCTTTGTACGCCCCGACTTGCAGCATCGAGCTGAGCGATATCGAATTGGAGCGTAAACGCGAGGCAACCTTGTGCCATGCAACGCAGATGGCCTTATGCCGCAGCCGCTTCATGCGTTATGCGGCGCGCCGCGAAAACTACCTGGGCACTCCCCTGCTCGACGCCTATCAGTTGCAACATCCCGTCAGGCTCGTATCCGCGACCCCGCCGCTGTTGACCCTGCATGTGCATCTCTCCGCCTGGGTGCGCCGTATCGGCAAGCCGATGTTAACCATCATGACCGGGCCTGCCGCTTACCGGATCGATCTCGGGACTCGCGGCACCGCCGAAATCACAGACAGTTCCACTGATATGGTTATCGGCCAGGCCTATATCGTCGAAATCGATGAAACACTCGAGCTTTCAATGCCAATATCGGTGTTCGAGGGAATCGAGCACTTTTACTTCAAGGTCGAGCGCCGCTGGGCATTCTTTGACCCTGCCGGCTGGCGCGGCGCACATCGCGAGATCCGGAAAGTACAAGCAAACGTGATCGGCCTCATGCCTTGCTATGACGTCGAGGACTTTTGCGAACAGGTCATTCTCAACACCATTAAGCATGTCGATCACCTGATCGTTATCGACGACGGCTCCATAGATAACACCGCGCAGATCACACGCCGCCTTGCCGTTCAACTTCCCGGCCAGATCAGCCTGATCAGGTTCGACAGAAACCAGGGCAAGGGCGTGGGGCTGATGGCCGGGTTCATTCATGCGCTCAACCATTTCGATTTTGAGACGCTGATCACGCTGGACGCGGACGGCCAGCACCCGCCGGCACGGATTCCGGAATTGGTCGAGAGTATCCGCCAAGGCGCGGAAATGGTCATCGGCGAGCGACATCTCTCGGAAATGCCGGGACGCAGCCGCGCCGGCAATACGCTGGCCACGCACGCGATCCGCTGGCTGTATCCGCATGCACCGTCCGATACGCAATCCGGCATGCGCGCTTTCAGCCATGCACTCGTCGAGGAAATCGCGCGCCGGATTTCCGGCAGCCGCTACGAGACCGAATTCCAGATTCTGCTGCTCGCGCTGTCCAAGGGTAAACGCATCGCTACGGTGTCTATCCCGACGATATATATCGATAACAACCGTTCTTCCAAATTCCGGCCGGTGATCGACACCTTGCGCATTGCGCGGGCGATGATCCACTGGCATTAGCGCAGTCCGGGGAAGCGATGTTTGATTTCAGCGCACTGGATCTTGCCCGCATACAATTCGGTTTCACCATCTCGTTCCACATCATTTTCCCGGCGATCACGATCGGGCTCGCCAGCTATCTGGCCGTGCTCGAAGCCTCCTGGCTGCGCACCAAACGACAGCTCTATCTCGACCTCTACCACTACTGGCTGAAAATATTTGCCGTCAATTTCGGCATGGGGGTGGTGTCCGGCATCGTGATGTCCTACCAATTCGGCACCAACTGGAGCCGGCTTTCCGATTACGCCGGCAGTATCCTCGGGCCTTTACTCACCTATGAAGTGCTGACCGCATTTTTTCTCGAGGCGGGCTTTCTTGGGGTGATGCTGTTCGGCCGCAACAAGGTCGGGCCGGGACTGCATTTCTTCTCGACCTTGATGGTCGCACTAGGCACGCTGATTTCCGCGACCTGGATACTTTCCGCCAACAGCTGGATGCAAACGCCCACCGGCTATCTGGTTGCCGACGGCCGCCTGATTCCGACCGATTGGTGGCTGGTAATCTTCAATCCGTCTTTTCCCTATCGCCTGGCTCATATGGTCGCGGCGGCATTCCTCGCGACGGCGCTGTTCGTGGTGGCATCCGCCGCCTGGCACTTGCTGCGGAAGAATGACAATGCCATAGTGCGCCGCATGTTCTCGATGGGCTTGTGGATGATCCTGCTGGTGGCACCCATCCAGGCGGTGATCGGCGATTACCATGGACTGAACACGCTGGAACATCAACCTGCGAAAATCGCCGCCATCGAAGGGCATTGGGAAAACAAGGGCGACGAGGCCGTGCCCTTGATACTATTCGGGCTGCCCGACATGCAGCGCGAGGAAACGCGCTTTGCCATCGAAGTGCCGCATCTCGCCAGCCTGATCCTGACCCATAGCTGGAATGGCCAGTTTCCCGGGTTGAAGGAATTCCCGCCCGAGGACAGGCCTAACTCGGCGATCGTCTTCTGGAGTTTCCGCATCATGGTCGGCCTCGGAGTGCTGATGATCACACTCGGCCTGTGGAGCGCATGGCTGCGCTGGCGCAGGAATCTCTTCCATCACCGGCCTTTTCTGCATTTTGCCTTGTGGATGGGACCGTCGGGCATCATTGCGATACTCGCCGGCTGGTTCACGACCGAGATTGGCCGCCAGCCTTGGACGGTGTACGGACTGATGCGCACCTCCGAGGCCGTTTCGGCCCACGGCGCGACAGAAGTCGGCGTGACATTGCTCCTGTTCATCCTGATCTACACGGCTGTATTCGGCACAGGCATCGGCTACCTGCTGCGGCTGGTGCGCATCGGTCCGCAAACCGGCGAAAGCCATGCGCCCGATGAAGGCGGGCCGGGACAAGAGCGGCAACCGATGCGGCCTTTATCCGTGGTAACAGGCCCGGATGAAAACGCCTCAACCCGGCTGGAGGATTGATCATGGAAACCGCCCTTCCCTACATCTGGGCCATCGTGATTCTCTTTGCGATCATGATGTACGTGGTGATGGATGGCTTCGACCTGGGCATTGGCATCCTCTACCCTTTCTTCCAGGATAAGGAAGACCGCGACCTGCTGATGAACAGCGTGGCGCCGGTGTGGGACGGCAACGAAACCTGGCTGGTGCTGGGCGGCGCAGGCTTGCTTGCGGCTTTTCCCTTGGCCTATTCGATCATCCTGAGCGCGTGCTATCTGCCGCTGATCTTCATGCTGATGGGGCTGATCTTCCGCGGCGTCGCGTTCGAATTCCGCTTCAAGGCGCACGAGCACGAACGGCACTTCTGGGACAAGGCCTTCATTGGCGGCTCGATCGCGGCGACATTCTTTCAGGGGGTGACGCTGGGTGCATACATCCAGGGCTTTGACGTCGTCGAGCGCGCTTATATCGGCGGCCCGCTGGATTGGCTGACACCGTTTTCCATCTTTACCGGCATCAGCCTTATTGTGGGCTATGCCTTGCTCGGCAGCACCTGGCTGATCATGAAAACCGAAGATCATGTGCAGGCTGAAGCCTATCGCATCACCAAACGGCTTGTTTGGCTGTTATTGCTGGCTATCGTCGCCGTCAGCCTGTGGACGCCGCTGATGGATGCCGAAATCGCCCGGCGCTGGTTCACCCTGCCCAACCTGCTGTGGCTTTCCCCGGTGCCGCTGCTGGTCGCGCTCTTCACCTTTTTGTTGCTGAGATCCGTGACGCAGCAAGCGCAGGCCGCGCCTTTCCTCTATACGCTCGCGCTGATTTTCCTGTGTTACGCCGGCTTCGGCGTCAGCCTGTGGCCCCACATCATCCCGCCCGACATCACGCTGCAAGCTGCGTCATCGCCGCCGCAAAGCCAGGCGTTCACCCTGGTCGGGACGCTCATTATCCTGCCGGTCATCCTGGGATATACCCTATGGGCTTATCGCGTATTTCACGGCAAAGTACGGCACGGGGAGCATTACCACTGATGTGGAAGAGGCTGGGCTGGATGCTGCTGATCTGGGCCGCCAGCGTGGCCGCATTGGGCGTCGTGGCATATGGGCTGAAGCTTTTGATGAATGCCGCCGGACTGATCAATTAATTCTGCAATAACGCTCTGCAACACAGGCGCACTCGCCGGCGCTTGATCGATCAGTCTTTGTATTCGGTGTATTTCGCGTTGCTGCCGCGCACCTTGTCGGCCGGGTATTTTTGCGCGTTGAGCGTGATCTTGGCATTGGCGGCGTCGATCAGGTCGATGCCCAGCACATCCGCCATGCGCAGCAGATAGACGAAAGTATCGGCAATTTCATGGGCCACCTGCTCGCGCTTCTCCGGCGGGATGTCCTTGCTCTGGTCTTCGGTCAGCCACTGGAAGTGTTCCACCAGCTCGGCCGCTTCGACGATCATCGCCATCGCCAGGTTCTTGGGCGAGTGAAACTGCTCCCAATCCCGCTCGCGCACGAATTCGCGCAAGCGGTCGCGCAGTTGGTCGAGACGATCAGTCATTGGCGGGCTTTTCCTTACGATTGCTGCCAGCGACCATCTTGATCTCGAACAGTCGGCACTCCAGCGGTCCGTTGAACAGCGGCGTACGCTTAGAAGGCGACAGCCGCATCAGCTTAGGCAAGCGCAAATCGGAAGTCAGGAAATAAGCGTTCCAACCGGCGAAGTGGCGCTTGAGCGTCTCGCCCATCTTGGGATACAAGGCGGCCAGCTCCTCGTCTTCGCCGATACGCACGCCATACGGCGGATTGGCAATCAGCACGCCATGATCGGCGGGCGCTTCGACTTCGACGATATCGGCGCGGTCGAGCTTCACCGCTTCCAGCAAGCCGGCCTGATCCAGATTCTGCTTCGCCGCCCGCACCGATTTCATGTCGAGATCGCTGCCGTAAATCTGCTGAAAAGTCACCGGCTTGGCGCGCACCTGGGCTTCCTGCTTCATCTTCTGCCAGGCGGCGGCGTCGAAATTATGCAGCTTCTCGAAACCGAAATCGCGATTGCTGCCCGGCGCGATATCCAGAGCGATCATCGCCGCCTCCAGCAGGAACGTGCCGCTGCCGCACATCGGGTCGAACAGCGGCGTGCCGGGCTGCCAGCCGGAAAGCTTGATGATGCCGGCCGCGAGGTTCTCGCGCAGCGGCGCTTCCACGCTGGCACGGCGCTGGCCGCGCTGGAACAGCGCGTTGCCGGAGGTATCCAGGTAAAGGCGGTATTCATCGGCAGTCAGGTAGGCATGAACGCGCACATCCGGCTGCTTGGTGTCGATGTACGGCCGGTTGCCGCCCTTGAGGCGGAACTTGTCGCACACCGCATCCTTGATGCGCAGCGTCACGAATTCCAGGCTTTTCAGCGGGCATTTGACCGCCGTCACCTTGACCATGAAGGTACGATTGATCGCAAACCACTCCGGCCATTGCAGCGCATACGCCGCTTTGTAGACATCCTCTTCGTTGCTATATCGGCCCTGCCCGACCTGCCACATGATGCGTGTGGCGACGCGACTTTCCAGATTGGCGCGGTAGCACAGTGGCATGTCGCCGGAAAAACCGACGCCGCCGTCGGTGGGCGCCAGGGATTGTGCGCCGAGCGCGGTCAGCTCCTCCGTCAGGAGGGCTTCAAGGCCGCGCGGGCAGGTAGCGAAGAATTGCTGGTTTGCGTTTTTCATATATGGGCTGCCGTTCGCTGAACGGCAGCTATTTTTCCTAGACGATCAATCGGTTAGAGGTGTTGAGGTTATTATCCCGCAGGCGCTCGACAAACTCCAGAAACTCTATCTTGAGTTGGTCCTGCAGGTTCTTGGCGCGTTCGCGCAGTGTGAGCCAGCGCAAATCCGGCGGCGTGCGATGGAAGCCGAACACGACAATATTGCCGGGCCGGCCGGTCGGCAGCACCAGCACGCGTCCACCAAAGCTTTGCTCGATGCGCTGCAGATAGACATCGAAATTCTTGTCGCTACCCCACAGGTTGATCGCCATCAGGCCGTCCAATGTCAGCGCCTCGACGCAGCTATCGAAAAAATCCTGCGAGCACAGGTCGGAGGGCACGCCCTGGCTGTCGAAGGCATCGACGATCAGCACTTCGGCATCCGCTGGATGATCGCGCAGGTATGCGGCGCCATCGGCTTCGATGACTTGCAGCCGTTCGTCGTCCTCGGGCAAATGAAAATGACTGCGGGCGATCGCGATAATCTGCGGATTGATTTCCACCACGCGCGTCGTGAATTCCGGCAGGTAATGACGGATGAACTTGGGGATGGAGCCGCCGCCCAAGCCTATCGCCAGCACCTGGCGCGCCTGCGGCCGGAACAGCATGAAAGCCATGATGCCGCGCGTATAGGTCAGCTCCAGCTCTTGCGGCGCCGCCACACGCATCGAGCTTTGCACCGTGGAAGAGCCGAGATGCAGTGAACGCACGCCATCGGACTCGCTGACATCGACACTTTCATCGCCGGAAACCTTGCGGTGGATGCTGCGCGCGAATTTTCTGGGACCGAGTCTGAACATGAAACACTTTTGGATAAACAGTCTGCCATTTTAAACCAAGCAGCCAGGACTACCGGAACAATTCCGGCTTGGCGACGCCGTAGCCCTGCGCATAATCCACGCCCATTTCCTTCAGGATGCGGATGATGTCTTCGTTCTCGGCAAACTCGGCGATGGTATGCAGGCCCATCACATGACCCACGTGGTTAATGGAGGTGACCATGGCACGGTCTATCGGGTTGTTGGCGATGGCCTTGACGAACATGCCGTCGATCTTGAGGAAATCCACTTCCAGGTTCTTCAGGTAGGCGAAGGACGACAGGCCGCTGCCGAAGTCGTCCAGCGAAAAGCGGCAGCCCAGTTCGCGCAGCGCGCGCATGAACTGGCGTGCCTTATCAAGATTGGCGATCACCGAGGTCTCGGTGATCTCGAAACAGAAACGCCGGGTGTCCACGCCGTGTTGCCCGATCTGGTCGATCACGTAATCAAGGAAACCTTCTTCCGACAGGGTCTGCCCGGAAAGATTGATAGCGCACACATACGGGAAATCCGCGCCCTTGCGTGCCATGATGGAAAACGCTTCCCGCACCACCCAGCGATCCAGCTGCGGCATCAGGTGATAGCGTTCCGCCGCCGGCAGGAAATAGCCCGGCGGGTACAGTGTGCCATCGTCGCCGCGCATGCGGATCAACACCTCGCAATGCGGTTCGGCACCCTCAGTCAGGCTTTCCATGCGCTGGTAGTAAAGGACGAACTGATTCTTCTCCAGCCCCTGGTGTATGCGCGACACCCATTCGAGCTGGCTGTAGCGTTGCTGCATGTCCTGGTCGTCCGGACGGTAAATGTGGATACGGTTCCCGCCGTCGTCCTTGGCGGCGTAACAGGCGGAATCCACCGTGCTCAACAGTTCGCTCAGGGTATGGGCGTGCTCCGGCGATATCTCGGTAAGGCCGACACTGGCACCGATCTTGAACACCTTGTCCTCATAGGTAAAACGGTAATCGCGCACCACGTGCAGCAGGCCCTCGATGATTTCCTGCGCTTTACCCAGATCACAGCCCATCAACAGCACGGCAAACTCGTCGCCCCCCAAGCGCGCCAGGGTGTCGGAACTCCGAACCCGGGCTTTCAATTGATCGGCAAGCTGCCGCAGCAGCATGTCGCCGGCCATGTGCCCGCAAGTGTCGTTGACTACCTTGAACTGATCCAGGTCGATATAGGCGATGCAATGGACGCGCTCGCTCTTGGCGGCATCTTCAAGCGCGGCCTGCGCCAGGCGGTCGAATTCGTAGCGGTTGATGAGGCCGGTCAGCGCATCGTGCCGCGCCTGGAACGTCAGTTGTTTGGAAAGGGCGCGCAGTTCGGTGATGTCATGCAGCACGGTCACGGCGCCGAAACAGTCATCGTGGCGGTCATGCAGCAGCGCCGCCGACTTGCGTACGACGAACTCTTCCCCGTCCGCCCGCTCCAGGATCACCTCTTCCAGACCACTGGCCGGCTCTGTCAGCCAGCCGCTGTCCACGGGGATGGTCTTGTTCTCCGACAGCAGGCTGAACAATGACTGCAGCGACTTTCCGCCAGCTTCGCCGGAACCGATGCCGGTCAGGCGTTCCGCCGCCGCATTCATGTAGACGACGCGGCCGGCCTCGTCGCTGGTGATGACCGCATCGGCGATACCCGCCAGCGTGGTCTGGGCACGTTCTTTCTCGAAATGCAGGGCATGCTGCGACTCGTCGAGCCGCGCCAGCATGCCATTGATCCCGTGGGCCAGCCCGGCGAGTTCGTCGTCGCCACGCAGCGCCGGTATACGCGCCGCGGTATCGGCGGATTCGCCGATACGTTTCACGTTGTCGCTCAGATGCGCCAGCCGCACCAGCACCAGCCGGTCGAATAGCCAATGGAACGCCGCCAACACCAACGCGATCAAGGCCGTGGACCAGAACAGGAAACTCAGGCTGGACTGCCCCTGCTCGAAGATGCTGCGGTCGCCAACCGCGCGCACCAGCAACTTGGTCGGGCCGCCAATATCGTCCATGAGCGCATAACCGGCCACCGCCTCGTCATTCAGCGCCTTGACCGCCATACGCTGCTGGCCTTGCAATTGCGCCAGGGCCTCCTGCCTATCCGCCGACAAGCCTGGGCCCGTCGCGCGCTCGACGGTGATTCGCATGCCCAGCAGTTGCCCAATATGATCCAGCAAGGACTGGTCGAGCCGGCGCACCATGATCAGTGTGCCGCCGCGTGCGCCCTTGCCGCCGCTAAGCCGCACATCGAACGCGGACACGATGAAGATGTCTGTCGGTGTCCAGAAAAACCCGGAAACATGATTTTTGCCGTGCGAGGCATCCACCAGCGCCCCGCCCCTGGACGCCGCCAGCTGCAGCATTTCCGAGATGAGCCAAGGCTGACCGGCGTTTACGCCTTTCTGAAACACGATTTTTTCGTTCGCGTCGACCAGGAGGAAGGCGTTAATCTTGAGATGATCGAAGGTGTCGGCGGTGTAATTGGAGTCGATATAGTCCTGGCTGGGCTGCGCCATATACTGGTAAGTGTCGTCCCAGTGCGCCCAGTCGATGGCAATGCTGTCGAGCTGCCGGGACTGCTCTTCCAGCAGGCTCACCGCACTGCTTACCTTGGTCAGCGTCTTGTCCTTCTCCAGCCGGGAATACCCCTCCAGCAGCACTAGCCGCGCGGCGATAAATTGCACGGCAAACAGCAGCAGCAGTCCCGCCGCCACTACCGCCAGCACCTTGTACCGCAGCCCTTTCAAGCGCATGCCCGTCACTCCCCGATCTAGAAGTAATGCGTCAAGCTCATCACCCAATGCCCCTCGCCGTCTCGGCCATACTGCGAGGCGGTGGAATCGTAATAGCCGAGTTCCAGATCGTCGCCCAGCACTTCCTTGGTCAGTGCCAGTTTCCAGTCTGCATAGTTCTGGTCGGTCACTTCCCCGGCAAAACGGCTGTAACCGTAGCTCGCCGCCAAGCCGAAGCTCTGCGGCAGGGAAAGGCTCAGCCCCAGATGGGTGTAATGGCTATCGGTGCCCTCGCCATAGGTATCCCAGCTCCAGGCCTGCGTCAGTACAAGCTTCGGTTGTAACGGCATACTGTCCGACTCCCAGGCCAGTATGCCTGAGACTTCAGGATAAGAGAGCCCGGACTCATGCAGGTAGTCATAACGCAGGGCTTCCAGCGTCAGCGAAAATCCCCGCCCCAGTTGATGCGTCAGGTCGATCCAGGTTTCGATCTCGGGATTGGCGTCCGGGTAACCCGGATACTTCACGTTGGAAGCCCATACGCCAGCGTTAATGGCAGTGTATTCCCCAAGAGGCCAGTCGAAATCGATTTCCGGCTGCAAGGCAGGATCACGATGGGTCTGCGATACCCCGCGCCAGATGTAATCGGTGGTAAGCGTGACCAGGAAGGAGAAGCCTTTTTTTGGCGCTTCTTCCTGCGGGCTATCGACAGCCGTGGCGGCGCCAGCTTCTTCCGCGATGCTCTGCATCGGATGAACCCATAACAGACAGAGGAATAAGGAAAGATAAGAGAATTTATTCATATTGTTATCAGCTTTGTTGGGAATTGTGCCAGCAACAGGAAATTCAGGCACATGGAACTATATCCTCCGCAACGGCCGAATCGGCCGGCATTTTGGGCCAAGTATACCCGTAACTACTTTGGGCCATGTGCGGCATCAGCCGCCCTGGCGCTTCTCGACAATTTTTCATCGCGCGCTTCTGTCGTTCCGTATTGCATTTAAACTGTGAGAACGATGGAATCGGACCCGCAAGAGCTGGAAAAAATTACCGCACTTACGCTGCAATATTACGAGCAGCACGCTCAGGACTTCCGGGCAGGCACGCAGACTCATGACGTGAGCCAGAACATTGCGGCGCTCCTGCAATCTATCGAAGGAAGCCCGCCTTTCACCCTCCTGGATTTAGGCTGCGGCCCGGGGCGCGACCTTAGAACCTTTGCCGAACTCGGCCATCATGCGATCGGCTTGGACGGCGCCGCGCAGTTTGTCGAAATGGCGCGCGCTTACAGCGGCTGCGAGGTATGGCAGCAGGATTTCCTGAACCTGGATTTGCCGCGTGAATATTTCGATGGCGTGTTCGCCAATGCCGCGCTGTTTCACGTTCCCAGCCAGCAATTGCCCGCCACGCTGCGGCAATTGCGCACGGCGCTCAAGCCGCACGGCGTGCTGTTCAGCTCGAATCCGCGCGGCAACAACGTCGAAGGCTGGAGCGGCGGGCGTTACGGCGCCTACTACGACCTGGAAACGTGGCGGCGCTACATGACGGCTGCAGGCTTTAGCGAGTTAACGCACTATTACCGCCCGGCCGGATTGCCGCGCGATCAGCAGCCCTGGCTGGCTAGCGTATGGCGTAGAATTGGCTGAACGGCCTTGGCGGAAAAATAACGTCGCCGGTCCGGGTGCGCCCACTGCGGCTATTTTTGATTACGGACTTGTGCCGCCAAGACTGCCAGCCCAGCCTCAGGTAGGGAAACGAAACAGGCGGCAGTTAAGCTGCGGAACGGTACTCAGAAAGATATCAGGCCAGTTTTTCCAGGAACCTGAAATCCGTCTCCATCAGCAGCGGGTCGATACGGCCCAGCTTGAGCCTCACCGGCGTGCCGGGCGGAAGCTCCGGCAGGCTGGGCACCTTGGTGATGTAGAACATGCCGTCCAGCCGCACCAGATTCTCGCGCCACACCGTCGCGTTCACTTCCTCCAGCTCCTGTTGGATCAGGTATTGCAGGCACCAATAGCGCTCCATGCGCGTCTGGAACTCGTTGTAAGCGTTGTAGACGAGGTCGAAATCGCGCATCGCAGTAGTCAGCTCCTCGCTGTTTTTGCCGTAGGCCGGCTCCGCGCCCTGCAGCAAGGCCAGTATCTGCCGCTGATTGATCAAATCGACCGCCCGCCGCAAGGGCGAGGTGCTCCAGGCGTATTGCGCGACGCCCAGTCCCTGATGCGGTTCGGCATTGACCGTCATATAGACCTTGCCGCCAGACTGCGCGCGGTAGATGCCGGGGATGTCGTTCTCCGCCAGCAGACCGCCCCAATGCGCATTGGCGTGGATCATCAGCTCCGCGACCAGCTTGTCCATCGGTGCGCCGCGCTTGCGCTCGACGATGCGCACGCGGCCATTCTCGACGTAAAAATTGTAATCCACCTGCGGCGCGCGGTTGGGATCGTGCTTGCCGCGCGCCTTCTCCAGCGATTCCGCCAAGCGGTGTAGCAACGCCAGCCGCTCCCAATAAGGGTGTTCGTTCGGCGTTTCCCAGTTCTCTTCGTTGAAATGCGGCTCCAGCTCGTCGTGGCGCAAGTTGTCTGCAATCTTCACGGCTTCGAGCCGACTGGCCTGGTTCACGATGGAGAAATCGGGCGCGATGTCGAGATACAACGACAATGCCGGACGCCAGATGCCCGCATGCAGGCTGAACGGCTCGATGGCGGCATCCGGCAGCATGGTGATCTTGTGGCCGGGCATGTAGACGGTGGAGAGGCGCTTCATCGCAATCGCGTCGAGCGCGGTGCCTGGCACGATGCCGAGCGCCGGAGCAGCGATATGGATGCCGATGCGGGTATTGCCGTCGGACAACGCCTGCACGGAAAACGCATCGTCGATTTCGGTGGTCGTCGCATCGTCGATGCTGAAGGCTTCGGCCTCGGCATGATCCAGCGCATCAGGCGAAACCACAGGCTCGTGCGTTTCGAAATTCACGCCGCCGGGGAAATATTCGCGCAGGAAAGCGCCGAAATGGTAGTCGTGCGCCGAGGCCAGCGCGCCACAGGCTTCAAGCAGTTTCAGATGGCCAAGTCCGGTCGCGGCAGCGGCTTCGTCCAGCGCCTTCCATTCCAGGGTGTTTTTATCCGGCTCGTAAAGCAGCATGTCCAGCTTGTCGCCGAATTCCGACGGCATGGTATGTGCCGTTAGCTGCGCCACGTACTCCGCGACCTTCTCAGCCTGCAAACGTTTGCGCTCCTGCGCGGCCAGTGCGGCCTTGAGGTTCTCCTCGGGGGCAGCCTTGTAGCGGCCCTTGCCCTTGCGGTAGAAATACATGGGTGCGGCATGCAGGCTGATCGCCGTGGCGGCGGCTTCTGCCGGAGTGGGCGGATGCCCGTAATATTCTTTTGCCAGCTCGTCGAAAGCAAATTCGTCCTCGCCGCAGCATTCCCACAAAAAATCGGCGGCCAGCGTTTCGGCTTCGGTCTGTGCTTTTTCCATGAATCCGGCCAGTGCGCCTTCGAATTTCAGCAGCACGTTAGCGGACTTGATCTTGGAGCGTTTCCCGGACATCGATTCTACTTGCATCGAACCGGGATTTTCGGTCATGACGGAAGCAACCTTGAAGCTGCCTTCCTCTTCGTAAAAAACGTTCATTGAGTGACTACGGAAATGATTAGCCGCTATTTTACCGTGGATTGAGGGGTAAAGTCGGGCAAACGCTCAGGAATGCACCCGGATGAAGTCCGATGCGATGCAATGATTCAAGCTCTGGCAGTCCTTGAGGCCTGCCGAACAACAGTGGTACAGGTAGGCTAGTGGTCTTCCACCCGGAAGCCGACCTTGATGGTGACTTGCCAGTGCGCGATATTGCCTTCCATAATGCAGCCGCGCGTTTCCACCACCTCGAACCAGTCCATGTGCTTCACGCTTTGTCCGGCCTTGGTAATCGCGTTGCGTATTGCTTCATCCGAACCATTGGGAGATGAACCGACCAATTCAATCAGTTTGTAGACATGTGCGCTCATGGTGTCCTCCTGTCATGGGTAACTGAAAAATACTAACCGATGGAGCAACCGATGGGAACCGACATTGCGTAGACACACTCGATTCCAGCGCAATTTCAAGCGCTTCGAGATTATCCTGACATGAAGCCCGTGATATGCGCGAGCAGTTCTTCTTCCTGGTAGGGCTTACCGAGGTAGACGTTGACGCCGATCTCTTCGGCATACTTGCGATGCTTGTCAGCCGTGCGCGAACTGATAACGATTAACGGGATATGCGCCGTTCTCGGATTGCCGCGTACCGCACGGGATAGTTCGAAGCCATCCATGCGCGGCATTTCGATATCCAGCAGTATCACTTCCGGCAACACCGACTCCAATTGCTGCAGTGCATCCACCCCGTCCTTGGCGGCCAGCGGGTGATAGCCTTCGCGCGTCAGCAGGCGCGAAATCACCTTGCGCATGGTGAGTGAATCGTCCACCACCATGATGGTCGGTGGCTGCGCACTCTCGGCGGTTTCCGTAGCCTCGTTCACCACCTCGGCCGCCAGCGTTTCGCGGAAAGCCATGTGGATAGGATTCAGCACCAGCATCACCTTGCCGTCGCCCATTACCGTGGCGCCGGCGATACTGCCCATGGCGGCCAGTTGCGGGCCGATATTCTTGACCACGATTTCGCGATTGCCGCGAATTTCATCGACGATCAGCGCGATGCGGCGCGCACCGCTGCGCAGCAGCATCACCGGCGTATAGGCCTGCGGCTCGGGCTGGACCGGACGACCCAGCAAATGCGACAGGTAATACAAAGGATACTGACGACCACCCCAGCCGAACTGGCCTTGCTCCTGTATCGAAGCCAGTGCGCTATGCTTGATCTTCTGCACCTGCTCGACCATGGGCGCGGGCAGCAGGAACTCTTCGCTACCGACACGTACCAGCACGGTCTGATTGACCGCCAGTGTCAGCGGCAGGTAAATCGTGAAGGTACAGCCCTGGCCGGATTCGGAAGCGACTTCGATACGGCCGCCCAGAGCAGTGATGTCGGCGCGCACCGCATCCAGCCCGACGCCGCGCCCAGAAACCTGGGTTACGTTGTCCGAGGTGGAGAAGCCTGGTTCGAAAATCAGCGAAACAAGTTCGGATGGACTGCTTTCTTGCGCTCCACCCAGCATGCCGAGACTGGCCGCCTTGGCCTTGATCTTTTCGTAATCCAGTCCGCTGCCGTCATCGCTCAACGAAAGGATGATTTCATTGCCTTCCTGGCGCGCCTGCATTTGCACCCGGCCCGTCTTGGGTTTTTTCAGGCTGGTGCGCTTTTTGGCGTCTTCCAAGCCGTGGGCAATGGCATTTCGTAATAAATGCTCCAGCGGCCCGACCATTTTTTCGAGCACGCTGCGGTCGATTTCCACCGACTCGCCCTTGATCTCCAGCTCGGCCGGTTTCTTGAGCTCGGCCGCGGTCTGGCGGACGATGCGATGCAAGCGCTCCGAGACGTTTTCGAACCGCACCATGCGCGTCCGCATCAGGCCCTGCTGCAACTGCTTGGTCATGCGCGACTGCTCGTTGAGCGCCGCCTCGGTTTCGTTCAGGTTGCCCATCAAGCCCTGCTGCACCGTTGCCACGTCGTGCACGCTTTCGGCCATCATGCGCGTCAGTTCCTGAAAGCGGGTATAGCGGTCGAACTCCAGCGGGTCGAAGGTTTCGTGCGCTTCCTGCAACTGGGTCAACCGCGACTGCATCTGCGTTTCGGCCTCGATTTCCGCTTCGCGCAATTGGCTGCGCAAGCGGATCACGCTGTCGGTCAACTCCAGCAAGGCGCCCTTGAAGGTTTCTATCTGCCGCTCGATGCGCGACCGCGCAATACTGACCTCGCCGGCCTCATTGACTAGATGATCGATAGCATCCGAACGCACACGCATCATCGGCGTAACGGAAATGGTTTCTATCGTCTGTTCTGCAACTTCCTGGCCGCTCTCCGCTTCGGCCACGGGCGCGACCGCCGGCGCTTCGGCGTGCTGCCGCAGTTCGTCCAGTTGGTCGCTGATGCTGTCGTACTGTTTGAAGAATGCGGTAAAGCTGCGCGCGGTCGGAGCCCCTTTCTCCAGGGCTTTCAACACCTGCGTTTCGAGATCGTGCAAATCGTCGCCCATGCGCAGCGCGCCAGCCATGCGCGCACTGCCCTTCAGCGTATGCAATGCCCGTTGCAGCGCTTGCTGCGCGTCCGCAACGCTGGGATTGGCCCGCCACTCGCGCAACTGTCTGCCGACCAACGGCATGAGTTCGTTAGATTCTTCGAGGAAGACTTCCAGCAACTGCTGATCGACATTCGCAGCTTCCGATCCGGAAACGAATGACGGCACGCTGTCGATTGCGGCCACAGGCGCTTTGGGTGTCGGCTTGATCTCGGCCGAGATGGTTTCCGGTTCGGTCGGGGCAACAAACTCCAGTGCAACGTCGGCAACAACGATTTCGTCGGCCGGCGGTTCCACGGGTTGAAGTTCGACGGCTGGAGCTTTCGTTTCCGCAGCCTTGCGCAAAGCATTGCACAACCATTTTGCCGCAACCGGCTGACGGTGGTTTTCCGCTTTTTGCAGCATCGCTGTCAAGGCAAGCAAGGCTTGATCGAATAGATGCAGCTCTTCTGACGATAGCGCTTTGTAACGTAGAGCGATCTTTTCCAGCCACGCTTCCAGCGCCCCACCCAAGTCGGAAATCGCCGTCAGGCCGACCGTGCGCGACACACCGCCCACGGTATGTGCCGGCCTGGCGACATCCGGAATTGGCGGCTCGGCCTGCACCTGCGCGGCATCCAGCATTTGTTGCAGCAAGGCCAGATTGGTTTTTGCTTCGTCCAGGAAAATCTCGAACAACTGCCGATTGACCGCATGCTTGCCGCCAATCACGACAACATCGTCGGCAGGTTTTTCTGCCGGCACTTGCACTTCCGGTTCGAATGAAGTGTTCGCAGGCTCATCGCTCACAACTTCCTTAACGGAAGGATGCAGCAGCGCATCGGCGCGAGCTTTCCAAACCCCTGGCGTCAGCGCTACCGAGCCATCGGTGAAGAGCTGCTTCACCCACTCCTGGAACTGCGCACTGACGCTGTCGATAAAGTCGAGCACCGGTGCGGTCACACCGCTGCGTGTTTCGAGCAGATGATTCAGCAACTGCTCGACTGACCACGCCACATCGCCCATCGCTGTCAGCCCCACGGTACGTCCGCTGCCCTTGAGCGTATGGAAAGCGCGACGCACCGTGATCAGCGCCGCCTGATCTTCAGGCTGCGCACGCAGTGTCTGCATGCAGTTCACGATGGTTTCGTGCACCTCGCCCGCTTCGGCCAGATAGACCTCAAGCAACTCGTCGTCGAGCGCGCGGTCGACAATAATGTCCGGCGCGCTCGCTTGTTCATGCGAAACGGTTTCGACGGCCGGTTGCGAACTGGGGACTGCCATCTCGGCCACGGCTGTTTGCAGACGCTCCGGTAGCGGATCGATGGCATGGCTGGCTTCCACGTCGCCTTTCAATAAGCGATCGAGATAGAAGCCCAGCGAGCTCAGGCTTTCGGCGACAAGTTCGAATTCCTCGATAGCGACTTGGGCCGAGGGCTGGGCGAAACGCTCGACTAGCGCCTGGCAACCATCGATCACCGCCGAGGCGACGGGTTGATCCAGCATGCGGAATGCGCCGCTGACCTGTTTGAACAAGGGGAGAACAGCCATCAGTTCGGCACGCGTTTCCGGATCGCGGAAGAAATCGTCCAGCGTCTGCTCGACGCGCTGCAAATTTGCGCGGATTTCATCGGCCACCTGTGCCAATACCGCCAGCGTATCGTCCTGGCTGGCTTCGGGCACCGCATGGCTTTCCGGCAATGGCTCAGCGCCCGGCAGCATCGCACGCATCCCGGCGGCCTGACTAGCCGCAGCCTGCAATGCATTGTCGAGCGACTTTCCGCTGGAACCCAGCGCGCCTTCCAGCATGAGCAAGGTGGTTGCCATCTCGATGGAGAACATTGCATCCAGCGGCTGTTCGGAACCTGCCAGGTTTACTGCGCACGCATGTACATCGGTCAGCGCCTGCTTGAGTTCGGCGCGGCCGTCCTCAGCCGCCGACACCAGCGCCTGCGTTTTCTCATGGAATATTGCAAACTGCGAACGGTCACCTGCGGACACTTGCATCCAGCAGTCCTTGAGATCGCTCAGTCCGGCACGGACAGCACTTAGCGCGCCATCGACTTGGAGATTGGACGCCCCCTTGGCCGACACAGCCGCTTCATCTTCGTAATATTTTTCCAGCTCGAACACGCGCTTGATATCGCATAAACGCTCAGATACGGGCGCAGTGATCGCAACGTAATACAGGGCATCGCGCAATATGCGGCTGTTGGGCTTGGCATTGCCTTGCGCGAGATAATGAATCTGGCGTTCTAGTTGGAAGCAGAGTTGGCGGCTACTCTTGTCGAGTGCCAGCGCGCCTTGCGCAATCGCTTCGAGCAAACCGACCGCGACCCACCACAGCGTTTTTTGTGACGGCAACGCCTGCGCGCGCTCCACCGCAAGCAGCGCGTCGCGCATGCTGAGAATCAAGGTTTCGTCCTGCGGCGTGCGCAACCATTGCACCAGCAGTTTGCGGTATTTCTGGCCTTGCTCGTTCAGATAGGCGGGCAGCTCCGTCCCTTCAGGAACGTAAGTCTCCAGATCCGCCGGAGCACTGTTAAACAAGTCGGGAAAAAACAGCTCGCTTTCCTGAATGATTTCTGTCCCAAGGACTTCCTGCATCGCCTTGAATTCAGGGAACAAGCGCAACGGGACATCGGGTGCGCCATCAACCAGTGACTGGAGATATTGCAACAAGGCGCGCAAGGCGCGCGTCAGTACGTCAAGGTTTTCCGGGCTGGCTGCAATGGAGTGTTTCTCCAATGCAGAAATATAGGTCTCGATTTCACCGGAAAAGCGCTGCACCCCGTCCAGGCCAACCATGGAAAGCGCGCCGCTAACCTGGTGAACGTGGGTCAGGCAAAAACGCAAAGGACTGGAATCGAACGGCGATGCGGCAAATTCGCCGGCCTTGTCGAGGGCCTGAGTCAAGGCCTGGTCGATTTCGTCTTTAACCCAGCTTAGCGGGCCAATATCAAAGTCCATGGACACAATAACGCGCGCTTATGATCAGGAGAGCTTGAAGCCGGAAACGGACTCGCGCAGCTCTTCCGCGAGACTTGCCAACTGGCCGATGGAGCCGGCGGTTTGCCGGGTACCGGCAGTCGTTTGCGTGGTAATCGCCTGGATTTCCTGCATCAGTTGGGTCACTTTTTGTTCCATCGCGGTTTGTGCGGTCGTCGCTTGAGAAATCGAGGCGATCAACTGCGCCAAACTGGATGTCACCTCGCCGATTTCGTTCAGTGCCTGACCGGCCGCGTCGGACAGCTTGGCACCTTCCACCACACCCTCGGTGCTGCGCTCCATCGCCGATACGGCATCGTTGGTATCCTGCTGAATAGTCTTCACAATCGCGCCGATCTGCTTGGTCGCTTCGGAGGAACGTTCGGCCAGCCGCTGCACTTCCTCCGCCACCACCGTAAAGCCGCGGCCCGCTTCACCGGCCGATGCTGCCTGGATCGCCGCGTTCAAGGCGAGAATGTTGGTCTGTTCGGTAATATCAGAAATCAGTTCAACGATTTCGCCAATTTCCTGCGAGCTTTCGCCCAGCCGCTTGATTCGCTTGGAGGTTTCCTGAATTTGCGAGCGGATGTCGTTCATACCGGCAATCGTATTCTGCACCGCCACAGCACCCTGCGATGCCGCTTGCAGCGAGCGCTGCGCCACTTCGGCCGATTGACCGGCGTTGGCGGAAACCTCATGGATGGACTGCGCCATCTGCTGCACGGCGGTACCGGCTTCCTCGATCTGCTGCGACTGCTTCTGCGCCGCACCCTGCAGGCGCGTGGTCACCGCTTGTGCTTCACCGGAGGCGACTGTCACCTGCTCGGTCGCCCGGTTGATCTCCTCGACCAGGGTACGCAGGCTGTCGATGGTGTAGTTGATGGAGTCGGCAATCGCCCCGGTGATGCTTTCCGTCACTTCTGCCGTAACGGTCAAGTCACCGTCTGCCAGGTCACCCATTTCATCCAGCAGCCGCAACACCGCTTCCTGGTTGCGCAGGTTTTCCTTTTCCACCTTTTCGAAATGCTGCTGTGCCAGTTTCACTTGCCGATTGCCCAGCATGACCATCATCACCGCGGCAATAATGATGAACACCACGGCCAACACCAACCATAAATGGGAGAGCGCATCGCCGCGCACTGCCTTGATCAGCGCGTCGCCTTCCTGCGTCATGCGGTCGCTTGCCGCCGCAATATCCAGTGCGATCATTGCCAGGTTCACACCGGTGGCGGGGCTGGCCGCATCGAACCCGGTTTTGAGCTGACTTTCGACAGCCTGCCACTGGGCAGTCAGTTTCTTCAAAGGTGCATCCACACCGCCACCGTAGCCGAACATGCCGCCGGTCTGTTGCAGCGCGGCAATCGCTCCAGCGGCTTTATCCCGGTTGAGCTTGACTTGCTCCGTGGCCTTGGGCATGCCCAGCGCCACCATTTGCAGATCCTTGGCGATACTTTGAGCGCTGACCTGGACGCGGGCGACGTTTTCCAGATATGTGGCGTCGTGTTCCTTTTTCAGGACATTGAAGGCAAGCGAAACCGCTATCAGTACGCCCAACAGTAAAACCAGCAGCAGGCCACGGGTGGCCGGCGAATCAGCGGAGGCGGCAGGCGCGGCGCTGCTTCGAGAAAACAAGCCACCTGCAATTCTTTGCCAGAAGTTACTCAATACTGCCGTTTCCAACGCCATATCACTCCCCTAATTCCGTATTGTTTCGCCGATTACAATTTGCGTGCCGATTGCCGCTAGCCCAGCCCGACCTTCATGAAGTCGGGCGATGCCAGCAATGTCTTGATGTCGATTTCCTGCCAGGTTTCACCGGCGGGATCGCGGAATACACGTCCGCCCAGCCAGCGCCCGGGCCTGCCTTCGTCTTCCTGTTCCTGCATCTGATCCAGTGCGCGAAGCCCAAGAATCGCGCTGACCAACAAGGCTGCGTTGGCTTTGTATTTCTGATGGGTTAGCAGGATGCGATTGGTTACGGTGCCAGCCGTGGGCGGCTGGCCGGAAAACTGGGCGATATCGCTAACGCCGTAGAGATTGCCGCGCACGTTCGCCATGCCGAGAAACCATGGCCTGCTCAACGGCACCGGATGAATTTCCGGCACAGGCAGGACTTCACTCACATCCTGAAGCCCGACCAGCAATAAATCGTTGCCTGCACGCACTCCCAGACGACTGCGCACACCTGCGTCGGCAGACCGTGTCTGATCCTTGATACGAACCAGGATGTCTTCCTGGTATTTCCGTAAATCGAGGTTTTTCGCCATGTGACGTTAGCCGAGGGCCGCGATTTTAGACAGCAGATCGGCTTCCACAACCGGCTTGATGACGCACTCCTTGGCACCCTGGCGTAAAGCCCATACGCGGTCGGTCAGTTGCTCCTTGCCGGTGCAGACGATGACCGGGATGTGTGCCGTCTCCGGGGCCTTGGTCAGTGCGCGGGTGGTCTGGAATCCATTCAGCCCCGGCATGATGACATCCATGATGACAAGGTCGGGAAGCTCCACCTTGACGCGGTCCAGGGCTTCCTCGCCCGATTCCGCCTGGCTGATGATGAAGCCGTTGCGGGTCAGTATTTCATTGAGATAGAAGCGGTCCGTTGCCGAGTCGTCCACGATCATGATTTTGGTAATGGGCATGTCGACACTTTCTATTTGCGTTTATCTGGCGGTATGACGTGTTACCGCATCCAGCAGGCTATCGGCGGTAAACGGTTTGGTAAGGTATTCATCGGACCCGACCATGCGGCCCCGCGCACGGTCGAATAGACCGTCCTTGCTGGATAGCATGATGACGGGGGTGGTGCGGTAACGTTCGTTTTTCTTGATCAGGGTGCAGGTCTGATAACCATCCAGGCGGGGCATCATGATATCGACGAAGATCACGTCGGGCTGGTGATCCGTGATCTTGGACAATGCATCGAAGCCGTCTTCCGCGAGTATGATCTCGCATCCGGCCTTGCCCAGAAATATCTCGGCGCTACGCCGGATGGTGCTGCTGTCATCGATCACCATCACCTTCACGCCGGCGAGGCTGTTCGCCTTTTCCACAGTTGCTCCCCTTGTGATTTTCTTCTTGAAACCACGCGACCCATGTGGTCTCAGCGGCTATGAGCCGCCTGTTTTGCGACCCCATTATGTCTGCGCCACGCAAAATTATCCAGCGCCTTTCGTCCCGTTTTTTCGTCCGTCTGTCGTGGCGTAACGATCGGCTCGCATAAAGTACACGATTCATATTGCCCGAGCAATTCACTTGGGTTTAAACTCGCCGCAAGCCCGGCTCCATAACAAGGGCGCGTGAAATCACATTACGAATAACCTTGCTCAAGCCATTGATTATCTAGCGCTTCCTGCCGTCACAATGACAGGCTCGCTGCGCCCTCTGATGGCTTGCGCCCGTTACTTTGAAACACAATTTGGAATCACAGACATGCTGATCAAACAGGAAGCCATCATCGGCAAGCAGGCATTGAAGGATCTGCCCAAGACCTCGCCATTGCCCTCTGCCAATCTCGTTCTGGTATTCGGCTCAGTCAAACGCTTCAGCGAAAGCAAATTGGCAGCGACCCTGAAAGAACGTTACCCGGCAGCGCAGGTGATCGGTTGTACCACCGCGGGCGAAATCAGCGATCAGGGCGTCTTCGACGAAAGCCTGCAGATCACCGCCATCCAGTGGGAAAAAACCAGCATGCGTGTTGCTGACATGCGCGTCACCGATATGAAAAGCTCGTTCCAGACCGGCGCCTCACTCGCCAGCACGCTAAAAACCGACAACCTGCGCGCAATTCTGGTGTTCTCCGACGGCTTGAGTGTCAACGGCACCGACGTGCTGAAAGGCTTCCAAAGTGTTGTTGGCAATGAAGTTCCCATTGTGGGCGGCATGGCCGGCGACAACGCTGCCTTCACCCGCACCCTGCTGCTGCATAACGACAGCGTCAGCGACAACCTGGTAATCGCGGTCGGTCTGTACGGCGACCATCTGGTCACCGCCAGCGGCGCGCTCGGCGGCTGGAAACCCTACGGACCGCCGCGCAAGGTCACCCGCTCGGACAAGAACGTGGTGTATGAAATGGACGGCAAGCCGGCACTGCCGTTGTATCGCATGTACATCGGTGAGCATTACGCCAAGGGATTGCCCGGAACCGGCCTCAAGTTTCCGTTCGCCATGGTCGGCGCCGGCGGTCGCGACGTGGAAACCGTGCGCACCCTGCTCAGCATCGACCCGGCCAACAACAGCCTAACCTTTGCCGGCGACGTGCCTGAAGGCGAAACCGTGCGTTTGTGCCAGACCACGCATGACCGCTTGGTAGAAGGTGCCGGCGGCGCGGCAAAAATGGTCTCGACCTCCTTGCCTGAACAAGCCTTGCGCTTTCCCGGCTTGGCGATCTGCGTCAGCTGCGTCGGCCGCAAACTGGTGATGGCCGAGCAGATTTCCGACGAAATCCGCATCGTCAAGGACACGCTGGGCGCCCAGGCGGCGATTACCGGCTTTTACTCCAACGGCGAATTCTGCCCGGGTTCGAACAGCGACCAGAGCGTGCTGCACAACCAGACAATGACCATCGGCTACCTGGCCGAAGATATGACCGCATAACGGCCATCGTGCCTGCGGGCGGAATTGCTACGGCAGTTCCGCCCAGATTTTCTCCAGCCGCTTCACCGATACCGGGAACGGCGTCTTCAATTCCTGCGCGAACAGCGACACGCGCAACTCCTCGATCAGCCAGCGAAAATCCTCTAGCGCGGGACTAAGGCCACCCTGCTTGCGTTCGGCGATAACCCGCTCATCCCAACGCGACCATAGCTGTTGTACCGTCTGCGCACTGCGCGTATCGCGCTCGATGCTACTGGGATATTTGTCCAGCCGCTGTCGCAATGCCTTCAGATAGCGCGGAATGTGCTGCAGGCGCTCCCAAGGGGTTGTGCTGAAAAAATGCTTGGGCAGCAGGCGCAAATACTGCTCTTCGACTTCCCGCTTGATGCGCGCCATGGGGGGCGGCAGTGAGGCAAGTTTCTGTGCCAGCGGCTGGATTTCGGCGGCGATCGCCTGCGCCAGCCGCCCCGCACCGTCCACCACCGCCGGCAGGCGTGTACGGGCACGGGTCTTGAGCGCCATGAACTCGGCGTTGCTGCGCGGCAACTCGTCCTCGCCGATGAAAGCGCGGTCGGCGATCGCTGTCAGCATGTCTTCGCGCAAATCATCGGGATTCATGATGTTGCGCAGCAGCATTGCGTACTGATTAAAGCCGGGCAGGCCCTTTTCGAGCTGCTTCATCTGCTCCTTGAGCTCGAAGCGCATCAGGCGACGCACACCCTTGCGATGCGACTCAAGCGCTGCAGGTTCGGTATCGAACAGCTTGATCGCAACGCTATCGCCGTTATCCTCCAAGGCGGGATAACCTGTCATCTGGCGACCGCCGCGATTGAAATCCAGTTTTTTCGGCAAATCGCCGAAATCCCATTGCTTGATGCCGGTTTTCTCGATATCCGGTTGACCGCTGCGGAAAGTCAGTTGCGCGGCCTGACTCAGCTGGTTTTTCAATGCCAGCCAGTCGCGGCCCATCGCAAGCTCGCGTCCGGCATCGTCCACGATGCGGAAATTCATCAGCAGGTGCGCAGGAATAGCCTCTGCCCAGTCTGACGGAGAAAGCTTTAGCCCGGTACGTTTCTGGATGTAGGCAGCCAGCACTTCAAGGATCGCGCCTTCGCCGATTGTTGCCTGTTCGAGTAACCCCGTGACGAACTCCGGCACCGGTACACATACGCGGCGGATGGTCTTGGGCAAGGCTTTGACCAGATGCGTGACCTTCTCGCGAATCATGCCCGGCACCAGCCATTCGGCTTGAGCAGGATCAAGCTGGTTGAGTAACGCCAGCGGTATTGTTGCGGTCACGCCGTCCAGCGGATGCCCCGGCTCGAAGCGGTACTTGAGCGGCACCTGCACGCCATCGAGGTCGAACGTTTCCGGGAACTGCGCTTCCGTCACGCTGGACGCCGCATGGCGCATCAAATCCTCACGCGTCAGGAACAGCAGTTTCGGATTCTCTTTTTCCGCGTCTTGCCGCCACTTCTCGAAACCGGCGCCATTAACGATGCCCTCAGGGATGCGCGCATCGTAGAACGCAAACAGCGCGTGCTCGTCCACCAATACGTCTTGTCGGCGCGCCTTGTGCTCCAGCTCCTCGATCTCGCGCATCAGACGTTTGTTGGCCTCGAAGAACGACGCGCGGGTGTCGAATTCCATATTCGCCAGCGCCTCGCGAATGAAGATTTCGCGCGATTCTATCGAATCGATCGGGCCGTAGTGCACGCGCCGCTTGGGCACGATGGTCAGGCCGTACAGGCTGACGCGCTCCCACGCCACCACCTGCGCCGGCTTGCGATCCCAGCGTGGATCACTGTAGTGGCTCTGCGTCAGGCCGCGCGCCAGCGGCTCAATCCAGTCGGGATTGATGTCTGCGACGCCGCGTGCGTAGAGCTTCGCGGTTTCCATCAGTTCGGCGGCCATCACCCACTTCGGACGGCGCTTCTTGAGACTGGAGCCCGGCGCGATGTGGAAACGGATGCCGCGCGCGCCGAGGTAGGATTCGGCCTCGCCGTCCTTGAAACCGATGTTACCCAGCAAGCCGGCTAAAAGCGCACGATGTATCTGGTCGTAGCCGGCTTCCTGATCGTTAGGCCGCAGCTCCATGTCAGCGACAATGCCGGCCAACTGGCCGTGCAGCTCGCGCCATTCCTTGAGGCGCAGGAAAGACAGGAAGTTTTGATGGCACTTGTTCAGCAGGTCGCGGTTGGACTTCTTGTGTTTCAGCGCATCGTCGTAGAACTTCCACAATTTGAGGAAACTCATGAAATCCGAGCGCTCGTCGGCAAATTTGGCATGCGCCTGGTCGGCCGCCTCGCGCTTATCCATCGGTCGTTCGCGCGGATCCTGGATCGCCAGCGCCGAGCCGATGATGAGGATTTCCTTGAGGCAATTCTCGCGTTTTGCCGCAAGGACCATGCGACCGATACGCGGGTCCAGCGGCAGCTTCGCCAATTGATTGCCGATCTCGGTGATGCGGCGCTGATCGTCTACCGCTCCCAATTCTTGCAAGAGCTGATAGCCATCGGCGATCAGGCGCGAATACGGCGCCTCGATGAACGGGAACTCGGACACGTCGCCCAGCTTGAGCGCCGCCATGCGCAGGATGACCGATGCGAGAGAGCTGCGCAGGATTTCAGGATCGGTGAATTCCGAACGTGCGTTGAAATCCTCCTCAGAATACAGCCGCACGCAGATGCCGTTGGATACCCGGCCGCAGCGTCCGGCCCGTTGCCGTGCTGCCGCTTGCGAAATCTTCTCGATCTGCAACTGCTCGACCTTGGCGCGAGAACTGTAACGGTTGACGCGCGCGAGGCCGGTGTCGATCACATATTTGATGCCGGGTACGGTAAGCGAGGTTTCGGCGACGTTGGTTGCAAGCACGATGCGCCGGCCGCCGGAGGGCCGAAATACCTTTTGTTGGTCTTCGATGGACAGCCGCGCAAACAAGGGCAGGATTTCCGCGCCTTTGGGATGATGCTTGCGCAAATGCTCCGCCGTGTCGCGGATTTCGCGCTCACCGGGCAGGAACACCAGGATGTCGCCGCCGCCCAAACGGGAAAGATCGTCAACCGCATCCAGGATCGCGGCCTCCATCGTTTCTTCCTGCTCGTCCTCCTCCGTTTCCTGCAACGGACGATAGCGCACCTCCACCGGGTACATACGGCCGGAAACCTCGATCACCGGCGCGCCGTCGAAATGCTTCGAGAAACGATCGGCGTCGATGGTCGCCGAAGTCACGATGACCTTCAGGTCCGGCCGTTTCGGCAACAATTGTTTCAGATAGCCCAACAGGAAGTCGATATTGAGGCTGCGCTCGTGCGCTTCATCGATGATCAGTGTGTCGTAGCCATTGAGGAAGCGGTCGCCTTGCGTTTCCGCAAGCAAAATGCCGTCCGTCATCAGCTTGACGTAGCTGGTCTCGGACAGCTTGTCGTTGAAGCGCACCTTGTAGCCGACGGCTTCGCCCAGCGGCGATTTCAGTTCCTGCGCGATGCGCGAAGCCACCGAGCGCGCGGCAATGCGGCGCGGCTGGGTGTGGCCGATCAGGCCGGCAACGCCGCGTCCGAGTTCAAGGCATATCTTGGGCAACTGCGTGGTCTTGCCGGAGCCGGTTTCGCCACAAACGATGACTACCTGGTGTTTGGCAATGGCTGCGGCAATCTCGTCCTTGCGCTGGTTGACCGGTAAATCCTGTGCAAACTCAGGTCGCGGCAAGGCATCGCGGCGCGCGGCATAACGCCGAGATGAGCTCTCGATACGCGTTGTCAGCTCGGCCAACAGCCGCTCGGCGGGCTTGCCGGCCTTGAGTGCGTCGCGGGCATCGCGCAGCTTGCGTTGCAGCGGATAGCGGTCGGCCAGCATGCACTGCGGCAGTTGCGCTTCGAACTGCTCGACGATACGGGAAGGAGAAGGCGTGGTGGATGAATTCATGGGCGGCGAATTTTAACACGCCAGGCAAACGGACCGGAGTGGGTAAAAAAGGGTAAATGTCGCGCTCCACCTTATGCCGCACCCTGAATGCTTCGCTACCATGCCGGGATTGACTCACAGGAAAATCTCCGGGAAATGACCAAAATTCTGCTGGTGGATGACGACGTCGAGCTCGTCAACATGATCAAGGAACAGCTCTTCATCCTCAACAGCTACTGCAGAAAACGACGTGATGATAAAAATCATGCAATTGATGCACGCCTATCAAAATTTTCGGTCAGGACAACGACGAAGCGAAAAATTCCTCGATGTTATCGATTACTGCCTAAGTCACTGCTTCACCTCTATTCGGCCACCTCACGCCGGGCTCTTTTTACGGCAATCGATTTCATTATTCTTCACGATTCATGAAAATCATTAGGCATCATTCATGAACCGCACGAAGGATGATGAAAAATGACAGCGTATAGTTGGACCCATGCGATGAGTCATAACGAATCGCCCAACCAGACAATTTTGAGGAGACTGACATGTGGACCAAGCCTGAAATGACTGAAATGCGTTTCGGTTTTGAAGTGACGATGTACGTCTGCAACCGCTAAGACGCGCAGTCAAGTATTAAGACAACGGGAGCTTCGGCTCCCGTTGTCGTTTCCGTCGTTCCTATTTCCTGCTCGGCAACTGGATATTGCAGTAGCGCCCATCGGGAGTATGATAATAAATTCGCACCGAATCACTCCAAACAGGAGGTCATCATGGCATTGCGAATTGGCGACGAGGCTCCCGACTTCACCGCGGAGACCACGGAAGGCACGATACGTTTTCATGAATGGATTGGCGACGGTTGGGCAATACTCTTTTCCCACCCCAAGGATTTCACCCCAGTCTGCACTACCGAGCTCGGCTACCTGGCAAAACTCAAACCGGAATTCGACAAACGCAACTGCAAGGTCATCGGACTGAGCATCGATAGTGTCGAAGACCACAAGCGATGGACCAAGGACATCGAGGAAACACAGGACTGTACGCTGAATTATCCGCTGATTGGCGACAGCAATCTCGAAGTAGCCAAGCTATATGACATGATCCACCCTAACGCCAGCGGTTCGGCCAGCGGGCGCACGGCGGTGGATAATGCAACGGTGCGCTCGGTGTTCCTGATCGGACCGGACAAGAAAATCAAGCTGATGCTGATGTACCCAATGAGTACCGGGCGCGATTTCAACGAAGTGCTGCGCGCGCTGGACTCCTGCCAATTGACAGGCAAACACACAGTGGCGACACCGGTTAATTGGCGGCCGGGCGACGAGGTGATTATTCCACCTTCGGTCTCCGACGAAACTGCCAAGGCGAAGTATCCGGCCGGCTGGCGGGCGCCCAAGCCTTATCTGCGTTACGTGCCGCACCCCAAGTAAGGGCCTGCTTTAAGCAACCAAGCCGCCTGTCGCGTCTGGGGGCTATTTTTGCACACACTCCTCAGAGCCGGTATTGCCGCCCTTGTATTCCGGCTCGTAATAGAACTTGCTGAACGCCAGCTTGCCCTTCTTGCCCTTTTTGATCGTCGCGATGCCGGTACCGTAGTCCTTGGTGGATTGATCCTTCAGCGCGAAATAAATCGCCAGCTTGTCGCCTTCAGATACCGCATGTCCCAGATAAGCGCCGAACCCTGGCACTTCCAGCTTGAAACGATACGCGCCGTGATTGCCGATGCTTTGCTCCGGCACTAGCTTCATCGTCACCGTACCGGTATATTTTCCCTCGTGCGCATCGACGCCGGTACATTCGTAAACGCCGCTGTAATCAGGCGCGGTGAACGCGGGCTTGGCATGTACCAAGCTGCTGCAAGCGAATAGTGCCAATATAATGGCAAGTTTCTTCATACAACCTTCCCTTTATTAATAGCCGCTTAATCTGCAATCCAGATGCCCGACTCGGGCGTAGGCAGTACAGTAATCGTGACCTCGCCCACTGTCACCACTTGCCCTGCCCGCACCTTGCAGGTTTTGCGCAACTCGACGTTTCCGTCTACAGACACTGCTCCGCTCGCGACCAGCGCCTTACCCGCACCGCCACTGTCGCATACACCCACCAGCTTGAGCAGCTGATTGAGCTCGATATATTCGTCGTTCAGCACAAATTCCGTGTTTTGCATCTCAAACCTTTCTCCAAACATTTCTATGCACATTGTATCGCAGCCTCGTTTCTAGTCCGCCAAGCGCATCTGAACTTGATTGATCGCTCGCCATCGAACTCTTAAATACGTCGAGGTGCTGCCATGCAGATGAAATCCGGAATCGATCAGCTGCAACACATGCCCCGTCTGTTGCTGGATGCCACCAAAGCCTGGTTCAACCATCGCGCGTCGAGCAAGGGCGCCGCACTGTCCTTTTATACGCTGTTTTCGCTTACGCCCATACTTGTACTGGCGATCGCGTTTGTAGGTTATTTCTTCGGCCAGGAGGCCGCGCAGGTGGAGATTATCCACCAGATCGAAAGTCTCGTTGGATCGCAGGGCGCCGAGGCAACGAAGGTTATGCTTGCGGCAGCACGGAATGATGAATCCAGTCTTTGGGCAACGTTGGTTGCGGCAATACTGCTGATCATAGGCGCCACCACAGTATTCGCGGAGCTCAAGGCCAGTTTGGACGAAATTTGGGGGATTGAGACCAACGATGAATCCGCGCTGAAATCGCTGCTGATGACGCGTCTTTTGTCATTCAGCATTGTGCTTGCGCTTGCCTTCCTGCTGCTGACTTCCTTGGTTGTCAATGCCGGATTGGCCATGCTGGAACGCTACGTGGGTGGGCTGTGGGGCGAAATGTTCGGCATGTTCACCTACCTCTCGACCCTGGTTACTTTCGGAGTCATCGCCTGCATGTTCGCGCTGATCTACAAGATGCTGCCCGAGGTCCCGCTGTCGTGGTCCGACGTGTGGATAGGGGCCGCGGTTACAGCCGGCTTGTTCATCTTCGGCAAGTATGCCATCGGCCTCTACCTCGGCAACAGCGACATTGCCTCGGGTTACGGTGCGGCAGGCTCGTTGGTGGCACTAATGCTGTGGGTGTACTACTCGGCGCAAATTTTTTTTCTCGGCGCCGAATTCACCCGCCAGTACGCCACTCGCCTCGGCAGCCTGCAAAATCTGGCTCGCAAACCCTAGGTTTCAAGCAAAGCGTTCGCGCAGCTCTTCCAGCCCGACCTCTTCCAGCACCTTGTCCAGGCGCTCGGCCGCCTTATGGCGCGGCAGATTCTTGTAGCGGGCAATGATGAGTTCATTTTTCATCGAATGCTCCCAGCCGACCAACTCCGTCACCGTCACTTGGTAGCCGTGCGCCTCCAACTGCAGGCAACGCAGCACGTTGGTAATCTGGCTGCCGAATTCGCGCGTATGGATGGGGTGGCGCCAGAGTTCGCTAAGGGGATTCTTCAGCGCCTGCCCCTTGTGCTTGCGCAGCACGGCTGCCACCTCGGCCTGGCAACATGGCACCAGCACCAGAAATCTCGCCTGCTTTTGCAAACCGAACTTGATCGCGTCATCGGTCGCCGTGTTACAGGCATGCAGCGCAGTGACGATATCGATTTCTTCCGGCAGCTGCGGTGAAGTGATCGACTCTTCCACCGACAGATTCAGAAAAGTCATGCGCTCGAAGCCCAGCCTGTCTGCTAGCGCACGCGATCTTTCGACCAGTTCCTGCCGCGTCTCGATACCGTAAACATGACCGAAAGCATGCTGTTTCATGAACAAATCGTACAGGATGAAGCCGAGGTAGGACTTGCCCGCGCCGTGATCCGCCAATGTCGGATTGCCGTTTTCCTCCATCACTTCCTGCAGCAGCGGCTCGATGAATTGGTAAAGGTGGTATACCTGCTTCAGCTTACGCCGGCTGTCCTGGTTGAGCTTGCCGTCACGTGTGAGGATATGCAGTTCCTTCAGCAGTTCGACGGATTGTCCGGGGCGGATTTCGGGGATGTTGGTCACGATTAGGGAAAGGGCTTCAATAGACCTACATGATAGTATTTTTTGCGGCGATGCAGGATGCCGCCGCACAATGGTAAAATAATCAATTAATTAGATTCTGGTATTCGCATGGCAATTCAGTGGTTCCCCGGTCACATGACCTCCGCCCGCAAGAAAGCGGCGGAGACCATGGAGTTTATCGACGTGGTGATCGAGGTGTTGGACGCTCGCCTGCCGGAGGCCAGCCATAACCCGATGATCGAGGAACTGCGTCTCTTTCGCCAGCGTCCGTGCCTGAAGATCCTTAACAAGGCCGATCTCGCCGACCCCGCCGCGACCCAAGCCTGGCTCAACTTCTACAACAAGCAGCCGGGCGTCAAGGCCGTTGCACTGTCCTGCAAAAAACCGGGCGACGCAGCCAAGGTTACCGGCCTGTGCCAGTCGCTCGCGCCGCACCGTGGCACCAACCTGAAGCCGCTGCGCATGATGATCATGGGTATTCCCAACGTCGGCAAATCCACCCTGATGAACGCGCTGCTCAACAAGCGTGTCGCCAAGGTCGGCGACGAGCCGGCGGTGACCAAGAACCAGCAGCGCATCGACTTGAGCGACAAGGCGAGCATCACCGACACGCCCGGGATGATGTGGCCCAAGATCAAATACGACTCGGACGGCTTCATGCTCGCGGCCAGCCATGCCATCGGCCGTAACGCAGTGATCGACGTAGACGTGGCGACCTTTCTCGGCGATCTGCTCCTCAACCGCTACCCTGCTTTGCTAGCGGCACGCTATAAATTTTCCGTCGATGGCATGGACGGCGTAGACGTGATTGAAGCCGTCGCGAAGAAACGCGGCTACCGCATGAAAGGCGGCGAACTCGACCTGGAAAAAGCCGCGATTACGCTGCTGACCGATTACCGCTCCGGGACGATTGGCCGCATCAGCCTCGAAACGCCGGAAACGCGGCGCGAGATGCTGGCTGCCGCCCTGCCTGTCCCTGTGGAAGCATCCGAGGAAACACCGGAAGCGGATGACTAGAAAGCAGGCGCAAAAGTGCCCTTGCGGCGGCCCATCCTATGCCGCCTGCTGCGAATCCATCCATCACGGCACATCCGCTGCCAGCGCCGAGACCTTGATGCGCTCGCGCTACAGCGCCTACGTGATGAAGCTGGAAGATTACCTGCTCGCCACTTGGCATCCCGATACTCGCCCCACCACGCTTGATCTTGCCGACGATGGGTCGAAATGGCTGGGTTTGGAAGTGAAACGGCACGAGGAGTCCGCCGATACTGCCATCGTCGAATTCGTCGCCCGCTACAAAATTGCAGGCCGCGCCCACCGGTTGCATGAAATCAGCCGATTCGTGCACGAGAATGAGCGATGGTTCTACGTGGATGGAATATTTCCGGCCTAGAGCCTATTTCAAATGCGGAACTGCGCGACCACACCCTGCATTTCTGTCGCCACCTGATCCAGTGCTTTCGCCGTCTCCGCGGTGGATTCGGCAGCCGCGCTGTTTTCCTCCGTCGTCTGGGCGATACGCTCGATCTGCTGCGCGATGCTGTTGCTGGCGGTACTCTGCTCGCGGATCGCCAGACTGATTTCTCCCACCATGTGCACTGTCTGCTGCGCGCTCTGGCCGATGCGCTGCATGGCCTGATTCGCCTCGCCGGCCTGCTGCACACCGCTTTCCACATGCTGGGCGACAGCCTGCATACCCTTCACGGCACTCTGCGCACTGACCTGCATCGAGGCGATGCTGGATGAAATTTCCTCGGTAGATTTCGCGGTGCGTTCCGCCAGTTTGCGCACTTCATCGGCCACTACGGCAAAACCGCGTCCCTGCTCCCCGGCCCGCGCCGCTTCGATGGCCGCATTGAGCGCCAGCAAGTTGGTCTGCTCCGCCACTTCGCGAATCACGGCAACCACGGCGCTTACCTGCTCGCTATTGCGGTCCAGTCGTCCGATATCCTCGGAGGCGACACGCACCGTTTCGGCGATTTTATGGATGTCTTCCACCGTCTGGTTGATGACGCCCTCCCCGGCCTGCGCCAACTGGCCGGAGTGCTCGGATAACCGGTTGGTCTCGGCGGTCTGGTCCGCCACGTGAGAAATGCTCACCGTCATCTCTTCCACCGTCGCCGCCATATCGGACGCCGACTCGCTTTGCTGGGAAGAACTGATGGAAACTTGCGCTGCCGCAGTGGCCAGGGCGGACGAGGCAGCGGTCACCTTGTTGGCCCGCTCGCGCAGGTTGACGAGGCTTTCCTGCACGCCGGCGATCAAATGATTGAAGGCATCGACCATTTCGCCGACTTCGTCATCCGATCCGTGGGTCGCGCGCAAGGTGAAATCACGGTCGCGGTCGATCTTGGTCAATGTCTCGCGCATTTGCTTGAGGGAGCCGATCACGCTGCGGTAAATCCAGGTTCCGATCGCGCTGCATAACAGCGTGGCAATGACCAGCAATGCCACGATGAAACCCAGCGCCCAAACGTAGGTTTTCTTGTAATTCGCGATAAAGTCTTCCGCAACGCCGGTGTTGAAGTTGATGTCCGCCTTGAGGCTTTGGGCTGCCTGGGCATGCAATTCGGCATGGCTTTTCAGATAGTCCCTGGCTTCCTGCTTCTGCCCGCCGTGCGACATGCGCAAGGCGGTATCGACGACATCCAGATAAGCTTGAACATTTTTGGTTGCTGCTTTCCACAGCGCCTCGTCCTCGGCGTTGGTCAGCAGATTCTTGCCGTAGTGTTCGAGCTGCCCGAGCATGTCCCCGCGCGCGACGCTCAGTTCCCGCTCCGCTTCCGCCATCCTGTCCGGCTCCGATGCCAGGATATGCTCACTGGCGAGTGCCCGCACTTCATTGAGCCGGATGGTGGAAATATAAAGGGCATCGTAGCTTGGCAAGGTGTTGCTGTAGATATACTTCCCGCCGTCGCCAACCTTTTCCAGCTGCACTTCCGCAAAAAGGCCGAGCGCCAAGATGCTGCCAACAGCCGTCAAGATCAGTAATACCAGACGTTTAGCGATACTCATGATTACCCCCCGTGTCTGATGGATGTATCTTATTCCATCTGCGAGTGAAACTCCTATGAAAATATCGGCAACAATATGATCTGACTAAGAAAAATTATCTGCAATGCAATGCCTCTGCCAGTATCCGGAACAACATGCTCTTCCATAGAGTGCCTTGCCAGACCAAGATGTTCGAGGGTATTTAGCTGTATGCTCTGTAACTGATTTTTAATATGCCTACCCTGGACGATCATGGACTACCGCTTTTTAGGAACCAGCAGCCTCAACGTTTCAGCCATCTGCCTCGGCACGATGACCTTCGGCCAGCAAAACAGCGAAGCTGAGGCGCACGCACAACTCGACTACGCCTTCGCGCGCGGCATCAACTTCATCGACACCGCGGAAATGTACCCGGTACCGCCGCGTGCCGACACGGTCACCCGCACCGAAACCATCATCGGCCACTGGCTAAAGAAACAGCCGCGCGATCAGATCATCCTCGCCACCAAAGTCACCGGCCCGCGCCGCAACATGGAGTGGATACGCGGCGGCCCGAAAGCGCTGGATCGCGCCAACATCCGCGAAGCTATCGAAGGCTCGCTTAAGCGCTTGCAGACCGACTACATCGACCTTTACCAACTGCACTGGCCGGAACGCAATGTGCCGATGTTCGGCCAGTACCAATTCGATCCTGCGCAGGAATTGGAGAACGGCCGACTAAAGGAATGGATACCCATCCGCGATCAACTGGAAACGCTGGCTGAACTGGTGCAGGAAGGCAAGGTGCGCTATGTCGGAGTGTCGAACGAACAGCCTTGGGGCGTGATGGAGTGCTTACGCATCGCAAAGGAATACGAGCTGCCGCGCATTGCCTCCATCCAGAACTGCTACAACCTGATCAACCGCGGCTTCGAGTTCGGTCTCGCGGAAATTGCCTACCGCGAAAACGTCGGCCTGCTCGCATACTCCCCGCTCGCCTTCGGCCACCTTTCCGCAAAATACCAGTCCGACCCGCAAGCCCACGGCCGCGTCACGCAATTTAAGGGCTTCGCCCAACGCTACGACAAACCCAACGTGCAACCCGCCGTAACCGCCTACGCCGAGCTCGCGCGCAAACACGGCATGACGCCGGCGCAGATGGCGCTATCGTTCGTGTACCGCAGATGGTTTGTGACCAGCACTCTTGTCGGCGCTACCTCAATGCCGCAATTGGAAGAAAATATTGAAGCCTGGGAAAAGCCTTTGTCGGAAGAGATCATGAAGGAAATCGAAGGCCTGCATCTGCGGTATATGAATCCGGCACCCTGAACCGAGACCGCGAGCTTTCCAACCAGACCGAAGCGCAGCTTGCTTCAGAAGCTAACCTTTGTGATGCGCTTCTTGCCTATCCTTGCAGCGTTTGCAAATCCAGCGTTGATGCAGCCGATCTGCTGTGATGATTTGCATGCCGCCGTCAGCCGGGCAGGAATTCTTGCATTGCGTGCAGAACTTGTCTCCCGGCTGTCTAGAGGGAAGCCATCGTTCCGAGATAACAGTCATGACCTTGCCTATCGGGTTACTGAACTTTCATCATACCCCTACCAGCGACGAGTAACGACCATCGCCCTAAATTTCTACCGAAAAGCCTGGATCAGGCCTGTGCTCTCATCAGGCACACCAAACTGTTACGATCAAGATCGTCTGGCGTGAAACTGCACTGGCTGCGGTTGCGCCATCTGCAATACCGGCTTGCGGATCTTTCCCATGACGTGCATTTCGCAACGCTTGCAGTCGAACTTGAGCGTGATGCGATCCTTGCCGTTGACCAGCGTCATCGGCTCTGCGGTAATCGTGCCTTGCACCCCGATGACACCCTTGGCCTCCTTGGGGCACATCGCGAAGCTGTAGCGCAGGCAGTGCTTGGTGATCATGACCGGCACCTCGCCCAGTTCCTCGTTGGCTTCGTATGCGGAAGCGATGGCCTGGACGCCGTGCTTTTCGTAGAAGGCGCGTGCCTTGCGGTTGTAGATGTTGGCGAGATAGCTCAGTGTATCGTCGGGGTAGATTGCCGGCGGATCGACTGGCGTAGCAGGCTGCAGACACCGGTAACCGGCTGCACGCGCCTGTTGCAAGTGCAATATCGCATCGCGCCGCAGCGCGTTGACAATCGATGCCGGCACGAACCAGGGCTGCCCGATATCGAGAGCAATCTCTTTGACCGAAAAATCGGTACCGCCGAGCTTGCCGAGGTTCTCGCGCAACGCAGCTTCGGCCTTCTCGATATTCTGGGCCGGCAGTTTGTCGGCAATGCATTGCGCCTCGCCGATGAAACCATCGGCGTCGGTCACGCGCAGCGCGAAACCGTCGTTCGTTTCCTTGAGGGTCAATGCAACGGGAATCCGTCGTTCGGCCGATGGTTTTTCCAACTGGCGCATAAAAACGTGATCGCGGTTGCGGTACACGGTGGTGTTGCGGCGCAAATCCGCCGGCATCTCGTTCGGATACAGCCGCGTGCCCTGCACGGTATTGATGCGCAGCCCCACCAGTTCCTTGTGCACGTCGAAGAAGCATACCCCGTCGCCGTTGTGCAATTCCAACGTTGTATCGACCTCGAAATGGTCTTGACCTACGCGCGTCACCTTGCCGATTTCTTCACCGGCAAACTTGGGCGTATCGAAGGCGCCGACGTCTTCGCCGCGGCCGTGAATGAAGTATTCCGTGGTACTGCGGTTGAAGGTCTTGTCCGGCTGCGGCGTGAAGCTATAGGTGCACAAGCCGGAGGATGAGCGCGCATATTGCGGCATCTCGTCGAGCAGTTCGTCCAGCAACTGGCGATAATGGGCGGTAGCGTTCTTGACGTAGGCCATGTCCTTGTAGCGGCCCTCGATCTTGAACGAGCTCACGCCCGCCTCGATCAGCGCACGCAGGTTAGCACTCTGGTCGTTGTCCTTCATTGACAATAGGTGCTTGTCCTTGGCAAGGATGCGACCCTGCGTGTCCTCTAGCGTGTAAGGCAACCGGCATTCCTGTGCGCACTCGCCGCGATTGGCGCTGCGGCCGCTGTGCGCATGGCTGATATAACACTGGCCGCTGAAGGCGACGCACAAGGCACCGTGGACGAAATATTCCAGGTGGCAGCTGGTAGCATTAGCCACCTTGCGTATCGTGGCAAGATCCATCTCCCGCGCCAGCACGATCTGCGAAAAACCCACCTGGTCGAGGAATACCGCTTTTTCCACCGTGCGAATGTCGGTCTGTGTGCTGGCATGCAGCTGGATCGGCGGCAGATCCATCTCTAGCAGGCCCATGTCCTGCACGATCAGCGCATCCGCACCAGCCTCGTAGAATTGCCACGCGAAATCGCGTGCCGTTTCCAGCTCGTTATCGTGAAAAATGGTGTTGAAAGCGACAAACACCCGCGCATGGTAGCGGTGCGCATGCGCCGCCAGCCGCGCGATGTCGGCGACGGAGTTTTCCGCCTTGGCACGTGCGCCGAACGCCGGACCGCCAATATAAACCGCGTCGGCGCCATGATTCACGGCCTCGATACCGATATCGGCATTGCGGGCGGGAGCAAGCAGTTCGAGATGGCGTGGGTTTGTGTGCATAAGTCGTGCTAAATCAATGGGGTGCGTACTATAACATACGCCCGCTCACGCACTTTTTCGAAAATCGATGAAAAAACGCAAATCCTTGACCCTAAAAGATATTTAATACATTCTAATTGAACGAATGAATACACCAGCCCAAGACTTGACGGGGTCGTCAATTGCCGGTGGTACTTCAGATACGGATCAACTCGAAACCCTGGTCCAGATAGAGCTGGTCGGCACGCTGGCCCGTCAATCCCGCGATGCGTCGCTAATTGCGCCGATTGGGTTCCTTTTTTTGGCGTTTCTTCAGATCGGCCATGTTCCACTCACCACCATTCTGATATGGCTGGCGCTGGTAACCGTGCCGGATGCGCTTACTCTCTTGCGATCGTATAAATTCGACCGGGTCCCCCGGACGCTTGCCGCCATGCGGTCCTGGCAGGTTCGCCAGACATTGATCCACAGCTTGTCCGGCTTGGCCTGGGGCTCATCCATACTGTTTTTTGTGAACGACGCTACCCCTATCGAGCATGAAATGAAAATCGTGCTGGTATTGATGGTAGTCAGCGCCCTGGCGGTCATTCCGGTTTCGACATCGCTAGCCTCGCTGACCGGTTTTCTGATCGGCATTGCCCTGATTCCCTTGCTCCATTATCTCGCCGGCCCACACCCGGACCATCTCTGGCTAGCTCTCAGTTCGCTCATTTTAATGGGTTGCGCGTTGCATTTTGGCCGGATCGCGCACCAGCAGATTCGAGCCCATGTCTTGAGTTCTGCGATCAATGACCGGTTGGCATCAGCGCTCAGTGATGCCAACCTGACCATCAATGCAACCAATCGCGAGTTGCAGGAAAAGAACTTGGCATTGATCCATGCGCTGGAGAATCTCAATAATCAGGCCACACATGACGAACTGACCGGGCTTTATAACCGCCGCTATATCCTGCAACGTTTGGAAGAGCAGTGGCAAGATATCCGCCGCTACCACACCACCTGCTCCATCGCGTTGCTTGACATCGATCACTTCAAGCTCGTCAACGACCAATACGGCCATGGCATCGGCGATCTGGTACTGAAAGGCTTCGCAAATCGCATCCAGGGTGAACTGCGCCAAGGCGACATATTCGCGCGCTATGGGGGCGAGGAGTTCCTGCTCGTGCTGCCGATGGCCGAGCTGGAGGCGGCCGGCAAGCTCGTCGACCGCCTGCGGGAAATCATTGAAGAAACCCCGGTCATCGATGAGCCATTGACCATTAGTATTCGGAGTTCGTTTGGCGTGGCGGAATTATTGCCCACCGAAGCGGTGCATGACTGCATTTCGCGCGCCGACCGCGCGCTTTACCGCGCCAAGGAAGGCGGCAGAAATCGCGTGGAGCTGGCCGGCAAGGAGAGCTAGGGCTACTTCTTTTCGCTCCAGCGCTCCTCGACGCGACCGTCCTGTGCCACGAACACGGCAGCGGCAAGGCCCTGAAAAATCCCGTGCTCTACCACCCCTGGCGTCGCATTGAGCATCTCGTTCAGGGCTTGGCTATCGACCGAATAGTCGAACACCATATCGAGCACCAGGCTGCCGTGCGATGTGACCGCCAGCCCGTCCTTGCTCGCGTTCTGCCGCAAGCCGCCACGCCCGCCCAGCGATTCGAGCGTGCGTTTCGCCAGTTGCCAGGCAAAGGGAATGACTTCGACCGGGATCGGAAACTTCTCGCCTATCCTGCTCACCAGCTTGCTTTGATCGACCAGCACGAGGAAGCGGTCAGCGGCGCGCGCCAGCAATTTCTCGCGCACCAGATCCGATCCGCGCCCCTTTAGCAGCGTCATGTCCGGTGTAACTTCGTCCGCGCCATCGACGTAGAGATCGAGACTGGTGACATGTTCCATCGCCACCAGCGGCAACCCCAGGCTTTGTGCCTTGATCGCGCTGATAACCGAACTCGATACGGCTGAGACCTGCAGCCCCTCCTCGTTTTTGCGCCGGGCCAGCTCTTCGATGAAGTAATTGGCAGTCGAGCCGGTTCCGAGGCCGACCAGCATGCCGTCTTCCACCAGTCGTGCCGCTTGGTAAGCCACAAGTTCTTTATCGTTCATAGTGCATCCTCCAGTTATGAGCGTTCGGCATCCACCACCTGTATCGCCATTACCTGCCCCAGCGCAATGCGGCAGTATGCACGGGCGCATCCCAATGGCGACGAATTTCCTCATCCAGCAGGCATAGGGTAATCGACGCGCCAGCCATTTCCAGCGAGGTGGTGTAATCGCCGACCAGCGAGCGAGTGACATTCACGCCATGCTGCTTCAGCAGCTTCGCTGCCGAATTGTAGAGGACGTACAGCTCCATCAGCGGCGTGCCGGTAAAGCCATTCACCAGCAGCAAGGCTTCGCTACCCTGTACTGGCTTGAGGTCCTCCAGAATTGCATTCACCAGATCGGCGACGATTTCGTCGGCGCTGCGCATCGCCTCGCGACGACGGCCGGGTTCGCCATGAATACCGACACCCATTTCCAACTCATGATGTTCGATGTCGAAGGTCGGACGGCCGGCGGCGGGAACGGTACAGCTGGTCAAGGCCACGCCCATCGATGCGGTGCGGCTGTTGACGCGGTCGCCCAAGGCCTTGCAGGCGGCAAGATCGGCACCGGTTTCGGCCAGGCTGCCGACGACTTTTTCAACGATCACCGTCCCGGCAACACCGCGCCGGCCGGTGGTATACGTGGAATTTTCCACGGCCACATCGTCGCTGGTGATCACCGTGGCATGCTCGAAGGGCAGCATTTCCGCGGCCATTTCGAAGTTCATGATGTCGCCGGCGTAGTTTTTCACGATAAACAGCACGCCCTTGCCGCTCTCGGCGGCGACGGCCGCGGCCAGCATCTGGTCTGGCGTAGGCGAAGTAAAAACGTGTCCCGGGCAGGCGGCATCCAGCATGCCGTAGCCGACAAAACCGCTATGCAGCGGCTCGTGACCAGAACCGCCACCGGAAATCAGCACCACCTTGCTCTCCGCCTTGTTTGCACGCACGAGGTAATTGGGATCGAGATTAAGGCTGACAATGTCATGGTGCGCCGCCGCAAAACCCGACAGGCTTTCGACCAGCAGGTCATCGACCTGATTAATGAATTTTTTCATTGGACTCCTCCTAAAATCATTGATGTGCCGCCAGACGCAAAGTCCGTCAAGGTGACAAACCCCCGATCAAACGAATACTGCTGGTTTTTCCTGGCAACCTTGGTGGTGATATTTTTATGGATTAGCGAGCGCCAGATCGCACACGGTACAAATGATCACCTGGCTGCTCTTGGCCCCCGGATCGATATGGCCGATGGCCCGTTCGCCCAGGAAAGCCGCGCGCCCCTTGGTGGCGATCATGCCCCTGGTCGACTGCATGCCTTGTTCAGCCTCGCGCTTCAGGACTTCCAGCAACTCGGCGCGGGCATATCCTTCATCCGCTAATCGGGTAAAAGTCTGCGATACCGGAATCAACACATCCAGCATCGTCTTTTCACCCACGTCCGCCTTGCCCCGCGCCTTGATCGCCTCGACTCCGGCCGCAAACGCGATGGCGATTTCCGGCAACGTTGCGGCGCTCTCTTCCTTGACGGCCTTTCCCATCGACATGAAAAAACTGCCGATCAGTGGGCCGGAAGCGCCGCCTATGGTGGAAAGCAGCTTCATGCCGATCTTTTGCAGTGCGGCATCCGGCGTAAGCGCCGCCAGCTCTTCGCGCATGCCGACTATGGTGGCGCAACCACGTTTCATATTGATGAAATGGTCGCCGTCGCCGATGGCGCGATCCAGCGATTCGATTTCGGATTCGTGGCTAAGAAGAGCTTGATGAACGGCTTCGGCCGCTTGCAGAATGAATTCGGTGTTCATGCGCTTGCCTTGTAGGGTTGGGCGGGAATGCGCTTATGCTGCCAGTTTTTGGAAGTCGAGCCAAGAGCGGCGGATTTGTATCAAAAATTACATGACACTACGCAATGAAAAATCAAAACACTACGGCCGATGCCGGACACGAGTTAATCGTGACCCGGACATCGGCCGTATTTTCCAGCAAAAACTGCTAAGGATTACTTGGCTTCTTCAGCAGGGGCTGCCGGTGCAGCTTCACCCTCGGCGGGAGCTGCAGGCGCTGCGGAATCAGCGGGAGGAACCCAGCCGCCCGGTTCCGTCGGAGCCGGCTCGGGAGCTGCTTCTGCCGGAGCGCTTTGTTCAGGTGCTGCTGCTTCCGGTGCTGCCATATCGGCAGGTGCGGATTCTTCCTGCTTTTGGCAACCGGCCATCACCAGGCCGGCGATGGAGAGAGCGAGCAATGTCTGGATCAGTTTCATATAGTTCCTCCTTGAAAAATAAATGGGATGGGCATTCAGCACCATCAGTATAAAATCATATCAGGAATCATTTCATGGATTCCGTACTCAAATCGCCGATTTTATGCGCCCCATGCAATTTATTTCAGTATGTGAAAAACAATAGTGCATTTTTCACGGTCCTGGTACAAATTGGTCATCGAGACACTTTCATAAGTTCCTGGAAAATACGTGGAACGACTACTTTCGGCAATCCACTCCAAGCGCGAGGGCGCCGCTGGCTGAAAGCAGCAACAATCCACCGGCAATCGAGAAATTCTTGAGGAACATGATCATTTGCATTTGATCGGAAAAGTTATGATGGAAAATCACGGCTGCGGCAATTGAGAAAGCCGCCAGCGCGAATGCAGCGATCCGCGTCTGAAAACCGATAATGAGGGCAATACCGCCAAGAATTTCAAGCGCGATCGTCGGCCATACGAGCATGCCTGGCACGCCCATGGACTCCATGAAACCTGCGGTGCCCGCCGGATTGGCCAGCTTGCCGAGGCCGGAAATAATAAAAATCGATGCCAACAAAATACGACCGCTCAGGTGCATAAACGGGTTCATGCGTTTCTCCTTTTATTTCATATGGTTATTTAAAGGTGCATTGCGCATTTGATGATACCTTCATCTCGCGCGGATCGCTATTTCGTCTTGGCTCGCGTTTATTTCGCTTACGCCGCCTCGGTCGCGCATCCTATCAATCGGTTACGTCCCTCCTCCTTCGCTTGATACATGCGTCGGTCAGCAATTTCTATCAAGTTACTCCACGACTCCACGCCATCCTGCACCCGCTCCGCCAAACCAATGCTGGCCGTCAGATTGCTTCCATCCGGACGCTGGCCGAAGCCCGCCCTGACTAAACGTTCAAGGGCCAGGGTCGCCTCGTCTGCAGTGGTGCCGGGGAACACCAGCAAGAACTCTTCGCCGCCCCAGCGCACCAGCAAATCGCTGGCACGCAAATGCTGTTGGATCGCTGAGGCGGCATTCCGTATCGCCAGGTCGCCGGCATCGTGCCCGTAGTTATCGTTAATGCTCTTGAAGTAATCCAGATCGAGAAAAGCGAGGGTCAGGCGGGTATTGTTCCGCCTGGCCTGTTCAAACTGGAACTCCAGCATTTCCTGGCCGCTGGCCCGTGCAAAACAACCGGTCAGCGAGTCCCGAATATTCTCGCGCACCAGCAAGATCATCAACGCCAATTGCGAACAACAAGACAAGGTAGCCACCCCGCTGATCAATACCAGCAACCACAGGGAGCCGACAAAAGAAGGCCAGTTGAACACCGGTAATTGCAGCGAGGTAGCGGCGATCTGCACCAACAGGATGGGAATGGTAATGGCGATGCTTTCCACATAGGTCAGCGGAAAAATGCCCATGCCCGCCACAACGACGAAAGGCAGGATGGTGTATCCCATCGAAAAGCTGGTTGCCAGCCAATCCAGATCGGCGCCGGCAAGATAGATGTAAACGAAGGAATAAAACACCGTCGGCACCAGCAGCAGCAACAGCATATGGGCCAGTGCGGCGTTGATTGTAATGACCCCGCGCGCCGAAACCGTCAGTCCCAGAAAACATAGCGCTGCGACGATATGCGCAATCGCCACCGCCTGCCATAAATCATCGGGCAGGAACAATGCATCCAGAGGAATCCAGAGCGGCGTACAAACGAAGAAAATCAGGCTGATCAAACGAACGCGCGAAGCAATCACCGCTGCGCGCTTGGAACAAAGGATGGATATGTGCGCGTTGGAAATGAAGAGCCAGTAAAGCTCCTGCCGTGAAATGTCTCCCAACACGGCCTTGAACGGATCCAGAAAAATTGTCCGCAGCAAAAGCATTCAGTTCCTCTATGCCTGTAAGACAGGCCAAACGAACCTAAGTACTAGATTGAGCTAATTTTTTCCGGATAGCAAGTGTAGAGCTTCGGGTTGCGCAATCCCTCGCCCAGCTCACAAAAAACCACGGAAACCTCTCGGTATCCATGGCTGTCTCGATGGCTCCAGCTTCATGCCGGAGAAATTCTAGCGGCTGATTGGCTTGTATCGAATCCGCTTCGGCTTGGCGCCCTCTTCGCCCAAGCGCTTCTTCTTGTCAGCTTCGTATTCCTGATAGTTGCCGTTGAAGAAGGTCCACTGCGAATTGCCTTCCGCCGCGAGGATATGCGTCGCGATGCGGTCGAGGAACCAACGGTCGTGCGAGGTCACCAGCACGCAGCCGGCGAACTCCAGCAGCGCGTCTTCCAGCGCGCGCAGGGTTTCCACGTCGAGATCGTTGGAGGGTTCGTCCAGCAGCAGCACGTTGCCGCCCGCAATCAACGTCTTGGCCAGATGCAAGCGTCCGCGCTCACCGCCGGAGAGGTTGCCGACCACCTTCTGCTGGTCGCCACCCTTGAAGTTGAAGCGACCGATATAGGCGCGGCTGGGCATTTCGAACCGGCCGACCGAGAGGATGTCCGCTCCGCCGGAAATCGTTTCGAACACCGTCTTGCTGCCGTCCAAGCCTTCGCGCGACTGGTCCACGGCGGCGAGGTTGACGGTCGGTCCGACGACGATTTCACCGGAATCGGCTTGCTCCCTGCCCTGCAGCATGCGGAACAGCGTGGATTTACCGGCACCATTGGGACCGATCACGCCGACGATGGCGCCGGGCGGGATGCTGAAGTTCAGGTTGTCGATCAGCAAGCGCTCGCCGAAACCCTTGGAAACGCCGTTGAACTCGATGACCTTGTCGCCTAGGCGCTCGCCGGGCGGAATGAAGATTTCCTGCGTTTCGTTGCGCTTCTGGTATTCGACGGAATTCAGCTCCTCAAAGCGGCTCAAACGCGCCTTGGACTTGGCCTGACGCGCCTTGGGGTTCTGGCGTACCCATTCCAGTTCCTGCTTCATCGCCTTCATGTGGGCATCGACCTGCTTGTTTTCCTGCTCCAGGCGGGCTTCCTTCTGTTCCAGCCAGCTAGAGTAGTTGCCCTTCCAGGGGATGCCCTGGCCGCGGTCAAGCTCCAGAATCCATTCGGCGGCATTGTCGAGGAAGTAGCGGTCATGGGTGACCGCCACCACGGTGCCGGGGAAGCGCACCAGAAATTGCTCCAGCCACTCCACTGACTCCGCATCCAGGTGATTGGTCGGCTCGTCGAGCAGCAGCATATCGGGCTTGGATAGCAGCAGCTTGCACAGCGCGACGCGGCGCTTTTCGCCGCCGGAGAGATGCTCGATCTTCGCATCCCAGTCCGGCAGGCGCAGCGCGTCGGCGGCGATTTCGAGCTGGGTTTCGACGTCGGAACCGCTCGCGGCGAGGATGTTTTCGTACTTGGCCTGCTCTTCCGCCAGCTTGTCGAAATCGGCATCCGGCTCGGCGTAGGCGGCATAGATTTCATCCAGCTTGGCCTTGGCCTGCATCACCTCGCCCATGCCGGATTCGACTTCTTGGCGCACAGTCTTGGCCGGGTCGAGTTCAGGTTCTTGCGGCAGGTAGCCGATGGAAATGCCCGGCTGCCATTGCACTTCGCCTTCGAATTCCTTGTCCACACCGGCCATGATGCGCAGCACGGTGGATTTGCCGGAACCGTTGAGACCCAGCAAACCGATCTTGGCGCCGGGGAAGAACGACAGGGAAATATCCTTGATGATTTGCCGCTTGGGCGGCACGACTTTGCTCACGCGGAGCATCGACATTACGTATTGGGCCATGGCGCTTTTGTTTTTGAATGTAAAAGCGTGATTTTACCTGACGGTCCGCTGCTTTAGGGTTTGCTCGACACGTCCTTGTCGAAGTCCTGCGCCGCTCGAGATTACTTCTGCGCCCCGAGCACGCGCAGAACTTCTTCTGCCGTCGTCATTCCTGAATGAACCTTATCGCGCGCGTCCTCGATCAACGGCCGGGTACCGCTATCGCGCGCCACGGCGGCCATTTCCAGCATGTTGGCGCCACGTGCGATCAAATCGCGCAGCTTGTCGTCGGGCCATAGCACTTCATAGACGCCAAGGCGCCCCAGATAGCCGGTATGGTTGCAGCGCGAGCAGCCCTTGCCGCGAAAGTGCAGCAGGCTGTTGTCGGCGAACAATGCTCCGAGACGCGAAATCACGGCCGGATCGGCGTCGACCGGTTCGCGGCAATGTTCGCAGATGCGGCGCACCAGGCGCTGGGCGATGATGCCTTCCAGCGCGGTGGCGATCACGTAGGGTTTGAGGCCGAGGTCGAACAGCCGGGCGATGGTGGCGACCGCCGAGTTGGTGTGCAGCGTGGAAAACACCTGGTGGCCGGTCAGCGCGGCGTGGAAAGACACTTCCGCCGTTTCGATGTCGCGGATTTCTCCCAGCAGAATCACGTCCGGGTCTTGCCGCAAGATGGAGCGCAGCACCACAGGAAAGGTCAGGCCGATCTTCTCGCGGATCAGCACCTGGCCGGCCGCATCGAGGTAATACTCGACCGGGTCTTCCAGCGTCACGTAGTTCTTGCTGGGCGTGGCGGTGTGCTGCAGCATCGCGTACAGCGTGGTGGTCTTGCCGCTGCCGGTAGGACCGGTGGCGAGGATGATGCCTTGCGGCCTATCCATCATGTAGAGGATTTTATCGAGGTCGGGCGATGAGAAGCCCAAGCCCTGCATGCTGACAATCGCCGAGTTGCGGTCCAGCAGCCGCATCACGACTTTTTCGCCGTTGATCGTGGGCAGCGTGGAGATGCGCAGGTCGACGATGCGCAGCGGCGTCTTGATGGTGATGCGCCCGTCCTGCGGGCGGCGGCGCTCGCTGATGTCGAGGTCGGACATCACCTTCAGCCGCGACACCAGCGATAGGTAAAGATTGTTGGGAATCTGGATCTTGTCCGCAAGCACGCCGTCGATGCGATAGCGCACCACCACGCTCTTGGTGCGCGGATGGATGTGGATATCGCTCGCACGCTGGCGGATCGCCTCCATGATGATCGCGTTCACCAGCCGAATTGCGGGCGGCTCTTCGGTGCTGTGCAGCAGCTCTTCCAGCGAGCGCTCGTCGTCGTCCTGGTCGATGACGACTTCGATGCCTTCGTAGGGGTCGACGCTGGACACCAGCGTTTCCATCTCCTCGAACGAGACGCCCTCCTCGGTTCCGTACACCTCGGCGATCTTGGCCTTGATCGCCGCGACATCCGCCATCACCGCCTGTATCTCCAGTCCGGACACGAAGCGCAAATCCTCGATCAGCCCGGCATCGAGCGGGTCGGCCATTGCCAGCGTCAGCCGCTTGCCTTCCTGCTTGAGCGGCACCACCCATTGCCGATCGCAGAAACTGTGCGGTATCAGCGATGCCACAGCCGGGTCGACGCGAAATTCCGGCAATGCGACGTCCTCGAACATGAAGTCCTTGTGCAGGATGTCGCGTATGACTTTTTCCGCCACCCAATCCTTTTCCATCAACAGCCGGATCACCGGCTCCTTGCGTGTCTGCTGCAGGCGGTGCAATTCCTGCACCTGCTGATTGGTGAGCAAACTGCGCTTGTTGAGCATGATCGCCAATTGACTGCGGTTGCTGACGGCGATCTTGCTCAAGGTGCTGATGGTCTTGTCCTTGCTCTCGTTGGACTGTTGCAGCGCGCGATTCTTGTGGATCAGCTCGTACTGCTCCAACGCGAGCGCCACGGTCACGCGCAAGTCCTCGTCATTCCATGGCTTGAGGATGAACTTGTACACCGCGCCCTCATTGATCGCCCCCATTACCGCGGAGGTGTCGGCATGGCCGGTGAGCATGATGCGTATCATGTCCGGTTGCAGCGACCGCGCCTGCTTGAGCAACTCCGCGCCCGTCATGCCGGGCATCATGTAATCGCTGATGACGAGATTGAAAGCCCCGTTGCGTAAATGATCGAGCGCTTCGCGGCCGCTGGCGGCGGTCACGACATGGTAGTTTTCCTGCCGGAACACGCGCTGCAAGGCTTTCAGCACGTTCACCTCATCATCCACCAGCAGCATGCGGTATTGCGGCGCCGCGCGGCGTCCTTCGGTGGCTTCTTCGCCGGGTTTGCCTGTGAACAGCGAGGATAGCCTGGACATGATCAACGGCCTTTCAGCGGAAGATGGATAGTAAAGGTCGTGCCTGCGCCTACACTGCTTTCGACTCCGATGCGGCCGCCGTGCGCGCGGACGATGTCGCGGCAGACGGTGAGTCCCAGCCCGGTACCCGCGCCGACCTCGCGCGTGGTAAAAAACGGATCGAAAATCCTGGAAAGATTTTCCGGCGCGATGCCGCAGCCGTTATCCGAAATACGCACGCAGATGTCTCCATTCTCCACGGCGGTAGAAATGCGTATTTCGCCTTGCTCTCCCACGGCTTGCGCGGCATTGAGCAGCATCCCCAGCAGCACGTCGTTGATAGGGCCGGGCTGGCACTGCAAGGCCGGCAGCTCACCGAGATCGAGCACCAGCTGCGCCTTTTGCTGGATACGGTTGCCGGCGACGTTGCACACGGTGCGGATGCTCTCATTCAGGTCGATGCGCTCTTCTTGGCCTTGGTCGATGCTGGAAAAGCCCTTGAGGTCGGAGACGATGCGTGCCACCCGATCCGCGCCGACGATGCTTTCCTGCAGCAAGGATTGGAAATCCTCCAGCAGGAAATCCATGTCGGCCTTGTTCCAGGCCGCGACAATTTGCTTTCCGTCGCCGCTGGCAATCGAGGCGCGCAACCCGGAAATATCCTTCACGTAGGCGCTCGCGCTGGTGAGATTGCTGCGAATGAAGCCGATGGGATTGTTGATTTCGTGCGCGACGCCGGCCGCGAGCTGCCCCACGGAAGCCAGCTTCTCGGCCTGGTATAGCTGCCGTTCGGCGGTCTTGAGCGTTTCGACCTGCTCCTGCACGCGCGCTTCCAACTCCGCAGCCAGCGTGCGGTATTTCAGCTCCGAGCGAAGCACTGCGGCATGCTCCTGCTGTAAACGCTGGTAATCGTGGCTGACCTGCTCTTCATGCAACCGCGACGCCATGTGATAGCGCATCTGGCTCTGCAGCAGGATTTCCAGCAGCCCCGCCGCCGCCTCGAGAATTTCCGTGTTTGCCGCCGCCTGCAACCGGCCGACAGGTTCGATATCGAGCATCACGTCGATGGCCGGCGCATCCGCAGCCACACTCCCCGACTCCAGCACGGTCCGGTTTTGTTCGTCATAGAGCCGGAAGTCTCCCAGCAAGGCAGCGAGACGCCTGCCCAGACGATCCGCAGCGTATGCGCCCAGCAACTCGCGCAAGGACAATTCGCGGTCGAATGCGTCGCCTGGAGGCAGGATATCCATATCGGCGGCCCTAGATCCCCATGCCCCGAATGAAGCCGGCCGCATCGAGACCATGCCTTTCATCCATTTGGTACTCCCGGTTCATGTGCCGATAGACCGGCTCCAGCAACTGGCGAAAGGTTTCGCCCACTCCCTCTCCGGACAATGCCGACGCGAACACCAGCGGCCATTCCGCGCCTTGCCAGCGCTCGGCAATCTCTTCTTCGCTGAGAATGTCCGGCAAATCGCGCTTGTTGAATTGCACCACCAGCGGCATGGCGTCGAAATCCAACCCGACACGTGCGGCGTTCTCCGCGAGATTTTCGAACGACTCGGCATTGTTCAGCACCTGGTTGCGCTGCGAATCGGCAACGAACACCACGCCGTCGGCGCGCGACAGTACGGCCTTGCGCGTGCCGTCGTGCGCCACCTGGCCGGGCACGGTGAACAGCTTGAACTTGACCAGCAAGCCGGAAGGCGCGCGGAAGCCGAGCGGCAGCAGATCGAAAAACAAGGTGCGGTCGCCTTGCGTTTCCAGCGTCATCAGCTCGCCCTTCATGTCCGGTCGCAACTGCTCGTGCAGCTGCATCAGGTTGGTGGTCTTGCCGCTCATCGCCGGGCCGTAATACACCAGCTTGATGGTCAGGCGGTTGGCATCTTCGTCGTAGTCGGCCATGGTTTTAAAAACCTTGTTTGAGTTCTTGGGCTTTCAATCATCGTCCAGCAGTATTCCGCCGTCGGAGGTGCGCTTCACCTTGGTGATGCCCGGAGTCTCGGCCTCCAGCCTGCGTAGCTCCAACTCCTGCCGGGAGATGACACCCTGCTGGTGGCGCACCTCGTCCGCGAGTCGCTGATTTTCGACCTGCAGATTGTGCAACTGGAAAAGTTGGCGGATGTCGGCGCACAGCGTGTAGTCGTCCCACGGCTTGCAGATGAAGCGGTGGATTTTCGCCTCGTTGATCGCGCCTATCAGGGCCTGCATATCGGCATAGCCGCTGAGAATGATGCGCACCGCATTCGGCTGAATTGCACGCAATGCCTTGAGAAAGGCCACGCCGTCCATTTCCGGCATACGGTAATCCGAGATCACGACATCGAAGGCCACGCCCTCGCCCGCTCGCGCCAGCGCCGCCTTGGGCGAGGTGAAGATTTCCACTGCATTGCGCGGCGCATCCGCTGCGTCGGGATCCAATGCCGCCCGGTCGCCGCACCACGCATCCGGCGAACCGAGTATGCGGCGCAATGCCCGGAGTATGTTTTCCTCGTCGTCCACCAGCATGATGCGTGTCATGGCTATCCCCTCACTTTGACGTGCACGGTCATCGTATGTCCCTCCGTGCGCTCGTAGCTTTTCAGTTGATCCACCAGCGGCTCGTCCAGAACATAATCCCTGGCCAGCAGCAGCATACCGTCCCGCGTTATCAAATCGCGCGCCAGCACCATGCCGGACTTGAGATCGCCGACCGGCAACACAATTTCGCCCCCCTTGGCGGCGCCCTCGCCGTCGCCGCCCATTATCGCAATGAAGGCATCGACGACCTGCGGGTCATAGCGCTTGCCGCGCCCCTCGCGGATGAAAACCAGCGCATCCTGCGCATTCAGGCGCTTGCTCATCACGTGCCCGAGCTGCACCGCGTCGTACTCGTTGGCTACCGCCAGCACGCGCGCACCGAGCGGGATCGCCAATCCGGCCAGATGATCCGGAAAGCCCAGGCCGTCGAAACGCTCATGATGACTGCGGATCAGCTTGGCCGCGCCGTGCAACTGCTCCAGCGCCATCAGCGCGGTCTGCCCGACCACCGGATGCTTGACCACCGCGGTTCGTTCCTCCTCGTCCAGCATAGTGAACGGCTTGTGCAGCAGCTTGTCGGGCAGGCCGATCTTGCCGATATCGTGCAGCAGCGCGGCCACCATCACCTCCTGCGCCTCGACCTCGCTCATGCCCATCTTCAGCGCCAGCTTGCGCGCCAGGTCGGCCACCCGGCGCGAATGGCCGGTCATCTCGCCCTCGCGCAACTCCATCAGGTTGGCAAACACGCGGATCGATGTCAGGAAGCTCTTCTTCAGCTTTTCGTGTGCAACCTCGAGAAAGCCCATGGTCTGCCGCACCTCCTCGGTACGCGCCTTGACCTTTTCCTCCAGGTTGGCGTTGAGGTCCTTGAGCTCCTCGTTCTGCTTGAGCGTCAGCGCTTCCAGGCGTTCCTTTTCGCGCGCCAGCATCTTCTGCTCCAGGGCGTGGCGCACTGTGAGGCAGATGTCGTTGTCCTCCCACGGCTTGGCGATGTAGCGGTAGACCTGCCCTTTGTTGATGGCATCTATCGTCGAGGAAATATCGGCGTAGCCGGTGAGCAGGATGCGTATGGTGTCGGGTGACTTGAGCCGCACCTGCTCCAGGAATTGCGCGCCGTCCATCTCCGGCATGCGCATGTCGGAAATCACCAGGTCTATGGTTTCGCTATCGAATATTGCCAGCCCTTGCGCCCCGCTCTCGGCGATGAGTATGCGATAGCCCAGCGGGCGGAACAGGCGACGCAATGACGCCAGGATATTCGACTCGTCGTCGACGAAAAGCAGGGTTGCTTGCAGTTCCTGTTGCGGATATTCGGCAGTCATGACGGTATTCACGTTCAGTTCCTCAATGCATGGTTTTTGTTTCGGGTCCTGGTTCCGGCTGCTTGACCGGCAGCGCGATGCGGAACGTTGTGCCCTTGCCGACTTCGCTGGCAACATTGATGCTGCCGTGGTGCTTTTGGATGATGCTGTAGGAAACGGATAGCCCCAACCCGGTGCCGGTGCCTACCGGCTTGGTAGTAAAGAACGGGTCGAAGATGCGGGAGAGGTTTTCCGGCGAGATGCCCTTGCCGGTATCCGAGACCTCCACCCACACCAGCCCGTTTTCAGCCCCGGTGCGGATGAGGATGGTGCCGCGCTCCTCGATGGCGTGCGCCGCGTTCACCAGCAGGTTCATGAATACCTGGTTGAGCTGCGGCGGCAGGCATTCGACATAGGGAATGTCGCCGTATTCCTTTTTGACTTCCGCCTTGTATTTGATCTCGTTGTTGACGATGTTGAGCGTGCTGTCGATGCCATGGCGCAAATCCGCCTGCTGCCACTCTTCCTCCGACCCGACATGCGAGAAGTCCTTGAGATCCTGCACGATCTTCTTCACCCGCGTGATGCCCTCGCGGCTCTCGCCCATCAGCGCCGCCACGTCCTCGCGCAGGAATTCGAGGTCGGCCTTCTGCTTGATCGCGCGCACGACGCTTATCGCCTCTGCATGCGACGCCAGCAGGGGCTCGAACTTTTCGTAGGCATCCAACACAGAAAACACATCGTCCAGGTATTTCTGCAGCGAGCCGAGGTTGGAATAGACATAGCCGATGGGATTGTTGATCTCATGCGCCACACCCGCCGCCAGTTGGCCGATGGACGCCATTTTTTCCGATTGCAGCAGCTGGCTCTGGATGTCCTGCAGCTTGGCGTAGGCGTCCTGCAAGTCCGCGTGGCTTTTCTTCAGCTTGATTTCGGCCTCGCGGCTCTGCGTGATGTCCGTGCCCAGCCCGTTCAAGCTCACCGCCTTGCCGTTGTCGTCGAAAATGGCGTGGATATGATCGTGTATCCAGCGGATTTCGCCGTCCGGACGCACGATGCGATATTCGATATCCAGCACGCCCTTTTCGAGAATGTCGGGCAGGCAGGCGCCAACACGCTTGCGGTCGTCGGGGTGCACCGTCTGGAACCACAGGTTAGAATCGGCCATGAACTCGGCGATGGGTCGGCCATAGACTTTTTCCGCCGCAGGGTTGAGAAACAGCGTTTCGAACGTATCCGGTGTAATCGACCAGACCACGTTATCGAGCGCATTGAGTATCTGCTCCAGGTACTCGCGCGACTGCAGTGCCAGCCGATGGGCTCCCTGCTGGGCGATATGCAGTTTCATGTTTTCGATGACGATGGAGATCAGGTTCACCAGCAAGGTGCCCTGTTCGAGATCGGCCTGGGTAAACAGATCACTGCCTTCCGCCCGGTTGACGCAAAGCGCCCCCAACATGCGCTTCTCAAGCTTGAGCGGCCAGCACATCGAACAGCCGATCCGGCCCTTGTGATGATAAAGCTTGAGATTGCTGAAGCGCGCATCATGCGACGCATCGCCGGTCAGCAGCACCGGTTCGCCGTGCCGCATCACCCAGCCCAGCAGGCTTTCCTCACAGTTCACACTGCTGCCGACGGTGTTCTCCGGCAAACCGGTACCGGCGACGATGGTCATCTCCTGGCAATCCTCCGCGACGCACAAAGCCAATGAACCGGTTTCCGCGCTGAAGCCGCGGATGATGTGCTGGAGTATCTGCTGCTGCACGATGGCCGGCGTTTCGCGCAATAGCTGCGACTGGCCCAGAAGGTAGAGTTCGTAAAGCCAGGTAAGCTGCTTTTCTTTTTCCATGACGTTTCCTTTTGCTTAGAGCCTATTTCAGTAGCATTCATCCCCCGCGCCGACTGACTGCGAGATGCAGTGCAAGGCGCGGGCTGGGCAGTGTAGTCATTCTCCACAAGCAGCCCGCAACGCGGCAATGCGCTCGCAGTCAGCCGGCCCTGCGGGTTGAGTCCGGGCCCGGCGTCTGCGACGTTGCACCGCTTGCCAATGGAACAACCATTGGCCGCGCGCTGCGCCTTGCATCCATCCAGGCCCGGACTCAACGCGGCGGATGAATACTACTGAAACAGGCTCTTACTCACCGACGAGCTGAATAGAACCCGCATACAATTGCTGCGCCGTCTGCGCCAGGGCCGGCAACTCCGCCGGATCCAGCCGGAGACGGGCATAGGTCTCGGAAGACAGTGCGCTGTATTTCTCCTCGCGTATCTCCCCCTGATCCAGGGCGTGCGCAAACAGGTTGGCCACATACACCACATCCGACAAGCCGCCGCTGGCGCTCGCATCCTGCGGGCTATGGTGCAGGCGGATGGCGTCGCGGATCGCCTGCGGGAATTTCCAGCGTTTGGCCAGTTCGCCGCCCAGAGCCGCGTGGTCATAGCCAATCAAATTGCGTTCCGCTGCCAGGGATTGCTCATCGCTGCCCGCATCTGCCGGCCGGGCGGCAGAGGGATGCTCCATCGCGATGATCAGCTTTCCGATATCGTGCAGCACGCCCGCCGTGAATGCGATTTCCGGATTCAGCCCCAACCTCTTCGCCAGCGCCTTGGCGCATGCCGCGGTGCAGATGCCGTGGCGCCAGAAAGCAGCCAAGTCGAACTGGCCGAGATTTTTGGGCGAAGCATTGATAATGGCCGCCGCCGTCACCAGCCCGCGCAGATTGTTGAATCCCAGCACCGAAATCGCTTCGAAAATCGTTCCGACCTGGCCTGACAGACCGAAAAACGCAGAATTGGCCACGCGCATTACACGCGACACCAGCGCCTGGTCATTGGCGATTTTCTTGGCCAGCGTGGAAACGTCCATGCGCTCGTTATCGAAGCTCTCCAGAATCTCCATCACGAGGCTGGGCAAGGACGGCAACTTCTGCGCATGATCCAATACGCTGGCAACAGACGTTTGCTGATCCGGACTCATGAATGACTCCTTATCGTTAAGCTGCATCGGCTGCACAAACTCCCGAACCACCTCCTAAACCGGCGAAAACACCAGAATGCAACCTTGGGCCTTGCACATATCGCCCATGCGATGGCTAATCACATGGAAGCGGCGACCATCGGTCAGCACAACCGTGCGCGACTCTTCGGCAGCCTCATCGGCCAGTGCCAGCAATTCTTCCGGCAGGCAGTCGCGCGCATCTGAACCCAGCAGGGAACCGTTCCCATTCCCCGTTAGCAAACTGTCGGCCTGACGGTTGGCGATGACGACCAGCCCTTCGTCGTCGATACCGACCACCCCCGCCGGAAGATGCTCCAGAATCTCCTGCGATACCTGCAACACACCGATGTTGTGACTCAGGCTCTCGGTCTTTTCCGCCACGCGCATTTCAAGACCGCGATTGATTTCCGAAAGCTCGCCATTGGCGCGTTCCAGCTCCCGCGCCAAACGGATGTTTTCCTGCATCAGCTCATAGTGCTGGAAAGCTTCGCGCACCTGTTCGCGCAACTGGTCGTCATCCCACGGCTTGGTCAGGAACTTGTAGATCGCGCCTTCATTGATCGCGTCCGTGACCGACTTCAATTCGGTATAGCCGGACAGCACGATGCGTATCGTGTTCGGGTAGATGTCCTTCACCTGACCGAGAAACTCGACCCCGGCCATTTCCGGCATGCGTTGATCTGAAATGATCACGCCGACCGGATTGTCGGCAAGCATTTCCAGGCCCTCCTTGCCGCTGGTAGCGACAAGAATGCGATAGCCGTCCGCCCGCAGCAGCCGCTTGAGCGACATCGAGATATTCGGCTCGTCGTCCACCAGCAACAGGACGCGCTCCTGCGGTTGCACTCGCGCCGCCGCGGTCGGCAAGCCCACGAAACCCTGGATAAAAGCGGCACACTCATCCTCCGGCATGGGCCGGCCTAGCAGATAACCCTGTATCTCGTCACAACGATGGCTGGCCAGAAAATGCAGCTGCCCTTCGGTCTCGACCCCCTCCGCAATCACGCGTAGCCGCAGCTCGTGGGCCATGCCGATAATCGAGCGGACAAGTGCCGCCGAAGCCGGGTCGGTATTGATGCTGCGCACAAAGGACTGGTCGATCTTGACGGAAGTGACGGGGAAGCGGCGCAGGTAGGAAAGCGATGAATAGCCGGTACCGAAATCGTCCACTGAAAGCCGGACCCCCAATTTGCGCAACGCCTGAATCACCTCGGCGACCACTTCGGTTTCCTGCATGAACAGGCTTTCGGTCAGTTCCAGCTTGAGCATGGAAGACGACAGCCCAGTTTCGCGCAGGATGCGCTCGACGATTTGGGGAAGATCGGTTTGCGAGAACTGCCTGACCGATACATTGACTGCCATGCGCAGCTCCGGCAATCCGGCGGCGCGCCACGCCACCGCCTGGCGACAGGCCGTTTCCAGTATCCATTCGCCCAGCGGCACGATCAGCCCGGTCTCTTCCATCAGCGGAATAAACTGGACAGGAGGCACCATGCCCAGCTCGGGGTGCTGCCATCGCACCAGCGCTTCGACACCGACGAGCTGACCGGTATCGACATCCGCCTGCGGCTGGTAATACAGCACAAATTCCTTGCGCGCCAGCGCCTGCCGCAGCATGTTTTCAAATTGCAACTGGTGCACCGCCGCCGCGTTCATCTCCGTGGTAAAGAATTCGAAACGGTTTTTTCCGCCTTCCTTGGCGCGGTACATCGCGGCATCCGCATCCTTCAGCAGGGTTTGCACGTCCGTGCCGTCGCGCGGGTAGACACTGATGCCGATACTGGCTGTCATGAAGAGCTCGTGCTCGCCGACGGTAAATGGTTGCGCCAGCGCTTCGATGGCATTTTGCGCTACCAGCGTGATCTCCTCTATTCGATCGACATCGGACAGCATGATCATGAATTCGTCGCCGCCGGAACGCGCCACCGTATCGACTTCCTGGACGACGCCGATCAAACGCCCGGCGGCGGTTTGCAGCACACCATCGCCGACATCGTGCCCGAGGCTGTCGTTGATGGTCTTGAAACGATCGAGATCGAGGAACAGCAAAGCCACCATGCCACCGCTGCGATCCGCCTGCGCCATGGCCTGGCGCAGGCGATCCTGCAACAGGCTGCGATTCGGCAGGCCGGTCAGTTCGTCGTAGGAGGCCAATTGCACGAGCTTCCTCTCGGCTTCCTTGATAGCGGTGATATCCACCATCAGGCCGCGTAGGCCGGTGATACGTCCGTCCTTGTCGCGCACTACACTGACTCGCCCGTGTATCCAGACTACCTTGCCCGCTGCCGTGCGGACACGATATTCCATATCGCGCCCTTGCCCGTCTTTGAGTTGCTCAAGAAGCTCACCGACAGCCGATTCGCGGTCGTCCGGCAGGATGATCTCGCGCCAGAAATCCGGCTCCTGCGTCCAGCGCGCCAGAGAGTAACCCAGCATCCTCTGCGCCTGGTGACTGACGAAGGTAAAGCCCATGCCGGTATCCGCTTCCCACACGATGGCATCGATGCCGTCCAGCAATTCCTGGAGGCGTCGTTCGAATTGCAGCACTTCCTGTTTATCGGCATGGTGATAGGTGTCGATGGCCAACCCGATATCGAACAGCACGATTTTCAATAATGCGTCGAAGGTCTTCAGGAATTGCTCGTGATCGTCGCCGTAGATTTTCCAGAGATGAAACAGGAAATCGGACAGGTACTTGCGATAAGCGCCCAGATACCACTTCGGATCGAGTCCGACGTGCTTGTGAACGACACCCACATGCAGCCGCTTGTTAACGTAGTCGTTATCGTATTCGCCGGCCGTCAGCCCGCGAAAGTAGGTAGACAGGGTACTTCTGAGGCGAGCCAGCGTATCCTCGTCCGGCACCAGATCGCGGACTTGGGAGAAACCGAGAAGATGATTGAAAAATGCAGCGGCGATGTCTTCTTCGTAATCGTCCTGCACCGACTGCAGGCGCTTCAGCAACTCGGCATCGATTTCGCCGAACTCGAGAAAATGTTTGCGCCGGGCGATCTCCTCGGCATCGATGCCGAGCTCGCGGGCAACCGCAGCGCTTTTTTCAATCGGACTCATGTCATGAGACTCACTTATTATTTTTCTTTCTCGAATAATCTGCGCAGGCGATGCGCGCTGTGGTTACAAGGGTGTCAGCGACACTTTTTCGCCGCTGACCAGTCGTTGGGCCAATGACTCGATGCCTCCGGGATGTCCGCGGGCATTGGCGCGCAGCATGTCGAAAGCCGCCGCCCGATCCAGATGATGACGCTCCATGATGAGTCCAACGGCCATGTCGGTTTCGTTTGATGACAAGGAAACGTCCCCGAGGTTGGCGTTGCCCAGCCTGAGCTGCTCCAGCTCATCGGCGCGCTTCAACGCCACCTCGATGGCCGGCACGATGCGCGATATTTCTATGGGTTTGATCAGATAGCCGAGCGCACCCACCGCAACGGCTGCCTTGACCAGGCTGTCGTCGCTATGGGCAGAAAGGAAAATGAAAGGGGTGGCGGTTTCTTTCTTGAGCTGCTGCGCCACCTCGAGACCGCTCATGTCGGGCATGATCATGTCGAGAATGGCGAGGTCGGGTTTTTCGTGCTTGCAAATGCGCAGCGCCGGCGTGCCGCTATCCACCTGCAACACCTGATAGCCGACCTTCCGCAACCCGAGACTGATCGTTGCCAAGACAGCCAGATCGTCGTCTACCACCAGAATTTTTGGCATAGCGGGCCTCGCTTCCAGAAAATCAGCCTGGAACTCGCCTGAGACAGGCGCGAGCCTGAGCATGATTGAGTTTTCTCCAACATATCACGACTTCATGATCAATGTAACCCTATGCCACAAAAGGAAAAGTACCCATTTCGCATAGGCGGAGGATACTTCCCGCAGTGACACCTCGCCCGTCAGTCGGTAAACTTGCGCCGCTTATGCTTTCCAAATTAAATCCCCCCCAACGCGAAGCGGTTAAATATCTCGACGGCCCCTTGCTAGTACTCGCCGGCGCCGGCAGCGGCAAGACCCGCGTCATTACGCACAAGATCGTCCATCTGATCGACCAGTGCGGCTACCAGCCGAAGGAAATCGCTGCGATTACCTTCACCAACAAGGCGGCGCGCGAAATGCAGGAGCGCGTCGGCAAACTGCTGGAAGGCAAGCCTTCCAAGGGCCTCACCGTCACCACCTTCCACTCGCTCGGTCTGCAGATGCTGCGTCAGGAAGCGACGCTGCTAGGCTACAAGCCGCAGTTTTCCATTCTCGACTCCTCGGACAGCTTCAAGATTCTGGCCGATGTGCTGGCAACGACCGACAAGCAGCTCTTGCGCCGCACGCAATCGCAGATTTCCAGCTGGAAGAATTCCTTCGTTTCCCCCGACCAGGCCAAGGCGCAGGCAGACGAGGAAGACACGCACGCCGCGGCCAAGGTGTACCAGATTTACCAGCAGACGCTGAAGGCCTACCAGGCCGTCGATTTCGATGACCTGATCAAGTTGCCGGTGGAGTTGTTCGAGCAGTTCCCCGAAGCGCTGGAACGCTGGCAGCGCAAGCTGAAATACTTGCTGATCGACGAATACCAGGACACCAACGCCTGCCAGTACCGGCTGGTGAAATTGCTGACTGGCGTGGAAGGCCGTTTCACCGCGGTCGGCGATGACGACCAGGCGATTTACGGCTGGCGCGGCGCGGACGTGGAAAACCTGCGCCAGCTGACGGTGGACTTTACCAAGCTGAAAGTCATCAAGCTGGAGCAGAACTACCGCTCCACCGTACGCATCCTGCGCGCCGCCAACCAGGTGATCGCCAACAATCCCAAGCTGTTCGAAAAGAAACTGTGGAGCGAGCACGGCACCGGCGACATGATCCAAGTGGCCGCGATGCGCGATGATGAGCACGAGGCCGAAACCGTAGTGATGAAGCTGATGGCGCACAAGTTCGAGCACCGCACCAAATTTGCCGATTACGCCATCCTCTATCGCGGCAACCACCAGGCGCGACTGCTGGAAGAGCAATTGCGCAGCCAGAAAGTACCCTACACCGTCTCCGGCGGGCAATCGTTCTTCGACAAGGCCGAGATCAAGGATCTGGTCAGCTACCTGCGCCTGATCGCCAACGAAGACGATGACCCCGCCTTCATCCGTGCCGCGACCACGCCCAAGAAAGGCATAGGCAACACCACGCTGGAGCGCCTCGGCGAATATGCCGCGAAAAAGCACGTATCGTTGTTCGAGGCGGCGTTCGAGGGGGATTTCCAGCAATTGATCGGAGCCAAGCAACTGGACGACCTGCTCACCTTCTGCAATTTCATCAACCGCATGCAGGAACGCTCCACCAAGGATCCGGCCGGCGAAGTGCTGAACGATCTGCTGACCGCGATCCAGTATGAAATGCACCTCTACGACAGCGAGGAACCGCGCGCCGCCGAAACCAAGTGGAAGAACGTGATGGACTTCGTCGGCTGGTTGACCAAGAAAGGCGACGACGACGAGCGCAACCTGCTGCAACTGACGCAGATGGTCGCGCTGATGAGCATGCTGGAAGGCCGCGAGGAAGGCGAGCCGGACGCGGTCAAGCTGTCCACACTGCACGCCTCCAAGGGACTGGAGTTCGGTCATGTGTTCCTGATCGGCGTCGAGGAAGGCATCCTGCCGCATCGCGAATCGGTGGATAACGGCAAGATCGAGGAAGAACGCCGCTTGATGTACGTCGGCATCACTCGTGCCGAGCGCTCATTGCATATTTCGTGGTGCAAGAAACGCAAGCGCGCCGGCGAAACCGAATCCTGCGAGCCCAGCCGCTTCATCGCCGAACTGCCCATCGACGACGTCAGGCACAGCGGCATGCCCGGCGCCGACCCCGCCGCCAGCAAGGAACACGGCAAGGAGCGCATGGCGCAGATCCGCGCGATGCTCGGAAAAGGATAATTAGTTCGGCTATTTTCGGCCTGACGACCGACCTCAGCAGGAACTTTGTACCGGCCTCAGCACTCCTTCCATGATAAGACTCCGTCATGGGTGCTGAAAAATCCTCATGTCCTCGCCAAATGAGTCCGGAAAGCGCAGAAAATCCATTTTTTTGCGCGCAATACTCGCTGCGGTGCTGCTCCTGGTCGCAGCCATCGCCATGGGCGAACTGTTGGGCTGGCCTTTCCTGCGCCAGCCGTTCGAAAAGTTCGCCAGCGCCCAATTACATCGTACGGTACGAATTTCCGAGCCGTTCCAGCTGCGGCTGATCGGCAGCAGCCTCCGGCTCAAGGTCGGCGGCTTTTGGATATCAGCGCCGCCGGGATTCGATGCGCCGCATCTGGTCAGCACCAAGAATGCCGCGCTCGAGCTCCGCTACACCGACCTCTACCGCTTGAAGCGCCAAGACCTGCTGCGCGTCAAGTCACTGGAAGTCTACGGCATCGACGCGCGTCTGGTCCGGCACGCCAACGGAGACGCAACCTGGCACTTCCAGCGCGATCCCAACCAGCCGCGCAAGCCTTTTCCCGAGATCGAGCACCTGATCGCGACACGCGGTTACGCCGAAGTGGTCGACGCCATACGCGAAGTCGACCTCAAGCTCGACTTCGGCACCAACGAGAGCAGCGCCAGCGCCAATAACGCCTCGTATATCCGCGCCACCGGCAACTATCGGCATAAACCGTTGAAGGCGGTGCTGGCGACGAATGGCTTCCTGCCGATCGCCACCCGTGACGATATGGCCCCGCCGATCCGTTCCAAGGGCTGGGCCGACTATGCAGGCATGCATCTCGATTTCGACGGCACGGTGTCGGATTTGCTGGGCAGGCAAAATATCGACGGCAAATTCGTGGTCGAGGGACCTTCTCTCAGCGTACTCGGCAATTTCACCTACAGCGTGCTGCCGGTCACCGACAAGTTCTCGGTGCGCGGTCGGGTCAAGAAGACCGACGAAGTCTGGAACATCGACGCCCATGCCGCCCATATCGGCAAAAGCGATCTTTCCGGGCATTTCCGCTACGACCCGCGGCCGAAAACGCCATCTCTCAGCGGCGAACTGAATGGCAAGCGCCTGTATATCTCCGATCTTTTCCCGGCGTTCGGCACCCGCCGCGACGACGGTAGCGTGGTCAAGCCGCGCAGAGGCAAGCTGTTCGCGGATCGGCCGCTCGATCTGCCCTCGCTCAACAAGATGGACGCCAATGTCGTCGTCAGGCTCGACCATGTCGATCTCGGCAACGCCTTCGCCGAGCCGATCAGGCCGTTCAACGCCGACCTGACAATGGACAAGGGCAAGCTCGCGCTGGCTAAAATCGCCGCGAGCACGGCGAAAGGCTCGCTGTCGGGCGTGATTTCCATCGATGCCCACCAGGATCCGCAGAACCCTACTCGCAAGCCGCCCGTATGGCGCATCGACTTGCATTGGAAAGACATCAACCTCGAAAAATGGCTCAAGGTCTCCCAGGAGCGCAAACGCGAGGCAAAACGGGAAGGCGCCAGCGAGGTTCCACCGGCTTACATGACCGGCATGCTGAATGGCAGAACCGCGCTGCAGGGCACCGGCAACTCGACGCGCGAACTGCTCTCCTCGCTCGACGGCGATATCCTCATGTACGTCCGCAAGGGCACCATCTCGCATTTGCTGATCGAGCTGCTGGGGCTCGATCTCGCCCAAAGTCTCGGCATCCGGCTGACCAAGGACGAACCGCTCAAGATGCAATGCGCGGTTATGGATTTCGATACGAAAAACGGCATCGTCAGGCCGCAGGCGGCATTGATCGATACCAACGTGACGCTGATATTGATCGACGGCAGCGCCGACCTGGGGCGCGAAGAGCTCAATCTCCGTCTCGTCGCCAAGCCCAGGAACGTCTCGCCGTTCACGCTGCGCTCACCACTCCGCATTCGCGGCACCTTCGTCGATCCCAGCGTCCGTCCCGAAAGCGGCCCGATTGCCGCACGGGTCGCAGGCGGCATCGTGCTGGCTTTCATTAATCCGCTGGCGGCGCTGCTGCCGTTCGTCGACCCCGGCAGCGACGACACCCCCCCTTCATCCTGCCGGCAAATCTTGGCCGAATTCCGCAAGCAACCCCGCTGACGGCTGGTAAAATGCCGCCATGCCTTATATCACCCTCGAAAATGCCAGCCTGGCTTACGGCCTCACTCCCTTGCTTGACCACGCCGACTTTCTGCTCGATCCCGGCGAACGCGTCGGGCTGATCGGCCGCAACGGCACCGGCAAATCCAGCCTGCTCAAGGTCATCGCGGGCGAGTCCAAACTGGATGACGGCACCGTCTGGCGCGCACCCGGCGTCCGCCTTGCCTACGTGCCGCAGGAGCCGCCGCTGGATCCGGAGCATACCGTGTTCGAAGCTGTCTCCGAAGGATTGGGCAACCTCCGCCAGATACTGATCGATTACCACGCAGTCTCGCACGCGATGGGCGAGCCGGACGCCGACACGACCGCGCTGCTGGATCGCATGCAGCATCTGCAGCACGAACTGGAAGCGCAGGATGGCTGGCAAGTGCAGGCACGCGTCGAGACTGTGCTGTCGCGCCTGAGCCTGCCGGCCGACACCCCGGTATCCACGCTTTCCGGCGGCTGGCGCAAACGCGTTGCGCTGGCCCGCGCGCTGGTTGCCGCGCCGGAAATCCTGCTGATGGACGAGCCGACCAACCACCTCGATCTCGAAGCCATCGAATGGCTTGAAGACATGCTGCTGGATTTCAAGGGCGCGCTGCTGTATATCACCCACGACCGACGCTTCCTGGATCGCCTCGCCACGCGCATCGTCGAACTGGATCGCGGCCATCTCACCGAATTCAAGGGCAATTTCAGCGCCTACCAGATCAAGAAGGCCGAACTGTTGGAGGTCGAAGCCACCCATGCCGCCAAATTCGACAAGGTGCTGGCACAAGAAGAAGTCTGGATACGCCAGGGCATCAAGGCGCGCCGCACCCGCAACGAAGGCCGCGTGCGCCGGCTGGAACGGCTGCGCCTGGAGCGCGCTGCACGGCGCGAGCGCCAGGGCAACGTCAGGTTGGCACTGGATGCGGGCGAACGCTCCGGCAAACTGGTGGCGGAATTGACGCAGGTCAACAAAGCCTTCGGCGACCGAGTGATCATCCGCGACTTTTCTACCCGCATTTTGCGCGGCGACCGCATCGGCCTGCTCGGCCCCAACGGCGCGGGAAAATCGACCCTGCTGAAACTGATCCTGGGCGAACTGGAGGCGGATAGCGGTGAGATCAAGCGCGGCACCAATCTCAACATCGCCTACTTCGACCAGATGCGCGAACAGCTCAACGAAGAAGCGACGCTGGCCGACACCATCAGTCCGGGCTCGGATTTCGTCGAGATCGGCAATGAGCGCAAGCACGTCATCAGTTATCTGGAAGACTTTCTCTTCCCGCCACAACGCTCCCGCACGCCGGTCAAATCGCTCTCCGGCGGCGAACGCAACCGTTTGCTGCTGGCGCGCCTATTCGCTCGCCCGGCCAACGTGCTGGTGCTGGACGAGCCGACCAACGACCTCGACATCGACACGCTGGAGCTACTGGAAGAGTTGCTGCAGGATTTCGGCGGCACGCTATTCCTGGTCAGCCACGACCGCGCCTTCCTGGAAAACACCGTGACGCAGGTGATCGCGTTTGAAGGCAACGGGCAACTGACCGAATTCGGCGGCGGCTACGACGACTGGCGCCGCTTTTCCGAACAGCGCGCCGCCGAAGCGGTGATCGAAAAGCCCAAAGCCGCGCCGCCGCCTAAACCGGCTGTTCCCGCAAAACCGGCGCAGACTAAACTCAGTTTCAAGGAAACCCACGAACTGGCGGCCCTGCCCGACAAAATCGAAACGCTGGAAACCGAGCAGAACGCCATCAATGCCGAGCTGGCCGATCCCGATATCTACCGCACCGACCCGCCACGCGTGAAGCTGTTGCAAGCGCGTCTCGCGGCGCTCGAAGCGGAACTGGAACAGATAATGTTGCGATGGGAAGACCTGGAATCGCGGCGCTGATTTTTTTGACGCCGACACATTCTTACAGCGGCTTGTTTTTTATACTGAAAACCCAGCATTTACGGCCAGAGAGCGTGCTAGAATCGGCCACAAATCTGCATAAGCCCTCACGAGGATCGCTATGACCGCCACCGCAGGCACTTCCACGAAACAGGCTTGGGATATTCCCAAGGAAGCGTTGCTTCCCGACGATCCCCTGGCAAACTGTCTGGTGCTGCTCACCCGCATGCAGCACCGCCCTTTCTCCCTGCAATCCCTGACGGCCGGTCTGCCGCTGGTTTCCTCCCGATTGACCCCCGAATTATTCGTCCGTGCCGCCGCACGCGCGGATATCAGCGCCCAGATCATCAAGCGCAAGCTGGACACCATCAGCAACCTGACCTTGCCGACCGTATTGCTGCTGCAAGATGGACAGGCCTGCATCCTGCTCGAAAAGCACGATGGAACAGCCAAAGTCGTTTTCCCGGAAGCCGGTGCCGGCGAAGCCGAGATCACACTAAAAGACCTGGAAGAACGCTATACCGGCTTCGCCATTTTCGTGAAGCCGGCGTTCCGTTTCGACAAGCGCTCGGAAGCAAGCTTCATCCCCAAGCCCAAGCACTGGTTCTGGGATACCGTCAAGATGTCGTGGCCGATCTACAGCGAGGTGCTGGTCGCCTCCCTGCTGATCAATCTGTTCGCACTGGTGATGCCGCTGTTCATCATGAACGTGTACGACCGCGTCGTGCCCAACAACACGCTCGAAACGCTGTGGGTGCTGGCGATCGGCGTTGGGGTGGTCTATGTCTTCGACTTTGTCATGCGCGGCCTGCGCGGCTATTTCATCGACATCGCCGGCAAGAAGATCGATGTTATCCTGTCCTCGAATATTTTCGAAAAGGTGATGGGCATCCGCATGGAGGCACGCCCGCCCTCCGTCGGCGCGTTCGCCAGCAGCCTGCAGGAATTCGAATCCTTCCGCGAATTCATCACCTCGGCCACGATCACCACCCTGGTCGACCTGCCCTTCCTGATCCTGTTCCTGGTGCTGATCTGGTGGATAGGCGGCATGGCCGCGATTCCGGCCATCGTCGCAGTGCCGCTGATCCTGCTGTCGTCCTTCCTGCTGCAAAAACCGCTGGCGGCCGTGATCAATGAAACCTTCCGTACCTCCTCGCAGCGCCAATCGACCCTGATCGAAAGCCTGACCGGGCTGGAAACCCTCAAGGCCATCGGCGCCGAAGGCCCGATGCAACGCCGCTGGGAACAGCTGGTCGGCCATCTCGGCAAACTCAGCCTCAAGGCACGCCTGCTGTCGGCCGCCAACGTCAATACCGCCACCTTCCTGCAACAGATGGCAAGCGTCGGCGTGGTGATCGTCGGCGTTTACCTGATTTCCGAACGCGAGCTGTCGGTCGGCGCGCTGGTGGCCTGCACCATGTTGACCGGACGTGCGCTGGCGCCGCTGTCGCAGGTCGCCGGCCTGATCACCCGCTACCACCATGCACGCGCCGCACTGGACGGCATCAATCGCATGATGGCGTTGCCGGTGGAGCGCGAACAGGGCAAGAACTTCGTGCATCGCCCCAATTTCAAGGGCACCATCGAGTTCAAGGACGTGTCCTTCAACTATCCGGAACAGCCCATCGCTGCATTGCAGAATATTTCCTTCCGCATCGCCGCCGGCGAACGGGTCGGCGTCATCGGCCGTATCGGTTCCGGCAAGACCACCCTCGAAAAACTGATCATGGGCCTCTACCAGCCGACCGCCGGCTCGGTGTGGATAGACGGCGTGGACTTGCAGCAGATCGACCCCGCAGACCTGCGCCGCAACATCGCCTATGTGCCGCAAGATCCGATGCTGTTCTACGGCACGGTGCGCAATAACATCGTGTTCGGGGCGCCGTACGTGGATGATCGGGCGATGCTGAATGCCGCCGAAATCGCCGGCGTCACCGAATTCGTCAACCGCCATCCGCTCGGCTTCGACATGCCAGTGGGCGAACGCGGCGAGGGGCTGTCAGGCGGCCAGCGGCAATCGATTGCCGTGGCACGCGCAATGCTGCTCGACCCGGTGATGCTCGTGCTGGACGAACCCAGCAACTCCCTTGATAACCGCTCCGAAGAAAATCTCAAGGCCCGTCTCGCCCAGCACATAGACGGCAAGACGCTGCTGCTGGTCACGCACCGCGCCTCCATGCTGTCGCTGGTCAATCGGCTGATCGTGGTCGATGGCGGCCGCATCATCGCGGACGGCCCGAAGGAACAGGTACTGGAAGCGCTTTCTGGAGGCAAACTGCATGTTGCAAAAAATTAAAACAATCGCAAAAGACAAAGTCCTGCCGGAAAAATCGGCATCTGCTGGTGGGGTTTCCAGCGCCGATATCGAGTTGATGCAGGACAGCACCGCAGCGCTATTCCAGGAAACGCCCCGCTTCGGCTCCTATATCCTGTACGGGTTCATTGCCTTTATCGTGATTTTCTTCATCTGGGCCTTTTATGCCAAGATCGACGAAGTCACCGTGGGCGAAGGCAAGGTGATTCCTTCCAGCCAGGTGCAGGTCATCCAGAACATGGAAGGCGGCATCATTTCCAGCATCCCGGTCAAGGTCGGCGACATGGTGCGCAAGGGCGACATCATCGTGCGCCTGGACGAAACACGCTTCTCGTCCTCGCTGGGCGAATCCAAGGCCAAGCGCGATGCATTGCTCGCCAAAGTGGCGCGCCTCAACGCCGAGGCTTCTGGCCGCGCGCTGCAACTGCCGGCCGAGCTGATCAAGTCCAACCCACAGGTGGCCGAAGATGAACGCCAGCTTTTCCTGTCCCGCCAGCGCGAAGTGGAAACCTCGACCAGCGTGCTCAAGCAGCAGGCTAGCCAGCGCCGCCAGGAATTGCAGGAAACCCAGGCCAAGCTGAAACAGCTGGATCAAAGCTATAGCCTGATCGATAAAGAACTCAAGATCAGCCGCCCGCTGGCGCAGCAAGGCGTCATGTCCGAAGTGGAAATCCTGCGCCTCGAACGCCAGCTAAGCGATCTCAAGGGCGACATGGACTCGACGCGCCTATCGATTCCGCGTCTCGAACAAGCCGCCGTCGAAGCGAGCACCAAGGTGGACGCCGCATGGGCGAAGTTCCGCTCCGAATCCGCCTCGGAAGCCAGCATCGCCAGCGCCGAACTAGCCGGAACCAGCGCCAGCAACGTCGCCGCCGAAGACCGATTGGCGCGTACTTCCGTCCGCTCGCCTGTAACCGGCATCGTCAAGCAAATCAAGGTCAATACCCTGGGCGGCGTACTGCAGCCCGGCATGGAAATCATGGAAGTGGTGCCGATTGAAGATACCTTCCTCATCGAAACCAAGGTACGTCCTTCAGACGTGGGTTTCATCCATCCCGGACAGGATGCGATGGTCAAGCTGACCGCCTACGATTTCTCGATCTACGGCGGTCTGGAAGCCAATGTCGAAAGTATCAGCGCCGACACCATTACCGAAGAAAAGAACGGCAAGAGCGAAAGCTATTATCTGGTCCAGGTACGCACCACGAGTGGAGCCTTCACCGGCACTCACAAAAAGCTGCCAATCATTCCCGGGATGGTCTCGACGGTGCATATCAAGACCGGCAAGAAAACGGTATTGCAGTACCTGATGAAGCCGGTGTTGAAGGCGAAGTATGACGCGTTGCGGGAGCGTTAGGGATATGGGCGATTAATTTGCCTGATGATTTACCTGCATAGCTAAAAGCCCGCAAACGCGGGCTTTTAGTTTTCAGAGACACCTCAAGCGAACTGGCTGAGGAAGACATGATTTTCAGGTTCAAGACTCCAGGTTTGAAACGCAAGCTGTCGGATACGTCTGATTCTCTGTAGGAATGAGAACCCGCTACGGTACCAAGAGCCTAATTATTATGTTCAAAGCACACGTGAATCATGATGTGTGACGGTATAGAAATTGAAGGAAAACAGATTATCTTCGGCGAAGGCCGCGACCTTTTGCCAATCGTTCATGCTGACGAGGAAGTCAATTGGATCATCTGGGGAGAACGCCGCGAAGGGGATTGTTATCCTCATGGAGGCTGGATCCGTCCCGATGATTTGAAAGCCAGGTCTTGGAGACCCTGGAATCTTAAAGAGGCTGTAATTCCTGCGGACCGTTTCATGGTGCGGAGTCCACACGGACTGGCGATATGGCTGCCGCTTGAGCCGGGGACGGGAATACGGGGCATGCTGGCATACCGGGACTCGGACTGTCGACTTTACGTTGTGACGACTAATCCGCCAGGGCAGTATAGTTGGGCACGCCGCTGGCCTGATATTGTCCCAATGCCGCATCATTCGGCTGGTGCTGTCGAAGCAAGCAGGCCTTCGCATGGGCAATCGGATATGGTCAATGCTTGAGCCGCAATCAACAAAGAAAAGCCGGCAATGCCGGCTTTTCGTTTACCCAGATAGGTAAAGCCTAAAGTTACCGCTCCTCCGGCCTCCCTACTCCATACCCTTGCACGCCATCCAGCCCCAGCCCACTCAATAGATTCAACTCTTCCGGCGTCTCCACCGAAACCGCGAATACCTTGATCTCCAATCCATGCGCCACCTTGATCACAGATTCAATGAAGAACTGGTTATCCTTGTTTTCCAGAATACCCCGCACGTAACTGCCATCGATCTTGATGTAGTCGAGCTTAAGCGTGCTGAGGTAGCCAAAAGAGGAGAAACCGCGACCGAAGTGGTCAAGGCCGACGCGGGTTCCATGGACGGCGACGCGGGCGATGAAATCGCGTAGCGCATCGACGTTTTCGATCATCCCGTATTCAGAAACTTCGATCAGCAGCCTGGAAGCCGCAGCCGGCACTTGTGCCAGTTGATCGCATAGCCAGCTGACGAACTCCGCATTTTGCAGGCTGGCCGGGAACAGGTTCACTGCCACGGGAGTGTCGCCGTAGCGCTTGCCGGTGAGGCGCGCCAATACTTCGGTGATCATGGCGCGGTCGAAATCCGTTGCCAGGCGCAGACGCTTGGCAACAGGCGTGTAGACCACGGCAGGAATGACCGCGCCCTGCGCGTCCGTGAGACGCATCAGGGATTCGTAATGCAGGATAGTATCGCGACTGGCTTCAGCGGCGACCTTGGCCGGCTGCACCAACAGCGAAATGCGCTTGCTGACGAGCGCTTCGCGCAGGATATCGCCCCACTGCGTGGCGGTGCGCACCGGGCTATCGCCACCGCTCTTGCCCGGGTCGATCAGATTGACGGCATTCGGACCTTGCTGCTGGGCTGCACGCAGCGCCATGTCAGCAGCGGAGAGCACTTCGCCATAACTCTGGCCGGTGAACAGCGCGATACCGATATGGCCGACCTCTTCGCTGTCCACCAGGCCGCGTTCCTTGAAGCGCAGCATGGCCTTGGCGAGATTTTGTCCTAGCTCCATGGCTTCCGCGTCGCCGGCATTGGTCAACACGACGGCGAAATTGGCGCCGTTGAGATGGACGGTAAAGTACTCCAGATGCGAGTGCGACTTGCAGATCGCCTCGAGGAACTCGGCGGTGTTCTTCAGCAGATCATCGCCCGCCTGGTAGCCGCGCTTCTCGTTGTATTGCTTGAAGTCCTTGAGTTCCAGCATCAGCAGTGCGCCGTGCTTGCCGGTTTCGATCAGCTGCTTCAGGTTCATTTCAAAGTAGCGGCGGTTCGCGAGACCGGTCAACGCATCGCGGTAGTTCTCCGAGCGCAGGCGCTCGATGGAAGCCGTTTGTTCGTCGAACATTTCCTTGACGCGCGTACTCATGCGATTCATGGCTTCGACCACGCTGCGCAGTTCCAGCGTCCATGGAATCTTCTTCTGCACCGGATATTCGCGGTCGCAAATGGCGCGCGCCTGCATCTCGACATCGCGCAATGGCCGCAGGATGAAATGCAGCGCGATCACGCCCAGCAGCACCGTCAGCGTGGACGCGGCGAGAAACCACCAGAAGGACTCGACCGTGTTCGTCCACAAGGCCACATAGGCATAGCCGGGATTTGCCGCAACGTGCACCGTACCCGCCTGTTGCCAGCCGGACATGATCAACGCCTCGCCGCGCGGCGTATCCAGAGGCACCAAGTCGACGAACCATTGCGGCACACTGCCCAGCTTCACGTCTTGCTTGCGGGAAACGATGGGCTTGCCCTCGATGTTGCTCACGACCACTTCGCGGTAGTAGCCGCTGTCCGAGACCGCGCTCACCATGCGGTCGACTACGGCCATGTCGTTCTCAGCCATCGGCGGCGTCAGTGTCAGGCCGAGCGAAGTCGCGGTGTCCTGCGAGATCGTGCGTAACTGATCGTTGAGATAATCGCGCGTGTTGTTGATGCTGAGCAGCAACGTGCCGATGAACAGCAGTATGAACAGCGTCACGATCACGATCACCAGTTGGCGAAGTAGTGTCATTTTATTCCCCTAGAGCCTATTTCATTAGAAAACGATTGTGCGACAGCCCTACCTTGCACGCGGAGCTAGGCGCGAGTTGCGCGGTTTGGTTATTCCAAATAAGCGATGAGCAACGACGCTCTGCGTGCAAGGCAGGGCTGCCCTTTCGGGGTATGGCACAAAAGCGCGTCTGCGGCGTTACACCGCTTGCGAATGGAGCAACCATTCGCTGCGCGCTGCGCCTTGCATCCATCGCTTTTGTGTCATATCGCATCTATCGTTTCCTAATGAAACAGGCTCAGAATTCCTTGCCCATGCGCGCCATCATGTCGCGCCAAAGGCTGATCTTGTTGCCGCCAGCCACGCTCTTGCCGGCCCCGCGTTCCTTGGCGAGCCACAGCCCGTCACCGTTAAAGCTGTAAACCGGAGTCAAATCAAGGCGCTTGTCGGCCGGCTTGATCTCCGGATTCAAGTTGTCGAGTACCAGTGGCATCGCAGCTGGCGTCGAATAATAGGTCAGCACCATGTGCGCCGCGTTTTGCAATCCATATCCGGTCGCCTTGACGTACGTGATCTTGAGTTTGTCGATGGGAACGCCCAGCGCCAGTAGCGTAAAGTACTTGCTGATGGAATAGTCTTCGCAATCGCCGCCCCCCGACCCCAGCATTTCGAGCGGCGTCGCCCAGTAATCGGTGACACCATAATGGTCAAGATCGGAAACGAAGAGTATCTGGTTGAAGAAATTGTTCACCAATTCCAGCTTTTCCTGCTCGGTTTTCTGCTTGTTGTCGGCCATCAGGTCCAGCCATGCCGAGAGACGCTTGCGCGCGGGAAGACCGTATTTCGCTTCTGCAGAAGCGAGCTGACGCTCGCTGAGGATGACTTCGAAACTGGCGCCGAATGTAATCGTTGCGAATGCGATCAGTACCGTGAGCGCGATCGCGCGGCAAATTCGCCACGGACGCACGGAACACGCCGTAACGTTATCGAACCCCGACAATAGAGCCTCCCCAACAAAAAAGGCAGGAGGTTGCCCCCTGCCCTTTTCGATCATGCCATCAATTTCTTATGCGGACTACACCTGCACTTTACTGAGCAGGCGCTTTTTCTTCCGCAGCCGGCATCGGTTCTGCCGGTGCAGCCTCAACAGGAGCCGGTTCGGTAGCTGGTGCCGGTGCGGCGCTGGCAGCAGGAGCACCGTTTGCCATTACCACCTTGGCTTCTTCACGCGGAGCTACACCCAGCTCTTCAACCAGCTTGCCCATGTCGGCCAGCAGGCGATAGCGAGCGAACATCTCGACGTACTGGCCGTCGATGTAGTTCGAGCGTGCGGTATAGAGTTCATTTTCGGAATCCAGCAAGTCGAGCAGGGTACGCTGACCAATGTTGAACTGCTTGGCGTAAGCGTCGCGTGTCTGCTCGGTAGCATCGGCGTGCGCCTTCAGTTTGGGCAGGCGGTCACTCGATGTCAGCAGCGAGTTCCAGGAAAGTCGGGTGCTTTCCTCAACTTGGCGGCGGGTGCGATTCATGATCTCGGACGCTTCCATTTCCTGGATACGGCGCTCAGCAACACGGGCCTTGTCGGTGCCGCCGTTATACAGGTTGTACTTCAAGCGCAGCATGGCGTAAGCGTCATTGTTCTTGTAACGCACGCCATCCAGATTGTTATTCCAGCTGGTACCAAGCTCCAGATCGACGCGCGGACGCAGCAATGATTCGGCGGCGCGGGTTTGGGCCTGGGCAGCCTCGATATCGGCAGAGGCGGAATTCAACAAGGGGTGATTATTGATTGCCACGCCCAATGCATCCTCTTCGGCTGCCGGAACGCCTTCAGGCAGAGCCGGGCGGGCCAGATCGCGCGGCATTTCACCAACGACGCGCTGGAATTGAATGTTGGCTTCACGCAGATTAGCCTCTGCAGAAGACATATTGGCTTGCGCCAATGCGAGACGGGCTTGTGCCTGTTCGAGGTCGGCCCTGCGGCCAACGCCGCTGTCGGAACGCAGCTTGATTTGTTCGAACACGCGTTCGTGAGCAGCCAGGTTATCCTGGGTCAAGTTACGCAGTTCCTGGCGACGGACCACTTCGAGATAGGTTTCGACCGCGCGCAGGCCGATTTCTTCGGAAGTACCGGCAACCTTGTGCGCTGCTGCCTTGACACGTGCCTGATGACGCTGGACTTCGCTCTTGGTGCCGAAGCCGTCATAGATCATTTGGGAAAGGGTCAACGCGGATTCGCGGCGCCAAAGATTATCGCTGCCGGGACGTGTTGAGGTGTTTTCGCTCCATTCAGCACCGACGCCAGCAGACAAATCGATTTTTGGACGGTAACCGCCCTTGGCCTGGTTCACTGCTTCTTCAGTGGAGAGGCGACGATTTGCGTCAATCAATACATCGGGATTGGATTTGATGGTTTGGTCGACTGCTTCGCTCAATGTTTGAGCTGACGCCCCTTGGCTCGCGAGCAACACGCCGGCTACCGCGCAGAAAAGGACGGAATGCTTGAATTTCATAATGACCCCTTTTTATTAATCTAAAAGTTATCAGATAACCTAGACTCCGGCTCAATTTATTCTAATAACTTTTTATTTGCAAACAAAAAAACTGCAGGATATTGCATACGGACAATTTTGCGACACTTGTTGCGAAAAACACACAGTCTTCATTTCGAGCAGGACTATAACATGGGCCTTAAAACCGGTCTCTACCCCAAATGGGGGAGGACATCCAAGGCATAAAAAACAGGCGCCCGGTGGGCGCCTGGATTGCCGTTTAAGATCGGCTGTGCCTAGGGCTGAACGTTATTGTCAGGATGCAACAAGGTGTTGATATCTGTCGGTGCCGTGGAGAGCGCTGTCGCTGTCGTCGCACTCACTGTGGTAGTGATATTGCCGCTTACAGCGTCGCCGTCACCATCCGTCGCCGTATAGCCAAACGACAGATTCAGATCCTCGGGATTGGATACCGAGATATACGACACGCCGCCCACCTTCAAGCTGCCCGACGTCACCGAGATATTCAGCTGGTCATAGCCGCCATCGACATGAATCAAGCCATCCGAGGTGGTATCCGACCCGGTTTCAGTGATGCCGGACAGATTGTTGGTGAAGTCGAAGTTCTGGTGATCGCCCACCGTCATGCCGCCCGTACCAACCTGTACCCCATTCTTGTAAGCAGTCCAGGTGAAGGCATCAGAACCGGAACCGGTATCGAACAGCTTCAGAGCCACATCGTTGACGATCGCCTTCTGGGTAATTGTGTAATTGGGCGATGCACTGCCGCTGACAGTATCGGCGAACTTGTAAACCACGGTCTCGCCGGCATTCATGATGTTATTGTCGATACCGACAAACCCGCTGCTGGCTTTGACCTGGGCATTACCGTCGCCAATATTCGTATCCTCGATCAACAACTGCGCTCCGACTAGCAATTGATCCTTGCCGCCGCCAGCTGAGATGTCGTCGAACAACAGTGTAGTTCTGGTCACTGGCAAATCGATCACATCATTCAGGGTCAGCGTGTAAGCGCCATCCTCAGGTGTGGCATCGCCCGGCGCAACTGCAAGCGTCAGGACCGTCGTTTCCAACGAGCCATTGCCATCCAGGTCGGCCTTGCCTACCAGCTCCTGAATGCCGTCGCTATTGGCGTCTGCAAGAGAGAACACAACGCTCTTGCCGTGCGAAGTCAACGCAGGGCCGGTGTACAACAGGGTTACGCTGCCGGTTCCATCCGCCCCCAGATCGTAATCGATCAGACCAGCCAACGACTGGCCTGCCTGATTTTGGATCACTCCATTGGTGTCGGTCACCGCGGGCCCATCATCGTAGAACGAAATCGACTGACCGATGCCCACTGTCGCATTTGCCAGGTCGCCATCTGCATCGGTGATCGTGGCGGTCAGTGTGATCAGGTTCGCACTATTCAGGGTATCAACACTTGCACCGGATTCATGCTGGATCGCACGCAACTGATCCAGTACGGCACCGCCCGTTGCGCTATCCACCGACAGCGTGAATACAAGCAAGTTGCTGCCGGCAGTACGCCCTTCGACCACACTGCTGCCATTCAAGGACAGCACCACGGCCTGGCCGGTCGCCGCATCGATAAGACCGGTCGGGCTGGAGGTATTGACGCCCAGTGCGTATGACTTGGCGCCCGTAGCAGCCGCCCCGTCAGCACCGTAGTTGAAGGAGAATGCACCTGCGAAGCTGTCCGTATCAATGAGCAACAAGTTGGTTTCATCCACGATCAACCCGCTCAGGCTACCGGTTGTAGTCACTTGCGGCAGATCATCCACGATGCGCACGACCAAGTTGTCGCTGGCAGTCGAGCCGCCTGCGCCGTTCACCGTCAGCACTACGCTGTCGTCAAACTGGGTGCCAGTGGCGCCGGCCTTGCTGTCGTTGTCGATCGTGGCCGAGACCGTGTAGCTGTAGTTGACCGTGCCGCTCGTGGCGGTGCCGCTGTAGCCGGTCAATGTCAGCACGCCCTCGCCGGTG
>DATHWW010000022.1:0-52548 GCA_035460165.1 Methylophilaceae bacterium | reverse complement strand
AAGGCTTCTTCTGCGGCGGAACCACGCGGACCCATGATGAGGTCGATGTGGGCAACGTTCAGCAGGTCCAGTCCGCTGCCGTCAGGACGGTTGTCGATGACGAGGGCCTCGCCTACCAGAACGCGATCGATTACTGCCATTTGTTTCTCCTCAATTAGAATTAATTACATGTAATTAAAATGCGGCCAACGCCATGCGCCGGCCGGTCATACAAAAAAGTCGGAAATACCTGCGGCAAAGCCCGCGTGGGTTGATCCCGGCTTTCCAGCGTTGCTCGTTGCAACGATATCGGAAGGTTAGTGCGACTCGTCGCATTGCGGCGGTCTGGATCCGCGATGCCGGCCGCGCACCCTTGCGTCGCCGGCACCGGGGTTGCTGCTATACCTTGAGGAAAACGACGCCGTCTTCCAGCTTTACTTCGATGCATGCGGTGCTGCCCACGTCCGGCGCCACGGCCTGGCCGTCGCACAGGCCGATGTTCCAGCCGTGCAACGGGCAGGTGACCTTGTCGCCGTGCACGATGCCTTGCGACAGCGGACCACCCTTGTGCGGACAGTGGTCATGCAATGCGAACACCTTGTCTTCCGAGGTGCGGAACACTGCGATGTCCTGGGTGGCGGTCTTGACTACGCGGCTGCCCAGGCGGGGGATATCCTCGAGGGCGGCCACTTGCTTCCATTCACTCATCTTCTAAACCTTAAATGCTGATCAATTCGTATTGGCGGCGCTTCGGAGTTTCTTCGACGCGATCCGCCCATGGGTCCTGGTAGCCTTGCAGCGCATACAGCAGGCGCTCATACAGCGCCTTGCGGTTGGCCGCGTCTTCCACCACCTTGGACTTGACGTAGTCCAGGCCGACGCGGTCCACATAGTGCACGGTGCGCTCCAGATAGTAGCCTTCTTCGCGGTAGAGCTGCAGGAAGGCGGCGGAGTACTCCATCACTTCCTCGTCGGTGTTCACCTTGCAGAAGAACTGCGCGACGTCGGTCTTGATGCCGCCGTTGCCGGCGACGTACAGTTCGTAGCCGGATTCGAGGCCGATCACGCCGACGTCCTTGATGCCGGCTTCGGCGCAGTTGCGGGGGCAACCGGACACCGCCAGCTTGACCTTGTGCGGTGCCCACATGCCGAATAGCATCTTTTCCAGCTTCACGCCCATCGCCATCGACAGTTGCGTGCCGAAACGGCAATGTTCGGCGCCGACGCAGGTTTTCACCGTGCGGATGGACTTGCCGTAGGCGTGGCCGGACACCATGCCGGCCTGGCTCAGGTCGTTCCAGATCTTGGGCAGGTCGTCCTTCTTCACGCCCAACAAGTCGATGCGCTGGCCGCCGGTGACCTTCACCGTCGGTACCTGGTACTTGTCGGCCGCATCGGCGATCGCGCGCAATTCGTTGGGCGTGGTCAGCCCGCCCAGCATACGCGGAACGACGGAATAGGTGCCGTCCTTCTGGATGTTGGCGTGCGCACGCTCGTTGATGAAGCGGCTTTGCGGATCGTCCTGCGCCTCGTGCGGCCAGGTGGAAATCAGGTAGTAGTTCAGGGCCGGGCGGCAGGAGGCGCAACCGTTGGGGGTACGCCACTTCAACTCGCGCTGCACGGTCGGGATGTCGAGGAACTTGCGCTCGCGGATCGCCGCGCGCACTTCGCCGTGGTTGAGGTCGATACAACCGCACATCGGCTTGTTCTTGGTATCGGCCGGCTGGTAGGCGCCGCCGATGCACGAAGCCAGGATCTGTTCGACCAGGCCGGTGCAGGAACCACAGGAAGCGGAAGCCTTGGTGTGCTTGCGTACGTCGTCCAGGCTGAACAGGCCCTGTTCCTTGATCGCCTTGACGATAGTGCCCTTGCACACGCCGTTGCAGCCGCATACTTCGGCGTTATCCGGCATGGTCGCGGCCTGGGTCTGGCCCTTGTGGCCGGCGTCCCCCAGATGGTTCTGACCGAACATCAGGTGGTCGCGGATTTCGTTGACTTCTTTGCCGTCCTTTAGCATCTGGAAATACCAGGAGCCATCGGCGGTGTCGCCATAGAGGCAGGCGCCGACGATGCGGTCGCCTTCCAGCACGATCTTCTTGTACACGCCGCCGACCGCGTCGTGCAGCACGATTTCGTCGGTCTTGTCGTTGCCCATGAAGTCGCCGGCGGAGAACAGGTCGATGCCGGTCACTTTCAGCTTGGTCGAGGTCACCGAGCCGGTGTAGCGACCGATGCCGAAGTTGGCGAGGTGGGTTGCGCACACTTTGGCCATCTCGAACAGCGGGGCCACCAGGCCATAGGAAATGCCGCGGTGCGCGACGCATTCACCGACCGAATAGATGCGCGGGTCGTAGGTCTGCATGGTGTCGTTGACCACGATGCCGCGATTGCAGTGGATGCCGGCGGATTCGGCCAGCGTGAAATTGGGGCGGATACCGACGGCCATCACCACCAGGTCGGCGGGGACTTCCTGGCCGTCCTTGAAGCGTACCGCTTTGACGCGGCCATTGTCGCCGATCAGCTGCTCGGTCTGCTTGCCCAGCAGGAACTTGAGGCCCTTGTCCTCCAGCGACTTCTGCAGCATCTTGCCGGCAACACTGTCGAGCTGGCGCTCCAGCAGCCATTCATTGAGGTGTACCACGGTCACGTCCATGCCGCGGACCGCCAGGCCGTTGGCGGCTTCCAGACCGAGCAGGCCGCCGCCGATGACCACTGCGTGTTTGTGCTGGTTGGATGCGGCTATCATGGTGTCGACGTCGCTGATGTCGCGGAAGCCGATCACGCCTTGCAGGTCCTTGCCCGGGATCGGCAGCATGAACGGCTTGGAGCCGGTCGCCAGCAGCAAGCGGTCGTATTCGGCGCTGGTGCCGTCTTCGGCATACGCCACACGCTTCACGCGGTCGATCTTGTTGATGCGCTTGCCGGCATGCAGCGTGATGTGATTCTCGGCATACCACTCGCGGGTATTGATGACGATGTCATCTACCGTTTGCTCGCCCGCCAGCACCGGCGACAGCATGATGCGGTTGTAATTGGGGTGCGGTTCGTCGCCGAAAACGGTGATGTCGTACAAGTCGGGAGCGATCTTGAGCAGCTCCTCGACGGTGCGCATGCCCGCCATCCCATTGCCGATCACCACCAGTTTCATCTTTTCCATGCTGCTTCTCCTAAATATCCAGTTCCTGCGCGCCCATGGTCAGGCGGCATACTTCAGCGCATCCGTTAATGCTTCGCTTTGTGCCAGGCTTACGACATCGCCGACGACAATCAGTGCCGGGCTTGCCATCTTCGCCTGCTTGGCCGCCATCGGCAGCGATGCCAGCGTTGTGATCACCTGCTTCTGTTCCGGCAGTGTTCCCTGTTGGATGATGGCGGCAGGCATTTCATTGGCCATGCCAGCCTCCAGCAAGCCGGACACGATCTCCGGCAGGTTCTTCATGCCCATGTAAATCACCAGCGTGGTGCCGCCCTCAGCCAATGCGCGCCAATTGACAGGTGTGCCGTCCTGGGTATGACCCGTGACGAATGTGACACCGTGGGTGTATGCACGATGCGTGACCGGAATGCCCAGCGTGGCGGGAACCGCGGTGCCGCTGGTAATGCCGGGTACAAACTGCATCGTGATGCCGGCCGCACGTAGCGCCAACATTTCCTCGCCGCCGCGCCCGAACAGAAAGGCATCGCCGCCCTTGAGGCGTACAACGTTCTGGCCTTGTTGCGCCAGTGCAATCATCATGCGGTTGATGAAATGTTGCGGCGTGGATTTGCAGCCGCCGCGCTTGCCTACTTCGACAATGCGCGCCTGCGCGGCATGCCGCAGCACTTCGCGATTGACCAAGTCGTCCACCAGGACGACATCCGCCTCACCCAGAGCGCGTGCTGCCTTAAGCGTCAGCAATTCCGGGTCGCCCGGGCCGGCACCTATCAGGGTGACCTTACCTGTATTCATATTACAAAACTACCTCGTGATTAAATGGCGCGCCATGTTGAATAAACTTGCATCAAAAATGGTTTATAAACAGCGCCTTAATGTCTACAAAGCAAGTTGGATGCCACATTTATTTATGGCTTTTTAATCAATCAGTTATTTTAACGATCGGAATTGCCGCCAGGCCTCGATGCCCCGAATCAATGCATGCTTAAAAAATGCATGCACCAGCAGGGTGCATTTGTCGCATCATGAAACCGCAATAAGGAAAATTAACAAGAGATTGGTAATCAGGGATAAAGCCGCAATCGCTTGCCACAGTAGGAGCGGATTGCGTTGCGCCAGCGGCATGCGCGGCGGAGGCAATACCGGCTGATGTTCGCCTCGCTCCAGTGCAAGCAGGAATTCCTCGGCTGTTTCGAAGCGCGATTCGGGATCGCGTGCACAGGCTTTGAGCAAGATATTTTCCAGCCAGCCGGGTAAATCCGGACGGTAGCGCGTCGGCGGAATCGGCTCGCCGAAGCGGGGGTGCTGGAAAGGCTCGATTTCGCCATACGGGTAATGGCGCGTCAGCAGGTGATACAGCGTAACGCCGGCCGAGTAGAGGTCGCTCGATACCGAAGGGATCCCATCGGTAAACAATTCCGGCGCCAGATAACTGGGCGTGCCGGCATTGGTGGTAAGCGGTTCCTGTCCCATGCCGAAGGTAACGGCGACCCCCATGTCGAGAATGCGCAGGCGGTCGTCGTCGCCGAGATGCAGGTTGTCCGGCTTGATATCACGGTGCAGGATGTTCAGGCGATGCAGCGCGCCTATCCCCTTCAGCAGCCGGATGCCGATGCCGGCGGCTTCGACGGCGGTGAAATAATGGCCGCGCGTGAGTTTTTGTTCCAGCGTTTCGCCTTTATGCCAGCTCATCGCGTAATACAGCAAGCTGCGTCCGGGACAGGGTAGTACTTGTGGGAAATAATGCGCGACGACGCGCTTGGCGAGCCATTCCTCCTGCAGCAGTCCGTTGCAGGAAACGGGATCGTCGGTCAGGATGGGCTGCAAGGTCTTGATCACCGCCAGTTGCTCGGTGGTCAGATGGCGCGCCAGATAAACCAGTGTCGCACGCGAGTCGTGCAGGACTTCGGTGATCTCGAAGTCGTCCAGGATCATGCCCGGCGCCAGCTTCTTGGGCGGCGGCCTGAGCTGCCGGCCTTCTGCCAGCAGGTCGCCGAGATCTTCACCCGGCAATTCCTCAATCCGCACTACCATGGCCGTGGCATTGTCCTGCCCGCTTGCTGCCAGCGCCTTGCGCACCAGTTCTTCCGCGATACGCTGCGGGAATTCGCGATGCAGCAGCAGCGTCTGGTGGATGCCCAGATCGCCGAGCGGCTCCCACACGCCGTCGCTCGCCAGCACGAAAACGTCACCGGCCTGCGTGGCGCCTTCGCTGTAATCCATTGCCACGTGGGCATCGAGTCCGATGGCGCGCTTCAATACGTGGCGCATGTCGGGGCGGTCCCATACGTGGTCCACGGTCAACAGCGTCATGTCGTTGCCGCGCAGACGATAGATGCGCGTGTCGCCGACATGCCCCAGAATGTAGCGCGTGCCGCGTAGCACAAGCACGGAAAGGGTGGATGCCATGCCGGCGAGGTCGCGGTTGGCCGATCCCTGGGCCACCACCCAGCGATTGAGCGGCTCGATCACTTTGTCCAGCGCCGCCGTCACCTCCCAGGTGTCGGGCGTGGCGTAGTAATCCGACAGCAGGCCGCGCACCGTCAACTCGGCCGCTTCGCGTCCGCCTGCGCCACCGGAAACCCCGTCGGCAACGGCGAACAGCGCACCTTTGGCCGCGAGTGTTTCCGCGACCGGTGTGACGGCACCGCAGAAGTCTTCATTCCGTGAACGAGGGCCGGTTTCGGTGGCTTGGCCGAGGGTGAATTTGAGAGGCATAAGAGGGGTGCAATTTACCGTCAAGCCGCCAAAGACGCCAGAAAAATTTCTTGGCGTACTGGGCGGCTTGGCGTTTCGAGCTGTTAAATTTTTGCGCTGGTGACTGCGGATGAGCCCCAGGTAGTGCGCCAGCGGGTCTTGACGCCTTGCAGGCCGAGAAGGGCCAGGATAGCCAGGCCGGCAAACACCATGAAGCCGATCTGGTAACTGCCGGTCAGCTGCTTGGCGTAACCCAGGCTGGAAGCCAGGTAGAAACCGCCGATGCCGCCGGCCATGCCGACCATGCCGGTCATCACGCCGATTTCCTTGCGGAAGCGTTGCGGCACCAGTTGGAACACTGCACCGTTGCCGGCGCCCAGGGACAGCATCGCCGCCATGAATATGCCCAGTGCAATCCAGCGGCTTTCCGGCGCGAAGCTCACACCGAAGATGAACAGCGCGGCCAGCGTGTACATGATCAGCAAGGTGCGGATGCCGCCGATACGGTCGGCAATGAAGCCGCCGAACGGACGCACGACGGAACCTGCAAATACGCACGCGGCGGTGAAGTAACCCGCGGACACGGCCGGCAACCCGTACTGATCGTTGAAGTAGATGGTCAGGGATTGGGCGAGGCCAACGAAGCCGCCGAAGGTCACGCTATAGAAGAACATGAACCACCATGCGTCCTTGTCCTTCAGCACCGACATGTATTGGTGCAATGTCTTCGGTGCCGGACTTTCCGGCGCATCCTTGGCCATAAGCGCATAGACGACGAAAGCGATCGCCAGCGGAATCAATGCCAGTCCGAATACCGAGTTCCAGCCATACCAGACGGCCAGCGTGGGTGCGAACAGCGCAGCGAACACGGTGCCGGAGTTACCCGCACCGGCGATGCCCATGGCGGTGCCCTGGTGCTGCGGCGGATACCAGCGCGACGCCAGCGGGAGCGCCACGGCGAAAGCGGCGCCGGCGAAGCCGAGGCCGATGCCCAGCAGCAATACCTGCTGGTAGCTGGAAATGCCGAACAACCAGGCGGCGGCGAGCGCGGCCATCACGATGACCTGGCCGACCAGGCCGGCCTTCTTGGGTTGCAGGTGATCCACCAGCACACCCATCACCACGCGCAACAGCGCGCCGGCAAGAACAGGGGTGGCGACCATCAAGCCCTTTTGCGCGGGCGTCAATTGCAGGTCGGCTGCAATTTGAACGGCCAGCGGCCCCAAAAGCACCCAGACCATGAATGACAGGTCGAAATAAAGAAATGAGGAAAAAAGTGTCGGTGTATGGCCGGCTTTCCAGAAGCTGCGATCCATGATGTTGCTCCATCAATTTAAAAAATGAAAACAGAGCGGCTTAAAGCAAGCGCTATGCCACTATTTCTAAGTAATTGATGATTAATAATTAGTATTGCAGGGAATTTTAATCTGCGCACCAAAAATGCATGGCTGTGGTGCGATTGCATGGCGGTCGCACTGATTGAGGGCAGGTGTGGGTATTTCTCGTTTGCCAATCGATTATTTGCGCGACTGGAAGGGTAGGATTTTGGCTTGGAATGTTGGTTTTTGTTCTGATGGAAATTGTTGAAGGCCGTAAGCCAGCACCTTGAGTTCGGTCTGGCATTCGTAAAAGGAATCCCACATCAGCTCCGATAAACGCAGGCACGATTTCAAAGGTGTACGCGCGCGTGCCCTTTCCAGGTCGATACGGCATTGGAGACCACGCAGTCTGCGGGTATTGGTGCAATTGGAAATGATGCGTTCGATGGCGTCGTGGCGACGGGATTCGAATTCCTCGGGCGCTGCCTTGGCCAGGGCGGACCATTCATCGAAGTCGAAATTTTCCATCACCGACCACCTTATGAAGTGAGGCAGATGCTTGCTGTGTAAGCCTCGTTACAAATATAGACAGGCATTCTTTGGAATAAATTCTGTAACCTTGAAGCAAAAAACCGGAACCGGCCAAAAGCCGGTTCCGGTTGCTTGTTTCTTTCTAAATATTGAGTTTAGAAAGTGTACATCACCGTCAACCACAGCTTTTCGGTATCGCGCTTGCGAGTGGCAGCTGTGAGGGTGGCGCCCAGCTCGTCGTCTTCGCGGAAGCGGCCGTACTCAACCTTGCCCATCCACTTCTGGTAGGTGTAAGCCGCGGCCACGTCAATCTCTGTGCCGTATTTGTCGCCGGTAAAGTTGGTTGCAGAGTTGCCTATCGTACGGAAATCCTCATCCGACTTAAAGATGTGGTATTCGCTGCTTAATGCCACACCAAAGACCTTGCCGCCGAAGGAGAAGAAAGTATCCTTGATCCCGGCATTAGGCGTTACCAGGAACTGGTCGACCCAACCTTGAAACAGGTGATTGGTACCGAGCGGAGTCTGGAACGCGGAAAGGCCGTCGTTGCTGGACAGGATTTCGTGGTCGATACGTGCATACCAGGTCCCGTACATCGCACCGCCGCCCAGACGTAGGTAATGCGAATCGATGTTGTCATTGCCGTCCTTGTAGTCGTCCTGCTTGGCGTACTCGGCGGTGTACAGCACCTTCCAGTCAGGATTGATCACACGGGTGCCATCCAGTCGAGCACCGAAGGTCTTGCTGGAAGTGGTGTCGGGATTGGGCTGGCCAACATTGCCGGCTCTAGGTGAGCCGTTCCAGTCGATGAGGTAGCCATAGCCGACCAGCGCTTCGCTCGGGGAAATGCTGTACTTGACGTTGGCGATCTCGACGTTGGCATCCTGGTACTTGGTGGTGATCTGCTTCACGCGGTCGAAGTGAGCCAGATAGATGCTGGTGTTGGGCAGCAGGTTCTTGTTTTCCAGGGCGACGCCGTCGAAAACCTGCATTACCTGGCGGAACTCGATGTTGCCGATGAAGCGTACGTTGTCCAGCTTGACCGACTGGCGACCGAGGCGCAGCTTGGTGTTGCGGATGCCGGTCCATTCCACGAACAGCTGGTTGATGTCGGTATCGTCCGGATCGACCACGCGCGGATAAGCACTCTTGCCAGGCTCGATTACGGCCTTGTCGAAGTTGTCGTAATCGTCGTTGAACACGCCTACATTGATGACCTGAGCCGCAATGCTGAAGTTGTGCCAGGGCGCGGTCTGCCATCCGATCAAACTGCGCAGGGTGAATGCATCGGCTTCTTCGGCTTTGCCGTCCTGATCGACATTTTCGTAACGCAGGCGGAAGTTGGTCAGCGGTTTGCCAGCCTTGACGGAGTCCAGGAAGGTATATTCCGCCGGTGCCGCCGGAGCCTCTTCGGCATATGCCGGAACGGCAGTCACGGCGGCGGCCACGAGGCCGGCCAGGGTAGTGTTGCGAAGCTTGGTCATGTTTTCCTCTTTAATTTAAAGTAAGTAAATCTGCGTGTTGTTGTAATACTCAAGCGGCCTTGGCTTCGCGTTGATACAGGAAGCGCAACACTTCACCGCGCAGATGGTGATAGTGCGGGTTTTCGGCCAATTCTAGACGATTGCGCGGGCGCGGCAGATCGACGGTCAAAATCTCACCCACCGTCGCGGCCGGGCCGTTGGTCATCATCACGATGCGATCGGAGAGCAGCACGGCTTCGTCCACATCGTGCGTCACCATCACCACAGTGCTGCCGGTGCGCTGCACGATACCCAGCAATTCGTCTTGCAAGTGAGCGCGGGTCAGCGCGTCCAGTGCACCGAAGGGCTCGTCCATCAGCAATACCTTGGGTTCCATCGCCAGAGCACGGGCGATGCCCACACGCTGTTTCATGCCGCCGGAAATTTCGTTGGGATACTTCATCTCCGAATGCGTCAGGCCGACTAGTGCCAATGCTTCATGCGTGCGTTTCTTCAGTGAGGCCTTGTCTTCGGTGCTGCCGAACACGCGTTCAACCGCCAGATAGATGTTGTCGAAGCAGGTCAGCCACGGCAGCAGCGAGTGATTCTGGAACACCACCGCGCGCTCCGGGCCGGGTCCGGCGATTTCGCGGCCGGCGCACAGCATCACGCCGTCGGTTGGCATCAGCAGGCCGGCGATCAGGTTGAGCACCGTGGACTTGCCGCAACCAGAGTGGCCGATCACCGATACGAACTCACCCTGCTTGATCGCGATGTTCACGTCCTTGAGCGCGCAGAACTTGCCCTGACGGCCGCTGAACACCATGTCCACGTATTCGAGGGAGACATATTTTTCCATGATGCGACTCCTTAGTAATTAAAGCGCTTGGCGAGCAGCAGCAGCGCCTGTTCGAGCAGCAGACCCACGATACCGACCACGAAGATCGCGATTAGGATGTGCTCGACGTTGAGGTTGTTCCACTCGTCCCACACCCAGAAGCCCAGGCCTACGCCGCCGGTCAGCATTTCTGCGGCCACGATCACCAGCCAGGCCACGCCGATGGAGAGGCGGATGCCGGTCAGGATGTAAGGCATCGCGGAAGGCAGCATGATCTTGGTGGCGATCTTCCACTCGGACAGGTTCAGCACGCGGGCGACGTTGAGGTAATCCTGCGGCACCTTGGATACGCCCATCGCGGTGTTGATCACCAGCGGCCAGATACTGGAGATGAAAATCACCCAGATCGCGGCCGGATCGGCAGCCTTGAACACCAGCAGGCCGATCGGCAGCCAGGCGAGCGGGGATACCGGACGCAGCAGGCTGATGATGGGCGAAGCCATGTCGTTCACGAACTTGAAGCGGCCCAGTACGAAACCCAGCGGGATGCCGATCAGCGCGGCCATGCCGAAGCCGGTGCCCACGCGTTTCAGCGAGTTCAGGATATTCCAGCCGATGCCCTGATCGTTCGGCCCGTTCTGGTAGAACGGATCGCTGAACAGTTCGACGGCCGAAGCCCAGGTTTTAGCCGGTCCCGGCAAGGCCGGGGCCACCATGGAAATCCCGACCCAGATCAGGATGAAAAACGCCAGCCCCACAATGGGCGGCAGTACTGCAAGAGTGATGGATCGCAATATATTCATGATGCGTTGACGTGTTTCTCTCGCAACTGGGGTTGCCTCCGCCACCGGCGGAGGAGTGGACCCGGATTTGCTTTCGGTCGCCGGCACGTCTTCGGCGGCCTCGGGCTTGAGTGCTACGACAGTTGCGCTCATATTCGTCTCCTAATTTCCGTTGTATTCCTAGACCTTGACCTTGAACGATGCAGCGTAGGCCTTGGGATCCTTGCCGTCCCATACCACGCCGTCAACCAGCTTGGAAGAGCGCATATCGTCCTTGGGCACGTTCATGCCCAGCGCGCCGGCGGCTTCCCTGTAGAGGTCGATGCGGTTGACCTTCTTCGCTACGGCGAGGTAATCCGGGTCGGTCTTGAGCAGGCCCCAGCGCTTGTGCTGCGTCATGAACCACATGCCGTCGGACAGGTAGGGGAACGGAACCTTGCCGTCGTTGAAGAACTTCATGTAGTTCGGGTCTTCCCACTTCTTGCCGATGCCGTTGTCGTAGTGGCCGAGGAAGCGACCGAGAATCACTTCTTCCGGCGCGTTCACGTACGACTTGCTGGAAATCAGCTTGGCCACGGCGGCACGGTTGGCGGTTACATCGATATAACGGCTGGCATCCAGCACCGCCATCAGCATCGCACGCGTGGTGTTGGGGTATTTCGCCGTGAAGGCGGCGGTAGTGCCGAGAACCTTTTCCGGGTGGTCGGTCCAGATATCCTGCGTGGTCGTCACCGTGAAACCGATCTTGTCGGAAATGGCGCGTGCATTCCACGGTTCGCCGACGCAATAGCCGTCCATATTGCCAACGCGCATGTTGGCCACCATTTGCGGCGGCGGCACGACGATGGTCTTCACGTCCTTCATCGGGTTGATGCCGTAGGTCGCCAGCCAGTAGTACAGCCACATCGCGTGGGTGCCGGTAGGGAAGGTCTGGGCGAAGGTGTAATCGCGGTTTTCGTTGTCCAGCATGCGCTTCAGCGTCGGGCCGTCCTTGACACCCTTCTCGTTGAGCTGGTTGGAAAGCGTGATGGCCTGGCCGTTGTGGTTCAGCGTCATCAGCACGTTCATATCCTTCTGCGGACCGCCGATGCCGAGCTGTGCGCCGTACATCATGCCGTACAGCACGTGGGCGGCGTGCAGTTCGCCGTTGATCAGCTTGTCGCGCACGCCGGCCCAGGAGGCTTCCTTGGAAGGCGTGATCTTGATGCCATACTTCTTGTCGAAGCCCATGGCCGAAGCCACGGCGATCGGTGCGCAATCGGTGAGCGGAATGAAACCGATCTTCACTTCGGTCAATTCGGGTGCATCGGAACCGGCGGCCCATGCTGCTTTCTGGATACCCAGCGAACCCATGCCTACTACTGCGGCGGCACCGGCAGCGGCAGCCGCGCCTTGCAGGAAGTGACGACGCTCCGGGCTGACCGGCAGCGCTTCCGGTTTCTTATCGATGAACTTCATGTAGTGCTCCTTTCGATTGCATCTTGTAATGTCAAAAAAACTGTAGGAAACAAAAAAGGCGTCTTTCCATCGACCCGAAATTCCGGATCGAAGAAAGACGCCTTTGTCTATGGCGCATGCCTGCATCGGCACGCTTAAAACCCCCGGTTTCGCCCATCGTTGGGCGGCCCCGTCAATTCACTTAACTTATCAGGCCAGCAGTTCTGCGGCCTGGATTACCTGTTTTGCGATATCTCCCATGCGCAAGCCGCGTTGCATCGCCAGTTTGCGCAGTGACTGGTAAGCGGTATCCTCATCCAGCCCGCGCTGTTTCATCAGAATCCCCTTGGCGCGGTCTATCATCTTGCGTTCCGCGAGTTTGGTCGCGGTCACTTCCAATTCGTTCTTCAGCGCCTGGTACTCTTCGAAACGTACCATCGCGGCATCCATGATCGGCTTCAGTCGCGCGCTATCGAGCGCACCCACCACGTAGGCCGAAACACCGGCGCGCGTCGCGGCACGAATTTTTTCCGTTTCGCCGTCATGCGCGAACATTACGATGGCGCGCGGGTCGTCGCGGCTTACCACGCAGATATGTTCCAGCGTGTCGCGGCTGGGCGATTCCGTGTCGATAATGATCACGTCCGGCTGCATCTGCGCCACGGCCCTATTCAAGTCGGCGGTGTCGGAAAGATGACCGACGACGTTGTACCCAGCTTCGACAAAGTATTGCTGCAACGGAGCGGAACGCTCCCGGTCATCGTCGACAAGCATTACACGGAGCATGGCGCACCCATAAAATTAATCCTTGATCCTATGATAGCAACAGCTGTGCCAACTGTTATTTATCGTTAATAATCAATTGGATTAAGTTTGTGTGCGAGTGTTTTTAAGGTGACTTTAAGAGGGTGGGTGCACCAGTAAATCAGGCCGGTGCACACTAGTAGTGCGGGTATTTGGAATCAGAAGCCCATGGAGGCTAGCAGGTCATCCACTTCGTCCTGGCCATTCACACCGTCGGATTGCGACTTCATGGCCGGGCCGGCGGTGAGACCGTCGGTGCGGATCAGCGAGCCGGTCTGGCTGTCTGGCGCGTGCTCGCGCAGGATATCGAGCAGGATTTTTTCGATTTCCACGGCGGCATCGAGAATCTTGTTGACCATCTGTCCTGCAACATCGCGAAACTCCTGCGCCTCCATAATTTGCAGCAGATTATGGCGCAACATTTCCTCCGCGGAAGCGATCTCGCCGAGGTGCGATATAGTTTCCTGCACCAAGGCATGATGTGCCAGGTCGGGCGAATCGGAGAGTCGCTCAGCCAGATCAGCGCAAGTAGAGCGTGTGTTCTCGGCAAGCGGCAAGGAGTTTTCGACCGCGCTGATGGTTTTTTCCGAAGCCTCATGCATGGTCTGGTCGATGAAACTGAGGCGATCGCGCGCGTCCGGCATGGTCGCCGCCGACTGCTGCAAACCCTCGGCATGCCCAAGCTCTTTCAGTAAACGATGCAGCCGGACTGCGGCACGGCCAATGTTGTCGACTTTGGCTGGAGAGAGGGCTTTGCGGTCGGTCATCGAATCATCCTGTTATTTCGAATTATGCTATCACGTTTGAGATGGATGCAGCGTCGGCGGGCGCGTCGTTGTTCAGGGATAGCTTACGTAAACGCGATAGCCGGTGGCCGCGATGCCGATGGCGGTGAATGCAACTTTTACCTGCACGTCGCCGCCCGGCGGCAACCCGGTTTCCGTATTGGTACCTGGCGACAAGTACTCTTGCGGACGGAGTGTGCGGCGCAGGATGGGACGGTCATGGATGTCGGTCAGGGTCAGTTCCAGCAGCGGATAAGCCTGCGGGTAGCGCGCCCGATTGACGATGGTGGATGAAAGCACGAAGACATCCTTATGTTCCGCATGCTCCTGCAGGTCGGAATCGTCAATGCTCAATAACTGTGCATTGCGCGGAAGATCGACGGTGCACCGGATCAGTGCGCAGGCTTGTACCAAAACAGGCTTGGTCTGCGGTAGCCAGACCGCAATTTCCGAGCGCAGGAAGTAAAGCGTCTGCCCGATGGCAAACAGCACCAGCAGCAGGCAAAGCGGGATCCATACCCAGAAAGGGAGGCGCTTCCTTTTTTGTTCTTTGCGTGCGCGGGTAACAGTCGGCTGGAACACGGGCGGAGGCGTGACCATTTTGCGCTCCGGCTCCGGCTCCGGCTCCGGCTCCGGCTCCGGCTCCGGCTCCGGCTCCGGCTCCGGCTCCGGCTCCGGTGCAGGTTCGGGTTCGGGTTCGGGTTCGGGTGGCGGCAGCTCCAGCTCGAAGGGGATGCTGGCCGTATCGGTCTCGGCAACGATGATTTCAGGTTCGCTAGCCGATTCGTTTTCGAGAAGATTGCTCTCGGCCTCTGTCGACTCCTGGGGGGGCTGGGTGACGCTCAGCGATTGCAAGGCATTGAATATCTGCCCGCATTTTCCGCAGCGTACATCGCCGCGGGTTGGAGCCAACTGCTCGGGTTTGACTTTGAACACCGTGCCGCAGGCGGGGCAGGATGTGAGCAAGCTCATTTTTTGCAGCCTGTCAGCAGTACCCAGTTATCGAGTGGCAGCGGGGGGGCCATGTCGAACCATTCGCTATAGATGGCGGAGACTTCCTCGGCCTGTTCGCGCAGAATGCCCGAGAGCGCGATGCGTCCGCCAGTACGGCAATGCGATGCCAGGGCCGGAGCCAGCACCTTGAGCGGGCTGGCGAGTATGTTGGCAACGACGACATCGGCAACGAAGGAAGGCATTTCATCCGGCAGAACGAAGCGCACGTCGGCTTCGTTGTTGTCGGCGTTATAACGACTCGCCACCATCGCTTGCGGATCGATGTCCACGCCCAGCGTTTCGCCCGCGCCACGTCGTTTGGCGGCAATGGCGAGGATGCCGGAACCGCAGCCGTAATCGAGTACGGTTTCGCCGGCTTGCAGATTGTCCGCCAGCCAGGCGAGACACAAATGTGTGGTCGGATGACTGCCAGTGCCGAACGCCAGGCCGGGGTCGAGCACGATATTCAATGCTTCGGGATTAGGCGCGACGTGCCAGGAAGGAACGATCCACAGGTCATCCCGGATGCGGATCGGGTCGAATTGCGACTGGGTGGCGCGCACCCAGTCCTGCTCTTCGACCGCCTGTACTGAGTAGCCGAGATTGCGCAGGCCGGTGGTTTCGGTCAATTGCTGCATGATCTCTGCGATATCGGCGTCGGCATTGAACAGTGCGCTGACCACGTTGTGCCGCCAGATGCCGGGCGGTGCTTCGCCCGGCTCGCCGAAGATCGGTTTTTCGTCGGCGGTTAGTGCGTCCGCGTCTTCGATGCTGACCGACAGCGCGCCCAGCTCCATCAGCGCATCGCTGACGCTTTCGGCGACTTCTTCACCCGCCGTGATTTCAAGCGATTGCCAGGTCATGTTTATCCTGCTTGCTGGGCGCTAGCTATTTGCTGGCGATGCCGAGCTTGTTTTCCAGATAGTGAATACTGGTGCCGCCCTGATGAAAGGCCGCATCGTTCATCAGTTCGCTGTGCAGTTGGATATTGGTCTTGATGCCTTCCACCACCATTTCCGACAGCGCGATGCGCATACGGGCGATAGCCTGCTCGCGCGTGTCGCCGTAGGTAATCAGCTTGCCGATCATGGAGTCATAGTGCGACGGCACCATGTAGTTGTGGTACGCATGCGTATCGACGCGCACGCCCGGCCCACCCGGCATGTGGAAGCCGGTGATGCGGCCGGGGGAAGGCACAAACGTGTGTGCATCCTCGGCGTTGATGCGGCATTCGATGGAGTGGCCGCGCAGCTGGATGTCCTTCTGCTTGAACGGCAGCTTCTTGCCGGCTGCGACGAGCAATTGCGTCTGCACGATGTCGATGCCGGTGATCTGTTCGGTGACAGGATGCTCGACCTGTACGCGCGTGTTCATTTCAATGAAGTAGAACTCGTCGTTCTCATACAGGAACTCGAAAGTACCCGCGCCGCGATAACCGATGGTACGGCAGGCTTCTGCGCAGCGTTCGCCGATGGCGGCGATCAGTTTGCGGTCGATGCCCGGTGCCGGCGCTTCTTCCAGCACCTTCTGGTGGCGGCGCTGCATGGAGCAGTCGCGCTCGCCCAGGTACACCGCATTGCCGTGCTCGTCGGCCAGCACCTGAATTTCGATGTGGCGCGGCTGTTCCAGGAATTTTTCCATGTAGACCATGGGGTTGCCGAACGCCGCCTGAGCTTCGGCCTTGGTCATGTTGACCGACGCCAGCAGCGCCGCTTCGGTATGCACCACGCGCATACCACGACCGCCGCCGCCGCCCGCGGCCTTGATGATGACCGGATAGCCGATCTGCTTCGCGGTTTTCAGGATTTCGTCCGGATCGTCCGGCAGGGCGCCTTCGGAACCCGGCACGCAAGGCACGCCGGCCTTCCGCATCGCGTCTTTGGCACTTACCTTGTCGCCCATCAGGCGGATGGTGTCAGGGCGGGGGCCGATGAAAATGAAGCCGCTTTGCTCGACGCGCTCGGCGAAGTCTGCGTTTTCCGACAAAAAACCGTAGCCGGGATGGATCGCTTCGGCGTCGGTGACTTCGGCGGCGCTGATCACGGCGGGAATATGCAGATAACTCTGACTGGAAGGTGCGGGGCCGATGCAGACCGATTCATCCGCCAGCTTGACGTACTTGGCTTCGCGGTCGGCTTCGGAGTGTACCGCAACCGTCTTGATGCCCAGTTCGCGGCACGCTCGCTGGATGCGGAGGGCGATTTCCCCCCGGTTGGCAATAAGGACTTTCTCGAACATGGGAAACCCTCTGGTTAACCGATGATGAACAGCGGTTCGCCGTATTCGACGGGTTGGCCGTTTTGGTTCCGGCCGCGCAGAGCGCTTAACTTGCTGCGCAAGTTAGCCTTCTCCGAAATGGCCAGCTGCGTAAGTTGGGTTTTTTTGTATTGCATGATGTTATCCAATAATGAACAAGGGCTCGCCATATTCGACTGGCTGTCCATTTTCGACCAGGATGGCCTTGATGACGCCGCTGTGATCCGATTCGATTTCATTCAGCAGCTTCATGGCTTCGATAATGCACAGGGTATCGCCGGAAGAAACGCTGGAGCCGATATCGACAAAAGCCTTGGCGTCCGGAGAAGGGGAGCGGTAGAACGTTCCTACCATCGGCGATTTCACGACATGGCCTTCGATCACCGGTGCGGCGGAAGGGCTGTCGGCAACGGTAGCAACGGCTGCCGGTGCGCCCATGTGCATCATGGGTTGCTGCATGTACGGATAGAATTGCGGCTGACCACCGGCCGGTTGGCGGCTAATGCGGACTTTTTCTTCACCTTCGGTCAGTTCGAGCTCGGCAATGCCGGACTCCTCGACCAGGTCGATCAGTTTTTTTAGTTTGCGCAGATCCATGTTAAACCTCAGTTGAGCTTAATGCGTTGAGAGCGTATTCCAGTGCCAGCTCGTAACCTTGCGCGCCCAGCCCACAAATGACGCCGACGGCAATGTCGGAGAAGTAGGAGTGATGACGGAAGGCTTCGCGGGCATGCACGTTGGAAAGATGAACTTCGATAAACGGAATCTTGACCGCCGCCAGTGCGTCGCGCAGTGCGACGGAGGTGTGCGTGAATGCGGCAGGATTGATCAGGATGAAATCGGCCTTGTTGACGGCCAATGACTGCACCTTGCCGACCAGGTCGGCTTCGCTGTTGCTCTGGAAAGATTCGAGATTCGCTCCGGCTTTGCCGGCGCGCTCGGATAATCTCTTATTGATGCTTTCCAGTGTGGCCTTACCGTAATGCTCCGGCTCGCGTAATCCGAGCAGATTCAGGTTGGGGCCATGCAGGACAAGGATGGATTTGGAGCCTGTTTTTTCAGCCATTTCAGGTGGTTTATTCAGCCAGTGAATGGTTTGCAAGGTGGCAAGTTTGCCGCAAGTTCATGGGAGTTGTCTAGCGAATTCACTGAAGTTTGGCGAAATTACAGTAATTACAATTGCTTATGCGCGCTGGTTAGCGCGCTTACATCCTTTTCCAGGATTTTCATGTCGAGACGGCCTAGGTAGGCATGGGCAACGCTTCCGTCTGGCCGCAGCAGAACGGTATAAGGGAGTATCCCTTTACTGTTGCCCAGGCTTTCGGCCAGTGCCATGGCTTGGAAGTCGCCGGAGAGTAGCGGGTAGGTGGTTGGGGACGTTTTCGCAAATTCGCGGATCTTAGCGACATCATCGGTGGAAATTCCCAATACAACCACGTCCTGGGCTCGGTGCTGCTCCTGAAATGCCGATAGCTCGGGCATTTCTTCACGGCAAGGGGGGCACCAGGTCGCCCAGAAGTTGACCACGATGATCTTGCCCCGCCATTGGTTTAGCGATTGCGTGGCGCCGATCTGGTCGGGAAAGTTGGCCGCAAAAAGTGCGTCGACGGGGCCGCTGGTGGCGACTTCATTCGTTTTTGTGCCCGTGGCCGGCACCAGCATTCCATAGGCAACAAGCCCCGCTGCGGCCAGCATCAGAATGGCGATCAGCACGCGAGCGACGGCGCTCATTCGCCCTCCTTGCTGCCGTAGACGGTATTGAGCGTGACCAGGAATTTATCGGCATCCTGGTAGCCGACGACGGACGCGGCAGAAATCTTGTTCCCCTGGGGATTGAAGAAAATGATGCCCGGCGGGCCGTACAAGCCGAAGCGTGCTAGCAGGGCGGCATCGTCCGGGCTGTTTTGCGTGACGTCGGCCTGGAGCAGCACGGCGTTCTCCAGCAGTTTTTTGACGCGCGGATCGGCAAAAGTGTATTGCTCGAATTCCTTGCAGGCCACGCACCAGTCGGCATAGAAATCCAGCATCACGTATTTGCCCTGCGCCTGCTGCACGGCCCGGTCCAGTTCGGCGACATTCTTTACGCGCTGAAACGGCAGCGTCGTTGCATGCGCGACATCGCCGGTCGCGGTACGCAGGCCTTCCAGCGGTTGCAGCGGATTTCGGCTGCCTGCCAATGCGCCGAGCAGCAGTGCGACGCCGGCGACCAGCAGCATGATGCCGACGCCTTTCCACATCTTGGCCCATTTGTTCGAATGGGGCGGCAGGCCGTCCAGCGCATGCAGGTAGACCGCCGGCACGATCAGCAGCGCCGACCACAACGCCAATTGCAGCGAGGCCGGAATGACCGGGCCGATCAGCCACACCGCCATGCCCAGCATCACCACACCGAAGAAATTGCGCACCGCATTCATCCACGGGCCGCTCTTGGGCAGCAGCGCACCGGCCGATGCACCCAGCAACAGCAAAGGCACGCCCATGCCGAGGGACATCGCAAACAATGCCGCTCCGCCCAGTATCACGTCGTGGGTTTGACCTATATAAAGAAGCGCTCCTGCCAGGGGCGCCGCGACGCAGGGACTCATGATCAGTGCCGAGAGCGCGCCCATGACGAACACGCTAATGAAGCGACCGCCCTTGATACGATTGGTGACATTGATCAGGCGACTTTCCAGCGAGCTCGGCAGTTGCAGCTCGTAAAACCCGAACATCGACAGCGCGAGCAACACGAACACCAGGGCGCCGAACCCCAATGCCCACGGATTTTGCAGGGCGGCACTGATCAGGTGCCCGGAAAACGCGGCAGCGATGCCGGCCAAGGTATAACTCACCGCCATGCCCAGCGTATAGGCAATAGAAAGATTGAACGCATGCATGCGCGTGGGGTGCTGACCCTGGCCGACGATGATGCCGGACAAGATGGGAATCATCGGAAATACACAGGGTGTCAGCGACAGCAGCAGGCCGAAGCCGAAGAAGCCCAGCACGATCAGCCACAACTTGCCGCCTTGCAACAGGGTGCGGATCCGGTCGGTTTCGCTGCCGGTAGCATTGCCGTCCGAAGTATTCCCTGCAGCAGGCAGATCGACCTCCAGCGTCTTGCGGATCGGCGCATAGCAGAGTCCCTTGTCGCTGCAGCCCTGGTAAGTCGCCAGCAGAGTCAACTGTTGCGGAGCGGTGCCGGAGTGTTTCAGCAGGATTTTTGCGTCGAAACTTTGATGGAACACCAACATCTCGCCGAAGTTGGGATCTTGCTTAGCTTCGCCGGGCGGCATTTCAACTGCGGCAACGTTGCTGGTGGCCCCTTCCTTGACCTTGAAGCTGATGCGCTCGCGGTACAGGTAGTGCCCGGGCGCCACCGTGAAATGGGCATTCAGGGTCTGGCCATCGACCGCTTCGACCTTCAGGCCGAACGCCTGATCGGGCTCGAGGACAGTCTCTTCCTGGTCATCGACAAACAGGTTTCTGCCGCTGCTGCCGGTCTCAGCGAAAGCGTTGGGCACGAGCAGGCAGCAGATAAGAATCAGGGAACGTAGCATATAGGCGGGAAACTCAGCGCGAGGTTTCTTTGGAAATCCATTCCAGATAGGCGGGCAATCCGCCCGCGATTGGGACATAGACGATTTCGGGAAGTTCATAAGGGTGGTGCGTGCGTATGATGCGCTCCACTTCGGCATATTTGTCCTGTGTGGTCTTGATCAGCATCGGTACTTCCTGTGCGCTTTCGGTTTTGTCCTGCCAATGGTAGATTGAAGTGCAGGGTGCGAGAACGTTTACGCACGCGGCCTGTCCACGACTAATCAATATCTCGGCCAACCGGATTGCGCTGTCCTGATCCGGCAGGTTGCTGATCACCATAATTTTATCCGTAGGATTAACCATCGATGCGCATGCTCCTCATTTTGCTGATTTTACTCGCATTCCCTGTGTTGGAGGTCGTGCTGCTGTTCGAGCTGGCTTCCCGCTTCGGCTGGTGGGTGCTGGCTTATCTGGTGATCAGTGCAGCTTTCGGGGCGGCGCTGATTATGGAGGAGCGCATCGTCGTATTTGCACGCTTGATTCAGGCGATGCAGCAAGGTCGCCATCCCGTGCTGGCGCTGCTGGCCAGTGCCAGGAAGATGATTGCCGGCATCCTGTTGATCCTGCCCGGCGTGCTAAGCGATATTGCCGCCGTGTTGCTGTTGATCATTCCGCTTCCGGCATCACGCACGCCGCCGGCGATGGATGACAACGTGATCGAAGGGCAATGGCGCCGGGAAGATTAGCGTCCCCGGTATGCTAAAATGCGCGTTTTTTCCCACATATTCAAAGGATAAGCATGTCTTTTAGGGTCACCATCCAGCCCAGCGGCCATCAGTTTTCGGTACCGGCCGGGGATACGGTTCTCAATGCTGCGCTGGAGGCAGGCTTTAACATTCCTTACGGTTGCCGCAATGGGGCCTGTGGGGCTTGCAAAGGCAAGGTGCTGGCAGGGCAGGTGCACCACAATGCTTATCAACCGCACGCACTGAACGAAAAGGAAATCGCGGAGGGCAAGGCCTTGTTCTGCTGCGCCCAGCCGCAAAGCGATCTCGCCATCGAGTGCCGCGAAGTGACAGTCGGCAGCGCGATCCGCTCGCGCATCATGCCGTGCCGCGTGCAGAAGCTCGAGCACGTCGCGCACGACGTCATCGTCATGACGCTCAAGCTGCCCAGCAATGAACGCATGCAGTTCCTGGCCGGCCAGTACATCGAATTCCTGCTTAAGGACGGCAAGCGCCGCGCATTTTCACTGGCGAACGCGCCGTACAACGACGAACTGCTGGAATTGCACCTGCGCCTGATTCCCGGCGGGCAGTTCACCGAATATGTGTTCAGCGAAATGCAGGAAAAAACCATCCTGCGGCTGGAAGGCCCGATGGGCAGTTTCTATCTGCGTGAAGACAGCGACAAGCCGATCATTTTCGTCGCCGGCGGCACCGGCTTCGCGCCGGTCAAGGGCATCATCGAGCACGCGCTGCATCACAAGATGCCGCGCAAGATGACGCTGTATCGCGGATCGCTCGCCTTGCGCGATCTGTATTTGCCGGAGCTGCCGAAGAAATGGCAGGCGGAGGATGGCATCGACTATATTCCGGTGCTTTCCGACCCGCGTCCCGAAGACGATTGGAGCGGGCGCATAGGATTCGTCCATCTTGCCGTGCTGGAAGATCATCCCGACCTGAGCGGTTATCAGGTGTATTGCTGCGGCGCACCGGCGATGGTGGAAGCGGCGCATCGGGATTTCGTTGCGGCCGGTTTGCCGCATGAAGAGTTTTTCTCGGATGCGTTCACGTTTGCGCCGCCGGTCCCGGCAAAAGTGCCCGCCTAAAACTTCTCCAAGCGTTACTCCGGAAACCCGCGTAGCGGTTATCCGGAATCTATATTCTGTAGATGTCTGGATTTCGGGTTCAGCATGCGGCAGTCCCGAAATGACGAAAGTGATGGACTAAGCCAGCGCGTACTCCAGGCTTAACCGATAGTGGCGGTAAGCTTCTTCCTGATTGCCCATGCGTTCGAGCAGCCGCGCCAATGCCAGATGCGCGCCACTGCCCGGTTTCACGCTGAGGCTGGCCTCCAGGTAGCTTTGCGCCTTGCCCCATAGTTCCTGGCGGATGCACAGATTCCCCAACGACAGCAGCAGTCCGGCATCGCCGTGGTGGCTTTGCAGCCAGTATTCCGCCTGCTGCAACTGCTTGACCGTATCCCCGCCCGCGCTGTCGCCGTACAGTTCGGCCAATGCGCTATCCCATTGCCGGGTCAGGCTCATCTCGATAATTTTCGCCGCCGTGGCCCCTTCGCCCACAGCGATGAAGGCCTTGGCGGCAAGGCGCGCGAGCTGAGTATCCAGTTGGTCTTTTTCCGGCAGCTTGTTCCAGTAAGCCAACAGCGCTTCGCGATCGCCGGCACGGCGTTCGAGCAATTGCGCGTGCGCGTGATAGCGCACCTGCTGCAGTTGAAGCGACTCGATGGCGTCGCGTTTTTCGAGTTGCGTGAGCACCGCGAGCACCTGTTCCCAATTGCCGAGACGCTGCTGCACTTTCAGTTGCAGTTTCAATCCCGGTACATGATGCGGTTCGATTTTATCCAGCTGCTGCAGCGTGCGTAGCGCCGAAGCGTACAGACGCTCATCCAGTTGGAGTTCGGCTTGCGTCAGCAGGCGCGACAGGCTTGCTTCCGGGGCGAGGCGCTCGGCTTCCGCCAGGTAGTAGTCGCGTTTGCCCAGCATCTTCATCTTGTGCGCGGCGCGGGCGGCAACCAGCGCGCTCAGGCCGGCATCCTCACCGAGGTCGAGCGCATTGGCAGCGGCTTTTTCTGCCTTGGCGTAACGACCTTCCACCAGCGCATGCAAACCTTCCAGCAACGCGGCATGTGCCGTTTTGCGGCGTTGCTCGCGCTTATAGTTGCGTACGTTCTGCGGCAGGTTCAAGGTGTATTGCACCAGGCGCAAAACGCCATGCAGGAAGAAAAATCCGGTTGCCAGCAGGACGACCAGCAAGTTAAGCGAAATCTCGACGCGGTAGGGCGGCTGGACGATTAACACGTAACCGTCGTTGGAACCCGCGACCAGCGAGAGCGCAACCGCAGCGATGAGGACGAAAAGCAGGCCGATCAGAAATCTCAAGGCTGCTTCCGATCCAGCGAGAGTTTGTATTTGCTGACAGCGTTGAGGCTTTCGCCGATGTCGGGGAGCTCGATGGAAATGTCGCTGGAAGAAAGCTGTTGCAGCGCGGCTAAGGCGTTGCGGCCAGCGGAATCCTCCGTGTTGAAGTAGCGCTTGAGCCAGTTGCCGGCCAATTGCAGATCGGTGCGGTAAGTGGATTCGTCATGCTGCAACAGCGCAATGCGGGCCGTCAGCAGGCGCAGCTTGAGATTTTCGCGCAGGAAATACGCCTGCTCGGGTTCCAACAGCGGCAGTTCCGGTTGATCCATGCGCTCGACGCGCACCATGCGTTTGATGTCCTGCCAGATTTCCTGCGTCAGGCGCCGCCATGGGTTCGAATCCCAATCAGGCAACAGCGGTTTGTCGGATTGCGGGTGGCGGTCGCTGGCAAGCGGCAGTTTGTCCGCGGCGTCCACCAGCGCTTCCAGCTTCAAACTTATGCCGACGGTATCCACATTAGGCAAGGCCTGCAGGCGCTGGATATCGCGCCCGATGATTTTACGCAGCGCGATCACTTGCGGCTTATCCAGTTGCTGCAGGCGCGCATCGGCGGTTTGCAGCGCGAGCAAAGCGGGTTTGGCGTTGCCGGCCAATTGCAATTGCTGGCTGGCGACGATCAGCAACTGTTCCACCTCGGATATCGTCCATTCGTCGCGGTTGCTCGCGAGTTCGAGATAGAGGGTTTGCAAAGCTTCCTGCTGCGAGCGGGATTCCTCCAGTCGCTGCTCCAGCAAGGTTACCTTGGCCGCCGCCTGCGCGGCGTTTTCCTCGGTCAGTTTGGATAGCACCTGCACTTCGCGATTACGCTCGTCGAACTGGCTCAAGCGCTGAGTGAGCGTTTGCTCCAGCACTGCCGTACGTTGCCGGCTGTCCAGCCATTGCCATACTGTTGCAGCGAAAGCAAGAGCGGCCAGGATCAGCGCGATCTGCGAAACGAGGCTGACGGGCTGGGCTTGCTCAGGGAGATTGCTGTCTTCACTCATATTTTTATTGGCCCTGCAAATGGTGGATCAGGCATTGCAGCATGGCTTCATCGCCAGGCGCATCCGCGACGGCTACGTGCAATCCGTTTGCGCGCGCTATTTCTCCGATGCGCGGGTGGTTAACGCAAATCAGCGTATCGCGCAGCCAAGGCGGGGTGTCGGCCAGCTGAAGCAGGTTGCGCAAGGCTTCGCTGCTGGTGACAACCAGCGCATGCAGTTGCCCATTTTGCCACAGCAGTGGCAATTCTCCGGTATCGCGCTGTGGGTTAACGCGGCGGTAGCACTCGGCAAATACGATTTCTGCGCCGCGGGCACGCAGGGTGTCGGCCAGCAGCTCTCGCCCGCCGGCACCGCGGAAAATCACAACGCGGCGACCTTGCATGTCATTCATTTCCGGCAACGCCAGCAGGCTCTCGCTATCGTAGCGGTCGGTGGGAACAAGTACCTGGTCGACGCCATAGTGGCCGAGTGCTTCGGCGGTGGCCGGGCCGATGGCGGCAAAACGCAGGCCAGGCGGTATGTTCGGATAGCGCGCCGCAACACGCGGCATGCCCTGCTGGACGGCATTCGTGCTGATAAATATTGCCCAGTCGCATTCAGGGAGACTGGCTAGAAGCTGATCGAAAACCGTATAGTCGTCGAGCGGTGAAATGTCCAGCAATGGAAACGGGATGGGTTTCCCGCCGCTGCCGACGATCAGGTCGGAAAGCGCTTTGGCTTGATCGGCAGGGCGGGTAATGGCAATGCCGCGGCCCGCCAGCGCCTGATCAGGCATGGTCCAGCGCGGCCAGGATACGGTCGGCGCCATGGGCGATCAGCTTCTCCGCCAATGCGCGTCCCAGCGCGTCCGCATCCTTGGGCGACCCCTCGACGGAGTCGCGTACCATCTCGCTGCCATCGACGCTGGCGACGAAACCGGTCATGCGCAACGCGCCATTGTCGATGTGCGCATAAGCGCCCAGCGGCACCGTGCAGCTGCCGGCCAGCGCGCGGCTCATCGCCCGCTCGGCTTCCACGCAGGCGGCGGTATCGGCGTGGTTCAGCGGTTGCAGGAGTGCACGCATGTCGTCGCGATCGGCGTGGATTTCGATACCCAGCGCACCCTGGCCGACGGCGGGAATGCTGTTTTCGGGGCTGATGAGTTGCGTGATGCGATCTTCCAGTCCCAGGCGCTTGAGTCCGGCGGCGGCAAGGATGATCGCCGCGTATTGGTCTTCATCCAGCTTGCGCAGCCGGGTTTGCAGATTGCCGCGCAGCGATTCGATCCTCAGATGCGGGAAGCGCGCCTGCAACTGGCTTTGCCGGCGCAGGCTGGAGGTGCCGACCACGCTGCCCTCCGGCAGGTCTTCCAGGCGCTGGTAGCGTACCGAAACGAATGCATCGCGCGGGTCTTCGCGTTCGCCGGTGGCGGCGAGCGCAAAGCCTTCCGGCAGATTCATCGGCACGTCCTTCATCGAGTGCACCGCGAGGTCGGCGCGGCCGTCCGCGAGCGCCTGCTCCAATTCCTTGACGAACAAGCCTTTGCCGCCGATGCGCGCCAGCGGGGAATCCAGAATCTGGTCGCCGGTGGTGGTCATGCCGAGGATTTCCACGGAAGCGTCGGGATACAGTACTTGCAGACGCGCCTGGATGTGATGCGCCTGCCACATGGCGAGAGCGCTTTCGCGCGAGGCGATGACCAGTTTGCGGGGAGGTGTGCTCATGACGGGAAAAATCGTATACGTTGGCAGAAGGCCGATTTTATCAGGTTATCCCCCGATTTCATGCACGATATGCTGCTGGCGGCGGCTGACCGGCAGGGTTTCCGGCAGCTCTTTCAGCAACGCGACCCAATGGCTCTCGCCTTCTTCGTTGTGCCGTTTTTCGAAGCCGCGGATGGAGTTCTGCGAAACCAGGCAATTCCTGTGGAGGCGAATGAACAGGTCGGCAAACTCGCGCTCGATATTGGTGAGCGAGTCTTCAACCAGATATTCGCGTTCGACAGTCCTGACGGTGAGGTATTTCAGTTCTGCGCGTAAATAAATGACGTCATGCACCGGAATCAGCAAAATGCGGCCGCGTTCGGAGATGCTGAAATGCGTGCGTTGCGGACGGAGCTGCTTGATGCCGCCGAGCTGGGCCGGCAGCAGTGCGCGTGCCTTCTTGAGCGCCATCGTGAGTCGTTCGCGCCGGATGGGTTTCAATAGGTAATCGACGGCATTCATGTCGAAGGCTTGCATCGCGTGCGCATCGTAAGCGGTAGTAAAAATGACCGCTGGCGGGTGATACAGTTTGAGCGAGTGTTCGGCGGCTTCGATGCCGTCCATTTCCGGCATGCGTATGTCCAGCAACATCACGTGCGGCAGGCTTTCCGAAGCCATCGTCAGCGCTTCCTTGCCGTTAGTGGCTTCGGCAATGACGTTTGTTTCCGGGATTTCCGCGAGCAATTCGCGCAAACGATTGCGTGCGGGAACCTCGTCATCGGCGATCAGGATTTTGAGGGTGGTGTCGTCGCTCATGGTTCGGTCCGGTAGGGAATCACTATGTGCACTTGATAGTGATGGTCGGTGACGCGTATTTTCAGTTGTCCTTCGGCATCGAAGTGCAGCGCCAGCCGCTCGCGGATATTGGAAAGCGCCATCTTGTTGCCGCTGTGGTGCTGGCCGTCGCGGCGGTATGGATTGCTCAGCACCAGGTGCACTTCTTTTCCTTTGCGGTAGATGTCGATCACGATTTCGCCGCCTTCATGCGAAGGCTCGATGCCATGATAAACCGCGTTTTCCAGCAAGGGCTGCAATAAAAGCGGCGGAATCAGGGCTTCGTTCGGCATATGGTCGATATGCCACGCCAGCTTGAGCCGTTCTCCCAGCCGCAGTGTTTCCAGCGCAAGGTATTGCTTGCACAGCGCCAGCTCGCCTTCCAGCGGCACCAGTTGGCGGTTGTCCGCCATCAGTACGCGAAACAGGTCGGCCAAGTCTTCCAGCGCTGTTTCGGCACGATGGGGGTCGCTGCGAATCAGCGACAGCACCGCATTAATACTATTAAAGAGGAAATGCGGTCGGATACGCGCCTGCAATGCCTGCAGGCGCGCTTCGGTCACCGCCGGCGAAAGCGCCCGGCTGCGCATATTGAAGTATGCCAATAGTGTGGCGGTGATTACCGCGCTGAAAAACCAGAAGCGGATCAGCGAAGATGCAAAAGCAGCCCCGAACAAACTTATCGCAAGCATATGTAGCACTGAGGTTAATGAGAGCACGATCAGGAACACCACCAGCACGCCTTGCCGATACGGCAAGCGGGCGAGCCAGCGATGCAGGATGAATAGCAGCAGCATGCTCGCCAGCAGCACCGGCTGCATCGCGGCGGAAATCTGCAGCAATTCCTGCCAGATTTTCTGCGGCGATTCGGCGTGCAAGGCGGCAGCAATCAGCGCCATGAAGTTGGCGAGCACCAGCACGCGCAGCTGTACGCCCAGGTTGCGGAGGTCCGGGAGCTTGATGGAATTCGGCGGAAGGTTTTGCTTTATACTTGCCATTTTCTACATTATTGGTAATCAATTTTTACGATGCAAGATAAATCAAAGGCTTGGTCTGGCCGCTTCAATGAACCCGTGGCGGAATTGGTCAAGCGTTATACCGCATCGGTCGAATTCGACCAGCGTCTGGCCGAGTTTGACATTCAGGGCTCGCTGGCCCATGCCCGCATGCTGGGCGCGCAAGGCATTATCGCTCACGAGGACGTCGCCGCCATCGAACGCGGCCTGGCTGAAATTCTGGAAGAAATCCGCGCTGGCCGCTTCGAATGGCTGCTGGATCTCGAAGACGTGCACCTTAACATCGAAAAGCGGCTCACCGACAAGATCGGCGACGCAGGTAAGCGCTTGCACACCGGACGCTCGCGCAATGATCAGGTCGCGACCGATGTGCGCTTGTGGCTGCGCGCGACGGTGGACGATGTATTGGCGCGTATCGGCAATCTGCAGCAGTCCATTGTCGAGCTCGCCGAGAAGCATGCCGATACGGTGATGCCCGGCTTCACGCATTTGCAGGTGGCCCAGCCGGTTACCTTTGGCCATCACTTGCTGGCCTATTTCGAAATGTTGAAGCGCGATGCCGAACGTTTCGCCGACGCGCGCAAACGCATCAATCGCCTGCCGCTGGGGGCGGCTGCATTGGCCGGAACCAGCTATCCCATCGACCGCGAGCGCGTGGCCAAGGAGCTGGGGTTCGACGGTGTCTGCGAAAACTCGCTGGATGCGGTGTCCGATCGCGATTTCGCCATCGAATTCACCAGCGCCGCGGCGCTGGTAATGACGCACCTTTCGCGTTTTTCGGAAGAACTGATCCTATGGTCCAGCCCGCGTTTCGGCTTTATCGATATCGCCGACCGCTTTTGCACCGGCTCCTCGATCATGCCGCAAAAGAAAAACCCGGATGTGCCTGAGCTGGTGCGCGGCAAGACCGGCCGTGTCAACGGCCATCTGGTCGCGTTGCTGACGCTGATGAAGTCGCAGCCCCTGGCATATAACAAGGACAATCAGGAAGACAAGGAGCCGCTGTTCGATACGGCGGATACTTTGCTGGTGACATTGGAAATCTACGCCGACATGCTGCGCGGCATTACCGTCGATCAGGCGGCGATGCGGCTTGCCGCTGCGGAAGGATTTGCCACGGCGACCGATCTGGCCGATTATCTCGTTAAAAAAGGGCTGCCGTTCCGCGATGCACATGAAGCGGTTGCCCGTGCGGTTCGGCATGCCGAGGCACAAAACTGCGATCTGGCTGATCTTTCGGTGGCTGATTTGAAAGCATTCTCATCGCTGGTGGAAGCCGATGTGTTTGAAGTGCTGACGTTGGAAGGGTCGCTCGCCAGTCGTAATCATATCGGTGGCACGGCGCCACGCCAGGTGCGCGAAGCGGTCCGGCGTGCGCGTGCTTACCTGGAAAAAACTAAATAATAATAATAACTTGGATCAACAGGAGTTCGGTTATGTGGAAATGGTTGGTTAAGTTGGTCGTCTGCGGCATGCTGCTGTGGGGAACGGCAAGTGCGTGGGCCGAGGAGGCCTCCGTGCCTAACTCGTCGAGTTCGGCGATGGAGTGGCAGATGATGCCGGGCGAAAGCTTGAATTCGCTCGCTGCCCTTTTTTATCCGAACAATCGTCGCATGCAACAGCGTTTCGTGGCCGCCGCGATCAAACTGAATCGCGAACAGATGCCGGAGTTGTCTTCCACGCAGCGTTTCGAGGAAAAAACCACATTGCAGATCCCAAGCTTGATCGATTTGTCACGTCAGGCCGCCAAGCAACGCAAGCGTAAACCGGCAACACCCAAGCCCGCTGTGATCGCACCACCGGCCGAGATCGAGAACGCTCCGCCGCCTGCAGCGGCTCCGATGAGCAAGGCGCAGGACGCAGAGATTAAGTTGCTGGAAAAGCGTGTCGAGCAACGTCAAACGGAGCTGGATAAGCTCAATCAGCGCCTGAAATCGCTGGAGCAAAATACCCAGGCCATGCAGGATTCGATCAAGGCCAATTCCAAGCCTATCGAAGAAGCTCAAGGACGCCGCCTCAAGCGCGTCGAGCCTTAAGCTATGGGAAGTAGTGAATAGGCTCTTAATCCAGAAAGAGTTGAAGCAATTCGTTGAGATAGCGCTGCCCACGCAATGTGGGCGCGATTTTCGATAAATCTCGCGTAATCAGCCCTTTTCCTTCCGCTTCGACGAGGGCCTTGTCCACGGCTGACAACGGCAGGCCGGTGCGCTCCTGGAATAATGCCGTGTCGAAGCCGTCGGTCAGCCGCAAGGCATTCATCATGAATTCAAAGCCGAGATCGGCAGGTTCCAGCACCTGCTCGCGCTCGATGTGCTCACCTTTTGCGGTTTTTTGCAGGTAGCTCGCAGGGTGCTTGTAGCGCGACTGGCGAATGATGCGGTCGTGGAACGACAGCTTGCTGTGTGCGCCGGCGCCAATGCCGAGGTAGTCGCCGAACAACCAGTAATTGAGGTTGTGGCGGCATTGCCGGCCCGGTTTGGCGAAGGCCGAGGTTTCGTAATGCAGATAACCGTGGGATGCGAGTCTTTCCTCTATAGCCTCCTGCATCGCGGCACTGGCGTCGTCGTCCGGCAGCGGCGGCGGCGTGCGATAGAACGGCGTATTCGGCTCCAACGTCAAGTGGTAGCAAGAGAGGTGCGTCGGCCCCAGATCGCAAGCGATGCGAAGATCCGACATGGCCTCGTCCATACTTTGGTTGGGCAGCGCATACATCAAGTCCAGATTCACGCGTTCGAAAGTTTTCAGCGCGATCTCGGCGGCGCTGCGTGCCTGCGATTCATCGTGGATGCGGCCAAGCGCGGTGAGATGACGGCTATTGAAACTCTGGATGCCGAGCGAGAGGCGATTCACCCCGGCATCGCGGAAGCCGGTGAAGCGTGCTTCATCGACGGTACCGGGATTGGCTTCCAGCGTCACTTCGGCTTCGTAGGCTAGCGGTATCCGGGCGCGCACCGCGCTCAGAATGGCATCGATGGCATCGGGCGAAAAAATGCTGGGCGTGCCGCCGCCGAAGAAGATGCTATGCACGCGCCGACCCCAGATCAGCGGCAGCGCTTGTTCCAGATCGAGAATCAGCGCATCCGCGTAATCCTTTTCGGGGATCGCCGTTCGCGCCTCGTGCGAATTAAAGTCGCAATACGGACATTTGCGCACGCACCACGGGATATGGATATAGAGCGAAAGCGGCGGCAGCGCCGTCAGCGTGCCGGGAAGCTGGATGGTAGTCATCAGCCCTGGATATTGCGCAATTTTTCCACCAGTGCCCGCAAGGCCTGGCCGCGATGGCTGACGCGGTTCTTGTCTTCGGTGGAGATTTCGGCGACGGTCTGGTTGAGTTCGATATCGAGGAACAGCGGATCGTAGCCGAAGCCGCCTTCGCCGCGCGGCGCTTCGAGGATGACGCCATGCCACTGGCCTTCGGCGATGACGGGTTGCGGATCGTCGGCGTGGCGCAGCAGCACCAGCGCACAATGATAATGGGCGCGGCGGTCGGCAATGTCTTGCATTGCCTCTAGCAGCTTGGAATTGTTGCGCGCATCGGAGCGCGGGTCGCCGGCGTAAATCGCCGAAATCACGCCGGGCGCGCCGCCCAGGGCTTCGACGCAGATGCCGGAGTCGTCGGCCAGCGCCGGCAGGCCGGTGAGGCGAGCGGCATGGCGCGCTTTCGCCAGTGCGTTTTCAATAAAGGTGCAATGCGGCTCGGCCGCTTCAGGCACATTGAATGCGGACTGCGGCAATACTTCGATGCCTAGCGGTTCAAGCAGCACTTTGATTTCGTGCAGCTTGTGGGCGTTGCCGGTGGCGATGACGAGTTTCTGCATGTTAAATTCCAAGCGCGGCTTTCTGCTTCGCAATCAGTTCCGCAATACCGGCTTGTGCCAGGTCGAGCATCGCGTCCATCTCTGCACGCTGGAAAGGCGCGCCTTCTGCCGTGCCTTGCACTTCAACGAAGCCGCCGCTGCCGGTCATGACCACGTTCATGTCGGTATCGCAGCCGGAGTCTTCGATGTAATCCAGATCCAGTACCGGCGTGCCTTCGAATACACCAACCGAAATGGCGGCGACGAAATCCTTGAGCGGCGATTCGACAATCAGTTTCTTTTCCAGCAGAAAGCTCACCGCATCGTGCAACGCGACGAAGCCCCCGGTAATGCCGGCCGTGCGCGTACCGCCGTCAGCCTGGATCACATCGCAGTCGATCTGGATGGTGCGCTCGCCCAGCTGGTTGAGGTCGATGATGGAACGCAGGCTGCGTCCGATCAGGCGCTGGATTTCCTGCGTGCGCCCGGATTGCTTGCCATGCGCCGCTTCGCGTTGCATGCGGCTGCCGGTGGAGCGGGGCAGCATGCCGTATTCGGCGGTGACCCAGCCCTGGCCTTTGCCTTTCAGGAAAGGCGGCACTTTTTCATCGATGCTGGCGGTGCAAATGACGTGCGTGTCGCCGAATTTCACCAGTACCGAGCCTTCGGCGTGCTTGGTATAGCGGCGAACGATCTCGATGTGCCGCAGTTCTCCCGGGGCGCGTTTGCTTGGGCGCATGTTGGCTTCCTGTCCTTCGAATTCAAAACGGAATTATAAGCTCCGCGCCGGAGCCTATCTGGGGATTTTCTCGAGCGCGGCGTGAATTTCGGCGATGGCGCGCTCGATCTCGTCGTCCTGGGCGATGTCGGCGGTGAGGGTGGGATTCGAACCCGCGCGGCGGGAGGTGAGGTCGCGTATCGTGGTATTGAGGTCCAGCGGCATCATCGCCGTCGATACCGAAAAGCCGCTATAAGCATGATTTCCCCACGAGAATGCGATGGCGCTCATATTGTCGCCGCATTGGTCGGCGCGCGACTCGGCAAGATCGAACAGTACCGGAACGGTATCGGTGACGGGGCCGTTCTGGAGTATGGCGGCGATTTCCTCGTCGGCCAGCAGCGTCCATAGCCCGTCGGTGCACAGCAGGACGACATCGCCATCCTGCACATCGCGCTTGGGCGACATCTCGATCTGCGGTTGCTCTTCGCCGCCGACGCAGTTGTATATCTTGTTGCGCTCGGGATGCGTCAGCATTTCATCCTTGCTGATCACGCCCTTGCGATACAGCATCTGTACCTTGGAGTGATCTTCGGTACGAAACAGCAATTTACCGCCCCGAAAGTGGTAAAGGCGCGAGTCGCCTGCGTGTGCGCAATAAAGCGCATCATGCTGCACAAGCGCGGTGACGATGGTGGTGCGCGGAGGTTCCGGCATGTCGCTCAGCAACGCATGGCGGTCGATGGCGTCGTGCACCTGGCGGATGTGATCATCCAGGAACTTGAAAGGATTGCTCAACGTCGGCCGGGCCATGCGCTGGAAGGAATCGGTCAATACTTCTATCGCGAATTGCGCCGCGACTTCGCCGTTGCGATGGCCGCCCATGCCGTCGGCCAACACGGTCAGCAATGCATCCTTGCTGTAGGAGTAAGCCACCCTGTCCTGGTTGTACTGACGCGGGCCTTGGCGGCTGTCCTGGTAGATCGTGAACTTCATGCCGAGCCTATTTCAGCAAGCTTTTTACGGATGGAATCAAACAGCGAGGACTTTTTCGGTTCTTCCGTGAGATGCTCGCGCAGCGCTTTCTGCAAGGCGAACACACTCTGTGGACGCTTGAGCGGGTCGAGCTGCATGCACCAGTCGATGATTTCCAATAGGCGCGGCGAATAGAAATCCTGGCCGGTTTCCAGCGCCGGGGTCAGCGTGTCCTTCTTGCTGCGCAGGTCGGCGGCCAGCGGCGCGGCACGCACGAGGCAGGCATACATCGAGGCGCCGACGCTGTAGATGTCGCTCCAAGGGCCGAGCAGCTTGCGGTCGAAATATTGCTCCGGTGGCGCGAATCCAGGTGTGTAACTGGGTGAAAACTGCGGTTTGACATCGGTCAGGGTTTGCCGCACCGAGCCGAAATCCAGCAGCACGGGCGAGCCGTTGAGCCGGATGTAGATGTTGGCAGGCTTGATATCCAGATGCAGCAGCTTGTGCGTGTGAACTTCGCGCAGCCCGGTCAGCAATTCATTGAACAAGCGTCGTACAAATAGCTCCTTTGCCGGTTCCGCGTGGCTGCGGATATAGTCCTGCAATGATTTGCCGCGCTCGTATTGCATCACCATGTACACGGTGTTGTTGGCGCGGAAGAAATTGACCACGCGCACGACATTTTCGTGCTCGATCTTTGCGAGCGCGCGCCCTTCCTCGAAAAAACATTTGAGCCCATGCCGGAAGCCGGCGACGTTTTCGGGAGAGCTTGGGCCTACGTTTTCCTCATCCAGGCGGGTTGCCAGCAAGGTAGGCAGATATTCCTTGATCGCGACCTTGTTGCCGCGCTTGTCGCGTGCGAGGTAGACGAAACTGAAGCCGCCGCCGCTCAGTACCCGGTCGATCCGGTAATCCAGCAGCTGATAGCCAGACGGCAAGGGACGATTCTGTTGTTCCTGCATTGCTCGAGTGGTTAAGGAATGGCGTAACCTATTTTGTCATGAACCCGCGCGGATTTGATAAGATTGGGTAAAAATTGTCAGGACGATCCCCAATGATTTATAGCATGACCGGCTTCGCCGCGCTGGAGCGTAAAACCGCGGCCGGTACCCTGTTGCTCGATTTGCGCGCAGTTAACCATCGCTACCTCGAAGTCCATATGCGCATGGATGAAGCCTTGCGCAGCTTCGAACCGGCCATGCGCGAAGCGATCGGCGCGCGGCTGGGCCGGGGCAAGGTCGAGTGCCGGGTAAGCCTGGCTGCGCAGACGGACGCCTCTGCCAATGGCGAGGTCAATGCCGCCGTGCTCGACCAGCTGGCATCGTTGACCGCGGTCGTGCAGCAACGTTTTCCGCAAAGCCGGCCGTTGAGCGTGGCGGATATCCTGCGCTGGCCGGGGGTGCTGGCCACCGAGCAGGTTTCCGGCGAGGCGCTGTCGGCCGACCTGATCGCCACCTTGCAGCAGTGCCTGCAGGACCTTGCCGACTCGCGGGCGCGTGAAGGCGAAAAGCTGAAGGCACTGATACTGGAGCGCGTCACGGCGATGGAGACGCAAGTGGCCAAGGTGCGTCCTCTGTTACCCGCGCTGATGCAGGCTTACCAGGACAGGCTCGCACAGCGGTTGCGCGAGGCCATGCAAACGGTCGATGACGAACGCATCCGGCAGGAGTTGGCCCTGTTTGCCCAGAAGATCGACGTGGACGAAGAGCTCGGTCGCTTGACCACGCACCTGCAGGAAGTCCGGCGCATTCTCGGTGCCGGCGGTGCCGTCGGCAAGCGGCTGGATTTCCTGATGCAGGAACTCAACCGCGAAGCGAATACACTGGGTTCGAAATCAGTCTCTACCGAAACCTCGCAAGTCTCGATGGAGCTCAAGGTGCTGATCGAGCAGATGCGCGAGCAAATACAGAATCTGGAATAAAATCATGACAATGACAGGCAGCCTTTTTATCGTGACCGCGCCCTCTGGCGCCGGCAAGACCAGTCTGGTCCGCTCCCTGCTGGAGATGGACAAGGCGGTTAGTCTTTCGATTTCCTACACCACGCGGGCGATGCGTCCCGGCGAGGAGGACGGCGAGGATTACCATTTCATCAGCGAGGAGCGCTTCCTGAGCATGCTGGAAGAGGGCGATTTCCTGGAGAGCGCCGAAGTGCATGGCGCGCGCTACGGGACGTCGCAGACGCTGGTGGAATCCGTGCTTGCGGAAGGGCGCGATCTGGTGTTGGAGATCGATTGGCAAGGCGCGGCGCAGGTGCGCAGCCTGTATCCGAGCGCCATCGGCATTTTCGTGCTGCCGCCATCGCTGGAAGAGCTGTCGCGCCGGCTGCATAACCGCGCGCAGGATTCCGCGGAGGTCATTGCGCGGCGCTTGGCCGCGGCGCGGGATGAGATCAGCCATGTGGGCGAATTCGACTATGTTATAATCAATGACCGTTTCGAGACGGCAATTCACGACCTGTTGGCCATCATCCGCGCACAGCGTTTGCGCGGCGAAAAGCAATTGCGCCAGCATCAGGAATTGCTCCGGAATTTAATCGTTTGAGCACGCATTACAAGGATTCATCATGGCACGTATTACCGTAGACGACTGTCTGGAAAAAATTCCGAACCGCTTTCATCTGACCCTGGCTGCCGCGTATCGCGCTCGTCAGGTGGCAAACGGATCCGAGCCACTGGTCAGCCAAGCCGGCAAGGACAAGCCGACCGTCATCGCGCTGCGTGAGATCGCCGCCGGCAAGGTCGGCCTGGAAATCCTCAACCGCGGGCAGGCGTAAGGATCGCTTGATGCAATGGGTGGTCGAATCCACGCAGTAAAGCCGCCACCCGCTCCTCCTTTGCTGCCAGCCGACAGCGAAGATTCGCAGCTTCACCAGCTGCTCAATGTATACCTCAAGCCGGAAGACATCGCGCAAGTGATGACGGCGTACCGTTTCAGCGCCGCTGCCCACGAAGGGCAGTTGCGCAAGAGCGGCGAACCCTACATTTCCCATCCCGTCACCGTGGCCTGCATCCTGGCCGAGCTGCACCTCGATCCGCCCAGTCTCATGGCGGCGCTGTTGCATGACGTGATGGAGGATACCGACGTCAGCAAGCAACAGTTGGCCGAACAATTCGGGCAGCCGGTCGCCGAATTGGTGGATGGTGTTTCCAAGCTGGACAAGATCGAATTCCAGACCGCCACTCACGCGCAGGCGGAAAACTTCCGCAAGATGCTGCTGGCGATGTCGCAGGATGTGCGGGTGATTCTGGTCAAGCTCGCCGACCGTCTGCACAACATGCGCACGCTGGACATCATGGCGCCGGAAAAGCGTCGTCGCATCGGCCGCGAAACGCTGGAAATCTACGCGCCTATCGCCAACCGTCTCGGCCTCAACGCGATCTACCAGGAGCTGGAAGATCTCAGTTTCAAGAACCTCTACCCGATGCGCTGCGCGGTGCTGGCCAAATCGATCAAGGCGGTGCGCGGCAATCGCAAAGAGGTGGTCGGCAAGATCCTGGATGCGATCAAGCAGCGTCTCGCCGACGCACATATCGAAGCCGAGGTTAAGGGGCGCGAAAAGCACCTGTACAGCATCTACAAGAAAATGGTGGAGAAGACCGGGACGTTCTCGGAAATTTTCGATATCTACGGCTTCCGCATCATGGTGCAGGACACGCCCACCTGCTACCTTACATTAGGCGCGCTGCACGCGCTGTACAAGCCGATTCCGGGCAAGTTCAAGGACTACATCGCAATCCCCAAGGCTAACGGCTACCAATCGCTGCACACCACACTGTTCGGCCCGTTCGGCACGCCGATCGAGGTGCAGATCCGCAGCCGCGAGATGCACAACATCGCCGAGGCCGGCGTCGCTGCACACTGGCTGTACAAGAATACCGGCGCGGATCTTTCCGCGTTGCAGAAACAGACCCACCAATGGCTGCAGCGCCTGCTGGAAATCCAGAGCGAAAGTACGGATTCGGTCGAGTTCCTGGAGCATTTCAAGGTCGATCTGTTCCCCGACGAGGTTTACGTGTTCACCCCCAAGGGGCAGATCATGGCATTGCCGAGCGGCGCTACTGCCGTGGACTTCGCCTATGCCGTGCATACCGACGTCGGCAACCGCTGCGTCGCGGTCAAGATCAATCACGAGTTGGCGCCGCTGCGTACCGAGTTGCACAACGGCGACCACGTCGAGATCATCACCGCGGCGCATGCCAAGCCCAATCCGGCTTGGCTCAATTACGTCGGCACCGGCAAGGCGCGCGCGCATATCCGGCACTTCCTGAAGACCATGAAATCCTCGGAGTCGGCGGTGCTGGGCGAGCGCATGCTCAATCAGGCGCTGCGCGCGCTGCATGCGGAACCTTCGGATATCAGCGAAGAGCGCTGGAAGAAGCTGGTGCGCGATTACGGCGTGCAGGACAGGCAGGAAATCCTGACCGATATCGGTCTCGGCAAGCGTCTCAATGTAATGGTGGCGCGCCAGTTGCTGGCGATGGCGGAAACGGCGGGCGACCGCACGAACACGCATCTGGGCAGCATCACGATACGCGGTTCGGAAGGCATGGCGGTGCAGTTCGCGCAGTGTTGCCGTCCCATCCCGGGCGACCCGATTCTCGGTTTCATCAACAAGGGCAAGGGGCTGGTGGTGCACACCCACGATTGCCACGCGATCCGCAAATTCCGCATGGATCCGGACAAGTGGCTGGATGTGGAGTGGGATCCGGACACCAAGCGCCTGTTCAAGGTCAACCTCAAACTGGCCGCGGCCAACCAGCCGGGCGTGCTGGCCAAGATCGCCGCCGGCATTGCCGCCGCCGGCTCCAATATCGACAACGTCAGCATGGAAGAAAGCGACGACAGCGCCTACACCAACATGAATTTCACCGTGCAGGTGGAAGACCGCGAGCACCTCGCGCGCCTGATGCGCAGCCTGCGCAAGATCCCCGAGGTGGTGCGCATCAACCGCGTCAAGGGCGCCGCTTCCGATCATAAACATCAATAAGCAAGGAAAACAGCAATGGCAAGACAAATCATCAGCACCGACGGCGCGCCCAAGGCGATCGGCACCTACTCCCAGGCGGTCAAGGTCGGCGATACCGTGTATCTCTCCGGCCAGATCGGCCTCGACCCGGCCACCATGGACCTGGTTGAAGGCATCGAGGCGCAGGTGCGCCGCGTGTTCGACAATCTTTCCGCAGTGACGGAAGCCGCCGGCGGCTCGCTGGCGGACATCGTCAAGCTCAATATCTTCCTCACCGATCTCGGACATTTCGCGCTGGTGAACAGCATCATGGCGGAATACTTCAAGGAACCGTACCCGGCGCGTGCCGCCGTCGGCGTTTCTTCGCTGCCGCGCGGCGCGCTGGTGGAAGCCGACGCCGTCATGGTGCTGGGCAGCTGATCCAGGCGACAGGACAGGGTCGCTTGTCCGGTCTCGGTGCGATCAAGGGCGTCAACAAGGCGCTGTTGGGCAGGCTGGGCAAGCTCGGCATTTTCGAGCCGGACGACCTCTTATTGCACCTGCCGCTCCGCTACGTCGACGAAACCCGCATCACGCCGATTCGCGAATTGCGTCCCGGCGAGTCGGCGCAGGTCGAGGGCGAGATTATCCATGCGGAAACGCAATATCGCCCGCGCAAGGCCTTGATTTGCCAGTTGCAGGATGCGGACGGCGGCCTGCTGCACCTGCGTTTTCTGCATTTCTATCCTAGCCAGGTTGCCGCACTCAAGCCGGGCGCCCATGTCAGGGCATTTGGTGAAGCGCGCCCCGGCTTCTTCGGCATGGAGATGGTGCATCCGCAGTGCCGTCCTGTGCGAGAAAATGTTCCGCTCAGCGAGGCGCTGACTCCGGTGTATCCAACCACCGCCGGGCTGACGCAGCCCAGTTTGCGCAAGCTGGTGGACTGGGCGCTGCACAATGCCGATGTTAGCGAAACCCTGCCGTCAGAAATTCTCGAAGAACTCGATCTGCCGGGTTTCGCCGAAAGCCTGAAATTCCTGCATCGGCCGCCGCCCGACGCCAGCCTCGACGCATTGCAGGAGCATGCCCACGCCGCCTGGCGCCGCCTCGCATTCGACGAACTGCTGGCGCAGCAGCTTTCGATGCGACGGCATCATGCGCGCCGTCGTACGCAAGGCGCTCCCCGCCTGCAAGCGCAGCATCGACTGACATCTGCATTGCTCGAACGCCTGCCGTTCACACTGACCGGAGCCCAGCAGAAAGTCTGGACGGAGATCAGCGCCGATCTCGCTCAGCCCCATCCCATGCAGCGCCTGCTGCAAGGTGATGTCGGCAGTGGCAAGACCATCGTGTCCGCCTTGGCGGCGGTGCAGGCGATAGAAAACGGCTGGCAAGCGGCGATCATGGCGCCAACCGAAATCCTCGCCGAACAGCACTATCGCAAGATGCTCGATTGGCTGTCCCCGCTGGGTGTTTCTATCGCCTGGCTTTCCGGCACCCAAACCAAAACCGCACGTACCGAAGCATTGGAAAAAGTCGCCAGCGGCGAAGCGCAGCTTGCCGTCGGCACGCATGCGTTGTTTCAGGAGCAGGTGCAATTCGCTAAATTGGGTCTGGCCGTGGTCGACGAGCAGCATCGTTTCGGTGTGCATCAGCGACTCGCGCTGCGGCAGAAAGGCACGCAGCCGCATCAATTGATGATGAGCGCCACGCCTATCCCGCGCACGCTGGCAATGAGTTATTACGCCGACTTGGATGTTTCGGTGATCGACGAGCTGCCGCCCGGCCGCACGCCCATCGCGACAAAGGTCGTGTCGGAGGAGCGGCGCGAAGAGGTGCTGGGTCGCGTGCGCGACGCCTGTCTGCAGGGGCGACAGGCGTACTGGGTGTGCCCGCTGATCGAAGAGTCCGAAGCGCTGCAGTTGAAAACCGCGCTGGAAACCTTCGAGCAACTGACCGCAGCCTTGCCCGAGATCGGCATCGGTCTGGTGCACGGGCGCATGAGGCCCGCCGAGAAGCAGGCGGTGATGCAGGCTTTCGCCGCAAATGGAATCCAGCTGCTGGTGGCGACGACCGTGATCGAAGTCGGCGTGGATGTCCCCAACGCTAGCCTGATGGTGATTGAGCACGCCGAGCGCATGGGGCTCTCGCAACTGCATCAGCTACGTGGACGCGTGGGGCGGGGCTCGGCGCAGAGCGTTTGCATCCTTTTATATGCAACGCCGTTGTCGCAAACTGCGCGGGCGCGACTCAAGATCATCTATGAAAACACCAACGGCTTTGAGATTGCGCGCGCGGATCTTGCGTTGCGCGGTCCCGGCGAATTTCTCGGCATCCGCCAGAGCGGCGTGCCACTGTTGAAAATCGCAGATTTGGAGCGCGATGCCGATCTGCTAGAGACGGCAAGAAACATCGCCGAACGCTTGCTGCGCGATGATCCGCCTGCAGCGGAAGCGCACTTGAAGCGTTGGCTGCGTCGCGCTGAAGAGTACGTCAAGGTGTAGCGAATGCTTGGCGCAAAGGCGGTGTGGCATAATCGGCCGCGATGAAGGTCCGTTCAAGCCCATTTCCGTTCCGCGCCGCCTGGCTGCCGAAACCGCCGGCGAGCGGCGCTTATCGGCATTGGCTGGTCGATGATGGATCGCTGACGCAGCGCCTGCGTAAACATTGCAGAACATTCTCAGTGGAGCGGGTGCGCCAGCGTTGGGCCAGGCCGTTGCCGGACGAGGTGCTGCTCTTGCGCATGCGATCGCACGAAAAGGCATTGTTGCGAGAGGTGAGCCTATGTTGCGATGGCGTCCAGGTGGTGTTCGCGCACAGCGTATTGCCGCGTAGCAGTTTGCGCGGCGCCTGGCACAACCTTGGCCGGCTGGGAGCAAAGCCGCTTGGTGCGGTGCTCTTCGCCAATCCTGAAGTGATACGTACGCCCTTGGCTTTCCGCAAGCTGTTGCCGCACCATGCGCTTTACACCCGTGCCGTCGAGCATCTGGCCGAACGTCCGGCATGCCTGTGGGCGCGTCGTTCGGTGTTTATGTTGCATAATGCGCCGATTCTGGTGACCGAAGTCTTTCTGCCGGGAGTGCTCGAATAATGAAGAATCTGATCGCGCGACTGGATGCCTATGAACGATTGATGCGGCTAGACAAGCCCATCGGCATTCTTCTACTGCTGTGGCCGACGCTCTGGGCGCTCTGGATTTCAAGCAACGGACATCCGGATTGGCTGATTGTCTGGATTTTCATGCTGGGCACGGTACTGATGCGCTCCGCCGGCTGCGTGATGAACGACTATGCCGACCGCAAGTTCGATGCGCACGTCGAGCGTACCAAATCGCGCCCATTGGCAACCGGTGAGGTGAGTCCGCGTGAGGCACTGGTGTTGGCAGGGGTGTTGAGCCTGCTGGCGTTCGGGCTGGTGCTTCTGCTGAATAAGCTCACCATATTGTTATCGGTATGTGCGCTGTTCCTGGCGCTGACGTATCCATATACCAAGCGTTTTATATCCATTCCCCAAGCCTATCTTGGTGTGGCGTTCGGGTTCGGCATTCCTATGGCTTTCGCCGCGCACAACGGTACGGTACCGCTACTGGCCTGGGTGCTGCTGGCAGCCAATATCTTCTGGGCGGTTGCTTACGACACCGAGTACGCGATGGTGGATCGTGACGATGACGTTAAAATCGGCATTCGCTCCTCTGCGCTATTTTTCGGGCGCTACGATATTGCGGCCGTGATGGGCTGTTACGCGATCATGCTGGGTATCCTGGCTTGGCTGGGCATGGAGGTGCGCCTGCACTGGCCGTTCTATGCGGGCCTTGCCGTGGCAGGCGTGATCGCTGCATACCATTACACCCTGATCCGGGGACGCGAACGCGCGGCCTGTTTCAGGGCGTTTCTGCATAATAACTGGCTGGGTGCAGTTATCTTCGCCGGGCTGTTCGCCAGCTACCGACTAGCCTGACCCTTTCAGCTTGTACCAGAGCATGCCTATCCATTCATGCAGCGCAATGTGCGACTGCATCAAGCCCTTGGCCGATGGCAGGAAATCCAGCACTGTCAGCTTGCGCTCGGTGACGTAAATAGTCGGCGCCGGGATGACGGTAAACCCTGCCTTCTCGAATGCAGCCCGCGCCCGCGGCATATGCCAGGCATGCGTGACCAGCAATATGCGGGTGATGCCCGACGGCTGCAGAATCGCGTAGCTATTCCTGGCACTTTCGCCCGTATTCAGGGAAGTGATCTCGACCCAGCGCGTATCCACCCCGAAATCCTTGCGCAAGGTACTCCACATCGTAAGGCTTTCGGCTTCGCCGCCCTCGGGCCTGCCACCGCTGGCAAGTAGCGGCAGGCCCGAGGCGTGTTGAAGCCGCGCCGCATAGCGCAAGCGCTCCAGCGAGTAGCTGCGTACGGTGTCTCCACCGTACTCGGGTGCATCGTGATACACTCCGCCGCCTAACACCACGATGGCTTGGGCATTGGCATAAGCGGGGGCGTTGTATGGCTCCTGCAATGTGGCAAGCAGCGTATGCCCGGCCAGCGGAGTAGCAAGCAGGCAAAGCAATGCGATAGCCAGCCAGATCAGTCGCCGGCCATATGTGGCGAAGCGGCTGTGCAACAGGCTTGCGCCGAGTGCGAGCAACACTAGCAGGTTCAGTGGCGGCAGCAAAAAGGCGGCCGTGAAATTGGTGATAAGCCAGTTCATTTAGATTTCGTTTGACAGTGTGCTCACGCTTGACATAGAATCCACCCCTTTCATTTTTCAGCGAAATACGGTTGCTCCGATGAAGACCTTTTCTGCTAAATCGCATGAAGTACAGCGCGATTGGTTCGTGGTAGACGCCACGGACGTAGTGCTCGGCCGTCTGGCAAGCGCAATTGCGCATCGCCTGCGTGGCAAGCACAAGACCATTTTTACCCCGCACGTGGACACCGGCGATTATATCGTCGTGGTTAATGCCGACAAGCTCAAGATCACCGGCAACAAGGCTGACGACAAGCTGTATCATCGGCACAGTGGCTATCCGGGCGGTATTTCCACCACCAATTTCACCAAGATGCAACAGCGCTTCCCGGGCCGCGCCCTGGAAAAGGCTGTCAAGGGCATGCTGCCGAAGGGGCCGCTGGGCTATGCGATGTTCCGCAAGCTCAAAGTGTACGCTGGTCCCAAGCACGATCACGTGGCGCAGCAACCACAACCTCTGGAAATCTAAGGATCTAGCATGATCGGCAAATACAACTATGGTACCGGCCGCCGCAAAAGCTCCGTGGCACGTGTATTTCTGAAGTCCGGCAAGGGCAACATCGTCATCAACGACAAGCCTGCAGACGAGTACTTCTCCCGCGTGACCTCGCGCATGATTCTGCGTCAGCCGCTGGAACTGACCAACAACACCGAAAGCTTCGACATCATGGTCAATGTTGTCGGCGGCGGTGAATCCGGTCAAGCCGGTGCAGTGCGTCATGGTATCACCCGCGCACTGATCGACTACGATGCAGCACTGAAGAGCGCGCTCTCCAATGCCGGCTTCGTAACCCGCGATGCTCGCGAAGTTGAACGTAAGAAGGTCGGCCTGCGCAAGGCACGCCGCGCTAAGCAGTTCTCCAAGCGCTAAGCGTTACGATGTTTATTGCAAAAGGCCGCTTTATGCGGCCTTTTGTTTTTGCGCCGCAGGCCCGCAATCAAAGCCATTTTTGATTGTCTTTTCCGGAAGGGCTGATTAATATGGGCCGCTCCTGTCTTTGATAGTTTCGATTGAAAAACTGACTATGCAACAGAACAAGATCAAGGTTGGTATCGTAGGCGGCACCGGGTATACCGGTGTCGAGCTGCTACGTTTGCTGGCGCTGCATCCCGGCACCGAAATCGCGTGCATTACGTCCCGCGGTGAAGCCGGGCAGCGTGTGAGCGATATGTTCCCGAGTTTGCGCGGTTATGTCGATCTGCCTTTTACCGATCCGGCCCAGGCTGACCTGGCAAGCTGCGACGTGGTATTTTTTGCCACGCCGAATGGTATCGCCATGCAGCAAACGCGCGCACTGCTTGATGCCGGCGTGCGCGTGATCGATCTTGCTGCCGACTTCCGGATTCAGGACGTTTCCGTGTGGGAAAAATGGTATGGCATGATCCATGCCTGCCCCGATCTGATTGCCGAAGCCGTGTACGGTTTGCCTGAGTTGAATCGCGACAAGATAGTATCGGCCCGGCTGGTCGCGAACCCGGGTTGCTATCCGACGGCGGTGCAGTTGGGCTTTCTGCCGTTGCTGAAAGCTGGGGTAGTGGACGAATCCCATTTGATTGCTGACACCAAGTCTGGTGTAAGCGGTGCTGGGCGCAAGGCGGAAACCCATATCCTGTTTGCCGAAGCCGGTGATAATTTCAAGGCCTATGGCGTGGCTGGGCACCGGCATTTGCCGGAAATCAGCCAAGGATTGACCGGCATGTGCGATAACAAGGTCGTGCTGACGTTTGTGCCGCATCTGACACCACTGATTCGCGGCATCCATGCAACGCTGTATGCGCGGCTGACCAAGGATGTCGATCTGCAGTCCTTATACGAAAATCAATATCGCAACGAGCGTTTTGTCGACGTGCTGCCGGCGGGATCGCACCCGGAAACCCGTTCCGTGCGCGGCTCCAACCAATGTCGGATTGCGGTGCATCGTCCCGGCAATGGCGACACGGTCGTCGTACTGTCGGTGATAGACAATCTGGTCAAAGGCGCTGCCGGTCAGGCTGTCCAGAACATGAACATCATGTTCGGTTTCGATGAGACGGCGGCGTTGGAGCACGTTCCGCTTCTGCCATGAAGCGTACCCTGCATCGATTGAGGCGCCGTGGGCCGCTCGACAGGCGCGTCTCCGTTCGTGCGCAACATCCTTGGTACGTGAAAGTTGTGGCTGTCCTGCTGTTCCTGGCACTGGGCTATGGTTTCGCGTATTGGCGATTCATGATCCCGCATTCGTCCGGCTCGCCGGAAAGCGATGCCTATATGGCGCAACTTGCAATGGCCGAGCGCCAGCTGCAGGTAGAGCGTGCTACGCGCAGCAACGCACTGAAGGAAATGGCGCTTTTGCAGGATGAGATCATGCGGCTCAAGGAGGATGTGGCTTTTTACAAGGGCATACTCACCGAGCGCAGCGGTACCGGGGCTCCCAAGATCCAGGGCGTGAAAATTACCCGTACGATGAATCCGTTGGAATATCGCTATGAAATCAACCTGGCGCAGACGGGGTCGGAAGGCAAGCCGATACGAGGTAGTCTGCATTTGGCGGTGCAGGGCATGCAGGACGGGAAAAACGTCAGTCGCGATATCGTCCTTGATGGACAGCAAGCAGGTATGATGGTGAACTTTAAAAAATACCGGCAAGTGGATGGCGTGTTCAGTATTCCGGAATCAATGCAGGCCCGAAGCCTGCTCGTGGAATTCGTGGAAGCTGGCGATACGCGCCCAAGGCTGAGCCAAACCTTCAGTTTGTCGGATTGAATGGAATCAAGCATGTTTCGAAAAACCCAACAAAAACCGAGCTCGCGCATTGAAACCCTGATCGGCGCGGAAACGTCGATCAAGGGAGATATCCATTTCAGCGGAGGATTGCGGGTTGACGGAACTATTCATGGTGATGTCCGTGAAATCGCGGGGAAGGCGTGTACGCTCGTTCTCAGCGAGCATGGCCGCATTGAAGGGGCAATCGAATCCTCGCATGTGGTGATCAACGGTGCTGTCATCGGGCCGGTTAAGGCGAGCAGTTATGTTGAACTTCAAAACAAATCCAGGGTCACCGGAGATGTGTACTACAAAACTTTGGAAATACATACCGGTGCCGTAGTTGAGGGAAAGTTGGTTTATATCAATGATTCCGACGTGGTAAATCAAGAGCTTACATCCGGTCAGGATTGACCGGGCGGATGACCGGGCGGATAATTGCCGGTCAGAATATGAAGGAGTCAGAAATGAACGCAGTGAATGAAATTCCGAGCCCGCTTGTTTTCACCGACAACGCGGCCAAAAAAGTGAAAGAACTGATAGACGAGGAAGGTTCGCCTGACCTGAAGCTGCGCGTATTCGTCACCGGCGGCGGCTGCTCCGGCTTCCAGTACGGGTTCACTTTTGAAGATACCGTCAACGAAGATGACACCACCGTGGATCGCGACGGCGTAACGCTGTTGATCGATCCGATGAGCCTGCAATATCTGGTAGGCGCTGAAATCGACTATCAGGATAGTCTGCAAGGTTCCCAGTTCGTCATTCGTAATCCGAATGCGACTACGACCTGCGGTTGTGGATCCTCGTTCTCTGCCTGATTAATTTATTCAGGCATCAACGAAAAAGGAGGCATTGCCTCCTTTTTCGTTTAGCGTTGTCCGACGGGAATGAAGTCGCGCCGCGCTTGGCCGGTGTAGAGCTGGCGTGGTCGCGCGATGCGGTGCTCGGGGCTGGAGATCATCTCGTTCCATTGCGCAATCCAGCCGGCGGTGCGTGCCAGTGCAAAAATGGCGGTGAACATCGAGTTCGGTATCCCCATTGCCCGCATCACGATACCGGAATAGAAGTCCACATTCGGATACAGGCGCTTGCTGACAAAATATTCGTCTTCCAGGGCAATCTGTTCCAGCTTGAGCGCCAGTTTGAACATCGGGTCGTCGTGCAAGCCGAGCTCGTCCAGTACCTGATGGCAGGTCTGGCGCATGATGGCCGCGCGCGGGTCCATGTTCTTGTAGACGCGATGTCCAAAACCCATCAGGCGGAAGGAGTCAGTTTTGTCCTTGGCGCGCTTGATGTATTCACCAATGCGGGAAATATCGCCGATTTCCTCCAACATCCTTAATGTGGCTTCATTGGCGCCGCCATGCAGAGGACCCCATAGCGAAGCTATCCCCGCGGAAATGCACGCGAACGGATTGGCGCCGCTCGAGCCGACCACGCGCACCGTAGAAGTCGAGGCGTTCTGCTCGTGATCGGCGTGCAGAATGAGAATGCGATCCAATGCCCGCGCGAGTATGGGGTTGGGAGAGTACTGCTCGCAAGGGATGGAAAACATCATGTGCATGAAGTTCTCGGCATAGTTCAAACGGTTCTGCGGATAAGCGAACGGCTGACCAATGTTGTACTTGTAACTCCAGGCGGTAACTGTCGGCATCTTGGCGAGCAGGCGGTATGCCGCGATTTCACGCAAGCGCGGATCGGACACGTCCGCATGCTCCGGATAAAAAGCCGCCATGGCACCCACGACCGAGACCATGACCGCCATCGGATGCGCGTCGCGGCGGAATCCGCGGAACACATTATTCATCTGGTCGTGCAGCATGGTGTGGCGGGTGAGGGTGTCCGCGAAATTTCTCTTCTCTTCTGCATTCGGCAATTCGCCGTTGATCAGCAGGTAGGCAACTTCCGGAAAATCGCAGTGCTCGGCGAGTTGCTCGATGGGATAGCCGCGGTGATAAAGAAGGCCGTTCTCACCATCGATATAAGTAATGTTCGAGCTGCAGCTTGCCGTCGAGAGAAACCCCGGATCGTAGGTGAAGTACCCATGCCCGGCCAGGCTGCGGATATCGACGACATTAGGACCGAGGCTTCCGGTCAGCACCGGAAGATCAATAGGATCGGCACTATTGTCGAGAGTAAAAGTGGCTTTGGTCGGCTTCATAGGAAATCGCGTCTTTGTTGCACAGAAAGGGTCAATACTAAAGGCCAGAGGCCTGGTGAGGCAAGCGCTTAAGTGTTATGCCGGGTAAATGGCTCCGAGTATTCGCGGGCCGCTCGCACCGGTTGCGGCGGGGAGATTGCCAGGTAGCCCGAGAAGGGCTTGTCTCGCTAGCCAGGCGAAGGCTGCGGCTTCGACGATATTCGCGGGAATGCCGAGTTCGTCCGTGAGCGCCAGTTTTCGCGGGTGCAGCAGTTGCGCCAGGCGACGCACCAAGGCAGCGTTATAGGCGCCGCCACCGCAAAGATAGACTTCCGTGGCGGCGGCGCAATGTTCCGCGAGTGCATCGGAAATCGACATTGCAGTCAGTTCGAGCAATGTTGCCTGCACATCGACGGGAGCATATTGAGGCGTAACGAGACGTTCCAGCCAAGCCATATGGAAATCGTCTCGGCCGGTACTTTTGGGCGGAGGAGCTGCAAAGAAAGGGTGGGCCAGTAGCGCACCCAACAAGTCCGGAAGTATCTTGCCGCTAGCGGCCCAGGCGCCATCCTTATCGTATGGTTGTCCGATGTGCCGCAGTGCCCAACCATCCATCAGTAAATTTCCGGGACCGCAGTCGAAGCCGCACCTAGTTCCGGCAGGGGGCAAATCCGAGAGATTGCTGATGCCGCCGATATTGACGATCACGCGATGCGTCAGCGCATTGCCAAAAACCGCTTGATGAAAGGCCGGTACCAATGGCGCACCTTGGCCCCCGGCAGCTAGATCCCGGCTGCGAAAGTCCGCGATGACGGTGATCCCAGTCAATTCCGTGAGCAGGGCGGCGTTGCCGATCTGAACGGTGAATCCCAGGTTCGGACGATGCCGTATGGTTTGGCCATGGCAGCCAATCGCGCCGATGGTGTTTGCCGGGGCTTCCGCTAGCGCGAGTAATTCGGCAATGCAGTTGGCGTACAGGCGTGCAAGGTGATTGCCGGCCAGGTGGCTGCGTTCGATTTCATCAGCACCCGATGTGTTCAGCTGTAATAAGGTCTGCTTCAGGTCGTCGGGGAAGGAAACAAAAGCGCGTTCGATGATTTGGCAAGACGTGACTTCGAAGTTCGCAAGTACTGCATCCACACCGTCCATGCTGGTGCCGGACATCAGGCCGATGAAATAAGAGTCCGAACTGCTCATGGGTGTGGCGGAGTATGGAAACTCTTAACAAGCTTGATAACAGTTTCCTTGTCGATAGTGGTGCTCATTAGGCGGAGCCCACTAACGCACGAGCGATGCGGTTTGAGTGCTCCGTAAAAGTGCGAGTTGCGCCAACAAGGGCTGCGCCTGCGTCTTGAACGCGGCTTGGTTTATGTTTGTCAGGGTGGCCGTATTGGGCAAGGCGACCTTGAGTGGATCGCGATGTTGCCCGTGCACCCGGAATTCGTAATGCAGGTGCGGGCCCGATGCCAGGCCGCTCATGCCTACATGTCCAATGACGTCTCCCTGCGAAATTCTTTGGCCTTTGCGGAGTCCGGCCGCAAATCGCGACAGATGTCCATATACAGTGGTAACGCCACCCGTATGTTGCAACATGACAACGTTGCCGTAGCCGCCCTGCTGTCCGGCAAAAGCCACGGTTCCGTCCGCCGTGGCTTTGATGCGGGTGCCGATGGGTGCGGCATAATCCACGCCTTTATGCGCACGCCAACGTTTCAGTACGGGGTGGAAACGTGCAAGCGTGAATCCGGAACTGATCCGAGAAAATTCCAGCGGCGAACGGAGGAAGGCTTTGTGCAAAGCCTTACCATCAGGCGTGAAGTAATCGGAGCGGCCATTGCTGTCGCGATAAAGCAGAGCGCTATAGGTCTTGCCCTGATTGACGAATTCCGCCGCGAGCACTTTTCCGGGCGTGGTCATCTCGCCTTTGCTATAGCCGGCTTCATAAATTACCGTGAAGCGATCCCCTTCTCGCAGGTCGAGGTGGAAGTCGATATCCGAAGAGAAAATCTGGACTAACTGCATCGCGACGGCATCGGGAATGCCGGCCGCGTCAGTGGCCGCAAATAAGGAGCTTCGAATTTCGGCCGATTTCAGCTCGGTGCGATTCTCTTGGGCCAGCTGAACTTGCTCGGCGACATAGGCATCGTTGTTCAGCTTGACCTGCAAGGCCGCATCCCAATCGTATTGGTACTGCAGCTCGAGCAGCTTTCCGTCTCCTGTTGTCTTGGCGAGGATGGGGCGGCCGGGACGCAATTTCGCAGCCAGCGCGCTGGCATCGGGCGATTGGCGCAGGAAGTCGATGGCTTCCGTATTTCGGATGTTCAATCGGTCGAGAATGGTGCTCAGCGTATCGTCTTTGCGCACTTCGTCCGCTTGCCATAGCGGTTGCTGATCGAGTGTTAGCGCTGCAACAACGGAGTCCCCAGGCAAGGTAAGTTCTTCCACGACGAGTTCAATGGGAATATTTTGCACTGCGGTCTGCGGCGCTATACCAAAAGCGGTGATTACGCCGAAGAGGGGGATAGATGAGACGGCGAGCAACCAGCGCAGACGCAGCTTTCGCTCTTGAGATGCTTTGATTTGCGATAAAATGCGGCCTTTACCCTGTTGCACGGGCGCTCCTCGGGAAGTCATAGCTGGGGACAGCGTGCATGCTAACAGAAATATATTTAACGGTGAAGGTTGCAATGTCCTCCATGAACGATGCATTAGCGATAATTAAACGCGGCTGTGACGAGTTGCTGATAGAGCAGGAACTCGTTGAAAAGCTGAAGACCGGTAGACCGCTACGGGTCAAGGCTGGTTTCGATCCAACGGCTCCGGATCTGCATCTGGGCCATACGGTACTACTTAATAAATTGCGACAGCTGCAGGAGTTGGGGCATCAGGTCTTGTTCCTGATCGGCGACTTTACCGGCATGATCGGCGACCCGACCGGCAAAAGTGCCACGCGCCCGCCTTTGACGGAAGCGCAAGTGCAGGAAAATGCCAAGTCTTACGCGGAGCAGGTGTTCAAGATACTGAAGCCTGAGCAGACGGAGGTTATGTTTAACTCCAAGTGGCTGACCGAGCTAGGTGCTGCCGGCATGCTTAAGCTCGCTGCCAGTCAGACGGTGGCGCGCATGCTGGAGCGGGACGACTTTTCCAAGCGGTATAAATCCAACCAGCCGATCGCCATTCATGAGTTCCTCTACCCTTTATTGCAGGGATATGACTCGGTCGCGCTCAAGGCCGACATCGAACTCGGCGGGACCGACCAGAAGTTCAATTTGCTGATGGGGCGCGAATTGCAGAAGCAGGCGGGGCAACCCCAGCAATGCGTGCTGACCATGCCGCTGCTCGAGGGGCTGGACGGCGTTAACAAGATGTCGAAGTCGCTCGGCAACTATATTGGAGTAGCTGAACCCGCCAATACCATTTTCAGCAAGATCATGTCCATTTCCGATGAACTCATGTGGCGCTACATTAATTTGCTGTCATTCGAGTCGCTGGAAACCATCGCACGGTGGAAGCAAGATGTCGAGGCTGGAGCCAATCCGCGTGATATCAAAGTGCGCTTCGCACAGGAAATAGTGGTGCGCTTTCATTCGCAGGCGGCCGCTGAAGAGGCGCTCAATGATTTCAATCTGCGTTCCAAAGGAGGCATTCCCGAGGATGTGCCCGAAATGTCGCTTGCGCTTGAGGGGGGCTCGATAGGCATTGCGCAGCTCTTGAAGCAGGCCGGACTGGTGGCGAGCACATCAGAAGCATTTCGCGCTATAGAGCAGGGCGGAGTCAGGCTGGACGGCGAGAAGGTCAGCGATAAAGGATTGAAGTTGAGCGAAGGCGTGGTCGTTGCCCAGGTCGGCAAGCGTAAGTTCGCACGCGTTACGCTATATATATAAGTGAATGCGGACCAAATAAAAGAATTTTCGGTTTCCTCTTGACCGGAATCTTGCGGTCTGTAGAATGCGCCCCTTCGCTTCAACGGCGGCCAAGCACCAGAGGAAAACAAATTTTCGTTTCCCTCTTGACCGAATAAAAATGGTCTGTAAAATGCGCGGCTCGCTTCAACGGCGAGGCAGCAAAAAAGAAGGAGCGAAGTAAATTCTTCTTGACCGAATTTAAAAGGTCTGTAAAATGCGCGCCTCGCTTGAAAGCGAGGAGTGGTGCGGGTTTGTTGGTAAATATTTCTGACAAATGCTTGACCGGAAGTAAACGGTCTGTATAATGCGCCCCTCTCGTTGCTACGGCGACATGCTCTTTAAAAATCA
>DATHWW010000021.1:0-28279 GCA_035460165.1 Methylophilaceae bacterium | reverse complement strand
CCGCGCCACAATCGGGCTCCCCACGCGACCGCCCTGCCCGTGATCCTGCGCCACGCCTTCATCCCGCTCGACAACATCCGCCTCGCGCACCTGTGCGGCACGCTCGACGAGCACCTGCGTGCCATCGAGGCGGCCTTCAACGTCGGCATCACGCGCCGCAACGAGTCCTTCCGCATCGAAGGGGCCAAGGCGCAGGCCGAGCGCGCCACGGCGCTGCTGCAGTCGCTCTACGACCGCGCCAAGAAGCCCATCCCCCCGGAGAGCTTCCAGCTCGCGCTGGTCGAGGCCGCCCAGGGCGGCGGCGTCCGCGACGCGAACCCCGGCGACGGCGCCATCACGCTGCGCACCCGCCACGCCGACCTGGCCGGCCGCACCGGCAACCAGACCCAGTACCTGCGCCACATCCTCGACCACGACATCGCCTTCGGCATCGGCCCGGCCGGCACCGGCAAGACCTTCCTCGCCGTGGCCTGCGCGATCGATGCGCTGGAGCGCAGCGCAGTGCAGCGCATCGTCCTCACCCGGCCGGCCGTCGAGGCCGGCGAACGCCTGGGCTTCCTGCCCGGCGATCTGGCGCAGAAGGTCGACCCCTACCTGCGCCCGCTGTACGACGCGCTCTACGACCTGATGGGCTTCGAGCGCGTCACCAAGGCCTTCGAGAAAGGCACGATCGAGATCGCGCCGCTGGCCTTCATGCGCGGACGCACGCTGAACCACGCCTTCGTGATCCTCGACGAGGCACAGAACACCACCACCGAGCAGATGAAGATGTTCCTCACCCGCATCGGCTTCGGCACAAAGTCGGTGATCACCGGCGATGTGACGCAGATCGACCTGGCACGCGGCCAGAAGAGCGGCCTGGTGGAAGCGCAGAAAATATTGAAGGACGTACGCGGCATCGCGATGACGCAATTCCTGTCGGACGACGTGGTACGCCATCCGCTGGTGCAGAAGATTATCAATGCCTACGAGCGTTACGAGGCCGGACAATCGCAATGAGTGCCAAATCCGTAGCGCAGGCGCCCTCGCCTGCGTCGCAACAAGCCGGCAAAAACTCCCGTGTAACAAAAAAACCACGTCTGGATCTGGCCGTGCAATATGCGATCAAGCCTGAAAACGCCCCGACCCGCGCGCAATTCAAGAAGTGGGCGCTCGCCGCGTTGGAAGAAGACGCCGAAGTCGCGCTGCGACTGGTCGATGAAGCCGAAGGCCGCGAGCTCAACCGCGACTATCGCGGCAAGGATTACGCCACCAACGTGCTCACCTTCCCGCTCGCCGAAGAGCCTGTGCTGATGGGCGATATCGTCCTGTGCCATGCCGTCGTCGAAAAGGAAGCATTGGAACAAGGCAAGCCGCTGGAAGCGCATTACGCGCATCTCACGGTTCACGGAATCCTGCACTTGCAGGGCTACGACCACGAAACCGACGAAGAGGCATCCGTGATGGAGTCCCTCGAAACACAAATCGTCACAAAATTGGGCTATGCTGACCCCTATCGTATTGAAAAGGAAGCCATAACACATGGCGGATGACAGTAGTAAACATAGTTGGCTGGAACGAATTTCGCACCTGCTCCTGCGCGAGCCGGAAGACCGCGAACAACTGGTGGAACTCCTCCACTCCTCCTACGAGCGCAATCTGCTCGACGCCGACGCCCTCGCAATGATCGAAGGCGTGCTGCAGGTCTCGGAAATGCAGGTGCGCGACATCATGATCCCGCGCTCGCAAATGGACGTGATCGACATTACCGATCCCCCCGAAAAATTCATCCCCTTCGTCATCGAAACCGCACACTCGCGCTTTCCGGTGATCGGCGAAAACAAGGACGACATCCTCGGCATCCTGCTCGCCAAGGACCTGCTGCGCTATTACGCCGGCGAGGACTTCGAAGTACGCGACATGCTGCGCCCGGCGGTGTTCATCCCCGAATCCAAGCGCCTTAACGTGCTGCTCAAGGAGTTCCGCGGCAACCGCAACCATATCGCGATCGTCGTCGATGAATACGGCGGCGTGGCCGGCATGGTGACGATTGAAGACGTGCTGGAGCAGATCGTCGGCGATATCGAGGACGAATACGACTACGACGAAACCGAGGACAACATCTTCCGAGACGCCAGCGGCAGGTTCCGCGTCAAGGCGCTCACCGAAATCGCCGACTTCAATGAGGCGCTGGGTGTGGAGTTCAGCGATGAAGAATTTTCCACCATCGGTGGCCTGGTGGTGAGCAAGTTTGGCCACTTGCCCAAACGCGCCGAACAGGTCATTTTCGACGGATTCAAGTTCACCGTGCTGCGCGCGGACAGTCGGCGCGTATATTCGCTGCTGGTCGAACACGTTGAGGAAGCGCCTTCGGTAGCAGAGGCCTGATCTATAAAGGCTTTCCTCGTATGGCCGGGGGAACTTTTCATGCGGCGGGTCCCTCCTATTTAGGACATCGCCACTCTATTGCAGGAGTCCAGATCATGAGAGTCCTTACCGCAGCACTTCTCGCCAGCCTGTCCGGCGTAGCCATGGCTGGCGGTGATGAAATTCCCTTGAGCGAACATGAATTCGTCGCGCGCATCAAGACTGCCGATAAAGCGCAGATCGTCGAGCATTTGGGCGAGCCGGCCCGCATTGTTGATGTGAAGGACGATGAAACCGGCGAGGTCATGGGCTCCATCTGGCATTACTACTATCTGAACACTGCGGTTAATGGCGATTACTACAAGACAACCGAACTGGATTTCGTGGGAGACCAGGTGGTTACGGTTGTATTCAGCATGATGGAGGACGATGGTTCGGGAGCACCTACCGCCGCCGAGCCTGAGATCATTCAGCAGTAGGTCGTGAAGGCAGTCTTAAGCGCGAGCCATCTTGCGGGCGCATGGAGTACAAAAGGTTTTTGAGCGCCGTACACCCCAAGATGGCAGCCGCTTCTTAAAGCTCAGAAGTACAGTTAGGGCACCGCTTCGCTTTGATCGGAATTGCGGTAAAGCAGAACTCGCAATCCTTGGTCGTCGGTTCTGGGGCCTCTTCCCCAGCCTTGAGCTTGTTCACGGCACGCACCAGCAGGAAAACCGCGAACGCGACGATGGTGAAACTCACCAGGGCATTGATGAACACGCCGTAATTCAACGTCACCGCCCCCGCTTTCTTGGCTGCATCCAGCGAAGCATAAGGCTCGGGAATGGCGCCTTCTTTCAACACTATAAACAGGTTGGCAAAATCGACATTGCCTAGCAACAAGCCGATAGGCGGCATGATCAGGTCATCCACCAGGGATTTGACAATAGCCCCGAACGCCGCGCCGATAATGATACCGACCGCCATATCCACCACATTGCCGCGCATGGCAAACTTTTTGAATTCCTTGAACATTGCAACCTCCCGCCATTGGCCTGAAACGATTAAAAACGATGCACACACCCAAGTACTGCGCAGTGTTCTGCATCCCTTTCGATTAAACTATCCGCTTGATTAAGATTTAAATTACTCCAATTTTTGCGTTTTGCACAACTGACGCCAGTATGAACACACCCAAACCGCAACTCGACGCCACGCATCACGACCGCGACAGCGCAGGCATGACCTATGTCTACCCGGTGGTATCGCGACGCGCACGCGGTGTCTCAGTCGGCATCAATCTCAACCCGAACAACGCCTGCAACTGGCGCTGCATCTACTGCCAGGTGCCTGATCTCGTGCGTGGCGCAGCCCCTGAAATCGACCTGACGCAACTTGAACGTGAGTTGCGCCAGATGCTGAGCGATGTGCTCAACGGCACCTTCATGCAAGAACGCGTCCCCGAAGAAGCCCGCCGCCTTGAAGACATCGCCTTCTCCGGCAACGGCGAGCCCACCAGCTCCGCCGAGCTTGGCGCAGCCATCGCCGTGGTCGAACATGTGCTGCGCGACTTGGACCTGCTCGGCCAACTCCCCGTCCGCCTCATCACCAACGGCAGCCTCATCGAAAAACCCGGCGTACTGGACGCCATCCGCCACCTCGGCCAAATCAACGGTGAAGTCTGGTTCAAGGTGGATGCCGCGACGGCAGAAGGGACTGCTCGCATTAACGATGTGCGGCTCAATCCGCAAGGTGTGCTGGAGCGTTTGAGAATGTGCGCGCAGGCTTGTTCGACTTGGGTGCAAACCTGCGTCTTCGCCCTGGACGGCATACCGCCACCGGCGGCAGAACTCGACGCCTATCTTGCACTACTCGCCCAGGCTCACTCCGATATCAAGGGCGTCCATCTCTATGGCCTCGCCCGCCCCTCGCTGCAGCCAGAAGCCCCGCGCCTCACCCGCCTCCCGCAATCCTGGCTGGAAACCCTGGCCCAACGTATCAGCCAGCACGGCATCCGCGTTCAGGTCAGCGCATAGCCGAAGTGTTTCGATCAATGTGCGGTCTGCCGTATTCAGGTGCAGAATCATATTATTGAGGAGGAGCGCATGAAAAAGTGGAGCCGGCCGCGAGCCAGCATCTGAGCTGATCCACCAAAAAATCGCCGAGCCGTGGGACTGGCAAGATGCGCAAGCTCATCAAAGAGGCAGACCCGGAGGTCACTCAATACATCCGTCAGCAAGGCAAGACCAAAGCATGCAAAGTAGTAGAAGCCAGCCAACTTCGTTTATACATCGAAAGGAGATTGATCATGCCTAATACGATTCGATTGCACCGCGTATTACAGGCGCCGCCGGAGCGCATCTACCGAGCGTTTCTGGATCCCGATGCCTTGGCGAAGTGGCTGCCGCCGAATGGTTTCACCTGCAAGGTGCATCACCTCGATGCCACGGTCGGCGGCACGTACAAGATGTCATTCACGAACTTCTCATCCGGCCTCAGCGACTCTTTCGGTGGAGAATACCTGGAACTGCAGCCTCACGACCTTATTCGGCATACGGACAGGTTTGATGACCCCAATCTGCCCGGAGAGATGGTGACGACTATCACCTTGAAGATGGTGTCCTGCGGGACCGAGTTGAATATAGTCCAGGAAGGTATTCCCGACGCCATTCCCGCGGAGGCTTGCTATCTTGGTTGGCAGGAATCCCTGATTCTTCTTGGCAAACTCGTTGAGGCTGACATTCCTGAGGAATAAAACCTTTCCGAGAGGCGGCGGCTCTTAAACTCCTAAGCTGCATAAAACAAGACCTTCCGCACCGGCGCGAACGTTTCCGGCGATAATGCAGGCTTTGCATAATCGACGGCCCGCATCGTGCTGAAACTTCTGGCAACCCCTTTCCGGCAACGCCTCGCCGCCCTGATCCTCGGCGCGCTCGCCATCCTTGGCTACGCGCCTTTTTACCTCTACCCCATCCCCATCCTGACGCTGGCCGGGCTTTTCCTGCTGTGGCGCCAGGCGGAGTCGCCCAAGCAAATTTTCCTGCTCGGCTACTTCTACGGGCTGGGGCTGTTCGGCGCAGGCGTGTCGTGGATTTACGTCAGCCTGCACGATTTCGGCGGCATGCCGGCGGCGGCAGCGGGGATTGCAACAGCGGCATTCTGCGCGTTTCTGGCGCTGTTCCCAGCGACTGCCGGATGGATAAGCGCCCGTTTCGCTCATCTTCGCGTCTATGCCATGCCCTTCGCCTGGGTGCTGCTGGAATGGGTGCTCAACTGGATTTTCACCGGCTTTCCGTGGATGACACTGGGGTATTCGCAGGTGCCGTACAGCCCCTTGGCGGGGCTGGCGCCTATTGTCGGCGTGTTCGGGATTTCACTGGCGGCGGCGGTGAGTGCGGCGCTGCTGGCCGGGCTATTGAACGGGGCGAACCGACGGCCATTGCTGATCGCGTTGTTCGTGTTCTGGATAGGCGGCAGCGTGCTGAAGCAGGTGGCGTGGAGTACGCCGGTGGGCGCGCCAGTGACGGTGAGCCTGCTGCAAGGCAACGTTTCGCAGGACATGAAATGGCAGCCGGAGGAAATCCGCAACACGCTGCGGACTTACCTGAGCCTCGCACAGCAACACCCCGCACAACTGGTAGTGCTGCCGGAAACGGCGCTGCCGTTGTTGTGGCATCAAGTCCCACCCGACTATCTGGCGGCGCTGGCCGAGCCGGCGAAGGCCTTGGGCGGCGACACGCTGGTTGGCGCGCCGGAGGCTGTCGGTGAAGAATATTTCAACAGCATGTTCAGCGTGGGCAACGCGCCAGAGCAGAAGTACAGCAAATTCCATCTGGTGCCGTTTGGTGAGTTCATCCCGTTCAAGGTGGCATTCGGCTGGATTTACCACGATCTACTGCACATCCCGCTCTCCGACCTTTCTTCCGGCGCCAAATACCAGAAGCCGATGGCGGTCGCCGGGCAGAAGGTCGCGATCAACATTTGCTACGAGGACGTGTTCGGCGAGGAGATCATCCGCCAACTGCCGGAGGCTACGCTGCTGGTCAACGCCAGTAACGATGCGTGGTACGGTCATTCGCTGGCGGCGCACCAGCATTTGCAAATATCCCAGACGCGCGCGATGGAGACCGCCCGCATGATGCTGCGCGCCACGAATACCGGCGCTACCGCCATCGTCGCACCCGATGGAGCGATCGTCGCCGAAGCGCCGCATTTCACCACAACAGCCCTCACCGGCATGGCCCAGGGCTACACCGGCACGACCCCTTACGTCCGCTGGGGAAATTGGCCGGCAATTACGCTGATCGTGCTGGTATTCGGGCTTTTGTGGGGGCGCAAAAAGAAGTAAAATCAAGCCCTTTTGCAAAACAAGAACAGCCACCCGCGATGCTGACTTTCCAACAGATCATACTCACCCTGCAACAATACTGGGACAAGCAAGGCTGCGCCCTGCTGCAACCTTATGACATGGAAGTCGGGGCCGGCACCAGCCACACCGCGACCTTCCTGCGCGCACTCGGCCCGGAGCCGTGGAAAGCCGCCTACGTGCAGCCGAGCCGCCGCCCCAAGGACGGCCGCTACGGCGAGAACCCGAACCGCTTGCAGCACTACTACCAATTCCAGGTGGTGCTGAAGCCGGCACCGGCCAACATCCTCGAACTCTACCTCGGCTCGCTCGAAGCGCTGGGCTTCGACCTGCGCAAGAACGACATCCGCTTCGTCGAGGACGACTGGGAAAACCCGACACTGGGCGCCTGGGGGCTGGGCTGGGAAGTGTGGCTGAACGGCATGGAAGTGACGCAGTTCACCTATTTCCAGCAAGTCGGCGGCATCAACTGCCGTCCGATCACCGGCGAAATCACCTACGGTCTGGAACGCCTAGCGATGTACCTGCAAGGCGTGGACAACGTGTTTGACCTGGACTGGACCGAGAACCTGAAATACCGCGACGTCTACCACCAGAACGAAGTCGAGCAATCCGCCTACAACTTCGAGCACAGCGATGTCGACTTCCTGCTCGGCGCCTTCGGCAGCCACGAGAAGGAAGCCCAATACCTGATGGAGCAGCAACTGGCGCTGCCGGCCTACGAGCAAGTGCTCAAGGCCGCGCACACCTTCAACCTGCTGGATGCCCGCGGTGCGATTTCCGTCACCGAGCGCGCTGCCTATATCGGCCGCATCCGCAACCTGGCGCGCAGCGTCGCGCAAGCCTACCTGGAAAGCCGCGCGCGGCTCGGCTTCCCGATGGCGCCGAAAGAATGGGCCGATGAAGTACTGGCGCAAATGGACAAGAAAGCCGCATGAGCATGAGTATCCGCAACCTACTGATCGAACTGTTTGTCGAGGAACTGCCGCCCAAGGCGCTGAAGAAACTGGGCGAGGAATTCGCCGCGAAGCTGTTCGATAGCCTGAAAGCCCAAGGACTGACGAGCGAGCAATCCGCCGTCACGCCGTACGCCTCTCCGCGCCGTCTCGCCGCGCATATTACCGAAATCGCCGCGCAAGCTGCCGACAAGCCAGTGTCGCAAAAGCTGATGCCAGTGAGTGTGGGCCTGGATGACAATGGTCAGGCGACGCCAGCGCTGCTCAAGAAACTGGCGGCGGTGGGCGCCGATGCCGCCGTCGTGTCGCAACTCAAGCGCGAATACGACGGCAAGGCCGACGTACTGTTCCTCGATGTCGTCATGCCGGGCGCAAAACTGGCGGACGGGCTGCAAAAAGCGCTGGACGAAGCGCTCGCCAAGCTGCCGATTCCCAAGGTGATGACCTACCAGCTGGACGACGGCTGGAGCAACGTCAACTTCGTGCGTCCGGCGCATGGCCTGGTGGCCTTGCATGGCGACGACGTGGTGCCCATCGCCACGCTGGGCCTGGCGTCGAGCAACATGACGCAAGGCCATCGCTTCGAGGCGACGCATCATCCGGTACGCCTCAAGAATGCCGACACCTACGGGTTGCAGCTGGCAACCGAAGGCGCCGTGATCGCTGGCTTTGACGCCCGCCGCGCCGAAATTGTCCGCCAACTGACCGAAGCCGCCGCAAAGGAAGGACTCACCCCGATCGACGACGACGCGCTGCTGGACGAAGTCACGGCGCTGATCGAGCGTCCCAATGTGCTGCTCGGCCAGTTCGAACAAGCCTTTCTCGAAGTGCCGCAGGAGTGCCTGATCCTGACGATGAAGGCCAACCAGAAATACTTCCCGCTGCTGGACGGCAACGGCAAGCTGACCAATAAGTTCCTGATCGTCTCCAACATCCGCCCGGTCGACACCAGCGCGGTGATCGGCGGCAACGAGCGCGTGGTGCGCCCGCGCCTGGCCGACGCCAAGTTCTTCTTCGACCAGGACCGCAAAAAGACGCTGGAAGCGCGCGTCGCCGGGCTGGACAAGGTGGTGTACCACAACAAGCTGGGCACGCAGGGCGAACGCATGGAGCGCGTGCGCAAGATTGCACGCGCCATCGCCCAGCAGATTGGCGGCGACGCTCTGGCGGCTTCCGCCGACCAGGCCGCGCAACTGGCCAAAACCGACCTGCTGACCGACATGGTCGGCGAATTCCCCGAACTGCAGGGCATCATGGGCGGCTACTATGCACGCCATGACGGCCTGTCGGAAGATATCGCCGATGCGATCGAAGACCACTACAAGCCGCGCTTTGCCGGCGACGCATTGCCGCGCAATTCCACCGGTGTCGCCGTTGCGCTGGCCGACAAGCTGGAAACGCTGGTTGGCCTGTTCGGCATCGGGCAGATTCCCACCGGCGACAAGGACCCGTTTGCCCTGCGTCGTCACGCGCTGGGCGTGATTCGCATCCTGATCGACAAGCAACTGCCGCTGTCGCTGGATACGCTGCTGCAACATGCTGCCGAAGCGTTTGGCGACAAGATCCAGAATCCAACGGCCCAACTTACGGACTTCATTTTCGAGCGCCTGGCCGGCAATTTGCGCGAGCAGGGCTATACGCCGCAGGAAGTGGACGCCGTGATCGCGCTGCATCCGCAGGTGCTGACTGACATCGCGCAACGCCTCGAAGCCGTACGCGCCTTTTCCGCGCTGCCCGAGGCCGAGAGCCTGGCCGCCGCGAACAAGCGCGTCGGCAATATCCTGAAGAAAGCCGAAGGCACGGTGGAAGCCAAGGTGAACGCTGCGTTGCTGAAGGAAGCCGCCGAATCCGCGCTGCATCAGGCGTTATCTGCGGTCGCGCCCCAGGCCGATGCCGCGTTCGAAAAAGGCGACTACACCGCTTCGCTGCAAGCCCTGGCCGCACTCAAGGCCCCGGTGGACGACTTCTTCGACAACGTGATGGTGAACGCCGACGATCCGGCCCTGCGCGCCAATCGCCTCGGTTTGCTGGCGACGCTGCATCAGGCGATGAACCGCGTCGCTGACCTTTCGCGACTGGCGGCGTAAACTTGGAATCTCTTTCGGCAGGCAGGCTTCCAGCATGAAACTCGTCATCCTCGACCGCGACGGCGTTATCAATTACGACAGCACGCAATTCATCAAGAGCCCGGAAGAATGGAAACCCATTCCCGGCAGCCTGGAGGCCATTGCGCAACTCAACCAGGCCGGTTTCCGCGTGGCGCTCGCCACCAATCAGTCCGGCATCAGCCGCGGCCTGTTCGACATGACCACGCTGAACGCCATCCATGACAAGATGCATCGCGCGCTGGCGCAATTCGGTGGCCGCATCGATGCGCTGTTTTACTGCCCGCATGCGGCGGACGACAACTGCAACTGCCGCAAGCCCAAGCCCGGCATGATGGAAGAAATATCCCGCCGCTTTTCGGAAGACCTGCGCGGCGTGCCCAGCGTGGGCGATTCGCTGCGCGACCTGCAAGCCAGTGTCGCGGTCGGCGCGCAGCCCATCCTGGTGCGCACCGGCAAAGGCGAGAAAACCCTGGAAATCGGCGACCTGCCCGAGAACACCTGGGTTTGCGCCGATCTTGCCGAAGCGGTACAGCGCATCATCTACGAGAGAACTCCGTGGGGCGTCAGTTGATTGCTGTCGGGTTTCCCGCTGTTTTGTTCCTGTAATCGTCTTACATGATACGACTGCGTTCGCTGATTTTTAATCTGGGCATGTGGCTGACGATTCCACCCTCCGCGCTGCTCGCTATCCTGTTGATTCCCTTTCCCGCCGTCACCCGCAGCCGCATAGTCGGCGGCTGGGCATATTTCGTGATGTGGTGGCTGAAGCTGACGTGCGGCCTGCAATACCGCGTCATCGGGCGCGAGAATATTCCCAATCACCCGTGCGTGGTACTCGCCAAGCATCAATCGGCATGGGAAACCATCGCCTTCCAGACCATCTTCCCGCCGCAAATCTGGGTACTGAAACGCGAACTGCTGTGGCTACCCTTCTTCGGCTGGGCGCTGGCGGCGCTCTCTGCCATCGCCATCGACCGCTCCGCCGGGCGCGAAGCACTAAAGCAACTGGTCAGCCAAGGCAAGAATCGCCTCCAGCGCGGCCTGTGGGTCGTGATCTTCCCCGAAGGCACCCGCATCTCACCCGGTGAACGCGGCAAATACCATATCGGCGGCGCATGGCTTGCAACCCACACCAACGCAACGGTGGTGCCGGTTGCCCACAACGCCGGCGAGTTCTGGCGCAAGAACAGCCTGCTCAAGCGCCCCGGCACCATCACCGTCAGCATCGGCGCGCCCATCGATGCCACCGGCATGAAGACGGACGAGCTGAACAGACAAGTCGAAGAGTGGATCGAGGCTGAAATGCCCCGACTGAAAACCCTGTGAGCCAACGGCAACTCAAACTCGCCAACGGCCACAGCATCCCCTACCTACTGAAAATCAGCGCCCGCCGTCGCACCATCGGCCTGCAGATAGACGAGAAAGGCCTCACGGTCCACATCCCCCGGCGCGTCCCGCAGCACACCGTAGAAAGCCTGCTGCAAGACAAGTCCGACTGGATCACCCAAAAACTCGCCAAATGGACCGACCGCCCCGCCGCGATCGAATGGCAGGACGGCGCAACCCTGCGCTACCTGGGCCAGGAAATCCGTCTGGCGCTACGCCAGGACCCAAAGAGTCGCGCCGTAGACTTCGACGGCAGCCGCCTCCACCTTGCCTTGCCCAACCCGGACGATGCCGCCTCGGTGCAGCGCAAAGTCATCCAATGGCTCGCCAAGCAATCCCGCCCGGATTTTACGCGGCGTATCGAGCTGCTTGCCGCGAAACTCGGCGTTCCCACACCGCCCTTGTATCTATCCAGCGCCCGAACCCGCTGGGGAAGCTGCAATTCACGCGGCGAGATACGCTTGAACTGGCGCTTGATCCAGGCACCGCCGCATATCATTCATTACGTGGTTGCGCATGAGCTGGCACATTTGAAAGAGATGAACCACAGCCCGAAGTTTTGGGCTTGGGTGGGGAAGTTGTGCCCGGATTATGAGACAGCAAGGAATGAGTTAAAGGCTATTTCGGCGGAGTTGCATTTGGTCTAGACTCGAGCAAAACCATCAAGTACATCTCACTATGAAAATAACAGAAGAAAAATTCCAAGTTATTGAATACGCTGAAATTGAGTTTGATAAAACAAAAGTCCTGCTAAAGGAGCAAGGGCTATTACTAATTGACCTCGGATGGTTCCGAACTCATATCTTATTAACTATGTTCAATAGACAAGAGAAGCTGGAATCGCAAAGACTTTCTCGGACATGGCTTCCTTTGCGAATTTTGGAGGTTGCATTCGATATCTTGCGCCTCGTGCCTCTTTCAATGATGGGCGTACGACTAATTGAACTCCACTGCATATTTGTTAATTATTGCTCATATTACGAATGGAAAAAGCTATCCAATGGCAAGTACCGATTCACCCTTTTGTGATTCGATGATTCGCTAAAAATTCCAACTACTTCTTTTCTCAAATCCCGGCTTCGGCCCAAAATGACGGGAATGGTAACTTACCGACCCGCTCCCCTTCTGCCGCGCCGAGCAGCACAGCCAAGACGGGGGATTTCGGCGAGGACTGTCTGAGCGCGTAGCGCGAGTTCCGCAGCCGCCCGGCTTGGCGAGCAGCACAGGGGAGTGCGCAGCACCGAGGCAGCAGGGTGCCCTTTTCTTTGGTTACTTTCGTTTGGGCAAGCAAACGAAAGTAACTCGCCTGTCGGGGCGAGACCCGACCAGACCAAGCATCCAGCACTCCAACATCCGCCCTACGAAACCGAATGCAAAAAGCCGGCGATTGCCGGCTTTTTTACCCCTCACCCTAGCCCCGCTCCGCGCCCCACGGATTTGGCTGCATCCAAATCCGGCTCAGACGGCGCAAAGCATGCTTTGCGAAACCCCGCTTTCGCCCCACAAGGGGAGGGAATAAAATCAGCGCAACCGTAGCGCGTTCAGCACCACCACCAGCGAACTCACCGACATCCCCAACGCCGCCAGCCACGGCGAAATAAACCCGGTCGCGGCAAACGGAATCGCCAGCAGGTTATACCCCAAAGCCCAGCCGAAATTCTGCTTGATGATGCTCATGCCGAACCGGCTGGTCGCCACCGCATGGTCGATTTCCAGCAGATGCTCCGTCAACAACACGATATCGCCGCTGGTGCGCGCCATCTGCGTACCGCTGCCCATGGCAATCGAAACCTGGGCGCCGGCAAGCACCGGAGCATCGTTGATGCCATCGCCGACCATCGCAACGACTTCACCGTCTTGCTGCAGGTTTTGCAGCGCGGCGAGCTTCTGCTCCGGCCCGAGATCGGCCAGCCAATCATCGACGCCCAATACTCGCGCGTGATGCGCTACCGCGTCGGCCGAGTCGCCGCTCAGAATAGACACGCGTATATTGCGCTTGCGCAGCTGGGCAATCATTTCGACCGCCTGCGGGCGCAGCGTATCGGCGAGCACGAAGGCAGCCAGCACCTTCTCGCTATCGCTCAGCCAAACCAGCGTCGCGCCGGGCGGGATGTCACCCGCGTCCAGCCGGCATTGCGCGGAGAGGACGGGATTCATACTCGCATTCCCCAGCTGATACCGTTGCCCGCCTATCGTCCCAGCCACGCCCTTGCCCGGCAGATTTTCACTGTCCATCACCGCGGGCAAAACGCGCCCTTCGGCGGCCTGCAGAAAACTTTGCGCCAGCGGATGCTCGGATGCCTGCTCCAGGCTTGCCGCGAGCAGCAGATACTCTTCAGCGGATTTGCCGCCGATCGCAACCGTGCGCAATAGCACGGGCTTGCCCAGGGTTAAGGTTCCGGTCTTGTCGAACACGAAATGCGTGGCACGGGACAAGGTTTCCAACGCGTGACCGCGCGTCAGCAGGACGCCGCGTTTTACCAGGTGGGAGCCGGCTGCGGCAAAAGCAGCGGGTGCCGCCAGCGACAATGCGCATGGGCAACTGATCACCAGCACCGCGAGCATGATTTCAAAGGCTTTTGCCGGGTCGATGCGCCACCAGTACCAGCCGACTGCAGCCACCAGCGCAAGCAGGATATAGGTGAACCAACTGGCCAGCCGATCGGCCATCTGTGCGAGACGCGGCTTCTGCGCCTGGGCGCGGTCCAGCAGGCGCGCGATGCCTGCCAGCACGGTCTGTTCGCCGACACCGCTGACGCGGATCAGCAAGGGGCTCTCGTAATTGATGCTGCCGGCATAGACGCGGTCGCCGGGGGACTTCGGCAAAGGGCGGCTTTCGCCGGTGAGCAGCGACTCGTCGGCGTTGCTCGCACCCTCTTCCACCACGCCATCCGCGGCAATGGTTTCACCCGGCTTGGCGAGGATCAGTTCGCCGATGGAAAGCTCGTGCACCGGCACCAGTTCGTGCTGCTCGCCACTCACACGCGTCGCCATGGCCGGCACCAGCCGCAGCAGGTTCTCGGCGGCCTCAACGGACTTCTCGCGCGCGTTGCGCTCCAGGAAGCGCGCGCCCAACAGGAAAAACACCAACATGGTGATGGTGTCGTAATACACCACCCCTTCGCCTGCTATCGTGGCCCAGACGCTGCCGAAGAACCCGGCCAGCACGCCCAGCGTAATCGGCGTATCCATGTTCACCTGGCGATGCGTGAACGCACGCCACGCCGACTGATAGAACGGCAGCGCCGAATAGAGGATGGTTGGTGCAGTCAGCAGCAGGCTGAACCAGCGCAGCAGCTGCTCGGTCGCGTATTCCATGCCTTGCACGGCGCCGGCATACAGCGCGACCGCGAGCATCATCACTTGTCCCGACGAAATGCCGGCGACCGCCAGGCGACGGATATCGCCCTTGCGCCGCTCCTGACGGCGCTCTTCCTGTTGCTGGGCATTGAACGGATGGGCGTGATAACCCAGCTTGCGAATTTCGGCGAGGATGGCGGAGAGCTTGACCTGGGATTCATCCCAGCTGATGCGGGCGCGATGGGAGGCGTAGTTGACGCTCACTTCGTGCACGCCGGGAATCTGTTTCAGATGGCGTTCGTTTAGCCAGATGCAGGCGGCGCAGGTGATGCCCTCCAGAATCAGCGAGGCCTGCTTGAGGTGTTCTGCCGTTTCCAGCACGAAACTCTTCTGCACCTCGGGATGATCGTACAGATCGAGCTGGCGCAGCTCTTCCGGCACCAGTTCTTCGACACTGTTGGGCAGCTCGGTGCGGTAGCGGTAATAATCTTCGAGGCCGTTCTCGACGATGGATTCGGCGACCGCCTGACAGCCGTGGCAGCACAGCTCGCGCGGCACGTCCAGGATGACGGCATGGAACGGGCTGGCCTCGGGAACAGGCAGGCCGCAGTGATAGCAGGCGGTATCCGCGTTCATTGCTTTAAGAGGCCGGTTGCCTATCAGGCCGGATCGTCCACCAGCAGCGACTTCTTGGTGTGATACACATCCTTGCCACGCTCGATGTGGATTTCGACCACCCAGCGGCCGGCGTCGGATAACTCGATGTCGCCCTGATAAACGCCTGCACCGCTTGCTTGCAAGCGCATCGTGCGATCATCCTTGCTGTTGGCCATGCGCCAGAAACCGAACATCACCCGGTCGGCAACAATCGGTTGGCCCTGGGCATCGTGCAGCGTAAGTTTCAACGTTTGGCGAGTGCCGCTTTTAAGATCCTCCAGCCCTGCGATGTCGAGTTGCCAACCAAGATTACGTTGTTGCGCGACCTGCTGCTGGTGTTGTTCATAGAGCTTGTTGCGGTCATGCGGAATCACCCCGGGGAAGACGGTATGCACCGTGGCCTGATCCTCGCTCGGCAGAATCAGGCTCGTGATCCAGCCCGGCAAACCATGCGTGGAGATAGAGAGCAGGGCCGCATTCAGCGCCGCCAGCATGACGAAAAAGGCAATGAGCAGCTTGGGCGCCCAATGCATTTTTTCCTTTTTCTTCCAGGTGATGCTGAACACACCCAACACAGCCGCCGTCGCCATGAATACGACGAGGTGGATGGCAAGCAGGTCGCCGCCCTGCGGATGGTTGACGCCATAGCCGAGATAGCCGAGGAAGGGCAGCAGTCCGGCCAAAATGGCGCTCCAGTAGCTGGAAAGACCCACCCGTCGCCCGATGAAAAAAATCAGCACAACAGCCAGCAGGCCGCCAAACAAAGTCTGGGTCATCGTCATCTGCATGGCTTAATTGTCCTCACCGCCGATGAAACCGACCTTGCGTACCATCGGTTCGCGCGGGGCAGAGTCGGGAGTCACAATGAATTCGAACTCGCGCGTATGTTCTGCCGTCTCCTCCGGCAAATCCACCTTGGCATTGAGCACCAGATCCTTGCCGGCACGCACGCGTATCGTCGTTACCGCACCGAGATCCAGCGCATCGGCCGGGATGCCGCGCACTTCAACCTTATAGGTTTCTTCGACCTCGGTCTTGTTGACGATATGCACCTGGTAACGGTTGCGCACGCTGCCGTCGGAAAGCTTGACGAAGAGCGGCTGGCGTATCTTCTCCACGCGCACCTCGGCATCGCTGCGGGTGCCGATGTTGTACATCAACGCACCGATCATGACGATCAATGCCACGGCGTAACCGAGCACTTTCAAGCGCTTCCATTCGAGATGCGGCTTGGCCGGCGTTTCGCTCTTCAGGTTGCGTTCGGAATCGTAGCGGATCAGGCCGCGCGGAAAGCCGACCGAGTCCATGATGTTGTTGCAGGCGTCGATACACAGACCGCAGGAAATACATTGATATTGCAAGCCGTTGCGGATGTCGATGCCGGTCGGACAAACCTGCACGCAGAAGCCGCAGTCGATGCAGTCACCGTGGCCTTGGGCTTGGCGTTCCTCGCGAGTACGCAAGCCTTCTTTCGGCAACGAGCGACCAGCGGTGCCTTCGCCGCGGCGGGTGTCGTAGCTGACGGCCAGCGTATCTTGCTCATACATCACGCTCTGGAAGCGGGAGTAAGGACAGATGTAATTGCAGATTTGCTCGCGCGCGATACCGCCCGCGACATAGGTCGTGATGGTCAGCGTAACAACGGTGATGTAAGCGGCCTCGGCCGCTTGACCAGTAAAGAAGTCATGCAGCAACTGCGGCGCATAGGCGAAATAGGCGGCGAAAGTGATGCCGGTCCAGAACGAGACCAGGACCATGAAAAAGTGCGACGATCCGACCTTGAGGACTTTCTCAAGATTCCACGGCTGCTTGGATAAACGCATGCGTGCCGGACGCTCGCCCTGAATCATGTGCTCGATCAGCATGAACATGTCGGTCCACAGCGTCTGGAAGCAGAAATAGCCGCACCATGCCCGCCCGACCAGACCCGTTACGAAAAACAGCAGTGTCGCCGCGATGAAAAGCAGCATGGACAACCAGAAAATGTCCTGCGGATACACCACCAGGTCGAAAATATAAAAGCGTTTGGCAACCAGATCGAACAGTATGGCCTGATCGGCCGAGCTGGCGCGATCCCACTGCACCCATGGCAACGAAAAGAAGACGGTATAGGCCAGCACCAGAATGCCGGTTTTGAAACTGCGGAATTTTCCCTCTACCGAACGAACAAAAATCGGGATGCGCTTCTGGTAGAGATGGACTTCTGACTCTGTTGCCATTGAGTTACCTATGTTTGCTAACCGGGTATTCCGAATCACAAAAGACGAAAGGCCCACGTTAGAGCCTATTTCAGTAGGTTTCAACCCCCGCGCCGCAAGGCTGCGGGATGCAGTGCAAGGCGAGGGCTGCGCCGTGTAGTCATTCTCCACAAGCAGCCCGCAACGCGGCAATGCACCCGCAGCCTTGCGGCCCTTCGGGTTGGTATTGGGCGCGGTGTCTGCGGCGTTGCGACGCTTGCCAATGGAACAACCATTGGCCGCGCGTCACGCCTTGCATCCATCCGCGCCCAAAACCAACGCGGGGGTTGAAACCTACTGAAATAGGCTCTTAACGCGAGCCCTTCGTAAATGTTACCTACAGCGCTTGTATCAACGTCTTGCTACTTGCCGCCGCCCAGGCTGTCGTGAACATAGACCGTCAACAGCTTGATCTGTTCAGGCTTCAGGCGACCGCCCCAGGCCGGCATCACACCGCGCGACAGGCCGCCGATGATAACTTTCTTGACCTCTGCCACCTTGCCGGCTGTTTCTTGCTGTGCAGGCACATTCGCCCACAGCCAGATCTTGTCGGTGAGATTGGCGGAGCCCATATCCTGATTGCCCTTGGCGTCAGGACCATGGCAGACGAAACATCCCACGCCCGGGCTCTTGAACAGCTCGGCACCGGCTGCGGCGGCAACGATATCGACCTTTTCACCGGAGAGGCTCAGCACGTAGTTGGCCAACTGGGTAATCTGCTCTTCCTTCAGCATGTCCTTGAACGGGGGCATGAAGCCGGTACGGCCGCTGGTCAGGGTCTGATGGATCTTTTCGTAAGTGCCGCCGAAAATCCAGCTGTCGTCCGTCAGGTTGGGCGAGAAGGTGATCTTGCCCTGGCCGCCGGACATGTGGCACGGCGCGCAGTTGTCGGAGAACAGCGTCTTGCCGGCGGAATTGACGAACTGCATCAGTTCGGCATCCTTGGCCACCTCCTCGTAGGAAGTTGCAGCCACCTTGTCGAACCATACCTTCTGCTTCGCTTCGGCTTGGTTGGTTTCAGCCATCAGCTTGGAGCGCATGTTCCAGTGCGTTTCCTTCTGCACTTCCTTGCCGTCCACGGTCTTGGCGGTGTACTTGATCGTGTTCACGCCTTCGACGCCTTTGGTATAGGACTTGCCGATCGGCCAGGCCGGATACATGATCCAGTAGACCGCCGAGAAAATGACGGTGAGATAGAACGTCCACAGCCACCATCTCGGCAACGGGTTGGTCAGCTCCTCCAGATCGTCGTCCCAGACGTGGCCCGTGGTGGTTTTGTTAGTTTGTTGCCCCATGATCAATTTCCTTTTGCATCCTGATTGTCGTCATCTTGGAACGGGATATTCTTGTAGTCTTCGAGCCGCTTCCCACGCTTTCTGCTACCGAAAACGTAGAACAGTATTCCGCAGAACACGGTGAAGAAAATCACCAGCGCGAGAGGCTTCGTGTTCTCGAATTGCGTAAACCACATCAACCATTCCATGCTGTGTTTCTCCTAGCGGAATTTGGCGAAATAGTCGTCGTCGAACTGCTTGAAGTCGACCATCGTGCCCAGGACCTGCAAGTAGGCAACCAGGGCATCCATTTCGCTAACGTCGCTCTTGTCGTTATCGAAATTGCCCATCTTGGCCTGCTCGACCAGAGTTTCTTCCGCCTTTTCGATACGCAGCGTGTTGGCGACGTCTTCGCCGAAAGTCTTGACGTTGCGCTCGTACTCGGCCTGGGAGGCGGAATACGGCACACCGACCATACGCAGCACCGTCAGACGCTGGCTGATATCCGAGTAGTCCAGCTTGTTTTCGAGCAGCCACGGATAGTTGGGCATCACCGACTCGGGCACCATGGAGCGCGGTGCGTTCAAATGCTGCACATGCCAGTCGTTCGAGTACTTGCCGCCCACGCGCGCCAAGTCAGGGCCGGTACGCTTGGAACCCCACTGGAACGGATGGTCGTACTTGGACTCCGCAGCCAGCGAGTAGTGGCCGTAACGCAGCGCCTCGTCGCGGAACGGACGAATCATCTGCGAGTGGCAGGTGTAGCAGCCTTCGCGGATGTAGATGTCGCGGCCGAGTTGCTCGAGCGGCGTGTAAGGGCGAATCATTTCCTTGCCGTCGGCCGTCTTGACGACTTCCACCGTATCCTTGATGAAGAACAGCGGGATGATTTCGACCAGGCCGCCCGCGCTGATGGCCAGCATGGTCAGCACGAGCATCAGGCCGATGTTGCGTTCGATTTTGTCGTGTTTCATGTTTGCTCCAACTTCTCTCAGTTCCGGTTACGCTGCTGCGGGTGCGATTGCGGCAACCGCATTGGTGTTACCTTGGCGGATGGTTCTGGCCATGTTGTAGAACATGATCACCATACCGGTCAGGAAGAATGCTCCACCCAGCGCGCGCATCACATAGAAGGGGAACATCGCGGCCACGGTCTCGACGAACGAGTACTGCAGGTTGCCGAAGTCGTCGAAGGCACGCCACATCAGACCCTGCATGATGCCGGAGATCCACATCGCGACGATGTACAGCAGGATGCCGATGGTCGCCAGCCAGAAGTGGACGTTGATGAGCTTGGGATTATGGATCTGCGTATTCCATAGGCGCGGCACCAGGTGGTACATCGCGCCGAAGGTGATCATCGCCACCCAGCCCAGCGCACCGGAGTGCACGTGGCCTATGGTCCAGTCGGTGTAGTGCGACAGCGCGTTGACGTCCTTCAGCGACATCATCGGGCCTTCAAAGGTGGACATGCCGTAGAACGACAGCGAAACGATCAGGAAGCGCATCACCGGGTCGGTGCGCAGCTTTTCCCAAGCGCCGGACAGCGTCATGATGCCGTTGATCATGCCGCCCCAGGACGGCAGCAGCAGCATGATGGAGAAGGTCGCGGCCAGGGTCGAGGTCCAGTCCGGAATCGCGGTCCAGTGCAGGTGGTGCGAACCCGCCCACATGTAGAGGAAGATCAGCGCCCAGAAGTGGATGATGGACAGGCGATAGGAATATACCGGACGGCCGGCTTGCTTGGGCACGAAGTAGTACATCATGCCGAGGAAGGCCGCGGTGAGGAAGAAGCCCACGGCATTATGGCCGTACCACCATTGGATCATCGCATCCTGTGCACCGGCGAACAGCGGGTAGGACTTGGTCCAGCTGACGGGGATGACCAGGTTATGGAAGATGTGCAGCAATGCGGTAGCGAGAATGAAGGCGAGGTAGAACCAGTTGGCCACGTAGATGTGCGGCTCCTTGCGCTTCATGATGGTGCCGATGAAGATGGCGGCATAGGTGATCCAGACCACGGTGATCAGCAGGTCGGTCGGCCATTCCATTTCGGCATATTCCCAGCCTTGGGAATAACCCAGCACATTGCCCAGTGCGGCCAACACGATGACCGATTGCCAGCCCCAGAAAGTGAGGTTGGCCAGCCCTTCGCCGCCCCAAAGGCGCGCGCGACAGGTACGCTGCACAATGTAATAGGAGGTAGCAAACAGCGCGCTGCCGCCGAAACCGAAAATCACGGCACCGGTGTGCACCGGACGCAGGCGACCAAAGGTGATGTACGGAATATCAAAGCTCAAAAACGGAAATGCCAGTTCGGAGGCGATATATACCCCGACCGACATTCCGATCACACCCCAGACCAGCGTCATGATGGTGAACTTGCGAACAATATCGTAGTTATATTGCTCGTTCGTCACGACATTCGTCGTAGCCATTAACTCTCTCCTCATTAATACAAGACTTCAACCTAAAACTGCCCAGTAACGCTTAAAAACAAAATCGATTACATCAATTGCTTGAGGTCATGGGCAATGTCCTGCGGTTTTTGCCCGTGATTCATAAACACCCTTAACGCGCCCTTTTTATCAAAGACATAGATACCGGCGCTGTGATCTATGGTGTAACCGCTCTTTCCACCCGAAGCCTGTTTCTTGTAGAACAGCTTGAAATCCTTGGCCACCTGTTCCGTCGTCGCCACATCGCCGTAGAGGCCGATGAAACTCTCGTCAAATGATGGCACGTATTGCGCCAGAACCTCCCGTGTATCCCGCTCGGGGTCCAGCGTCACGAACAACACCTGAACGTCTGCACGTTCATCTTCCAGCAGCCTCAACGCCTTGGACAAATCATCCATGGTGGTCGGACAAACATCCGGGCAATGGGTATACCCAAAAAACAATGCCACCACCTTGCCCTTGTAGTCCGCCAATTTCCGGGGAACGCCATGGTGATCCGTAAGGGCCAGCGCATTGCCGAACTCCGCCCCGCTAATATCCGTCCCTACAAACCGAGGCGCTTCTATTTCCTGCGGCCCGCAAGCGATCAAACTCAGGCAGAGCAATAACCACAACCAGCTTCGCATATAACGCCCTCACGATTGGGGGCGGTATTCTAACATGTAGAAGCATGCGTTTTGCATATCTATCTACCTGATAGAAAACCCCTTTTCCTAGTCGGAAAAGGGGAGAAACACCAATAATGCAAGTGAATTCCTACAAAATTTAGATCAAAACTTTTTGCCGAAACCCATCGCCAGTACCCACGGATCAATATCCAAGCTAGCGATTTTCTGCTTAGCAAACAGCCCATTACCGTGGCTGAAGTGGACATCGGTATCGATCCAGAGTTTCTGGCATTAAACTGCCAGCCGTCCTGCAGGTTGATATCGACACCGGCCTGCAATGCAAGGCCAAAGCTATTGCGATCTACATCGATGTCACCGCCAATAGAGTGTCCCAAGATTCTTGTCCATGAAGCGGGTGTAATTCACGCCCGCCCCGACATACGGATTGATCATCTGGTCCGGGTTGTTGAAGCCCCTTACTTCTAGTAACCGTTAAAAGAATTAAGGATATTTTTATCTTTAATCGCATTTTACTGTGCCTAAAAATAATTTCAATACCTATCTGGAGCTTTTTATCTTAAATTAAAGGGCGTGGTTTTCTTGCAACGCACTCAGATATCGAATCCGTGGACGCCGCACTTCTTGCCCGCCAACGCACAGGCATGCGCAAGCGCCCGATCGAGCGTCCAAGTCCTGGTGCTAGTGTCCAGCAGGCCCGCATTAAAAGTATCGCCCGCACCCAAGGTATCGATAATTTGCGTCAGCTCACTTGCAGGCGCGTGAGATACCGGGCCGCCGGGCGCCAAACCATAAGCACCAGCCGCGCCCCAGGCAACCACCACCGTGGCCTGCGGCGCGCACCCAGACATCCATTGCAAAAAGTCCTGCGGCGCCTCATGCCCGTGATGCTGAGAAAAACCTCGCGAGCAAATCAACAAATCGGGATAACCGAAAAGCGCTTCCATGCCTGGGCGCGGCTTTTCCAATTCGAGCGATATCGAGAGCAAGGGCGCCCGGTTCCGGATATCGCCTACCATGTCGACCAGCGCCTCAACGTTGCGCCCTTCGAAATGCAACCAGTCATATCTCGAAAGATCAACCTCACGCAAATGCCGCGCATCTAGCTCCGGCAAATCCCGATAATGCACGATGCTGCGATCGCCTTCATTCAGATAGATACTGGAAGTCGGCGGCCGCCCCGGAAAGCGGGGGCATTGCGCGTACATCACGCCGTGCGCCGAAAAATCGCGTTCGATCACTGCCGTTTCTGGCGCATCGGCCAGCACCCCAAGAAATTCGGCCTGATGGCCGAGCCGGCTCAAAACAACTGCTGTATTCGCCGCATTGCCGCCGCGACATATTCGTAAAGAATGTGCACGCATTTCCTCGTCCGCGCCGGGGTGATGATCCAGCTCGAACACCAGATCGAGCGTCACCGTTCCGACCAATAATATACGTGCCATCCGCGCTGCCTTCCCTGTTCAAGTATTGTTGATTCCGTTTACAATTAAAGCTTTTACGTTCCGGAGATACAAGATGGCTATGGCCAAAACGATGGCCGACCGTGATGGTCTGATTTGGTATGACGGCAAGATGGTGCCTTGGCGTGACGCCACCACCCATGTCCTGACCCACACCCTGCACTACGGCATGGGCGTTTTTGAAGGCGTGCGCGCATACAAAACAGAAAAAGGCCCCGCCATTTTCCGTCTCAAGGAGCACACCGACCGCCTTTTCCGCTCGGCCCACATTCTCGGCATGAAAATGCCGTTCGACAAGGCCACCCTGATGGAAGCGCAGAAGGCCGCCGTGCGCGAGAATAACCTGGAGTCCGGCTACCTGCGCCCTATGGCATTCTACGGCGCCGAAGCGATGGGCATCTCCGCCAAGACGCTTTCCACGCACGTGATCGTCGCCGCCTGGGCCTGGGGCGCCTATCTGGGCAAGGAAGCACTGGAAAACGGCATTCGCGTGAAGACTTCCTCCTTTGCCCGCCATCACGTGAACATCACGATGTGCAAGGCCAAGGCCAACGGCAACTACATGAACTCTATCCTGGCGCACCAGGAAGCGGCGCAGGACGGCTACGACGAAGCCTTGCTGCTGGACGTGGACGGTTTCGTGGCCGAGGGCTCCGGCGAGAACGTATTTATCATCCGCAACGGCAAGCTGTATACACCCGACTTGACTAGCGCGCTGGAAGGCATCACCCGCGATACCATCATCCAACTGGCGGGCGAAATGGGGCTAACCATCATCGAGAAGCGCATTACCCGCGACGAAGTCTACTCCGCCGACGAGGCTTTCTTCACCGGCACCGCCGCCGAAGTGACGCCGATACGGGAACTGGATAATCGCCCTATCGGCAACGGCACACGCGGCCCGATCACCGAGAAGCTGCAATCCAACTTCTTCGATGCGGTCATGGGACGTTCGGCACGCCATCAAAGCTGGCTGACACTGGTTTAAGGAAACGCCATGGCGAACGACGGACGCGAAATCGAAGTCACGGCCAAGGATTTGCCGTTGCACTGCCCGACCAACGAAGTCGCGCTGTGGTGCTCGCACCCGCGCGTCTTCCTCGATATGGCTGAAACCGGCAGGGCGATGTGTCCTTACTGCGGCACCCGCTACCGCTTAAAAGCCGGCGAAGTCGCCCAACACCACTAAAGCTATCAAGCTGACGGCAATGGCTCCACCATTGCCGTCTCCCATAACGCTTCCATCACCTGTTGGCCTTGCGCCACATCCCCGCTCGTCCATAGCTTCACCTTGCCTGGGGCTTGGCCCGAAACAGCCAAACCAGCTTCTTCAATGCGCCGCCGCACCTGCCGCGCCACTGCGGCTCCGGTATCGATCAACGCGACCCCGCCTGCCGTAAGCTCTTCGATCAGCGGTTTTAAAAAAGGATAATGCGTGCAGCCCAGCACCAGCGTATCCGCCCCCTCAGCCAGCAGCGGCTCGATATAGTGCCGCAGCAACTCGCGCGTTTCCGGCGCATCGAGTTCGCCGCGCTCCACGCACTCCACCAGCCCCGGGCAACCTTGCGTCACCACGCGCACATCCTTTCCGTAACTCTCCAGCAAGGCCGCAAACTGCGCACTTTTGAGCGTGCCCGTCGTTGCCAGCACGCCCACCACCCCGCTGCGGGTGGCCGTCACGGCAGGCTTGACCGCCGGCTCCATGCCGATCACGGGCAAAGCGAACCGCTCTCGCAACAAACCGATGGCCGCCGCCGTCGCGGTATTGCAGGCCACGACGATCGCCTTGGCTCCTTGCCCGACCAGAAATTCCGTCAAGGCCAGGGAGCGCGCCTGTATCTCCTGCGGAGATTTGCCGCCGTAAGGTGCATGCGCGGAATCGGCAACATACAGCAGGTCCTCGTGCGGCAGCTCCTCCCGGATATGACGCAGCACCGACAGCCCGCCGACACCGGAATCGAAGATGCCGATAGGCGCCTTGCTCATCTTTCCTGCGGGCTCATCAAGACAGACATCTCTATCTGCACCGTACCGTTATCTCCGCCCAGCCACACATCGCCATCTTGCACCGTACATTGCAACTGCATACCGCGTTCAGCCAATTCGGCCAGAGACTGCGTCGTTGCTGACGCAAGACACACCACGGTAAGGTTGCGCAGCCGCGCCAGCTTGGAGCTGACCTGGTTCCACCAAAGATTGGCAGCATGCCCGTAGGTATAAACAAACACCTGATCGGCACGGCCGCAGGCTTTGAGGATGCGCTTCTCGTCGGGCTGCCCGACCTCGACCCAAAGCTCGATGGCGCCAGTCAGATCCTTCTGCCAGATATCGGGCTCGTCCGGATCGCTCAGTCCCTTGGCGAACGCCAGCGCCTCATGTGCGTGCCGCGCAAAAGCCAGCACGCGCACCATCATGCGCTCGTCGGTTTCCGACGGATGCCGCGCAATGGTCAAACCGTGGCTCTGGTAGTAATGGCGATCCATGTCGGCAATCTGCAGATCGGCCTTGAAAATAGTGGCATTGAGGGCCATAAGATCCTGTGTTAATGGTAAGGCTTAGCGCCGTAAAGTCGGCGCAGTGTAGCGGAATCGCCGCCGCGAAGAAACCATTGCGCCGACGGCCAGTCCTAGAAGCCATTACAATTGCGGCATACACTCCGAGGGAACACTTGCATGGGCAATCGTCTCAGCAAAATCAGCACCCGCACCGGCGACGACGGCAGTACCGGCCTGGGCGACGGTACGCGGACACGCAAGGACGCGCTACGCGTGGCCGTCATGGGCGACGTGGATGAGCTGAATTCGCATATCGGCGTGCTGCTGGCAGAAACCTTGCCGGAAAATATCCGGCAGCAGCTGGGGCTAATCCAGCACGACTTGTTCGATTTGGGCGGAGAGCTGTGTATTCCGGGTCACGCGATGTTGAACCCGGAGCGCGTCGCCGCGCTGGATGAGTTATTACAAACGCTCAATGCAGAACTGACGCCGCTGAAGGAATTCATTCTGCCCGGCGGGACCCGAGCTGCGGCTTTGGCGCATGTGGCGCGCACCGTATGCCGACGCGCGGAACGCAGCCTGGTTGCATTGAAATTACAAGAACAGGTTTCGGACGATGCCTTGCGCTATCTCAACCGGCTTTCCGACCTGATGTTCGTGATTGCACGCACGCTGAATCTCGGCTCGGGCCAAGGCGACGTTCTCTGGCAGAGATAGCCGCAGAAAGCTTGCCTCATCCTTTCCAGTCCTCTTCGCCGTCTTTCTGGCCGGTATCGCCCATCGGTTCCATTGAAAGGTTGCTCGGTATCGCGCACGTGGAATTTTTTCTCGATCGCGACAGTCGCAGCCCCCCTATCGCACCCGACGACTACAGTTTCCCACCATGAAACAGCAAGGTCGGCAGCATTAAACCCTCCGACCACTCCACTTGAATACGGCTCAAAGCTGCATTTTCGATATTAATGCGATAACCATTTTCTGGCGAGAGGCCAATCGCATGCGCAATGACCATGCGCATCATGCCCGCATGGCCGACCACCAGCACGTGACGCCCGCGATACCTATCCACAATATCGCGCCATGCCTCGCCCACGCGCCGATGAAACTCCGCGAGCGGCTCCGCCCCCCTGGGTGCTTGCGTCACGGGATTCTGCTTGAAGCGTGCAATACGCTGCGGATCGACGGCGCATATCTCCGCCGCCGTCAGACCCTCCCACTCCCCGAAAGCCGCCTCCTTGAAGCGATCGTCGCGCGCGACTTCAACCCCGAGTTTCTCCCCCAAAGCATCTGCAAATGCGGAACACCGCTGCAAAGGCGAGGTGACGATATGCTGCCATCCGCGAAATTCGCCTGCCGCATCCCACATCTGCTGCCAGCCTTTCTCGCTCAGTGGGTCGTCGGTTTGCCCGCGATAGCGCCGGCCGCCCACCGGCTCGCCATGGCGCATCAGATCGATGATGGTTTTACTCACTGGCGACGTCCGGAATATGTTGTCGTTCGATCAACATTGCGTCGCCATAACTGAAGAAGCGGTAGCGCTCCTGCACGGCATGCTGGTAGGCCTTGCGGATATGCTCCATTCCACCGAATGCCGAAACCAGCATCAGCAGGGTTGTGCGCGGAAGGTGAAAATTGGTCAGCAAGCGGTCCACCAGGCGGAAACGGTAGCCCGGTGTGATGAAAATATCGGTATCGCCGCCCCCAGCCGCGAGCTCTCCCTGGCATGCGGCGCTTTCAAGGGCGCGCATCGCCGTTGTGCCCACGGCGACCACCTTGCCCCCGCGTTGCCGCGTCTGGGCGATGCTGTCCACGGTGGACTGCGGTATTTCGTACCACTCGCTGTGCATCTTGTGCTCGGTCACGTCTTCCACGCGCACAGGCTGAAAGGTCCCGGCCCCCACGTGCAGGGTAACGAAGGCTTTCTCGACACCGCAATCGGCAAGCGCCTGCATCACATCATTGTCGAAATGCAGCCCGGCGGTCGGCGCCGCAACTGCGCCGGGGTTTCGCGCATATACCGTCTGGTAACGATCATCGTCATCGTTATCGGCCGCATGCGTAATGTAGGGGGGCAACGGCAGTTTGCCGTAGCGCTCCAGCAACTCGGTAAGCGGAGTCTCATCAAGGAATTTCAACTCGAAGAGATCATCCTGTCGCGACAGCACCTCCACCGCGACCGCTTCTGCCAGTATCAACCGGCTGCCGGGCTTGGGCGCATGCGAGGCCCGCACGTGCGCCAACGCGCGATGTGCGTCGAGCATACGCTCCACCAGCACCTCGACTTTGCCTCCGCTCTCCTTGCACCCGTTCAAGCGTGCCTTGATGACGCGCGTATCGTTGAAGACCAGCAAGTCGCCAGTAGACAGCAAGGATGGCAACTCGCTGAACATGCGATCCTGCAACGCGCCGCTGTTGCCGTCCAGACACAACAATCGGCTGCCGCTTCGCCTCGAAGCAGGAAACTGCGCAATCAATTCGACAGGCAATTCAAAATCAAAATCGCTGGTACGCATGAAACTCCGTGAATAATTCGCTATAATGCCGGGTCCCACAAGCCGGGATGGCGGAATCGGTAGACGCAGCGGATTCAAAATCCGCCGCTGGTAACAGTGTGGGGGTTCGAGTCC
>DATHWW010000020.1:0-56603 GCA_035460165.1 Methylophilaceae bacterium | reverse complement strand
GTGCGGTCGTGAGGGCCGCGCTTGTACGCGCGCCGATCTGCATCGCGCCATCATGATCGGCGCGGTTGAGCGGGTGCGGCCCAAGATGATGACCGTGGTGGCGATCATGGCCGGCCTGCTGCCCATCATGTGGAGCAGCGGCACCGGTTCGGAAGTGATGCGGCGCATTGCCGCGCCGATGGTGGGCGGCATGGTGTCCTCCACCGTGCTGACGCTGATCGTGATTCCGGCCATTTATGCGTTGGTGAAGGAATATTCAATCAATCGAGAGGGTGAACATGCCTGAAATCATCCCTAACCTGCATCCTGTGCTGGTGCATTTCCCCATCGCGCTGATTGCCGTGTCGGCGGTCTTCCATGTGGCGGCGCTAGCGACGCGCGGTAAGGCGTGCGCCACGCATTGCGCCATCCTCGCCCACACCACGCTGTGGCTGGGGGCGTTGGCGGCGCTGCCGACGGCGTTTTTCGGCTGGCAGGCGTTCAATAGTGTCAACCACGACGAGGCCGGCCACGTTGCCATGCTGGCACACCGTGCCTGGGCGCTGGCGACGGTGGCGGTTATTGCCGTGCTGGCCGGCTGGGATGCCTGGCGCAGCAAGGTGGATACGGTGCCGGCTTGGTGGTTCGCGGGGGCGGTGATCGGAGCCTGGGTTCTGGTTGCCGTTACCGCCTGGCATGGCGCGGAACTGGTGTACCGGCATGGCTTGGGCGTGCTCTCGCTGCCCGCCGTGGAATCCGGCCAAAGGCATGAGCATGCGCACGGTGCCGCGATAGAGGCCGACGCGCATCCTCATGTGGATGCCATGCCTCCCGCTGATGACGACCACGGGCACTCCCACGAAGGGCATGTCCACTGATATTTGAACAGGAGAAAACCATGAAACGATGGATGCGCGTTGGTGCGGTTGCACTTCTTTTGAGCTCGGTCGCTGCTTTTGCCGGCCCGGCCGTCACCCTCTACAAGAGCCCGAATTGCGGCTGCTGCGTGAAATACGTCGAGTATCTGAAAGCAAACGGATTCGCGGTCAAGTCTTATGACCAAACCGACATGAATGGTATCAAGAAGCGCTACGGCGTGACCCGCGTCGCCAGTTGCCATACCGCGCTGGTCAACGGTTATGTGGTCGAGGGCCATGTGCCGGTGGGCGCGATCAACACGCTGCTCAGGGAAAAGCCCGCCATCGCCGGCATCAGCGTGCCCGGCATGCCGCTCAATTCGCCTGGCATGGGCGAGATGAAGAAGGGGACGTTGACGGTTTACACGATTCCCAAAGCGGGGGAGACTCCCAAGGTGTTCTCGGTGGAATAGGAGTGAACCTTGGCCGGCTGCTGCGAAGACAAATCCTGCGAAATCACCGCGCTGCGCATAAAACACCGGCGCGTGCTGCAAATCGTGCTGGCGGTCAACATCGTGATGTTCGCCGTCGAAGGCGTTTTCGGCTGGCTGGCGCACTCGACATCGCTGCTGGCGGATTCGCTGGACATGTTCGGCGATGCCACGGTGTATGCGATGAGCCTCTACGTGCTGGCGCGCAGTCAGCGTGCGCAGGGCGCGGTGGCGCTGGTCAAGGGCGCGATCATGCTGGCGTTCGGGCTGGGGGTGCTGGTTGAGGCCGCTTACAAGACGCTGCACCCGGTTATGCCGGAAGCGGCCACCATGGGCGTCGTCGGCGCGCTGGCGCTGGCCGCCAATCTGTTGTGTTTTTACCTGCTGTACACGCATCGCGAGGACAACGTGAACATGCGTTCGACCTGGCTGTGCTCGCGCAATGATCTCATCGCCAATACCGGCGTTCTGCTGGCGGCGGGGACGAGTTATGCGCTGGCGTCCCGATGGCCGGACATCCTCGTGGGCACGCTCATCGCGGCGTTGTTCATGAGTTCCGCGCTGCAGGTCATCCGCCAGGCGCGGATGGCAATGCAGGCTCCCGAGACGAAGCACGCCAGCAGGATAGAGCTGTCAAAAGTAAAAGCGGCAAGGGGCGAGTGAAATGGACAGGCACCATCCGTTGAGCGATATCGACAAGGATCCGGTATGCGGCATGACCGTCGAGGGCGATGCAATTGCCACCCTCTACGAGGGCATACGCTATGTTTTCTGTTCAGCGCAATGCCGTGAGCGTTTTACCGCGACCCCGTATCTGTATATTGGCTATCCGGGGCATCCATCCCCCAGGCAAAGAGGCGTGCAGGTCATGAAAAGACGCAGCTTCAGGCTCGCCCAGCCTTTGTCTTCCCAAGAGGCCGATCTGCTTTGCGACGATTTGCGAGGCATGATGGGCGTGCATGAAATCCATGCGGATGGTGACTTGGTCAAGATCACCTATGACCTCATGGAGGTGGATGCCGAACTGATCGAGGCGCGGCTGCTCCAAATCGGGCTCAGGCTCGGTCAGGAATGGCCTGAGCAGTTGCGCCTGGGATTCATCCATTTTCTTGAGGAGTCCGAGGTGCTGGGCCTCGAGGAGCCTCCGCATTGAGTGCCCGAGCCAGCATCTGGACAGGCGTGGCCAGGTGAAAGCGTGTTCCGACCCGGTGATTGTGATGGTATGAAGCGGCTGGCCATGACAATAAGGTAATGAATATCAACAGAAAACTCGTGCTGATCGTGATCGCCAGCATCCTGCTGACAGCGATACCGGCATCCGTTGCGCTCTACTTCTACACGCGCGAACAAATCCTCGACAACGAAATCTCCAAGCTCGTTACCGTTACCGATTCCCAGGCTGAGGCCGCCAGGCAGCGTTTGCTCGAAAGCAAGCCCAAGCTGGAAGGCCTGGCCAGGCTGCTTCAAACCGAGTTGGCAAAGCCGGTCGAGGGACATGAAATACGGCAGTTCCATCAGCGGATGGAGCTCGGCCCGGATGGCATATGGCGCAATCGCAAACCTCCTTTCGACGGCAACATTGAGTCCGGGGTGTTTCTTCCGAATAGCCGGGAAGAGACAGAGCAGCGAAAAGTCATGCATATGCGTATCAAAAACGTGATGGATTCCTTTGGATCCGCGGCGAGACGGCATGTGGAAAATGTCTGGTACATGGATCCGTATCGCAGCATTGTCATTTTCGATACCACATTCCCCGATTTCGTTTTCACCCAGAAGGCCGATCACGATTACACGCAGACGCCGTGGGTGACGTACACCATGCCCGCGGCCAATCCGCAGCGGAAATTCGGATTTACCCCACCACTGAACGACCCGGTCACGAATACATGGATGGTTAGCGCAATCTATCCGCTCTATCAGGATGACCGGTGGATAGGTTCCCTGGGCGAGGATATGCAACTCAGCAAGGTGTTGTCGTTCCTGTTCCAGGAACAGCAGCTATATCGCGATACGCAGAATTTCCTGCTGGACAAGCAAGGCAATTTCATTCTGGCCGGGGTGTGGCAGAAATCATTGGAAGCGATGAAGAACTCCAGTGATTTCAGGCTGCCGGAAGAGCCCGGTTTGCAGGCGCTGCTGAAATCGCCGGTACAAGCCGGCTCACACGCGCTTTCGAAGAGCGTCATGGTCGGCGGCAGGGAATACGTGGCCGTCGGCACTGCTCTGGAACCGATGGGTTGGCGCTATTTCAAGCTGGCTCCGGTGGATGTCATCCTGCAGCCATTGCGCCAGTTGTTCGTTGCGCTGGTCGCCATTCTCATCTTTGTCAGTGTTTTGGGCGGAGCGATGATCAACGCATTGGTCAGCCGGCAGGTGGTGAGAAAGATCAGCTATCTGGCCAAGGCGATGAAACTGTATGAGTCTGGCGAGAAGCGTCACGTCTCGCCCACCTTGTCCGGCAGCGACGAAGTCGCTGTCGCGGCCAAGGAATTCGACATCATGATGGATCGCATCGATCAGCAGGTGGCCGAGCTGAGATTGCATGCCAATGTGTTCACGAACGCCTGGGAGGGCATCGTGATCACCGATGCCGAGAACCGCATTCTCAGCGCCAATCAGGCCTTCAGCGCGATCACCGGCTACACGGCCGAAGAAGTGATCGGCAAGAATCCCCATTTCCTCGCCTCGGACCAGCAGAGCGAAGAGTTCTACGAAGCCATGTGGCGATGCTTGCGGGAAGCCGGCCACTGGCACGGCGAGCTGTGGAACCGGAAGAAAGACGGCGAGCTGTATGCGGAAGAGCTTTCGATCAGCGCGGTGCGCGATGATCAAGGGAAGGTGACGCATTATGTCGGCGTGTTCACCGATATTACCGACATCAAGAATGCCGAAAAACTGCTGGAAAAAATGGCGCATTACGATGCCCTGACCGGCCTGCCCAACCGCACGCTGCTGGCCGAACGCCTGAACGAATGCTGCGAACAGACGCGTGGCAATGGGCGCCTGCTTGCGGTGTGTTTTCTCGATATCGACGGCTTCAAGTTCGTCAACGATATGTACGGCCATGCAACAGGCAACAAGCTGCTCATCGAGGTAGCCAAGCGTCTCGCGTCGGTGGTCAAGGCCGGCGATACCTTGTCGCGCTTTGGCGGCGACGAGTTTGTGATCCTGCTCAACAATCTCCGCGATATGGACCAGATCGGTCTCATCCTTTCCAGAATCAACGCGGCCGTCGCCGAGCCATTCGTCATTGACGAAATCGCGTGCAACATCTCGGCCAGCATCGGCCTGACGATCTTCCCCGTCGACGATGTGGATGCCGACGCCCTGATCCGCCACGCCGATCTCGCCATGTATGAAGCGAAGAAAGCCGGAAGAAATCGCTACCACCTGTTCGATGCCAAGCTCGATCGCGAGGTGCAGCTGCTTTTCAAGCAGATAGAGCGCATTGAAGCGGCGCTGGTAAACGATGAGTTCTGTCTCTACTTCCAGCCCAAGGTCAATTTGCTGAGTGGCCGGGTTGAAGGGATGGAAGCGCTGATACGCTGGCGCCATCCGGAACGGGGCTTGCTGGAGCCGCATGAATTCCTGCCGCTGATCGAAGAGCACGACCTGATCGTCCGCATAGGCGACTGGGTCATCGATCGCACGCTCAGGCAAATCCGCGCCTGGCAGCAGCGGGGCGAAAAAATCCAGGTCAGCGCCAATGTGGCGGCCCGGCAGATTCAATGCGCGGATTTCATCGACAAGCTGGAGGGCCAGCTCGCGGCATATTCGGACGTTTCGTCGGAGCAGCTCGAACTGGAAATTCTCGAAACTTCCGCCCTGGAAACCATCCAGACAGCCGATGTTGTCCGGATTGCCCGCGAGCGCCTGGGCGTCTGTTTCGCGCTCGACGATTTCGGGACGGGTTATTCCTCGCTTTCCTACCTCAAGCGGCTGCCCGCGCGAACGCTCAAGATCGATCAGTCCTTCGTGCGCAATATGCTGGTCGATAAGGAAGACGAGGCGATTGTCGAAGCCATCGTCAAGCTCGCCAGGATTTTTGGCCACAAGGTGATCGCCGAGGGCGTTGAGTCCCATCGGCACGGCGAGAAGCTGCTGGCGCTAGGCTGCGAAATCGTGCAGGGATATGGTGTCGCGCCTCCGCTTGCGCCGGAACAGGTGCTGGGCTGGATCGGCAGTTACCATCGGCGCCAGATGCGGTGAGCGTCCGGCGAAAATGATTTACAGCGAGCCTTCGTCCCAGCTTGCGTCGGGCATGTAGGATTCCACCCAGGCCGGAATGACATCGGCAGGCATGGGCCGGGCAATGCCGTAGCCCTGCGCGATGGTGCAACCCATGCGCAGCAGGTTCAGGCCGTGATCTGCCGTTTCTACGCCCTCGGCAACCACCTGGCGCTGGAATTCGCGGCTCAGGCTGATCACGCCGGCTACCACCGCCAGGTCGTCTGCGTCATGCAGCATGTCGCGCACGAAGGACTGGTCGATCTTGATGACCTCCACCGGCAGGCGGCGCATGTAAGTGAGCGAAGAATAGCCCACGCCGAAATCGTCGAGCGCGAAGGTCACGCCCAGCAGCTTGCAGCTATTGATCATCTGCGCGACGCCGGCGATATCCTCGATGGCGGCGGTTTCCGTAATTTCCAGTTCCAGCAATGCTGGGGAAACGTCAGGATATTCCTGCAAGAGCTCGGCAAGTCGGGCGGCGAAATTCTTCTGCATCATGTGGCGCGGCGCGATATTGACACTCACCTGCAGTTCCAGCCCGCTCTTGCGCCAGGCGCTGATCTGGCGCAGCGTCTCTCGAATGACCCATTCGCCTAACGGAATCACGAAATCGGTGTCCTCCACGAGCGGAAGGAACTCCGCCGGCGAACGCAGTCCCGTTTCAGGGTGCTCCCAACGTATCAGGGCTTCCGCACCAACGACCCGGCCGTGGCGCATGTTGACCTTGGGCTGGTAAAAGAGCCGGAATTCGCCGTTGGGAAGTGCAGTTTCGATGCGCGCGCGTTCCTGGCGGCGATCGCGCGTCTGACGGTTATGTTCGGTATCGAACAAATGAAAACGGCTGCCGCCGCTCACTTTGGCCTGGTACATGGCATGGTCGGCATGGCGCAGCAAGGTATCGGGTTCGCTGTCATCCATCGGAAACAGGGTATAGCCGATGCTGGCCGAGATCTGTACGGTCTTTTCGACCAGCTGGAAAGGCGCCTTGATGGCGACCACCAGCCGCGTCAGCGTTTGCTCGCACTCTTCAATGGATTGCAGATTGCACAGCAGCAGTGCGAACTCGTCGCCGCCCAGCCGCGCCACCGTGTCGGATTCGCGCAGGCAGTTGCGTACACGCTGGGCCAGCTCCACCAGCAACTGGTCGCCGGCGTCATGGCCGAAATTGTCGTTGATCGGCTTGAATCCATCGAGATCGAAATAGCAGACCGCCAGGATTTCTCCCGAGCGATTCGCGCGCGCCACCGCTTGGTGCAGACGGTCGTCCAGCAAGGTACGGTTCGGCAGTTGCGTGAGCGCGTCGTGGTATGCCATGTGCTCCAGATTTTGCTGCTGCGCCTTGGCGAGGGTGATGTCGGAAAAAACGCCGACATAATTGGCCAGCCCGTCTTCTTTCTTGACGATGAAAAGCTCCAGCCAGGCAGGATAGCTGTCACCGTTTTTGCGCCGGCTCCAGCTCTCGCCGCGCCATTCCCCGACGGCATCCGGGCTTTGCCAGATGTGCGCGAAGAAGTGCGGTTCGGCCGAGGCGAAGCCCAGTTCTGCGGGAGTACGCCCGAGCGCTTCCTCGCGACCGTAGCCGGTGATCAGGCTGAAAGCCGGGTTGATTTCGATGATGCGCGTCGCCGTGTCGGCGATGAAAATGCCGTCGCGCGTATGTTCGAACACGCTGGCCGAAAGGCCCATCCGCTCCGCGTTCTGCCGCAGGGTGTCCAGCATCTCGCCCAGTTTGCTGCGCATGCGCAGCACATTGGCCATCAGCGTGCCCTTGGGTGCCTGGAGGTCATCGAGTTCCAGGTTGCCTGCGGCGATGCGTTGCACGACTTCGATGGCGAGCGCCGGGTCGCTGCCTATCGGGTTGAGAATCAGGCGGCGCATTTGCCAGAGAATGACTGCGATCAGCAGTATCGTGAGCACGGTGCCGGAAAGGATGGCAAACAAGGACTTGGTCAGCCCGATTGCCCGTGCTTCGCTCATCGGGTAGCCGATCATTACGCTGAAACCCCAGTTGGGGATGTCTTCCCGTACGATCATCCAGTCGTCGGAAGGCTGGCGCAGCAAATGGTCGGCGACGGCGGGCGACATGTGCGAGGAGAGGAAGCGTATTTTCTGCCGGTCATCCATGACGGCTGCGAAACCGGCTTCAAGGTAGCGCGTATTCTCCACGGCCTCGCGTAGCACCTTCATATCTACCTTGTAACCGACGTACCACGCGCCGATGACCTGGCCGTGAAGATCGCGCATCGGTTCGTAACGGGTGATGTAAGGTGCACCGAGAATGTCCACCTCGCCATGGAAGGATCGCCCGTCGCGCAATGCGGCGATGGCCTTGCCTTTGGGATCGAGCAGGGTGCCAACGGCGCGTTCGCCATTTTTCTGGCGTACATTGGTGATGATACGGACGAAGTCGTTGCCATCCTTGACGAACAGGGTGGCCGTGCCACCCAGGATATCGGTGACGCCATCGACCAGCTGAAAGCGGTTTGACTGCGGCAAATCTCCCAGCATCAAGCGCGGAACGATGCGCCCGCCCACGCGGGTAGTGCCGGATATCGCCGGCATGCCGAGTTGCAGGCCGCGCTCCTTGAGCAAATGCATGGAAGCATAAACCTGTTCGCCGACCAGTTCGTCCGTGACATTCAGGATGCGGATCAGCGTCTTGGCCTGGACGCGCGCTGCCGTCTCGATATTCTCAAGCTGTTGCGAGGTCTGCTGTTTGCTGAGCATGGCGGTCCCCGCCACCAGAAGAACCATGACCGGGAGAAGGAAGCGCCAGAGTGTGGAAAATTTTTTCTTCATTTGGGGAATGAATTTTTAGTTGGGCATTCTCCCACACTTTTTCGCGCATTGTCAGAATGCGGCTTAAGGCTGTGACTCTTGAATAGCAGGTTTACTGAGTGGCTGGAGGGGCGAGTCGGGATCCGGGTCTGGCAGGCTCAGACTCTTTCGTCGATGGCCGTGGTCAAATCGTTTCTGCGTTGGTTGCGGCGGCGGCGATCGATGCCGGAGCGCAGTTCTTCCAGCACTGGTTCGTGTTGAATGCGGCGGCACATCTTGCGGCGTTCGCTTTCAACTGCCATGGGGCGCGACGTCCAGCGCTGCTCCAGTGCCGGCAAGCGGGTATCCAGGCGCTGGATCGGGGCTTCAGGCGAGGCTTGTGGCGTGACCGGGCGCACAGCCTTAACCGCATCGGATGCCGTTACGGTCCCTGTCGGCGACGTCGGCGTGTACACCGGCGGCGGGCTCTGGACGTATTGCATGCTCAACCTATCCTGTTCATTTAGCTCATCTAATTGACGTGGGGTGGCAAACAAAAGTTCGGAAATTACTGATTTCCATAGTAAAATGCTCGGTTATGGAAACACCCAAGCTCCTGCCTTCTTATCGCCCGTACTGGGCCAAGCGTTTCGGCACCGCGCCTTTCTTTCCCATGTCGCGCGCCGAGATGGATACGCTCGGCTGGGATTCGTGCGACGTTATCCTGGTCACCGGCGACGCCTATATCGATCACCCCAGTTTCGGCATGGCGCTGATCGGACGATTGCTGGAGGCGCAGGGCTTCCGCGTCGGCATCATTGCGCAGCCCGATTGGCAGTCGGCAGAAGCGTTCAGAAAACTGGGCAAGCCCAACCTGTATTTCGGCGTGACGGCAGGCAACATGGATTCGATGGTCAACCGCTACACTGCCGACCGCAAAATCCGATCCGACGACGCGTACACTCCCGATGCCGCACCCGGCAAGCGGCCGGATCGCGCCGTGCTGGTGTATTCGCAGCGCTGCCGCGAAGCTTTTTCCGATGTACCTGTCGTTATCGGCAGTATCGAGGCCTCCTTAAGGCGTATCGCGCACTACGACTACTGGTCGGACAAGGTGCGTCGCTCTGTCCTAGTCGACTCCAAGGCCGATCTCCTGCTGTACGGCAACGCCGAGCGCGCGCTGGTCGAGCTGACGCACCGGCTTGCCGCCGGAGAACATATCCACGATATCACCGACTTGCGCGGCACGGCTTTCCTGCGCAAATCCGTGCCTGAAGACTGGCTGGAAGTCGATTCGGCAATGATGGATCGCCCCGGCCGCGTCGATCCGCATCCTGATCCGTATGCGATGCAGATGAGCGAAGGCGCGGCCTGCGCTTCGGATGGGGTGCCGGATGCTCCCAACGCCAAGCCCATTACCATTCATCGCCCGGCCCGCGTGCCGCGCGAGCGTCAGGTGGTGCGCCTGCCGGATTACGAGCTGGTGTCGGTGAATCCGGTGATGTATGCGCATGCCTCGCGCGTGCTGCATCTCGAATCCAATCCCGGCAACGCCCGTGCACTGATCCAGCGCCACGGTGATCGCGAGGTGTGGCTCAATCCGCCCCCGATTCCACTGACTACCCGGGAAATGGATTACATCTACGATCTGCACTATGCGCGGGCGCCGCATCCGGCGTACAAGGGAGCAAAAATCCCGGCATGGGAAATGATCCGCTTCTCGGTCAACATCATGCGTGGCTGCTTCGGCGGCTGCACCTTCTGCTCGATCACCGAGCATGAAGGCCGCATCATCCAGAGCCGTTCCGAAGAATCCATCCTGCACGAGATCGAAGAGATCCGCGACAAGGTGGAAGGCTTCACCGGCACGATCTCCGACCTCGGCGGACCGACAGCCAACATGTACCGGCTGGCCTGCAAGAGCGAGAAGATCGAACAGTCCTGCCGCAAGCTGTCGTGCGTCTATCCCGATATCTGCGACAACCTGAACACGGACCATTCTTCATTGGTGCAGCTCTACCGCAAGGCGCGCGCGACTCCCGGGGTGAAGAAGATCCTGATCAGCTCGGGCCTGCGGTATGACCTGGCGGTGAAGTCGCCCGAATACGTGAAGGAGCTGGTGCAGCATCACGTTGGCGGCTATCTCAAGATCGCCCCCGAGCACTCCGAGGAAAACGTCCTTTCCAAGATGATGAAGCCCGGTATGGGCGCGTATCAGAAATTCAAGGAAATGTTCGAGCGTTTCAGCAAGGAAGCGGGCAAGGAGCAATACCTGATCCCGTATTTCATCGCCTCGCATCCCGGCACGACGGACGAAGACATGCTGAATCTCGCGCTGTGGCTGAAGCAGAACAATTTCCGCCTCGACCAGGTGCAAACCTTCACGCCGACGCCGATGGCAATGGCGACAGCGATGTACCACTCCGGCAAGAACCCGTTGCGCAAAGTCACCAAATCCAGCGAGGATGTGGTGATCCCCAAGGCGGGTGGCAAGCGCCGGCTGCACAAGGCTTTTCTGCGCTACCACGACCCCAACAACTGGCCTCTATTACGCGACGCGTTGAAGGAAATGGGACGTGCGGATTTGATCGGCAACGGCAAGAAGCATCTGGTGCCAAGCTGGCAACCGACAGTGGCGAAACCGGCGGGCGGCAAGCATCGACCGATGGAAGGGACGCCCAAGGTGCGCGGTTTCAAGAAACCGGCGCCCAGGCATTTTTCAGGGCGTTAAAGCCGGAGGTGGCGGTGCGGTCAATCCATGACGAAGCGTGCCAGCTGCTTCATCACGTCGTTGACGTCCCACAATACCCACAGCTCGGAGATCTTGCCGTCGCGGAAAGTGAAAATCGCGACCCCGTCCCATTTGATTCTGGCGTGAGTGGCCGCGTAGCCGAACAAATCGCCGCGATGTACGCCGGAATAAAGCATGCGGGCAAACACCTTATTGCCTTCTGCCGCCATATCGACGATGTCGCAGCGATATTCCCCCAGCGCGGCACGGACTTGATCCATGAAGTTTGCGAAACCGTCATGGCCGCGCTGCATCAGGCCGAGCGAACCCCGGAACAGAAAGTCCTCGGTCAGCAAATCCGGAATCACGGTCTTGTCGGCGTTATTCCAGATGGCGTCGTAAAAGTTGCGTACGATTTCCTTGTGGTTTTGCATATTCTAGGCATCGGAAGAATTACGCTATTTTCCCCACGAATTGTTTGAGGTTGCAAGCTCAAAAACGTTCGTTTTCACGGAGATAGCGCCATTGCCCCGGCGGAAGGTCGGCCAGCTTCACCTGGCCGATGCGCACCCGTTTCAGCCCGACCACTTTCAGCCCGACCAATTCGCACATGCGGCGGATCTGGCGCTTTTTGCCTTCGCGCAGCACGAAGCGCAGCTGGTCTTCGTTTTGCCAGCTGACCTTGGCCGGCTTCAGCGGTTGGTCGTCCAGCGACAGGCCGTGATTGAGAAGTTTCAATCCTTGCTCCGATAGCTTGCCCTGCACCCGTACCAGGTATTCCTTTTCGATCTTGGAGTTGTCGCCGATCAGCAGTTTTGCGACGCGCCCGTCCTGCGTCAGCACCAGGAGCCCGGTGGAATCGATGTCCAGCCGGCCGGCCGGCGCCAGGCCTTTCAGGTGGTTGGGGGTAAAGCGCACGGGCGCTTTGTCTTCGCTGAAGCGGGAAGCCGCGTTGACCAGCGTCACCGCCGGCTGGTAGCCGTCTTCCGCCTGGCCCGACACATAGCCCATCGGCTTGTGCAGCAGGATGGTAACGCGCGACTGTTGTTGCGCCTGCGCACCCTTGGCCAGGGTGATTTTCTGGGTCGGGAAGATTTTCGTGCCCAGCTCGCTGATGCGCTCGCCATCGACGAATACCAGCCCCTGCTCGATATAACTATCCGCTTCCCGGCGCGAGCACAGGCCTTGTTCGGACATCAGTTTGGAGAGGCGTATTTTTTCCATGGGGTGTGCTTTGTTGCCAAACCTTGATTTTAACGCCGAATGGGCCGGGCGCGTTCCGAAAAATCCCCTTCCACACATATGGATGCCTACGGAATATGCGATAACATGCGCCGTATGTTTCATCCATTACGCATTCATCCTGTGATCGCGGGCGTGATTGCCGCAACGTTTGCGGCTGCCATCCTGACTGTGCTCGATATCAGCGAGCGTGCGCGTATCGAACAGGAGCGGCGCGTTCAGGTAGCGCAGAAGCTGTCGGAGGTGCGGGCCAGATTCGAAGGCGTGCTCAATTCCGTGATGTCCTCGGCCCGCGGCTTGGCGGCGGCACTGGTGGCCAATCCGGAAATCAAGCCGGACAAGCTCTCGGGCATGCTGGCCGAGTTGATGCGACATAACCCCAGCATCCGCAATATTGCTATCGCGGAGGGCACCGTGATCAAGCAGGTTTATCCCAGGAAGGGCAATGAGCGGCTGGTCGGGATCGATTATGCGAGCCTGCCCAGGCAATGGCCTGCATATCGCCGCATGATGGAGTCGCAACAGGTCATCGTGGCCGGTCCGGTCATGCTGATCCAGAATGAGTTGGGCATTATCGTGCGCGTACCGATGTTCGACGTGCAAAACAGGTTTCTCGGTTCCGTTGGTTTGCCTATCCGATTACAACAACTGCTGGACGATACCGGTCAGGCTGCTCGCCGGGACGCCATCGGAATCGCATTGCGGACCAAGCCGCCGAGTGGGCAAGCCGGAGAAGTTTTCTATGGCAAGCCTGCGCTGTTTGCCGCGCATCCTGTTGTGGAAGAGATCGTTCTGCCCGGCGGCGGAGCTTGGGAAATCGCCGGCCACCCTGACACCGGGTGGGGCAAGGTCACGCAAGGACTGCTAGTGCTGCGTGCCACAGGTATTGCGATTTGCCTGCTGGCCGGGTTGATGACTTTCAGCCTGGTGCGCAACATGAGCTTGCGCCGGGAAAACGAACAAAGGCTAAGCGAGAGCGAAAGCCGTTTGCGCCAACGCAATTTGGCACTGAGTGCGACTTCCCAGGGGGTGCTGATTGCGGACAAGAGCGGGATCATTACTTACGCCAACGATGCCGCTTCCCGGCTGACCGGTTATTCGCGCAACGAACTGGTGGGCAATTCGTGCAGCATATTGCAAGGCCCTGCGACCTCCCGGGAGACGATAGTCGAGATTCGGGAACTGATGATTGCGGAACAGGCCTTCAACGGGGAGATTCTCAACTACCGCAAGGACGGCACGCCGTTCTGGAACGATCTTTCGATTACGCCTGTATTCGACGCACAACAGCGCCTCAGCCAGTTCGTTGGCGTATTGCGCAATGTGACCGAACGCCGACAGGCGGAAGATGCGCTGCGTATTGCCGCCATCGTGTTCGAAGCACAAGAAGGCATGATGGTCACCGATGCCGATATTGTAATCCAGCGGGTGAATCAATCCTTTACGCGTATCACCGGTTATTCGGCGGAGGAGGTGATCGGCAAGAGACCGGAATTCCTCAAGTCGGACAAGCACGATGCCGAGTTTTACCACGCCATGTGGGACAAAATCGCCCGGGACGGATACTGGCAGGGCGAAATCTGGAATCGGCACAAGAGCGGCGAACTCTATCTGGAGTGGCTGACCATCACGGCCGTCGCCTCGACGCACGGAGCGATCACGCATTACGTGGCCGGTTTCTTCGATATCACTCATGTGCGCGATGCGGAAGAAAAAGTCCGCCAGCTTGCCTTCTACGACCCGCTCACGCTGTTACCCAACCGACGTCTGATGATGGACCGCCTCAGCCAGGCATTGCCGGCCAGTACACGAAGCAATGCCTACGGTGCCGTGCTGTTCATCGATCTCGACGATTTCAAGACGCTCAACGACACGCGTGGTCACGATGTCGGTGACCTGCTGCTGGTGGAGGTGGCGCAACGCTTGCTTGCATGCGTGCGCGAAACCGACACTGTTTCGCGTTTTGGCGGCGACGAGTTCGTGATCATGATCGAAAACATGGGCGTGGATGAGCGCATCGCCGCCGCCCAGACGGAAATGATAGGCGAGAAAATTCGCGCCGAATTGAACAAACCTTACCAGCTGCACGATTTCGAATACCACTCCTCCAGCAGTATCGGCGTCTGCCTGTTCCTCGGCAACGAACTGCAAATCGACGAACTCTTGAAGCGTGCCGATGCCGCGATGTATCAATCCAAGCGCTCCGGGCGCAATGTGCTGCGCTTCTTCGACCCCGAAATGCAGGCGGTGCTGGAAGCGCGGCTCAGCATGGATGCCGATCTGCGCCAGGCGCTGGCCAGGCAGCAATTGCGATTGTTCTACCAGATGCAGGTGAGCCAGCACGGCCAAGTGGTTGGCGCCGAGGCGCTGATCCGATGGAAGCACCCGCGGCGCGGACTTGTTTCGCCCACGGAATTCATCGGGCTGGCCGAAGAGACCGGGCTCATTCTCGACATCGGCCAATGGGTGCTGGACACGGCCTGCGCGCAGCTCAAGGCATGGGAAAGCCAGAAGCATGCACAGCGTCTCCAGTTATCCGTCAATGTCAGCGCGCGGCAATTCCGGCAGGAAGAATTCGTCGATCTCGTGCGTTGCGCGCTCGACAGCAGCGGCGCCAATCCCGCCAGACTCAAGCTGGAACTCACGGAAAGCATCGTGCTGGAAGATATCGCCGGTTCGATTGCGAAAATGCAGGAGATCAAGACGCTGGGCGTGAGTTTCTCGATGGACGATTTCGGTACTGGATATTCGTCACTCGCTTATCTCACGCGGCTGCCGCTGGACGAACTCAAGATCGACCGGTCTTTTGTGCATAACCTCGGTATCAAGTCTACCGATGCGGTCATCGTGCAGACCATCATCGCGATGGCAGATACGCTGGGCATCGATGTTATTGCCGAGGGCGTGGAAACCGAGGCGCAGCAGAGCTTTCTCGGCAGCATCGGCTGCAAGCTCTATCAGGGCTATTTGTACAGCAAACCGGTGCCGCTGGCTGAATTCGAACGCCTGCTCAGCATCGAGTGGGCAACAGACTAGACTATCCTGCGGCTCAAAAAACGATCCAGCTGGGCGGCAAATGCCTGCCGGTCGCTCTGGCTGAAAGAAGAAGGGCCCGAAATATCCACGCCGCTCCCGCGCAGTTCTTCCATGAAATTCCGCATTGTCAGCCGCTCGCGGATGTTGTCGCGGGTGTAGAACTCCCCGCGCGGGTTCAGTGCAAAGCCATCGCGCTCGATGACTTGAGCCGCCAATGGAATGTCGGCGGTAATTACCAGATCGCCCGGCTGTACCTCCGCCGCGATCCGGTTGTCCGCCACATCGAACCCGGCCGGAACCTGAAGCGCCCGGATGTAAGGCGAGGGCGGCACGCGCAGCAGCTGGTTGGCGACCAGCGTCGTTTCGATTTTTGCTCGCTCCGCCGCGCGGAACAGGATTTCCTTGATGACGCCGGGGCAGGCATCGGCATCGACCCAGATTTTCATTCAGTTTCCCTTCCGGCTATTCAGGCTGACGATCAGCACTCCCGACAACACCAACGCCGAACCGGCAATTTGCAGCCATGAGATGTGTTCGCCGAGGAATACATATGCCATGTAAATGGTACTGACCGGCCCGATGGACCCGATCAGCGAAGCGCTGCCCGAGCCGATGCGGCGGATGGCATACGACAACAGAAATACTGGCAGCACCGTCGAAAAGATCGCCATCGCCAACGCCAATCCGTAAACCCGTTGCGGCAGGTCCAGCGCAGAGAGCGGATGCGTCAGGCCGAACTGCACGACACAGGCGGTGCTGGCGATGATCATCGCATACGCAGTAAAGCGCGTCGTCCCGATGCGCTGGATTGCATGCCCGGCACCCACCAGATAAAGCGAATACGACAGCGTACTCAGGAACACCAGCGTCGCGCCTAGCACAATGCCTTCGCCCTGCAGGCTGGCATCGTGCAGGAATACCAATGCGATCCCGCCATAACTCAATGCAAGCGCCGTCCTGATTCTGCGGTCGATGGCCTTGCGATGCAGCAGCGCCAGCAGGATTACCGTCATGGTCGGATACAGGAAGAGGATCAGCCGCTCCAGCCCGGCGGAAATATATTGCAGTCCGAGAAAGTCCAGCAGGCTCGACAGGTAATACCCCAGCAAGCCCAATGCAACGACCAGCAGCTTGTCGTGCCTGTTCAACGGCTCTGCATGACGATACGCTGCCCATACCGCAATCCCGATAAATACCGGCACTGAAAACAGCATGCGCAGCGCCAGCAGCGTGACCGCATCGACGGGGCTTTGATACGCCAGTTTCACCAGAATGGCCTTGCCGGAAAAACCGATAGCGGCAAGCAGCGCGAAAATGACACCAAAAATGGCGTCGCGTCGGGCGAGATGTAAATGGTGAGGCATGGTTGAAGACCTTTGTTATTGGTTCGTGCAGGTCTTGGGCAACATCAGGCAACGCGGTCAGACCCGCAGTTGCCCGGTTGAAACGAAAGTTAGAACAGGATTGCGGCGCAGGAATGGGCGGACACCCATAGCCACAGTCGCTTGGCGGGAATCGCTGCCGGAATGATGAATCGCGTGTTCATGGGCTCGAATATACGATGGCCGGGTTAGGAGCGTCAATTGGAACAATGGCAATCAGAAGGCATTCCGGTGCCATATGAATTCAAGAACGGCTTAATCGCCAATGCTTATAAAGCTCGAGGTACGATGCCAATAAGCGAAGCGCATTGCACCGGATGGCTTCCATTCGGCGCAATAATGAATGCGCCTTACATGCTCAAATTATTATCCGTTCCTGATCCAAGAAGTCACCTTGCCGATAGTCGGAGTGTATAAAAAGCTTAAGCAGGCCAAAAAAACAGCCAATCCAGCTAATGTAAGAATGATGGGAAGACGATCTTCGATCTGGTGCTCGTCTAAGTGCAAGGTCATATCTGTGATATATGTCTGGGCAATCCGATGAGAGCAGGTACTGATTATTTGTTCGAATTCTGCATGATCCAATTCTGATGAGCAATGTGGCTTGGTGCAGTTCGAGAGTTGTTTGCGGATTAGCTGCAAATCTTCATCGGGAATGTCTAGACTTTCAGAGGCACTTTGCAGTCCGGGTGCGTTCTTGATTAGATCACGATAACCGAATCCATCAGCGGGCTTCTCGACTTCGGGCAAACGCTCCTGTACAGCCTGCAACGGTAGACCCAGCATGTCGGCTGATTTCTTGGCGCGTGCCTGCGAGTAAGGGTCGGGTTCGGTGACACTGCTTAATTGAGGCGAGGCGATTTCAACTTTTCCTGCTCTTGCAAGCCAATATTCTGATGCGAATGACTTACCCCCCAATAAATTGTCAGCACAATTATTTTTAATTCGGGAAACGAATCGATCCGCTTTGTCTTCCGGGATGGCATCGAGCCATGACTGAGTAGTGAGGATGTTTAATGGAGGCGGTAACGCGACAATTGCAACCAACGAGACCGCGTTGATCAGAAATAAAAGGAAAGCAAAGCGCTTCCATGAGGTATCAAGGGTATTTTTCAGCATGGATCTAGATATATCTATCGATTCCTTATTATCGCTTTTCACGATGTCGTCCCATAAATTGTTGTAAATGCTCTGATAATCAAGGGATATAGCTGTCAAAACCACTATTCCTTACTTGTGCAGTTTCGGTTTCGCTAATGCTACAGGGATAATTAAATAATGAAATTATGTGCCCTTGCATTTAAGGGAAGAGCCAAATTGGTTTTTCTTCGAAAAATAGAATGCGGGCAGGAATATCGAGTTTATTTATTTCGACCAAGGCTTCTGCTAAGGGCGATAGGCCTTTGTCAAGATCAAACAATAGGGTTTCTGTGTTTAACTTGGTTATGTTTTCTCTGTTATCTGTGGAGTCTGATAAGAGGTAACATAAATTTACCCAAATATTCCTTAACTCATGGTTATTATTAATTTGAACCAGAAGTAGTGCTTGCTTCATAGTTGAGTCTCCTAATGAAAGCTGAATGAGCAAGGACTTGAGTGAGTGTCCTTGGTCTGAGGTGTGCTGCTACAATAAATCTGGTTTCCCCCATGTTGGAAAATTACCCTACTTTCTATTACATGCTATGTGGCCGACATTCAATAACATTCAAGAAGACTCGTCCTCGCGGCGTCCGTTGACGTTTCCTGAGCTGCTTAAAGGTATTGGCGATTTGTCCAATCTCGCGACGAATGACAGCGCCTTAAAATTCTGGTTACCAGAGCCAGCCGAGCATGCTCTTAATGAAATGGGGGAGCGAAGCGGCATATCGATGAGCGAGTTCCTACGACAGTTCTTTATCGTGCATTGCTATGGGCTTTATGCCTTTTACGCGATGAAGGATGCCAGGATTGGCTTGTTCAAGGAGCCGGAGCCAAAGGCCAGGGTGTTTTATCAAGGCGGCAGCACGGGAGATGGCCGCTCAGCTAAAAAGCGCATTGAAACTTACTGGGTTCCAGAGCTCGGTAAGAATATTGCCCCGGTTAAGGTTTGGATGCCTGCCAGGCTGAGAAACGATCTCGCATCGCTTGCTCAACATGCTGGGCTAACCTTATCGAATTACGTGCGAGAAATTGTCATTTCGCGTCTGCTGGGGCATGGCATGTTGCCGATGCGTCCGGAAATATTTCAGGTGCTCTCTACTGCGGCGGCTGAGGATTGGGCAGGGGGTCGCAGCGTATCTTGGCGGCAAATATCCGAAGATGAATATCGCATCAGTTCTGCTGCTGAAGTTAGGTCTTAGGATAAGTCTGCGGCCTAGTTTGCCGAATCCTCCAGCACCCCCAAAAATGCATCCCCATATTTCGCCAGCTTGGCTTGTCCAACGCCGCTGATACGTCCCATTTCATCCAGCGTCTGCGGGCGCTGGTTGAGGATTTCCAGCAGCGTGCTGTCATGAAAAATCACATAAGGCGGCACGCCTTGTTCACGCGCCAGCTCCAGCCGCTTGGACTTGAGCGCCTGCCACAGCGGATCATCATTGGCGCCGGCAAAAGCTTCCTTTGCGCGGGCGCTGCGTTCGGCCTTGCTGGTTTTGCGGCGGGCGGGTTCGGCGTCGCGGCGTAGCCAGACTTCCTGCTCGCCTTTCAGCACCGGGCGTGCGGCGGTGGTGAGTTTCAGGCCGCCGTAGGCTTCCATGTCGGCCTCTAAAAATCCGCCGGCGACGAGTTGGCGGTAGACGCTGCTCCATTGTGCTTGCGTCAGGCCCTGCCCGATGCCGAAGGTAGAGAGGGCTTCGTGGCGGAATTGCGCGATCTTGTCGGTCTTCTTGCCCAGCAGCACGTCGATCAGGTGCGCGACGCCGAAGCGCTGGCCGGTGCGGTAGACGCAGGAAAGCGCCATTTGCGCGGCTTGCGTGGCCTCCCACGTATCCACCGGTTCCAGGCAATTGTCGCATTGGCCGCAGTTGCCGGGGTGCTCTTCGCCGAAGTAGCGCAGGATGGTCTGGTGACGGCAGGCGGTGGATTCGCAGAAGCCAAGCAGGGCGTCCAGTTTTTGGCGTTCGACGCGCTTGCGTTCTTCAGGGGCGTCGCCGGAATCGAGCATCTGGCGCATGCTCACCACATCGCCCAAACCGTAAGTCATCCACGCGTTGGCAGGTAGGCCATCGCGCCCGGCGCGACCGGTTTCCTGATAGTAGCCTTCCATGCTCTTGGGCAGATCGAGGTGCGCGACGAAGCGCACGTTGGGCTTGTCGATGCCCATGCCGAAGGCGACGGTGGCGACCATGATGACGCCTTCCTCGCGCAGGAATCTTCGCTGGTTGGCGTTGCGCGTGGAGGCATCCAGCCCGGCGTGGTACGGCAGCGCATCCCAGCCGCGCTCCTTGAGCCAGCCGGCGGTTTCTTCGACCTTGCGGCGCGAGAGGCAGTAGACGATGCCGGCGTCGTTGGCGTGTTCGGACTCCAGGAAGACTTCGAGCTGCTGCCGCGCATTGGCTTTCTGCGTGACGCGGTATTTGATGTTGGGCCGGTCAAAACTGGAAACGAACTGACGCGCGTCTTCCAGCCCCAGCCGCTCGACGATTTCACCGCGTGTCGGCGCGTCGGCAGTAGCGGTCAGCGCAATGCGCGGAACGGTGGGAAAACGCTCGTGCAGAATGGTGAGCTGGCGGTATTCCGGGCGGAAGTCGTGGCCCCATTGCGATACGCAGTGGGCTTCGTCGATGGCGAAGAGGGCGATGCCGGTGTGTTCCTGCACCTGATCCAGCAGCGAGAGAAAGCCCTGCATCAGCAGGCGCTCGGGGGCGACGTACAGAATGTCCAACTCGCCCCGGATCAGGCGTCCGGTCACCTCGCGTGCCTCTTCGGCATCGAGGCTGGAGTTGAGAAAGGCAGCTTGTACCCCGGCCTGCTTGAGCGCATCGACCTGGTCCTGCATCAGCGCGATCAAGGGCGAAACGACGATGCCGGTGCCGCTGCGCAGCAGCGAAGGAATCTGGTAGCACAGGGACTTGCCGCCGCCGGTGGGCATCAGCACCAGCGCATCGCCGCCTGCGGCAACATGCTCGACGATGGCCTGCTGCGGGCCGCGAAAATGGGTGTAACCGAAGACGTCGTGCAGGATCTGCGCAGGGGAGCGGGGCGGACTGTTGTTATGCATAGGCGGCATTTTACCCGCCACTGGCAGTATCAAATAGCAGTTCCGATATTGGCCAACGCCATGCTCTGGTGGGGGTGCCCTGCCAGCAGGCTGTCAAACTCGGTTGCGGGCAACGGTTGGGAAAAGAGATAGCCCTGGCCGTAGTCGCACCCCGCCGCGCTCAGCAGATTGCGTTGCATGATGGTTTCGACGCCCTCGGCGATCACCTTCATGCCGAGCTTGTGCGCCATGACGATGATGGCCTCGCACAAGGCCAGATCGTTGGAGCCGGGCGTCAGGTTGCGCACGAAGGACTGGTCGATCTTGATATAGTCGATGTCGAATCGTTGCAGATAGGAAAGCGAGGAATAGCCGGTGCCGAAGTCGTCCAGCGCGACCTGAATGCCCGCGTCGCGGAATTGCAGCAGCTTGTTGGTGATGACGGTATTGGCGTCCATCAGCAAGCCTTCGGTGATTTCCACCACGATGCTAGGGCCGGGCAGGTTCAAGTTTTTCAGCTGGTCAGCCCAGGTTTGCTGGGCGCGCTCGTTACGGAACTGCACAGGCGACTTGTTGACGCTGACCTGGAAGGCGGGATGGCCGGAAGTTCTCCATATCTGGCATTGGCGCGCAGCTTCGAGGAAAACGAAATCGCCGATCTCGACGATCAGGCCAGTTTCTTCTGCCACGGGAATGAATTCGGCCGGACTGACCAGGCCCTGCTTCGGATGCTGCCAGCGAATCAGTGCTTCGGCCTTGTGTATCGCGCCGGTGGCCAGTTCCACCACCGGCTGATAGTAAACACAAAACTGGTCGCCGGCCAAGGCGACGCGCAAGTCGTTGGCGAGGCGCATGCGCGTCTGGGCCGCTTCCTGCATGGATTGCGTGAAATAGCTGCACCGATTGCGGCCCAATCGCTTCGCGGAGTACATCGCCTGATCGGCATTCTTGAGCAATGCGTCGATGTCGGTGGCGTCGTCGGGGTAAAGCGTGATGCCGATGCTGGTGGTCACATAGGCCCTTTCCTCACCCAACTGGAATGGCTCCGACAGCTTGTGCAGGATATCCTGCACCACGCGCTCCACACAGCCCGGTTCGTCAAGCTCGCCGAGGATGACGGTGAACTCGTCGCCGCCCAGCCGCGCCACGGTGTCCGATTCGCGCACGCAACTTACCAGCCGTTTTGCGGCCTCCTGCAGCAGCAGATCCCCCATGCCGTGGCCGAGCGTGTCGTTGACTTCCTTGAAGTGATCGAGGTCGAGAAAAAACAGTGCGAGCGGCTGAGTGGCCCGGTGCGCTTTTTTCATGTCCTGGTCGAGGCGGTCATGGAACATGCGCCGGTTGGGCAAACCGGTCAACGGGTCGAAATTGGCCTGTTGCCAGACCAGCTCTTCGGTTTTTTTCTTTTCGGTGATGTCGTAAAACAGCACGACGCGGCGATGCACCGTGCCATCCTCATTGAAAATGGAGTTGATGGTCAGCCACTTGGTGTAGGTTTCGCCGCCTTTGCGGCGGTCGATGATTTCGCCTTCCCAATGGCCGTTCTCACCGATTTCCTGCCAGGCGGCGTGATAAAACGCATGGTCGTGGCCGTCGCCGAAGGTATCCGGGTTCTTGCCGATGACCTCTTCCTGGGTGCAGCCCGTCAGACGGGCGAATGCGGCGTTGATGGTGAGTATGGTGCCGTTCGCATCGGTGACCATCATCGCTTCGCTGCTGTTCTGGTAAACAAGTAGCGCCAACTGCAATTCTTCGTTGACTCGGCTCTGGTCGATGGCGAGCGCTGCCAGGCTCGCGGCTTGGTCGATGACCCGGATGTCTTCTTGGCTGGGGGCCTGCGGGTGCTGATGGTAGATAGCAAAAGTGCCCAATATCTTGCCGGAGGCGTTCTTGATCGGTTCCGACCAGCAGGATTTCAGTCCGGCTCGGGCTGCCAGCTCGCAGTATTCTTTCCAATAGGGATGGGTCTGGACATCTTCCACGATCACGCGCTGGCCGGTAAATGCGGCTGTGCCGCAGGAGCCCACACCGTTGCCTATGGCGATGCCATGAATCGCGGCATTGTAAAAGTTGGGCAGCCGGGGCGCGGCGCCGGTCATCAGGTGCTTGCCCGTGCTATCCATGAGCTGAATACTGCACAGCATGTCGCTGTTTTCCTGCTCTATGGTATTGACGATGGAATGCAGGATCTCCGGCAACGGCGCATTGCGCGAAAGTTGCTCCATCACCTGGTTGTGCGCGCGTTCGCGGCGCATCGAGCGATGACGCTCTCGTCTGTGCTGCCGCCAATTCCACAAGGCGAGGCCGGCGACGATGACGAGCGCAGTGCCCCCGAAGGCGATCAGCAGGTAGAAATCGGTTTTGCGTTCATAGGTGACACCTTCCCAGTTGTGAAGGATGGCTTGGGCTTCCGTGCCGGATATCGCGTTCAGGCCCTTCTGCAGTATGGAGGCGAGCTCGGGCCAGTCGCTGCGCACCGCCATGTATATGGAAGCCTCGTAGGGGGTGGAACCCACGACCTTGATATTGCCGAATCCCTGGTCGCGGGCAACGTGGGTCACGATCAGGAGATTGCCGACATAGGCATCCACGATGCCGGATGTCAGCGTGCTCAGGGCTTCTTCGGCGATGTCCGCCTTGTGCAGCTGGATGTTCGGATAGTCTTCCGCTAGCGCTTCGGCGACGACGCCGGTTTTGAAAACGACGGCTTTTCTTCCTTCCAGGTCTTCCAGTTGGTGAATGTCATCGGAATCCTTGCGGGTGAAAATGACAAAAGGCGTCTGGATATAAGGCGACTTCAGCGGCGTGAAGTGCGAGTGCTTCAGCGTATTCAGATTGGTGACGGCCGCGATCACATCCGTTTTCTCGGCGGCGGGATCCTCGACCGAGCGTACAAGCTGGAATTTGATGCCGAGTATCGACTCCAGGCGCTTCAGATAATCGACCGAAACACCGCGAATTTCCTTGTTGTCCGAGAGGAAACTGATCGGTTCCCAGCCGTGATTGGCTGCCACGGTGATGACCGGGTGCGCTTTGATCCAGGCTTGCTCTTCGACAGTGAGCTGCACCGTGGGAGCGCTCGCCTGCGATGGTTCGGGGTTTTCGACCGCATGCGTGGACAATGGGCATAGGGCAACGCATGCCAAAATCAGCGCGCGGAAAACAGGTGTGAAAAAAAATCTCAGCATTACAACGTTTCAGCCTCGAAAGAATAAATGCTTCCGAATTGGAGCTTGAAACGATTCTAACGTGAAACCCGACGCTTAGAGCCTATTTTGGTAATTCCCATTCCTCGCGTTGAGTTCGTGCACGGTGGTTATGCAGCAGCCGGGTTGGGTTCGATAAACACGCGCAAGCTGCGCGGCTTCACGAATACCTGTTCGCCTTCCTTTAATGCCAGTTCGCGAAAGCGTTCGCGCGTCAGTTCAGCTTCAACGTACTCCGTCGCGTCCGCGCGTGCCAGCTCCAGCCGGACGATCGGGCCGATGGCGTGGATGTGCACTACCGTGGCCGCGAAGGTCGAGCCATTTTCCGGCGTGCGACGGATTTCGATGTCGTGCGGACGCACGTAGGCGAGCGCGGTAGCATTTTGCGCATCCGCGTGGCCGTCCACCGCCACCTCCAGTTCGCCGATCTTGGCAAAACCGTCGTGTACGCGGCTGTGGAACAGGTTCACGTTGCCGAGGAATTGGTACACGAATGGCGTCGCCGGCTGGTCATACACTGCATCCGGGGTACCGACCTGCTCGATGCCGCCCTTGTTCAGCACCACCACGCGGTCGGCGACTTCCAGCGCTTCTTCCTGATCGTGGGTGACGAACACGCTGGTGATATGCAGCTCGTCGTGCAGGCGGCGCAGCCAGCGGCGCAGATCCTTGCGTACCTTGGCATCCAGTGCGCCGAACGGTTCGTCCAGCAGCAGCACTTGCGGCTCCACGGCCAGTGCACGGGCGAGGGCGATACGCTGGCGCTGGCCGCCAGAAAGCTGCGCCGGGTAGCGGTCGGCGATCCAGTCGAGCTGCACCAGGTCCAGCAGTTCATGCACCTTGCGCTGGATTTCGGCGTCGCTGGGCCGCGTCTCCTTGGGGCGCACGCGCAGGCCGAAGGCGACGTTCTCGAACACGGTCATGTGGCGGAACAGTGCGTAATGCTGGAACACGAAGCCCACCTTGCGCTCGCGCACGTGGCTGTCGGTGGCATCCTGGCCGTGGAACAGTACGCTGCCGGAATCTGGCTGCTCCAGCCCGGCGATGATGCGCAGCAGCGTGGTCTTGCCGCAGCCGGAGGGGCCGAGCAATGCGGTGAGCTCGCCGCTCGGCAGGTCGAGGGTGACGTCGTTCAGCGCGGTAAAGTTGCCGAAACGCTTGTTGATATTCCTGACTTCAATGCTCATTGCTGGTTTCCTCAGTTCGGGCGCGAAGTTCCGCACCGGTTTTCCATTCGACGGCAGATTTCAGCGCCAGCGTGACCAGCGCCAGCCCGGCCAGCAGCGAGGCGGCGGCAAACGCGGCGGCAAAGTTGTATTCGTTGTAGAGAATTTCCACGTGCAGCGGCAGCGTGTTGGTCATGCCGCGGATATGGCCGGACACCACCGACACCGCGCCGAACTCGCCCATGGCGCGGGCGTTACACAGGATCACGCCGTACAGCAGGCCCCATTTCACATTGGGCAGCGTCACGCGCCACAGCGTCTGCCAGCCGGAGGCGCCCATGGTAACGGCGGCTTCCTCTTCTTCCGTTCCCTGCGCCTGCATCAGCGGAATCAACTCGCGGGCGACGAAGGGGAAGGTGACGAAGATGGTGGCGAGCACGATGCCCGGCACGGCGAACACGATTTTCAGGTCGTGCGCCTGCAGCCATTCGCCGAACCACCCTTGCAGGCCGAACAGCAGCATGTAGATCAGGCCGGCGATCACCGGCGACACCGCGAACGGCAGGTCGATCAAGGTCAGCAGCACCTGCTTGCCGCGGAACTCGAACTTGGCGATGGCCCAGGCGGCGGCGATGCCGAACACCAGGTTGGCGGGCACCGCGATGACGGCGGCGATCAGGGTGAGCTTCACCGCGGCCAGCGCATCCGGCTCGGTTAGCGACGCCCAGTAGACCTCCAGCCCTTTACGCAAGGCTTCGGTGAATATCGCCGCCAGCGGCACGAACAGGAACAGCCCGAGCCAGCCCAGCGCAATGGAGATCAGCAGCCAGCGCACCCAGGCCGGCTCCTGCGTGGCGCGCGATACCTTGCCGGGCGCGGCGGTTAATGGGAGTGACAATACGGCGGACATTATGGGTCCCTCTAAAAATTAAAAGTTCTAAGCGAGACAAGGCGCGAGGGAAATTTTGGCGCGCCGCATATAGCCGATATGCAAGCGATAAAATTGTGCGAGCAACGCCGTATCGCGACGAAGTTTGGGTTTTGAGGGGTACCCATTAAGCGTTTTTCCTTCCGTGACGGCGTCCGATCCACCATTGGAGACCATTAATCAATAGCAGCAGCGCAAACGAAATCACCAGCATGACCACCGCGATGGCGGTGGCCCCGGCATAGTCGTACTGCTCCAGCTTGGTGATGATGAGCAAGGGCGAAATCTCGGAAATCAGCGGCATGTTGCCGGCGATGAAAATCACCGAGCCGTATTCGCCGACGGCGCGGGCGAAGGCGAGCGCGAAGCCGGTAATTAGCGCCGGCCACAGCGCCGGCATCAGCACCTTGGCAAACGTCTGCCAGCGGGTGGCGCCGAGGCAGGCGGCGGCTTCCTCGACCTCGGCCTCCAGGTCTTCCAGTACCGGCTGCACCGTGCGCACGACGAACGGCAGCCCGATGAAAGTAAGTGCTACCACCACGCCCAGCGGCGTAAATGCGACTTTCACGCCCAGCGGCTCCAGCCATTGGCCGATCCAGCCGTTGGGTGCGTAGATCGCTGTCAGCGCGATACCGGCGACCGCGGTGGGCAAGGCAAACGGCAGGTCGACAAACGCATCCACCAGCCGCTTGCCGGGAAAGGTGTAGCGCACCAGCACCCACGCGGTGAGCAGCCCGAAGCCGGTGTTCAGCACGGCGCCTATCGCCGCTGCGCCGAACGAAAGGCGGTAAGAAGCCAGTGCACGCGGCGTGGTGACCACCGCCCAGAATTCGCCCCAGCCCAATTCCGCCGTTTTGATGAAGGTGGCGGAAAGCGGAATCAGCACGATCAGGCTGAGATATAGAATGGTGAATCCCAGCGCCAGCCCGAAGCCGGGCAGCACACTATGGGATTTCCAGGAACGCAATACAGCCATGAGGTGTCATCTCTTTGAACGATGACGCATGATAGCGAGCGCGGTTAATCCCTAAAAATAATATATTCGAATTAATTTATTCGATTTTGTTATTAGCCTTTCTTCAATAGCAATAAACTTTTCAAGCAAGCAATGACGACAACAAAAAACAGCCAACAGCTACAGACAAGAACACTGATTCCAGCGCCCAGCAGCAACCAGCTCGCCATCATGCTGGCGGGCTTGGCTATGCTGGGGCCGTTTTCCGTGGACACCTACCTGCCGGCGTTTCCGGATATCGAGACCTCGCTCGGAGCCGATATGATGGCCGTGCAGCAGACGCTGACGGCCTACATGCTGTCCTTCGCGGTCATGATCCTATGGCATGGCGCGCTATCGGATGCTTTTGGCCGGCGCAATATCGTGCTGGTCTCACTGGCGGTGTTTGCCATCGGCACATTGGGCTGCGCCGCTTCCCACAGCATCGAGTATCTCTGGGCGTTCAGGATCCTTCAGGGGGTTTCGGCCGGGGCGGGCGTGGTGGTGGGGCGGGCCATTATTCGCGATCTGTATGAAGATGCCGCGGCAGCCCGGCTGCTATCGCTGGTCACCATGATTTTCTCGATCGCGCCGGCCATCGCACCAATCCTGGGCGGCTGGATCGTGAAGTTTTACGACTGGCGAACGATCTTCCTGACGCTGTTTGCGTATACGGTTCTGCTGCTGTGGCATTGCTATAGAAAGTTGCCGGAAACCTTGCCGAAGGCAAAGCGCACGCCGTTTCATCCCCGGTTTCTGGCGAACAGCTATCAGCAGATTTTCCGGTCTCCGGCATTCCAGCTGAAAGCCGGTGCCATCGCGTTCAATTTCGCCGGACTGTTTCTGTACGTTGCGGCCGCGCCTATCTTTATTACCAAGCATCTCGGCCTCGGCCCGGATCAGTTCGCCTGGCAATTCGTGCCCGCAGTGGCCGGCATTTTTCTTGGCGCCCTGACGGCGAACCGGTTTGCGGGAAGGATATCGATTCCGCGCATCATGTTCATGGGCTATTTCCTGTTGATCGGCGCCTCCGCCATCAACGTGCTTTATCACGCCTTTTATCCGCCGGCACTGCCGTGGTCCATCTTGCCGCTGTTCTTTTACACGCTGGGAATGTCGCTGGTGGCGCCGGTGCTCACTTTGCTGGTGATGGACCTATTCCCTGATATTCGCGGAACGGTCGCCTCCTGCCAGTCGTTCACGCAAACCATGCTGAGTGCCGCGGTTGCCGGGTTGGTGGCGCCATTTCTGGTGCATTCCGTACTTTGGCTGGCTGCCGGGCAACTGGCTTGTGCCGTGATCGGATTGGCATTGTGGCTGGGAGGCCGTTATTACCATTACGCGCGCAAGGTGCCAGTGAAGGAGGTCAACGTATGGGAGGCCATCGAGTAGAACCTTCATGTACTGTAAGAACTGGTTTCATCGCTATGTACGCCATCGTACAGACGTTTCGCGGCCAGGCATCCAGTATTCATGGCAGGGTGGGATTGCTGGCGCGACCAGACACAAGGACTCAGTGATAAATGATCTGATGTGCCAGCCATTCAGGAGAATGGACATGAATAAGATGCTGATCATTGCACCGCTAACAGTGCTTGTGTTGAGCGCATGCGTAGTAACACCCGCGGATAGAGTGGTTGTGGCGCCGCCATTGCCGGTGATTGTGGAGTTGGATACAGAGCCCTATTACCATTACCGTGGCTATTACTATTACTACGACAACAGGTACTGGCGCTACTCGACCTCAAGGTCAGGTCCTTGGGTGGAGCTCCCGAGAAGTCACTACCCGAAAGAGACCCGATTCAGAGGCCACCGTCATGGACGGGATAGGCACGACGATGATCGTGACCGCCGCGACTACGACCGTGATCGCTACGATCGGAGATAGCCTGAATCTTGCGGGTTTCTGCCGCTAAGGCAACAGTTATTTCGTTCGCGTATCGTCTGCAATAAGCAGTGTGAAGGGCTGTTGTTTATTTACGCAGCCCTTAACCAGCCTCACCGAATCTAAACAAAGCCACTTGACGCATACCCGGAACCTATCGAAATGGGTTGTTAATGCCGGCGGCTATCGTATTTGCAGGTTACTATTCGGCTTTGTCCACTCAAGATATGCAATTCCCTCATGCAAAGTGAAGTTAAAGAGAAACCCAGGTATGCCATTGTTGCGGCCGTACAACTGCCGACGGTAAGCGATGTTGAGTTCGAAGCGTCGCTGACCGAGCTGCGCGAGCTCGCAAAAACACTGGGGTATGCAGTCGTCCGCACCTTCATGCAGAAGCGCTCCAGCTTCGACACGACGGCCTACCTCGGCATCGGCAAACGGCAGGAAATACGCGATTTCGTGAACTATGAATCGGAACGCATCGAAGTCGAGAAATTCGGCGTTAGCCCGGAAAGCCATGAAATTGAGGCGATTCTGGTCGATCATGAGATCTCGCCTTCGCAGGCGCGCAACCTCGAAAAAGATGTCGGCTGCGAGGTGATGGACCGCACCATGGTCATCCTCGAAATTTTTCACCGCAACGCCCGCTCGCGTGCCGCCAAGGCGCAGGTTGAAATTGCGCGTCTCGGCTACATGGCGCCACGCCTGCGCGAAGCGGCCAAGCTTGCCGGACCGCAAGGACGGCAGCGCAGCGGTGTCGGCGGACGCGGGGCCGGCGAGTCGCACACCGAACTGGATCGCCGCAAGATTCGCGACCGCATTGCCGAACTGCAACTGGAAATCGTCGCCATGGACGCCGAGCGCAAGACGCAGCGCGCCCGGCGGCAAGAGCGCCAGGGCTTGGCCGGCGTGGCGCTCGTCGGCTATACCAACGCCGGCAAGTCCACCCTGATGCGGGCGCTCACCGGCAGCGAGGTGCTGGTCGCCAACAAACTGTTCGCAACGCTCGACACCACCGTGCGCACTCTCTATCCGGAAAGCGTGCCGCGCGTGCTGGTCAGCGACACCGTCGGCTTCATCAAGAATCTGCCGCACGGCCTGGTCGCCTCGTTCAAATCCACGCTGGACGAGGCGCTCGATGCCTCGCTGCTGCTCCACGTCATCGATGCCAGCGATCCCGGCTTCGAGCGCCAACTGGAAGTCACCGATAAGGTGCTGGAAGAGATCGGCGCGGATGTCGTGCCACGCATTCGTGTCTTTAACAAGATCGACCACATCGGCGACGCGGCGGCCCAGGCCGAGCGCGAAACGGCGCTACGCGCGCAGTATCCGGATTGCGTGGTGATGAGTGCGCGCCGTCCTGACGACGTCGCCAGGTTGCACCAGACCATCGTTGCTTTTTTCCAGCAGGACCTGGTGGAGGCCGAGCTTTTCCTCCCTTGGTCGGCCCAGCAGCTGCGCGGTGGAATCTATGCGAGCTGCCAGGTGCTGGAGGAGCGCTCGGACCATGAGGGCGCCTTCTTTCGAGTGCGCGGTGAGTCCGATGCCGTAAATAACCTGCGTGAGAAATTCAGCCAGGCGCAATAAATTCCGCATTGACGCATTTCGCCAACTCTTTACTTCTCATGTAGCGCGCATCTTCCCGCGCCAGAAAAAAAGGGCGCTTGCGCGCCCAAGTGAGGAGATCGAGAGCGCTATGCGATAACGGATAGCGGTTGGGATGCGTGATCTTGCTGCCACGCACTCGCCGCTGCCGGCCTGCCCAAAAAGTAACCCTGTAACAGCGTTCCGCCGGAATCCAGCGCAATCTTGTGCTGGATTTCATTTTCAATGCCTTCCACCACAGCGCGTGCGCCTAGCTCCTGGATGATCTCGATGAGTTTGGGCAGCATGCGGCGCACTTTGGGATTGTGTTCGGCTTCATGGATGATGCTGAGGTTGAGCTTGACGTAGTCGGGCGAGAGTTTCCACAGGCGATCCAGATTCGAATGTCTGCTGCCGAAATCATCCACCGCAATGTGGTAGCCGCGGTCGCGGTAGTTGCCGATGGCTTCGGTGAGCTGCTTGTCGGCGTCGATGGCGCTTTCCAGTATCTCGATTACCACCTTGTGCGTGGGCACCGAATGGGCATGGAGGATGCGCTCGAACACCTGGCCGTGGGCGTTCACGCTGATCAGCAGCTTGGGATGCACATTCAAGAATAACAGGCCCCTCGTGTCCGGCAGTTGTAGCGAATTGAGCGCATGCAGGGTACGGGCCACGCGATCGAACTTGACCAGCCGCCCCTGGTTGTCAGCAAAGCCGAAGGCGAAAGCCGGCGTCAGCGGATCCGACGGACCGATGGAAGGCCGCAGCAGCGCCTCGAAACCTAGCGCCTTGTCCAGCGCGGTACTGAAAATGGGCTGGAAAGCGCTGCGCAATTGCAGGCCTATGAATTTGCTGACGAGCTCTGCGCCTTCGTTCTCAAGTCCGAATTCGTCGAGATCGAGATAGAGCGCTTCGTGCAGCTCGGCCTTGAGTATGTCGATGTTGAATGGCATGGATGTTCCTTTTATTTTGGTTGCGTCCATTTGGTCGAAGGACGACTGCTTCGTTGAAATGCGTTTTTTGCACTTTAGCTTGCCCATTTAAGCATGTAAAAGAATAATGATTTATATATAAATAACAGAAATGGATATGGGCGCCAGTAAGGTTGACACTCATGGACCGCAGGTTCTAAATTGCGGCTCATCCCACACAACTGGCTTGATGCAAAGGCCGATGTCTCTTCTCAAGGCATCGGTTTTATTGTTTTCGCATCAGGTAATCGGAGAAGAATATGAATATCTATAAGGACAATTCTCTTTCCATCGGCCGTACGCCGCTGGTGAAGCTGAACCGCATTACCGATGGCGCCCCCGCAACCATTCTTGCCAAGATCGAAGGCCGCAACCCTGCATATTCCGTGAAGTGCCGTATCGGTGCGGCAATGGTGTGGGATGCTGAAAAGCGCGGCCTATTGGGCCTTGGCAAAGAGCTGGTGGAGCCAACCAGCGGCAATACCGGCATCGCGCTGGCGTACGTCGCCGCAGCCAAGGGCATTCCGCTGACGCTGACGATGCCCGAGACCATGAGTATCGAGCGGCGCAAGCTGCTGCTCGCATACGGTGCCAAGCTGGTGCTGACGGAAGGCGCAAAAGGGATGAAGGGGGCGATCCAGAAAGCAGAAGAGATTGTCGCTTCTGACCCGGATCGCTACGTGCTGTTGCAACAGTTCAAGAATCCGGCCAATCCGGACATCCACGAGCAAACCACCGGCCCGGAAATCTGGGACGACACCGACGGTACGGTCGATATTTTCGTTTCCGGCGTAGGCACGGGCGGTACCATCACCGGTGTTTCCCGCTACATCAAAAATACCCAGGGCAAGCCTATTCTTACTGTAGCCGTCGAGCCGGCAGCCAGCCCGGTGCTGTCGCAAACGCGTGCAGGGCAGGAACTGAAGCCCGCACCGCACAAGATTCAAGGCATAGGCGCCGGTTTTGTGCCGGACGTGCTGGACCTGTCGCTGGTGGACGAAGTCGAGCAAGTGAGCAACGAAGACGCCGTGCTCTATGCGCGCCGCCTGGCACAGGAAGAAGGTATCCTTTCCGGCATCTCATGCGGCGCAGCGGTGGCGGCCGCGGTTCGCATCGCCCATCGTCCCGAGCACGCCGGCAAAACCATCGTTGTCATCCTTCCGGATTCCGGCGAGCGCTATCTCAGCTCCATACTGTTCGAGGGCATGTTCGATGCCCAGGGCTTGTCCGCTTAGTTAATTGCCAAAGACAAACGGCGCTGCCTATAGTTGGCAGCGCCGTTTTTTTTAAGATGAAAGCGTTGCTTAGCGCGCGCCGTAGATCTGGTCGAACACCCCGCCGTCGGCGAAGTGGGTCTTCTGCGCCTTGGCCCAGCCGCCGAACACGTCGTCGATGGTGATCAGGCTGACCTTGGGAAACTGCGCTTCGTACTTTTTCGCCACCGACGCCAGCGTCGGGCGGTAGTAGTTCTTCGCCGCGATCTCCTGGCCTTCCTCGCTGTACAGATAGCTCAAGTAGGCTTCGGCGACCTTGCGCGTCTTGTGCTTGTCGACCACCTTGTCCACCACCGTCACCGGCGGTTCGGCCAGGATGGACAGCGACGGCACGATGATTTCCACCTTGTCCGGACCGAGCTCCTTCTTCGCCAGGAAGGCTTCATTCTCCCACGCCAGCAGTACGTCACCGATGCCGCGTTCGACGAAAGTGGTGGTGGAGCCGCGCGCGCCGGAATCCAGCACCGGCACGTTCTTGAACAGCTTGCCGACGAACTCCTTGGCCTTGGCTTCATCGCCGTTGTTCTGCTTCAGCGCGTAGGCCCAGGCCGCCAGATAGTTCCAGCGCGCACCGCCCGAGGTCTTGGGATTGGGCGTGATCACCGAAATGCCCGGCTTCACCAGGTCATTCCAGTCCTTGATCTTCTTCGGGTTGCCCTTGCGCACCAAGAACACGATGGTCGAGGTGTAGGGCGAGCTATTGTGCTGCAAACGCTTCTGCCAGTCCTTGGGAATCAGCTTGCCTTTCTCGTGCAGCTGATCGACGTCGTAGGCCAGCGCCAGCGTCGCGACATCGGCTTCCAGCCCGTCGATGATCGCGCGCGCCTGCTTGCCGGAACCGCCGTGCGACTGCTTGACGGTGACCTTGTCGCCAGTCTTGGCCTGCCAGTACTTGGCGAAGGCGGCGTTGTAGTCCTGGTACAGCTCGCGCGTCGGGTCGTAGGAGACGTTCAGCAGCGTGACTTCGGCCGCGCTTGCGGCGAGCGGGTTAAGCAGCGCGAGCAGGGTGATGGTACTGCCAAGTGTGATGCGGGGTATTTTCATTGCCGTTCCTTATCAATAATTGAGAATCTTTAGAATGCGACCTGGAAGCGGGCCAGCAGCGCGCGCTCATCTTCGCGGTCGCGCACGTTCGTTCCGCCGGCATTGATTGCCGTGATGCCAATGCCGGCGCCACCCTCGAATTTGGTCTGCTCGTAATTCACCGCCAGCTTCACGTTCTGGTTCAGGTACCAGTTCACGCCGCCGGTCCAGGTCTGGGCCTTCTTGGCGCTGGTGGAGAGATCGGCATAGGCGCCGGTGAAAGCGGTGCCGGCCGGGTTCCTGAAGGTGTCGTCGTCCAGTTCGATTTCGCTGTAGCGCGCCACCAGCTCCCACGCGCCCCAGCCGCCCTTGTCCGGATCAAAGTCGCGCTTGGGTTTGACACCCTTGAACGACGCGTCTTCGCCGGTCAGCAGATAGGAGGCGGCGATCTGCCAGGCATCGTGATGCAGCGTTTTGTTGGTGCCGGAGGAAATGACGGTGTTGGTATTGGAGGTGGTGCTGGTCAGCAGGCTGACGTCCTGCGACACCCGCGCATACTCGGCGATCAAGCCGAGCGGGCCATAGTAGTAATTGGCTTGCGGCGAAACGCGGAAACGCTTGCCGTCGGCGACCGCGGCGGTGTTATAGCGGAAGAAGGTCTGCTGGCCTTCGGTCACGTAGCTCGGCAGGCCGTTGCGCGTGGCGTCGGCCGAGGAGGTGTTGGTCCAATCCAGATTGCGTTCGCCCTGGAAGTCGGTATAGGTGGCGCCGATACCGAAGCCCAAGCCGGCCAGGGCCGAGTCGGATTCCTTGAATGGCGTTGCGAACAGGCGGCCGGTCAGCTCCTTGTCTCCGTCGAACTCCGCGCCGGTGCTGATGTTGCCGCCGTCCGCCACGCCGTTGACGATGCCGAAAGCATAGTTGAGCTTATTGCCGAGGACGTCGCCGTGCACGGTAACGCCGAGGTCGCGATTGGGCAGGATGGCGTTGGTGACATAGCTGCGTTCGAGGAATTTGAGGTCGCTGCCGCTTTGCAGGCGCTCGAGGCCGACGAAGCTCTTGAATTTACCGGCACGCACCTTGAACGCCGGGTCGAAGCGGGCGTCGATGTAGGCGTCCACCACCGATGCGCTGCCGCCGGCGAATTCTGGCGTGAAGCGGAAGTCGTATTTGCCGAACAGCGTGCCTTCAATAGTCGGCCGGACGCGGCGCAGCAGGCCGGTATCCTCGGCATCGTGAAAACCGTTCTCGTCAAGCGATCCGGCGCGGGTATTGGAGCGGTTGCGTACGTCGTTTACACCTTCGTCGAAATAACGATAGTCGGCTTGCAGCAAGCCGCGCAGCTTGATTTCATTCTTGCCGTCGGCGGATTTGAGGCCGAAACCCTTTTCGCTGGCGCTGACGACAGGAGCATTTTTCTTCTCCGCCTCAGCGGCCTCGGCTGCGAGTTCGCTCTTGCGGTCAAGCACGCGCACTTTCTGGTCCAGCTCCTGTACCAATGCACGCAATTGCTCCAGTTCCGAGCTGTCGTTGGCGTAAGCCGTGGCCGGGCTTGTGATGATGCCGCTGCCGATCAATAGCGAGCTCAGCAGTGTTCTCTTGAATAACATTCCAATCTCCTTGGTTGAATTGTTCTGGAGATCTTCCGGCCGTCCGGTCAGCTCCTGTTGGTGCGAGGTTCTATGCCTTCGGTCGTCCGATGGGCTTATCAGGTTTTGTCTGCCGGCAAGGCATTGAAACGGACTTTTTCCCGTTTCTCGATTTGCGTAACGCGCCCTTCATGTACGGTGATTTCTACCGAGCCGAAACGCACGCTCTCGATGGCGCGCAGAATTTCTTGCGCCAAGGTCGGCTTGGTTTGAGTGGCAGGCTGCGACATGAGGTTGCTCCTAGAGTGGCGTCGAATGGGACGCACTTTAGCAACCGGCATGAATAATTAAAAATAATTTGTATTGATATATTTATAATTAAATTGAATAAAAGGATGATCGTTAAGAAGGCAAGAAAAAGCTGCGTTCGATTTTGACCATAATGGCTTTGACCGGTATGATTGCGCGGTTTTTGTGCGGAAGAACGCAAATGCGTCGCAAGCTGGTGGTTGGCAACTGGAAGATGTACGGGAATCTTGAATCCAACAAGGTTCTGCTGGATGCCATCCTCGCGGGCGTACGCGATTACAAGCACGCCGATTACGCGGTGTGCGTACCGACGCCCTACCTGTTTCAGGCGCAAGCCATACTGCAAGGTACCAATGTGGCGTGGGGTGCACAGAATATGAGTCAGTTCGAAGCGGGGGCGTTTACCGGTTCGGTCGCGCCGCACATGCTGGTGGATTTCGGCTGCAGTTACGTGATCATCGGCCATTCCGAGCGGCGCGAACTGTGCAATGAAAGCGATCCCGTGGTGGCCGCAAAATTTGAGGCGGCGCTCAATGATGGTATGAAGCCGGTCTTTTGCGTGGGCGAAACGCGCGAAGAGCACGAGTCCGGACTGACAGAGGAAGTCGTCGCCCGCCAGTTGGACGCCGTGCTCAACCGCATCGGGCCGAAAGGCCTATGCCAAGGCGTGCTGGCGTACGAGCCGGTGTGGGCTATCGGGACGGGTCGCGGTGCTACTCCGCAGAAGGCGCAAGCCGTTCATGCCTTCATTCGGAACCGCGTTGCAAACCTCGACAAAGCGGCGGCGGCGAAGGTGAGAATCCTTCATGGGGGTAGCGTTCGGGTCGCAAATGCGGCACAATTGCTGTCTATGCCGGATATCGACGGCGCGTTGGTAGGTCACGCGTCGCTCGTGGCTGAAGAGTTCGTGGCGATATGCCGGGCAGCCAATTAATGTAGGGTTGGTAAGGTTAATGGAAACAATCGTTTGGGTAGTACATGTTATCGCGGCGGCAGGGGTCATCGGCCTCGTTCTGTTGCAGCATGGCAAAGGTGCCGACATGGGCGCTGCTTTCGGCAGCGGCGCGTCGGGCAGCCTGTTTGGCGTGAGTGGTTCCGCCAATCTACTGAGCCGTGCGACCGCGGGTATGGTCACCGTATTTTTCATCACGAGTTTGACTCTGGCGTACCTGTCAGGTCACGGCGGCAAGAATTCCAGCGTGGTCAAAGTCCAGGCAACTGAAGTGCCGGCGGCTCCCAAGTCGGCCGATCCTTCGGTGCCGGATGCGCCCAAAGCAAAGGATGTCCCTCAATAAGTTTCAAAAATGTAGTCCTGGGTGTAAACCCAACGTTGCCGACGTGGTGGAATTGGTAGACACGCTATCTTGAGGGGGTAGTGACGAAAGTCGTGCGAGTTCGAGTCTCGCCGTCGGCACCAAATCAATATCCGGAAGTTGCTTGCAGTTGCGGCTTTCAAACCCTAGCCGGGATTTGGCAGGAAAGAACTGGGTTATAGCGTGCTGGAAAATTATTTTCCGATTCTGCTTTTTATTCTCGTCGGGCTTGGCGTCGGCGTGGCACCCATTATTCTCGGCAAGGTGGTCGCTCCCAGTCGTCCCGACAGCGAAAAAAACTCCCCTTACGAATGCGGCTTCGAGGCTTTCGAAGACGCCCGCATGAAATTCGACGTACGTTATTACCTCGTCGCCATTCTGTTTATCCTGTTCGATCTCGAAATTGCGTTTCTCTTTCCCTGGGCGGTTGTCATCCAGGAAATCGGCCTGTTCGGTTTTATCTCCATGATGGTGTTCCTCGGCATCCTGGTGGTCGGTTTCATTTACGAATGGAAGAAGGGGGCGCTCGAATGGGAGTGATACTGGAGAGCTTGGCATGAGCATCGAAGGCGTGCTTGAAAAAGGCTTCGTTACGACCACGCTCGATAACGTGATCAACTACACGCGCACCGGCTCGATGTGGCCGATGACCTTCGGTCTCGCTTGCTGTGCGGTTGAGATGATGCATGCCGGCGCTGCGCGCTACGACCTGGATCGCTTCGGCATCGTGTTCCGCCCCAGCCCGCGTCAATCCGACGTGATGATCGTCGCCGGCACACTGGTCAACAAGATGGCGCCTGCATTGCGCAAGGTTTACGACCAGATGGCGGAGCCCCGCTGGGTGATCTCCATGGGTTCCTGTGCCAACGGCGGCGGTTACTATCATTATTCCTATGCGGTGGTGCGCGGTTGCGACCGCATCGTGCCCGTGGATGTTTACGTGCCCGGCTGTCCTCCGACGGCTGAGGCGTTGCTCTACGGCATCATTCAATTGCAGAACAAGATCAAACGTACCAACACCATTGCCCGCTAAGAACAATAAATGTCCCCACGCCTGGAAAAACTGTCCGCAAGCCTGAAGTCTGCCTTGGGCGACAAGATCACGGACTTCAATGTTCATGTCGGCGAAATCACCATCCGCATTAATCCCTCGGATCTCCTGGAGGTCTGCGGCATTCTGCGCGATCACGAAGAACTCAAGTTTGAGCAACTGATCGACCTGTGCGGCATCGATTACAGCGAATATGGCGAAGGTGCCTGGGCGGGGCCGCGTTTTGCCGTCGCTTACCATTTCTTGTCGATCTCCTTGAATCATCGCGTGCGCCTCAAGGTATTTGCCGGCGATGACGAGTTTCCGGTGCTGGCCTCCGTGGTGAATGTCTGGCCAACCGCCAACTGGTTCGAGCGCGAGGCGTTCGATCTCTTCGGTATCATGTTTGAAGGCCATCCCGACTTGCGCCGCCTGTTGACCGATTACGGTTTCGTTGGCCATCCGTTCCGCAAGGATTTCCCGATGATAGGCAACGTCGAAATGCGCTACGACCCGGATCAGCAGCGCGTGGTGTACCAGCCTGTATCCATTGAAGAACGCAATAACGTGCCGCGTGTTATCCGTGACGAGGGCTTCCACCGTGGCTGAGATTCGTAACTACACCATGAACTTCGGCCCGCAGCACCCCGCTGCGCACGGCGTGCTGCGCCTGGTGCTGGAGCTCGACGGCGAAGTGATCGAGCGCGCCGACCCGCACATCGGCCTGCTGCATCGCGGTACCGAAAAGCTCGCGGAAAACCGTACCTATCTGCAATCCGTACCCTATATGGATCGCCTCGACTACGTGTCGATGATGTCCAATGAGCATGCCTACGTGATGGCCATCGAAAAACTGATGGGCCTGCAAGTGCCGGAGCGCGCGCAATACATCCGCGTGATGTTCGACGAGATTACCCGCATCCTCAACCATTTGCTGTGGCTGGGTGCGCACGCGCTGGATGTGGGCGCAATGACCGTTTTCCTGTATGCCTTCCGCGAGCGCGAGGATCTGTTCGACGTGTACGAGGCAGTGTCCGGCGCGCGCATGCATGCGGCCTATTATCGTCCGGGCGGCGTATATCGCGATCTGCCGGACCGTATGCCGCAATATCAGGAAAACAGCTTCCGTTCCAAGGACGAGATCAAGGCGCTCAACGAAAATCGCCAGGGTTCGGTGCTGGACTTCATCGAAGACTTCACCAACCGTTTCCCGGTCTACGTGGACGAATACGAAACGTTGCTGACCGATAACCGCATCTGGAAACAGCGTACTGTCGGCATCGGCGTGGTGTCGCCAGAGCGCGCACTGGCGTTGGGTTTGACCGGCCCGATGCTGCGTGGCTCCGGCTTTGCGTGGGATTTGCGTAAGAAGCAGCCTTATGAAGTTTACGATCGCCTGGATTTCGACATCCCCATCGGTGTCAACGGCGACTCCTATGATCGCTATCTGGTGCGCATCGAGGAATTCCGCCAGTCCAACCGCATCATCAAGCAATGCATCGATTGGCTGCGCAAGAATCCAGGCCCGGTCATCAGCGACGACCACAAGGTCACGTCGCCATCGCGCGCAGGCATGAAGCAGGACATGGAAGCGCTGATTCACCATTTCAAGCTGTTTACCGAAGGTTTTCACGTGCCGGAAGGCGAGGCTTATGCCGCGGTGGAACATCCCAAGGGCGAATTCGGCATCTATCTGGTGTCGGATGGCGCCAACAAGCCCTACCGCCTGAAAATACGCGCGCCCGGTTTCGCGCATCTGGCCGCGCTGGACGAAATGACGCGTGGCCATATGATCGCCGATCTGGTTGCCATCATCGGCACGCAGGACATCGTTTTTGGAGAGATTGATCGCTGATGTTATCCCCGGAATCCCTCGCCAAAATCGATCGCGAACTGACCAAGTATCCGGCTGACCGTCGCCAGTCGGCGGTGATGTCGGCGCTGCGCATCGCGCAGGAAGAACACGGCTGGCTGTCCAAGGACACCATCGCCGCCGTGGCGCGTTATCTCGGCATCCCCGATATCGCCGCGCTGGAAGTGGCCACCTTTTACAACATGTACGAACTGGAGCCGGTCGGCCGACACAAGATCACCGTGTGCACCAACATCTCCTGCATGCTGCGCGGCTCGGACGAGATTGTTGCGCATCTGGAAAACCGTCTCGGCATTGGCTTCAACGAAACCACGCCGGACGGCAAGTTCACGCTGAAGGAAGGCGAGTGCATGGGCACCTGCGGCGGCGCGCCGCTGTTTCACATCAACAACAACCGCATGTGCGAGTTCCTGACGCCGGAAAAAGTGGATGAGATACTGAAAGGCCTCGAATAATGACGAACGAGGTCTGCTTCCGCACTTTGCATCTGCCCAATCCAGGCTCACTGGAAACCTATCGCAGCATCGGCGGCTACGATACGCTGAAGCGTATCGTTACCGACAAGGTGCCGGCCACCGAGATCATCAACCAGGTCAAGATTTCAGGCTTGCGTGGGCGCGGCGGTGCGGGTTTCCCGACCGGCCTGAAGTGGAGCTTCATGCCGCGGTATTACGACGGCACCAAGTATCTGGTCTGCAACTCGGACGAAGGCGAGCCGGGTACCTTCAAGGACCGCGACATCATCCGCTACAATCCGCACCAGCTGATCGAGGGCATGGCGATCGCCGCCTACACGCTGGGTGCGCGCGTCGGCTACAACTACATCCATGGCGAAATCTGGGAAGACTACGTTTTCTTTGAGCAGGCGCTGGACGAAGCGCGTGCGGCAGGTTTCCTCGGCGAGAACCTGTTCGACACCAACTTCAGTTTCGACCTCTACGCGCACCACGGCTATGGCGCCTACATCTGCGGCGAAGAAACCGCGCTGATCGAATCCATCGAGGGCAAGAAGGGCCAGCCGCGCTTCAAACCGCCGTTCCCCGCCAGCTTCGGCGTGTTCGGCAAGCCGACCAACGTTAACAACACCGAGTCCTACGCCTCGATTCCGTTCATCATGCAGCATGGCGGACAGGCGTTCATGGATCTGGGCGTCGCCAACTCCGGCGGCACCAAGTTGTTCGCGGTTTCCGGACATGTCGAGAAGCCGGGCAATTATGAAGTCAATATGGGCATTCCCTTTAGCGAGCTGCTGGCGCTCTCCGGCGGCATGTGGAAGGGGCGTAGCCTCAAGGCCGTCATTCCCGGCGGGCCGTCTACTGCGGTGATGCCTGCGGCGGCGATCATGGGCGCGACGATGGACTACGACGGTTTGTCCAAGGCCGGCTCCAGCCTCGGCGCGGGTTCGGTGATCATCATGGACGAGTCCACCTGCATGGTGCAGACGCTAAAGCGCCTGTCCTACTTCTTCTTCGAAGAATCCTGCGGTCAATGCACGCCATGCCGCGAAGGCACTGGCTGGCTGTACCGCGTGGTCAAGCGCATCGTCGACGGCAAGGGGCGCATGGAAGACCTCGACCTGCTGTCCGACGTCAGCAACAACATTTCCGGCCGCACCATCTGCGCGCTGGGCGACGCAGCGGCGACACCGGTGCTGAGCTTTATCAAACATTTCCGGCCTGAATTCGAGTATTACATTCAGAATGGCCGCAGCATGGTCACAGGCAAAGAGCCTGTTCCGTCAGGAAACGAATGATGCGATATGACACAAAAGTGATGGATGCAAGGCGCAGCGCGCAGCCAATGGTTGTTCCATTGGCAAGTGGTGCAACGCCGCAGGCGCGGTTTTGTGCCATACCCCGAAGGGGCAACCCTGCCTTGCGCGCAGGACGTTGTTGCTCGCCGCTTATTTGGAATAACCAAACTGCGCGACTCGCGCCTAGTCCTGCGCGCAAGGCAGGGTTGTTGCACAGTCGTTTCCTGACGGAACAGGCTCCAATATGTTGAATATTGAAATCGACGGCAAGCAGGTAGAGGTCGAACACGGCACGACCATCATCGACGCCGCTGACAAGCTCGGCGTGCCGATTCCGCGCTTCTGCTACCACAAGAAATTATCGGTCGCCGCCAACTGCCGTATGTGCCTGGTACAGGTCGAAAAATTCAACAAGCCGCTGCCGGCCTGCGCCACGCCGGTGTCCGACGGCATGAAAATCTACACCCGCTCCAAGGCTGCCATCGAGGCACAAAAGAGCGTGATGGAATTCCTGCTGATCAACCACCCGTTGGATTGCCCGATCTGCGACCAGGGCGGCGAATGCGATTTGCAGGACATCGCCGTCGGTTACGGCGCGCCGGCCTCGCGCTACACCGAAGAAAAACGCGTGGTGCTGAACAAAAACATCGGCCCGCTGGTGGCGACCGACATGACGCGCTGCATCCAATGCACGCGCTGCGTACGCTTCCTCAAGGAAATCGGCGGCATGATGGAGCTGGGGCTGATCGGCCGCGGCGAACATGCCGAAATTACCGCCTATGTCGACAAGAGCGTCGAGTCCGAGCTGTCCGGCAACATCATCGACCTGTGCCCAGTCGGCGCGCTGACCTCCAAGCCGTTCCGCTACACCGCGCGCAGTTGGGAACTGATCCGCCGCCCGTCCGTCGCGCCGCACGACGGTCTCGGCGCGCAGGTGGAGGTGCACGTCAAGGCTAACCGCGTAATGCGCGTGTTGCCGCGCGAGAAGGACAGCATCAACGAGTGCTGGATTTCCGACCGCGACCGTTATTCCTATGAAGGACTGAACAGCACGGATCGCCTGACCGTGCCGATGGTGAAGCACGGCGACCAATGGGTCGAGACGGATTGGCAGAGCGCGCTGGAATTCGCCGCCAATCGCATCAAGGACGCCGTCGAACGCGATGGCGGGCAAGCGCTGGGCGTACTGGTGTCCCCCAACAGCACGATGGAGGAGGGCTATCTCGCACGCAAGCTCGCGCAAGGCCTCGGTTCCGGCAACATCGACCACCGTCTGCGTCGCAGCGATTTCCGCATGGACGGTCAGTTCCAAGGTACGCCGTGGATGGGTTGCAACATCCCCGATCTGCAGGAAATGGACCGCGTGCTGGTAATCGGCAGCAGCCTGCGCAACGAGCATCCGCTGCTGGCGCACCGTCTACGTCACGCGGTCAAGCTGAGTGGCGCTGAGTTGTCGCTGGTGAATCCGGTAGACGACGATCCGCTGATGCCGCTTGCGCACAAGGCGATCTGTACCCCCAATGACATGGTCAACGTGCTGTCGCAGATTTTAAAGGCGATGTCCGGCCTGCAGCGCCTGTCGCTGTGCCTGCCGCCGGCGCTGAACGAGCTGCTGGAAGGCGTGGTGGTGTGGGACAACGCCCAGGCGATGGCAGAGAGTCTGGCTGGTCTGGGCAAGGACTACGACCTGATCAGTCCGCGCGTCGGCATTTTCCTCGGCAACATCGCGCAGCACCATCCGCGCTATTCCGAAATCTACAGCCTGGCGGAAGCGATTTCGTCGCTGTGCGGCGCCACCTTCGGCATCCTGTCCGATGCGGCCAACCGCGTCGGCATGGGCTTGGCCGAGGTGCTGCCGGCGCCGGGCGCGCTTAACGCCCGCAGCATGCTGGAGCAGCCGCGCTCCGCCTATCTGCTGGTCAATATCGAGCCCGAGCTGGATTGCCACAATGCGCAGCTGGTCAATCAGGCGCTCAATGCCGCCGGCTGCGTGGTCGCGCTGACGGCCTACAAGTCGGATGCCTTGCGCGACGCGGATGTGCTGCTGCCTATCGCGCCGTTTACCGAAACCTCCGGCACCTTCACCAGCATGGAAGGCCGCGTGCAGAGCTTTGCCGCCGCGGTCAAGCCGCAGGGCGAGTCCCGTCCGGGCTGGAAGGTGCTGCGCGTGCTGGGCAATCTGCTCGCTATCGCGGGCTTTGACTACGACAGCAGCGAACAGGTCAAAAACGAGATCCTCGGCGGCGACAAGCCTGCCGATTTCGTGTGGAAACGCCTCAACAACAACCTGCGCCACCTGGTGGATGTGAACGTGCGCATCAAGGAAAACGTGCTGCAACGGGTGGGTGAGATCCCGCTGTACCAGTCGGATGCCATCGTGCGCCGCGCACCCTCGCTGCAGAAGACGCACAAGACCGGCTTCGGCCATGCAGCGATGAACGCCAAGCTGCTGGCCAAGCTGGGCCTGCAGGAAGGCGATACCGCGCGTGTCACCCAGGGCGGCATCAGCGCCAGCCTGCCGGTGCGCCGCGACGACCGCGTGTTCGACGATTGCGTGCGCATTCCAGTGTGCAGCGAAACCGCCGCACTGGGCGACCTGTTTGGTGAGCTGACGGTGGAGAAGGCATGATGGATGCGCTCCAGCAACTGTTCGGACCTTTCTGGCCGGTAGTGTGGAACCTGGCGAAAATCGTCGCTATCGTGCTGCCGCTGATGGGTGCGGTCGCTTACCTGACACTGGCCGAACGCAAGGTGATCGGCTTCATGCAGGTGCGTATCGGGCCCAACCGTGTCGGCTATTACGGCCTGCTGCAACCGATTGCTGACGGCGTAAAGTTGCTGTTCAAGGAAATCATCCTACCGACAGCAGCCAACAAGTTCCTGTTTCTGCTGGCCCCTATCCTGGTGCTGGCGCCAGCATTGGCGGCCTGGGCGGTCGTGCCGTTCGACTTGAACATGGTGCTGGCCGACATCGACGCCGGCCTGCTATACATCCTGGCGATGACCTCGGTCGGCGTGTACGGCGTGATCATCGCCGGTTGGGCATCCAACTCCAAATATGCCTTCCTCGGCTCACTGCGCAGCGCGGCGCAGATCGTCTCCTACGAAATCGCGATGGGCTTCGCGCTGGTCGGCGTGCTGATGTCGGCCAACAGCCTCAATCTCGGCAAGATCGTGCTGGCGCAGGCTGGCGGCTTCTGGCAGTGGTACTGGCTGCCATTGTTCCCGTTGTTCATCGTCTACTTCATCAGCGCTGTGGCGGAAACCAACCGTGCGCCGTTCGATGTGGCCGAAGGCGAGTCCGAAATTGTTGCAGGTTTCCACGTGGAATACTCCGGCATGGCGTTCGCCGTGTTCTTCCTGGCGGAATATGCCAACATGATCCTGGTTGCTACGCTGGCGGCGGTCATGTTTCTCGGCGGCTGGCTGTCGCCGGTGCCCTTCCTGCCGGATGGTTTCCCATGGCTGGCGCTCAAGGTCGCGGCACTGCTATTCCTGTTCCTGTGGTTCCGCGCGACATTCCCGCGCTATCGCTACGACCAGATCATGCGCCTGGGCTGGAAGGTGTTCATCCCAATCACGCTGGTGTGGATTGTGGTGGTCGGCGCGCTGATGCAAACCCCGTGGGCTTACCTGTTCCATTAAGAGGAAAATTATGATTAATCGCATAAAAGACCTCGTCTCCAGCCTGATGCTGCTGGAACTGCTCAAGGGCATGACGCTGACCGGCCGCTATTTCTTCTCGCGCAAGATTACCGTGCAATATCCGGAAGAGCGCACGCCGATGAGCGCGCGTTTCCGCGGATTGCACGCACTGCGCCGTTACCCGAACGGCGAGGAGCGCTGTATCGCGTGCAAGCTGTGCGAAGCGGTATGCCCGGCGATGGCGATCACCATCGAGTCCGAGCAGCGCGAGGACAACACGCGCCGCACCACGCGCTACGACATTGACCTGACCAAGTGCATTTTCTGCGGTTTCTGCGAGGAATCCTGTCCGGTCGATTCCATCGTCGAGACGCGCAATTTCGACTACCACGGCGAGAAGCGCGGCGACCTGCTGTATACCAAGCCAATGCTGCTGGCGGTGGGCGACAAGTACGAAGAACAGATCGCGGCGGACCGTGCCGCGGATGCGAAATTCCGATAAAGGGACAAGACCGCTAGACACACAATAAGGCGTCGCTTAAATAATGATTTTCCAAGACTACGTTTTCTACGCGCTGGCCGCCATTTTGCTGTTTGCCGGCCTGCGCGTCATCACCACGCGCAATCCGGTGCAGGCGGCACTGTTCCTGGTACTGGCGTTCTTCACCGCAGCCGGCATCTGGCTGCTGCTGGAGGCGGAGTTCCTCGCCATTGTGCTGGTGCTGGTGTATGTCGGCGCGGTGATGGTGTTGTTCCTGTTCGTGGTGATGATGCTGGACATCAACCTCGACAAGCTGCGGGAAGGGTTCTGGGATTACGCGCCGCTGGCGGGCTTCGTCGGTGTGTTGATGGCACTGGAAATGGTGATGGTGCTGGGTAGCAAGCATTTCGGCTATTCCACGCCTGAGAAACATGCTGCCGATTACAGCAACACTGCCGAGTTGGGTCGCCTCTTGTACACCGATTACGTATATCCATTCGAGATCGCTTCCGTAATATTGCTGGTAGCGATTATTGCGGCGATTGCGCTGACACTGCGCCGTCGCGTGGGCACTAAGCATAACGATCCGGCCAAGCAGGTGCAGGTGAAGCGCGCCGACCGCATCCGCATGGTGAGCATGCCGGCGGAAAAAGACGAGCCCGCAGCGGGAGAGCAAAAATGAGCGTCGGGCTTTCGCATTATCTCATCCTCGGTTCCCTGCTGTTCGCGATCAGCGTGGTGGGCATTTTCCTCAACCGCAAGAACGTGATCATCCTGCTGATGGCCATCGAGTTGATGTTGCTGGCGGTGAACATGAATTTCATCGCCTTTTCGCATTACCTCAACGATACGGCGGGACAGGTATTCGTGTTTTTCATCCTGACCGTGGCGGCGGCCGAATCGGCGATTGGCCTGGCCATCCTGGTGGTGCTGTTCCGCAACCTGAGCACGATTAACGTAGACGACCTGAAGAGCCTGAAGGGCTGACCGTGATGGCTAAATCATGACCGAGATGCAAAAAATCTATCTGCTGATCCCGTTGCTGCCCTTGTTCGCAGCAGCCGTGGTTGGCCTGTTCGGCAGCAAACTGCCGCGTGCCGCGGCGCATTTGATTACCATTCCCGCAGTGGCGGCAGCTTTCGGACTCTCGGCCTACGTGCTGATAGACGTGCTGCAAGGCCATCTTTTCAACGGCACGGTCTACACCTGGCTGACCAGCGGCGGAACGAACTTCGAGGTCGGCTTCCTCATCGATCAGCTTTCCGCGACGATGATGGTGATCGTCACTTTTGTCTCGTTGATGGTGCATATCTACACCATCGGCTACATGCACGAGGACCCGGGCTATAGCCGATTCTTCAGCTACATCTCGTTGTTTACCTTCTCCATGCTGATGCTGGTGATGAGCAACAACTTCATGCAGCTGTTTTTCGGCTGGGAGGCGGTGGGCCTGGTGTCGTATCTCTTGATCGGTTTCTGGTATACCCGGCCGACCGCGATCTACGCCAATTTGAAGGCCTTCCTGGTCAATCGCGTGGGCGATTTCGGCTTTCTGCTCGGTATCGGCATGGTGCTGTACTATCTGGGTAGCCTCGATTACGCCGCAGTGTTTTCCGTCGCGCCGCAGTTCGCCGACATAAAGGTGAGTCTGATCCCCGGTAGCGAATGGTCGCTGATGACGGTGATCTGCATCCTGCTGTTCATCGGCGCCATGGGCAAGTCGGCGCAGGTGCCGCTGCATGTATGGCTGCCGGATTCGATGGAAGGCCCGACGCCGATTTCCGCGCTGATTCACGCCGCAACCATGGTGACTGCCGGCATCTTCATGGTGGCGCGCATGTCGCCGCTGTTCGAACTGTCCACCACCGCCTTGTCCTTCGTGCTGTTCATCGGCGCGATCACCGCGCTGTTCATGGGCTTCCTGGGCATCATCCAGAACGACATCAAGCGCGTGGTGGCTTACTCCACGCTGTCGCAGCTCGGCTACATGACCGTGGCACTGGGCGTGTCCGCATACTCCGCAGCGATTTTTCACCTGATGACGCACGCCTTCTTCAAGGCATTGCTGTTCCTGGGGGCCGGTTCGGTGATTATGGGCATGCACCATGACCAGGACATCCGCAACATGGGCGGTCTGCGCAAATACATGCCGATCACCTGGCTCACCGCGCTGGTCGGCTCGCTGGCGCTGATCGGGACACCCTTGATGTCAGGCTTCTATTCCAAGGATGCCATCATCGAAGCGGTGCATGCATCGCATATCCCGGGCGCTGGTTTTGCCTATTTCGCGGTGCTGGCCGGCGTGTTTGTCACGGCCTTCTATTCCTTCCGCATGTACTTCCTGGTGTTCCACGGCAAGGAGCGTTTCGGCCACAATCATGACGACCATCACGGCGACCACGACGACGAGGAAGTCTCGGCCGATCATCATCATGGTCTCGCTCCCGGCGAGAAGCCGAAGGAGTCGCCGTGGGTGGTGACCATCCCGCTGATTTTCCTTGCGGTGCCGTCGGTATTCGCCGGCGCGCTGTACATTGGGCCGATGCTGTTCGGCGGTTTCTTCGGCAATGCCATCGTGGTGCGTCCCGAACACGATGTGTTGCGCCACATCGGCGCGGAATTCCACGGTTGGTGGCCGTTCGCGCTGCATGGCCTGACAGCCGCACCTTTCTGGCTGGCGCTGACTGGGGTAGTCTCGTCCTACGTGTTTTACCTCAAGCGCCCCGACATCCCGGCTGCGATCCAGCAGCGTTTCATGGCGATCTATCGCATTCTCGACAACAAGTATGGCTTCGACAGCTTCAACGAAAAATTCTTCGCCGGCGGCGCGCGTGGCATCGGCGGTAAGCTGTGGCAGGTGGGTGACGTGAAGCTGATCGACGGCCTGATGGTCAACGGCACCGCGCGTCTGATCGGCCGCGTGTCGGCGGTGGTGCGCCATCTGCAGTCCGGCCTGATCTATCACTACGCGTTTGCGATGATCATCGGCGTATTCGTCTTGCTGACCTTCTTCATGAAGACATAAGAAAACCATTACATGTTTGAATCGAATATTCTCAGCTTGTCCATCTGGGTGCCCATTTTTGCGGGCATTCTGGTACTTGCCACCGGCAACGACGAGCGCCCTGGCCTGACGCGCTGGCTTGCATTGCTCGGCAGTATTGCCGGGTTCCTGATGACGCTGCCGCTTTACACCCGATTCGACCGGGCCGACGGCGGCTTCCAGTTTCAGGAAGGTTACAACTGGATTCCCAGCTTCAACATCCATTACCACCTGGGGGTAGACGGCATTGCCGTGCCGCTGATCCTGCTGACCAGCTTTACCACGATGATCGTAGTGCTGGCTGGCTGGGAAGTGATCCAGAAGCGCGTTGCGCAATACATGGCGGCTTTCCTCATCATGTCCGGCCTGATGATAGGCGTGTTCTCCGCGCTGGATGGCATCCTGTTCTATGTGTTCTGGGAAGCGATGCTGATCCCGATGTTCCTGGTGATCGGCATCTGGGGCGGCCCGAACCGAGTGTACGCGACGATCAAGTTCTTCCTTTACACATTGCTTGGTTCCCTGCTGATGCTGGTAGCCTTTATTTACCTGTTCCACCAGAGCAACAGCTTCGAGATCGTCGACTACTACCTGCTGCCGCTGCCGCTGTCGGTGCAGCTGTTTATTTTCTTCGCGTTCTTCATGGCCTTTGCGGTGAAGATTCCGATGTGGCCGGTGCATACCTGGCTGCCGGACGCGCACGTCGAGGCCCCTACCGGCGGCTCGGTAGTGCTGGCGGCGATCATGTTGAAGCTCGGCGCTTACGGTTTCCTGCGCTTCGCGATGCCGATCGCCCCGGATGCCTCGCATTACCTGGCGACGCCGATGATCGTACTGTCGCTGATCGCCGTGGTGTACATCGCCTTCGTCGCGCTGGCGCAGCAGGACATGAAGAAACTGATCGCCTATTCGTCCATTTCGCACATGGGGTTTGTCACGCTCGGCCTGTTCATCTTCAATCCGCTCGGCATGGAAGGCGGCATCGTGCAGATGATTTCGCACGGCTTTATTTCCGGCGCGCTGTTCCTGTGTGTGGGCGTGCTTTATGACCGTATGCATTCGCGCCAGATCGCCGATTACGGCGGTGTGGTGAATACCATGCCGACTTTCGCCGCATTTGCCGTGCTGTTCGCGATGGCGAACGCCGGCTTGCCCGGGACTTCCGGCTTTGTCGGCGAATTCATGGTGATCCTTGCCGCCGTGCAGGCAAACTTCTGGTATGCCTTCCTGGCTGCGACTACGCTGATACTTGGCGCGGCGTATACCTTGTGGATGGTTAAGCGCGTGTTTTTCGGTGCGGTTGGTAACGCGCATGTCGCCGAACTGCAGGATCTGAACAAACGCGAGTTCCTGATATTGGCTGTGCTGGCGCTGATGGTGCTGGGCTTTGGCCTGTACCCGCAGCCGATCACCGAACTGACGCATGCCACGGTTGAGCAATTGCTCTCGCACCTCGCCCAAAGCAAGATCCCAGGCTGAACATGATGAACAATGCAATAACATACGATCTGATCGCAGCGCTGCCGGAAATTTTCGTGCTGTGCATGGCCATGGTGGTCTTGCTGGTCAGTCTCTTCCTGAGTGCCCGCACCCTCTACATCAGCTATATCCTGACCCAGGTCACGCTGCTCGGCGCGGCATTCATCACGGTCTCGACGCATATTCCAGCTGTCGGCTACGCGTTCAATGGCATGTTCGTCGACGATCCGCTGTCCGACGTGCTCAAGCTGATGATCTACCTTGGCACGTCCATGATGCTGGTCTACTCGCGGAGCTACATTGCCTTGCGCGGCATGTATCGCGGCGAATTTTTTGCGCTGGTGTTGTTCGCAATGCTGGGCATGATGATCATGGTGTCCGGCCAGCACTTCCTGACACTGTACATGGGCCTGGAATTGTTGTCGTTGTGCCTGTATTCGCTGGTCGCGCTGGATCGCGACAATCCGCGCTCGACGGAAGCCGCGATGAAGTACTTCGTGCTGGGTGCGTTGGCTTCCGGGATGCTGCTGTACGGGATGTCGATGATCTATGGTGCGACCGGCGCGCTTGAGCTGAGCCAGATCAATGCGGCCCTGATCAGTGGCATGGCCGACCGCTCCGTGTTGATTCTGGGGCTGGTTTTTGTTGTTGCCGGCGTGGCATTCAAGCTGGGTGCGGTACCGTTCCAGATGTGGCTGCCCGACGTCTATCATGGCGCGCCGACGGCGATTACCTTGCTGGTCGGTTCGGTGCCCAAGTTCGCCGCCTTCGCTTTTGTGATCCGTTTGCTAATCCAGGGTTTGCAGGTCCTCACCGTGGATTGGCAGGGCATGCTGATCGTTATGGCGGTCTTGTCCATCAGCATCGGCAATATCACCGCCATCGCGCAAACCAACCTCAAGCGCATGCTGGCCTATTCGACGATTTCGCACATCGGCTTCCTGCTGTTTGGTTTTTTGAGCGGCAGCATAAACGGCTATATTTCCTCGATGTTCTATATCTCGGCTTACGTGCTGATGACGCTCGGCGGCTTCGGCATGATACTGCTGCTGTCGCGCAAGGGGTTCGAAGCGGAAAATCTGGACGATCTCAAAGGGCTTAACCAGCGCAGCCCATGGTACGCCTTCCTGATGCTGCTGTTGATGTTCTCGATGGCCGGGGTGCCGCCGACGCTGGGCTTCTACGCCAAGTTCACCGTGCTGCAGGCCGCTTTGCAGGCCGGTTTCGTCAGCCTCGTGATTTTTGCGGTGCTGATGGCTGCGGTCGGGGCGTTCTATTACCTGCGCGTGGTCAAGCTGATGTATTTCGACGAGCCGCAGGATCATTCGCCGATTACGCCTTCACCCGACATGGCGCTGGTCCTCAGCATCAATGGCATGGCGATACTGGTGCTGGGCCTGCTGCCGCAGCGTTTGATGGAACTCTGCGCCTACGCTGTCGCTCATAGCCTGCAATGAACGCGATGCATCTCGTCCTTATCCTGCTGGCGCTGTTGGCAGCCAATCTCCCCTGGTTTTCGGAGCGGCTCTTTTATGCCGTGCCGCTCAAAAGCAAGCACCTGGGTTGGTGCCTTTTCGAACTGGTGATTCTTTACTTCGTCATCGGCGTCGTGGCTTATTTCGTCGAGCGCTCGAGCATGGGGCAGGTGGCTCCGCAAGGCTGGCAGTTCTATGCGACGACAGGCGCGCTGTTCATCGTGTTCGCCTTTCCCGGTTTTGTCTGGCGTTACCTGTGGCGCAAATGAGCCAGGACAAGCTCACCGAAACCTGCGTCTCATCGGAAACCGTTTTTCAGGGCAAGTTGATGCACGCCAAGCGCGATGTCGTGCGCTTGCATAACGGTCATGAGACGACGCGCGAGTACCTGATACACCCGGGCGCCGTCCTGGTCGTCCCCGTTCTGGACGACGGCCGCCTGGTTTTCGAACGCCAGTTCCGGTATCCCTTGCATCGCGCGTTCATTGAGCTTCCCGCCGGAAAGATCGATCCGAATGAGGATCCGCTCGCTACCGGCCAGCGCGAGATGCGGGAGGAAACCGGTTATACCGCCACCGATTGGCGCTATCTGACGACCTTGCACCCATGCATCGGTTATTCCGACGAGCGCATCCTGATCTATCTCGCGACCGGCTTGCAGGCCGGTGAGCACCATCGTGACGACGACGAATCGCTGGAAGTATTTACACTGACGCTTGCTGAGGCGATGGATGCGATGCGACGTGGTGAAATTACCGATGGCAAGACCATGATTGCCCTGTTCTGGGCAGAAAAATACCTATCCGGCGCTTGGACGTAGCTTCGTCCCGGTTGGCTTACGGCTGACTTCGAGAAACTTTCTCAAAAATCCGCGTGTCATATGACTAGCCCAGGCGAGGGGTGGCTGTGTCCGGCCGAGATGCCTGGATAAATTCAAACCGCTGCGTAGTGCGGCATCCGGAACCCAAGTAAACCAATAACAATTCCGTGCGTTTTATGCTTATGCCCTTTTGGCATGGAGGAGTTAAAGATGAAAGTCATGCGATTAATATTACTGGCCGCCGTGCTTGCCGTCGGTGGAATGGGCAGCGCGTACGCGCGGGATTCATTTGGACTGAGCGTGAACATCGGCATCCCCGGTTACTATGCCTCACCGCCAGCGGTCTATTATGCGCCGCCGCCTGTGGTTTACTACGAGCCTGCGCCGATTCGTTATTACTATCAACCGCGTGCTCACATATATTACAACAGCGAACCGCGCCATTATTATGGCCACAACCATCAATGGCGTGGTCACCGCCACCACGACCGTCATCACGACCGCCATTACGACCGTCATCATCATGGTCATCGTTAATTCAATACTAAGCAGGATGGTGGTTTAACTTTGCAGCAAAAAGGCCGCTTGCATGCGGCCTTTTTATTTGCCGCGATGACACGAAGACGATGAAACTGCTTTGCGACGAAATGCTCAAGGGATTGGCGCGCTGGCTGCGCACGTCGGGCTACGATGTGGTGATGGAGCCCGACGGACGGCCGGATCGCCAGTTGGTCGCGCGCGCGCTGGCGGAAGGGCGGGTACTACTCACCCGTGACCGATTTCTCTTGCAAATCCGCGATGCGATGCGCGTGACGGTGCTGCTCGAAGGCAACGGATTGGAATCCTGTGCGCGTGAAATCACCCGCAAACTCGATATCGACTGGTTGTTAAATCCATTTACGCGTTGTTCGCTGTGCAATAGCCCGCTTATCGAAGCCGAACCTTCACCGCAATGGCCGCCGGATATCAAGAAGGCATACAAATGCCCGTGCTGCAATAAATTCTACTGGCAAGGCGGTCATGTCGAGCGCATGCGGCAAAAGCTGGAGTGCTGGCAGGTAGAGTTTCGCTGAAACCTGGGGTTGAATTGAGAGGATCTACTGATCCTGAAGCAGGAAAGATATTCTGGCCTGCAGCACCATGTTTTCCAGCACCAGTCGGGCGATGGTAGCCGCCATGATCATATCCCGGGTTTCGGGGGTGGTGGCACCTGGCCAGTTGTTCATCAGCTCCAGGACATTCAGGCATGCCAAGCGCCGCAGATCGTCCTCCTCGAAAGGAAGCCCGGTGAAATCGATGGGGGCTTCCATTTCGATTTCCTTCATCAGCTCCAGCAGGGTTTCGGGTGTCATAGTGCCAGTATGCGGCGGAATTATGTATTCACAAAATCCTTTGGACTGGATTCGCCATGCGCACGAATCGCTGCGAGAAGCGCGTCAAGGTCGGCTTCGGTGGTAAATGGGTTCATGAGCGTGGCGCGCAGCCAGACTTTGCCGTGAATGGTCACCTGCGTCAGATGAAAGGCGCCGGATTCGACCAGTTGTTTCCTGATGTGCGATTGATCAGCCGCGCCGTAGCGGAAGCAGACGATATTGGTCTGCGGCGGCATCAGCAGCTCGAAATCGGTTGCGGCGTGCAGTTTATCGCTCAGTAATCGAGCGGTGAAAAACACTTGCTCCACCAAGCCGCCTAATTTTTCCACGCCATAGAGTGAGAACGCCGCCCAGAGCTTCAGTCCCATCATGCGTTTGGTGCATTCCAGCGTGCGGTAGCTGGTGTTATAGGTTTCTTCTGCGTCGCTATTGCCCTGGAAGAGATAGGAAGCTTCTTGCGCAAATGCCGCATAGCCGTGCTGCGGCTCACGAAATAGCACTGCCGAAACAGTCGCCGGCATGTAGAGCAGCTTGTGCCCATCCCACACCACCGAATCCGCCAGGGCAATGCCTTCGAGCAACGGCCGGTGCTGACGAGAAAGGAGTATGGATGCCCCATGCGCTCCGTCCACATGCATCCAGAGATCATGAGCGCTGCAGAAATTGGCAATCTCGGGCAAGGGATCGATGCTGCCGGTCGGAGTACAGCCGGCGGTTGCGACGACCGCGAATGGTTTGCTACCTTCATCCAGGCAACGCTGCCAGGCCAACTGCAATGCAATCATATCCATGCGCCCTTGCTCATCAGCAGCGACCTTGATGACCGCGTCGGTACCCAGACCCATGATGCCCGCCGCGCGGCTTACCGAGTAATGGGCGTGCTCGCTTGTCAGCACGCGCAAAGGTTGTCCAGCGCCGACACCTTGTTGCCATGCATTCCAGCCGGCCTTGACCTGTCGCGCCGCCAGCAGCGCGGTGAGATTGGCTTGAGCCCCGCCCGAAGTGAGCACGCCTTCGGTGTGCTGCCAGCCAATGAGGTCGCCCAGCCAGTACAGCACTTGCCGCTCTAGCAGGGTGGCACTGGGGCCGGTTTCATAGACGGCCATGGCCTGATTGGTCAGTGCGGCAACTAGATCGCAGAGTGCAGCCATCGGCAATGGCGTCGCCACCTGGTGGCCGAGGTTGCGAGGGTGATGAATGTGCAGGCTGGCCGATAGAACTTCGTCCTGAATTGCTTGCAGAAATTGCTTAGGGGTCAGCGTGGCTTGTTGAGGCAGTGCCGCTTGCCATTGCGCAATTGCCTGGGACGGAGGCTGCCAGTCCAGAACGGGGCCTTTCCCTTCAAGATTATCCGACAGATAACGGGACAGGATCTCAATCAGGGCGCGCCCGTTGGTGTTAAAGGCTTCCGGCGAAAACATCGTTTCCAAGGTTTGTTTATGCATGTCGTTCAAACCATCGGTGATCGTGTGCGGAACCAGCCAGTGATGCTCAGCCGTTCGCGCCGTGCGGGCAATACTTCGTGCCAATAGCGCGCTGAAAGAAAAGTCACCAGGGTGCCTCCCCGAGGCTGGATGTCGCGATATACGGTGTCATCGTTCTCATCCAGATACATGCGCAGCTGACCGCCGTCTTCCTCCAGCCAGGAGTCGTTCAGGTAGAGGATGCAAGACAGCGCACGCTGGCTGTCATGCTGGAACTGATCGAGGTGCTTGCGGTAAAACGCACCGGGCGGATAGCTGGCGAAATGGCCTTCAAATTCGAATAGTCCAAGATAGAGCGTCTGGTTGAGGGCTAGACGCAGTTCTTCCAGTCGTTGCAGATAAACCTGCTGCGCCGGAGAGGCAGATGATTCCTCAAGCCAATGAATGAAATCGCCGCGCACGTTATTGGTAACCTCGGCATCCTTGCCTACGCCTGCGCCCCGCATCTCTCCGGATTGCTGCAAAGTGCGCAGCTCGCTTGCCAACTCGGCCACCTCGGTGATGGATAGAAAATCGGGAGTAACTGCGTAACCCTGGGCTGCGACTTCGTCTGCGATGGACTCTTCGATGGAGGAAGGAGGATTCGGCATGATGTATGTGTTCTAAGAAGGCGATTATTATAGCGTTTTGCAAAAGTGCAATTCTGCATTTGCTTCACGGCATTTTATTCGCTAGAATGCGCAGCTCTTTAGGCGCGTAGCTCAGCTGGTTAGAGCACCACCTTGACATGGTGGGGGTAGTTGGTTCGAGTCCAATCGCGCCTACCAACTTCTTGATAAACATAAAACTGCCCGACGGCACGGTGAAGCCCTTTCCAGGGCCGGTCACCGTCGCCGAAGTGGCCCAATCCATCGGCGCCGGCCTGGCGAAGGCGGCGCTCGCCGGCAAGGTGAACGGCAGGCTCGTCGATACCGGCTATCTCATCGAGGCGGACGCCGAGCTCGCGATCGTCACGCCGAAGAGCGCGGAAGCCCTCGACATCCTGCGCCATTCGACATCGCACCTGATGGCGCAGGCGGT
>DATHWW010000019.1:0-137410 GCA_035460165.1 Methylophilaceae bacterium | reverse complement strand
GGCCCAAAAACACGGTGCTGTGTTACGTAGTTGAGAGAATGGCATGACACTTACAAAAGCAGATTTGGCCGATATGCTGTTTGAGCAGGTCGGGTTGAATAAAAGGGAAGCCAAGGACATGGTCGAGGCGTTCTTCGAAGAAGTTCGGAGTTCGCTTGAAGCCGGCGACAGCGTAAAGCTGTCCGGTTTCGGCAATTTCGAATTGCGCCAGAAATCCGAGCGTCCGGGCCGCAATCCGAAAACAGGGGAAGAAATACCGATCACCGCACGCCGTGTGGTGACATTCCATGCCAGCCAGAAGCTGAAAAGCAAGGTAGAGGAAAACTATGGCGGAGCCGGCAACTAAGGTAGTGTTGCCGCCCATCCCCGCCAAACGGTATTTCACGATAGGCGAGGTGAGCGAGTTATGCGGCGTCAAGCCGCATGTGCTTCGCTATTGGGAGCAGGAGTTTACACAGCTCAAGCCGGTAAAGCGTCGCGGTAATCGCCGCTATTACCAGCATCATGAAGTCCTGCTGATCCGTCGTATCCGCGAATTGCTTTACGAGCAGGGATTCACTATCAGTGGCGCACGCAATCGATTGGAAGAGGTCGATGTCCGGGAGGGGCACGCGTCAACAGGCGCTCCCTCTAGTGCGATGACTGCACCCATGCCGGTTGCCACTGCCCCCGATTCATCATTCGATTTTTCGCATTTGCGTGGCGAATTGCAAAGCGTCCTGGCGATTTTGCGCGCTTCTTAGCTCGCAATCATTGCAATAGCTTCTTCTTGAAGCAAGGCGTTTGGCGGAAGCCGGGCTTTCCGTTATAATGCCGACCTTCGTTCGCAAGCATGCAGCTTGTGGCGACGGTTCGGGGCGTAGCGCAGCCTGGTAGCGTACTTGCATGGGGTGCAAGTGGTCGGAGGTTCAAATCCTCTCGCCCCGACCAATCGAGATTTAAAAGCCGGGAATTTTTCCCGGCTTTTTCATTTTTGGCTATCCGAACTGGTAATGCTTGCGCAAGGGTTGCCTGACATCCCAGGTGCAGGACATGCCGGCTGGAAAAGTCACCAGATCGCCCTTGCCGAATTTCACCGGTTCTCCGCCCTGGGGAGTGACCACGACCTCGCCCTCGAGGACATATGCGACTTCCTGCTCGCTATAAGTCCAAGGAAAAGTTGATACTTCTTTTGACCAGGTCGGCCACGACGAGACCCCAAGCGTACTGAGGCGAGAGGTATCCGGATTGTGTTCCACAGTGATTTTACTCATGCTGGTATCCTTTCTGTTTGCAAAAGAAAATCCGAAACGGAAGTGTATGTTATTCCTGATGCGAGCAGACTTCCAGCCTGTGAGCTTGCGGGCGCGGCGTGCCGGGCATAGAATTTTCCGACTAATCATTCTCTTGGAAGCGTCGCTTTGCCTGCTACCGGATTCAATCATTACAACTTGCGCGCGCCTCGTGCATTGCTGGATGAACTCAAGGATTTCTACTGCGATGTTCTCGGGCTGACGATGGGCGAGCGGCCTGCGTTCAGGAGTTTCGGTTACTGGCTATATGCGGGCGGCCATGATGTCTTGCATTTGAGCGAGACGGCACCGGGAGAAATGCGCGCCACGCATGTGGCTACCACATTCGATCATGTCGCCTTCACTTGCACCGATCCGGGGGGAATGGAGGAGATTCTTGTCGATCGGCGAATCGAGTTTGGTGAACGCTTTATCGACCAAACCGGCACCAAGCAGATTTTCTTTCGCGATCCCGCCGGTAATGGCGTTGAGCTGAATTTTTCGATGCCGAAAATCTGATTGGTAGCAGGTTCTCTGTTTCGCCCACAATCAGCCAGTGCTAGGGTTGAGTACTGCTGTATAACTCTTAATGCTTGTGATGCTTCTGGCCATGCTTATGATCCAGCAGGCTGTAGTAATTAAGCGGCGTTAGGACAGTCGGGATCGCATCCGGCAACATATCCGGATGATCCTTGCTGTAGTGCAGTCCTCGGCTTTCCTTGCGTTCCATCGCGCATTTCACGATCAATTCGGCGATCTGCAATAGATTCCGGAGCTCAATCAGGTCGTTGTTGACGCGGAAATTACTATAAAACTCGTGTACTTCGTCGCGCAGCAGATGGATGCGATGCATCGCGCGCTCCAGACGCTTGTCGGTGCGGACGATGCCGACGTAATTCCACATGAAGCGGCGCAATTCGTCCCAGTTCTGCGTGATGACCACTTCTTCGTCGGCATCCGTGACTCGGCTTTCATCCCAATCCGGCAAGGGCAGGAGCTCTGCGGGCGGACCGGAGAGAATGTCTTTGGCGGCGGCATTGGCATAGACCATGCATTCAAGCAGGGAGTTGCTCGCCAGGCGATTGGCGCCATGCAGGCCGGTGCAGGCGGTTTCGCCGATGGCGTAGAGGTTGGGAATATCCGTCAGCGCGGCCTCGTCGGCCAGCACGCCGCCACAACTGAAATGCACGGCAGGAACCACCGGAATCGGCTGCTTGGTGATATCGATGCCAAGCTCCATGCAGCGGCGATAAATGGTCGGGAAATGCGACAGAATGAAGTCTGCCGGGCGATGGGAGATATCCAGGTAAACGCAATCGAGGCCGCGTTTTTTCATCTCGAAGTCGATTGCTCGCGCTACAACGTCACGGGGCGCGAGTTCTTCGCGCTCGTCATGTGCGGGCATGAAACGCGTGCCGTCCGGCAGTTTGAGCAAGCCGCCTTCACCGCGTACGGCTTCGGTAATAAGGAAGGATTTTGCCTGCGGATGATAGAGGCAAGTAGGGTGGAACTGGATGAATTCCATGTTGGCCACGCGGCATCCCGCGCGCCATGCCATTGCCACGCCCTCGCCGGTCGCAACGTCCGGATTGGTGGTGTAGAGATAAGCCTTGCCTGCTCCACCTGTGGCGAGAGCGGTATGCTGCGCCGAGAGAGTGATGACCTTGCCGCTGGCTTTGTCCAGCACATAGGCGCCCAGGCAGCGATCCTTGCGTTTGCCCAGCTTGCGTGCGGTGATCAGGTCTACCGCGATATGGTTTTCAAGTACGGTGATGCCGGGATGGGCGCGTACCTTGGCTGCAAGCGTTTCCTGCACGGCATGGCCGGTGGCGTCGGCAGCATGAATGATGCGGCGCTTGCTGTGCCCGCCTTCGCGTGTCAGATGGTAGCCGCTGTCGTCTTCCTCGCGCGTAAAAGGTACGCCTTGCTCGATCAGCCACTCCACGGTTTCGCGGCCGTGCGTGACTACATAGCGAGTGACTTCGGGGTCACATAGCCCTGCGCCAGCAATCAGAGTATCTTGAATGTGTGCCTCCAGCGAATCTTCGTCGGTCAGCACGGCTGCGATTCCGCCTTGCGCCCAACTGCTGGCACTATCGTTGAGATTGCGCTTTGTGACGAGGCAGACTTTTTTGTGTGGAGCGAGTTGCAGCGCCAGGGTGAGGCCAGCCAGACCGCTGCCGATAATCAGGACATCGAAACGTAACACGATTTTTTCTTGGAAGATGAACCAACCGAAGTGTACTGCTGTCTCTAACCCCCGTATAGAGTTACGGCAAAATCGCCGTGCGCGGTATACTGATGAGCGGCTCCAGTCATTAGGAAATACATGCTCATCGATAATAATTCAGGGAGAACGCCCGCATGGGCGAGCGTGAACTAGATCAGGAATTGGTTGAGCGTGCTCAACGCGGGGACAAGGCTGCCTTCGACTTGCTGGTGCAGAAGTACCAGCGCAAGCTGGGGCGGTTGCTGTCGCGCATGATACGAGATCAGGCGGAAGTCGAGGATGTAGTGCAGGAGGCTTTTATCAAGGCTTATCGCGCATTGCCGAACTTCCGTGGAGACAGTGCTTTTTACACCTGGCTGTATCGTATCGGCATCAATACTGCCAAGAATTATCTGGTGGCAATGGGCCGACGGCCACAGGTGAGCACCGAGATCGAAGTGGAAGATGCGGAAAATTTCGAGGATGGTCAGGATTTACGCACGATAGATACCCCCGAAACGGAACTCATGACCAAACAGATTGCCCAAACCGTCAACGATACGGTAGCGGCATTGCCCGAGGAATTGCGTACCGCTATTACATTACGCGAAATCGAAGGATTGAGTTATGAAGAGATCGCGACTTTGATGGGGTGTCCTATCGGTACCGTCCGGTCCCGTATCTTCCGTGCGCGCGAAACGATTGCCGAGAAACTGCGGCCTTTGCTGGATACCCCCGAAAACAGGAGATGGTAATGAAAGACCAGATATCAGCCTTGATGGATGATGAGTTTGATGTAGATGCCTCGGACCATTTGTTCGAGGCAATGAAAAAAGATGGCGAGTTTTATGAGTGTTGGTCGACATACCATCTTATTGGCGATGCGATGCGCGGCAATCTTGAATTAAGCCCCGACTTTCATCAGCGCGTGATGCAGCGCATCGAATCCGAACCTACGGTCCTTGCCCCGAAACGCAAGTTGGCAGTGAAGCGCACACACCTGATGTCGCTGGCTGCTTCGGTCGCTGCGGTCATGTTTGTAGGATGGATGGTGTTGCAACAGCAGGCGCAAGCTCCCACGCAGGATTTGCCGGCCACTTCCGTGGCGCAGGGCAATGTCTCTCCCGAATCCATGAACTCTTATCTGCTTGCTCATCAAGAGCTTGCTCCCGAAAGTGGAATGCAGACTTCCTATTATGTGCGTCCGGTGACTTACTCGGAGAATGGTAACTAATGCTGCGCCAGGTTGTGCGACATGTCCTTGTCTTATTGCTACTTTTACCATTATCGGCATTAGCTGCATCGGAAGATGATCTTTGGGTTGTCCTTGAAAAAGCAGGCCAGGCCGCGCACAAACTGAATTACAAGGGTATTTTCGTTTACCAGTCGGGCCGTAATGTCAGTTCGATGGAGATCATCCACATGAATTACGCCCAAGGTGAATATGCCCGCCTCGTTTCCTTGGATGGGCAGCCGCGTGAGGTGTTTCGTCAAGGCAATGATGTCGTGATCTACAATCCTCGCAACGAAAAGGTCATTATCGAAAGAAGGCGTATTCAGAATTCCTTCCCCGCACTGCTCCCTGGATTGCCGGAAAGCCTTAATGCAAGTTATCAGGTTCGCAAGGTCGGGCACGAGCGTGTCGGGGGCCGCGACAGCATCATCATTTCCCTTGAGCCCCGTGATCCCTATCGTTACGGCTATAAATTTTCGGTGGATCGTGAATTCGGTCTTCTGCTCAAGTCGGTCATGCTGAACGAACACAATGAAATGATCGAGCAGGTGGCTTTTAGCCAGCTTTCATTGATGAATACGCAGGATATGGACTGGTTCCGTCCGGAAGTGTCGCCTGGCAAAACATATGAGATGCAACCTGAGGAAACAGTGACGCCCGCCTTGCTGGAAGGTGAGGGTTGGGTGGTGGCTCAATTGCCTCCCGGTTTCCGCAAGGTTGAGCAGGTAAGGCGCAAGGTTCCCGGCAAATCATTTCCTGTCCATCATCTGGTGTTTTCAGATGGTCTGGCTTCGGTCTCGTTGTTTATCGAAACGCTCGAAAAAAATGCCAAGCCCAAACTGGGCCTCCTTGCCCAAGGGGGCACGAATGTTTACGCCAATGCCCTGGACGGGTATCAAATCATCGTGGTAGGTGAAGTGCCCGAAGCCACGGTCAGGCAGATTGCAAACGCAGTCAGTTTTAAAAAATAAACTGGTTAATTAGTCATGATTGAAGAGCAAGCTATTGTCGTCGATGTCGATCGGGACATGGCTTTACTGGAAATCGTGCGCAGCAAGCCCTGCGGCCTTTGCGGCCAGACGCGCGGCTGTGGCGTATCGATCTGGGGGAGGCTGCTGGGGCATCGCAATTCGGTTGTCCGGGCAGAAAATCAAATTAACGCCCAAGCCGGCGACAGCGTAGTTGTCGGTATCGATGAGAAGGCGTTGCTGGCCAGTTCCCTGGCCGCTTACGGTGTTCCTTTAATTTCACTGCTTATCGGTGCTGGATTGGGTGGTTCCTTTGCCGCTGCCCCAGCCAATGCGGATGCCTATGCATTAAGCGGTGCCGGGTTGGGGTTGGCGCTAGGCTTGCTCTGGCTGCGCGGTCATGCCGCGCGGCGGACGAGCGGCAGTTACCGGCCGATTGTCTTGCGGCAGTCCATACCCGGCCTCAATGGAAAAATTTGTAAAAGAGGTAATTTGAATGATTAAAAAAGCCTTTGCTGCATCGATTTTTATTTTTGCTTTTGCAATGCCTTCCTTTGCGAAGGAGTTGCCTGACTTTACCGAGCTCTACGAAAAGCAGGGCCCGGCGGTAGTGAATATCAGCACAACCCAGACCATACATGCTGAAGGACAGGGAGTCATGCCCTTCCCCAACGTGCCGGAAGATGATCCGTTTTATGAGTTTTTCCGCCGCTTCGCCCCGCCGGGCGGGGGCGGCCCTGGCCAGGACTACAAGACGCAGTCCCTGGGCTCGGGGTTCATCATTAGTGCCGACGGTTACATCCTGACCAATGCACACGTCGTCAATGAAGCCGATGAAGTGCTCGTCAAGCTGACGGACAAGCGCGAGTTCAAGGCCAAGATCATCGGTATCGACCGCCGTACCGATGTTGCCCTGGTCAAGATCGAGGCCGCCAATTTGCCGCGTGTCGTCTTTGGCGACCCCGGACAACTCAGAGTAGGCGAGTGGGTAGTGGCCATCGGCTCACCGTTCGGCCTCGAAAACACAGTGACTGCGGGTATCGTAAGCGCCAAGGGGCGCGCGCTGCCGCAGGAAAACTACGTGCCGTTCATCCAGACCGATGTTGCCATCAATCCCGGCAATTCGGGTGGTCCGCTTTTCAATCTGAAGGGTGAGGTCGTCGGCATCAATTCTCAGATTTTCAGTCGCAGCGGCGGTTACATGGGCCTGTCTTTCGCGATTCCTATCGATGTCGCGATGGAGGTGCAGAATCAGTTGAAGTCCAGCGGCAGGGTAACGCGCGGCTGGCTGGGCATCAATATCCAGGAAATTACCCGAGAGTTGGCCGATTCCTTTGGCATGAAAAATACCAATGGTGCGCTGATTGCGGGCGTCGAAAAGGGCAGTCCTGCTGAAAAATCGGGGCTGCTGGCAGGTGACGTCATTCTTAAGTTCGATAATAAGCCCATCAACACGTCATCCGATCTGCCGCGCGTTGTCGCTGGCACCAAGCCCGGCAAGGAAGTGAATGTGGAGATTCTGCGCAAAGGGGGTGGTCGCAACATTTCTCTGACGGTGGGTGAAATGCCCTCTGACGACAAAGAGGAAGCTCGTCCGGCAAAGGGGCCTGCCAAAGCCGAGCCGAACAAGATTGGTTTAACGCTGCGTGAGCTGACGCCGCAGCAGAAGAAGAAACTGAATGGCAAGAGCGGCTTGCTGGTGATCGGCGCTGAAGGTACGGCCGGCCAGGCCGGCATTCGTCGCGGCGATGTTATTCTGGCGGTGAACAACAATGAGGTTCAAAGCCTGGAGCAGTTCAACAAGCTGGTTGGCGGGGCGCAATCGGGAAAGACGGTTGCATTGCTTGTACTGCGAGGCGACAGTACCTTGTACATTCCGGTAAAAGTGAACGGAAAGTAGTCTCTTCGGGTGCGGATTCCGGTGCTTTGCGGTAAAATCCGCGCTCGAACAGCCTGTTAAGCAAGAAGGGCGCCTTTTCGGCGCCCTTCTTGCTACCTGAAAATGAAAAACATCCGCAATTTTTCGATCATCGCTCACATTGACCACGGCAAATCCACGCTGGCTGACCGTATCATCCAACTCTGCGGCGGCTTGTCCGACCGGGAAATGGAGGCCCAGGTGCTGGACTCTATGGACCTGGAGCGCGAACGTGGCATTACCATCAAGGCGCAGACCGCCGCGCTGAATTACAAGGCGCGTGACGGGCAAGTTTATCAGCTTAACCTGATCGATACCCCGGGGCACGTGGACTTTTCGTATGAGGTCAGCCGCTCGCTTGCGGCCTGTGAGGGGGCGCTGCTGGTCGTGGATGCTTCGCAAGGCGTTGAAGCCCAATCCGTCGCCAACTGCTATACCGCCATCGAACAGAACGTCGAAGTCGTGCCGGTGCTGAACAAGATCGACCTGCCTTCGGCCGATCCCGAGCGTGTGATTCAGGAAATCGAAGACATCATCGGGGTAGAGGCGACCGACGCGGTTCGTTGCTCGGCCAAGACCGGCGTTGGTGTTGAAGACGTGCTCGACTCTGTTGTTGCGAAGATTCCGCCGCCGGTCGGCGATCCTGCTGCGCCGCTCAAGGCGCTTATCATCGATTCCTGGTTCGATAACTACGTCGGCGTGATCATGTTGGTACGCGTGGTGGATGGCACGATCAAGCCCAAGGACAAGATTCGCCTGATGGCGACCGGTGCCGAACACCTGTGCGAGCAGGTCGGCGTATTTACCCCGAAGTCACGTCAACGCGAGAGCCTGTCTGCCGGTGAAGTGGGTTTCATCATCGCCGGCATCAAGGAGCTGGCCAATGCCAAGGTTGGCGATACCGTGACTCTGGCAAACAAGCAGGCCGCCGCGCCGTTGCCGGGTTTCAAGGAAATCAAGCCGCAGGTGTTTGCTGGTCTCTATCCCGTGGAATCCAACCAGTATGAAGCGCTGCGCGATGCGCTGGAAAAGCTGCGCCTGAACGATGCCTCGCTGCAGTTCGAGCCGGAAGTGTCGCAGGCACTGGGCTTCGGCTTCCGCTGCGGATTCCTCGGTCTCTTGCATATGGAGATCGTGCAGGAACGGCTGGAGCGCGAATACGACATGGACCTCATCACCACCGCGCCAACCGTGGTGTACGAGATCGTTACCAAGGCGGGCGAAGTGGTGCTGGTGGAGAACCCCTCCAAGCTGCCCGAACCGTCGCGCATCGAGGAAATCCGCGAGCCCATCATCACAACGACTATCCTGATGCCGCAGGAATATGTTGGACCGGTGATGACACTGTGCAACAACAAGCGCGGCGTACAGCGCAACATGCAGTATATGGGGCGGCAGGTAATGCTGACTTATGAAATGCCGCTGAACGAAGTGGTGCTGGATTTCTTTGACAAATTGAAATCGACTTCGCGCGGCTACGCCTCCATGGATTACGAGTTTCTCGAGTTCCGTACTGCCGATCTGGTGAAACTGGATATTCTCGTGAACGGTGACCGGGTGGATGCGTTGTCGCTGATCGTGCACCGGGGCAACAGCCAGTATCGCGGACGCGAATTGGCTGCCAAGATGCGCGAGCTGATCCCGCGCCAGATGTTCGACGTAGCGATCCAGGCAGCCATCGGCGCCAATATCATCGCACGTGAAACAGTGAAAGCCATGCGTAAGAATGTGCTGGCAAAATGTTACGGCGGCGACATCACCCGGAAAAAGAAACTGCTGGAAAAGCAGAAGGAAGGCAAAAAACGCATGAAACAAGTGGGCAACGTTGAAATTCCGCAGGAGGCGTTCCTCGCCATCCTGCGTGTGGAGGATAAATAATCATGCTGTTCGCCCTGTTCATGCTCGCGGCCCTGGTACTTACCGGTGCCGTCTGGCTGTTGGACATCTTCTATCTGCGCAAGGTACGTGCCGAAGGCAAGGCCGAGTCGTGGGTCGTGGAATACTCCAAGAGCTTCTTCCCGGTGATCCTCGCGGTTTTCATGATTCGCTCCTTCCTGGTCGAGCCGTTCAAGATTCCTTCCGGATCCATGATGCCGACCTTGCTGGTGGGCGACTTCATCCTGGTCAACAAGCATACTTATGGTTTGCGCGTGCCGATCCTGAACAATACCTTCTTTGAAATGAATCACCCGCAACGCGGCGAAGTCATGGTGTTCCGCTATCCGCAGGACCCCTCGATGGACTACATCAAGCGTGTCGTTGGTCTTCCCGGCGACCGCATTGAATATCGCGATAAGCATCTTGTGATCAATGGCCAACCGCTTGAAGTAGGGCTGGACGGTGATTACGAATATGTGGCTCCGGGCCTCAACCGCATCGCTGCCAAGCTGTACAAGGAAACGCTGGGCGCACATAAGCACGATATTCTGTTGGTGGACGATGCTCCCGTGATCGATGGCGAAGTCATTGTGCCGCCTGGCCATTACTTCGTCATGGGCGATAATCGCGATAACAGCAATGACAGCCGTTTCTGGGGTTTTGTGCCTGAAAACAATATCGTCGGCAAGGCGTTCATGATCTGGTGGAATTTCGATAATTTCGGCAGAATTGGCGACACCATTAAATAAGGGGAGATGCCATGCGCAAGCAAAAGGGTTTTACTTTCTGGAGCCTGACGTTCACGGTGGGTATGATCGCTATCGTTGCTTTATTGACGATGAAACTATTCCCGGCGTATGCGGAATTTTTCGCGGTCAAAAAAGCCATCAACCGGATGGCGAGTGCAGGTAACCTTTCCAGTATGGAAAAAAACGAAATCCAGCGCGCGTTTGATCGATCCCAAGGCATTGACGATATCCACAGCGTTCAACCTAAGGATCTTCAAATTACCCGGAACAGTTCCGGAGAAACCGTGGTCACGGCGGATTACGAAGTCGTGATTCCCTTGGTTGCCAATGTCAGTGCCTTGCTGAAATTCCACGCATCTACGGAAGACTCGCCGGCAGGAAAGTCCTTGCCTTAACTTAATGACCCAATCGGCACTGGTCCGGTATCTCGGCCATGATTTTACGAACAATGCGCTGCTGATTCAGGCACTGACGCACCGCAGCCATAGCGTACCCAACAACGAGCGGCTGGAATTCCTCGGCGATGGCGTGTTGAATTGCGTTATCGCCCATCTGCTTTATCGCCGCTTCCCCAAGCTTCCCGAAGGCGAATTAAGTCGTTTGCGCGCGCATTTGGTCAGGGAAGCCACTTTATGTGAAATTGCCCTCGGTTTGTCGCTGGGTGAATATATGCGCCTGGGCGAGGGAGAGATGAAAAGCGGGGGATGGCGGCGCCCGTCGATGCTGGCGGACACGCTCGAAGCATTGCTCGGCGCGGTATTTCTCGATGCGGGGTTTCCTGCTGCCGAAGCTGTTGTCGAAAGACTTTATTCTCCGCTGCTCGAAAACCTCGATCCCAAGTCCCTGGGCAAAGATCCAAAGACATTCTTGCAGGAATATCTGCAAGGTCGCAAACTGGCCTTGCCGGAATACGTCCTACTGGCGACGGAAGGCGAGGCACACTGTCAGGTTTTCCGCGTGGAATGCCGTATTCCCGCACTTAAAGTCCATGCCCGGGGTGCCGGTAACAGTCGGCGCGCTGCGGAACAACAGGCTGCGCAAGCAGCGTATGAATTGCTGAAATAGGCTCAAAATGACTGATTTTCGTTGCGGCACCATTGCTATCGTCGGACGCCCCAATGTCGGGAAATCCACGATGCTCAATCATATTCTGGGAGCCAAGCTCAGCATCACTTCGCGCAAGGCGCAGACGACGCGCCACCGGCTGCTCGGTATCCACACCACGGAGGATGCGCAGTACCTGTTCGTGGACACCCCCGGCTTCCAGTTGAAGCACATCAATGCGCTCAACCGCGGCATGAACAAGACGGTGAAGCAGGTCATGTCCGAAGTGGATGTGGTCCTGTTTGTGATCGAGGCCACCCGTTTCGGCGATGCCGACCGCAAGGTGCTCGACATCCTGCCCAAAAACACTCCGGTGCTACTGGTTATCAACAAGGCCGATCTGCTGGAGGATAAAGGCCAGTTGCTGCCTTTCATACAGGAGCACGGCGGTGTATTTCCGTTTGCGGCCATCGTGCCCATCAGCGCCAAGCGCAGCCTCAATCTTGAGGATCTGTTGTCCGCGATCCGGCAGCACTTGCCTGAGCAGCCCGCAATCTATGGCGAGGACGAGCTCACGGATCGCAACGAGCGTTTTCTCGCAGCTGAACTGATACGTGAAAAAATATTCCGCCTGCTCGGTGAAGAGTTGCCTTATTCGGTCGCCGTGGAAATCGAGAAATTTGAGCAGGAAGGAGCTTTGCGCCGCATCCATGCCGCCATCATCGTCGACAAGGAGGGCCAGAAGCCCATCCTGATCGGCAAGGGCGGCGAGAAGCTCAAGCAGATTTCCACCGAGGCGCGGCAAGACATGGAAAAGCTGTTCGGCGGCAAGGTCTGGCTGGAAACCTGGGTGAAGGTGCGCGGCGGCTGGGCGGATGATGAGCGGGCACTGAAAAGCCTGGGTTATTGATCAGGGACTAGCTCATGGCCGCCGGCGGTATCGCACGCCAGGATCAGCAGCCGGTCTTCGTGCTGCATACCTATCCCTTCAAGGAAACCAGCCTCGTCGTCGAATTGTTCAGCCGCGATTTCGGCCGTGTCGCGGCGATTGCCAAAGGGGCGCGCCGTCCGCGATCCGCAATGCGCGGCATGTTGCAAGCCTTTCAACCGTTGCTCGCCACATGGTCGGGCAAATCCGAACTCCGTAACCTGCACTCTCTGGATTGGGGAGAAGGCCTGCTGTTGCTCAACGGCGAAGCGCTGATGTGTGGTTTTTATCTCAATGAATTGCTTCTGCGCCTGTTGCCGCGCGAAGATCCCCATACGGCCTTGTTCGATTATTACTCCCAGACTTTGCGGTACCTTGCGGCGGCCGAGCCGATGGCCCCGACCCTGCGTCGCCTCGAACTGAAAATGCTGCAGGAGCTGGGCTACGCCGTGCCGCTGACACATCAGGTGGAAGGCACGCCCATCGAGCCTGAACACGAATATCTCTACCTGCCGGAGCGCGGGGCTGTCAGCCCGGGTGACAATGAAACCGGTGTACAATTAAGCGGCAAGACGCTGCTTGATATGGCCCGCGACGATTACAGCGACCCGGCCACGCTGCTGCAAAGCAAGCAGCTGATGCGCATGCTGCTCGCGCATTACCTCGGCGACAAGCCCTTGCATACCCGTCAATTACTTATCGACTTACAGGAATTATGATCAGACTCGGCGTCAACATCGACCACGTCGCCACTATCCGTCAGGCGCGCGGTACTCGTTATCCCAGTGTCGTGCAGGCTGCCTTGCGCGCCGAACAATCGGGCGCGGATGCGATCACGCTGCACTTGCGCGAAGATCGCCGCCATATTCAGGATGCAGATGTACATACGCTACGCGGTATTTTGCAGACGCGCATGAACCTCGAAATGGCGGTCACCGAAGAAATGATCGCCATCGCGTTGCAGGTCAAGCCGCAGGATGTCTGTCTGGTGCCCGAGCGCCGTGAAGAACTGACGACCGAAGGCGGTCTGGACGTAGTGCGTCATTTCGACAAGGTCAAGAGTGCCTGCCAGCGACTGGGTGATGCCGGCATACGCGTATCGCTTTTTATCAATGCGGACGAAGCACAACTGGATGCTTCGAAAGCCGCCGGGGCGCCGGTAGTGGAACTGCACACCGGCGGCTTCGCCGATGCCGAAACCGAGCACGCACGCAATGAAGAGCTGTTCCGGATCAAGAATGCCGTGGTACATGGCGTATCGCTCGGCCTGTCGGTCAATGCCGGTCACGGCTTGCATTATCACAATGTGCACCAGGTCGCCGCGATTCCCGGTGTCGATGAGCTCAATATAGGCCATGCCATCGTTGCCCACGCGCTCTTTGTCGGTTGGGACAATGCCGTGCGCGAAATGAAGGCGCTGATGGTAGCCGCCGCCACAGGCCGATGATCTACGGCATCGGCACCGATATTGTCGAGGTTTCCCGCATCGAGCAATCGCTTGCGCGTTTCGGTGACACCTTTGCCCGGCGCATTCTGACCGAAGCGGAATACCCCGAATTCGAGTTGAGCCAGGTCAAGGCGCGTTTTCTCGCCAAGCGCTTCGCCGCCAAGGAGGCATTCGGCAAGGCATTGGGTACAGGATTGCGCGCGCCGGTGGCGATGCAAAGCATAGGCGTCGGCCATAGCGATCTCGGCAAGCCGGTGCTGGTGCTGGCCCCCGATTTGCAAGCCTGGGTGGAGGAGCGCGGTATCCGCTTCATGCATATTTCCATCAGCGACGAAAAAGCGCTTGCCGTCGCCTTTGTAATACTGGAAAAGTAATGGAGATGGATTTCGAACGACGCTTCGGCGGCGTCAGGCGTCTCTATGGGGAAGAGTCATTCCAGCGTTTCCGTCAGGCGCATGTCTGCATCGTGGGGGTAGGCGGTGTCGGTTCGTGGGCCGCGGAGTCCCTGGCCCGCAGCGCTATCGGCCGCATTACCCTGATCGATCTCGACAATATCGCCGAATCCAATACCAATCGCCAAGTGCATGCCTTGGGCGACGAATACGGCAAGGCCAAGGTGGCCGCGATGGCGGAACGTATTCATGCCATCAATCCGGATTGCGAAGTGATCGAGATCGAGGATTTCGTCACCCTAGACAATCTCGAAGACATGCTCGGCCGTGACTACGATTTCGTGATCGACGCCATCGATAACGCCCGTGTCAAGGCGGCGATGATCAATTGGTGCAAGCGCCGCAAGATCAAGATGATTGCTTCAGGCGGCGCCGGCGGCCGCGTCGATCCGGCGCGCATTCAGTTGGACGACCTTGCGCGTAGCGTGCAGGATCCCTTGCTTTCCCGCGTGCGGGTGCTGTTGCGGCGCGAATACGGCTTTCCCAAGGATGCCAAGATGAAATTCGGCGTGGAGTGCGTGTTTTCCTCCGAGCCGCTCAGGATGCCGGAAAACGGCGAATCCTGCGATGTCGACGACAAGCCGGTGAGCGGCATCAACTGTGCCGGCTTCGGTGCGGCGATGACGGTGACGGCCAGCTTCGGCTTATGGATGGCGTCCCGGGCGCTGGCGCATCTGTCCAGATAAAACTGCCTCTTGAATTTCGGCCGCCCGGCCCCATTTACCAGCTTGTTTCGTAGTTCCTGATAACAAGAGGGGATCCCATGACCACCACGACCAAAGAAACGCTGGGCTTCCAGGCGGAAGTCAAACAGCTGCTGCACCTGATGATCCATTCCTTGTATTCCAACAAGGAAATTGTCCTGCGCGAACTGATTTCCAATGCGTCCGACGCCGCCGACAAACTGCGCTTTGAAGCGCTGTCCGACGGCGCGCTGTTTGAGAACGATAGCGAGCTCAGAATCCGCATTTCCTTCGACAAGGCCGCCCGCACGCTGACGTTCAGCGATAACGGCATCGGCATGAGCCGTCAGGAAGTAATCGACAACATCGGCACCATCGCCAAATCTGGCACGCGCGAGTTCTTCTCGCAATTGTCCGGGGACCAGAAGAAGGACGCGACATTGATCGGCCAGTTTGGCGTCGGTTTCTATTCCGCATTCATTCTTGCCGACAAGGTTACGCTCAGCACGCGCCGTGCGGGCCTCACCGCCGAGCATGGAGTACGCTGGGAATCCACCGGTTCCGGCGATTACACGCTGGAAGTGATTGACAAGCCGGCTCGCGGCACCGAGATCGTGCTGCATCTGCGCGAAGGCGAGGACGAATTCCTCAATGACTGGAAGATCAAGTCCATCATTCGCAAGTATTCCGATCACATCACTTTGCCTATCGTGATGAAGAAGTCAGACTGGAAGGATGGCGAGCAGGTGCCGACGGACGAGGACGAAACCGTCAACCAGGCTTCCGCACTGTGGTCGCGCGCCAAGAACGATATCACCGAAGAGCAGTATGAGGAGTTCTACAAGCACGTCGCGCACGATTTCGACAAGCCGCTGGCCTGGAGCCACAACCGCGTCGAGGGCAAGCAGGAATATATTTCGCTGCTGTACATTCCCGGCCGTGCGCCGTTTGACCTCTACGACCGCGAGCGCCGCCACGGTATCAAGCTGTACGTGAAGCGCGTGTTCATCATGGATGACGCCGAGCAACTGATGCCGCAATACCTGCGCTTCGTGCGCGGGGTGATCGATTCTGCCGACCTGCCGCTCAACGTGTCGCGCGAGATCCTGCAGCACAGCAAGGAAATCGACGGCATCAAGGCCGGCTCGGTGAAGAAGGTACTGGGCCTGCTGGAAGATATGGCAGAGAACGACCAGGAAAAATATGCGACTTTCTGGAAGGAATTCGGCCGTGTGCTGAAAGAAGGCCCGGGCGAGGATTTCGGCAACAAGGAAAAGATTGCCGGGCTGCTGCGCTTTGCCTCCACCCATGCCGATACCGACGAGGAAACCGTCTCGCTCAAGGACTACATCGCCCGCATGAAGGAAGGACAGGAACATATCTACTACGTGACTGCCGACTCCTTTGCCGCCGCCAAGCATAGCCCGCACCTCGAAATCTTCCGCAAGAAGGGCATCGAAGTGCTGCTGCTGTCCGACCGTGTCGATGAATGGCTGGTCAGCGGCCTGACCGAGTTCGCAGGCAAGAAACTGCAATCCGTCGCCAAGGGCGATCTCGACTTGGGTTCGCTGGAAGACGAATCCGAGAAGGAAGCGCAGAAACAGGCAGAAGACGAATTCAAGGATCTGGTTGAGAAGATCAAGTCCACGCTGGGAGAAGACAAGGTGAAAGAGGTGCGCGTCACGCATCGCCTCACCGATTCCCCGGCCTGCATCGTCACCGGCGAGAACGACATGAGCGCAAATCTGGAGCGCCTGCTGAAAGCAGCCGGTCAGAACGCGCCTTCGACCAAGCCTGTCCTGGAAATCAATCCGCAGCATTCTTTGGTGACGCGCCTGAAGAGCGAATCCGACGATGCGCGTTTTGCCGATTGGGCCAACCTGCTGTTCGACCAGGCGCTGCTGGCGGAAGGCGGGCAACTGGAAGATCCAGCCAGTTTCGTGAAACGTCTGAACTCGCTGCTGTCGCTGATGAGCTGATCATTCTTGGTAAGACGCTGAAAAGGCTGCTTTCGGGCAGCCTTTTTTATTTGAGGCAGGGCTTGACGAATCAACTCATTTAAATGAGAATGATTATCAATAACATAAGCGCAAGGAGACTTACCATGCCTGACGAACTCGATCTTCCCGTTGCTGCCATCACACCGGATGCAGCAATTTCCGCATTACTCTGCCTGTTTCACTCTTACGCAATCCAGGACCAACAAAGCCAGCCTTCACCAAGGCTAAGCCAGCGCATCTACCGAAACCTGGAGGTGCTGTCGCAACGCGACGACCTGCCGGAAATCCTTCACAAGACCTGTGATGAATTGTGCGATGCCTGGCAGTTGGTGCTGGATCGCCAGCAAGCGAGGCTGACATGAGCGTCGAGACGCCATTGACCAATGGTTCGCGTCGCCATCGGCTGTGGGAGCTGACGCATCGGTATCACTGCCCGATCATCGGGGTCTGCTTCAAGCTCGGCGAGATACGCGAACTGGTGCTGAAGGTCATGACCTTTCCGCATCGGCCCAGCGATTATGAAGTGCACTGCACCGCAGCCAGCGAGTGCGGCACGCGGACGCCGCTTTCCAGTCTGTTGCACAAGACGCTGGAAAAGAAATACGCGCTAGCCATCCAGCGTTGCAAGCCCATGAAAACGACCGAGGAGCTGATGGCGAAATGGCGCGAGGCGCTGGCCGGAGACGATATTCCCGGTATGTTCTGGGCCGTGCTCACGCACCCGGCCAGCACCGAGGAATTCCGCTTGCAGATATATGCCGACATCCACATGCTGCAACATCAGATCGGTGCCGGTGTGCGACGCGAACAGCAGGCCTGGACGCGGCTGCAGGAGGAAAATGCCATGCTGACGCGCGAGTTGTCGCGCATGCAGCAGCGCGTCACCGAGTCCTGCAACCGCTACATCGAACAGATTGCCGACTTGAAAACACAGTTGGAGGCAGCACGCACCGACGCGGTCCAGCAGCTGGCGCTGGCCGAGCGATATGCTGCCGAGCGCGACAGCCTGCGTGAACAGGCGGAGGATTCAAACGAAATCATGCGCCTGATGTATCGGCTGCAATTGGCCGAGAGCGCATACGCCACGCTGAAGGAACGCCACGCGACACTGGAAATTGACTATTCGGCGGCGCGGGAAGACATTCGCCGGCTGGAATCCGAACTGGCGGAATTGATCGCGGCCCAGGAGCCGGAATCGAACGACGTGCACCAGGAAGAACAGCGTCTGCTGGGGCGTACCGTGCTGTGCGTCGGCGGCCGTGTCGACGCCATTCCGCATTTTCGCAGTCTGGTGCAATTACGAGGCGGCGAATTCATGCATCATGACGGCGGGAAGGAAGAGAACATCGGCCGGCTTGAGGCGGTGATTTCGGCAGCGGATGCGGTGATCTGCCAGACCGGCTGTATCAGCCACAACGCATACTGGCGCGTAAAGGAACAATGCAAGCGCACCGGCAAGCCATGCACTTTTGTCGGGAACCCCAGCCTCAGCAGCTTTTTGCAGGTGCTGGAGAACCTTGCGCATAAGAAGACTGAAGCTGCGGATACGGAGATTTGACGGATTCGTCAGGGCATTACGGAGTGATCGCTTTATTTGCCGGCTTTACTACCGGTCTTAAAGGTCGCACAGGGATCGCTGCGTGGTGTCGGTTCCGTAATCCAAAGATAGTGGTACTGGGTCTGCACGCCGATAGCAGGTTCCTCAGCGAAACCTATACTGACGAAGCGGCTGTTCGGCAGGTAGTGCCGGATAAGGCTGGGAACGCCATAGTCCAGCCGTACATGACCATTGCCTGCTACCAGAATGGAAGGGCGCTGGGTAGCGCTGCGCAGCGCGTTGAACATGGTGGCGTCACGGGCACGTTGCGCCAGGCGCAGGCCGGGCAGCATGGCGGCATCAAGCTGGCCGCAATGGCCGTGCAGCAAGTCCGCATCCAGCTTTTCCCGGGCTTCCGCGTCAAGAGGAGCTTCTACTGTCAGTTGCGCTATCTCCTCGGGCAGGGCACTTGCACCCGCGCGTGCGATATTTCTGGCCGTGGCGCGCGGAATGTTGCCGCCGGACAGCGGCATTCCCGCTGCTATTACCGCGGCGAACAAGGGCTGATGCAGCGGCCAGCCCCAGCCTTTCGCGTCGAAACCGGCGCGCTCCAGATCGGCCTGAAGATCGCTTCCGGCAACAACAGTCTTTCCGCTTTCCAGGTGTTCGGCAACGACGCTCGGTGCATGGCTATTCAATGCGGTCAGCAATTCTCCGCGGTCCCGGTGATGCGCGGCATTATCGTGCAGTTCGCCCAGCAGGACGAACTCGCTGCCGGCCATGACCTCTATCAATTGTTCCCGGGTTACGGTACTGCCGTCGCGGGTGTCCACAATGCGTTCTGCACTATGCGCGCAACAGATGAAGAGCAGGCCGGACAGCAGCGTTAGCGGGCGATACATTATTGCTTTCTTTCAGGCACATAGATCATGGAGCCGTCTTTCATGCGGTAGGCGACGCCGGCCTTCTCGCCGTCGCCGCTGCCAATATTTCCATTGGCTTTGTAGCGCTCGATTTTTTCGCCTTTCTTCACGATCATTTCCATGCTGGGTTTGCCGGGGTCGGTAATCACGGTCACGTCCTGTTTGCTGAACGGATTCATCAACGGGTTCTTGGCAATGGTGATGAGCAAGGCGGCAATGATGACCAGAAAAATGTCGATGATGTTGACCACCGACAGGATGGGATCCTCGGTTTCCGGCTCGTGCAACAGTTTCATGCTCATTGCGCGCTCCCTTGCTTGATGGCGGCAATTTCCAGAAGTTCCTCGGCCAGCCAGCGGCGGCGCACATTCACGACCCAATATGTGATGGAGGCGGCAATCAATGCCAGGATCACGGCGGAAAAGGCGACGGTAAGATTGCCGGAAACGAGGGCCAGGTTGCCATCGGAAAGCGATTTCAATGCAGGGCCCATGGGAATCATGGTGGCGACCAGCCCCAGCATGGGAGCAACGCGGCTGGCGATGCGCGGTGCTTCCAGCATTTTGTGCGCGAGTACGTCGAGAGTGTCGTCGGTCAGGTCGGGTTGACGGCGAAACTCGGCCAGCAATGCTTTCCCCTGGCCGTTGCGGCGGCGCCAGGCCAGCACGCCAAATTCGCCCAACACCCAGAAAGCGTAGAGGAACAGCAGGCTGATCAGGAGGAGGGTGGGCAACTGGAAAACCTGGCCTACCAGATACATGGATGATTCGATTTGACTTTGCATGATGCGGCTCCGAGCTTGGAAAAATTGAAAAATGTCAGGTGCGTGAGGCGCGGTACGCACCGCCGATGACGGAAAGTGCCAGCAAGGTGAAGGCCAGCGTTTGCAACGGTGGCGTGGTCGGCTGTTGCTCTTGCACCTGCTCCAGCTGCATGCCGCGAACAGGCGGCGGTACGGGTAGGGAAGGTGAAGCTATTGGCGTTTGCGCGGATTGCGCTATTGTTTTTGTTGCCCGGCTGCGCTCGTGACGCAGGCCAAATCCTCCGCCGACAAAAGTCTTGAATGCCGCGTTGTCGGTGCGGACGTCGTAGCGGCTCTCCAGATCCCGATAGCGGTCCTTGAGCTCTTTCAGCGTGGCCGGGTCTGCGTTCCAATAGCCTTTGCGCGCCGCTTCCAGCATGCGCTCGATAGACTGTGCCAATGCATGGGGATTCTTGCTTTCGAACCATTGCTTGAGCCCCAGTTTGTATTTGTCGCGCACGTAGACATCGACGAACTCCTGCCACTGATCGTCACGCACGATTTCGCGTGCCGTGGTTTGCCAGCCCCAGAAATTATTGATGCCGTCCAGCACTTGCAGCGTACCGGCGTAGCCTTCACGTTTCAGGCCTTCGATATAGCCGGGATGAAAGTTGCGGGTGGCCAGTTCCTTGCTCAGAAATTGTGCCGCACCTTCCACTTTGCCGGAGCCCGCGCCGCGCAGGTTCGAAATGTAAAGTTCCGGCGCCTTGCCATCGAGATGGCGGACCGCCAGGGAAATTCCGCCCAAATACTGGAATGGATCGTCGGTCGTCAGCATGCCGTACAGGTTGGAGGTGCGCGCCAGCACAGCGCCCTCCGTGCCTTTCAGGTGCTCGGCGTAGAGATTCAGGCCCTTGTCGGCCTGGCCCCATTCCGCCTCGTCCGGCCCGTAGGCAAACTGCATGCGCGCGAGGTAGAGCTGCGCCAGTTTGCGGTCGCCGTCCTCCTTGCCTTTCCAGGTGTCGGTGGCGAGCGCTGCATCATCCAGCCCGGTGCCATAGCGCCCGGATTCGGACGAGAAGATGCGGGTTTGCCCCGCGCGCAGGGCCGCGTCTGTATTCATGCCCTGTTTTTCCAGTTGGCTGGCGATGCGCCTGGTATTTTCAGCCAGGGGATTGTCGGCTTCCTGCGCTTCCGATGCCAGCTTGGCGGCTTTTGCCAACTGTTTCATGACATTGGGGAAGTGATCCCGGTACAGGCCGGTGGCGGAGAGCACCACATCAACACGCGGGCGCCCCAATTGGCCGCGCGGCACCAGCTTCACATCAATGACGCGGCCGCCTTCATCCCACACGGGTTCCACGCCCATCGCCCACAAGGCCTGCGCTTCCAGCATGCCGAAGTGGCGCATGGTTTCAACCGACCACAAGGTGAACGTCAGTTTCTTCGGAGCGTGGCCGGATTGCTTGCGATGCGCCGCCAGCAGGCTTTCGAAAGCCTCCTTTCCGGCTTCCCACGCGGCTTTGGTGGGCACGCGCGAAGGATCGAACGCATATAAATTCCGGCCCGTGGGCAGCGCATCCGGATTCTTGATGGGATCGCCGCCGTAGGAAGTTGGGATGAACCGTCCATTCAGCGCGTTGAGAAAGGCTGTAATTTCGTTCTGCGCACCCAGGTCGCGATACCATTTCCGGGCTTTTTCCGCCCGCTCACGCGCAGCTTCCGGCAGCGCTCCATCGTCTGCCATGCTGCCATGGATAATCTGCTGCAATCGCTTGTAAGGCGCGGAATCGGCAATTCTCGTGTAATCGCCTACCAGCATTTCTTCCGCTTCCTCACCGGAGCCGGCAGCGGCCTCCCAGAAACCCTTGCCCAACATCATCAGCACCGTTGCCATGCGCCACGGTTCGTCGGCACCTTGGCCGAATGTATGCAACCCCAGAGGCTGGGCGGTACGCGCCAGCTCATGCAGGTGATCGTGAACGGCCGTGACGAAAGCGGGGAACTCCTTGTCGATGCGTTCCTGTTCCCAGTCCAGATCCTTGTCGATGCGCTCTTTTCGCACATGCGCCATGAAGTCCGCCTTGATCTTGTCCTTTACCGCACCTTCATCCTGTGCCAGCCATGCATGCAACTGGTCATGGATATGGGTCAGGCTGTCATGCAGGCCTGCTGGCGCAAACGGTGGCGTCTGATGGCTGATGATGGTTGCACGGCCGCGGCGCTTGGCTTGCGTCGATTCGCCGATGTTATCCATGATGTAGGGATAAACCACCGGGACGTTGCCGACCGCCAGCATCGGGTAATCGTATACCGACAGACCGCGTTCCTTGCCCGGCAGCCATTCCTGATTGCCATGGGTGCCGAAGTGCACCAATGCATGCGCTCGGGCTTGTTCCCTGGCCCACAGGTAGCTGGCAAGGTAGAAATGCGAGGGAATCGCGCTGGTGGAGTGGTAAAGCGATTTTTCCTTTTCCTCCCAGCGCTCGCCACGCGGCGCCTGCGGCAACAGGCTGATATTGCCCAGCTTGAGGCGGGGGATGACGAAGTAAGTTTCGCCATTCTGTTTCAGCACCATGGAGGATTTCTCCGGTGCTCCCCATCGTTCATTCAGCGCGCCGCGCACCTCGGTTGGCAGTGTCTGCAGCCAGTCACGATAGACCTTTACCGGCAAACGGTCGGCCAGTCCTTCCTGTAGCAGGGCCTGCAGCTCGGTTTGATCCTCAGCCGGGCGATAGTAGGGAGCCAGGAGGCGTTGCAGCAACAGGATCAAGCGGGCTTCATCCGGTGTATCCGTCGTATAGCCGGCCTCTTTCATTGCGGCGAGCGTTCCGGCCAGGCTGCGTGGCAGATTCATGAAAGAGGCGGACAGGTTTTTTTCACCCGGTGGATAGTTCCAGAAGAACATGATTATCTGGCGGTCGGCAGGTTGGGCGCGCTGCAGCTTGACCAGATTGACCGCCTTGTTCACCACGGCATCGGCCTGGGCGGCTATGGCCACCACCTGCTCATCGCCTTTGCGGGTAGCCGCGGCTATCTGGATGTCAGTGACCCCGGCGTACTCTGCCTGGGCCAGGTAGAACGGCACGTCCATCAGCGATACGCCATGCGGATCGGCCCGCCATGCCGATTCGTCGCCCTTGCGATAAGGCATGGCCTGGATGACCGGTATGCCGAGGGCTTGGAATTCGTTGCGGCGCCCATCCGGATTGAGCATGATCTGGGTGTTGACGATAACGTCGGCGACCGGTTTTCCGGCATGGGTAACCATGCGCGTGATCGCATCGGGGTCCATCACGGGGCTGTAAAACGGCAGCGCCACGGCCCCGCCAGCTTCGATACGCGCGATCATGGCATCGATGAAGGCGGTCTGCTCGGCAGCGATGTATTGCTGGTGCATGGCAATTGCAATCACCGGTGGGCGTTGAGCGCCAAGGTCGACGGCTTTCCAGGCCAGGTACGCATCCGGAGTATCGAAAACCAGGCGGGGAGCCTTAGGGTGATAAACACCGGAGGTCGGGAAAATGATGGGTGCGGGAATTTTGTCCCATGGCTTGCTGGAAAAATGCGCCTGCAAGGTATGGAAGAAATGGTCGAAGTTGGCGCGGCCGCCATTGATGTAATAGGCGTGCAAGCGCTGCGCCAGCGCATCTGGAATGCCTTGGGATCGGACTGTTTTTGTCCCCATCCACAGGCTGGGCTTGCCGGATTTTTCCAGCCCCGGCAGCGCCTTGGCGGTCCGAAGACGGATGAACTCCTCGATGTGCTCGCGAGGCGCGTCAAAAATGACGATGTCGGAGGCTGCAAATGCTTCGCTGCCGGTATCCGCCGCCATTTTTTCGGCAAACTTCGCTTCCACGCCGATCGCATAAGGTTCCGCTACCTTGGCGAGATTGACGAATTTACCCGGCTGGACCGGATTGGCGGAAATGAAAAGCACCCGCGGTGCCGCCGCCGCACTGGCGGATAAGGCCAGTAGCGCGGCGGCCCTGATGAAAAATCTGACAAGCTTCATCGTGTCCGCTCAGAATTGATAAGTGAAACTTGCCGACAATGTTCGGCCGGGCTGGGAGTAAAAGTCCACGCCCACCGGATTGATGTCGTCCGCCTGGCGGATGTCGCTCCACAGCCAGTATTTCTTGTCTAGCAGGTTGTTCACCGCCACGTTCAGCACGCCGGATTTGATGGGGCGCCACCATGCATACAGATCGACCACTACGTAACCGGCCGGGCGATACCATGCTCCGTCGCTGTCATCGGTGCGCGAGACGGCCGTGGCGCCGCGAACGCGCGCTTCCGCTCCCCATATGCCGGCGTCGCGGATCAGCCCCAGGTTTGCACGCGCGGGCTCGACGCTGTTGAGCGGCTCGCTGTCGGATTCATTCTGGCCATGTGCCCATGCGAATGCGCCATCCAGTTTCCAGCCTGGGGCGAAATCCCAGACGCCGCGCATTTCAGCCCCGTATATGCGGACACGTGAAAGATTGGAATACATGAAAGTATTCAGCCCACTCAGGCAATTGGGGTCCGAAGGGCAATTGAGGCGTACGCTTTCGATGAAATTCTTGTAGCGATTGTCGTAAAGCGAGAGCTGGCCGCGGACGGTTTCAGCATGCAGTTTGAGGCCCGCTTCAACCCCGATGCTGGTTTCGGGCTTCAGGTCGGGATTGGGCGTATTACCGTAGCCTTGCACGGTATTCCGGAATGAGCCGTTGACTTCCTCATAATTGGGCGCGCGAAAGCCTCGGACGGCCTGGCCGTAGAGCGACCACCGGCCATCGAGCTTCCATAGCGCGGCCAGCTTGGGCGAAAAGGCCGAATCGCTTTGCTCAACGGCTTCGCGATTATTGGCGGTCAGGGATTTCTGCGCCAGTGCGTCGACTTCAGGCTTGAGCCTGCGCCAATCGTAGCGCAGTCCCGGCGTGAGGGTCAGGCGCCCATTGGCCCAGCCGCTTATTTCGTCCTGCACGAACACACCCACGGTTTCCGTGCGCCCATTGGCAAAGTCGCGCAACGGGAAAGTATCGCCGGCCAGTGTCTTGCTGAAGGTGCCGTTGGTCAGGTTCCAGCGCGAGGTGTCGCGCAGTTCTTCCGTATCGACTCGTGAAATGTCGGTGCCGTAGGTGATCAGGTGTTCCTTGTTCAGCCACTGGGTCGCCGTTTCGAACTGGAGTCCGCCTCCCAGACTTTCCTGAGTGAAGCTGAAGTCCTGTTCGATACGGCAGTTATTGCCGCTGCCTGTCGTGGCCGAGCATGTGGCGCTGGTGTTGCTGCGCGTCTGAAGGTTGAAATTGTGCGTATCGCTATCCTGGCGATAGAGACGTGCGGTGAGTCGATCGAAAAACGCGCCTGGCGGCATGTATTCCCATTCGATGCTGCCGCGTTTGCGCCGGGACTCATCCGTGCCGGACATGGCCGTGACCTTGCGAAGGGAGGCGGTCAGCCGTTTGGCTTCTGTATCCGTCTCCTGTTCGCGCCCTTCCAGCGTCAGCGTGATGCGATGCAGGTCGGAGGGGCGCAATATCAGTTTCGCCAATATTCCGTCGTCCCGCGTGTCTTGCGGGTTGGGTTTGGTGCGCAGGTTGGTAGTGCCGCCGACGTTGCCCTGGTTGTCGGCGTCGTGGCCGTCTGTATGGGTGTAGCCGATCAGGAATTCTGCGGCATCGCCTTTGACAGCTCCCAGAAGGGTATTGGTGAATCCGTCATTGATGCCGTTGTAGCTGCCGCGATACCGGATGCCATGGTTCTTGTCGTCTTCGATCAGGTCGGAAGGGTTGAGCGTGAAATAACCCACCACGCCTCCGATTGCATCCGAACCATACAGGCTCGATGCCGGCCCGCGCAGGATTTCCACCTGCTTCAGGAATTCGATGGAGGCACCCAGCGGTGCATTCATTGTGAAGTTGGTTGGTCCGCCGCCATTGTAGAAATCGGCCATGCGCACGCCATCGACCAGCTGGGTGACGCGATTATCCTCAATGCCGCGAATATTCACGCGTGTTGCGCCAAAGCGACGCAGATCGCGCGCCATTGCAATATCCGGCTCATCCTTGAACAGCTCGGCCTCATCGTAGGGCACCTTGCGTGCGAGTTCCTGCTGATTAATGGCAGTTACCGTGGCCGGGATTTCGGCGGTGTCGGATGCCGTGCGGGTAGCCGTGATCACTATGTCGCCCAGCAACGCCGGCTGAAGTTCGGTGGTTGATGTGCCTGATTCGGCAAGCGCGGAAGAGGTGGTGCCGGCGTAAAGCAGGCCCAGCAGAATGGAAAGGGTGCGTTGGCGGGTGCGCGGCCGCAGATCGGTGTAATTCATGACAGACTCCCCAGATAGTGTGATGTCTGGCGAGCTGCCTTGGAGCACATCCCTGGGTGGCTGGCTTATCGAAATTTAAACGCTGTTTATCGAGTGCAGCGATTGATCGGCACTTTATCATGAAGCATTATAAATGAGAACTAAAATCATTTACGATACTCTGGAGAGGTTATTTTTTGCTGCGCAAACAGGAAAGGTTGTCGAGCAAGACGGAAAATAGGCAGGCAATGCGCGAAGGGAACAACGGTTTCCCTTCGCGCACAATGCCTTACCAATACTAGTGGCGGATCAAGTGATCGAACGTACCCAGCGCGGCTTTCGCGCCGTCGCCCATCGCGGTGATGATCTGCTTGTATGGCACGGTCGTCACGTCGCCGGCGGCAAATACGCCGGGTACTGAGGTTTCGCCACGGGCATCGACCTCGATCTCGCCGTATTTGCTCAAGTTTATCGTGCCCTTCAACCAGTCGGTATTGGGCACCAGGCCGATCTGCACGAATACGCCTTCCAGTTCAAGGTGATGCCAGTCGCCGGTCGCGCGGTCGGTATAGTTGAGGCCATTGACCTTCTCGCCGTCGCCGGTCACTGTCGTGGTCTGTGCCTGGGTAATAACCGTCACGTTCGGCAGGCTATGCAGCTTTTTCTGCAACACCGCATCGGCACGCAACTGATCGTTGAATTCGAGCAGTGTGACATGGCCGACAATGCCGGCGAGGTCAATCGCCGCTTCAACGCCCGAGTTGCCGCCGCCGATCACTGCGACTTTCTTGCCCTTGAATAGCGGGCCGTCGCAGTGGGGGCAGTAGGCTACGCCCTTGCCACGGTATTCCTTCTCGCCCGGTACGTTCATCTCGCGCCAGCGTGCGCCAGTGGCGAGAATGACCGCCTTGCTCTTCAGTATCGCGCCGTTGGTCAGGCGAATCTCCATCAACTCGCCGGGAATCAGCGATTCCGCGCGTTGCAGGTTCATGATGTCCACCTCATAGCTCTTGACGTGCTCTTCCAGTGCCGCCACGAGTTTGGGGCCTTCGGTTTCCTTTACCGAAATGAAATTCTCGATGCCCAGCGTATCCATGACCTGTCCGCCGAAGCGTTCGGCGACGATACCGGTGCGCACGCCTTTACGAGCGGTATAGACTGCCGCCGCCGCGCCCGCCGGACCGCCGCCGACGATTAGCACGTCGTAGGGTTCCTTGGTCGACAGTTTTTCCGCATCGCGCGCTGCGGCGCCGGTATCGATTTTGGCAATGATTTCACCGAGTTCCATCCGGCCCTGGCCGAATTCCTGGCCGTTGAGGTAGATCGTCGGCACGGCCATGATGCGGCGCTCGTCGACCTCCTTTTGATACAGCGCGCCGTCGATCATCACATGGGTGATATTCGGGTTGAGCACGGCCATCAGGTTCAGCGCCTGCACCACCTCCGGGCAATTGTGGCAGGAGAGCGAAATATAGGTTTCAAAGCGGAATTCTCCCTGGATGCCCTTGATCTGCTCGATGACGTCGACTTCCACCTTGGGTGGATGGCCGCCGACTTGCAGCAGCGCCAGCACGAGGGACGTGAATTCGTGGCCCATCGGAATACCGGCAAACGTGAGGCCGATGTTTTCTCCGGGGCGATTAAGCGAGAACGAAGGTGCGCGCTCATTCGTGTCGCGGCGTTGTTCGAGCGTGATCCTGCCGGACAGCCCTGCGATATCCTCCAGCAGTTCCACCATCTCGCGCGATTTGGCGCTGTCGTCAAGATTGGCGACGATGTCGATCTGCTGCGTCAGCTTCTCGAAATAGGCCTGCAACTGGGTTTTGATATTGGCGTCCAACATGATTTTTTCCGTTCTCTCTATTTGAATTCGGGTAAAACCGCCCGGGCACCAAGCCCAGGCGTCATGCAAGTGATGCTTAGATCTTGCCGACCAGGTCCAGGGAGGGAGCCAAGGTCGCTTCGCCTTCCTTCCACTTTGCCGGGCAAACTTCGCCCGGGTGGCTGGCAACGTATTGTGCGGCCTTGACCTTGCGCAGCAGTTCGGATGCATCGCGGCCGATACCGCCAGCGTTGATCTCGATGATCTGGATCTTGCCTTGCGGATCGATCACGAAAGTGCCGCGTTCAGCGAGGCCGGCTTCTTCGATCATCACGCCGAAGTTGCGGCTGATGATGCCGGTCGGGTCGCCCACCATCGGGAAGTTGATCTTCTTGATGGTGTCGGAAGTGTCATGCCAGGCCTTGTGGGTAAAGTGGGTGTCGGTGGAAATCGAATACACTTCCACGCCCATCTTTTGCAGTTCGGCGTAGTTGTCGGCCAGGTCGCCCAGCTCGGTCGGGCAGACGAAAGTGAAGTCGGCCGGGTAGAAGAACACCACGGACCACTTGCCTTTCAGATCCGTTTCGGAAACGTCGACGAATTTGCCGTTGTGGAACGCGGTTGCCTTGAAAGGCAGGACTTCGGTGTTGATCAGGGATGTTGCCATTGTGTTTTCTCCTAGTTGGATTGTTGAACTGCGATGAAGTGCATTCTAGGGAGGGGATATAAATAGTACAAATTGATTGTTGTTATTGCATTGATAATAAAAATCTATCATTCGGACGTGGCATACCCTACAAACAAAAACGGCAGCCGAAGCTGCCGTTTTTGATTCCGGCTACCACATCGTGGTTACCGGTTAATGCAAGCGCAAATTAGCGGTTGCAAACGTACATCGTAACTTCAAAGCCGAAACGCATTTCGGTAGCTTGGGGCTTGGTCCACATAATAATCTCCTTAGGTTTGAGTTAAGTGCTTACAGTCGCCGGAATCCCGGCTTCTGTGAAGCGTACTATACCCAGCTACAGGATGTGTGCATTCGGGGTAGTCATGAAATGCACCTCATGATTTTAATGAACCGCCTTGGCTGAATTCCCAGGCACCTGATATTGTCTTAGTATAATCAACAAGTTCCGATTCGCTGTTTCGACACGAGGGAAGTGCGATGCTCAAGAACGTTTTGCTCAGGCAACTCGGCGAGAAGCTGAGTGACTTGCCGCTGGCAGTGCATCTCTGGAGCGGGGAAGTGATGGCCGCGCCCGAGCCGATGGTGCACATTCATGCTTCCGATCCCCGTGCGTTGCGCGTACTGGCCAACCCCAGTCTGGGCGGGCTGGCGCGTGCATACGTCGAAGGCTGGATCGATCTGCATGGCAATGCTCGCGATATCCTCGAACTTGGCCGCACCCTGTGCAAGGCGGATGCACCCGTTCGCCACAGCAACGGTTCCGATTGGCGCTGGTGGCGCCATACTCGCGCCAGCGACCGCCGCAACATTACTTACCATTACGACGTTTCCAATGAATTCTACGGGCTGTGGCTGGACCGCAACCGCGTTTATTCCTGTGCCTATTTCGAGGATGCCGACTGCAACCTGGATCTCGCCCAGGAGAAAAAGCTCGATCTCATCTGCCGCAAGCTGATGCTCAAGCCCGGCGAGCGCCTGCTGGATATCGGTTGCGGCTGGGGTGGATTCATCCTGCACGCGGCGGAAAAATATGGCGTGCAGGCAACGGGCATCACGCTCTCCGACAACCAGCGCGATTACGTGAACGAGGAAATCCGGCGTCGCGGCCTGGAGGGGAGGGTAGAGGTGCGGTTAATGGATTATCGCGATGTGCCGGAGAGTCCCCCATACGACAAGATCGCCAGTGTCGGCATGTTCGAACACGTGGGCCGGCGCAACCTGGCGGCGTATTTTGCCAAGATATACAGGCTGCTGCGCCCGGGCGGACTGGTGATGAATCATGGAATCACCTCCACGGCGGTCGAGGCGCATGGCCTGGGCAGTGGCATTGCGGAGTTTGTCGACGAATATGTCTTTCCAGGTGGTGAATTGACGCATGTCTCCAACGTGATGCAGGAGATGGCCGCAGCCGGCCTGGAACCGCTGGATGCCGAGAATCTGCGGCCGCATTACGCGCGCACGCTATGGAGTTGGGTAGAACGTCTGGAGTCGCGGCAGAACGAAGCGCTGGCGATGATAGGCGAGCACAAATACCGCATCTGGCGCATTTACATGGCCGGTTCGGCGTACGCCTTCGAGCACAACTGGATGGCGCTGTTTCAGATACTGGGTGGCCGTCCCCACAAGGGCGGGACGCAGGATTACCCTTTCAACCGGCGGCATGTCTACAGCGTCTGATCGACGGCAAATCTTTGCAATAGCCAAGAGGGAGGAACCGTTCTCTTTGCCTCAAGCGTATCTTTCGACAGTAGCCTTACTCGAATTTATAAGTCATCTGGTGTTCGATATCCATCCCGCTCCAGCCTTGCCCTGATGCGCTGGGCAGGATGAGGCAGTTGAAGGGTTCCTTGCCGGTGATGCCTTTGTATTTGCCCGAGCCGTTGGTGATGGTATGGGTGCCGCAGCCGAATCGCGGCAGTGCGCCGACAAGTTCGCGGGTATCAAAGATCGTGAAAATCCGGTCGCCGTCCTTGTCGGTCATGGTGCAGCCGCCGTTCATGTATTGTGCCTTGCCGGAGTCGATCTTGATCGCGACACAATGGGCGATCATCTTGTCCATGAGGGGTTTCCCCTCCATGTTGGCTGTCGTTCCTACCATTTCCAGCGCAACGGCTTTGCCCAGCTTGTCGACATCAATGGTATTGATCGGTTTCATGACATAGTGGATGACATAATTGACTGTGCCCTGCCTGGGCAATTCGGCGCTCATTGCAACGCCAGTCCACAGCATCATGGTGGTTGACGCGCACAGGAAAAGGCCGGAAATTCGATTTGCTTTCATGATGTGTTCCCTTCTTCAAAAAGTAGCGCCTGTAAATTTTTGGACGAACCTCCCGGGCAATCCGGGGACGCAAGCACGCGTGCGAACACATGAAACGAAGCAATATCCGGTGCTTTTAGCTATCCCCGATTAATTGTTGACTTGTTTAGTATGGTATTCCGCGAGGGAGCTTTATTCAATAGGGGGTTTACTGAGGCTGACGCAGGGGAGAGCAACTGGATGCTGCACAAAAAAATGCCCCTCCATGGCAAAGAGAGGGGCGAGGATCGCGAAATTACAACAACCCGCGCCCGGCGTTGATCCGGGCGCGATCGGGAGGATTACAGACTGAACACGTTCATTGCGCCGCCGCCAGGAGCCGCGTTGAACTTGACCAGCTCCTTATAGCCGCCGGCAGCACCGAGGCCGTCGGTATCGTTGGTCATGCCCAGATTCATTGCCACGCCGGCCCAGCCGCCGATGCCGGAGAGTACGCCGACATACTGCTTGCCCTTGTGGCTGTACGTGATCGCATTGCCGACGACGCCGGAGCCGACCTGGAATTTCCACAGTTCCTTGCCGGTGCGTGCGTCCAGCGCCTTGAACCAGCGGTCCAGCGTGCCATAGAACACCAGATTGGTGGAGGTGGCCAATACGCCGCCCCAGGCGGAGAATTTTTCCTTGTTGTACCAGACCGACTTGCCCTTGAGGCCATCCCAGGCCATGAAGCCGCCCATCACGCCTTCGGGGCCGGCGAACATGGTCAGCGTCGACCCTACCCACGGCTGGCCGGCAACGTATTTGGATTCGACCGGTTCATACGTCATGCACACATGGTTGAGCGGAACGTAAAACAGACCGGTCTTGGGCGAGAAGGCCGCCGGCTGCTCATCCTTGACGCCCAGCGCGGAAGGGCAGATGCCTTGCGCGTTGTAGTCCTGATGGGTGGAGAACTTGGGATCCTTGTTCGGTACGCCGGACTTGAGGTCGATGGAAGTCGCCCAATTGACGAACGGACGCATTTTTTCGGCGACCAGCAGGGTGCCGTTGGTGCGGTCGAAGGTGTAGGCGAAACCGTTGCGGTCGAAGTGCGAAGCGAGCTTCTTGCCTTTGGCATCCCACAGGATGACTTCGTTCATGCCGTCGTAATCCCACTCGTCATGCGGCGTCATCTGGTAACCCCAGCGTGCCATGCCGGTGTCCACGTCACGCGCGAAGATGGTCATCGACCACTTGTTGTCGCCGGGGCGCACGTCAGGGTTCCAGGTGCCGGGGTTTCCGCTGCCGTAGTACAGCAGGTTGAGCGCCGGGTCGTAGGAATACCAGCCCCAGGTTGCACCGCCGCCATTCTGCCAGCCGTCCTTGCGTGCCTGCGGCTTGAGCCAGGTTTTGACGCCGAGTTCGCTTTCCGGATACTTCAGTTGTTGCTTGGTCAATGCCTTGAAGGAGCCGCCCTGTTTGTTGCCGCCATTCACGTCTTCATACAAGGAAAGCGCGCTGTAATGCGGGTTTTCCTTGTTGAAATCCTTGCCGATCAGCACTTCGCTATCCGGGCCGGTGCTGTAAGCGCGCCAAGCCAGCTTGCCGTCCTTGATATTGTAGGCGGAGAGGTAGCAGCGGACGCCGTATTCGCCGCCGGAGCAGCCTGTAATGACCTTGTCTTTGACGATATGCGGCGCATTGGTGGTGGAAGCGCCTTCCTGCGTGTTCACGACAGCCACATCCCAGACTTTTTCGCCGGACTTGGCGTCGAGCGCGACCAGCATGCCGTCATTCTGCTGCAGGAATATCTTGCCATCGCCGTAGCCCAGGCCGCGGCTGACGTTATCGCAGCACAGCAGCGCCTGCACCGCCGGATCCTGCTTGGGGAAGTAAGCCCACTTGATCTTCTGGTTGTCGTTCAGATCCAGCGCGTAGACGTTGTTCGGGAAAGCGGTATGAATGTACATGGTGTCGCCGACCACCAGCGGCGCGCCTTCATGGCCACGGTTGACACCGGTGGCGAACGTCCAGGCCAGCTTCAGAGATTTGACGTTGCTCTGGTTGATCTGATTGAGGCGGCTATAGCCGGTATTGGCAAAATCCTTGCGGGGATGCGCCCATTGGGCGTCGTCCTGCATGAGCTTCGTCAGCTCGTCGCTCGCGAATGCCGGCAGGCTGAGCAGGCCGAGCATGGTGGTACCGAGAGCCAGTTTCAACGGTTGAAATTTCACGCTAATTCTCCAAAGACTAGTTTTATTGGTTAGAGCCAAGCTCTAAATCAGATTCGCTTGTCGTGATATCAGCGATTGCCGTATCATCGACACAACTCATCTACGCAACTGGCGTGCCAGAATGCCGAGATGCAGCAAGCGCATTGAGGAAGGCGTTGTCCTGCAAGGCTTCGTCGCCAATTGTCGAGTGCGTTCGAATAAAAATAATCGGGGAATGAAAAATTCCCCCGTTGTCACGGAAATGCACAGGTGTCACCTGCGGGTGGCACAGATTACCAAGGTTGAAACAGCCCCAGAGGACCCCGTTCATGCAAGATGATACGCAAGCAGTTTTGCGCGCCAGGCAGGAATTTTTTTCTGCCGGACGTGTGCGGCAAGGAGCCGTCGCCGAGGCGATTGAACGCTCCTGGCGGCGCTGCCTGGACAGTGGCCTCGAGACCTCTTCTCCCGTCGTCAATGAGCTGATTACCCATGACGAACTGGCGCGTAAATGCGAAAAGAACGAGCTGCTGCTATCCCATGCCCGCCCGGAAATGGCGACGCTGAACGAGCAGATTTCGCATACGCGCAGCATGGTGATCCTGACCGACGACGAGGGCCTGATACTGCACAGCCTGGGCGACGATAATTTCCTCAGCGCAGCACAACGCATCGCACTCAGCCCCGGATGCTCCTGGCATGAGGATCAGCGCGGGACGAATGCCATCGGCACGGCGCTGGTCGATAAAGCCCCGATGACGGTGCAGGGCGCCGAGCATTACATGGAGCGCCATCATATTCTCAGCTGTTCGGCGGTGCCTATTTTCGGCGCGGCCAATGAGCTGGTCGGCACGCTGGACGTTTCCAACGACTACCTGATGCCGCAGCAGCACACCCTGGCCCTGGTCAAGATGGCGGCGCAAATGATCGAAAACCGGTTGTTCCGTGCCAGTTGCAAGGGCGAGTTCGCGCTGCATTTCCATGCCCGTCCGGAATTCATAGGCACGTTGTGGGAGGGCATCGCGGTATTTTCCGGCGACGGCACGCTGATGGCCCTGAATCGCAGCGGGCAATTCCAGCTTGAGCTGGCCGGCCCGGCGCGCGGCATTCCCTTCGATAGCCTGTTCGACATGCCGCTGAACGCGACCCTTGCGCGTGGCGCATCGGCCGAGCAGTTGATCTTCCCGCTGCGACTTGCCAACGGCGCGCGCCTGTTTGCGCGTCTGGAGATTTCGCCGGAGCGGAGTTCCGCCGCCGCTCGCGCCGAATTATCGGCACGACCCAAGCGCACTTCCGCCGCGAATTTTGACATGCTGGACAGTGGCGACCCGCGTGTCGCCCGCGCCATTGCGCAGGTAAAAATGGTGCTGCAGCAAGGTATTCCCATTCTTATCGAAGGCGAAACCGGCGTCGGCAAGGAGCTCTTTGCGCGCGCCATTCACGATGCCTCATCGCGCAGCCACGGCCCCTGGGTGGCGGTGAATTGCGCCGCCTTGCCGGAAGGCCTGATCGAGTCCGAGCTGTTCGGTTATGAGGAGGGCGCATTCACCGGCGCGCGCCGCCGGGGCAGCCCAGGCAAACTGGAGCAGGCGCACGGCGGGACGTTATTTCTGGACGAAATCGGGGATATGCCGCTGGCATTGCAGGCCCGGCTGCTGCGCGTATTGCAGGAACGCAGCGTCACTCCGCTAGGCGGCAGCAAGGCCAAGGCACTGGATTTTTCGCTGGTCAGCGCCACCAACCAGAAACTGCGCGAGAAGGTCGAAAGCGGCGAGTTCCGTAGCGATCTCTATTACCGTCTGAACGGCCTGTCGGTGACGTTGCCTCCGCTCAGGCAGCGCACGGATTTATCCGCGCTGCTGGATATGCTGCTGCAGATCGAGCACGCGGAGCATGCGGAATTCACGCCCGAGGTCATGGAGCTTTTCCGCTCGCATCCCTGGCCGGGCAATATCCGCCAGTTGCACAATGTGGTGCGGACGGCACTCGCACTGGCTTCCGGCAAGCCGGTCACCGAATTGCACCTGACGCAGGATTTCCTTGACGACCTGGAACGGTTTGCCGAAACGGAGCCGGAAGGGGCCACCCTTGACGACCTCGCCGGCGAGGCCATACGCGCCGCATTGCGCTGTCATGAAGGCAATGTCTCCGCCGCCGCCCGCCAACTCGGCATCAGCCGCAATACGATGTATCGCCGCATGAAGGCGCTGGGGTTGGTTTAAAGTTTTTAATCCGTTTTTTGTCGGTTGGCACTCCTTCCTTGATCTGAGTTGGATGTGGATAAGACCAAGTCCCCGTCCGAGGGATACGTGCGTTATCACCCCATGGCTTCATGGCGCCGGGCATTCCTGAGGCTTACCCTGTAGATATCCCAAAGTAATGTCGGCGGGGAGTTGCGCGGCGTGTTGACACTGGTGTTAAGAATCATTATCATTTGCAACATGATTAAGCCTTCCGACAAATCCATCGTCTTTGCATCCGAATCCCGGACCGGCGATGTTGCGTCCGCCCGCAAGCGTATCAGCAGCAAAGACTTGTTCGGATCGCTGCGTGAATTGGTGATCGAGCATGTCGGCGAAGAGTACCGGCTGCGCATCACCAGCCAGGGCAAGCTTATTCTGACCAAGTAAACCAGAACAACATTAACCCGGTCACGGGTGCAAGCCAGTCAGGTGCGCCATCAGCGCGGCGGCGGTAAGCAGCATGGAATCGCTCCGGCAGGCAGTACAGGGAGTTGGGTTGATAAAAGGGTATTCATGAGTGCAAGCAAGCCATGCAACAAGACGGTGTTGGCCGGCGAAAGCGGCTGCAGGGTGGTCTATTGTCACGATTGCCGTGTTGCGGAACTCGAAGTTGGCTCCGTGAGCTTGCGGCTCAAGGATGATGCCTTCCGCAATCTTTCAAGCCTGATCGCGACCGCTGTCGCGAACCTCGACAAGGCATCCCTGCGCGATGGCGGGTTTTACGGGCAGGATGGATATCATGTCCACTAACGCGGCCGTATCTTCAGGGGCCAATGTGGTTATGCCCGATGAAAGCATGGCGCGCCTGGCGGCCATGCCTGATCTTCCCGGTATCCAATTGCCGCGCATCGCACCCAAATCGCTGCTCGTGGTAATTGCACTGCATGCCGCAGTCATCGCTGTGCTGGCAAGTTACCGCACGGAGGTTCCCGAGCCGCCGCGTCCCGTCATGGTCAGCCTGATTACGCCCGAGCCGGCACCGGAAGCTCCCAAGCCGGAAATCACACCGCCCAAGCCGCTGCCTGCGACGCCCAAACCAGTCAAGAAAAAAACCGAACCCAAGCCCGTGAAGAAACCGGAGCCGGTCGTGCAACCCGAACCGCAACTGGTATCCAAGGCTCCCGAGAATGTTCCTGCGCCCTCGGTTGAGCCGCTGGCACCCACTCCGCCCGCGCCTGCGCCTGAAATTGCACCGCCGCCGCAGCCTGAGGTGGCCCAAGCGGCTCCTCCCGCGCCAGCGGAAGAAGATCCTCCCGTCGATCCGCCGCGCTTCAATGCCGATTATCTCGATAACCCCGCTCCAGGATACCCATCGCTATCCAGGCGCATGGGTGAAGAAGGGCGTGTCCTGCTGCGCGTGCACGTTGCAGCGGGCGGAACCGCCAAGTCGGTGGTATTGCACAAGTCCAGCGGCTACGACCGTCTGGACCAGGTGGCTCTCAATACCGTTCGGAAGTGGAAATTCGTACCTGCACGTCAAGGCGACAAGCCCGTGGATGCGTGGGTCATCGTACCGATTCAATTTAGCTTAAAGGGGTAAGACCCTATTTCAGTTGAAAACGAATGATGCGTTTGAATACAAAAGAGATGGATGCAAGGCGCGAGACGCAGCGAATGGTTATTCCATTCGCAAGTTTCGCAACGCCGCAGACGCTCTTTTGTATTCAAACCCTCCGGGATGGCCATGCATTGCGCGCATGGCGTTGTTACTCGCCGCTTGTTTGGAACGACCAAACCGCGCGACTCTCGCCTAGCCCTGCGCGCAATGCATGGCGGGCGCACATTCGTTTATTACTGAAACGGGCTCTCAATGCGGGTACTGCTGGTCGAAGATAATCCGGGCGACGCCCGCCTCTTGGAATTCATGCTGCTGGAAGCGCTGCCGGAGTATACGCTGGCAAAAGCGGCGTCGCTGCAAGAGGCCACGCGCCAGATCCGCGAGAACGACTTCGACATCATCCTGCTGGATCTTTCCCTGCCGGATTCTGAAAGCAAACGGACGTTCTGGCAGGTGTACGCCGAGGCGCCCAACGTCGCCATCGTGATCATGACCGGGCTGGACGACGAAGCCTTCGCCTCCGAACTGGTACAAGCCGGCGCGCAGGACTTCCTGGTCAAGGGCAGCGTTGATGCGCGATGGCTGGCGCGCGCAATGCGCTATGCCATCGAACGCAAGCGGGCCGAAGAGCGCCTGCGGCTGGCGGCGCAGGTGTTCGAGAGCACCATGGAAGGCATCGTGATCACCGATGCGGAGAACCGTGTGGTCAGCGTCAATCCGGCCTTCTGCGCAATGACCGATTTCGACAGCGAGGAAGTTACGGGCCATCACCGCAACCTGATCTGGGGCGATGCACTGGACACCGTGCCTGTCAGCCACGATGGCTCCAACGGCTGGCGCGGCGAATCCTTCCTGCGCCGAAAGGGCGGCGAGCGATTCCCCGTGTGGATGAGCATTACCGACGTGCTGGGCCTGGCGCGTGAAGTGTCGCATCGCGTCATCGTTTTCGCCGAAATTACCGCGTTGAAGCAAACCGAGGCGCGATTGCATTTCCTCGCCAATCACGATCCGCTGACGGGATTGCCGAATCGCTTGATGTTCAACGAACGGCTCCACCAGGCGCTGGCCAATGCGCAGCGTGTGGGCGACCTGGTGGGCGTGCTGTTCGTCGATCTCGACCGTTTCAAGAACGTTAACGACACCCTTGGGCATACGATAGGCGACAAGCTCTTGCAGCAGGTTGCCGGGCGCGTCGGTGCGTGCGTACGCGGCACCGACACCGTGGCGCGGCTGGGCGGGGACGAGTTTGCACTGATCCTGACCAATGTGCAGCAAACGGAAGATGCGCAGGTCGTGGCGCAGAAAATGCTGGATTCGCTGCGTCCGGCGTTCGAGGTCGAAGGCCACGAAATCTACATCACCGCCAGCATCGGCATTGCCTGCTGTCCGGCCTCGGGAGAAATGGCCGAGATGCTGTTGCAGCGCGCCGACGTGGCGATGTATTCCGCAAAAAGCCTGGGCAAGGATACTTTCCAGCTCTACATGCCGGAAATGGACGCAGTCGCCTACGAGCGCATGGTGCTGGAAAACAACCTGCGCCGCGCGCTGGAACGCGACGAATTTCTGCTGTATTTCCAGCCGCAGGTGTCGATGGACGGGCACCGCATCATAGGCGTCGAAGCACTGATCCGCTGGCAACATCCCGAGCTGGGGTTGGTCTCGCCCATCGAGTTCATCCCCTTGCTGGAAGAAACCGGCCTCATCCTGCCCGTCGGCGACTGGGTGCTGGGCGAAGCCTGCCGCCAGGCCAAGGTATGGCTGGACGAGGGCAACCCGGTGCGCGTCGCCGTGAACCTGTCGGTGCGTCAATTTCAGCAATCCGATCTCGCCGGCAAGATCGAGCGCGTTTTGCAGCAAACCGGACTCCCCGCCAAGCTTCTGGAGCTGGAGCTGACGGAAAGCATTTTCATGGACAATATCGAACACAACGTCGAAACGCTCAGGCGCATCAAGGCGCTGGGCGCCAGCATCGCCATCGACGACTTCGGCACCGGCGCCTCTTCGCTCACCTACCTCAAGCACTTCCCTATCGATACGCTGAAGATTTGCCAATCGTTCGTGTTGAACGTCCCCACCAATCCGGAGGACGCCGCGATTGCGTCCGCCGTGATCGGCCTGGCGCAAAACATGTCGCTGGTCAGCGTGGCCGAAGGCGTGGAAACCGCCGAACAGCTCGACTTCCTGCGCGAGCGCCGCTGCGACCATATACAGGGTTTCCTGTTCAGCAAGCCGATGCCGGCGTCCGAACTCTCCCAGGTGCTGGCCGAAGGCAGCATTTCCGCCAGCTCGAACTGAGCCGTTTCCGTTGTTGCGGGAATACAACACTCGTGTGGCTTTTAAAGCCACCGTCATAAATATGTCACATTAAATACGCACAATCCTTCCCGAGTTGAAGCTCATGGCTCTTTAGCCGCATTCGATTTCACAACTACGGGAGTAATTTAATGAACAGTATTCAATTGCGCGGCATCGTCGCTGCCGTCTCCGGCGCGCTGCTGCTGGGTGCGGCACCGCTGGCGCTGGCCGATTCCACCGACGATATCATCAACGCCCTGATCGGCAAGGGTGTGCTGACCGAAGAGGAAGGTGCACTGCTGATGAAGGGCCGCACAGGCGAGAAGGAAGCGGCCGAAGAGAAGAAGAAGGGCGAGATCAAAGCCAAGTTCAAGGATGGCATCACGTTTGAGAGCGGCGACGGTTCTGTGAAGATGTCAGTGAATGGCCGTATTCAGCTCGATCACCGCAATTTCGACTGGGACGAAAGCTCTTCGACCGGTACGAATGCCAACGATGCGGATACCTTCGATATTCGCCGCGCTTACCTTGGCGTCAAGGGCACCTTTTATGATTACTATGATTTCGCAGTGGTCGCTGATTTCGCGGCACAGTCCAACTCCTCGCATCTGGACGAAGCCTACTTGAATGTGAAGTGGTGGAAAGAAGCCCAGTTCATGTTCGGTCAGTTCAAGATGCCGTTCAGCCTGGAAGAGCGTACCAGCTCCCGCTTTATCGACTTCCAGGAACGTTCGTTCGTGAACAACTCCAGCTTGGTTCCCGGTAAAGAGCGTGGCGCCATGGTGCACGGTACGCCGTTCAAGGGCGTCAATTACGCGTTGGCGCTCTCTACTGGCCAAGGCAAGAACACCAACGAAACCGATATTCGTGAGGACAGCAAAGACTGGATCGCGCACGTGGACGGCAATATTGCTGAAATTGCGGGAATCAATAATGCAGTCATTCATTTGGGTGCCAGCTATGCCAACGGTGATCTGCCTACCGCTGCAGTCGGTAGCCAGCGTACCGAAGGTCGCGGTGCCAGCTTCTTCGGAGCAACCGCATTCGCAGCAGAAAGCACGACCGATAACACCATGGAGCGTACTCGTCGTGGTCTGGAAGGCGCTTTTGCCTACGGCCCGGTTAAGCTACAAGGCGAATGGGCGAAGTCAAGTTTCGAAGGCCGGACCTCTACTGCTTCCTATGATAGCGATATCAAGGCTTATTATGCCGAAGCGCTTTGGCTGATTACCGGCGAGAGCTATGCCGATGCCTATAAGGGGGGTAAGTTTGATCGTATCAAGCCGAAGAATGACTTTAAGACCAAGGGTGGCGGCTGGGGTGCTTGGGAAGCGGGTGTCCGCTTCAGCAAGTTCGATGCTTCCGATTTCAAGACCACCAACACGGCTGGCACGGGTGTTCTTACCGCTGGTTTGACCAACGAGGCGGATGCCTGGACGGTAGGTTTGAAGTGGCTGCCTAACGCTAACACTCGCTTCCTCCTGAACTATGTGGATACCGATTTCGAAACGCCTGTAACGCTTAACGGTGTGACTGAAGACGGCGAAAAGGCATTGACCTTCCGCGCTCAGTTCGACTTCTAACAAAAAAGCTTTGCTCTCTCCTCACGGCTCCCCGCCGTTTCAAAGCCCGCCTTGTGCGGGCTTTTTCTTTGATAAAAGTATGCTCGCTGCGTAGAAATCCCATTACAATCAGGCTGCTATGAATAGGTATATTGGTCATGTCGTCTGAGCTGGGAAAAAAAGAGATCGCCTTGATGCTGGGGCTTGCGGTGCTGTATTGGGCAGGCGCGGAAATCGGGTTGTATTTTTCCAATGTCGGGACCATTACCTTGATATGGCCGCCGACGGGGCTTTCCCTGGCTGCGCTGCTCATTTTCGGACGAAGGTTGTGGCCGGGTGTACTGCTGGGGGCATTGATCGCCGAGTTGGGTACCGGGATTGTGCCTGCGGCTGCGATGGGGATTGCCTTGGGCAATACTCTGGAAGCGGTAGTGGGGGCCATGCTTTTGAACCGGTTCGGTTTCCAGCGGATATTCGATCGGCCGAAAGACGTTGTGCTGCTGGTACTGCTGGGCGCGGGGTTCAGCACGATGATCAGCGCCACGATAGGCGTTGCCAGCTTGCTCTCCGTGGGAGAAGTCGCTCCTGATGCTGCGTTGGCAGGATGGATGAACTGGTGGATGGGAGACGCCTTGAGCGATCTGGTGTTCGCGCCACTCTTGTTGGTATTTGCGCAGCGCCATCCTTTTGCGCTTGGCCGCGCGCGTATGCTTGAAGCAGGCCTGCTTGGTTTGCTGCTGTTATTGGGCAGCCTGATGATTTTCTTCCAGTGGCTGCCATTCGGCGTGGCGTATCAGCCGCGATCCTTTACGTTGTTCCCCCTGGCGATCTGGGCCGCTGTGCGCTTCCAGTTGCGCGGGGCGGTGCTTGCCACGGCGGTGGTCTTTAGCGTGGCGATCTGGAGCTTGCTGGACGAGCGTGGTTATTTCAATGAAGCCATGGGCGCCGGGTTGATCAATTACTGGGCCTATATGGCGATATGGGCGATGACCAGTTTATTTCTGGCCGCCACCTACAGCGGCCGGATGCGGGTGGAGAAGGCGCTCAAGGACACCGAACAGATGTACCGCGAGCTGGTGGAGTCCGCACAGGCCATCATCTGGCGTGCAACGCCCGCCGGACACTTTACTTATGTCAACCCGGAGGCGGAGGCCTTGTTGGGCTATCCGCTCCACGCATGGACCGATTCGCCGCGTTTCTGGCTGGACCACATGCATCCGGGCGATCGCGATTGGGCGCCGACTTTCTGCATGGAGGAGTCCGCCAAGCTGGCGCCGCATAGTTTCGATTACCGCATGATTGCCGCGGATGGACGGACTGTGTGGCTGCACGACATCGTGCGGGTCATTCCCGATGCCAAGGGCGAGCCGTTGGAGCTGGTCGGCGTCATGCTGGATATTACCGCGCGCAAGGAAGCCGAAGCGCGCCTGGCGTTGGCCCAGCAGGCATTCGAGAACACCGCCGAAGGCGTCATGATCACCGATGCCAACTTGAAGGTGCTGGAGGTGAACCAGGGCTTCGTGAACATCACCGGTTTTTCCCGCGAGGAGATCATCGGGCAAAGCCCGTCAATGCTGAGCTCAGGCCAGCACGCGGATAGCTATTACGAAGCGATGTGGGCGTCCATCAAGGCAGAAGGGCGCTGGATGGGCGAAATCTGGAACCGGCGCAAGAGCGGCGAAATCTATCCCGAATGGCTGTCGATCAGCGAGGTGAGGGATGCCAAGAACAATGTCCTGAATTACGTGGCCGTGTTCACGGACATCACTCTCCGCAAGCAATCCGAGGAGCAACTGCACTTCCTGGCGAATCACGATGCGTTGACCGGGCTACCCAATCGCACGCTGTTGCAGGAGCGTATCGAGCACGCCTTGCGCCGCGTACAGCGCGACCAAGGGCGGCTGGCGATCCTATTCATCGATCTCGACCGCTTCAAGGTCATTAACGACACATTGGGGCACCATGCCGGCGACATGCTGTTGCAGACGGCCTCCGAGCGCTTGCAGCAATGCCTGCGCGAGACCGATACCATCGCGCGACAGGGCGGTGACGAGTTCGTGGTGTTGATCGAACAGTTTGCCGATACCCAATATCTCGGCAATGTCGCACGCAAGATCATGCATGCGCTGGGCCAGCCGTTTTACCTGCTGGGGCAGGAGCTGTATGTCAGCGCCAGCATCGGCATCAGTGCTTATCCGGAAGACGGCACCGATCTTCACACCTTGCTGAAAAATGCCGACGTCGCGATGTATCGCGCGAAAGAACGGGGGAAGAATACCTTCCAGTTCTATGCTTCGGAAAGCAATGTGCACAGCTTCGAGCGTCTGGCGCTCGAAAACAGCCTGCGTCGCGCGCTGGAGCGCAACGAGTTTGTGCTGTATTACCAGCCGAAGATCGATCTCGCCACCAACGAGATGGTCGGTGCAGAGGCGCTGATCCGTTGGAATCACCCGGATCTTGGCCTGATACCCCCGGCGCAGTTCATCCCGCTGGCGGAAGAAACCGGCCTGATCGTGCCGATAGGCGCCTGGGTGTTGCGCGAGGCATGCCGTCAGAACCGTGCCTGGCAGGATGCCGGATTGCCATTGATCGGTGTCGCGGTGAACCTTTCCGCCCACCAGTTCCGCGACGAAGGGCTGCGCCAGACCATCGCCGATGCGCTCGGCGGCAGCGGCTTGCCGCCGGCGTATCTGGAACTGGAAATTACCGAAAGCATGATCATGCAGAATGCCGAGCGGGCCATCGAGATTTTGCAGCGCTTCCGCGACATGGGCACGATGGTGTCCATCGACGATTTCGGCACCGGTTATTCATCGCTGGGCTATCTGAAGAGCTTTCCCATCGATTCGCTCAAGATCGACCGCTCATTCGTACGTGACGTGCCCGGGGATAGCGATGACGTAGCGATCACCCAGGCCATCATCGCAATGGCGCATAGCCTCAATTTGAAGGTGATCGCGGAAGGTGTGGAAAACGAAGATCAGCTTGAATTCCTGCGCAAGCAGGGGTGCGACCAGGTGCAAGGGTATTTGCTGAGCCAGCCGGTACCTGCCGAAGAGTTCGTCCGGCTGCTCGATCCGAGTTTTCTGGCGCGCATAACGGCGGCGTGAGATAGAGCCTGCTTCGATAGTCTTGCGGCACGGGGAATGAAACTTGCTGGAACAGGCTCTAAGCTCGCATCTTGTTCCAGCAATCCAGTGCGGCGATTTTGTAGGTTTCCGCCAGGGTCGGGTAATTGAATACCGCTTCCACCAGGTAATCCAACGTGCCGTTTAGGCTAATGACCGCCTGGCCGATGTGGATCAGTTCGGTCGCGCTCTCGCCGAAAATATGCACGCCCAGCACGCGCCGGTCTTCCAGCCCGCAGATGATTTTCAGCATGCCTTCTTCCAGTCGCAGGATTTGCCCGCGCGCCGTTTCCCGGAAGCGGGCCACGCCGACTTCGTAAGGAATATTGTTCTGGGTGAGCTGCTGTTCCGTCGCGCCCACCATGCTGATTTCCGGGATGCTGTAGATGCCGAAAGGGAAATGTTCCGGTACGCAGGCAGAGGTCTTGTCCCACGCATGGCACGCGGCCAGCCGCCCTTGCTCCATCGAGGTCGAGGCCAGGCTGGGGAAGCCGATGACGTCGCCTGCGGCATAGATGTGCGGCACTGCGGTGGTGTAGCAGTAGTCGACCTTGATGCGGCCGCGGTCGTCCGCCGTGAGGCCGGCGTTTTCCAGCTTCAAGGCATCCGTGGCCCCCTGCCGCCCGGCGGCGAACATCACGATGTCCGCGACCACGCGCTTGCCGCTGGCCATGATCATCTCGACGTCCTCGTCGGCGGTGTGCCGCATCGTGGCGACCTTCTCGCCCAGCCGCAACGTGACCTGCCGCGCGCGCAGGCTATGCATCAGTTCGTCGACCACTTCGCGGTCGAGGAAGTCCAGCATCTGCGGGCGGCCGTCGATCAGCGTGACCTTGACGTCCAGTGCGCTGAACATCGCGGCATATTCGACGCCGATCACGCCGGCGCCAACGATGGCCATGGTCCGGGGAATTTTTTTGAGGTTGAGGATGCCGTCGCTGTCGATGATGTAGCCGTCGTCGAACGGGATGTCGGCGGGCCGCGATGGCGTGGTGCCGGTGGCGATGACGAACTTTTCCGCCGACAACTCGCTTATTTCGCCATCGTGGCCGGTGACATGGATGGTATGCGGATCATGAAAGGCGGCGATGCCGTGGGTCACGGTCACGCCGTTGCGCGCCAGTTGGCTCTCGATTACGCCGACTTCGTTGCGTATCGTAATTTGCAGGCGCTGCATCAGGTCGTCGATGGTCAAGTTCTGCTTGAGGCGGTAGCTTTGGCCGTAAAGGCCGCGCTGGGTCCAGCCGGTGAGGTAGAGCACAGCTTCGCGCAAAGTCTTGCTAGGGATGGTGCCGGTATGGACGGTGACGCCGCCGACCACACTGCGATTCTCGATCAGAGCGACGTTCTTGCCCAGCTTGGCGGCCTGGATCGCGGCGCGTTGTCCCGCGGGGCCACTACCGATGACGATGAAATCGAAATTCAACATGGATGGCCTTCCCTGATTTATTTTTATTCAGGGTAGACCAGATATGCGCTTCCGACAAGGCCGTAGCGCAGGCAAGTCCTTGGATATTTTGGCTAATGCAGGCAGGAATGCCTGTGCCAAGGAGGGTTGTGCTAGCGATGGCCTTCCTTGGCCATGTTGATGGAGTACTTGGGGATTTCCACGACGAGATCGGCATTGTCGACTATCGCCTGGCAAGAAAGCCGCGAGTTCGGTTCCAATCCCCATGCCTTGTCCAGCAGGTCTTCTTCCTTTTCCTCGGGCGCGTTCAACGATATGTATCCTTCACGCACGATCACGTGGCAGGTGGTGCAGGCGCAGACTTTGTCGCAGGCGTGATCGATGTCGATGTGGTGAGTCAGTAGGTTGTCGCAGATGGACATGCCGGGCTTGGCTTCGAATGCGGCGCCTTCCGGGCAGAGTTCCTCGTGCGGCAGAACGATGATTTGCGGCATTTCAGACCTTTATTTCGTCGAGTTTGTGGCCGGTGAGGGCTTGTTTGATGGATGCGTCCATGCGGCGGCCGGCAAAGGTTTCCGAAGCATGGTTGAGTGCTTCCATGCCGGAGGTGATCGCTTGCGGGTCGGCGCCGGCCATTGCGTTTTGCAGGGCTTGCATGTGGGACTCCAGCGCTGCACGCTCAGAAGCGTCAAGCAGTGCATCGCCATCCTGCTCTAGAGCTACGCGGATGGCTTCGAGTAAACGTTCGGCTTCCACCTGGGCTTCTCGCAATACACGCGCCAGTTTGTCTTCCTCGGCGTGAGAAAAGGAGGATTGCAGCATATTGGCGATGGTGTCGTCGGATAGGCCGTAGGACGGTTTCACCACGACATGCGCCTCGACGCCGCTGGTCTGCTCGCGCGCAGAAACCGACAGCAGTCCGTCGGCATCGACCTGGAAAGCCACGCGCACGCGCGCCGCGCCAGCCGCCATCGGCGGAATGCCGCGCAATTCGAAGCGCGCCAGCGAGCGGCAGTCGGACACCAGCTCGCGCTCGCCTTGCACCACATGAATGCTCATCGCCGTCTGGCCGTCCTTGAAGGTGGTGAACTCCTGCGCCCGCGCCACGGGTATCGTGGAGTTGCGCGGAATCACCTTTTCGGTCAGGCCGCCCATGGTTTCCAGTCCGAGCGATAGCGGGATCACGTCGAGCAGCAGGAGTTCGTTTTCGTTCTTGTTGCCGGCGAGCACGTTGGCCTGGATCGCTGCGCCGAGTGCCACGACCTTGTCCGGGTCGAGGTTGGTCAGCGGCTCCTGCTTGAAGAATTCGGCGACGGCATGCTGGATCTGCGGCATGCGTGTCGAGCCGCCCACCATCACCACGCCTTGCACGTCCTCAATGCTGATGCCAGCGTCGCGCAAGGCCTTGCGGGTAGGCGTCAGGGTTTTGCTGACGAGGTGTTGCGTCAATTCATAGAACGTCGTGCTATCCAGCGTCCGATCGATCACCTCTCCGCTTGAAAGGACGCAGGTAATGCGCGTTTCGGCATGGTCGGTGAGTTGCTCCTTGGCCTCGCGCGCCTTGGTCAGCAGCAGTCGGGTATCCTCCGGGCCGACTGGCGGGACCTGCGATGTTTCCAGCATCCAGCAGAAGATGCGACGGTCGAAGTCGTCGCCGCCGAGCGCGGAGTCGCCGTTGGTGGCGAGCACCTCGAATACGCCCTTGGACAAGCGCAGAATTGAGACATCAAACGTACCGCCGCCCAAATCGTAGATGACAAACACGCCCTCGGAGGCGTTGTCCAGGCCGTAAGCGACGGCGGCGGCAGTGGGCTCGTTCAGCAGGCGCAGCACGTTGAGTCCGGCGAGTTTTGCCGCATCCTTGGTCGCCTGGCGCTGAGCGTCATCGAAATAGGCGGGGACGGTAATCACGGCACCGGTCAGTTCGCCGCCCAACGATTTCTCGGCACGGGCTTTCAGCACCTTGAGGATTTCGGCGGAAATTTCCACCGGACTTTTGATGCCGGCGACGGTATTGAGCTGCAACATGCCCGGCGCATCGACGAAACGGTAGGGATGGTGGCCGATGTCGGCGATGTCGTGCACGCCGCGCCCCATGAAACGCTTCACGGAAACAATGGTGTTTTGCGGGTCGTGGCTTTGCTGGGCTTGCGCCTTATAACCGACCTCGACGCCAGAAGTGAGGTAATGCACCACCGACGGTAACAAGGCATGGCCTGCTTCGTCATGCAGCACGACACTCATGCCGCTGCGTACGGTGGCTACTAGCGAATTGGTCGTGCCGAGGTCGATGCCTACCGCCAGCCGGTGCTGGTGCGGGACGGCGCTTTTGCCGGGTTCGGAGATTTGCAGTAGCGCCATTTAGTCTTCCAGTGCGAGGATTGCCTGCTGAATTTCGTCCCGCACTTTATCCAGAAAGCGCAGCTTGCGTACGCTGCCGGCGGCGCGCGGATAATCGCGCTGCTCGTCGATGGCAACGCGCAGCTCCGACTCCTGCGAGGCAGCTTCGCGATTCAATTCCAGCAATAATTTTTCAAGGGCGGAGATGTCCAGCGCCGAGCGCGCTTCATCAATGGCTTCACGCCATTCCATTTGTTGCATCAAAAAGTCCGCGGGCATCGCGGTATTGGTTTCTTCCTGCGTGTCGACGCCCTGCAACTGCAGCAGGTAACGCGCGCGCGAAACGGGAGATTTCAGCGTCTGATAGGCTTCGTTGGCGTGGGTGGCCCATTGCATCGAGCGCAGGCGTTCGGCGGAGGAGGCCGCAGCAAACCGGTCGGGATGCACTTCGCTTTGCACCTTGCGGTAGCTCTGGTCGAGCAGCGTCCGGTCGATGGCAAAGCTCGTCGGCAGATCGAACAGTTCGAAGTGGTTCTGGTGGATATCAAGCATTCAATTAGCCATCCGCGTGCCACTGTCAGCGTAGTGTCCGAGTTGCGCGCTGACAGCTAATCGCCTTATGCCTATACCGTGAAGCTTTCGCCGCAGCCGCAACTGTCCTTGACGTTGGGGTTGTTGAACTTGAAGCCTTCGTTCAGGCCTTCCTTGGTGTAATCCAGTTCGGTGCCGTCCAGATAGGTCAGGCTCTTCGGGTCGATCAGCACCTTGACGCCGCGACTTTCGAAAGTCACGTCTTCCGGCAGGATTTCATCCGAGAATTCCAGCGTGTACGCCATGCCCGAGCAGCCCGAGGTTCTGACGCCCAGGCGCAGGCCGACGCCCTTGCCACGGTTGGCGAGGAATTTCTGCACACGGTCGGCAGCGGATTCAGTCAGGGTAATGGCCATGCGTTCAAGCTTCCTGTTTGGCTAGTTCGGCATCGGCGCTGCCGCCGGATTTCTGTTTCAGATCGGCGATAGCGGCCTTGATCGCGTCTTCCGCCAGCACCGAGCAGTGAATCTTGACCGGAGGCAGGGCCAGTTCTTCGGCGATGTCCGAGTTCTTGATGGTCATGGCTTGATCCAGCGTCTTGCCCTTCAACCATTCGGTGACCAGCGAGGAGGAAGCGATCGCGGAACCGCAGCCGTAGGTTTTGAACTTGGCGTCCTCGATCACGCCGTCGTCGCCGACGCGGATCTGCAGTTTCATCACGTCGCCGCAAGCGGGCGCGCCCACCATGCCGGTGCCGACGTGCGGGTCGTTCTTGTCGAGTGCGCCGACGTTGCGTGGGTTTTCGTAGTGATCCAGTACTTTGTCGCTGTATGCCATGATGTTTTCCTTAACTGCGTAACTTTAGTGAGCGGCCCATTGGACGGACTCGAGGTCGATGCCTTCCTGGAACATTTCCCATAACGGGGAAAGCTCACGAAGCTTGCCGATCTTGCTCTTCATCAGTTCTACGGTGTAGTCGATTTCTTCTTCGGTGGTGAAGCGGCCGATGGAGAAGCGAATCGAACTGTGCGCCAGTTCGTCCGAACGTCCCAGTGCGCGCAGCACATAGGAGGGTTCCAGGCTGGCCGAGGTGCAGGCCGAGCCGGAAGAGACCGCGATGTCCTTCACCGCCATGATCAGCGACTCGCCTTCGACGAAATTAAAGCTGATGTTGAGGTTGTGCGGCACGCGCTGCTTGAGGTCGCCGTTGACGTAGACCTCCTCGATATCCTGCAGGCCGGCCAGCAACTTGTCGCGCAGGCGGCGGATGCGGGCATTTTCCAGTTCCATTTCTTCCTTGGCGATGCGGAAGGCTTCACCCATGCCGACGATCTGGTGCGGTGCCAGCGTGCCGGAACGCATGCCGCGCTCGTGACCGCCGCCGTGCATCTGCGCCTCGATACGTACGCGCGGCTTGCGGCGTACATACAGCGCGCCTATGCCCTTGGGGCCGTAGGTCTTGTGCGCAGAGAAACTCATCAGGTCGACCGGTAGTTTCTCCAGGTCGATTTCCACCTTGCCGGTGGCTTGCGCGGCGTCGACATGGAAAATGATCCCTTTTTCGCGGCACAGGTTGCCGATGGTTTCGATGTCCTGGATCACGCCGATTTCGTTGTTGACCATCATCACCGAGACGAGGATGGTGTCCGGGCGCAGCGCGGCCTTGAATTTCTCGATATCCACCAGGCCGTTCGGCTCCGGTTGCAGATAGGATGCTTCGAAGCCCTGGCGTTCCAGTTCGCGGAACGGGTCGATCACGGCCTTGTGTTCGGTCTGCACGGTGACGATGTGCTTGCCCTTGCCGGAGTAGAAGTTCGCAGCACCCTTGATCGCAAGGTTGTCGGACTCGGTTGCACCCGAGGTCCAGACGATTTCGCGCGGATCGCAATTGACCAGCGCCGCGACCTGCGCGCGCGCATTTTCCACGGCCTCTTCCGCCGTCCAGCCGAACGGATGCGAGCGGCTGGCTGGGTTGCCGAACTGTTCGGTCAGGTACGGAATCATCTTTTCCGCAACGCGCGGGTCCACCGGGGTGGTGGCCGAGTAATCCAGGTAGATCGGGGTCTTCACACTCATGCTTCTTCCTCAAACCGCCAATGCGGCCATTCGTTTCAATCGTAAAAGTTCGTTTTCCAGCGCCAGCAAAAAGCCGTCGATCTGCTCGGCGGTATTGTCCGCACCGAGACTGACGCGTACCGCACCGCGTGCGAACTCCGGGTCTATACCCATCGCCAGCAGCACATGGCTGGGCTCGGTGCTGTCGCTGGAGCAGGCGGATCCGCTCGCAATCGCATAGCCTTTCTTGTCCATCGCCACCACCAGGGTCTCGCCTTCGATGTTGGGGAAGGCAAGAAAGCTGGTATTCGGCAATCGCGCGCTTCCGGCGCCGAAGATCGTCGCGCCTAAGCGGTGCAATCCTGTTTCCAGGCGATTGCGCAGGTTTTCTGTGGTGGCGATCCGCTCATTCAGTTCGCGCTGCGCCAATTCGCACGCCATGCCGAATCCGACGATGGCAGCGATGTTTTCCGTGCCGCTGCGCAGGCCTTTTTCCTGTCCGCCGCCGTACAGGAGCGGCTTGATATCCACGCGCTTGTCCAGTACCAGTGCGCCAGCGCCTTGTGGGCCGTGTATCTTGTGCGCCGACAGGCTCATCGCGTTTACGCCGAGCGCATTGAAATCCAGCGCTATCTTGCCCAGCGCCTGCACCGCATCGGTATGCAACAGTGCGCCATGCCGACGGCATAACTCAACGATGGCCGGAATATCCTGAAGGGCACCGGTCTCGTTATTGGCAGCCATCACGGAAACCAGCGCGGTTTTCTGCTGCAACACTTCGTTCAGGCTATCCAATGCAATGCGGCCATCTTCACTCACACGGATTCTGGCAACTTTCCATCCACGCCCCATCAGGTACTGCGCCGGACGAAAAACCGCCGGGTGTTCGATCGCGCTTACCGCTATGCCGGAGGGAACATGCGCTGCGGTAATGCCTTGTATTGCAAGATTATCCGCTTCCGTGCCACCACTGGTAAATAGTACTTGAGTCGGGTGTGCGCCGACTGCCGCGGCGACTTGCGCTCGGGCATTTTCAACGGCCTGACGTGCATTCCGGCCAAAACTGTGGCGACTGGTCGGATTGCCTTGCGGTTGCTGCAGAAAGGGCAGCATGGCATCAAGGACGCGGTGATCGAGTGCGGTCGTGGCGTTATGGTCGAGATATACGGCGGCGTCGCTCATTGCAATGCGGCGGGCTACCCTCAGGCAGCGACAGCTTGTGGCGTGCGGTCGCGGCGCTTAGGTTCTGGAATGACGATCTTGCCGCCACTGCGCTGCGAAGCGACCAATTGGGCCAGACTGACACCAGACAGATACTCCAGAATCTTGACGTTGAGGCTGGCCCACAGATCATGGGTCATACAGCGGTGTTCGTCCTGGCAGTTTTCATTACCGCCGCACTGGGTAGCGTCAATCTGCTCGTCCACAGCGGTAATGATGTCGGATACCGAAATGCTGTCGAGCGGCTTGGCAATACGATAGCCGCCACCCGGACCACGCACGCTTTTGACCAGTCCATTGCGACGCAGGCGGCTGAAAAGTTGTTCAAGATAAGACAGGGAAATTTCCTGCCGCTCGCTAATTCCTGCAAGCGTGACGGGGCGGTCAACTTCATTGAGGGCCAGGTCGAGCATGGCTGTCACGGCAAAACGGCCTTTGGTGGTCAGGCGCATAAAAGTAACTCCGGTAAGGGACGCTTAAGGACTAAATTCTACAAAACCTTAGTTATTTAGTCAACTATTACCGGGCTGGGTTCAATCGACAATCTTGTTCAGGTAATTGACGTCGAAAGCCTTCGCGACCTCCTTGTCTGTCTCGACATCGCCCCCCAGTTTGGCGAGCTGTTGCGCCATTTCTTCCAGGCGTTTGTCCTGTTCTGCGGCATGGTCAAGTAAGGCATGGATCGCTTTTGCCATCGGGTCGTTCATGTCATCGGAAACGGCGTACGCGGAAAAACCGATTTTCTGCGCCATGTCGTCGCGCTGCTTGGCTTTTTCCTGGTCCAGGATGCGTGCCGGGATGCCGACGGCTGTTGCACCTGCCGGCACGTCTTTCACGACGACGGCATTGGAACCGATCTTGGCTTCTTCGCCTACCGTGATCGGGCCGAGCACCTTGGCGCCTGCGCCGATGACGACGCCTCTTTCAAGCGTCGGGTGGCGTTTGCCTTTTTTCCAGGAGGTGCCGCCCAGCGTCACCCCGTGATACAGCGTGCAGTCGTCGCCAATCACCGCGGTTTCGCCGATGACGACGCCCATGCCGTGATCAATGAATACGCGGCGGCCGATGGTGGCGCCGGGATGGATCTCGATACCGGTCAGCCAGCGGCCGATGTGCGAGGAGAAACGTGCCATCCAGCGTAACTTGCAATGCCACAGCCAGTGCGAGAAACGATGGAGGATGAGCGCATGGACGCCCGGATAAGTGGTGAGCACTTCCCAATGCGTGCGTGCGGCCGGGTCCCGTTCGAACACGACGGCGATGTCTTCGCGCAAATGATTGAACATGCGTTTAGCTACGCTAGTTGAATGAAAAGTCTACTATTTTGCCATAAATACAGAGCTCTAACGAGGGCGCTGTATCGATTTGAGTACGCCTCGCAGAATATTGACCTCTTCTTTTTCCAATCGTGCCCGTGTGAACAGGCGCCGCAGACGCGACATCAATCGTTTCGGCAGGGCGGGGTCCAGAAAGCCGGTGCCGATCAGCGTTTCTTCCAGGTGACGGTAGAATCCTTCGACATCTTCATGGCTCGCTAAATTGAAATCGTTGTCGACGGTGACGGTTGCTGCTCCCAATGCGGCCGTGCGGATTTCGTATGCCAGGACCTGTACCGCCGAGGCCAGGTTGAGGGAAGAGTATTCGGGATTGGCAGGAATCATCGCCAACAGCTGGCAACGAATGAGCTCATCGTTGGACAGGCCGCTCATCTCCGTGCCGAAAACCAGAGCGACGGATTGGCTGGCGGCAAGCTGTACCGCCTCTGTCGCAGCTTCCCGTGCGGTGACCAATTGATGTGAAAGCTCGCGCTTGCGGGCGCTGAGACCGATGACGAAGGTGCACCCGGTCAGCGCTTCTTCCAGCGAATCGCAAACACGCGCTGCGGCCAGGATATCGCTCGCGCCGGACGCCATGGCTTCGGCAATCTCGTGGGGGAATTTTTTCGGCCGTACCAGTACCAGTTGGGTGAGTCCCATCGTTTTCATCGCGCGTGCCGCGGACCCGATATTGCCCGGGTGGCTGGTCTGGCAGAGAACGATGCGTATGTTGGCAAGTGATTCGAGTTTGGAGCTCATGGGGTGTAGGAGGTAAAATGTTAGAATCCATCTCAGGAATAATCGCATGATGCGTTGCAACAAAAAAGCGTTGGATGCAAGGCGCGTGGCGTAGCCAATGGTTATCCATTGGCAAGCCGCGCAACGCCGCAGACATGCTTTTTTGTTGCAACCCGGAGGGACGGGGTGCTTTGGGCACATCGCGTTGTTGCTCGCCGCTTGTTTGGAATAACCAAACCGCGCGGCTCGCGCCTAGCGCTGCATCCCAAAGCGCCCCGTCGCACATGCGATTATTCCTGAGATGGATTCTATTTTACCAGCTCTTTAACTTTCCCCTTGCGGGTACGGACATCAGAATATGCATCCAATGCTCAATATTGCAGTCAAAGCCGCGCGCCAGGCTGCCGCCATCATCAATCGTGCTTCCCAGGATTTGGGTGCTATCAAGATTCGCAGCAAAACTTACAACGACTTTGTCAGTGAAGTTGACCACGCGGCCGAACACGCGATTATCGAGACCCTGCTGGATGCATATCCTGACCATTCCATCCTCGCCGAAGAGAGTGGGGCGCAAGGCGAGAGCGAAAATGTGTGGATCATCGACCCGCTCGACGGCACGACCAATTTCCTGCACGGTTTCCCGCAATACGCCATTTCCATCGCGCTCAAGCAGCGCGGCCAGATCACGCAGGCCGTGATTTACGATCCGAACCGCAACGACCTTTTCACCGCCACGCGCGGCCGCGGTGCTTTCCTCAACGACCGCCGCATCCGCGTCAGCTCGCGCGCCCGTTTGCAGGAAGCCATTATCGGTACCGGCTTTCCGTTCCGCGATTTTGCGCACCTCGACACCTATGTCGCGATGTTCAAGGACATGATCAAGAAAACCTCCGGCGTGCGTCGCCCCGGTGCCGCATCGCTGGATCTGGCCTACGTCGCCGCCGGCTGGTACGACGGCTTCTGGGAAATCGGCTTGTCGCAGTGGGATATCGCCGCCGGTGGTTTGCTGGTGCATGAGGCCGGCGGTCTCGTCGGCGACTTTGAGGGTAACGAGACCTGGCTCGATAGCGGCAACATCGTGGCCGGCAATCCCAAGGTGTTCTCGCAGATACTGCAAACCCTCAGCCCGCACCTGACGGACTCGCTGAAATCCAAAGCTGCCGCCTGATTGGACCATGCAAGGGTTTGAAGCCATCGTGGAACAGCGCATCGCCGACGCTGCACGGCGCGGCGATTTCAACGACCTGCCCGGTGCCGGGCGGCCGTTGGAGCTGGACGACGATAGGCTGATTCCCGAGGAGCTGCGCATTGCCTATCGCATTCTCAAGAATGCCGGCTATATGCCACCTGAAGTGCAGCTGATGAAGGATATTGCCGAACTGGAGCGCCTGGTCCATGCGTCCGAAGGCGTGCAACGCAGCGTGGCGCTGAAGAAGCTGCGTCTTCTGACCATGCAAATGAGCGCTTCCCGCTCCGGCAATCTGCAGCTGGAAGCCGCTTATTACGAAAGAATGACCGAAAGGCTTTCCGGCGCATGATGGGTAGTGCGGGGCTTGCCTGTCGCCCGCATCTTTTTACTTCCTGCCGTAATGATCGTCGAAGCGCACAATATCGTCCTCGGCGAGGTACGGTCCGGATTGCACCTCGATGATCTCCAGCGGCATTTTGCCGACATTCTCCAGCCTGTGCTTGGTTCCCAGCGGGATGAAAGTCGATTCGTTCTCCGTCACCAGATAACTGGTATCGCCCCGCGTGACCTTGGCCGTGCCCCTGACTACCACCCAGTGCTCGGCGCGGTGATGATGCAGCTGTAGCGACAGCATCGCACCGGGCTTGATGACGATGCGCTTCACCAGAAAGCGTTCGCCGTTATCCACGCTGTCGTACCAGCCCCACGGGCGATACACCTTGCGGTGCAGCAGACTTTCCGGTCGGCCTTGCCGCTTGAGAGTGTCGACGATGTTTTTTACATCCTGCGTCTTGTTCTTGTGCACAACCAGCACCGCATCCGGCGTTTCCACCACGACTAAATCACTGACGCCGACGCAGGTCACCAGCCTGCCGCCGGACAGGGCAAGGGTATCGCTGCAGTCGCTCAGCAGGACATCCCCTTGCGTCACATTGCCATCCGCATCTTTGGGCAGGGCCTGCCATAGCGAATCCCATGAACCCACGTCCGACCAGCCTGCCGTCAACGGAATCATTGCTCCTGCCGGCAGGTTTTCTTGCCCGGAAGCAACACGTTCCATCACCGCGTAGTCGATGGAGTCGCTCGGACACTGTTGAAAAGCGGATTCGCCGACGCGCACGAAGATGCCGTCTTCCTGCCGGTTTTGCCACGCGGCGCGGCAGGCGGCCAGAATGTCGGGTCGGCATTGCTCGATGGCTGTTATCCATACCGAGGCGCGCATCATGAACAAGCCGCTGTTCCAGAGATACTTTCCTTCATCCAGGTAGCGCTGCGCCGTCTCGCGATCCGGTTTTTCGACAAAATTGGCGATGGAGCAGGCGCCATTGCCTGTTCCAGCCAGCGGTTCACCCATCCGGATATAGCCATAGCCGGTCTCCGGGCAGTCAGGCGTAATGCCGAAAGTCACCACCGTATCGATGGCCGCCAGTGCGGCGCCCTGCCTGACAGCCTCCTGAAATGCGGCTGTATCGAGAATCACATGATCCGACGGCATGACCAGTAGCACCGGGTCTTCACCATCGCGACTCGCTTCCAGCGCTGCCATCGTCAAGGCGGGCGCGGTGTTGCGGCCGACGGGCTCCAGCAGAAGCACGCCATCCTTGTCCATCAAGCGTAATTGTTCCGCAATGACGAAACGATATTCTTCGTTGCATACCACCATCGTCGGTGCCAGCTCCAGGCCAGCGATGCCGTCGACGCGGCGTACGGTGCCTTGCAGCAGGGAGTCTTCGCCGATCAGCGGCAATAGTTGTTTGGGGTATTTTTCGCGGGAGAGTGGCCATAGGCGAGTGCCGGAGCCGCCGGAGAGAATTACGGGTTGCAATAACATATTCATACTCCCTGGCTTTTGCGAGAACCGTGATTTTCCATGAATCAACAGCGGAATGTTAAACAAAAATCATAGCGCGGATTCAGCCCCATAGGGCAATTTCCTGACGCAGAGCCTGGTGATCCGGGGGCTGTGCATGAGGAGGCGTAAACCTCCTGGATGAGCATGAGTTCACACCAGGGGGTGTAAAAAAGTATAAGAAAATCAATGTGGAACAATCGGCGAAACACAATGTTCTAAAGAATTCCTATGGTTAAATCAGAAGGAGGACATCATGAAAAGCAAATTTGCGATCAGCCTGGCCTTGGTAGGTTCCTTGCTAGTACCTGTTGCTGGATATACAAGTGATTACACCGGAGGCAGCAGTTCGCCAGATCGTACTTCGGCAGCCAAGGAATTTGTCAAAGACTCGGTAATAACAGCCAAAATTAAAGCAAAATTGGCTAAAGAGAAAGACGTCAGCGCAATGCATATCAAGGTGGATACGGATAAAGCAGGGGTTGTGTATTTGAGCGGAACAGCCAAGAGTCAGGCCGAGGCAGACCGGGCTGTAGCTCTCGCACGTGAGGTGGAAGGCGTTACCTCCGTAGAAAGCACAATTGAAGTCAAATAAGTTTCGGTAGTTTATCAATGCGAAGCGGAAGTGCGAGATTGCTCCACTTCCGCTTTGTCGTTTTTGGCGTTTTACTTCTCTGCAGAAAAGGCTTAAATTTCAATCTGGTGCGATAAAAAAAGTACTCCAAGGGGCAGTCTATGGCGAGTATCGTTTGTGCTCAAAGGCTAGGCAATGTGGGTCCTCTTGAACGGGTCATATATCAAGGGGAAACTGTGCGTGATGTGCTCGATGCCGCCGCTGCAGATTATCCGCGTTTAAAAAATTACGTGCTGGATGATCAAGGGCGGGTGCGCAAGCATGTCGCGATTTTTGTGGGCGGAGGCATGCAACCTCGAGAAATCGTACTCGATACCATGCTCGGTGCCGCGGATGAAATCTATATCATGCAGGCACTCTCCGGCGGGTAAGAGCCTATTTCAATAGGTTTCAACCCCCGCGCCCAAGATCAACCCGAAAGGCCGCAAGGCTGCGGGGATGAAACCTATTGAAATAGGCTCTAAACACTAACGTGGAGGTCAGGCAATGGCTAATCGACTATTGGTTGCGACACGTAAAGGGCTGTTTGATATTCGTCGACGCGAGCCTGGCAGCTGGGCGATTCATAATCGATATTTTCTCGGCGAGCCTGTAGGCATGGTGCTGCAAGACCCATACGACGGGACGCTGTATGCTTCGCTTGAATCCGGGCATTTCGGTACCAAGTTGCATCGCTCCGATGACAATGGCATGCACTGGGAGGAGGCGAATGTGCCTTCCTACGCCGAAATCGACGGTGAAGATGCGCCCAGTCTGAAAATGATTTGGTCGATGGAGGTGGGGGCGCCGGGCACGCTCTGGGCCGGTACGATACCCGGCGGTTTGTTTAGAAGCACCGACCGCGGGGCGACTTGGGACATGATGCGCGGCCTGTGGGACGACCCCTTGCGCCAACAATGGGTGGGAGGAGGTTACGACGAGCCGGGTATCCATTCCATCTGCGTTGACCCGCGCGATGCCAATCGCATCGCCATCGCCGTATCCTGTGGGGGCGTGTGGTTGAGCGAAGATAACGGCAGCAGCTGGCATTCCGCAACCAAAGGGCTATGGGCCGAATATATGCCGCCCGGCCAGGAGGAAAATCCTGCCATTCAAGACCCCCACCGCATGGTGCAATGTCATGGCGCAGCGGACAATTTCTGGATACAGCATCACAACGGTATTTTTCGTTCCACCAATGGTTGTGCCGAGTGGGTGCGGGTGAATGCCCACCCTTCCAGCTTCGGCTTTGCCGTCGCCGTGCATCCGCAGCACCCCGATACCGCCTGGTTTGTCCCTGCGGTCAAGGATGAGAAGCGGTATCCTGTGGATGGCAAACTGGTAGTGACTCACACCGGGGACGGCGGGAAAACCTTTACCTCGTTCGCGACCGGATTGCCGCAGCAGGAAAGCTACGATCTGGTATACCGCCATGGTCTGGCAGTCGATGAAAGCGGAGAATGCCTGGCGATGGGCTCCACCACGGGCCATCTCTGGGTCAGCGACAATGGCGGCGAAGCCTGGAGCGAAGTACCTCACCATTTGCCGCCGGTATATGCCGTGCAGTTTGCCAAGGATTGACAGCAGGAAGCTTTTTTCAAGTTCGGGTTTGCATGGGGGGGCTATGGATTTCCCAAGGTTTGCTTTGAACGTTAAAGGGTTTTTTCTGTGTTTCTTTTCGATTCCGGGATTGATTTTCGCGGCGCCGTTATGGGGGGATGAGCTCCCGCGTACCATCGAGCGGCTCAAGCCATCCATTGTTGTCATTGCCACCTACCAGAAAACACGCAGCCCTGTGGTGAAGTTCCTGGGTACCGGCTTTGCGGTGGGCGATGGGGCGCTGGTGCTGACCAATGCCCACGTTGTTCCGGATGGCGTGGAGGGAAGCAAGCTGGAGACCCTTGGCGTCGTCGTCGCCAAAAACGAGACGGAAACGGAATTCAGGATTGCTTCGCGGGTGGCGCAGGATAAGGAGCACGATCTCCTCCTGCTTAAAATCAGCGGACCACCGCTGCCCGCGGTGGAGCTGGGCGACTCGAGCGCGTCGCGGGAGGGACAGGTGTTTGCATTTACCGGATTTCCGATCGGCATGATACTCGGCTTTCATCCCGTCACGCATCGCGCCACGCTGTCCTCGATTACGCCGATAGTCTTGCCTGTCCACAACAGCAAGCAGTTGGACGCGAAAAATATTATCCAGCTTCAGAAGTTTGCTTTCCCGGTATTTCAATTGGATGGAACCGCTTATCCCGGCAATAGCGGAAGTCCGCTTTACGATCCCGATACGGGCGTCGTCTACGGGATTATCAACATGGTCTTGATCAAGGGGATGAAAGAATCGGCACTCAGCCAGCCAAGCGGAATCACCTATGCGATTCCGAGCAGTTATGTGCGCGAATTCCTGCAGCGCAAGTAGCCATGACGCGGTGTGTTTTGACGCAATTCTGCCTTGGATGCGTTTTCATTTTAGGCACATCCAGTGCAAGGATATTGACTGCCGCTCGCCGACGTGGTAGCTATTGATTTGCATGCATTATTTATTGGGCGAGGTGTATTACTGGTCAATTTAGCGCGTTACGCGCGCAAAAGCTGCTGCCATTAAAAGACAAAAAAACAAGAGCGCAAAATGGATCGCAATTTTTCTGGATTGCGTGACCCCGGGGAATCGGGAGGAGGAACAGTGTATAAAAGTTTCCATCGCTACGTACCCATTACAAGAGTCATTCTGTTTGTAACGGAAGCCCTCATCATGATGGTTGCCGTCTATCTCGGCGTGTCCCTCCGTTTCTTCGATCTGTTCTTTACGCCTCCCTTTGTCGTCGCGGCCCCGCTCATCAATATATTTCCGTATGCCTGTGCCTTTGCCTTGATCATGCTCACGTGCATGGCGGGGCTGGGCCTGTATCAATTGGGGTTCCGGGAGGATTTTCGCAAGACCTTGCTGCGCCTGATGCGCGCCTTTGCCTTGGGGCTGGGCTGCATCGTCCTGATTTTCTATTGGGTGCCGGAGGCCTATGTCGGTCGCGGGGTAGTGGGCGGCGTCATGTTGATTGCCGCGGCGGGTGTCTTTCTGACACGGCTTATTTTTTACCGCTGGTCCAATGCCCATTTTTTGAAAAATCGCATCATGGTGCTGGGAGCCGGCCGGCTGGCCAAGGAATGCAGCATCCTGGTCGAGAAGAATCCCACCTTCGATAAATTCAAGATCATTGGATTTATCCCCATGCCGAATGAAGTGTGTCAGGTGGCTCCTGCGATGGTTTTGTCGGCGGAAGGGCCATTGATGACGATGGTGAAGAAACACCGCATCAATGAGATCGTCGTTGCGGTGCGGAACCGGCGCAGCGAGCATTTTTCCATTCAGGAGCTGCTCAAATGCAAGCTGCATGGCGTGCGGGTGAGCGATACGGAAACATTCTTCGAGCGCGAGATGGGGCAGGTCCTGATGGACTCCCTCCAGCCGGGATGGCTGGTATTCGGCGATGGGTTTGACCAGAGCAAGTTGCGAATCGGCATCAAGCGCACTTTCGATTTGCTGGCGAGCATGACGCTGTTGATCGTTGCGCTTCCCATCATGTTGCTTACGGCCTTGTGCATCTTTATCGAAGATCGTAATTCGGTGCTGTATCGACAGGAAAGAGTGGGCAAGGATGGCCAGCCCTTCACCATCTTGAAGTTTCGCAGCATGCGCGTAGGCGCCGAGGAAAATGGCAAGCCGGAATGGGCACTCGAGAATGACCCCCGTATCACCCGGGTGGGGCGGATCATTCGTCAGTTGAGAATCGACGAGCTCCCCCAGATACTCAATGTGTTGAAAGGGGAAATGAGCTTTGTCGGCCCCAGGCCGGAAAGGCCGTATTTTGTCGACCAGCTTTCCGGGAAACTACCCTATTACCACGTGCGGCACAGTATCAAGCCGGGGATTACCGGCTGGGCGCAAGTACGCTATCACTATGGCGCATCGATGGAAGATGCCATACAGAAGCTCCAGTACGACCTGTTTTACGTCAAGAACAACAGCCTGTTCCTCGACATCATTATCCTGATCGATACCATCCGTGTAGTGATATTTGGCAAGGGCGTGAGATGACTCCGGAGCGCGGCATGCCATGTTGGTCAACATAGCGGTCTTCAGCTACGCCACGGCGGCGGTGGCGTTCGTGTTCTTGTCGGTCCTGCTGCTGACCAGCTGGCGGGGCCGCCTGCACGGCATGGTGCTGACCTCGGCCTGTTTGCTGTCGGCAGTTTGGGCGACGACCATTGCCTACCATGTTGCCTCCGGTTTGCCCCTGTCGTTCCTGACCGATGCCTTGGGCATTTTGCGCAATGCGAGCTGGGCGGTTTTCCTGATCATGCTGCTGGGGCCGCTGAAGTCGGGGGAGGCGGTTTCCTCGGTCAGGCGCCGGCCATTTGTGATGGTGATCGCCGCGTTTTACCTGGTGCTCATCCTTGCGACGATTTATTTCTATTGGGCGGGATTGAATCCATACGGAGTCGTCGCCTTCGTGACCAGCATCGTCGGGCGTGTGGCCATGGCGGTGATCGGCATGATTCTGGTGGAACAGCTATACCGCAATACGCCGCCGAAGGAGCGCTGGGGCATCAAGTATCTCTGCCTGGGCGTAGGCGGGATGTTCGCTTACGACTTCTACCTGTACAGCGACGCCATGCTGTTCCGGCAGCTCAATCCGGAAATCTGGGCCGCGCGCGGAGTCGTCAATGCCTTGATTGTTCCCCTCATCGCCATATCGGCAGCGCGTAATCCGCGCTGGTCATTGGGGATATCGGTATCGCGTCGCATCCTGTTTCACTCCGCGGCCTTGTTCGGCGCGGCCTTCTATCTGCTGGCCATGGCCGCCGCCGGTTACCTGCTACGCATTTTCGGGGGAAGCTGGGGTACCTTCCTGCAAGCGGTGTTCCTGTTCGGCGCGGTGATTTTGCTGGCGAGCGTGCTGTTCTCCGGCACCTTGCGCTCCTGGCTGAAGGTGTTCATCAGCAAGCACTTCTACAGTTACAACTACGATTACCGGGAAGAATGGCTGCGCTTCACCCGTACCCTGTCCGATGACGGGCAAGGGCTGGGCGAGCGTGCCGTCCAGGCCATCGCCGAGCTGGTGGAAAGCCCTGGCGGAGGTTTGTGGATCCATCGGGAATCCGGCAGTTACGAACCTGTGTCCCACTGGAATATTCCCGTAGGCGATCGTATCGAGCCGGGCGATAGCGCGTTCTGCCGCTTCCTGGAAAACAAGCAGTGGGTCATCGACCTGCAGGAGTATCAGGCCACTCCCGAGCGCTATGCAGCCTGTCCCATGCCGCCATGGCTGCTATCCATTCCCAAGGCGTGGCTGGTGGTGCCGCTGATGCTGCATCGGAAACTGTTCGGTTTTGTGGTGCTGACGCAGCCCCGTAGCAAGGTCAAGCTGAACTGGGAGGTAAGCGACCTGCTCAAGATCGCCGGCAACCAGGCCGCCAGCTATCTGGCGCAGCAAGAAGCGGCGAATGCGCTGCTGGTGGCGCGCCAGTTCGAATCCTTCAATCGCATGTCCACCTTTGTGGTGCACGACCTGAAAAACCTGGTTTCCCAGCTGTCGCTGCTGCTTTCCAATGCCGAAAAGCACAAGGCCAATCCGGAGTTCCAGAAAGACATGCTAGATACGGTAGACCTCTCGGTGCGGAAAATGCGGCGGCTGCTGCAGAAACTCAGTTCCGGCCCCATCCTGGAGCAACCCGTGCCGCTGTTGATCGAAAAGGTATTGCAGCAGGCAGTGGCGGACAAGTCCGTTGCCGAGCCGCGGCCGATGCTGGAAATACAGGATGCCGGCCTGGAGGTAATGGCCAACCGCGCCAGCCTCGAACGGGTGATCGGGCACCTGATCCAGAATGCGATTGAAGCGACACCCAGGGACGGGCAAGTGATGGTGCGATTAACCAAGGGGAACAACAACACCGCCATCGTCGAGGTGCGAGACACCGGTCACGGCATGAGCGCGGAATTCGTGCATGAGCGGTTGTTCAAGCCTTTCGAGTCCACCAAGTCGGCGGGCATGGGCATCGGGGTGTTCGAAAGCCGGGAATATATCCATGAGCTCGGTGGCCAGGTCGAGGTGACCAGCAGTGAAGAGAGCGGCACCACTTTCCGCGTCATCTTGCCGCTCTTCAGCGGGAGTGATGCGGTGGAGGAGGCGGTCTACGGTTAGAGCCCAAGAGGAACCATGAAACAGGATAAGAGAAATCTGCTGATCATCGAAGACGACCCGGGCCTGCAAAAGCAGCTGCGCTGGAGCTTTGACGCCTACAACGTGCAGGTGGCGCAAGACCGCGAGAGCGCGCTGGCGATGGTGCGACGCTACGAACCAGCGGTGGCGACCATGGATCTCGGGCTGCCGCCGGACCCGGACGGAGCCACGGAAGGCCTGGCCACGCTGCAGCAGATACTCGCGCTTGCGCCGGACACCAAGGTGATCGTGCTGACCGGCAACCAGGATCACGCCAACGCGGTAAAGGCCATCGGCCTGGGCGCTTACGATTTTCATCAGAAGCCTTGCGACCCGGAACTGCTGGGGCTGGTGATCGAGCGGGCATTTTTTCTCCATGCCTTGCAGCAGGAGAACCGCGGGCTGTTGCAGTCGCAGGCGGATTCGCCGACGTCCGGCATCATCAGCCGCGACCCGGGCATGCTCAAAGTTTGTCGCAACATCGAAAAAGTGGCGCCGGCGGATGCCGCCGTCATGCTGCTGGGCGATAGCGGCACGGGCAAGGAAGTACTGGCCCGCGCGCTGCACCAACTGAGCCCCCGCCAGAGCAAGCGATTTATCGCCATCAATTGCGCGGCCATTCCGGAAAATCTGCTGGAGAGCGAGCTGTTCGGCTACGAGAAGGGTTCCTATACCGGCGCTGCCAAACAAACGCTGGGCAAAATCGAACTGGCCAGTGGCGGTACATTCTTTCTCGACGAAGTGGGCGATTTGCCGATGGCCCTGCAGGCGAAGCTGTTGCGCTTTTTGCAGGAGAGGGTGATCGAACGGGTCGGCGGGCGCGAGGAAATCCCCGTTGACGTGCGCGTCGTTTGCGCCACGCACCAGAACCTGCAGGAGCTGATCGCGGAGAAGCGTTTCCGTGAAGACCTGTATTACCGGCTGAGCGAGATCGTGATTTCGATCCCGCCGCTGCGCGACCGGGCCGGGGATGCCGCCTTGCTGGCGCATCACTTCAAGAACAAGTTCGGCGCCCAGGAAGGCGCTTATTCGCTGGGTTTCAGTGCCGAGGCGCTGGCGCTGATCGAAAGTTATCCGTGGCCGGGCAACGTGCGTGAAATGGAAAACTGCATCAAGCGCGCCGTGATCATGGCCGAAGGTCCGCAGATCAATGCGGAGGACCTCGGCCTGCCGACGGTTTCCGCGCCGGAAATGCCGATCAACCTGCGCCAGGTGCGCGATGAGGCCGAGTACAAAGCGCTGGTGAAGGCGCTGGCGCGCGTGGACGGCAATATCCTCAAGGCGGCGGAGCTGCTCGGCGTCAGCCGCCCGACGCTTTACGACTTGATGAGCCGCCATGGCATCAAGTAAACCGTTTTGTAGCGATGCCGTACCGCGCACATGAACACGAGCCTCATGGCGATCATCCAGACGCTGGTTCTGCCGCCCTTGAGCCTGTTCCTGCTGTACGGCGCCGGGTGGATGTTGCGCTTGTGGTGGCCGCGTTTCGGGCGTGCGGTGAGCGGTGCAGCCATCGTGCTGCTGTTTGTGCTGTGTACCAACGCCGGCGCATGGCTGTTGCTGCGGCCTTTGGAAAGCCTCGAGCCGCCGCTTCAGTCCGCGAGCGGGGCAGAAGCGATTGTCGTGCTGTCCGCCGGGCGGCTCGAGAACAGCCCGGAATATGGCGGCCGGGATATCCCGGACTATGTTGCGCTGGCCCGTGCGCGCTACGCGGCAAAGCTGCAGCGGGAAACCGGATTGCCGCTGCTGGTCTCCGGAGGGCGCAGGACAACGGACGGCCCCGACGAATCATTGGCAAACGGCATGGCGCGAGCCTTGCAGGAAGATTTTGCAACGCCGGTACGCTGGATCGAGGACAACTCGGCCAACACCGCGGAAAACGCCGCATTTTCGGCCCAGATACTCAAGCATGCCGGGGTGCGCCGCATACTGCTGGTGACCGATGCGATGCACATGCGGCGGGCCAGGGTGGCCTTCGCGCGCGAGGGCCTGGAAGTGATCGGCGCCCCCACCATGTTCTTCAGCCGGGATCGCTGGTCGCCGCTCGATTTTCTGCCGGGTGCCGAGGGGCTGCGCCGCTCCCGATATGCGATTTACGAATGGCTGGGCATGGCCTGGTACGGATTGCAATATGCGCTGGTGCGGACCGCCGAGGCAGATATTCATTGAGGAGGTTGGAATGAGCCGCTATATCGAACGAATGGGTTTACGGACCAGCAGTGCTTTATTGATACGGCCCGGCAATATTTTCAATCCGTTCGTGTTGAGCCGTTCGACAGTGCTCACGACCGGCCTGTCGAAACATGAATGGATTGAATGGCCTTCGACAAGGCCTTTAGTCCTGAGCAACGCCGAAGGAGCAGGCCGAACGGGGTTTAGGCTTTATCGGGCCGCATCAATAGTGCTGGCGATTACCGGATTTATCACCGCGGCGGACGCCGCCACGCTGCAGGTCGGGGCAGACAAGAAATACCTGTCGCCCAGCGTGGCCGCGAAATTTGCGCGTGACGGCGATATCGTCGAAATCGATGCGGGCGTTTACCCCAAAGATGCCGCGGTATGGAAGCAGAACAACCTGACGCTGCGCGGGGTCGGCGGCATGGCGCATTTGCAGGCGGATGGCGCGAACGTGGCAGGCAAGGGCATCTGGCTGATCAAGGGCAACAACATCACCATCGAAAACATCGAGTTTTCCGGTGCCAAGGTGCGGGACAGAAACGGCGCAGGCGTGCGGGCGGAAGGCACCGGCCTCACGATACGCAACTGCTATTTTCACGACAACCAAAACGGCATCCTGAGCGGGTCGCACAAGGACAGCGACATCGTGGTCGAGAACAGTGAGTTCGCCAATAACGGGGCCGGCGACGGCAAGACCCACAACATGTACATCGGCTCGGTGCGCAGCTTCACGCTCAAATACAGCTACAGCCACCATTCGCGCATCGGCCACACCGTCAAGACCCGCGCCCAAACCAACTATATCCTGTACAACCGCATCATGGATGAGTTTGACGGTAACTCCAGCTACAACATCGACATCGCGAACGGCGGCATCGCCTACGTGATCGGCAACCTGGTCCAGCAAGGCCAGATCTCGGAAAACTCCGGCATTATCAGCTATGGCGCGGAGGGCCTGAAATACGATGCCAACGAGTTTTATCTCATCAACAACACGGTGGTCAACGAGCGCCCGCAAGGCGGCACTTTCGTGTTCGTCAAACCCGGCACCAACCTGGCGCGTATCGTGAACAATCTCTTCATCGGCAGGGGCATGATCAATGCCGCCGGCGCGGAGCAATCGAACAACGTCCGCGGCGACAAGAATGAGCTGATTTCCCCCTTGGCCTACGACTATCATTTGCGCCTGAAAGCCGAAGCCGTGAATGCCGGCATAGACCCAGGAACCGCGAACGATTTCTCCCTGCGGCCCACCGAGCAATACGTGCACAAGGCCGGCAGCGAGCCGCGGCCCGTGGTGGGCAAGGTCGACGTGGGGGCGTATGAGCATCAGTAAGGCTTAACGCCCGAAGCTCATGATGGTCTTGAATCCAATCTACAGGCTCCTGGGAAACCGGCTCGCCCCGGCAGGTCCCGAGGGACGCCTGAGCATCCTGATCTTCCATCGCGTGCTCGCGGTGGAGGACCCTTTGTTCCCGCACGAAGCCACCGCCGACACGTTCGACGCCCATATGTCCCGTTTGAAAGCCGTGTTCAACGTGCTGCCGCTGATCGAGGCGGTCGCGCGGCTGAAAACAGGATCGCTGCCCGCCCGCGCAGCCAGCATCACCTTCGATGACGGCTATGCGGACAACGTCACCACTGCGCTGCCCATTCTGCAGCGGCACGGCCTGCCGGCGACATTCTTCATCGCCACCGCCTATCTCGACGGCGGCCGCATGTTCAACGATACGGTGATCGAAGCCATCCGCCGCACCCCGCATGACCGTCTCGATTTGAGCGCACTCGGCCTGGGCCAGCACGATACGGAATCGCACGCAGCCAAGGCCCGCGCCATCGGCCAGATATTGCCCAAAGTGAAACCGCTGCCGCCGGACGAGCGCGAGGCCACCGTCGCGTGCTTGTGCGAGCTCGCCGACTGCGGCCTGCTGCCGGAAAACCTGATGATGACGACCGAGCAACTGCGCAGCCTGCATGCCGCCGGCATGGGCATCGGCGCCCACACCGCGCGCCACCCCATCCTCGCTCGGATGGACGCACAGGCAGTGCGCAAGGAAATCGCCGAAGGCAAGGCGTTTCTGGAGACGGCCTTGGGGGAAGAAATACGGCTGTTTGCCTACCCCAATGGGAAACCCGGCAAGGATTATCTGCCCGAACAGGCCGCCATCGTCCGCGAGCTGGGTTTCGAAGCCGCGCTCTCCACCCAGCCGGGCGTCGCCACGAGGGCGAGCGACCCCTTTCAATTGCCCCGGTTCACCCCTTGGAGCACAAGCGCAATTCGTTTCATCCCGGCAATGTTGAGCAATCTTGCAACAAAAGCATGAATATCCGGCGTATTGGACACTGGGATCAGCAGGCGGACTACAGCGTCGTGGTAGCGAATATGCTCAAGCCATATACCCATGGGGACGGTGCAACTTATGCGGGAGCAAGCTGCCAAATAAAGGTTACTTATAGAAAAAATAAATAATTTCCTCGCGAAGTGGGGGGTGGAACGCATCCAGTCTGGAATTTAAGAATGACTAATCCGAGCGTTTCATCGTTCCTCAACAACTCCGGGGATTGGCTCGTCTCCAGCGAGATGGGCAAACTCATCGAGTCCATGGATTGGTCACTGACTCCTCTGGGTCCCTTGGCCACTTGGCCACAGAGCCTGCGCACCACCGTCAACATCTGTCTCGATTCGCGGCTTCCGATTGCGCTCTGGTTGGGGGCAGAGCGGACGATGCTCTATAACGACGCCTACCGGCCCCTGCTGGGGCAGAGCAAGCACCCGCAATTCCTGGGCGGCTCGGGACAGGCGTGTTGGGCCGAAATTTGGGACATCGTTGGACCGCTGATGGATCAGGTCATCGAGACCGGCAAATCCATCTGGTACGAAAATTTTCTTCTGGAGATGTTCCGCTTCGACTATCTGGAAGAGACCTATTTCACCTTTTCATTCAGCCCCATCCGGGACGAACAAGGCCGGCCTTGGGGCGTCTTTAACGCCTGCTTCGAAAGTACCCTGCCCGTCATCAACGAACGCCGCCTGAAGACGCTGCGCGAGATGGCCGTGGGGTTGCAGACGGTCGACGAGGTTGCGCGACAATGCATGGAAATCATCGGCCACAACCGGCGCGATATTCCCTTCGCCCTGGTCTATTTGCTGGACGAGGCGGGGACCCATCTTCGGCTTGCCGGCCAGGCCGGCCTGGCGGCGGGAACGCTCGCCAGCCCATTGCTGGTGGACATGGCGGAAATGGAGACTACCGGTTGGCCGCTGGCGCGGGTCATGGCGCAGGGAACGCCGGACCTCGTCGACGATATCGACACCCGCTTCGAAGGCCTGCCAACCGAGCCGTGGGGAGAGTCGCCGCACCGGGCGATGATGTTACCTATTATCCGCTCGGGACGGGCGGAGCCCATCGGCGTTCTGGTGCTTGGCATCAGTCCTCGGCGCGCCTTTGACGATGATTATTGGGGATTTTTCGAACTGGTCGTAGGCCACCTCAATACCGCCATCGCCAATGCGCGCGCCTATGAAGAAGAACGCCAACACGCCAAAGCCATGGCCGCGCTTGACCAGGCCAAAACCACGTTCTTCTCCAACGTTAGCCATGAATTCCGCACTCCGCTCACGCTCATGCTCGGCCCGTTGCAAGAGCTCATCTACTCCCCCCATGTCGTCGCTTTACCCGAAGGTGAACGGCAGCAGCTCGACCTGGCTTATCGCAATGCCTTGCGGTTGTTGAAACTGGTCAATTCGCTGCTCGACTTCTCCCGCATCGAGTCAGACCGCATGCGGGCACACTATGCTCCGACCGACCTCGCCACCTTTACCGCCGAGCTGGCCAGCATGTTTACTTCCGCGATCGAAAATGCCGATATTCGCTATATCGTGGATTGCCCGCCGCTACCGGAACCGGTGTATGTGGACACGGACCTGTGGGAGAAAATCGTTCTCAACCTAATCTCCAACGCATTCAAATTCACCTTCCAAGGCAGCATCACGGTGCGCTTGCGCTGGGAAGACAGCCATGCGGAACTCAGCGTCACCGACACGGGCATCGGCGTGCCTCAAGAGCATCTGCCGCGGTTGTTCGAGCGCTTCCATCGGGTGGAGAACGCGCGCAGCCGCAGTCAGGAAGGTACTGGCATCGGGCTGGCGCTGGTGCAGGAGTTGGTAAAGCTGCACGGCGGCACGATCAGCGTCACCAGTACGCTCGGCGTCGGCACGACTTTTACCGTCACCGTGCCGGGAGGCACGGCCCATCTGCGGACGGAGCAAATCGGCGCAAGACCATCCCTCGCCACGACCGCCATCAAAGCCCAAACCTTTGTGGAAGAGGCGCAGGCCTGGCTGCCCGGAACAACTGCGCCTTCGTCGGTGATGACGGTAAGCGGCCATCGGCCGCGCATCCTCTGGGCCGACGACAACGCCGATATGCGGGCCTATGTGCGCGAGCTGCTCGCGCCTTACTGGGACGTCGAGTCGGTCGCCGACGGCCAGCAGGCCCTGGAATCCGCGTTGCGCGATCCGCCGGACCTGGTGCTAAGCGACATCATGATGCCGAATCTGGACGGTTTCGGCCTGCTGCAGGCCCTGCGCGCCAACCCACGCACTAACTGCACACCGGTGATCCTGCTTTCCGCCCGGGCGGGCGAAGAAGCGCGAGTTGAAGGCTTGCAGGCCGGCGCCGACGATTACCTGGTCAAGCCTTTCGGTGCGCGTGAGTTGCTGGCTCGCATCAGCACCCACCTCGGCATCGTGCGTTTGCGCAAGGAGGCCATCGAGCTGGCCCAGCACGACGTACTGACCGGATTGCCGAACCGAAAACTGAGCTATGAGTTCGCCGAGCGCTTGCTCGACAGCGCCCGCCGCGGCCAAACGCGGGTAGCCGTCATGTTTATCGATATGGACTACTTCAAGCCCATCAACGATACCTATGGTCACGAAGTGGGCGATGCCGTCCTGAAAGAGGTGGCAAAACGGTTAATTACCTGCGTGCGGGGCGAAGATACGGCCGGACGGCTAGGCGGGGACGAGTTCCTGGTCGTGCTGTCGCATATCCATGACGTGTCGGATGTAGCTCACGCGGCACAACATCTGGTCAATTGTCTTTGCGAACCCTATCGGGTGGGTAACCTTGAATTGCATAGTTCACCCAGCATAGGCATCAGCCTTTTTCCTGACGACGGCGACGATCTGGAGACTTTGCTTCAGCATGCGGATATCGCCATGTATCACGCCAAGAAAGGGGGACGCAATAATTTCCAACTCTATACTCCCGCGCTTAACGAAAGTGCCGCACTGGTATTGCGCATCGAGAGCCGCTTGCAAAGCGCCATTGAACGGGACGAATTGCGTTTGCATTACCAGCCCATCATCGATATAGCCACGCAAGCCGTGATCGGCGTCGAGGCGCTCATGCGCTGGCCAGCGACCGGGGTAGCCCCCAACGATTTCATTCCAGTGGCCGAAACCTGCGGCATGATAGGCCCCATAGGCGCGTGGGAGCTGAATGAGGCCTGCCGCCAGGCGCGGCAATGGCAGGATCACGGACTTCCGGCAATGATGTTATCTGTCAATATCTCGCCGCTCCAGTTCAGGCAACTGACCCTGCGCGAAAATATCGAAACGGCACTGCGGGCGCACAACATCGCGCCGGGCAACCTGCAGTTGGAGCTGAGCGAAACAATGCTGCTGAAAAATCCCGACGAATCGATTGCTATTTTGCGAGGCATAAAGGCGTTGGGCGTAAAGATTGCGCTGGATGACTTTGGCAAGGGCGATTCAAATCTGGGTCTGCTGGGACAACGCTTGATCGATACGCTCAAGGTGGACCAGGAGTTTGTCAGGAAACTTGCTACCGATGAAGCCGGCGCGGACGTGACGGAAGACATCATCGATATCAGCAAGACGCTTGGGCTGCACATCGTGGCTAAAGGCGTCGAATCCGCAGAGATGCATGTGATGCTGCTGGATTCCGACTGCCTGCAAATGCAGGGCTATCACCTCAGCCCACCCTTGTCAGGCCAGGAATTCGAGGACTGGTACCGACTAAGGTTGGCTGCGTAGGCTGTATATCAACAAACTTATGCGTTACGCATAAGCTAATGTATTAAATCAATTTAATGGTTAATTTTCTTGCGTTTGCATGAAGATGCTGCAATGCTTGCGGCTGGTTTTTCTGCACCCGCCAAAAGTTGGACGCTGGCAGATAAAGACGTATTTGCTAATACGCTTTAGGGATCTACTAACCTTATATATTTAAAAATAAAAGAAATAACATTAATGAAAATTTCAATTTTTTCCTTTTTGATGGATTATTACCATCATTTAGGACGCCTACTTTACGTTAGAGGGCAACTTCAATGGCCCAATTCCCACGAAAACTCAGCTTAGTTAAGCTCAAGAAAAAATGGGCAGCTGAGCCAGTCATTAAAGCTGCCTCTTATTTCAATGATCTTCCATTGATTTTTCTTGGTGAAATTCCGAATATGCCAGAGCACGGTGTATTTGTTGGCCATTCAAGTGGGCGCATTTATTCGGGCATTCATATTTCGCAGTTTACTGAGCTATCGGAAAGTGAAGTCTAAGTTGATAACCTCTAACCCCTCAGTCAAGCGGGACTGGCCGACAAACTCCGTCTTTACGTTGGGCGGTGACTTTAACCTGTCCGGCTCCGGTCACCGCTCCGGGCGGCCAGCCCCTTACTTTCGACGTTAGGGTTTTCCTGTGAGACTTGTTCAGCGATTAGAAAAGCCTGTTTTCACTATGTACCTAGTGTGGGTGGTGGCTTTGACTGCCCATGCCGTGGCGGTCTTTGTTAACAGTGACTGGCTTGCCTCGTTGCCAACTAGTATGTCTAATTTTGTAATTCAACTCTTTGTGGCGGCATTTGGCGCTCATTACATACTTGGCGCTGCCTTAGCTTGGCTTACGGATGCTGGGCGCTTATGGGCGCGTCGGCTATTCATCGTTTTTTGCTTCGTGTTAGCTATTGACTGCTTCCTTGGAACTTTTGCTATTGGTCCGCTTTACGAAAATATTCCTCGTGCCTATGGTTTGTTTCGGGGGCCTATTTCTTTCGTGGTGTGGTGTTGTTTGCTATGGCTTGCATGGTCGACAAAACCTAACACTGCGGTCAAGCGGGACGCGCCGCAAGCGGCGCGCCCCTTACCTTAGACGTTAGGCGCAAAAATCTTGGAGCCTCGACACCTAGCTGCTGCTCAATACACAGTTCTGGCTATTTTTTTCTGGGCTAGTTGGCTCCACCTCCTCTCTCCACCTGAACGGGCTATGGGCCAGCTTGAGTTTATCTTTGCGCCAAGTTACGAAAACCGAACATTTTTCGTTTTCTATGCTATCGCGGCTATTATTTCTACCGTACTTAGCATTACATTTTGGTTTCAGCGAGCGGGCTTGACACCTTTAGCTACATGGCTGGCGGTTATCTCTGCTATCTTTTTTGCCATTGCGCTTTGGCTATTTGATACATCGCTTATTTTAGGTTTTGGGCTGGGTTGCGTTTTCGCGTTGTGGTCACGCTTTGCGCCTAACCAATCATTCAAGCGGGACGCGCTAAAGTGCGCCCCTTATGTCAAACGTTAGATGTACCAAGTGCTCTGGGCCGTCTCCATTGTTATGTGCGTATTGATATTGATAGTGCTCAGACACATTAACAGTCGCCCCGTATCAAGATCAAAAGATGAAGTATTGAGTATCATCAACTCATGGCTGAACGACAAACTTTCTTCAGGAGAATGGGATTACTTTGAAAACTGCGAAATTCAAAACCCCGAGCTTGAGGCCATACGTAATCACTGTGTCAAATTGAGTCTTGACCCAGAGTTCACAATAAATCCAAAAGCTTCCTCGGCATTAAACCTTAAGGGCAAAGCAGAGGCGTCCCGTATCATTGCCACTCTGAGTAGCGCCAACGTGCTCATGACACCTAACCCTACAGTCAAGCGGGACTCGCCATGAAGCCACTTCGTTCACCACTTCTGGGCAACACAGCCTCGCCATCTACAGCATGGCGCGCCCCTTACTTAGCACGTTAGGCAGCTATGACTTGCATTCTCCGAGCTGGCGGCACCGACTTCGATGTAGATGGGTTCATGGAAAAGTCTTCGCTAGAAGTGGACTCACTTTGGCGCAAAGGAGAGAAGCGCTTCCCCAAGAGTACGCATAGCGAAGAAATAAACCAGTCGTCAGGAATACGCGTCGTAGCAAGTGAAGCAGAGTTCTCTGAGCTATCCCAACAAATTCAAGACGTCATTTCATTTCTTCGAGGGAACCTTGAGCAGGTCAAAATGTTGGTATCGCTCCCCGGTGCAGATGGTGCCATCTTAGATTTCGGCGCCGAAATTAACCCATCCGGCTGTGCATCGTTTACGTTCCCACCCCAGCTGCTCTTGCTCGCAGGAGAAGCTGGGGTATCCGTCTGCTTGTCGGTATATCCAACAGACACCGAGGAGGAAATAGATGCTTAACATTTTGGTCGAGAAGGACTGCCGGCAAGCTGCGCATGTTGAGAACTTCCACGCCTTCGCCGCTCCGGCGGCCCCTCACCTTGAACGTTAGAACTCATCAATAGGCGGCACATGGACTACAAAGACCTAACATCCCTCTTAGTTAAGATCATTGGCGCAGTATTATTGTTTTGGTATATCAGCTGGCTGCCAACCTTAATTCCCGATGCAATAAAAGCTCCATCATTCTGGCCTGCTTTTCTTCTTGCAGGACTTCCTTCTCTGGGAAATTTAGCAATAGGGCTTATTCTTTTCTTCTTCCCGGCCACTATTACCAACAAGTTAATCGACGGTAATAAACTAAATACAGACAAAACCTTCCTACCCGCGCTTCAAGTGCTTGCACTTCGTTTAGTTGGCGTCTTTTATGTGTTTAACTCAATCATTGATTTAGTCACCCATTTCTCAACAGTCATTCTTACACCTCGTATTTATTTACTAAGGGGTATTACCCCGCCCCTGAGCGCTTGGACCCCGACGCTAGCTGCATATGTAGTCGCAACATTCGTAGAGTTAGGCCTAGCACTTTGGCTTGTTTTAGGGGCTGAGGGCATTTCAAACAGTATCCAAAAAATTCGAGGCCGTCATGATTTCTAACCTGTCATTCAAGCGGACGCTGCGCTGACACGCATTGCTCTTTAATTCAAACGTGAGACCCCAATGCATATTTCACCGCGTCAGACACAGACTAGCCTTTTCTTACTTGGGATAATTTTTCTTACCCCCGCGCTTTTCATGGCTCAAGTATTTTGGGGTGTTCATCTGTCATTCGCGCTCTTCTCGATTTTTCCCCCACTCAACGGGATTATCGCTTTGCTCCTGCAAAGTATTTCGGGTGCAATTGTTGCTGCGGTTCCCTTCGGTATTTTGTTCGGTCTTGCATCACCCACCCATGCTTGGCGCAATGCAACAATTTTTGCAGTTGTGCCAGCCGCCCTGATCTATTGCTTCTCTATTTGGGTAACTGTTTGGGATAGTCCAATGTCATCGCCGCATCTCCATTGGTATGTTCAGGCCGCTGACGCATTGCTATTCACTACTTTCTTTCCATTGTTCGCTTTCATCGGTGCTCGTCTTGGGCTACACCCTGCACATCGACTGCATAAGGGCTTAGCAGTTGCTATATTTGGCACACTTTCGGTCGTCTACTATTTTGGGTTCCATGTTTACTATCAGTACATTTACACACTGCCGGTCTAACCTGGCAGTCAACCGGACGTCCAACATCTACGCTGCTGGACTCCTTCCGCTGCGCTCCAGCGCCGATTACTTTCGACGTTAGAGAAAAACATGAACCATCAAAATTCAGAAAAGATGCTATGAAAACACTAAGAGTATTTTTCCAGTTCATCCTTTTGCTATGGCTGCCTGATGCGCTTGCCCTGGAGCAGTCCTCTGCCATTACAGTTTCGACTGTGTTGAAGACCGAATCCAGCTGGGATGGCAAGCCGATTGAGTATCCCACCGGCAAGGCCGAAGTGACCGGGATGGTTGTAGGAATTGCTCCTGGTGGTGAGACCGGTTGGCATTTACACGCGGTTCCTTCATTTGGCATGGTTCTGGAGGGTGAGCTTGAAGTTCAACTGAAAGATGGCACGACAAAGCAGTTGAAATCGGGCGACGCGATAGCTGAGGTCGTCAATACACTCCACAATGGCCGCAATGTTGGTTCAGTGCCCGTAAAGCTGGTTGTTTTCTATGTTGGTTCAGTCGGCCAAAAACTGTCAGAGAAAGAAAATTCCAAATAGTCTGCGGTTGTTGTATCAACATTCGTCCAGGCTTGATGCTTACAAATGGCTAGCCTTTGGGGCGCGAATTGATCTTTCGGTTTCGACGGGTATGCAAGTCATAGGCGGCTTTATCGCAAGCCGTCACACCCCTCGCGGAATGCAATAACGTCTGCAAGAGCGCCGGAATAAAGGCTATCCGCCAGCAGCGCGGGTTTCCATCCCTCCAGCTCTCTTTCCCACCACGAAAGCAGGAAATACAGCAGCCACCAAGCCGTCCGTTTGCGGCTTTCTGGCGTGTCGTCGCCATAGGCCTGCATGAATATTTCCACCATCCCTGCAACATCGCGATCCTTGCCGCTCACATTTATCCTGCGCCGGTTAAGTAGCTGGTCTGCCATAAACTGGGCGGCGTCCATGGCGCCTGCGTTCATGAAGCGCAGCCCGATATCGATGCCGTAGACTCCGGCGCTCGTCTGGATCAGGTTGGATGCCTTGAAATCGCCATGCAAAGGAACCGGCTCGCCGGAATACTGTTCGACCTCGGCCAGGTCTTGGCGCATCAATTCCAACCCTTTGCGGGCCATGTGGTTGCGCGCAGCCAATGGGGCGCCGCCAAGCTCGATTTGGCTGAGCAATTGCGCGTAGGGTTTGCCGGTTTTGCATTGGATAGTGGTGCTGTGCAGTTTGCGCAGCCAGGTCGCTGCCAGACGGAGGCTGTCTTCCAACGCCTGCTTCTGGTGCGCTTGTTTTATGCGCACATCCAGGGTTTGCCCAACCAGCAACTCCATGGAAAAGGCGCAGGTTCCCAGGCAAATATCGTAGACATGCGGCGCCAGGGGCGGAACGCGCTTAGCGCTTTCCAACTGCTGCAAAACCCGGTATTCGCGCAGCGCTTCGCATTCCTTTTCGGGGCTGGCGTGGCGGTACTTTTTAAGAAAATATTTCGCGCCGCATTCCCGGCATGTCGCCGCGGCCACGTAGGAGTAGAGTCTTCGCGAGCAGCCGGAGGCATGCCATCCCTTTCGGCTGCCGCAAGCGGTACATGCCAGACCCCAGAATGCGAAATCCTCCCAGCGCCGGGCATGCCACTTTGGCCACATTCAACGGATCTTTTCGGCGACGATGTACACCGCCTCGCTCACGAGCGAATTGATGCGGTGCCTGCCGACTTCCACCAGTCCGGCTTCCGACAATAGCCGTTTGATCTCGCTGTTGGTAATGGGGTGGCGTGCCGGCCGCTGGTGATGGAGCAGCTTTTTTATCCAGCGCCGGAAGCGCTGGTAGGGCGAGTTCAGCGAGTGATTGATGACCACCCGATGGCGCGTCATGGAGGCCACGCCCCGCATGAATTCGATCTGCGTCTCCAGGGGGAAATGCATCAGCACCCGGGCACACAGCGTGGCCTCGTATTGCGGCTCTCCGCCGATTTGCTTGAGCGCATCGGTGACCTCGGTGGTAAAACGATCCCCGAAATGTGCCAGTCGTTCTCTTGCCACCGCCAGCATTTCATCGGAGATGTCTGCGCCATGCACGCGCAGGCCAGCTTCCAGCAACGTCTCCGCCAGGCGACCTGTGCCGCAAGGCAAGTCGAGAACGACCGTGTCGCGCGGCAAGCTGCTGAAACACTCGCGGATGATGTTTTTTTCCTGATTGTTGAACACGCGGCCGGGAATGCTGGAGAAGCGTACCCGATCGTATTCCCGCGCTATCTCCGGATTCTTGTAATGCCGGGTGGCGTCCCATTCACGACCAACTTTTGTTTCGGACATTTGGTTTTTCCTTCGTCAAGTTGTTTGGGGAAACTCTAAAAAGTCCTTCGACAAGCTCAGGACGAACGGCAACTAACTGATCCGTTCGTGGTGAGCCCGTCGAACCATGGACGGAAATCAACTTAATCAGAGCCTTCATAGGCAAGTACTGGGTCCTTGAAAGCTGCATGCAGGCTGCTCATAGAAAAATTTCTGCCGGCGCAGGATGGCTGAGGAAAGCGGTTGGGCTCGCCGTCAGCCCGTAGGCGCCGGACTGCAATACCACGATCAGGTCGCCTTCGCGCGCATGGCCCAGATCCATCTTGTCGGCCAGCAAATCGAGCGGGGTGCACAGCGGCCCGACGACCGACGCCGGCTTTGGTTCGCCTGCCGGGACCACCCGGTTGCCGACAATGACCGGATAGTTCTTGCGGATCACCTGGCCGAAATTGCCGGAGGCGGCGAGATGGTGATGCAGCCCGCCGTCGGTGATGAGGAACAGCTGGTCGCGTGAAAACTTGCGTTCAAGAACGCGGCACACGTATATCCCTGCCTCCCCGACCAGATAACGGCCGAGTTCGAGCACGAACTGGGCTTCGGGAAAATCCCGCCGCGCGTCCGGCATCAATCCGGCAAGATGGGTTCCCACCGCCTCCAGGTCCAGCGGCTGCTCGCCAGGAAAGTAAGGAATGCCGAAGCCGCCGCCCAGATTGAGCAGCTTCACCGGCCCCGGCGCGTGGGCGGCCAGGCGCCGGGCCAGATCGAAAGTGTTGCGTTGGGCTTCCATCAGGGCCTCGGCATGCAAATTCTGCGAGCCGCAGAAAATATGGAAGCCGTGGAATTCGAGAGGCAATTCCGGCATGCACTCGAGCATCGCCGGCACCCGCTCGGCATCCACGCCAAACTGGCTGGCGCGGCCACCCATCTGCATGCCGGACGAGCGCAACTCGAAATCCGGATTCACCCGTACCACGACTTTCGGGCGCAATCCCAAGGTGGTGGCTAATCCCGCCAGCCGCTCCATCTCGTGTTCGGATTCCACACTCACCACGATGCCGGCCAGCGCCGCGTCGCGCAATTCCCGATCCGATTTTCCCGGTCCGGCGAAACTGATGCCGGCTGGTGGCATGGGCGTGTCCAGAGCGACTTTCAACTCCGCCTCCGATGCCACGTCGAAACCGTCTACCAGGCCGGCAAAATGCCGCACCACGGCCGGCATCGGGTTGGCCTTGATCGCGTAATGCAGAAGAATGTCCGGCGGCAATGCGGCGCGCAAGCGGGCGACACGCTCGGTGATCAGGCGGCTGTCGTAGGCATAGAAAGGCGTGCCGGTAATCTGGTCTGCCAGGAGGGTCAGCGACATGCCGCCGATGTTGAGGCAGTTGTCCTCGATCGGGAAGGGCAGGGTCTGGAAGTGGCGGGCAGGGCGGTTCACGATGGCGCCTTCTCGAACATGTCGGCCAATTCCTCGGCCAGCTGCTTGCGGTCTAGTTTGCCATTGGGGCCGCGCGGCAAGGCTTCATCCCGGACGGCGATCCGGGCCGGGCCCATGTAGGCCGGCAGCTGCCGCTGGCATGCATCCATGAGTTTTTCGCTGATCGAGACGTCTTGATCCGGTGCGTAAACCGCCACGGCCACGGACTGACCCAGCACGGGGTGGGGCATCCCGACCGCCGCTGCTTCCGCCACCAGGCCGGTGGCGTAGATGACTTCCTCCACCTCGGTCGGACTGACCCGGTAGCCGGAAGTCTTGATCATCTCGTCGCGCCGCCCGATGAAGTACAGGAAACCTTCTTCATCCATCTTTACCGTATCGCCGGACCAGACGGCCATCTCCGGCATGGGCAGCCCGGATGGCTGTCCCGGTGCGGGCCGGTAGCGTTCAGCGGTTTTCTCGGGATCGTTCCAGTACCCCAGCGTTACATGCACGCCGCGATGCACCAGCTCGCCCGGCTCATCCGGCCGGCAAGGCGAGCCATCCGGGCGCACCACCAGCACCTCGGCGCCGGGGATCGCCTTGCCGATGGAACCGGGGCGGCGATCCACTTCGCTCGGCGGCAAATAGGTGGAACGAAATGCCTCGGTCAGGCCGTACATCAGATAGGGCCGGGTGTTAGGCAACTTGGCGCGCAGCGCCGCCAGCGTGGCGGTCGGCAGCGCGCCGCCCGAGTTGGTGATGTAGCGCAGATGCGCATCAATGCTGGTCGGCCAATCCTGTTGCGCGAGCTGTATCCACAGCGGCGGCACGGCGGCCAGTCCGGTGATCCGCTCGCGAACTATCGTCTGGATTACGTCACGCGGTAGCAGGTAATTCATCAGCACCGCGCAGGCGCCAACGCGAAACGCCGTGGTGAGCTGGTTCAGACCGTAATCGAAGCTGAGCGGCAGTACCGCGAGGATGCGGTCTTCCGGCCGGTTTTCCAGGTAGTGCGACACGCTTTCCGCACCCGCGACGAGGTTGCGATGCGACAACACCACGCCTTTCGGCTTGCCAGTGCTGCCAGAGGTATACAAGATCGCTGCCATGTCGGCGTCGATTGCGCTGTGCGGCGGCATGAGCGCGATGTTCGAGCGTTCCGCCCAGCTCACGCAGGCCAGGCCTGCTATCGGTGCGGGCATTTCTTCGGAAACCGCGACTACGCAGCGCAAATCCGGGCAGGCGGGGAAAATCGAGCGCAGTAATTCCAGGCGTTCAAGCGTGGTGACAAGGATGCGGACATTGCAATCTTTCAGGATATGCGCGACCTGCTCGGGCTTGAGCAGCGGATTGACCGGCACGAACACGCCGCCCGCGGCAGCGGCGCCGAACAGCGCGACGACCATGTCGATGCGTTTGTCCATGTACACGGCCACGCGCTCATGGCGGCCCAGCCCCAGACCGAGAAACAGGTTGGCCGCACACGCGACATCCTTTGCCAGCGCGGCATAATCCACTTCACGCGCGTGATCGCGCAGTGCGGTGCGCCGGGGCGCCGTCTCCGCCTGCTGATGGATCAACTCATGGATCAACCTGCCTGTCACCGTGGTTGCCTCCCTCCGAGGATGCTTTGTACGGCGCGGAATACGTGGGCTACAGGGGCTAGCGCCTTCTTTGCGGCGCGGCGGGATATCTCGTTCGCCGCCCCGGCCCATCCCTTCAATGTGTCAGGGTTGTAGGCCACAATCCCCCAGCGTTCCCGCCGATGGCTCATCCAGTCCTGCTTGTACGGCTCATCGCCGATCAGAAAATCGACTTCGCGCACATGGTCCACGTCGATGACGTGCTGCATCAGGTGGTTCGTCAGGACCGACCCGACGGATAGGTGCCCATGACTCGTATCGTACGCCAGCTTGTAAATGGATGCGCGTCCATGACTGACGAGCCAGATCTGGGCCGCTACCGGATTTTCACCCAGATACGCTACTCCCAAACGTAATTGGCCTTTGCCTGCGTGCAGCCGGATCAGGCCGGGAATGAAATCCGGGAACGGTTCGGACTTGTTCCACCGCGCCTGGTAGAGCTTGTCATAGGCCGCGATGGCCGGTTCGAGACACTCGCCGCCGGTGATGATCTCCAGCCGCCCGCCCGCCAGGTCCAGAAACAACCTGCTTTTCCGCTGCAAGGTGTTGCGCAGGCGGGGAGGCAGGGATTGGAAGTATTGCGCGTAGGAGCGTCCCTCGACCAGCAGAAACCAATTGCCGAAACAGAAATACTCGAATGCCAGCCATCCCGCTTGCCGCAATGCACGCGCCGTGACGGCAAACCCCGGTTGATCGGCGGCCATCGGGAAGAGCGTGATCGATGGGCAGGCATCTTCGTTCCGGAGCTTGCGGAACAAGGCGGCCAGCGCCGGTCCGGCAAGTTCGTCTCGCATAAGCGGTGTGTACTGCGCCGTATAGAAATTGGCGAGTGCCAGGAGCCGATTTTCGCCGCGCTCTCGCCGCATCGGCAAGGCGGCTGCGATCCGGCCGCTGGCTATGTCCGAAACCTGGTATACGAAAGCTTCGGTCGAAGAGGGCAGGGCCGTGGTGGCCAAGAGTTGGAACCAGTCCAGCCCCAGGTCGAAACCGGTCGCCTCGGCCTGGTCGAACAAGGCACGGCCGTCCGGCGATAGTGACGCGAAATCCTCAAGGCGCTGGATGGAAAATGCGATGGGAGTGCCCGTTTTGCTCGCGTATTCACTCTCTGGCCGCGTCATGGTGGGCATGGCCGTCAGTAGGCGCGCACAAGCGTTGTCGCCCGACAGCCAGGGCACGCTGTCGATCTCATTGATGCTCCGGGCCAATCGAAGATATCGCTCATGCCGGGCCTCGCGCTGTGCATCCCTTCGCTGCCGAAGTCGATCTAACCGACCCCAAATGGTGAGGATGCGAGAAATGACATAAACTATTGCTGTAGAAGGATTATCGCACTCACCTTGCGGGACTTCAAACATGGATACGATCAGCGTCGTGAAAGGCCTGCTTGCCCATACGCTCCAGATCGGACGGCGTGCCGATGCGTACACGGCGGACTCTCCTTTGCTTGGCGCCATCCCCGAACTCGACTCCATGGCCGTCGTCAACCTGATCACCGCCATGGAAGAACAATTCGGCTTCGTGGTGCACGACGATGAAATCAATGCCGAGGCTTTCGCTACGCTAGGCTCCCTGGCCAGGTTTGTCGACCAGAAACTCAGGCAATGACCATGCGCCAGGCCGATTTCCAGATTGAGCCATTTTTTCTGACCGGCAGGCATGGCGCCTTGTTCTGTCTCTATCTCGCTCCCCACGGCCGCGCGCCCAAGGCCGCCATACTCTACCTCCATCCCTTCGCGGAAGAGATGCACAAATCCCGGCGCATGGCGGCGCTGCAAGCCCGCCTTCTGGCGGCAAACGGCTATGCCGTGTTGCAGGTCGATCTGACCGGCTGTGGCGACAGCGCCTGCGACTTCGGCGATGCCCGCTGGGATACCTGGCGCGACGACGCGCGACGCGCACATGCCTGGCTGACGGAGCGCGCTCCCGGCCCGGTGCTGTTGTGGGGCCTGCGCAGCGGCGGCGCCCTGGCGGTGGTGATGGCTACGGAGCTTCCCGCCATCGCGCGCCTGTTGCTGTGGCAACCGCTGATCAACGGCGAACAGTTCCTCCAGCAATTCCTGCGCATCAAACTGGCGAATGAAATGCTGAGCGCAGGGCAGTCGAGCAGCGGCTCCGCCGGATTGATCGCCAGACTGCAATCCGGCGCGGCGATCGAAGTTGGCGGCTACCTGCTGGCCCCGGAAATGGCCGCCGCGTTGCAAACGCTGAAACTCGACCAGCTTGCGCCATCCTGTCCGGTGGAATGGTTCGAGATAAGCACGCAGGGCGGCGGTGCGTTGAGCCCGGCCAGCCAAGGAGTGGTCGACACCTGGCGCAGCGCAGGCGTGACCGTGCGCGAGCATGTCCTGCCGGGCGAGCCCTTCTGGACGACGCAGGAAATCATGGAATGCCCGGAGCTGGTCACCGCAACGCTCAAGAGTCTGGAAGCATGAAGACCCTGACCTGGCATGAAGCGCCCGTCGTCTTCGAGTGCGAAGGCAGCCGCCTGGTCGGCATTGCGGCGCTTCCGGCCCAGCCCGCCGCTATGGGCGTACTCATCATCGTTGGCGGTCCGCAGTACCGTGCCGGCAGCCACCGGCAGTTCACGCTGCTGGCGCGTCATCTGGCCGGGCTGGGCATCGCTTCGCTGCGCTTCGATTATCGCGGCATGGGCGATAGCGAGGGGGAGAAGCGGTCGTTCGACCAGATCAATGCGGACATCGGCGCCGCACTTGCAACCTTGTTGCAGCTGGCCCCGGCCATCGAGCGCATTGCGCTGTGGGGCTTGTGCGATGCTGCCAGCGCGGCCATGTGTTATGCGCCCACGGATGCGCGCGTCGGACAGCTCATCCTGCTCAATCCCTGGCTGCAGAGCTCGCCCAATGTAGCGCGGACGCGCCTGCGGTTGTATTACCCCGCGCGTCTGGGGCAGATGAATTTCTGGGCGAAATTGCTGACACTGGAAGTAGATATTCCCGTCACCGTGCGTGGCTTTCTTGACGACCTGAAATCGACATTCCGCTGGCAGGAGAAGCCCGGCAATCCGTTGGACGCTGCCGCCGACGAGCATATGCTGGCCGGACTGGAACGCTTCGGCGGGCAAGTGCTGTTCATCATGAGCGAGAAGGATCTGACCGCCGGCATCTTCCGTGCCCAGGTGGATCGTGACCGGCGCTGGCAGCAGGCATGCCGAGTCGCTACCTTTCTCGATGTTCCGGGGGCGGATCACACCTTTTCCACGCGAAAATTCCGCGATCAGGTGGCGCAGGTCACGGCGCATTCCTGCTTTACGCATGCGCAGCAGGCAGAAGCGGGCGCTAACGGCTTTTTCCCGTCGCGAGCTGCATTGCGCGCCGAGTTGACCCCGATGAAGCGCTTGCCAGATGAGGCGTTGCAGGCCGCCTGGACTGCGCTAGAGGCCAGAAGCGATGCCTCCATTTTTCAGTCCTGGAGCTGGATGAAGTCGTGGCTGGAGGCGCTGCCGGATGCCATTGCAATCTACCGGCTCAATATCTGGAATGGCGAAGAACTGGTCGGCATCGGGCTTTTCGGCAAGTCCATGCAAACCCGCCATAAACTGATACGTTCCCGCGTGTTGTGGCTATCGGAATCCGGCAGTCCCGCACTGGATACGCTCACCATCGAGCATAACAATCTGCTGGTTGCCCGCGGCTGGGAAGACCGCGTCTGGCCGATCGCGATTGATGCGTTGATGCAGCACGCGCAGGAGTGGGACGAAATCCGCATCTCCGGCATCACCAACGCCGTGTCGCGCACCTTGATCGACCAGTACGCGCAGGCCAGGGGATTGGTCCCGCAAACAGAATTCAGCAAACCCTACTTCTGGGTGGATCTCGAAGGCATGCGCCCGAACCGGGAGGAGTACCTGCATGCCCTGAGCCGCAATACGCGGCAGCAGATCCGACGGGCGATGAAGCTCTACGCGGAAAAAGGGCCGCTCGAAGTTTCGCTGGCGGGCTCGCAGGAAGAAGCGCTGGCGTATCTCGAGCAGCTCAAGCACCTGCACCAAGCCTATTGGAACAAGAAAGGCCAGCCGGGAGCGTTTTCAACCGCGTTCAGCAATCGGTTTCATCGCCACCTGGTCAGCAACGGCTTCGCCAACGACCAGATTCAGCTCGCCAAGGTGACGGCCGGTGAAGACACGATAGGCATACTGTATAACTTCAACAGCCAGAATCACGTCTGCAATTACCAGGCAGGGCTGGTCTACGATGAAGATCCGAAGCTCAAGCCGGGGCTGGTCTGCCATGCGCTGGCCATAGAGATGAATATCATGCTGGGAAACAAGTCGTATGATTTTCTCATGGGCGATAGTCAGTACAAGCGCAGCCTGTCCACGCAGGAGGGCATGATGTACTGGATGACGCTCAGGCAGCAGAAAGTCCGGTTCCAGATTGAACATGCCGCGAAACAGGCGAGGTACAAACTGCATGCAGCCTTCCGCTCTCACGACATCGCAGGTTGAGCATGTGCAAGCGTATTTGGCGTCGCTTGCCAAAGGGACGGGGCGTGCGCAGCCGCCAATACCGGCTATTGTCCTCGGGCTGTGCAAACACGGCCTGTACCTGACGCGCAATTTTGCCCGGCACGGCATCCCGGTGCTGGCCGTCGAGAGCAACTTCAGCCAGTCCTCGGCGCATACCCGCTACGGATGCAAGATTCTCTGCCCGGATTTGCATGGGGTGGCGTTGATCGACACATTGCTGGCGCTCAAGCCACTAGTGCCCGCTGCGACGCCGATCTTTCCCACCAACGATCGCATGGTGGAGGTGCTGCTGACGCACTACAGCATGCTGAGCGATCATTTCCGCCTGCCTTTTCCGGAGGGCGATTTGCTGCGCCGGCTGGTGATCAAGCCGGCGCTGAATCGGCTGGCATCCGAAGCCGGGCTCGATGTACCCCGCTCGTTTTCGATTGCCAGCCTGGAAGAGCTGGAGCGGGTGCGCGACAGCCTCCGCTTTCCGGTGGCCGTCAAACCTGCGATGCCGATGATGAGCTTCAAGAGCCGGCGCTGCGACGACTATGCCGCGCTGACGGCGCAGGTCGAGGTCAGTGCGTTGTTGCACGAGCCGCTGATCGTGCAGGAATGGGTAGACGGCGACGACCGCGCGATCATGTTCGGCGCGTACTACATCGCCAGAAACGGCAACTGCGTAACCCGTTACTCCGGACGAAAACTGTTGAGCTACCCCGCGCTGACCGGGCATGCCGCCGCGACCGAAAGTTACGATATCGGCGAGCGGCTGGACGAAGGATGCCGCTTTTTGCGAGGCCTCGGTTGCTGGGGGCTTTGCTCAATCGAATACAAAGGCCTGCCCCCCAGCGAGGCGCGATTCATTGAAGTGACCGTCGGGCGTTGCGACTGGTGGATCATGGGTTGCGGCATCAATGGCGTGAACATTCCCATGGCCGCCTACAACGACTTGACGGGCGCCAGCCTGCCGTTTGACAACATGCAGACATCGGCCTACATTTGGTATGACATCGAACACGCGCTGCCGGTATTGATCGAAAATCTCTTGAAACGCCGATGGTCTCTCGCCGACGGCGCAAAGTTTCTGATCCGGCCCAAAAAGGATGCTGTTTGGGATTGGCTGGATCCGGTACCGTTCCTGCATTCGATGCCTTCGTTTTTTCTTGGTTGGATCGCAAAGCTGTTCCGTATCATCGTGAGGACGTTACGAACAACAGGCTAACTTGACGTGGATACCACTATGAAGCCCAGCCACCCATTCCTTGTTTTTCTCCTGCTCGGCATCCTGGGGTCTGTCGCTGCCCCCGCCCAATCTGCCGTGATACGCGGCGAAACCGTGACCGCTGCCGAAGAGGCAGCCATGCCTCCGCTATGCAGGCTGATCGTCATCGAAAAGCCCAATGCGCATATCGATAAATACGCCCAACAGAAAAATGCCGCGCTGTTCGATCGGCCGGAATACCGTATGGGGAAAAATGTTCACCACGTTCACCATTGGTGCCGGGCCGTCGTCTCGCGCATGCGCTACTACGCTGCCCGCAGCGAGCAGCAGCGGCGTGCGTATTTGGGGGACTTCTACGACGAGATGGACTACGTCATCCGCAACACGGACCCCTCCTGGCCTTACATGCCCATGATGCATGCGGAAAAGGGCGAAATGTATTTGGTGGACAAGAAATTGGCAGAGGCTATGAACCAGGCACTCAGCGCCATCAAACTGAATCCGGCTTTTGCCCGGGGCTACGTGCTGCTGGTCAATGTCTACACCGCCATGGGGCAGAAGGACAAGGCGCTCGAGGCGGCCACGGAAGGCGTCAGGAATAACCCGGCATCGAACGCGCTGAAGAAAATGTACGACAACTTGGGCGGGCCCAAGCCCTATCCGGCGCCCATCGCAAAAACGGACAAGCCGGCGCCGACACCGAGCGCGACATCAGATCCCCCCACGCAATCACCACCGGTTTCAACCGGCGAATTCAAGTCCGCGGATGAGGAGGAAGCGGTAACCCAACCGCTGCGGCAGCCGGAAGATGCCGCAGCGCCGCCGCCCGAACCCGCTGCGCCCGAACCGCCGGGACCGAAGAAATATTGCCGCTTCTGTCCGTAGCGTCACCGTATCCCTATGCATGTTGCCGATCCCACTGCCGCAAACGATACCCTTCCGCTGGTGTCGGTAGTCATTCCGGCCTACAACAGCGAACGTTACATTGCCGATGCGATCGACAGCGTGTTGCAGCAGGATTACCCCGCGCTTGAAATCTGGGTGGTGGATGACGGCTCCGAAGACAACACCCGGGGCATCGTACTGAGCTATGGCGACAAGGTGCACCTGGCCACGCAGCAGAACAAGGGTTCCGCCGCCGCGCGTAATCTGGGCATTCTGAATGCGCATGGCAAATACATCGCTTTTCTGGATGCCGACGATGTATGGCACAAGAACAAAATCCGTCTCCAGCTCGATGCGCTGCGTAACAGCGGCTACAAGATGGCCTACAGCAGTTTCATCCGCTGGCATCCCGACGCACAAGGCCGCTATGCCGCGCCGGATTCGTTATTCGACACGCCGCATCATCCCGACACCACTTCCGCCAACATCGTGACCGGGTGGACTTATGCCGACCTGCTGCTGGATTGCATCGTGTGGACATCTTCCGTCCTCATCGAAAAGGCCGAGATCGAAAAGGCCGGGCTTTTTGATGAGAGCCTGCGCAAGGGGCAGGATTACGATCTGTGGCTGCGGCTGTCGCGGCAGGTCGAAATGCTGGGCCTGCAGCAGCCGACCGCGCTCTATCGCATACATCCGGATCACATCACGAGCGCGGTGAAGGAGGTCAATTACGAATACCTGATCCTGACGCGCGCCCTTGCCAACTGGGGGGAGTCCGGTCCGGATGGGCGGATGCCGGCGGGGTCGGTTCCCGCGCGGCTGGCCAAGTCGTGTTTTTTACATGGCATCAGGCATTTACACCACGGCGACCCGCACATTGCGGTGCGCGCTTTACGGGAGTCGATGAAGCATTCCGGCGTGCGGGCGAAGCCACTGCTCTATCTCATGGCGGCACTTGCAAAATGCTGCTGGCGGCAGTCCATCCCGCAAAAAAAGCTGGGCATGCCGGCCCATCCGTCCGCCAAGGCGCGCCGATCCTAGCTGGCCGGGTGCCGTATGCCTATCCTTCCCCATGCACCGCGGCATTTCTTCAGAAAGTAGGCCTCCGCGCCGGGAGGGTGTCCGGCCAGCCACCACAGGCTGAGCACCGTGGCGACGTAGGTGACGGCGCCCAGCCCGATCTTGAGCGCGACCAGCGCAGCCAGCGGCAATTCGAAGAAGTTGAAGCGATCCGAAAGTACGGCAGCCATCGCGGCCGCACCGAGCAGCGGCCGGATCGAGGAGCGCACGAAGTCGCGAAAGCGCAACCCCGGAATCGTCTTGATGAGCAGCCAGCATGAAAGCCAGACCCCGGCCGTCACGATGATGAGCCGCAGCCACGCGATCTCGAGCGCGTCGTTGCCGGGAATGACCGTGTATGCCAATCCGCCGAAGACGAGGACATTGATCCAGATGCTGATGGCGGTAATGCGTATCTTGCCCAGCACGATCAATACATAGCCGCCGCTGGTGGTCAGCGCCTGGACGATATTCACCAGGGCGAGGATCTCGATGAAGGGCACGGCAATCAGCCATTTTTCCCCGAGCAGCAACAGCACGATATCGTATGCGATCAACGCCAGTCCGGCCGCCGCGGGAATCGCGACGAGCGTCTGCACGCTTTGCGCCAGCAGGAAAATGCGCCTGAGCTGCGGCAGGTCGTCCTTGGCCGCCGCGAACGCCGGGAACAGTACGCGGTTGAGCGGCGCCAGCAACTCGCCCGAGGGCATGCCCGAAATCTGGTCGGCGAGCGAATATGCGCCCATGGTCGTGGCCTGCGTCCAGCGCCCCACCAGAATCTTGTGCAGGTTCTGGTGGAGGTAGATGCCGATGCTGCGCACCAGCATCCATTGCGACACGGAAAATATTTCGCGGAATTTCTCGAAACTGAAGCGGGGCCGCATCGGATGCAGCCAATAGCTAAGCCCGACGCCGACGCTGCGTCCGACCAGGGTGCCGATCACCAGCGCCCAGTAGGAACGCAGCAGCCATGCCAGCAGGATGGTGGTGAGGAACCCCGCCATGCGCCGCAGGAAAAGAAAGCGGAATTCCGCCCCGAACCGCATGTGTTTCTGGAAGGTGACGATGCCGATGTTCTCGAAGCCGGCGAGCATCAGGGAAAAGGGGAGTACCTGCAGCACGGTCTGGACGCGCGCATCCTGGAAATACGCCGCGGCCAGCGGCGCGGACAGTACCAGAATCATCGTGGCGGCCGAGGTCTGCAGCAGCCGCAAGGTCCAGGCGGTGTCGTAGTGCGCCTGCGTGGCATCGCGGTTCTGGATGAGGGCGACATTGACGCCAAAATCGAGCAGCACGTCCGCCAGGCCTATCGCGAGCGAGGCCATGGCAATGATGCCGAAGTCTTCCGGCGTGAGCAGCCGGGCAAGGATCAGCGTGCTGACGAGGCCGATCAGCCGGTCGGTCCAGCGCATGGCGACGACCACCGCCGTGCCCCGCGCGATCGACATGCCTCCCGGTTCTCGCTCCATGGGCATTATTTTCTGCTGGAAAAACCTAGCGTGGCACGGAGGAGCCGGTGGGTGAAGCCGATGTAGCGCAATCCTCCGCGACAGGCGAGGCTACGCAGATGGTTCATCCAGGCCGAGCCGAGATGGAAGGCGCGCAGTTGCTGGCCGGCGATGGTGTGGTAGGCCGCTGCCAGCCGAATTTGCACGATTTTTCGCACGTCTCGACGGTCGCCGAGCTGCAGCATGCGCCGGTACAGCGAGACGTGGCTTTCGATGTAGGCGACCGATTTCGAGGCCGAGCCCGGCGTGTCATTGATGACGAATGTGGGGAGGTCCAGCACGCGTATGCGGCAGTTTGCACACGTCAGCCGAAAGGCGAGCCAAGTCCACTCGAGATAGGCCTGCGGATCTTCGAAAAACGAAACCGGAACAGCTTCCGACCGGAAAAGCGCGCCGCACGAAGCCAGCCAGTTTTCATGAAAGAGGGCGAGTTGCGGGTCGGCTTCCACCGTGCCCAGTCGGTGCATGGCGGCTTCTTCTCGGTTGGTCGAGCGGCGCAAGCCGTTGGTGACGACCAGGTCCGCCGCCGGCGGCGTTTCGATCGCGGCCATGCGCAACGGTATGGCCTCGGGCAGATACAAATCATCGTCGTCGAGAAAGCAGAAATACTTGCTGGTCACGGCTTTGCGTCCGGCCAGGATCGCAGCGGGCAGGGAGGCTTGCCGCATGTGGATCAGTTCGACATTGGACTGCGACAGCGCTTCGATCAAGGGTGCGTGATAGTGGTTGCCGTTGACCACCACGATGACGTGGATAGCCGGCTGCTCATCGGCGGTGGCCAGACTGTCGAGCGCACGCAGCAAGGAGTTCGCACGTTCCTGCGTGGCGAGGGTGGGTACGATTACGGTCACGTCTGCGGGTAAAGGCATGGTCATCTCCTCCGCTACGTTTTCCTGGGTGGGCACAATTAACGAATGGGTACGCGATGCAGCATGAGCCGCATCCGCCCGACTTTGTAGCTGTTGCGTATGAAGCGGGGCAACCGCCCCCAGAAAGGGTTTTCCTGCGGACGGATGGCGTCTGCCCATGCCACGCCTCTCCCCGACAGGCTGTGCTCCCAAACGCTGTGGTTCTTGTGGTAGGACCCCGGGGCGATGGTTACCGGTTTGCCGGCAATCGCGCAGACGATGGCCGAATGCAATCGGTTGGTGGTGATCGCGCGGCTGTAGAGGTGTATGCGCATCCAGTGCGCGAAGCTGGTGGCAGCCCCCGCCGGGTCGATGACCACGCCGGTGGGGTGCGAGGCGTTCACCGCGGGCGGGAGACGTTCGTTATCCTCCCGGAAGACGACCAGATCGTAATTGCCGCGCGGCATTTCATGTAGTCCGGCAATAGCGCACAGGTCATCCGGCTCCAGTGCCAGTGCGGTATCGTGATCCAGGCCCAGCGTGGCGCCGTATTGATCGAGGCCGATGTCGTGGAGCACCTGCAGAGTGGTTTTTTCCCGCGCAAAAAAAACCAGCTCGCGGCAGCGAATGGCAGCGAGGGCGCGTTCAAAGCGGCTTTTCAGCTTTTCCGGTGCGTTCTCGCTGGATTGCGGCCCTTGCACGACGAGATGCACTTCGCGGGCGGTGGCGCGCTCCAGGTCGGTGAAAGGGCGGCCGCTGCCCCAGCTGTTATAGCCGCCGCTGCCGTGCAGGTAGATGCAATGGTTGGGGGGCGTGGCTCGGTGCTCCAACTCGGCGGAGTCGCAGGAGGACCAGTCGAGGCCCGCGGCATCGGCCATTTTCTCGGCACCGGCGTAGATCAGGTAATCCCCCCAGTTGCCGCCGGGGCGCACGAAGAGCCAGGGGCGCTCGCGATGGCGTTCGAAAATCTGGCGCAAGTCCAAGGGGCAGGTCAACTTACGCACCATTTGCGTATTTTCGGCCCCAAACGCCACATCACCGGAACGCGGCCCAGACCGTCCGCCACTTTGATCAGCGGCCGGATACGCCGCGAGCGGCGCAAGGCATGCGCGGCTGCGGCCTGGATGGGGCGATGCTTGGTCTGGGCGGCGAGTGCGTGGATTTCCCGGATGAATGCCTCCTCATAACGGGTTGCGATATACAGGCCGGCCAGCCTGTCCTGGCGGAACGCCACGGGGAATGGGTTGGCGATTTCGAACGCGTTCAACAGTTGCAGCGTCGCCATGGTGCGAATGCATTTCGGGCAGATGCCGCAATTCGATGCCGCTCCGTTCTTCCAGCACACATGCAAATGGGCTAGGGCGATGGCGTGACGCGCCACCAGCGCCGTTTTCTCCGTTCGGTTGAACGCGGCGCCGTCCTGCTTCACCATCAGCGAGCGGGTCGAAAACAGGCCGTCCGTCATCGGGTGCGAGCCCCACGGGAAAAGATTGCCATAGGGATAGGACGAGCCAATCAGCACCTTGCCGTAACGTTTTTCCAGAATCAGGGCGACGGAAGCCAGTCCGGCGCCATTGGTCAGCCATCCCCAGCCCTTGACCCAGAGCGAGCCGCTCCTGCGCAGATTCGTCCTGACGACGATCAGTTTCCGGCCCAACGCCTGCGCGCCCTTGGCCAGCGTTGCGTGCAGTTCTGCGAACTCATCCGGGGCGTCCAGCGGAATATCGAAGCCATGCACGCTAATCAGTTCTTCCACGCGGCCGATCGCGGCGCTCTCCCGCTCCGGCGCATGCCGCAACACGGTAAACCAGGAATCCACGCCGCCGGAAAAAAATGCAGCAGATTTGGGATTAGGGGGCGCATCCACGGTTAAGGAGGCAACAGGAGCGCGGATAACGGGTGGCAGGTATTGCGGATACCAGTCGCACCAGACTGCGATCAGGCCTTTCAGGTTTTCCAGCAGTGTCGCGTCGGCCGGGAGGTCGGAAACGATGGTTTCCCCGTTCGGCAACGCATGGGGCAGCATCGCCACTAGCCAGGGGTTGCTCGATTCCGACAGGTCGGCCTCAAGTTCGGCAGGCACTTCGTACCAGATTGCGAAAGTTTCGCCGGATTCCCGCTCGATGACGCCGGTCAGGCGAACGAATCCCGGGGTGTCGGGGGAAACGTCTTTACGAATAGATGCGAGTCTCATTTTGATGACTGACTATCCTTCGATATTCCTGGAATCGACCTACGGGCGACAGCGCAAGTTCATGACACGCTGCTCGTTCAAGGGAATCTGCCGGGCAAAAACGAGTATACACCCCATCGCCGCTGTGTGAATCCGGTGCCGGAAGCCATTTCACGACTTCTTCTGGACGCGGTGAATCCTCTGGGGGTAAATTGCGGTATATCGCTTCATTCCGGTTCAAGTGCGTCCGAGGTATCCGCCGTGCGACCATTTCCGATGCAGGCTATGTTTTTTCTGGCGCCCTTGCTGGGTTGCGCCGGTACTGTTGCGGCTCAAGCCACCGACTTAAGCGCGCTCGGCGATAACACTGCGCGCGATCTTGGCGTCTACGACTGTGCCAATGTGGCGCGGGATGGCATCAACTGCCGCACCATCACCGCTTTCAGTGGTTTTACTTACGACGCCAAACGCCGCCAGATGCTGATGTTCGGCGGCGGCCACTCGGCGACCATGCGCGACGACGTGGACGAATTCAGTTTCAAGACGCTGAAATGGAAAAGCGCGAGCGGCAGTCCCAACGTTTCGACGACCTGCGACGTCATGTGGGTCAGCGGCCCGGAAGACAATTTCGATGAAATCGACGGCCGCTGGATCAGCACCGGCCACGCCACTTCGCGCCACAGCTACGATTTGCGCGTGGTGACCAAGGACGGGGCGGAACTGGTGATCCTGAAACCCGGCGACATTTCGGGCAATCAATGCACCAAACCGCGCTACAAGGCGGCGACCAGCACCGGCAAGATCGCGCACTACGACATCGACAACAAGACCTGGCGCTTCACTGTCAAAATGCCCTGGAACCGCTATTCCGCGTCCGAGCTCGACCCCGTGTCCGGCAACATTATCGTGCTGGATGCGAAGAGCGGCATCTGGGCCTACGATCCGGCGGCCGGCAGGGAGCCCGTCAAATTGCTGTCCCTCAAGGACGCTAACATGGGGTATGCCAATAACCTCGTCTACTTCCCGCCCAATGACCGTTTTTATTACTTCCACAGCAGCGCGGGGCGCGTGTGGGAAGTCAGCCTGATGCGCAACGGCGATAAGGTCACCCAGGCGGCGGTGAAGGAGGTGGGCAACGGCCCGGGGCCGAAACTGCCGGAAACCGGCTTTGCCTATGATGCCGCCAACCGGGTGATCGGCGGCGGGGTGCATAAAGACCAGTTTCACGTATTCGATCCGGCGACCGGGGAATGGACCGCGACTGCCATCCGCGTCGAAGGCGGCGGCAAGATAGGAACGCAGGCGTATCACGCGCTGGATTACGACCCGGTGGCGAATGTTTACATCTTCATCAGCAATTCCGCGTCCGGTTTTCGCGTATGGGCTTACCGGTTCAGGGCCTCAGCGCCGACCGCGCCGTAATTCGCAAGTGTTTTGATCGGAGATTCAGAAAAGCAATAACAACCCCTGGAGGTCGGGATGGCAAAGTTGTGGGGCTGGCTGGGAGACCATGCCGCTGAAACAAGCAATGGCCGTGATCTGTTATCGGTGATGGGCGCCGCCGAGCCGGCGACAACCTTGATACACGAGGGCTGCGCGCTGGCTGCGGACGAAGCGGTAAGCGTGGCGGAGGAAAGCGGCCTGTGCATCACCCTGGTGGGCCGGCCGCGACTGGATGGCGCATCGTCATCGCCATCGCCTGCGCGGCAGATACTTGCGCTCTGGCAGCAGCATGGCCGCGATGCGCTGCAAAAAATGCACGGGCCGTTTGCACTGGCCGTGGTCGACACCCGGGCGCATACCGCTTTGCTGGCGATAGATCGGGTTGGCGTACATTCGCTGGCGTTTTCCGCCGCTGGCGATAGCCTTGTTTTTGCCAGCCGGGCCGACGCGGTGGCCGCGCATCCTGCGGTGGGGTCGCAATTCTCTTTCCAGGCGCTGTTCAATTATTTCTATTTTCATGACATCCCCGCCCCCGGCACGATCTACGCGGGCGTCGAGAAGCTGCTGCCGGGGCAATACGCCTGGTTCGCGGATGGCCGGCTGGAACGCGGCTATTACTGGCAGCTCAACTACCGCGACGAACCGCGCAGCGACTTTGCCGGGATGTCGGCGCAATTTCACACCGTATTGCGGGGTAGCGTCGCACGCGCGGCCGATGGCGGCGATCCCGCCGCGTTTCTTTCCGGCGGCACGGATAGCTCCACGGTGGCCGGCGTGTTGACGGAATTGCGCGGCAAGCCGGCGCGCACCTATTCGATCGGTTTTTCCGCCGACGGCTTCGACGAGATGGAATATGCACGCATCGCGGCCAAGCATTTCGGACTCGATATGCGCGAGTATTACTTGAAACCGGAGGACATCCTCAGCGCCATTCCCGTGATCGCGCAGCATTACGACGAACCGTTCGCCAACGAGTCCGCCGTGCCCACCTGGTTTTGCGCCCGCATGGCGCATGCGGACGGCTATCGCGTGATGCTGGCGGGCGACGGCGGCGACGAGCTGTTCGGCGGCAATGCGCGCTATGCGAAGCAAAAGATGTTCGAGGCCTACCATGCCCTGCCGATCTCCCTGCGTAGCGGCCTCATCGAGCCGTTTGCCGCATTGCCCGGGCTGGGTCGATTTCCGCCGACCCGAAAACTGCAGAGCTATTTGCGCCAGGCCAATATCCCGCTGCCGGAGCGCATGGAGTCGTACAACTACATCTACCGCCAGCCGCTCGAGCGGATGTTCACGGCGGACTTCCTGCAGGAGGTGGATCCGCACCAGCCTGTCGCATGGTTGAAGGATACGTACGACCGTGCAGGGTCGAATTCGTACATCAATCGCATGATGCATCTGGACATGAAATTCACGCTGGCGGACAACGATCTGCGCAAGGTGAACGTGATGACCGAAGCCGCCGGGATCGAGGTGCGCTATCCCTTGCTCGACGACGCGATGGTGGCGTTTTCAGCCGGGGTGCCGCCGGACTGGAAGGTCAAAGGGCACTATCTGCGCTGGTTTTTCAAGAATGCGCTGAAGGGCTATTTGCCGGATGAAATCATCGACAAGCGCAAGCATGGTTTCGGCTTGCCGTTCGGCGTCTGGGCACGGGATTATGCGCCGCTGCGCGAGCGGATCGAGGATAGACTGTCCGATTTCAGAAAACGCGGCTGGCTGCAGCCGGCCTATATCGATCATATCCGCGCCGAGCATATGACCGGCCACGCCACGTATTTCGGAAAGATGCTGTGGGTGATCCTGATCTTGGAGGAGTGGTCCGCGCGGCATGGCCGTTGACGCAGAGCCTGCGGCGCAGGCTATTCAACCATCGTCCGTGGTCATGCGGCTCGCAGCGTGATGACCAGCGCCTGAGTGGCGAGCCAGCGCCATCTTTTCCCTGGACGGTGCGTGATTTTTCCCGCGATTGGAAGCAGCGCGTGCCGCGTTGGTTTCGGGCGCTTTTCGCGCCAGGCTCCAGGTGATGAGCGTGATGGCGATCAAATGGTAGTAGTAATCGAAGTAGGCCAGCCCCAGGAATGCTCCACTAACTCCGTAGCCGATCAGGCTGACCTGCAGCATCGAGGCCAGGTCGCCTATCCACTTCATCTCGGGATTGTTGCGGGCGAGGCGTATCATCTGGCCGCACCTGAACCAGGTGGTAAAGCCCAGCAGCAGGAAGATGCCGAGTCCGATAAAGCCATGCTCCCCCAGCACCTGGAAGTAAATGCTGTGTGCATCATGGATATCAAGCGGGTCCGGAGCATAGAGGTGGAAGGTGGTGATCGTGAACATCTTGAATCCGCCTCCCAGCAGATTGTCCGACGCGACGTTCCAGGCGGTCCACCAGGCATTGATGCGACCCATCGCCGAAGGGTCCTGCTTATAGTGCCGGATACTTTCCATGCGCTCCCACCAGGTTTCCGGCATGAGCATCGCGACGACTACGGCGAGCACCACGATCAGGATGCCGACACTGATCTTGTGCCGGCTCTTCAGCCACAGGAGGCCACTCATGGCGATGACGCCGATAAATCCGCCGCGCGACTGGCTGCCGACGATGGCCAGCCCGGTCAGGAAAATGGCGAACATCATGGCGTAGCGCGCCCATTTTTTTTCCAGCTGGTGCAGCAGGAAGAACATCAGCGGCATGGTCATGATCAGCGCCAGCCCGATTTCGTTGTTGCCGCCGATAAAGGAACCTTCGGGGCCCAGCACCCAATGTATGCCGCCGCCGGTCAGGGTGAAAACGCCGCCCTTGACGCCATAGAACGCCAGCGAGGCCACCGTGACCCACACCAATCCGATCAGTTTTTCCTTGTCGGTGATCAGGTAGATGGTGAGGAAGGCAAACAGCAGGATCTTCAACACGCGCCGCAGGTATTCAACCGCGGCCGGCGGATCGAAAGCAAACAGCGTGGTGAGTATCATCCACAGCGTGAACAGGATGAGCAGCCAGGTCTCGCGCGACCACACCATTCTTCTCGGCGCTCTGGAGAACAACAGGCCGATCAATGTCACGCCAGCAGTCACGGCCGCGAACGGAAATTCATAGGCGGCGCCCCAGGTCAGCCGGTGGGGGTTCATCAGGCCTATCCATGTCCAGAGATAAATGCCGATATGGGGGCGGGTGAAGACCCGCAGCAGCACGATGAACACAATGGCAAACAGCAGCAGGTCGCGCATGATCAACCTCGGCCCATGGTGGTAAAGGTGTCCGGCAATTCCGAGCTTTCGCTGTCCACGCCATGATCCGCCTTGCCGGTCAGCAGTTCATGAAACAGCGCGCTCACCCGTTCGGCATTGCGATGCCAGGTCAGTCCTTGCTCGGCTATGCTGGCGCGCGCACCGGCGGCGATGCGCTGGCGCAGTTCGGCGTCGCGGCTCACGCGCTCTATCGCGGCGGCCAGCGCCTCTGGGTTGCCGGGCTCGAACAGCACAGCGTTTTGGCCGTCGCTCAAAATTTCCAGGATGTTGGCTTGCGCCGGAGCCACGATGGCGCGGCCGAGCGCCAGGTATTCGAACAATTTCAAGGGCGACGCATAGGCGACCACCGCCGGCTGCAGGGCAATGTCGAAGGCGGCGACATGGCGCGCGATATCGTCACGGGCGACGACGCCGGTGATCGTCAGCCGATCGGCGATGCCCAGCTGCCGCGCCTGCGCTTCCAAAGTGGCACGCGCCGGCCCGTCGCCGACCACCAGCAGGTGACGCGCCGCATCCGCGTCGTCGCGGGCGATCAGGTCGATCACGCCGTCGAGCCCGTGCCAGTCGCGTAAAAAGCCGGTAAAGCCCAGCACCAGTTTGCCTTGCAGGCCGAGCATGCGCTTCGCCGTTTCGGTGTCGGGCGCGTCACTGAAGCGTGCCGGATCGATGCCGTTGGGAATCACCCGGATGTGCCCCTCGGCTACGCCCGCGGCAGCCACCATGTCGCCCAGCACGCGGGTCACCGGCAGCACGTAATCCGCGCCGCGCCATGCGAAATGCTGTGTCCATTGCGCCAGTCGCTTGAGCGCAATGCCGTCGTAGCGCGCACGCTCCTGATACAGTGGCGCATTCACTTCCAGCAGCATCGGCAAGCCGTAACGGCGCTTGAGCCAGACGCCGGCCGGCAGGAATAGGTTGTAGCGTTCGTACAGGCAATCCGGACGATGCTCGCGTACTGCGCGCTGCAGTCGGATATAGGCCAGCACCGCGTAAGCCAATTCCAATAGCTCGTACAGCATGCACGGCAGATGCCGTTTCATCCAGGCGACCATGCCGGCATCCGCGCCGAATTCTTCCTTTTCCATCGCTGCGGGTGCGACCAGGACGATCTCGTGACCGAGCGCCTTGAGCGCGTTGATCATCTCCTCGACGTGCACGTACTGGCCGTCCTTGGAGCGTATGCGGTGATGGTAGAGAATTTTCATCCGGTCAACACCCGGCGGAAAATGGCGAGTTGGCCCCGCGTGGTGTCGTCCCAACTGAATTTTTCTGCGTAGCGTCGCGTGGATTCTCGGCTGGGATAATGTGCAAATAGCCGGTTCACGCCTTCTGCGATGCCTGCTGCGCTTCTATCGCGGATCAACACCCCGGCTTCGGGCACGGCGACGACTTCCGGCGTACCCCACAGCGAGGTGGCCACCACCGGCGTGCCGCAGGCGATAGCCTCCAGCAGCACATTCGCCATGCCTTCCCGGCTCGAGGCCAGCACCAGTGCATCCGCGGCGACCATGTAGCGTCGCAGCGATTCGCGGTCCACTGCACCAAGAAAAACTACCCGGTCGGCCACGTCCAGCCTAGCGGCAAGTTGGTGCAAACGGGTGGACATTTCGCCCTCGCCGGCAATGTAGAGCCTGACGCCAGGCAGGCTGGGCAAGGCCTCGATTACCAGGTGATGGCCTTTCCGTTCGATCAGGTAGCCGACTGATAACAGCGTTTTTCCTGAAATATTGAGCTGTTTGCGGATTTCTTCCCGGTTGCCGGGATTGAAGAAATCCAGGTCCACGCCATTGCGCAGTGCCGTGACTTTGTCCGCGGTTATCCCGATCCTGGCCATTTCATTTTTCAGTGCCTGACAGACGCTGATCATCGCGCGGCTTTTTCTTGCCGCCCACAATATCCATTGTTTCGGCAGGCTGTGCCGGGGAATCAGGTTGATATCCGTGCCCCTGGCCGTCACCACAAACGGTTTGCCCAGGCGGTTTGCCAGAATGCATGCGGCCACGCCGTCGGGGTAAAAATAGTGGGCATCGATCAGGTCGAAATCGAACCCTTGCTCGCGTATCTTGCGCACCGTTTTTTTCACCGCGCGCGCCATGAGGAGCGGGGCGATGCTCATCCCGATTTTCGGCAGCACCCAATACCGCGGGTGCCAGATTTCGATGCCGTGCCTGACTTCATGGCTGGGCACTTTTGCGAATTTTCCGTATTTGCCGAATGCCGGGTGGGCCAGCGGAAACCAGGGCACCGGCGCCACGACCTGGACCTCGATCTCACCGCTGTCCAGCAGGTGACGCAGCCGGTTTTCGACAAAGATGCCATGCGTGGGCTGCGCCGCGTTGGGGTAGAGCGTACTGAAAGTCAGGATTTTGATCGGCTTCATGTGCTATCACTGCCAGCGCCGGTTTTGCGGCCTATCAGCCAGAACCCCAGCCAGGAGAGATCGTCATCGCTCAGCGCTTTGAACGGGCTTGCCAGATGCGGCCTGACTTCATGGACGACGCTGGATTCCACTACATCGGTCGGTCGCAGCAGCAGGGTTTCGAAACCGCTGCGCTGCATCACGTCGCGGTAGCGGTTCACCCGCCAACGGTTAGGCACCCCCTTGTGCGAGTGCATCCACGACCACAGGGCGGGAGGCCAGGTCAAAAAGTCGAGCGGGTTGCGGCGATGCAAACCGTGGCTTTTCAAATCCACCTGATGCAGCAGGATGGCATCGGCTTTCAGCGCCCGTGCCATATCGGCGAAGGTGGCGTCGAGGTTGTTGACATGCTCCAGCACGGCGCGCGAGAACACCAGGTCAACCTCGTCTTTCAGTTTCGATAGCCCGTCGGGCTGGATCAGATAGCGGATGCGTTCCGGATTGAATCCGCTAAAAGGATTGCCCGGCTGGAGAAAACACTCCGCGGCGCGCGCTCTTGCGCTGTTATCCAGCCGCCATAGCAACTCCAGCAATATGTCCGCATTCTTTTGCGTCATGGACACCAGTGCAAAACGGTCGACGCAGATCACGCATTTGGCGCCGTGGGCGATCATCAACAGCGCCACCCCGGGCACATCGCCGGGGCCGTACTCCAGAAGCTGTTTGCCGTTCAAGTAGCTTTTAATCTCATGCTCGGGCACGCCGAGGATATCGAAGTAATCCCTGAAGCACGTCTGGAAATAATCCGCCGCTTGTTCTGCCGATTCCGGCGCGAAGCCGCGTCCGGTTTGCTTGGTCAGGCGGGCATACAGCGTGGGCGAGACCTTGGCGATCTGGTTGCTGAGCGTCGCGTGTATGAAGCGCTTGGCATCGTCCAGGAGATATTGCCCCGACATCATGCATATTCCTTCCGGGGAAGCGGCTGGCTAGGCGTGTTTTCCTGCCGGCGCAGGAAGGCCTCAAACATCAGCAACGCCCAGATTTCGGTGCTGTAATCGCGTAGCCCTTTCTGGTGGTGGTCGACCATCTCGCTTAAGAAATCCATGTCGAACAAGCCCGAGTCCGTCATGTGCGATCCCAGCAGCGCCGCGCGTGCCTGTACGCGCAATGGGCCGCGCAGCCAGCTCGCCAGCGGCACCGCAAACCCCATCTTCGGCCGATACAGCACCTCGTTCGGCAAATACGCTTCCATGGCCTTCTTGAACACGTACTTGCCTTCCGTGCCATGCAGCTTCAATTCCGGCGGCAAGCCCGCCATCCATTCGATCAGCTTGTGGTCCATCAGCGGTTCGCGCACCTCGAGCGCATGCGCCATGCTGGCGCGATCCACCTTGGTATTGATGTCGCCCACTAGATAGGTTTGGTAATCGAGATATTGAATCGCCGACAACGGATGCTCGGGCGCATTGGCAGCGTGGCGGCGCATCACCTCGATGGCCTGGTAGCCTTGCAGTTCCTGCTTGAAGCGCGGGCTGAACAGGCGCCTGCGCAACTCGTCCGACACGGATGAAATGCTGTGGAAATACGCCGCCATGCTGTCGCGCGCCAGCGCCTGGAAGGTCGTTTTGGCCCGCAATATTTTCGGCGCCCAATCGGCCTTGGGATAAATTCCACCCAGCAGGCCGAACAAAGGCTGGCGCACCGACAAGGGCAGCATGTCGCGTACGCGCTCCTCGTGCATGTGCCAGCGATAGCGCCGGTAGCCGGCGAATGTCTCGTCGCCGCCATCGCCGGACAAGGCCACGGTGACGCGCTTCCTCGCCAGTTGGCAGACGCGGTAGGTAGGGATGGCGGAGCTGTCGGCATAGGGCTCGTCATACAGCGCGGATAGGGTGTCGATCAGCCCATAGTCGTCGGACTCCACGATGTCCAGCGTATGGCACGTGCCGTAGCGCTTGGCGGTCAGCGCCGCGAACTCGGATTCGTTGTAGGCCGGGTCGTTGAAGCCGATGGAGCAAGTATTCACCGGCTCGTCCATCAGGCCCGCCATCATCGCGACGACCGCGCTGGAATCGACGCCGCCGGAAAGAAACGCGCCCAGCGGCACCTCGGACATCAGGCGTATCCCGACAGCCTCGCGCAGGCGCTCGACCAGCTCATGCTGGGCATCCTGCGCGCTGATCGGGCCATCACTCTTGAACGTGACATCCCAGTAGCGCTTCGGCACCGGCAAGGGTTGGCCGCATTTGACGGTGAGCGTGTGCGCGGGCGGCAGCTTGAGCGCCTGTTTGTAGATGGTGCGCGGCTCCGGCACATAGCTGTAGGCGAAATATTCTTCCACCGCATAGGGATCGATTTCGCGTTTGAGGCCGGGGTGCGCAGTCAGTACCTTGAGTTCGGAGCCGAAAATCAGATGGCCGTTATCCAGTAGGGCATAAAACAGAGGTTTCACGCCCATGCGGTCGCGCGCCAGGAACAGGGTTCTAGTGTTGCGATCCCACACGCCGAAGGCGAACATGCCGCGGAAGCGTTCGACGCAGCGCTCACCCCATTCCTCCCAAGCGTGGACGATGACTTCGGTGTCGCAATGGGTGCGGAAGGTGTGGCCCAGCCGGGTCAGTTCTTCCATCAATTCCGGAAAATTGTAGATTTCGCCGTTGAAGGTGACGACCACGCTGCCGTCTTCATTGAACAGCGGCTGCTGGCCGCTGGACAGGTCGATGATGGACAGCCGGCGATGGGCGAAGCCCAGTCCCGCTTCGATGTGCAGGCCGCCTTCGTCCGGCCCGCGATGAAACTGGGTCTGGTTCATGCGCGTCAGCAGGTCGCGATCGATCTCCCGCTGGCCTTGGGTGTCGAAAATACCGGCTATTCCGCACATGCTGCTTATCCTTCCCGCTTCGGCATGCGGTCGTAGACCGACAGGTAGCCCTGCACCATGGCCGGGATGCTGAACTGGCGATCGATGATCTCTCGCGCGGCGCGTCCATGCGCATGCCGCCGGTCGGCGTCACGCACATATTCCAATAGCGTCTGCACCAGCGCATCGGGGTCGGCGGGAGGAACCAGCCGGCCGGTGACGCCTTCCTGCACCAGTTCCGGGTTGCCGCCCACTCGCGTTGCGATCACCGGCAAGCCGGTCGCCATCGCCTCCAGTATGGTGTTGGAGATGCCTTCGCCGAGCGAGGGCAGGACGAAGATATCCATTGCAGCCATCAACTCGGGAATGTCGCTGCGTTCGCCGGGGAGCCAGGCGAGTTGGCCGACCCCATGCTGGTTCATCACGCGCAGGCAGGTGTCGCGGGCCTCTCCCCCGCCGACGATAAGGAGGCGCAGACGGTCGCGTAGGGCCGGCTCCTGGTGCAGCAGCTTTAGAAATGCCTGGACCAGGTTGGGATAATCCTTGACGGCGGCCATGCGCCCGACGCTGCCGATGACAATGTTGTTTTCATCAAAGAATCCCGGCGGACCGAGCTGTGCACGTGGGGTTTGCGCCGGGCGGAAGCGGATGCTGTCCACGCCGTTGTAGATCTGGCTGATATTGCCGCGCTTGACGCCTACCGCGGACATGAGCCAGTTCTGCAAGTCTTTGCTGACGGCGATGTAGTGGCCGATATAGGGGCGGACCAGTCGGCGCAACAGATTGTATTTGCGGTTCCGGCCATGCAGGTCGTAGGTGTCGCGGCCATGTTCTCCATGCACGCGGCCGGGAACGCCGGCCAGCGCCGCTATGGCCTGGACTTCCATGGCCGACAGGTTGCGCGTATGCACGATGGCGGGTCGCAGCTGCCGGAAAATCCGGAACAGCCGCCAATACACGCGTGGATCGTGGCCGTCCCGCTTCGCCATGTCGTGGATGGCGACGTTTTCCCGCTGCAGCCGTTTGCGGAAGTCGGTATAGCCTTGCAGGCAGACGATGGCATGCCGGTAGCGCTCTTCCGGCATGTGATTGATCAGGTTGACGACGCCGTTCTCCAAGCCGCCGATGCCGAAGCGGTGGATGACGTGAACGATCAGCGGGGCATCGGCGCGGCTCATCTGTGTTCCCCGGCCTGCTGCAGACTCTGCCGTATTGTCGGCGCGGCCGCGGCGAGAAAGCTTTCCATCGTCGCCACGGCTTGTGCGGGCTGCGTGTCATAAGGGGCAAAAACGACGATATTCGCGCCGTCGTTGTTGGTGCCCAGCAGGCGCTGTTTTGCCTGTAGCCATTTCGCGCGGAACGCGTTCGCGGTTTGTGCGTCACCGAGCCAATACCACTGCCAGGCCAGCAGGTAGCGCGTGCCGCGCAGCAGGCGGCTTTGCCGCACGCTGCCGGGGGCATTGGCCAGCTCCAGGTTGCGCATGGATTCCCCGGTCACGTTCCAGCCCCGCGGGTTTTCATCGACGAGAAGATTGCGGGAAGACACCGCCTCGGCTCCCTGGTGCTGGTTGCGGAAAAATGCGATGTAAATGCCGACGACCTGGTCACCGTTGCGATACTCCTGCAGCACGGTGCTTGCCGCGCCAGGGGAGCTGGGCGTCAGTTTTGCGACGGGGGATGCAGCCGTCCAGGGGCCTATGGCTTGCGGCAGTGCCAGCGCGGCTGGCGTTGGGTTGAAGGTCTGGCGTTCCAGCAAATGCAGATAGGCATGCGGCGCCCAGGCGATTGCGAGCGCTGCGACGCCAATCACGGCGGTTCTCCGCAGAGGAACCACGGCAATCCGGGCCAGTCCGTTGGACGCAGCCGCCTTGCGTTTCGCAGCCGCCTGACCATCTTCACGCCAGAAACTGCCCGCCCAGAACAGCGCCAGCATGACCAGGCCGAAGAACAGCCAACCGTAGATCAGGTGATCGACCCCCACTGCAATCTGCATATTGCTCAAGTGCCCCAGCATCACGATCAGGTAGGCGCGCAGGCCATTGGCGATGATAGGTACGATGATGGATAGCACGATGAATACGAGCTGGCGCAGGCGCGAGCGGTAAGTCAGATAGGCATACAGGCAACCCAGGGTGAACGACGCAATGAGATAGCGCAGTCCGCTGCACGCTTCCACCACCGACCATCTGCCGCTGGGGATGGTGAAGTGATTGCCCTCGCGGAATATCGGAATGCCGGTGAGTTGCAGTGCCAGCACCGTAAAATCCGCGGTGAAATTGATCAGCGGCAAGATAAAGATCTCGCCGAAAGGAACGGCCAGCAGGGTGAAAGCCAGCGGAAAGGCGATGGCGCGTACGACGCGCAAGCCGAGGATGGCGGCGGTGAGCGCGGGTATCATCGCGACGAACATGTATTGCGCGACCACCTGCACCCCGGCGGACTGGGCCACCATCCACCCCAGCCCGAGCGCCGCGAAGACGGCGAGCGCCGGAACGTTGGGGCGGGGCGTGATCGAGCCCAGGTAAACCCGCTCGCGCCAGATCAGATAAAGGCTGACCGGATAAATCACGAAGCCATGCGCGTAGGTTTCCGAGCTTTGCCAGAGGGCGACCAGGGACCAGGCCGTTTCCCGATAGATCCACACCAGAATCACGAGGGCCGCAATCAACAATGCCAAATAGCCGCGCCAGTGCCGGCCGGGCGGACGCGAGGTGAGCATTGGAGCGGCGTGCGGCATTACGCCAGCCTCTGTTGCATGGGCGGGATGGCCTCCGTGGGCGCTTGCGTGAGCAGCTGGTCCATCCGTTGCAGGCTGCTATCCCAGCTGTAGCTCTGCTCCACGCGCCGGCGCGCCGCTGGCCCCAGTGCTTCGTCAGGCTGCGACAGCTGGGTTGCAATATGCGCGATGAAGGCGGCTGCGTCCGGTGCCAGCAGTACCTCAAGACCGGGCTCCGCTGTGATGCCTTCCAGTGCCTGCGGCGAAACCACGACCGGTTTGGCCATGGACATGGCTTCGAGCACCTTGTTCTGGATGCCGCGCGCGATGCGCAGCGGCGCCACGGCAAGTTGGGCGTGGGCCAGGTAGGGGCGGATATCCGGCACGCTGCCGGTTACGACGATGGCGTCATTGGCTAGCGCCTGCACTTCGGCCGTGGGCCGGGAGCCGACAATGTAGAGCCGCACATCGGGAAATTGCGCATGGATCGCGGGAAATACCTCGCGGACAAACCAGGCGACGGCATCCACATTGGCCCAGTAGTCCATCGCGCCGGTAAAAACCAGTACGCGCGTAGTGGGCGGGTAGGGATTGTGATGGCCTCGTGTCGGTGAAAAATACTCCATGTCCACACCATTGCTGTAATAGCCGACGCGGCCGGCACATTCGGGCGCCAGTTGCAGAAAGAGCTCGGCCTCTGCTGGCGAGACGAAGGTGGATGCCTCGAAGCTGCCCGCGATGCGGCGCTCATAGGCCAGCAGCGTGCGCGCTTCGCGGCGATAAATCCAATTAAGCGGCCAGGGTTTGCGCTCGGCATATTGCCCCCATTTGTCGGAATCGACATCCACGAAATCAATGACGCGATGCAGCTTAGGATATGCCGTGAGGTATTGAGCCATAGCCGACGAATACACCACGACATGGCGTATCGGCCGGTCTGCCAGCAACCGATCCACCCAATCTTGCAGCGTTTTGTTTCGATAATACGGGAGGCTGAGCGGCTCGCCGCTCAGCAATCCATAGGCGCTACGCAGCTTGGCCCAGCGTGGATTCAAGGGCAGGAGTTTCATGCCGCCCGTTACCATATTGCCTAGGGGAGGCGCGGATGCCCAATCTTCCGGGACATCGACGAATGCGCCCAGATGCACCCGAAAGTTACGTGCTAGATGCTTGAGCAAATGATAAGAGCGGATCTTGTCGCCCTTGTTGGGCGGATAGGGAATGCGGTGGACCAGTAACAGCAGTTCGTCCATGCCTTATCCCAGGTTTTTCACGATATGCGGCCCCAGGAAGTTGGCGACCGCGGTCGGCAGCATGCGCCAGACCTGGATAGGCAAGCGGTACTTGGGATTGAGCGGGTTGTGCTGGGGCACGCTGCGGGCGTTGACCAGGTAATACTCGTAATGCAGCGGCATCGGCTCGAAACCCCAATGCCGCTTGAAATCGTATTGCCCCGTGCCCAGTTTGCTGCGGCCGTAGTCGAACAGCCGATAGCCGCGCTCGCATGCCCGGCGCATCAGTTCCCAGTACTTGAAGTCGTTGGCCGCCAGATGCCGGGCATCCTCGCGGTCGCCGGCGTAGTAGGGGAGCACCTCATCCCTGAAATAGAAGGTCAGCACGCTGCTGACCAGTTGCCCCTGGTGCAGCACCGACAGGACTTCGCAGTCCTTGCCGAACACTTCGCGCAGCAGTGAAAAATAACGTTTGGGCAGGGTCGGCGTGCCGTGTCGTTTCACGTTGTCGGCAAACAGATTAAAGAAGCGGTCGACATCGTCGTCCAACTCGCTGACGAGGCCATGGCTGATGCTTTTGCGTATCATCGCCCGCTGCTTGCGTGGAACGGCCAGCAGGTTTTGCTCGGGGTCCGGGTCGATAGCTTTGCGAAAGGTGAAGTACAAATCCTGGCCCGCCCAGTCGGTATGAAGCGGCTGGAGCTGGCGATAGACCATATGGTTCACATTCAGCTCCCGCGCCAACGTCTGAGCGTGCTGGTCGAGCGCTTCGCGGGCATCGTCATCCGCGGCTGCAATGCCGCCGTAGGCGCAAAACGCATTCGAAATCAAGGCATGCCCGAACAGCAGGCTTTTGATTTCCGTGAGCGGCAGGACGCCGACGATGGTGCCGTTGCGTTGCGCAAGCAGGTAATGCGTGCGATGGCCGAAAGCTTGCTCGACAACGGTTTTCCAGCCGGCACGATGAAAAAACGTGGCTTGCGGGCAGGTTTCGACAAAAGCGTCCCATTTGCCGAAGTCGGCGGGAGTCAGCGATGCGATCGTAGTGCTAGGGGCAGCCTCTGCGGTATTGACTGCCTGGAGCAACGCTGCACCGCCGTTATCCATGGCTAGCGATCCTCCAGGAAGATGCGGTCGACGCGACCCCACTGGAAATCCTGGAGCAAGGAGCGGACGCGCGCTTCGGTGCGCCCCAGATTGACGTAATGGCGGAAGCGGGTTTTCAGGCAGAGATTCTTTTGCCTGGGTTGTCCCGGATCGATCTCCCACGGATGAAAATAGAAAATGCAGGGTTGCCGGTCAGTATGGTTGACGCGGTACATCAGCCAGCGGGAAAGCCGGTACGGCAGCAAGCGGAAATAACCGCCGCCGCCTGCCGGGAGGTTGCGCCCGAATAACTGTGCCGTAGTAGCAGGCAGCTCGATCAGGCCGTCCGGCCCGCGCGGATGGAATTTGAATCGCGGCGCATCGGGCATGCCGTAGTGGTCGTGGCGTATCGGGTAAATGCTCGAGCTGTAGCGGTATTCCGCTTCGCGCAAGACATCCAGCGCCCAGAGATTGTCCGTTCCGATCGAGAAACTGGGCGCGCGATAACCAATGACTGCCTGGCCGCCGATGTCTTCCAGGAGTTTCTTGCTGCGGGTGATGTCTTCCTGAAACTCGCCGGGACTTTGCTCCGTCACGCGTAAATGGTCGTGGCCGTGGCTTGCCAGTTCGTGGCCGTTGTCCACGATGAGGCGCACCATGAGCGGGTAGCGCTCCGCAATCCAGCCGAGAGTGAAGAATGTTGCTTTGACCCCGTTCTCATCCAGCAGGGCGAGGATGCGATCGATGTTTGCTTCCACCCTGCATGACAGGGAAGGCCAGCTATCCCTGGGAATGTGGGCGGCAAAGGCCGAGACCTGGAAGTAATCCTCCACGTCTATGGTCATTGCATTGCGTATCGGATCGCGAGTTGTTGGTACCTTTTCTGCGGGTGTCGTCATGATAGTCAACTCCGCAAGTCATCGTCCGGTTAGTCCGAAGTCTTCGCGGCACAGCATGCCGCGACCGGATCATGGCGGAATCTGCGTGCCGGACCACCGCAGATTCCGTTGCGATATGTCTCCGCATTGCAGCCCTTGCACGAGGGGCCGTGCGGTGGTGATTGTGCGGAAGCAAATATCGCGGAAAACATTAGTTTGTCTCCTTGCGTTCGAGATTTCTCACGCTGGGCAGGGAGAGTATTTTCTTGAGCAGTGTCAGCACGGAGATAACCGAGCGCTCCATCTTGGCGAGCCTCTTCTCCATGCTATCCAGCGCTTCTTGAATGCTTGGCAACTGCTCGGTTTGATCGTGGGCAGGGGAGGGAACGCCGCGAGCCGAGGTGGGATGGGGGACAGCTTTGGAGGCAGCCCCCGCCCCCGCAGGCAGTACAAATTCTTGCCCGATATCGCGGATGACTTCCTCGACCTCCGCGCTGCCGAAGTCGCGGATCTCCTCCAGATAGCCCATCAGGAAGAGCCGGTCGCACAGGGTGTTGATCTTGCGCGGAATCCCTCCGGTGTATTCGTAGATGGCGGCATAAGCATCGTCATTCAGTGACGGATTGCCATTCCAACCGACGGTGAGCAGGCGATGCTCGATATAAGCCTGCGTTTCCGTGGCATCCATTGGCCCCAGGTGGTAGGTGGCGATCACGCGTTGCAGCAGTTGCTGCATGTCGCCGCTCAGCAGTGTTTGACGGAATTCGGGTTGCCCCAGCAGGAAGATCTGCAGCAAGGAATTATCGGCGGTCTGGAAGTTGGAAAGCATGCGCAACTCCTCGACCGTGCGGGGCGAGAGATTCTGCGCTTCGTCCACAACCAGCAGCACACGCTTCCCCTGCCGATCGCATTGCAACAGGAACTGCTCGAGCTTGGTCAGCAGGGAAGCCTTGCTGAGGTCTTCGAAAGGCAAGCCGAAGGCGGAGATCACCATGCGCAAGGTGTCTTCGGAGTCGATGTGGGTGTTGGCGATTTGCGCGGCAACGATACGTTCGGACTCCAGCTTGCGGAAAAGATTGCGCACCAGCGTGGTCTTGCCCGCCCCGACTTCCCCCGTGATGACGATGAATCCTTCTCGCTGCCCCAGTCCGTATTCCAGATAGGCCATCGCCCGCTTGTGCCCCTTGCTGCCGAAGAAAAAATCCGGATCGGGTTTTAACTGGAAGGGTTTGGCACTAAGGCCATAGTAGGATTCATACATGACGGTTCGCTAGAAAGTGATAAATACCGAAGCTGTTACCGCATTTTCGTTGTATTCGGAACCGTCCTGTGTGGACTCGCGGTCCCTGCGTCGCAGTTCCAGCGCGCCTCTGACATTGGACAAAAGCTCCTTGGTGAGACCTAACCTCAGTGTCTTTTCCTCGTCTTCACGGCCGGTAGTGACGGCCTCGGTCTCGATCAGCGATACGCCCAGGTTGGCGCGGGTGCGCGGCCCGACTTCCCGGATCCACTGTGCCTGGATACCCCGCTGCTTGATGTTGTCATCGGCTGAGAAGTCGCTGACGCCGAGCAGGGCGCTGTCCGAGCTTTGCGACGTTTGTGCCTCACGCTTGGTGTGGAACAGGCTGAGCACGCCGGTGTTTCTCGCGCCGGTCACGGTCACGGACGCCTGGAAGCGTTTTTGCAGGAAAAAACGGTTGGTCAAGAAATTCACCGAGTCCGCCAGCGACTCGGGCAGTCCATTCTCGCTGATAAACGCGGCCACTATCTGTTGCCGCACGATGGGGTCGGGAATGCTGGAAGTCCAGAGTTGATCCAGGAGCGCTGCGGTACTTATCGTGGCAGGCAGTAGAAACTGGTCGCGGGTCGTCGTGACGTCTTCGCTATAGCTCACATTGAATGCGGTTCGGCGTGAACGGTGACTCGCCTTCAAGGAGTATGAATCGCCGTAATAGCGTTTGCCCGCCAATGCTTCAACGCTGGTCCTGCGGGAAGGCGTCCAGTCGAACCCGGCTTTCCAGAAGGAGCCGCCCGAGTCGCCGGTGATGGAGAGGTAATCGTTTTTCTCGTAGCCCCCATTCGCAAGCAGGCTGAATTTCCGCGAGAGGCGATAACGAAGGTCCGCGCCATAGGTTACCTGGTCAATTTCCTGGCCGCTATCGAAGTCGATGCGCTGCTTGTTGTAATACAGGCCCCAGCCCAAAGTCTGGAAATCGTCGCCGCTGGTCAGGCGCATCAGGATGCTGTTCGATGTGCTGTCCTGAAGCTCGGTGGAAACGGCTGAGCCGCTGCCCGACGTGCTGACCGAATCATGGGTGTAGCGCAGTTCGGCGTCGGCGAAGTCCTTGAAATGATGAAGCAGGTAGGGGCTGAAACTGTAGGTCTCGACGTTGGTGCGGTTGTTCGTGATATTGGTGTTGTCTTCGCTTTGCGGGCCGAAGGAAGACGTGCTGCGCTGGCTAATGGAGGCCTGCGCGTCGACAAATAAATGATCGGGCAGCAATTCCGCATTGCCATTGGCATCCAGTTGGTGATTGGTTGCGTTTCTGCCATGCTCTTTCGCATAGAAAAGATTCTGCATGACATAGCGGGTGTTGAATCTCAGGTGCGGCCCCAGACCCACGATGGTGATGCCTGGATTGACCTGGGTAATGAAATCGCTTTCCTCGTTCGTGTTCGACAAGCGCACGTTATCGGTGAAGGTTTCCTTCAATTGCAGGGTGGGGGTGAATTCCCACTCGGCGGCATTGGCTGGCAGCGATAGCAGTAGCATGATGGCTGAGGTTGATCCGATGACAGGATGCAAACCACGATAAAAAAGTTTGTTTTTAGAAGTTTTAGTTGTAGTAATAGCCATAAAAATCCCCACCGGGGAACGGTCGGGCCTTGTTGTAGATGAAGTTGATGGTATCGCAAGATTCGATTTGTCGGAGGGCTTCCATGACGGCTTTCTGCGGCGTGGTTTCCGCCGCCACTACCATCACGATTTGCCCCATCTGGTTGGCCAGTGCTTGCGCTTCACTGGTCAGCAGTAAAGGTGGAGCGTCGAATATGACGATCCGGTCGGGGTAGCGCAGGGCGATCTCCTTGAGCAGGTCGCTCATCGCATGGCTACCCAATAGTTCGGTGGCGCGTTTGTGCTTTCTTCCAGCGGGCAGCACGGCAAGCTTTTCAACATTGGTGCGGATCAGCACGTCGGCCAAGTCGAGCTTGTTTTCGAGCAGCACGTCCAGCAAGCCGGGGCTATCCTCCAGACCGAGATAGTCGAGCACCGCCGGGCGGGCGACATCGGCATCGACCAGCAGCACGGTGTGATCCAGTTCCATGGCGATGCTCATCGCCAGATTGGTCGCGCAAAAAGTCTTCCCTTCTTCGGCAAGGGCGCTCGTGACCATGATCAGGTTGTGATTGTTGGCCTTCCCGTTAGCCTGGTGCAAGGAGTTCGCGAGCAGCGGCCGCTTGATCAGGCGGAATGCTTCGGCGATCGGCGTCCTGTCGCCGTCGGGCGTAATCATGCCCGCCTGGCGCAACTTTTCCAGATTGATCATTCCCTGTTTGTGCACCCGTTCTTGCATCGAGGGTGATGGACTTGCTCCGATCCTGCCTGTTCTGTCGGCAGTGATGAGATGAGGATGTGGATGGGTTTCCGGCAAGATTTCCTCGAAAGCGGGGTCCCGTCTTGCTTCGACATGATTCATCCGCTTGTGCGCTGCCTTTTCAATGATGCTTGGATCATCGATCGCGGGCTCCGCTGCCGTTTCTTTTGCGGGGGTATTCCCCGCCTTGCCCAGTTTGGCAAGTTTTCCTGCTGCCTTTTCTATGATGCTCATACAACCTCCGGCGGTATGCATGCTCTTGGTGGGTCAGCTTGATATTCTGGCTCGGGCATGGCTGTAATGTAATTGTCTAAGGCGTGTCTTGTGTCCTGAAAACGAATCAACTTACTACTATGCCGGGGGCCATCGTAGCCATCAGTGTGCCATACAAACCCAGCAGCAACAGCAAGGACAGGCAGAAGGCAAAGAGCTTCTTCCTGCGCTTGACGATTTCCGGCCCGGTCCACATCATCGCTACCGTTCCCAGGATAGGCCGTCCGGTGGTCTCACGCAGACTGCTTTGACTGTGGAAGGTCGGGTTGATCTGGCTCATCATGAATGCAACCCCGACACCGCTTGCCAAAGCCAGCACCAATACCAAAGAGTAGAGCAATCCCCGATTGGGGCCTGTCGGCGTTTGAGGGTCGGTTGGCGGATCGATGATCCTGAATGTCATCAACTCGGTCGTGGCTCGCATATCGCCGGACATCTTGGCGGCTTCGCGACGCTCGAGAAGCTTTTCGTAATTGGCCTTGTTGACCTCGTAATCGCGATTGAGTTGAGCCAATGCCGCTTCCACCTCGGGCACGGCGTTTCCCATGGATCTGATTTGATTGAAGCGGGCATTGAATTCCTCTACCCGGGCGCGCATCGAGGCGACTCTGGCTTCCGCCTCCGCGAGGGCGACATTCAACTGTTGCAGCATGGGGCTATAGTTTTTCCCAGGGTCGCCGCTTTGCTGGATTTGTTTGGCCTCTTCACGCTGGCGCTCTTCGATCAGCTTTGTTTCTTCCTTTTTGCGTTCTTCCAGCTGTTTGATCAGGCGTTTTGCCCCAACGATATCCGGATGTTGCTCGGTATATTGCAGGCGCAGCGAGTCCAGATGCTTGTTCAAGGACTGGATGCGCTCGTCGATTTCCGGCGTGGCCGCCATAGTGACAGGGGCCTCGTCTACGATAATGTCGGGTTCATTGCCGGCGATCTGGCTCTTGAGGGCGTCGCGTGCCTGCTCGGCTTCCTTCAGTTCCAATCTGGCCTGATTGAGGTTGTCGGAGACTTCTCCCAGCTGCGTAGCGAAGTCCCTGTTCTGGCGGGGCATGATGCCCATGTTTTTTTGCTTGAAGGTCTTGAGGGCGGTTTCGGCATTGAGTAGTTTCTGTTCGTATTCCTTGATCTGTTCGTCGATAAAACGAATGGCCGAAACTGTATTCTGTTTGCTGTCGCGAAGGCTGCCTTCGACAAAGATGGTCAACAGCGATTGCACGACACCCTTGGCAATGCGCCGATCTTCATTGGCATAGGAAATGGTGAAAAGATTGTCGCGCCCGGTGGCCTCGATCTCGATGTCGTCCATCAGGTTCTGCACCAGCTGGTCGCTTTCCTGCGCTGTCCTGGTTTTGAGGTCGAGATCCACCATGCGTATGACTCTTTCCACATTGGGCCGGCTGATCAGGGTGCGGCTCATGATGGTGACCTGCTGCTCAACGTTGGGAGGTTGAGCCATGCCCGCAAGCAGCGGTTTCAGAACGCTTTCGGTATCCACGTATATTCTTGCCGACGACTCGTAGTTGTCAGGCAGTTCGTGCACCACCAGCCAACCGATAATGGCAACGAACCAGATTGCGACGACACCGTACCAACGATATTTCCATGTCCCTTTTACATAGGGAATCAGATGTGTAGTCAGATCCTCCATCTGGTCTCTCTCTCCTTCATCAAGGATCGGCGTCGCATCGCATCAAATCCGTGATTTTTCATCCTCGGGTGCAGGGATGGAAAATCAAACAGTCATAAGCACGAATCCGTCACGAGAGTCTAAAAATAGCTTTCCGGTATGACCACAACATCGCCGGGCTGCATCATTACATTGGCGGAGATGTCGCCATCCCTGAGCAGATCTTCCAGCCGGACGCTGAATTGCTGCTGACTGCCCTCGACGCTGCGAATTACGCTGGCTCGGTTGCCGTCGGCAAAGTCGGTAATGCCGCCCACGGCAATCATGACGTCCATTACCGTCATGTTTTCGCGGTAGGGGAGTGCCTGCGGTTTGGCGGCCTCGCCAATGACGCGGATCTGCTCGCTATAGGGACCGACAAAGTTGGTCACGATCACCGTGACTATCGGGTCTTGAATGTATTTGGCCAGAGCCTTCTCGATATCCCGGGCTAATTGCGATGCGGATTTTCCGCTGGCCGGTAGATCTTCCACCAGGGGGGTCGTGATTTTGCCGTCTGGACGAACCGGAACAGACATGGAAACCTCGGGATTGCGCCAGACCATGATGCTCACGCTATCACCCGGACCAACCAGGTAATCGTGCGGCGCAATTTGTTCTTCGGCGGAGGGGGGCGGATGACCTCTACTGGCACAACCGCTGAGGGTCAGGAGGGAAAGTGCGATAGCCAAGCAGGCCAGCCATCCTGGGGTGTGGGTGTATTGTTGTCTATTCATTCTGATCACCTCTTTCGCTGTTGGATAGAGCGGCAACGCCGGACAAAGTCGAAATCTTTAGTACGAATATCTCAAACAAATAACCTAAAAGATCAACGCTATTTCTTTTTGGTGTGTAAGAATCATTTTACACACGAGTAGGAATTTTTCTAGCCATGTTAAATCTATTCTATCAATAACGTAAGCCAATTCTTTAAGAGCGGGCTTAACCTGACATAGCATATACTTTTTTTCATGATTCAGCTCTTAAAGTCGTCATCGATCAGCCAGTTACCAACAGAGTTGTAACATCATTAAGCTTCAGGATTGGAAGTTTGCTTTTTAAGGAGAGTCATCATGGATAATCCACTTATCAAGCTTCAAGACCTGTCCAACTTTCTCGAGCAAGGCACCCTGGACGACAACCTCCTGCAATTGGCGGAAAAAGCGGCGAAGGCGCTCAATGCCGAAAAGTGCTCTATTATGCTGCTGAAGGATGGCGAATCTGAAGACCTCAGAATGCGGGTTTGCGCGAGCTATGGGCTATTGCCGGAGGCCGCTTACACCGAGTCGATAGGCAAGGGCGAAGGGATTGCGGGGAAGGTGATTGTTACCGGCCAATCGATACTCATCGAGGATATCAGCAAATCGGAGCTGGCCTCCAAGGCGCGACGAACCGACGACCCGCGCAAAAGCCTGATTTCATCGCCAATTCCCATCAACCGGCGCATCGTCGGCGTGGTCAATGTCAGCGGCCATACGCTTGGAGATGTTTTCAATGAGGCTGACCTCAACCTGCTCGAAGTAGTTGCTCTATTCATTGGCAAGTCCATCCAGGCGATTCAGTTGCAAAATATCCTGAACTCCCGGTTTGCGCAGTTGGCACTGCTCCAGGACGCGGAAAAAAGTCTCGAGCCGGTGGGTGTCGGCGCTGCTTTGCAGAACCCTGACCAGGTAGCGAAAATCCTGGCGAAATCCTTTTACAAGGAAATGACACGGGCGGGTTTGGGGTCCAACCAGATCATTAGCGCCGCGTCGGAAATCATTTCCCAGTTAAGCGGCAGTTTGCAACGACACAACAAGCGCCTGTCGCGGGGGGCGGCAGAGTCCCCAGAGGAAGGTCACTAGGCTGCTTGTGAAACGCATCCGGCTTAGGGTGTCGGATTTTTTTACACTCGCCGGCCATCTATCGGCCGCGGTCCAATAAACAACTCTCGTCCGGCCTGTCTGGCCGCGCACGCATTTACGTAAGGCAACGGAGACAATGTCTCCCGGACTATGCTCGCCGTTCTGATTCAACAGCAAAATACACTGGTGCGTAATTTGCTTTCTCCAAAGTAAGCATCCAAGAGTGGCGGAATCATGGCCTATTCGAATAAAACATTGCTTGCGCTCGCGGTTTGGACTTCGATTATTGCGAGTGCCGGGGCGGACGAGACCCCTGTGGCGGCTGCGCTTGAGAATCCGGAGAGCCCGGAGGCTTTAGTGGCATTGGCTGTCAAGTACGAGCATGCCGAGGGCATGCCGCGGGATTTTGTCAAGGCGGCTGCGCTGTATTGCCGTGCTGCACGTTCGGGCAATGCGAATGCGCAATTTGCTCTTGGTTGGATGTATGCCAATGGGCGTGGTGTTCCCCGAGACGATAGCGTGGCGGCGCAGTTGATTGCGATGGCCGGCGACCAGGGGCACGCGCATGCCAAGGAGATGTTGCGCTACATCCATGCCTCTACCCAGGCGCCGTTACCCACATGCTTGTTGCCCGATCCCGAACCCCTGGCAGAAGGAAATAACGCGGATGTCGAGCGCCAGTATGCAAAGACGGGACACCTGCGGGTGGTCGTGGAAGAAAACTTCTTTAAGCGGGGGCCGATTTTCGATCTGGTGCACAAGCTGGCCTCCGATTACGACGTCGACCCCAAGCTGGTGTTGGCCGTTATCACCGTAGAATCCGGCTTTAACGTGCATGCAAGATCCCCTAAGAACGCGCAAGGCCTGATGCAGCTCATCCCCGAGACCGCCCAGCGTTTCCGCGTTAAAAACGCATTCGACCCAAAAGATAACATCAAAGGTGGACTGGCCTATCTACAATGGTTGCTGGCTTACTTCAAGGGGGATGTGCCATTGGTGTTGGCGGCCTACAACGCGGGTGAAAAGGCGGTGGAAAGGTATCGCGGGATCCCGCCGTATCCGGAAACCCAGAATTATGTGGAGAGGATTACCAAGCTTTACCGCAAACCGACCCACCCTTATAAAGCCGGACTGGTGAAAGAGGCGCCGTTTTTATCCGCGCCGATTACAAGAAAATAAACCCATCGCAAGAAAATAAAACAGTGCCGCTTATGCCGCTTTTTTGCGCGAGACCCATCCTAGCCCGAGCAGTCCAATCCCCATCAGTGCTAATGAAGCCGGCTCTGGAACTGCTGCCACGACCGGTGCAGTTGTTATCGTCGCCCTGTCTACATTGACTGTCAGGGTTGAACCGAGGAACAGGAAGTCGCTCCTGTCTTCCTGATGCCCATTGGTCGTGCCGGCATTTTCAAGCTCTACGTTCAATATGCCATCCGGTGAAAGCAAGCCGTTCAGGGTCAATCCTGAAAATTCGGTGGTAAACGTGCTTCCGCCGCTGGTGATTAATTGCGAGCCGAAGGAAGAGAGGTCGAATGTAAAAAATACCGACTCCGCGGCTGCATCCGTACTTTCGTCCAAAAAACTGAATACCAGCGAAGAGTTCGTGATGGTGTCGGTTAGCGCGTTATAGCCTTCGTCAAGAATGTTGTGGCTAAAGCTGTAGGTTTTGTTGACGCCGAATGCGATCAATTCATCCGGACTTGGGTCTGTCACATCGGTAAATGTCAGCGGGATTGCATTGGCAACTGGGCAGCCGGCAATCAGAAGAAAGGACAAGACTAGCGGATTGATCTTATTCATGGCGTCGCTTCACTTTCTGGCAAAAATTAAAATTTTTAACGTAAAAGCGCGATTACAAAAATATTAATAATTTAAATATACTTAAATTTCAATATAAATCAAGTGGTTTGTGCTATTCCATGGGGCGTGAAACTGTAAAAATTTCCGACATTTCCCGATTTTTAATCGAATCATTAAACGGCCATCCACCGGTGACGGACCTTCAGCTTGTTCCACAGTATGATCAGCGCCGGTAGCAGCAGCAATTCCAGCAGTTGCCCGGCCAGCAGGCCGCTGGAGGCGAGCAAGCCGAAGTGCGAAGTGGGCTGGAAGCGGGAGACCGACAGCAGCAGGAACTGGGCAACCAGCAGCAGCGAGATGGCGACGACGGCGCGACCCGAGGCCTCGAAGCTGCGCGCCAGGGAAAAGACGACGCCATGGCCTTTATGACGTTTTTCCAGATAGCTGTGAAAAAAATGGATGGTGTCGTCCACGGTGATCCCCAGCACGACGCTGGCGATCAGTACCGTGGCCATATCCAGATAAATGCCGGCGGCACCCATGACCACGAAGATAAAGGCGAGCGGAGCCAAGTTGGGCAGCATGCTGATAACGGCCGCGGGAACAGAGCGCCACAGTATCAGCATGATCAGGAAAATCTGGCCGAAAGCGCCGAGGAAGCTGCGTTGCTGGCCGACCACCAGCAAGTCCTCCTGATCCGAGAACAAACGCCCGCCGCCGCCGATTTGCCAGGTGATGCCGGGGGCATTGACCTGGGCCAGATGCCTCTCGATTTTTTCAGTAACGGACTGGATGGCGTTGGCGCCGTGCACATTCACATTGAGCAGGATGCGGGTGCGCTGGTATTCGTTGTTGACCAGCTCCTGCAAATCGCGGCCGTCATAAATCAGCAGCAATTGGCTGAGCAGCTTGTCGTCGTCGGGAAGTACGCGCGATGCCGCGTCCTCGCCGTTGAATGCCCAGTTCATTTCCTCGACGATATCCATCATCGACACCGTGCGATCGACTTCCGGCAGGGCCTCTACCCAGTTCTGCACCGATTTGAGCAGCTTCAGCCGGTCGGCATCCTTGAAGGCATCGCGACTGGGGCCGTCGACGACGATCTCCAGCGCGGTGACGCCCGCCAGTCGGGTTTCGATCAGTTGGGTGGATTGTGTGAGGGGGTGAGATTTATCGAAGAATTTCAGCAGGTCGGATTCGGCCTGCACCTTGAGGATTTGCGGCGCGGTCAGCGCCGCCAGCAGGGCGATCGTGATGGTCACCCAGCCGGCATGGCGCATGCTGAAGCTGGCAAGGCCATAAGAGATGCGTTTGGTCCACGAAAAACCGCCGCTTCGTTTCGGCCAGTAGCCGCTATCCCACTTCACCAGCAAGGGCGGTATCAGATAGATCAGTACCAGGTAAATCATCAAGGTGCCGAAGGCGCCGACGATGCCGAATACCTGGATCGGCGGGATGGGCACCAACACCAGGCTGATCATGCCGGCGGCAGTGCTCAGCATATTGAACAACGCCGGCTTGTGCACGAGCTGCACCGCAAAGATGACGCGCTTCGGCCTGCGGAAGCCGGCATTGCGCATGCGCAGCAAAGCCGCGTACAGATGCAGCATATTGGCCGCGGTATAAGCAAACAGCAAGGTAGGCGCCATCGCCGTGACCAGCGTATAAGGCCTGCCTATGGCCGCAATCAATGCCACGCAACTGATCACGACGGTGCTCATTCCTACCGCGCCGATCACGACGGGAGGCGTGCGCCCCACGACCCAGCGCAGCAATAGCAAGCCCATTACTACCACCAAAGGGGTGAATAAGGCGCTGTCCTGCAGCATGGAGCGCATTTCGGCCGCGTCCAGCGCCACCGGGCCGGCGACGGCGACCAGTTTCTTTTCCAGTTTTTCCGTTTTGACCGCCTCGCGCAGGGCCGCTTCTATGGCGGCGCGCTGGCGGCTTTCTCCCAATTTCTTGGCGCGCACGACGATCGCCAGCGCCGAGCCGTCCTTCGCGACTAGCGCGCCGGGCGCGAAACGGTCCTGCAGTATCCTGTCCTTGCGTTCCTGCGCGGTGGTGTCGTCCAGGGTTTCCGGGTCGATCAGGCGCTCGACCGTGAAACCGTCTTCGCTGCCGCCGATATGGTCGGCATTGGTGACCGCGAAAACGCGGTCCACATCGGGGTGTTGTTCCAGGCGCTGGCTGATCCGGTCCAGCGCGGCGAGAAACTCCTTCGAATATAGATCGCCGCCGGCAAACAGGCCGATCAGCACTTCATCGTTGGGAAACTCCGCGCGCAACTGCCGATCCAGCACGACGGCAGGGGAATCCTTGGGGAAGTAAAGCTCGGGCGCATTATTCACTTCCAGGCGCAACAAAAAGGCGCCGGCAATCACGTGGATCACCACGATCAGGGCGATGGCGGTCCTCAGGCCGAGCAGCCTGGGTTGCATCAGGTGTCGGAGTAAAGTCCGCGCGGTGCGTTTCGGCATCTAGGACAGCCCCTGATTAAGAGCCCGTACCGTCGGGCAGGCTAGAACTTGGCCTGCCAGCCCAGCAGGATCAGATCCCCATCTTCGTAATACCCGCCCAGGGTTTTATCGGAGCCGCTGAACACGTGCGCCGCCAGGAAGAATTCATGCTGGTCGATGCCGATGTAGGCGATCTTGGGAGTGAGATAAAGGTCGTGGTCGTTGATGCCGGCGATAAAGCGCAGGTTGGCACGCCAGCGTCCTTGGGCGAAGGGGTGTTCGATCTCGCCGGTCAGGTTGTAGATATTGTCCCGCTCCAGCAGCGGCGTGTCGGTGAAGGTCTTGTGACCTGTCACTTGCAAGGTGACCCGGGTGTCGCCATCGCCGGGAAAAAACTCTGTGCCGACCACCAGATCGAAGGCTTGCTCCGTGCGGTATTGGAAAGTGCGGGTGGTCACCGGCTGATCGCTGCTCCAGGCCGCTTCCATGCGCCAGGTGGCGCCCCATTTCTGCGCCTCCAGCTCGCCCCCTACCACCCAGCTATAGGGATGGATCGCTTCCAGCAAGCCCGGCGCCACGGCCCGATAGTAAGGCTGCGATTGACGGACGCGCTGCAGGGTGAAGCCGTAATCGAGCCCGCCGCCGGAACGGGTGACGCGGATGCCCCCGCCACCGCTGCCGTCTTCGTCTTCACGCACTCGCGCGCCGATGATGCCGGGCACGTCGCCTATGCCCAGCAGGCGGCCGTTCACCGTATCCACCGGGCTCCAGAAACTGTCCCGGTCGGGCAGCACGGCGGCGTCGAACACCGGCAGCCACACCGCGTCGATCTTGAAATCGCCCGCGAATTGCTCCAGCCGTACGGCGGGGACGGCGCGACGGCGTTCGGGCAGCTTGTCCAAAACAATGCGCGAGAGGTCGGCGCGGCTCATGCGGTCTATCGGGGAGATTTCATCCACACGGCCCCACAGCACATTCTGCGTGCCGACCGTGATGCGGGTATCCTCGCCGCGCCAGCGCAGGTAGTTTTCCGTGTAGTCCAGCTTGTCCTTGTAGAAATCCTGCGACCCGGATTGGGAGTAGGCGTCGAAACGGGCGCCCAATGCGAACTCCCACATGCCCGATTGCCATTTTGCGCTGGCGGCGCCGTGCACGAAGGCATCGGTGGAAGCGGGGTTGGATTTATCGATGAAAGGGCCGAATTCGACGCGGATATCATCAATCTTGATGCCCGTCTTGCCGGCTTTGCTCGAACGCTTTTTTTTCTTGGGAACGCTGGCCTGTTCTTCCGGCAATGGATCTATCGTATCCAGGGATTGCTCGACTGGGGCGGGCTCGTCCAGAACCTGCTCATCCGCGGTCGCTGCATGGCTCGCCGCCGCCACGCCAAACGTCAGGAATATCCCGGCCAATCCGCTTGTCATTACCGCTCGACAATGAGTCATGATCCTCCCCTTTAATTTTTATTGCATAGTCACGAAACTTGCTAAATCACGGACGGTAGTCTTCCTCAGCGCTTTCGTCTTCCAGTACCTGGTTGGTGAACAGCCGCGCTGGCAACCCCCGGTCATACTGCGTACGCTCCAGCGTCAGCCGCGTCTGGTGGCCGTTGCTCAGGCTCGTCAGCGTGCTGTCCATGACTGTCCAGTAACCCTGGATTTTTTCCCGTTTGACCACTTGCAGGCGTTTGCTGGGCTGGTCCTGGCGTTTTTCATAGAAATCGACGCGCATTGGCAGCAGAGTGGTCGGGTCGATCCAGCTGATGCGTTTGGTGTAAACAGAATTGCTCGCTTCGGTGGGGATGCTTTCCAGCATGTCGCAGGTGGTGCCGGCCAATTCCTCCTTACCGATAATGCGGTGCTGGTCCTTGTTCACCTGGCGGTCGCGCAAGTCCTCATAGTAATAGTCCGAGTTGACGAAGCGGCCGCCTTTGCGATTGGAGTCGATGCGGCGTGTGCGTTCCAGCGCAGGCAAGTAGATCCACTGGTCGGAGTCGCCGCTGGCGTGGTCCAGTGTCAACAGGCCGGTGCCTTCGATGTCGGCGGGGTCGGTGAAGCGGATCAGGGTGGATACCTCGTCTGCCTTCTGGTCCAGCCGGTAGAGCAGCATTTTGCGGACGCGCGGACTGCGGTTTTTTTCCGTCAGCGTCATGGTCATGGCAAACGCGGCGTCTTTGCCATCGGGGCGGTCGTAAACGCGCTGGGCCAGCTCGACACCTGCCGCGTCGGCCCAGACCTGGCCTGCCAGAAACAGGCTGGTGAATATTGCCACGGCATACCGCAATATTGATGGGTGATTTGCCATTTCCATCACTCCCTCACGTTGGCGTAACGGTTGATTTTTCGGCAAGTTTTACTGTACATGAAACCAGAGGGCATGGAAATGCGCATTATTGAAGTGATTGAGGGAGAAGGTAAGACTTTGCTATCGGAATAAGTTTCTTCAAAAAAAAGGGCGCCTTGTGGGCGCCCTCGATCGAATTTGTAAGTGCTGCCGTTATTTTGATGTTGAGTCCTTTTTAGGAATAGTGACGACGGCGAGCAATTGCACCGAGGGAGATCAGGCCCAAAGCCAGCAAGGCCAGGCTACCCGGTTCGGGTACCACTACAGTTGGTCCAACACCGCCCAGGATACCGAATTCCTCAGCGCCATTGGTGTTGCAGCCATTTTCCTCAGTTCCTGGGAAGGGGCTGGTGATACCAGGGATGCAGCCCAGGTCACCGGTAACGACCCACAGGAAGTCCGAATCATATAGGCTCAGGTCCATGGTATCGGCGAACACCATAAAGTCGGCGGAGCCGGAACCCTTGTTATGTTCGAGGTTCGCATAGTCCGTGCCATCAGTGGTCACCCCGGCACAGCCTTCGCCGGTCGTCGGATCCCAAGGGTCGGCCGCACAGGCTGCCGCGTCTCCCAGGAAATCGATCCCACCATAGTTATATGTCGGGTTCGTTTCGTCCCAGGCGTCGTTGGTCGTGCCATCGAGCTGCCAAGAGGCAACGGGCAGTCCGGTTGCAGGATCGATGATCTCGACCATTGCACTGAACCACAGCGAGTCGCCGCTGCCGGTCTGGTTATAGTCGGCATAGATCAGCGGGATGGTGAAGGATGGATCAAGGCTCTGCAGGTAGGTCAGCAGGTTGCCGACGGTAGTCACGCCATTGATGTCCCCCGCCGGGCTGCTATAGCTCGACTCTACAGTTCCGTCATCATTCCAGAACGTGCAGGTTTGGGTTGAGCCACCCCAGCTGCATTTCCAGCCCCCGATCCCATCGCCGTTTTCGAGTTCAGCCGGGTCCTGGAAAGTCAGGCCGTCTACCGTATTGGTCGCACCGATAGCGGTTGACGTGATGTTGATGTCGATTACCCCGGTACCCGTTGAAAAGCTGAAGGAGCCGAAGGTCGCCTCAGGAACCAGCTCGGGTGAATTCGTCTGGATAGACTCCAGCAGCGGCCCGGAATAAGACCAGAAGTCGTCATACTTTAAGGCGATCGGGACGCCGTTCAGGATGTAGGCTTCTCGCACAATCCCCTGTGCGTCAGGATAGGTGCCAAGGGTAACATTCGTATTGTTGTCCGGATTAGGCAGAACGAAAGGATCCACAGCGCTCGCCACCCCTGAGGTCCCGGCAGCGAGTACTACCGCGCTGGCCAGGATCAGTTTACGTAATTTTGTATTCATGATTTTCTCCAGTACACATAACCAGAGCTTTGTCGCTCTCTCGCTAATTTATAAGCAAGACATGGGCCAAGGTATTAATACAAATAAAAACAACAACTTAAATTAACAATTCTTGGCTATTCATTCAAGTTATGTAAAAAATCCCGACAATGAATTACCCATGGAAAATTCTGGAATCGATCGTTGCGTACTCTTGATCCCATCCGCGAAATATCGTCTGAGGTTAAGAGGGTGAAATTTGTGGCCGGCGCTTTTGACGGGTTTTATGAAGGTGAAGGCAAAGGGGTTTTCGAAGAGAAAAAAAGCCCCATGTTTCCATGGGGCTGAAATTAATTCTGATATTTTTATTTTTTCAACGTGGCGCTCACCCTTACGTCCGACGACGGCTGGAGAAAGCCAACCCCAGCAGGCCGATGCCCAGCAGCGCAATGGAAGCCGGTTCAGGTACGGCCCTTGTAAAGAAGCCATTGCCGGAACCATCCACTTCCGCTTCAAAGGACTCGGTGGTGCTGGCGCCTGAAATGGTGGTGGTATTCCCAGCGTAGTTCAACTGGATATAGAACGGGTTGGGATCGAAGAAATAGGTTTCACCGAATGCGGTGGGTGTGAAAGCCATCACCGCTTCGAAGTCGCCGTTGGCCAGACCGCTGAAAATATGGGCTTCGCCAGTAATCAGGCTTGCGGTTCCCAACAGCGTATCGCCTACGCCGTCCTGGTCGTCATCGACATACAGATTCAGCAGGAAGGTATCAAACAACGCAGTAATGTTCGCGCCGGTGAGGCCCGCCGTGCCCGTTGCGCTGAAATCACCGACGACGCCATAGCCGCCGAGTGCTTCCAGCCCATTCAGGAATGCGGACTGCGTGTTGATCCCGTCCTTATACGAGGACAATTCAAAAGTGCCGGTTTCCGTGAAAGTATCACCGATAAAGTCAAAGGCACCGTCAATTGTCTGATTGATGGTGGCTTCATAAGAAAAGTCGAAGGAATCGGCAGTCACCACGTTGCTAAAGGGTACGCCGTCCACGACGCCTTCTTCGACACTAAATGTACCGCCAGTGCCGACGGCGAATGCAGGGCCTGCCACACCCAGCATGCCGGCAACTGAGGCTGCTACCAGGGTTTTTTTCATGTGCTTGAACATTTTATGACTCCTCTTGCCGTGGTTATTAATAATGGAGCTAGTCTGACTGACATAAAGCAAGAGGGGTGCCAGACGGAAAAATCCATTAATAATCAGTTGGTTTTGTAGGTGTCTTCTATCCATTATGAATATCGCAATGAAAACCGGGCGGACGTGTAAATTAATTCGACAAGAACCAAGCAGGTCTGAAATACCCGTTACGAAACTTATTGGGAGACCAGCAGTTTCGCCACGTCCTTGCGCGTCGATCGCGCCCACGGCATCGGCATCATCCCGATGCGCCCCATGAAGAACAGCTGTTCGACTTGTGATACGCCCACCATGGCTTCCAGCCGTGTATTCAGCCTGGCCGTTTCCTCCAGCGCGGCCTGCGTCACGGTAAAAGCCCGCCCCCGGCGGTGATAGCGCGTAAAGATGACCGGCGTCATTTCGGGTTGGATGAGCCAGCCAAGTTGGGTAGCCGTCAACCAGAAGCGCTGCAGGGCGCGGCCGGCAGCGATGTAATCGTCCACGGCAACGGGGGGCTCGGGAGCGAGCAAGGCAAAGTGGGCGCCGCAGCGCAAGCCGGGGATTAGATCCAGTTGCAGCCTGGGCGGCACGTGCCCGAAAAGATAAGTGTTAAAAAATCCGACACGTTCCCAACTGTCCATCACCCAGCGCATGAAGCGGGCGGTCAGCGGATCGACGCCCACGGCCTGTTCCGGAATCCTGTCCGGGCTGAATTGCGCTCCCCACTCGATGACGGATTTGTGGACCGCATACGCTTCGGGAATGGTGAGGCGTATCCTGGCGTTGTCGAACATGAACCGGGCCAGGCGCCAGCGCTGGGCGAACCCTTCAAACCAGATCACGGAATAGCCTGCGGGCAAAGCATTTGCGAGCGTCTTTTTTTGATCGTTGCTTAAAGGCCGGGTGGACATCGGGCGGCGCTGGACGACGCGCTTCTCGATATAGAGCGCCAGCGGGTGAGGCGCCAGATTATCTTGCGCTTGCAAGTGCACATCGAAGAGCAAATGGGTTTCCGCGGTGTCCAGCCGGCGCTGAATGGAAGCGGTGCGCCCCACGGTGCTAGCGGCGATGGACAGGGTTTCCAGCAAGGCGCCGACCGCCAACTGGCTGGCGTGGCCGTCCAGGTCGTAGACGACGTGCTTGCGCGTGTCGAAGCCGTGTACCAGGATGTGCTCATCACCGAGTATCTCGAATTGCCACGGCTGGGTGTTGTCGCCGCTGGGGGCCCAGCGAGCCAGGTCGAGGATGCGTTGGATATGCTGAGGCACACTCATTTCAGATTCCCAATTGGTGCCGGGCAATGGCGATGGCTAGCTGGTTAAGGGGATTGCGATTACCGCCCGGCCGCCAGGTGTGCGCCAGCTTGTTGCGGTAGCCGTCGAACTGGATGCCGTGCGGCGCCGGCCAGACCTTGCCGCGGCCGAGCAGGATCTTGAGCGCTTCGCTGGCGGCGACACCGGCGCAGAGCTGGCAGGCCATGATGGTGGACGGCCCCTTGCGTGCCTTGAGGTCGACGCGGGTTTTGTCCGCCAGGTAATGGCGATGCAATAGCGCAGGCGCGAGACCGACCAGAAAGCGCACGGCTTTTTCCAGCTCGGGTCGGCCGGCAAGCTGGAAATATTCCTCGAACGTCATGCCGCCGGGAATGAAATTGAGCAGGGCCGCGCCCATGCCGAGCGGGGCGACGGTGACTGCCGGGATGCCGTGTCGGGCGCAATGGGCGAATACCAGTTCGCGCGCCTCGAAGGCAAAGAAGTCGAGCCCGTCGACGTAGATATCCACATCCTGAAAAAATGCCTGGAGATTTTCCGCATTGACGCCGTGCGGATAGATGGCCAACTCAGCTTCTGGGTTGATGTCGCGTGCCATTTCCGCCAGCACGTCGACCTTGGGACGATTCAAAGTGGACATGCCCGCGCCGGCCTGCCGGTTGAAGTTGGCAAGCTCGAATATATCGAGATCGGCAATGTTAAATTTTCCGACACCCAGACGCGCCAGCGTCAGCAAATGAAAACCGCCTACGCCACCCATGCCGGCGATGGCGACCCGCTTATGCCGCAGACGGTATTGGTCGGCCTCGCTCAACCAGCCGATATTGCGGGAAAACGCGGTTTCATAATGGAACATGGCGGCATCGTCGAGTAATGACATGATCTCCCCAAGCGTCAGGCGATGGCTTGATAAGGCCGCTGGCATGGCAACGGCCGCATTCCAACCAGCATGCCGGCCAATTCCAACTAACCTATGCTCAACAGCCGATGGAGTATGCCTTCCTCTTCGCGATGGGAGAAGAAGTAGGGATACAAGGAGCGTTCAATCCCCGGGTGGCTGCTGGTTCCTCCCAGTTTCCGGATCTGTTCCGCGACGAAGTCGACATCCACCCAAAGCAGCAGGGCCGGGGCGTTGACGCGGGGATTCAACCTTCTATCGCCAAGCCGCTTGAAGCCGAGCATCGTTTCATAAAAGCGGCGGTGCCGCGGGTTGACCTCGATGAAAACGTCGGTGCATTTGTGAATATACCGCCCGTAGATAAAAACAACATGGAAGAGAGAGCCCATTACCAGTTTTGATCGAACTGCAGGATCGAACGCCAGCTTGATCAATTCGCATACTTTGCCGCCCATATTTCGGCGGGTATCGACGTAATCCCTGAAGATTTCGTCGGCCAGGATGCCGATGGGGGAGTCGATGCTCAGCGTGATCGTCCCGATGGCTGTATTTTTATCGGAGGCAGTCAGGGTAATGCGGCTGGGGCTTTCATGGAGTTCGTGCGAGCCGGAGTAGCCTCTCCAGGTATACATCTTGTTGATGAGCATGCTCGCGGAATTGCGGCCTTCTTCAGTATCGGCAAGACGGATGGCAAAGGATTTTTGATCGACGGTCAAGTCTTCGAACTCGATGCGCGGTTCGGTATCCGGACAGATCACGTCTTCCAGGGTTGGGGTGTATAAAATCTCCTTGATGGCGTTGTCGGACTCCATCTCGTCTTGACCCCGTTCTCTGCTGGCCATTGGGCTCTCCTCATGGCTTAGAGCCGGCTACCTCCTGGTCCATCTTTATGATTGTTGTTGTTTCCGTTCCAGGAGAGCCGACTTTTATCTTTCCTGTAGTTATTGAATTGTTCATATTATTCAGTGTGCTAAAGCTTCTTTAACAGTGCCCGCGCTTCCTCGGCTTGGGAAAAGTTCTTGCCGCTCGCCAGCAGTTGCTCCAGTTCCTTCTTTGCCTTGGCCTTGTCGCCGGACTTCATCAACCCCACGGCCAGGTGGTAGCGAATCACTGGAGCCGCCGGCGCCAGGCTGGCGGCCTTTTGCAACAGTGGCAAACCGCGGGCGACGTTGCCTTGCTCCACCAGTATCCATCCCAGGGTATCCAGGATCGCGGCGTTGTCCGGCTTAAGCTTATTGGCTTGCTCGGCATATCCCAGGGCGCGAGCATCATTCTGCTGGTGCAGCAGCCAGGCCAGGTTGTTCAGTGCCGGCACATAGTTTGGGTTCAGCCGCAAAATGATCTGATATTGCTCGATGGCCGCCTCGTTTTGTTTAGCAGCAAGAAAGGTACCAGCTAGGTATAAACGGGTCGTATGATCCGCAGGGTGCTCTTTCACCCATTGGACCAGTCGGGCGTCCGCTTCCTTGCCCTTTCCAGCATTGGTGAGGGCTTCGTGCAGTTTTATCAGTGCGAAACCTCCTTTGCTGAGCGCGTGGGCCTGCTCATAGAGTTTCGCCGCGAGATCGGGTTTTTTCTGTGCCATCAGCAGATCACCTTCCAGCAAATAGCCGGCGGGTGATTTTGCACGCTGCTTCTGGATTGTCCGGGCGATGGCGACCGCCTGATCGTACCTCCCGTTATGGGCTTCCAGCGCCGCCAGGTTCATTTGCGCTTCCAGGTTGTCCGGCTGCAGTTCCAATGCCTTTTTGAAGGCTGCCGTTGCTGCCTGCGGGTTTTGCATGGCCTTGTGCATAGAAGCGATGCGCAACTGTGCCAACGCGGAGTTCGGGCGCATGGCGGCGAGGCGGTTGTAAGTGTCCAATGCAGCTTGCTTATCGCCATTCGCAAACTGCGCCTGGGCCAGAATATCCAGTATTTCGGGGGAGTCTGGGTAGGAGCCTTGGAGTTGTTGTGCGAGGGCGAGCGCTTTCTGTTTCTCACCCATGCGCAAATAATGCGCCGCCAGTTGCAGGGCTGGCTCCAGTGCATCTGGATTTTCTTTGCTGGCGCGTTCCAGCCAGGCGGTGGCTTCCTTTTTCTGTCCTTGCGCCAGGGCGAGATTGGCAAGCGCGTTCATTGCTTTGAAGTTTTTCTTGTCCTTGGCGAGCAGGGCTTCGAAACGCTGCTTGGCACGCTCAGGTTTCTTTTCTACCAGATCGAGTTGCGCCAGGTTGGCCACTGCAGGGAAAAAGTTGGGCTGGATGGCAGTCGCCTTCTCAAAACTGGCTCGGGCATTCGCATAATCCTTCTTGCCAAGATAGGCAACACCCTTCAGGTTGTGGCTGAGAGGGTTGTTGGGCTGGTCTTTTTCAAAGTTCTTCGCTGCATTTAATGCCAGGTCAAATTCTTTCTTGCGCAGATGGGTAATGACCAGCAATAGATCCGGTCGGGAAGATAAGCTGTCCAGATTCGAGGCCATTTCAAGTTCGGCGATGGCTCGGGAATCCTCGCCCTGTGCCAGCTTGCTGATGCCGAGCGCAGTGTGGACGTTAGCGTCTTTAGGCGAAAGTGCCGCGGCTTTTTCGAAGTACTCCTCTGCTTTTTCGAAATCTTTTGCCTGCATATACGTTTCGCCAGCAAGCCTGAGCAGTTCGAAGTCCTGTTGGGAGTTTTGGAGTGCCGGCCGCAATACTTCAAAAGCGCTATCCGTCTTGTGGGCTCTCAGTAGGGTGGAAAGTAGCACTTTTCGGGCGTATGGATTCTTTGGGTCTTTTTCCAGATAACTCTTCAGATAATGTTCGGCCTGGGGCAACGATCCCATGGCGTATTGCACTGCCCCTGCGAGCAGCACGCTGGGCATGTGTTCCGGTGCTGCCCGCAATATTTGTTGCAATGCGTCCCATGCCTCGGCATGTTTGCCTTGACGGAAGTCGAGCAGCGCCTGGGTGTAGAAGACCAGGAGGCTGTTCGGCGCCACCGCACGCGCTGCGTCGATATGGGTTTTGGCGATATCGAATTTCCCCAGGCCGATTTCGAGGAAGGCCTTGTTGATATGCGCCGTGGTGTTTTTCGGCTGCAATTTCAGCGTCTGGTCGTATGCGGCCAGGGCCTGCTCGATTTTTCCTTGGGCTCGCAACAGGTCGGCCTTGAAAAGCCAGGCCTCGGCGTTTTTCGGATTTTTGACGACAGCCTGGTCGGAGAGACGTATCGCCTCTTCGACATTTTTTTCCATGAGCGCATACCTGGACAACCCAATGAGCGCCGCCGGAAAGTCGGGCTGGCTGCCGAGCGCTTGCTCGAATGCCGCTTTCGCTTCCTGATTTTTGCGCAGGGCCAGATAGGCATTGCCGCGCAGACTCAATATTTCGGGCGATTCCTTGGCGCCCGCTAAGCGTTGTGTTTCATCCAGGACTTGCTGAAACTGCCCCTGTGCGAACAAGGCCTTGCCCAATTCGGGCAGCACCTTGATGCGGCTCATGCCCAGATCTTCCGCTCTGCGGAGTTCCTTCTCCGCCGATTTCGGATCCCCCGCTTCGTTGTAGATCGTCCCCAGCAGAAAGCGGGCCTCGGCGTTGTCCGGATTCTTCTGCAGGGCGTTCTTGAGCTGGATGATGGCGGCCGGGGTGTCGCCTTTTTGTTGATATTGCCTGGCTTCGGCAATCAGTGCTTCGGGTGTCTGGGGTTTTTCGCAGGAAACGATACCGCTCAACATCAGTACCGACGCCAACAGCATGGCGATAGTTCGTGTGTGCGAATTTATGCGTTTGGGCATTGCTATCTCCTCAACCCCGGGCAAATTGGCCAGTACGGACTCATGCGGCATGGGTCGATGAGCCCTATGTTTCTATTGCATCAAGCGTTCATTCCCTTCTTGAATCAACTTGCCGCTGCACTTTTCTCGCCTCCCCGGAATCCGTTGAGGACGAGATTGTCGACGTACCAGTCCATGGCTTGCTTCAGCCCGGCGTCGATGCGGTGCGTGGGCTCAAATCCCAACAGTTTCCCGGCTTTGGAAATGTCCGCTTGGGAGTGGCGTACGTCGCCAGCGCGAAAATCCACGTATTGCGGGCGATGGGCCTGCAAATGAGGAAACTGCTGAATCAGCAGCGCGCGCATCATTTCATAGAGCTGATTCAGGCTGGTGCGCTCATTGAGCGCGACGTTGTACACCTGGTTCACGGCCTCCGGGTTATCGGTCAAGGCGGCGAGCAGGTTGGCCTGGACGACGTTGTCGACAAAGCAGAAATCGCGGCTGGTTTCGCCGTCGCCGTTGATACGCAAGGTCTGATTGCTGATCAGCGCAGCGACCCATTGCGGAATCACCGCGGCATAGGCGCCATTCGGATCCTGCCGGGGGCCGAAGACATTGAAGTAGCGCAGCCCGATGGATGCGGTGCCATAGCAGCGGGCGAACACATCCGCATACAGCTCGTTGACATACTTGGTGACCGCGTACGGCGAAAGCGGCCGGCCGATGACCGCCTCCACCTTGGGCAAGTCGGGCTGGTCGCCGTAGGTCGAGCTGGATGCGGCATACACAAAACGTTTGACGGCGGCGTCGCGGGCCGCCACCAGCATGTTCACGAAGCCCGTCACGTTGCTTGCGTTGGTGAGAATAGGGTCTTCAATGGATCGCGGCACAGAGCCCAGGGCCGCTTCATGCAGGACAAATTCCACGCCTGCGCAAGCGCGCACGCAATCTTCAAGCTTGCGAATGTCGCCTTCGATAAACGTAAAGTTGCTCCATGCCGCGGACCCGACCAGCCCCTCGACTTGCTTAAGGTTGCGTCGGTGGCCGGTGGCGAAATTATCCAGCCCGGTGACTTTCTGGTTCAGCCCGAGCAGGGCTTCCAACAGGTTGGAGCCGATAAAGCCGGCAACACCCGTGACCAGCCAGTGATGTTGATGGCTACGCAAATACTGCTGGGTTTCCTGATATTTGGTCATATCCACCCCCATTCGTTCGTGGCTAGAGGCGCCAGACACAATGACCGGCGTCACGCAGTGCCGTCTGGTCGAATTGAGATTTGACGTCGATAAAGCAGCCCTGCGCGGCGAGCTTGGATTGAAAATCGCTCAGCGGCCGGGCCAGCAGCTCGCGATGCGAGACGGCGGCGATGATGGCCTCTGCCCGAGGGAGGTCTTCCCATGCCTCGATTTCCAGGCCGTATTCGTGACGCGCCTCATCCGGGTCGGCGATGGGGTCATGGACGTGGACTTCAATTCCATAGTCCTGAAGCTCGCTGATCACGTCGGCCACCTTGGAATTTCTGAGGTCGGGGCAGTTCTCCTTGAACGTCAGTCCGAATACGTTGACCTTGGCGCCCCGCACATTGAATCCGGCCTTGATCATCTGCTTGATGGTCTGCTCGGCGACGACCTTGGCCATGCTGTCGTTGATGCGGCGGCCCGCCAGGATTACCTGCGGGATATAGCCGATCATCTCCGCCTTGTGGGTGAGATAGTAAGGGTCGACGCCGATGCAGTGCCCGCCGACCAGCCCCGGTCGGAATGGGAGAAAATTCCATTTGGTGCCGGCCGCCTGCAGCACCTCCTGAGTATCGATATCCAGCTTGTCGAAAATGATGGCCAGCTCGTTCATCAATGCAATATTCAAATCGCGCTGGGTGTTCTCGATCACTTTGGCGGCTTCGGCCACCTTGATGCTGGAGGCGCGGTGCACACCGGCCGTAACGATGGTCTCATAGAGTCCGGCGACTTTCTCCAGGGTGTCGGCGTCGTCACCCGAGACGACTTTCAGTATCTTGCTCAGCGTATGTTCCTTGTCCCCCGGGTTGATGCGCTCGGGGGAGTAGCCGACATGGAAATCCGTTTTCCATTTCATTCCGGAATGTTGTTCCAGTATCGGGATGCAGACTTCCTCGGTGGCGCCGGGATACACCGTGGACTCATAGGTGACGATGGCGCCGCGCTTCATGTGTTTCCCCACCGTTTCGCTGGCGCCGACGAGAGGCCTGAAATCGGGCTGGTGGGCAATATCCACCGGTGTCGGAACCGCGACTACGATATGGTCGGCCTGAGAAAGTTCGGTGGGGTCGGTGGTGACGGTGAGTTGGTTGGCGGCTTGCAGCTCAGCGGCTGAGACCTCTCCGGCCGGGTCGAGACCGCGCCGGTAGCTTGCGATCTTGTCCGCAGAAAGATCGTAGCCGATGGTGCGTTGTTTTTTTCCGAATTCGACGGCCAGAGGCAGCCCGACATACCCGAGTCCAACGACGGCAACTACGCTCATAGTTGAGTGTCCCTTGTCCAGGCACGGCGCAGTGAAGGAAAATGCGCCAATGTATCGCTAACACATTAATCCTTAAAGGTGAATTGATGCAATAGCCTATCTGGGGTAGTGCCGGAGAGACCCTATTATTCATACGGCCGGAATGGCGGTAAAAACTTTTAGCCTGATCCCTTTCCCGCGATCTGCCCATCATCGGATAATATGCACTTTCCTATTTTTGGCAGCTTCGGCTCGGGATCCAAATCAGGCGATAAACTGGGTTTCCCGGATGCGCTGGTGCGGATGCAGAGATGGCTTGAAGTATCGGCATTCATTAAATTGACAGAAATCAATCAGATAAATAATTCTTCCCTCGAAAGCGAAAAGCATACCCCGATGATGCGCCAATACCTCGGTATCAAGGCGCAATACCCGGACATGCTGCTGTTTTACCGCATGGGAGATTTTTACGAGCTGTTCCACGACGACGCCGAAAAGGCCGCGCGCCTGCTCGGCATCACGCTCACCAAGCGCGGCGCCTCGAACGGCGAACCGATCCGCATGGCGGGCGTGCCCTACCATTCCATCGAGCAATACCTCGCCAAGCTGGTGAAGCTGGGCGAAGCGGCCGCCATCTGCGAACAGATCGGCGATCCGGCCAAATCCAAGGGGCCGGTCGAGCGCCAGGTCGCCCGCATCCTCACGCCGGGCACGCTGACGGATAGTGCTCTATTGGACGATACGCGCGACAGCGTGTTGCTGGCGTTATGCCCGGGTGAGGACGTGCTGGGCTTGGCGCGCATCAATCTCGCCTCCGGCCAGTTCGTGCTGAACGAAATCGCCCCGGCGCTACTGGCGCAAGAATTGGAACGCATCGCGCCGGCCGAATTGCTGCTGCCGGACGGCTTTGCGCATACGGCGGTGGATGCCGCGAAATGTCCCAGGAAGCGCCTCGCGCCGTGGCAGTTCGATCTCGATTCCGCCACGCAATCGCTGACGCGACAGTTCAACACCTACGATCTCAGCGGCTTCGGCTGCGCCGGCCTCCATGCCGCGACCGCCGCGGCGGGTGCGCTGCTGGATTACCTCAAGCACACCCAGCGCACCGCGCTGCCGCACATTCTCGGCATATCCGTCGAGCAGTCCGGCGAGTTCGTGCAACTGGACGCCGCGACCCGCCGCAATCTCGAAATCGACATGACCTTGCGCGGCGAGCCGGCGCCGACCTTGTTTTCCCTGCTGGATACCACGCAGACCGCGATGGGCGCGCGCCTGCTGCGCCGCTGGCTGCACCATCCGCTGCGCAATCAGAACGAGGTGCGCGCGCGGCATGCGGCCATCGCCGAGCTGATTGAAAGCGATCTCTTTCCCGGACTGCGTCAGACGCTGCGCACCATCGGCGACATCGAACGCATCACGGCGCGCATCGCGCTCAAGACGGCGCGTCCACGCGATCTTTCCGGCTTGCGCGACAGCCTGCGCCAGTTGCCGCAACTGAGTGAAGGCTTGCGCCAAGCCGCTTCCGATCGCCTTAAATCACTCGCATTGCACGCGCCTGCCAATGCGCTGGAGTTGCTGGCACGCGCGATCAAGGCGGAGCCGTCGGTTGTGCTGCGCGAGGGTGGCGTGATCGAGGAGGGCTTCGATGCCGAGCTCGACGAGCTGCGCGCGATCCAGACCAACTGTGGCGAATTCCTGCTGGCCTTCGAGGCGCAGGAAAAGGAACGCACCGGCATCGCCGGCCTCAAGGTCGAATACAACAGCGTGCATGGTTTTTACATCGAGTTGAGCCGGGCGCAGGCCGAAAACGCGCCGCCCGAATACCGCCGCCGCCAGACGCTGAAGAACGCCGAGCGCTTCATCACGCCTGAGCTGAAGGCCTTCGAGGACAAGGCGCTGTCGGCGCAGGACCGCGCGCTGGCCCGCGAGAAGCTGCTGTACGAGCAGTTGCTGGACCAGTTGCAGCCTTTCGTGCCCGCCCTCACCCGCCTGGCCCGCGCGATCGCCTCGCTGGATGCGCTTTGCGCGCTGGCTGAACGATCGCTCACCTTGAACTGGTGCCGCCCGCAGTTCACGAAGGAGCCCGGCATCGAGATCGTGCAAGGCCGCCATCCGGTCGTGGAATCGCGGCTGGCCGAAACCTCCTCGGGCGCCTTCATCGCCAATGACACGCGGCTTGGGCCGAAGCAGCGCATGCAGGTCATCACCGGCCCCAACATGGGCGGCAAGTCGACCTACATGCGCCAGGTGGCGATCGTGTGCCTGCTGGCCTCAATGGGCTCCTACGTGCCCGCCAACGCCTGCCGGCTGGGGCCGATGGACGCGATCCACACCCGCATCGGGGCGGCCGACGACCTGGCCAATGCGCAATCGACCTTCATGCTGGAGATGACGGAGGCCGCGCAGATCCTGCACGCCGCCACGCCCAATTCACTGGTGCTGATGGACGAGATCGGCCGCGGCACTTCCACCTTCGATGGCCTGGCTCTTGCATCCGGCATTGCCGCGCACCTGCACGACAAGACCCAGGCCTTCACCTTGTTTGCCACCCACTATTTCGAGCTGACCGAGTTTCCGGCCAAGCACCATGCGGCGCTGAACGTGCACGTCAGCGCTACCGAATCGGGCACCGACATCGTGTTCCTGCACGAAATCCAGCCCGGCCCTGCCAGCCGCAGCTACGGCATCCAGGTCGCGCGCCTGGCCGGCATGCCGGGCGGCGTGGTGAACCACGCGCGGCACGCGCTCACCGCCCTCGAAAACCAGCAAACGCTCAGCCGCGAGCAGGTAGACTTGTTCCAGGCCCCGCCTGCGGCGGAAACTCCCACGCACAGCGCCGTAGAAGCGGCGGTGGCAGCCCTGAATCCCGATGCACTGAGCCCGCGCGAAGCGCTCGACGCGCTTTACGCCCTGAAAAAGTTAGGAGAGAAATCATGACCTACGGCGTCGGTATCAAACTCAACGCGGGGCTGGTGTTCCTCTCCGACTCGCGCACCAACGCGGGCGTGGACAACATCAGCACCTTCCGCAAGATGATCGTGTACGAACGTCCCGGCGACCGCTTCATGGTCCTGCTGTCGGCCGGCAACCTGAGCATCTCGCAGTCGGTGCGGGAAATCCTGCAGGTCGAGCAGTTGCGTGAGAAAGGTGACGACGAACCGCTCACCATCTGGAACGCCAAAAGCATGTTCGACGCAGCACGAGTGCTGGGCAATGCGGTGCGCCATGTGTACGACCGCGACGCCGAAGCGCTGAAGAATTCGGACGTCACCTTCAACGTGTCGCTGATCTTCGGCGGGCAGATCAAGGGCGAAGGCATGCGCCTGTTCCATGTCTATTCCGCCGGCAACTTCATCGAGGCGACGCCGGAGACGCCTTACTTCCAGATCGGCGAGTCGAAGTACGGCAAGCCCGTGCTGGACCGCGTGCTCACGCCCGACACGCCGCTGGACGAAGCCGCCAAGTGCGCGCTGGTGTCGATGGACTCCACCATGAAGTCCAACCTTTCCGTCGGCCCGCCGCTCGACCTGGTCGTGTACGAAGCCAACCGCTTCGAAACCGACAAGATCGTCAGCATCGACATGGCAAACCCCTACTACCGCATGCTGCACAACAGCTGGGGCCAGAAGTTGCGCGAAGTGTTCGACAGCCTCGAGAGCCCGGTCTGGGACGACGCCCACACCGACACCCCGCTCAAGGTGGACACCGCCACCAGCAAGCCGCTGAAGAAGATCACCCGACCGGAAGAGCGGCTGATTTGAGTCTGGTCGTTTTCTCCCACGCCAACAGCTTCCCCGCCGCCACTTACGGCGTGATGTTCAAGAGCCTGCGTTCGCGCGG
>DATHWW010000018.1:0-100043 GCA_035460165.1 Methylophilaceae bacterium | reverse complement strand
GCCGAGGGATTTTAAGTCCCTTGTGTCTACCAGTTTCACCACCCGGGCGAAATAAACTTGGAGGCGCGTGGCGGAGTCGAACCGCCCTGGAAGGATTTGCAATCCTCTGCATAACCGCTTTGCTAACGCGCCATTAAACTTGAATTCCGCGCCGGCCTTCTTCCCAGGCCGATGCGTCACCATCTTGCCTCTTTAAACTAAAACGGGGAAAGCATGATAGCCTTCCCCGTTTTTTAATCTGGAGCGGGAAACGAGTCTCGAACTCGCGACCTCAACCTTGGCAAGGTTGCGCTCTACCAACTGAGCTATTCCCGCGTCGAAGAAGGCGCCATTTTAAGGATTTTCGGCCTTGTGTCAACAGCCGCGGAGCGCTTTATTTCTCACGGATTTGGGGCCAGGCGGCCTTCAAATAGTAAGCCATTGAGAGCAATGTCAAAAATGCCGCGGCATACATCAGGAGGCTGCCTATGCTTTTGACGTCAACCGGGCCGACGGGCTGGTAATAGAGCAGAAAAAGTATCGCCACCATCTGCGCAGCCGTCTTGATCTTGCCTAAGAATGCCACGGCGACGCTTTGACGCTTGCCCAAACCGGCCATCCATTCGCGCAATGCGCTGATCGCAATTTCGCGGCCGATGATGATGAGCGCTACCACGGCTCCTACCCGGCCGAACTCGACCAGCACGATAAGGGCTGCCGCCACCATGAGCTTATCCGCAACCGGATCAAGGAAGGCGCCAAAAGAGGAAGTCTGATTCAAGGCGCGCGCCAGGTAGCCGTCCAGCCAGTCGGTCGCGGCGGCCAGTGCAAAGATCAGCGTGGCGTACAAGTTGCGCGTGTGCTCGGGTAGATCGCTTTCGGGGCAATAGAACACGCCGACGAACAGCGGAATCATCAGGATACGCAGCCAGGTCAGTATGTTCGGTATATTCCAATCCATGATCGTCAATGTAATTCCTGATAGATTTTTTCCGCCAATGCCGGGCTGACGCCTTCCACCTGCGCCAGTTCGTCGACGCTGGCCTTGAGTACGCCGGCCAACCCGCCGAAACGGGTCAGCAGCTTCTGCCGCCGTTTGGCGCCGACGCCGGCGATTTCTTCCAGCGATGATTTGGTGCGCGCCTTGCCGCGTCGACCGCGATGCCCGGTGATGGCGAAGCGATGCGCTTCGTCGCGAATCTGCTGCAGCAAATGCAGGCCGGGGTTATCTTTTTGCAGCCGTAGCGGCTCTTCCCTGTCCGGGAAAATCAGTTGTTCCAGGCCCGGCTTGCGCTCCTCGCCTTTGGCGATGCCGACCAGCATCATATCCGGCAATCCTACTTCATGCATCACTTCGACCGCGACACCCAACTGGCCTTTTCCGCCATCGATGAAAATAAGGTCGGGCAGTTTGCCCTCGCCCGCGGCGATCTTGGTGTAACGCCGCGTCAGCACGGAGCGCATCGCAGCGTAGTCGTCGCCCGGGGTGATGTCGGTAATATTGTAGCGGCGATATTCGGAATTCTGCATGTTGCCCTTGTCGAACACCACGCAGGAGGCCACCGTGGCTTCGCCCATGGTGTGGCTGATGTCGAAGCACTCGATGCGCTCCGCCGATTCCGGCAAATCCAGGGCCTCGCGCAAGGCGAGCAGGCGACCTTCCTGCGTGGTCTTTTGCGCAAGATGCTGCTTGAGCGCGATTTCCGCATTGGTTTGCGCCATCTTCAGCCACACCCGGCGGTCGCCGCCGGCATATGCGCTGATCTGCACCTTGCGCCCGGCACGTTCGCTCAGCATTTCCAACAAGGCTTCATCTTCCAGCGCTACACCGGTAATAATGAGCGGCGGCACCGGCTGCTGCAAGTAATGCTGTTCGAGGAAAGCTTGCAGCACGGTCTTTTCGTCGCACTCCTCGATATGCTGCGGGAAAAAGCTGCGGTCGCCGACATGGCGTCCGCCGCGGATCATCACCAGGTTGACGCACATGGCGCCGGACTCGGAAACGCACACCACCACATCGGCATCGCCGCTGCGGAAATCGGAGACGAACTGCCGCGCCTGCACTTGTCGCAGGCTTTGGATACGGTCGCGAAACACAGCGGCCAATTCGTAATCCTGGCGTTCCGCCGCCTCCATCATCTTGCCCGACAGCTCTTCCATTACCTGCTGTTCACGTCCTTCGAGGAACAGCTCCGCGTGACTCACATCGCGCTTGTAGTCCTCGGGGGAAATGTAATTCACGCAGGGCGCGGTGCAGCGTGCTATCTGATATTGCAGGCACGGCCGCGAACGGTTGCTGAACACCGAGTTCTCGCAGGTACGCAGGCGGAAGACTTTCTGCAATAACTGGATGCTATCGCGCACCGCCAGCGCGTTCGGAAACGGTCCAAAATAACGGTGCGGCTTCTGCTGGCTGCCGCGATGGAACGCCAGGCGCGGATATTCGTCGCCCGAGATCATGATGTAGGGATAGGATTTATCATCGCGGAACAGCACGTTGTACCGCGGCATCAAGCTCTTGATGAGGTTGTTTTCCAGCAGCAGTGCCTCGGCTTCCGAGCGCGTCACCGTGGTTTCGATATTCATGATTTGCGACACCATCATGCGGGTGCGCGGGCTGGACAGGTTTTTCTGGAAATACGAAGACACGCGTTTTTTCAGGTCGCGCGCCTTGCCGACATAAATCACTTCGCCGGCCGCATTGAGCATGCGGTAAACGCCGGGAAGGCTGGAAAGACCTTTCAGGAAGGCTTTGGGGTCGAACATTTCAGAAGTTTGCAGTGGAGCAAAACTCCAGTATACCTACTGCGGCGCGATGCTGACGCGATTACGGCCGTTTTCCTTGGAAAAATAGAGTGCCTTGTCCGCACGATTGAGGAAGGCCGATGTATCTTCGTTGCGATTGAGTTCGGCGACGCCTAGCGAGATAGTAATGCCGCCAACTGCGTCCTTGCCGTCCTGCCGGCGTATGCGACCCTTTTCCACCATTTGGCGGATTTTATCTGCCAGCATTTGCGCGCCGGAAAGCGATGTTTCAGGCAGCAGCACGCCGAACTCCTCCCCGCCCAGACGGGCGATGGCGTCTTTGCCCTTGACGTTGGCCTTGAGCACTTCGGCGACGCCGCGAATCACCTTGTCGCCGAACAGGTGACCGTGCGTATCGTTGATTTTCTTGAAGTGATCGATGTCGAGCATGATCAGCGAGATTTCGGTACCTGCAGCCTCAGACTCGGCCAAAAAGCGTGAGAACTGCATCTCAAAACCGCGCCGGTTGAGCGCACCGGTCAAGGGGTCGGTCAGCGCCTCGATGCGCGCATGCTCCAGCTCCCGCTTCAAGGTTTCGATTTCCTGGCGGCTATGCGCCAGATTGCCCTGTAGATCCACAACCGCCGCACGCATTTTTTGCGTATCCGTCTGCAAATTGGTCACCACGCTGCGTAATGCTTCGACGCCGGAGGTATCGAGCAACTGGGCCGACTGCTCCAGGTTTTCGCCGTATTCGTGCGCACGGTGATCGGCCTCTTCAGTATGGCGCAAGATGTCGTCCAGGATGCGCTGCGCGTTTTCGCCGATCAGGCGCTGCGCATCGCCGCGCAATTCGGAAACATACTCTTCGAACAGGCGCTCGATCGCCGCATCGTCGAATGGCAACGATTTCGCAACCATTCCGTCCATCGCCAGTTTTAGTCGAAGATTAATGCCCGCCAGGTATTCATACCAGACGGCATAGCAGCACGGCGTAAACGCGGCCGGATGCGAGCTCATCTGCTGCAAGACCAACCGGAATAGCTCTGCACTGGCATTGCGGTCCTGATCGTACTTCACGCTGCGGCTCCCCGGTATACCCATTATGAATAAACCGGATTATAGCTGATCGAGCAACTCCCCAGCTACCGCCCAGTTTTCCTCTTTGACCTCATCGAAAGTAATGTAGGTGTACGATTTTGGCTTGTGCGCGAGGCGCTCGAGGGTATCGGTGATTTCTTCGGCGATTTTCTGTTTCTGTTCGCGGGTCAGGCTGCCGGCAAGGCGGACATTGACGTAAGGCATGAGACTTCTCCTTTCAGAGTCGCAAGAGATCGAACAATCCGAACGACGCGGACGCGTCGGGTTTGTTCGCGGCCATTGTAACGACTGCGGGGAGCGATGCCTATGGTGAACGTTCTCTGCCCACCGGGTCAAAAGCATCATCATCTCGCTGCGCATTTGCGGATAAGATTAGAGCTTATTTCAGTAGGTTCTAATATCAAAATCCCTTTCACTCAGGAGAACATCATGAAACGCACCCTACTCTCCCTGGCGATTCTCGGCCTGACTGCGGCACCCGTGTTTGCAGCAGAAGAAAAAACCGTCGAAGTTCATGCGATCAGCGAGAAAGGCGTCGGCGATGTCCTCGGTACCGTCGTGCTCAGCGATAGCGAGACCGGCCTGATGATTACGCCCAGCCTCAAGCAATTGTCACCAGGGGCGCACGGCTTTCATATCCACCAGAACCCGAGCTGCGAAACGCAGGAAAAGGACGGCAAGAAAGTGGTCGGCGGCGCGGCCGGCGGCCATTACGATCCTGCATCCTCCACCAAGCACGAGGGACCCGAAGGCCACGGCCATCATGGCGACCTGCCGGTGCTGCTGGTCAATGATGCCGGCGTCGCCAGCCAGCCCATGGTGGCCCCTCGTCTCAAACTGGCTGACGTCAAGGGCCGCGCATTGATGATCCACGAAGGCGGCGACAATTACAGCGACCAGCCCAAGCCTCTCGGCGGTGGCGGTGCACGCATCGCTTGCGGCGTGATCGAATAATAATTCCGTATCTCCAATCCGGTTGGGTTCAGGGTGTTGCTCAACCGGATGCGTTGGTTTATTCTGGGCGAAGTATACAGAACGGTATACAGCCGTCGCCCTTGCCAACGCATTGAGGAGAAGCTAGATGAACACCCCCGTCGACAACATCACCACCTTTCATGGGGGCTGTCCGCAAGACTGCCCCGACACCTGCGCGATGACCTACACCGTCAAGGAAGGCAAACTCATCGACGTACAAGGCAAAGCAGAACACCCGATGACGCGCGGCGGCCTGTGCGTGAAGGTCAAGGATTTCGCCAACCACCATCACAATCCCGACCGCGTGCTGTATCCGCTCAAGCGGCGCGGCCCCAAGGGCAGCCGCCAATTCGCACGCATCAGCTGGGACGAAGCGCTTTCCGAGATCAAGACACGCTGGACGGACATCATCCAGCAGCACGGCGCGCAGGCGATCATGCCTTACAGCTACCTCGGCAATCAGGGCATCGTACAAGGCCTCAATGTCGGCGACCCATTCTTCAACAAGCTGGGCGCGACAGTGTGCGAACGCACCTTCTGCGGCTCCGGCTCCTCCACCGCCTGGCTGATGACCATGGGCCCGACCGGCGGCCTCGATCCCGAGAGTTTCGCCTACAGCAAATACATGGTGATCTGGGGCTGCAACTCGGTCAGCACCAACCTGCATCATTGGCACATTATTCATGAAGCGCAAAAAAAAGGCGTCAAGCTGGTTGTCATCGACACCTACAAGTCGCTCACCGCCAAGCAGGCCGACTGGCACATCATGCCCAAACCGGGCACCGACGGCGCGCTAGCGATGGCGCTGATCAACACGCTGATCGAACAGGACCTGCTGGACCATGACTATATTGCCAACTACACGCTGGGCTTCGAGGAACTGAAGGAGCGCGCTGCCACCTGTACGCCGGAATGGGCGGAAGGCATTACTGGCGTTGCGGCGACCGACATCCGCAAGCTGGCAAAAGAGTTTTTCGATGCCAAGGCGTCCGCGATTCGCATGGGCGTGGCGCTGGAGCGCCATCATGGCGGCGGCCAGACCATACGTGCGGTGTGCTGCATCCCGGCGTTGACCGGGGCGTGGCGCCATGTCGGCGGCGGGTTGATGCAGATGCCGCTGTGGGAATTCCCGCTGAAATTCGACGTAATCTGCCGCCCGGACTATATCCCCGAGGGCACGCGCGTCATCAATAACCTGCGATTGGGCCAGGCGCTCACCGGCGAAATGCCGCTCGATCCACCATTGAAATCGCTGATGGTCTGGAACGCCAATCCGGTCAGCCAGGCGCCCGAATCCAACAAGATCGTCGAAGGGCTCAAGCGCGAAGACCTCTTCCTGGTCGTCGCCGAGCACTTCATCACCGATACCGCCGCCTACGCCGATATCATCCTGCCGGCGACGATGGCGGCCGAAATGGACGACATGATCCTGTCGTGGGGACACTTCTACCTGACCTACAACCAGAAAGCCGTCGAAGCGCCGGGCGAAGCCGTCTCCAATGCGGAGATATTCCGCCGCCTGGCAAAAACCTTCGGCTTCGACGAGCCGCAATTCCAGCGCAGCGACGTGCAGATGGTGGAGGACACGCTGGATTGGACGTCGCCCGCGCTGGCCGGGGTAACAATGGAGGATTTCAAACGCGACGGCTACGTGCACCTCAAGGTCGGCACGCCCTCCGACCGCTGTCCGCACAAGGAAGGTAACTTCCCGACGCCTTCCGGCAAAGTCGAGTTCAAGAGCAGCGCCGCAGCCGGCGGCAATTTCGTCGCTACGCCCTTCCGCCAGCTTTACGATGCCTTCCAGGGCGGCGAGCCGATCGATCCATTGCCGAGCTACGTACCCTCGCGCGAACGCCCGGAGACCAACCCCGCGCTGGCGCAGAAGTATCCGCTGAATATCGTTACCCCCAAGAGCCATGGCTTCCTCAACTCGCAGTATGCGAATGAAGAACACAAGGTACGCGGCCAGGGCGAGCAGTACGTGCTCATCCACCCGGCTGACGCCACCTCACGCGGCATCAACAACGGAGATTTCATCCGCGTATTCAACGACCGTGGCGAATTCCACGGCGACGCGCGGGTGACTGACGACACACAGCCGGGCGTGGTGGTGGCGACGCTGGGCTACTGGCGCAGCCGCAACAAGGGTGGCGGCGCGGTCAACGTCATCAGTTCGGATCAGTTCGTGAACATGGGCCACGCGCCCAGCCTGTCGGATAATCTGGTGCAAGTAGAAGCATCGCGCTAGAGCGGTTGGCCTGCCATCCGGCTCCGGATGGCAGGCCTTTTTCTATTTCTGCGCGGGCTCGTTATTGCGGACGCCGCGTATGTTCAATAACAGCAAACCGAACTGCAATGCGATCAAGGCATAGGCACTCATATGCCACCCCCAGAACACCCAGAGGAAATTCCCGGCGGTAAACAGCCAGAACCCCCAGTTGCGCATGCGCTTGGTCTTGGAAGAGACCAGCCACGCCGCCAGCAAGGTAACCACCATAGCCAGCCACTGCGAAATATTGATCACGTCATCCATGACAAGATGACAGCCGGCAGCGGCTCAGGTTGCCGTGGTATGTGAATTTTGTCAGGAAGCGTAGACGGCGGTCAGCGCACTAATCATGTAGCCGTGATCCAGCACGCCGGCGCTTTCCCGCAGGCTGTGCATCGCCCACATCGGCGAACCCACGTCGATACTGCTCATCCCCAGGCGTGCGGAAACGATCGGGCCGATGGTGCTGCCGCAGCCAAGATCGGTGCGATGCGCGTATTGCTGCACCGGCACGCCCGCCTTTTCGCACAGCGCAATAAAGCGCGCGGCGGATTCGGCCCCGGTGCTGTAACGCTGGTTGGCGTTGCTCTTGATCACCGGCCCGGCATTGACCGCCACGCGATGATGCGGCTCGTATGCGGCAGGAAAATTGGGATGCCAGGCATGCGCCATGTCGGCACTGACGAAAAAGCTGCGGGCCTGGGTGCAGCGGCGTCCTTCTTCGTCCAGCCCGGCGTGTGCCGCGATACGGTCCAGCACGTCCGCAATGAAACTGCCGCCGGCGCCAGCGGCGCTCTCGCTGCCCACTTCTTCATGATCGAACAACGCCATCACGCTGGTGGCCAGCGGATTCTGCTGCGCCAGCAATGCCGTCAAGGCCGCATGGCAGGAAGCCAGATTATCCAGCTGGCTATCCGCGATGAACCCCTGCTCCGCTCCCCAGAACGCGCCCTTCTGTGTGTCGTAGACGTTGAATTCCGAGGTGAGAATATCCGCAGTGTCGACCTGCAGCGCGTTGGCAACCTGCTGCAGAAACCCTTGCTGCGGATCGGTCCCATCCGCCATGCCGACAACCAGCGGCAACTCGTTCTGCTTATGCAGCTTCAGCCCCTGCTCGTTTACTTCTCGGTTCATGTGGATCGCCAGGTTGGGCAGCCGCACCAGCGGTGCGTCGAAGCGCAGGAGATGTGTTTCGAATCCATCGCCGGAACGCACATGCACCCGCCCCGCCAGGCTCAGGTCGCGGTCGGCGAAAGTCGCGAGTATCGGTCCGCCGTACACCTCGACGCCGAGACGGACAACGCCTTCGCTGGCATGCGCCGCTTTCGGCTTGAGGCGCAAGCCCGGCGAATCGGTATGCGCGCCGACGATGCGGAAACCGGTGTCCGCTAGCATTTGCTGACCAAGCACGAAGGCAATAATCGATGATCCTCCGCGCACGACGAAATACCGGCCTCCTGCCCGCAATTGCCAGCGCTCCGTCTCCAGAAGACGCGCATAGCCTTGCGCCAGCAACTGCTGTTCGGTTGTTTGAACGGCATGCCATGGGCTGGGGCTGGCGTCGATGAAGTCGAGGAGAGCCTGCGCTTGGGCGCGGCTTGCGGGAGAGATGGTCATGCGTATATCCGGAATGCGTCGATGAAGTATTGAAGGATACTAAAACGGCTGTCGCGCAGCCAGCGCGAACATCGCACCGCATAAATCAAGCCTCGACGATCACCTTGGCGCCACCTTCCTTGTTGAGGACATCGATCCCTACGTTATTGGGATAGCGTTGCAGACGCAGATCGACGCAACCCTCCCTGGTCCATAATCCCTTGATTTCTACTGCCTCGATAAACTTGGGCAATTTGGGATGGCGGAATTGAATCTCCGAGCGATCAGGATTGAACGAGAGCCCGAGAGAAGACTGCAGCAGATAGAACACGCTCGCTGCGGCCCAGGCCTGGGGCGAACACGCAACGGGATACAGGGTGGGGCCCTCCCCCATGCGTTTATCGAAACCGCAGAAAAGCTCGGGGAGTCGATGCTGATCCACATGCAGACTGACGTCGAACATACCGGCGAAAATGGCCATGGCCGCCTCTTTAAGCCCGTAGCGCGCCATGCCCGCCGCGATCAACGCATTGTCGTGCGGCCAGACCGAGCCATTGTGATAAGCCATCGGGTTGTAACGCGCTTCTCGGCTGGAGAGCGTGCGTATGCCCCACCCGCAGAAGAATTCCTCGGCCAGCAGTTGCCGGGTGACCCGCTCCGCGTACTCCTGGCTCGCGATTCCGGACCACAGTGCGTGACCCGCGTTGGAGGCGCGCACCGCGCACGGTCGCTTGTCGCCATCCAGAGCCAAGGCATAGCTGCCGATCGCCTCGCACCAGAAAGCCTGATTGAAGCGTTGTTTAAGCTGTTCGGCGTCTTCGCACAGGCGCTGCGCTTGCGCCTCGTCGCCGAGCAGCTCCGCGAGCTCCGCCGCGTAGCGCTTCGCCTGGTAGACATAGCCCTGGACTTCGCACAACGCGATCGGCGCATCGGCGAGTTGCCCGTCGGCGTGGAACACCGAATCGTGAGAATCCTTCCAACCTTGCTGTACCAGGCCGGTCTTGCTGCGCCGCCGGTATTCCACGAAGCCGTCGCCGTCGGCGTCACCGTAGCGGTCGATCCACTCGAGGGCGAGCTGAATGTTGGGCCAGATCGACCGGATCAGCTCCAGGTCGCCAGTGCGCTCGTAGTAGGCGCCTGCAAGGCCGATAAACAAAGGCGTGGCGTCGACCGTACCGTAGTAACGTCGGAATGGGACCTCGTCGAGCAGTGCCAGCTCGCTTTTGCGCGCCTCGTGGAGGATCTTGCCGGGCTCGGCATCGCTTTTCGGGTTCTCTTCGGTGGCTTGGGACGCCGCCAGGAACCGCAGGACTCCGCGCGCAAGATGCGGATAGAGCCAGAGGCATTCCCAGGCCGTCAGAATGCCGTCGCGGCCGAAGGTTGTTGAATACCAAGGCACCCCTGCATAGGGGTATAGGCCGTCCGGCAGGCGCGAAGTCAGCATCACCAGATCCGAAGCCGAGCGGTCGATCCAGCGATTGACCAGTTGGTTCGAGGTCGTGATCTGGCAGCGCTCATTGAGGAGTTGACCGATTTTCTTCGACGACAACTCCAGCGCAGCGTAGTAATCACGCGGCTCGAACGACCTTTTGCTATCAAGCTCGCAGTGCACGGTCACGAACAGATGAGCCTCGCCCTTGGGCGGCAGGGAAAGCAGGAAATCCGCGTGCGACGTGCTGAGGAGGTCGGGCGCCGGAGTGAATTCAATGCGGGTGCGGCGCACTGTCTGGTCGAGCCCCTTGTAGGCGAATACCAGTTCAGCATCGCCTATCGTCGGATCGAGGTAATCCCCTTTTTGTTGCCGCTGGTAGCCGCGCACCTCGAAGATATCGGCGTAGTCGGCGCCAAGCTCCATGCTGAGCGTGATCTCGATCGGCTCGAGGCCGAAGTTGACGATGCGGATGTGCTCGTAGCAGGCGCCGTCCCACAAGAGCTTGGCCCGGAAAATGTGCATGAGGCCTTTTTCGATGAGCGGCTTGTCGGCCCGGTCGATGTCGGGATTCATCAGTTCGACGACGAAAACGCCGCTGTCTTCCTTGACCGACGAATTCAAGTACATCGGGCGGTGCCCGTCGATCAGCATTTCCTGGTGCGAAAGATAGCGCGTGTCGTCGTTGTAGATGCCTTCGTCGCCGAGGCCGATCGGCTGGATGTCGCCAAAGCGATCGAACAGCGCGAACGTATCGTCGTGCTTCAGCACTCGGCGGCGATCATCCGGCGGCGCGGCGGTCGCCAGAATGTACCACTGCTCGTCCAGCTGGATTTTCTTGACCATGATTACATCCTTGTCGCCTCGCTCCAAGAGGGCTCATGCTGCAGGCGCCGATAGATGGCGAGGTAGTCATCGGCCATGCGCTTCGCGGCAAAACGCTGCTCGAAGACCCGTCGGCAACGCGCCCGATCGAGTTCGCCAAAACGGTCCACGGCGGCAAAAGCCTCATCCTGATTGGAGACGATAAAACCGGTTATTCCGTCATCGACAATCTCCGGGACGGATCCGTTCCGATAGGCGAGCACCGGCGTGCCGCACGCGAAGGCCTCGATCACCACCAAGCCGAAAGGCTCGGGCCAGTCAATCAGGAAGAGCAGCGCTGCAGCGCCTTGCAGGAGGCTGTGCTTCTCCTCCTCGCCGAGCTCGCCGAGGTATTCGATGAGCGGGTGCTCCAGCAAGGGTTTGATGCACTCGTCAAAATACGCCTCGTCGACCTTGTCCACTTTCGCCGCGATATAAAGCCGTTTTCCCGCATGCTTCGCCACTTTTATCGCGCGATCGACGCGCTTTTCGGGCGAGATGCGCCCCACAAAAACAAAATAATCGTCCGCCTTCGGCGATAACGAATACAGATCGAGCGGCAACCCGTGATATACCGTGCCCTGCCACGACACCCAGGGCAAAGGACTGCGCTGGCTATTCGAAATGGATATCAACGGCACATCGCAGAAATGCCGATACAAGGGCCCCAGCTCGGGCAAATCCAGCCGGCCGTGCAAGGTCGTCACATGCGGCACGGGCAGTCTTTTCGCCAGCGGGAAGTGAAGATAATCGGTATGAAAATGAATGACGTCGAACTCCTCCGCCATCGCCCCCACTTGATCGAGCAGCATCGTTTGGTACACCAACCAATCCTGCTGCAGGGAAGCCATTCGAAGACTGCATTCGACCGTGGCTACCAGGTGCGCTTCGGTGACCGAGTCGCCGCTGGCAAACAGCGTCACCTCATGCCCTTGCCGCACCAGTTCTTCAGTCAGATAGGAAACAACGCGCTCGGTCCCACCGTAGGCAATGGGCGGAACCCGCTCGAACACAGGAGCGACTTGCGCGATTTTCACAATTCTTCTCTTTATTTAAGGAAGACTTAGTTGTTGACAGGAAATTTTTTCAAAAATTGCCGAGGTGGGTGAAGAAGCTGCTGGCTGCCCTTCTGCAGCAAGCCATCAACACGCATCGCCAACTGCTGGCCTAAGCTGCGCTTTTCTCCAGCGTGTAGTTCGCGCCCTCGCCGCCCAGCGCTTTGACCAGCCATGGCATCGTTTCCTGCAAGGCGGCATACAGCGTCCACGGCGGATTGAGGATGAACAGTCCGCTGCCGTGCATGCCGAAACCGTCCGGGCTGGGCATGTTGACGTCCAAAGCCACATGCAGCCAATCCTTCACCGGCAGTTTTTTCAGGTTTTCCAGCATCACCGGGACTTCATGCCTCTGCAATTGCGGATACCAGATCGCATAGGTACCCGTCGCGAAACGTTGCAGCGCGTCTTTCAGCGCCGTGATCACCTGGCGGTAGTCTTCCTTCACCTCGTATGGCGGATCGATCAGCACCAGCGCGCGGCGCGGTGGCGGCGGCAGCAGCGCCTTGAGACCGGCAAAACCGTCCGCCTGCTGGATTTGCACGCGTCGGCCTGCGCTGTCGAAAGTCTGCTGCAACAGCTTGATATCGGTCGGATGCAGCTCGAACAGGCGCAGCCGGTCGTCCGCGCGCAGGATATTCCAGGCGATCAGCGGTGAGCCGGGATAGAGCTTGCGTCTGCCGTCCGGGTTGGTGTTGCGCACCAATTCGACATAGCGTTTCAGCATCGCTGGCAGGTCGTCGCGATCCCATAGCCGTGCGATGCCCGACTCGTACTCCGCATTCTTCGCCGCAAAGCCAGTATCGAGCTGGTAACAGCCGGCTCCGGCGTGCGTGTCGATCACCCAATACGGCTTGTCCTTCTGGTTGAAGTAATCGAGCATCGCCGCCAGCACGGCGTGCTTGAGCACATCGGCGTGATTCCCGGCGTGGAAGGCGTGGCGATAACTCAGCATAAGTGTTCCATAAGATTAAGGTGGAGGCACGGCGCGATGCATATCGAGCGCCGTCAATACATTCATGAAATCATCCGCCAGCGGTGCGACCAGCGTCAATGGCTGCTGGGTTACGGGATGCCTCAGTGCAAGCGACACACTCGCCAGCAGCATGCGCTGGCAGCCGAACGCCTGTTGGAAGAAGCGGTTGTGCCGCCCCTTGCCGTAGGTCGAATCACCGATGATCGGATGCGAAATATGCTTCAAATGCCGCCGCAACTGGTGGCGCCGTCCGGTCAGCGGAGCGAGCTCCAACAAAGCGTAGCGACTGGTCGGGTATTTATCCACACTGACATCGCATTCCGCCATGGCAAGCCGCCGATAGCGCGTCACCGCCGCCTGCGCCTCGGACTCCATGCTCTTGCCCGACCATTCGTAATCGTCGCGGATGCGCGTCAGCGGATGGTCGATCACCCCGCTTTCCGGCGGATGCCCGCGCACCACGGCGAGGTAAATCTTGGAAACCTCTTGCGCCTCGAACTGCACCGTCAGCGTCCGCCCCACTTCAGGCTGCAACGCAAACAACAGCACACCCGATGTGCCCTTGTCCAGGCGATGCACCGAGTAGACCTTGCACCCAAGCTGGTCGCGCATGATTTGCAGCGCAAAGCGCGTCTCGTGCCGGTCGATGTCGCTACGGTGCACCAGCAGCCCGGAAGGCTTGTGTACCGCAACCAGGAATTCGTCGCGGTACAGGATGGGGAGTGTTTCCAAGGTCAGATTAAATGACCGAGGATAAAGCCGATGATGATCCCGACGATCAGCGCAATGGTCAGCCCGCGATAGGTCAGCACATCCTTGGAGTAGCCGCGCTTGATGGCAATGAAGGACACCAGATAACCCAGCGCGTTGAGCAGCCAGATGATGGGAATTGCGAGCACCTTGACAATCAACGGGCCGACGAACGGAATCAGCCCCAATACCCCGACGATCCAGGCAAACAGGCTGGACAACACGCCGAACAGGACTGCCCCGCCCACCACCACGCGATCATCCACGTTAAAGCGGAAACCCAGCCACACCATCGCAACTAAAACCGCCAGCAAAGGCAGCATGACTTTCCAGTTTTTAAGTGAGACGCGCGGGAAAAGCGCCTCTTCGGTAAACGGCTGTTGGGGGAGTTGAGGGGGTTTTGATTTTGCGGTCGCCATGTTTTTAATTATACGTGGGCTTGAATGCGCTGAAACCCTGACATGCGATTTGTGATCATTATGGAAAAAATACCTCAAATGGGTTAATACCAAAGTACATGTATTTTATTTTAAGGATCAATCACTTAAATGTACCAAGGTACTATTGTTTTAGGATCACCAATAAAACAAGATGGCTCTCAATAATTAACAAACGAACAGACTTTTCCGAGACTCCATCTCGCTAAAGATTTTTACCTTATTAAGTACGAGGAGGTAATTCGATCATGGCCACGAACAGCACTTCATTCAGCAATACACCGCAAGCAAGCGACGATGACTATAGCTTCATCGAAGATGACGCGGCTCTCTATGGATATAACACGACGTTTGACTATTTCACATGGGATGTGATGGCCGACGACTCGGGCGGCAAAGCCAAAAAGCTGTTTTCACTTACCGGTGATGACGCCTCTACCACCCAAGAACTCTGGGATGCGTTGAAAACCAAGGATGGAACCGTTTGGGAAGAAACCGAATTCGGCCGCATCCGTATCAATAGCGGCAAAATCGACTACCAACTGGGCGAAACGGTGAATGGAACATTCGTCGCACGCGATGTCGAATCGCTCGGTGGCAACGAAGTCATCAATGATTCCTTTACGTATGCGATTCAACTTGGAAACGGCACGTTAAGCTACGCTACCGTTACGGTTAACATTACCGGTGCCAACGACGCCGCATCCATCAACGCAAGCGCGAACGAAGACAACAACGTCGTTGAGGCGGGAGGCGTCGCCAATGCCGATTCGGGCGATCCCTCTGCGAGCGGCACACTCATTGTCAGCGACGTGGATAGCGGAGAAGCCGCTTTCCAGGCGCCCGCTTCCGCGAGCTTGCAAGGCACGTACGGAACCTTCACTTTCAACGCAACGACGGGCGCCTGGAGCTATGCGCTCGATCAGGCAAAAGCCGACAGCATTCCCGCCGGGCTAAACAAAGTCGAAACCCTGACCGTCACCTCGCTGGATGGCACGGCAAACTACGACATCGTGGTAAATATCGCAGGCACCAACGATGCCCCCACCATCACAGCCGAGGTCGGCGTCCCGACTCTGGCAGACACGGCCGCAGCAGATGCCTTTGCCAATATCACCGGTTCACTGGACGGCAACGACGTCGATACCGGCGCCGCTTTGTCCTACAACCTTGCTGCTGGTGAAGATGGTGTCGGCAGCTACGGCACCCTGACGATCAATGCGGACGGCACCTACACCTTCGTCGTCGATGCCATAGCAATTAACGCCCTGCAGAGCGGAACCGCTACGGATGTGTTCAATGTCACTGTGGATGACGGATTGGGTGGCATCGCAACAACGACGCTAACGATTAACGTCTCCGGTGCCAATGACACGCCGACAATCACTGCCGAAGTCGGCGTCCCGACACTTGCCGATACTGAAGTAGCGGACACCTTCGCCGATATCACAGGCACCCTGGACGGCAACGACGTCGATACCGGCACCGCGTTGTCCTACAGCCTTGCCGCCGGCGAGGATGGTGTCGGCACCTATGGCAGCCTGACGGTCAACCCGGACGGAACTTATACCTTCGTGGCCAACGCCACAGCTATTAACGCTTTGCAAAATGGGAGCGATTCCGATGTGTTCAACGTGACTGTCAATGACGGCTTGGGCGGTGCGGCAACGACGACTCTCACCATCAACGTCTCCGGCGCCAACGATACTCCGACCGATGTCGCGCTTTCCGGCAGCTCCGTTGACGAGAATACCGCAAGCGCCGTGATCGGCACGCTGAGTGCCTCGGATATCGATAGCGGCGACACTCATAGCTACACCGTCAGCGATAGCCGTTTCGAGGTCGTCGGCGACCAACTCAAGCTGAAGGATGGCGCTAGTCTCGATTTCGAGGCGGAGTCCAGCGTGAACGTCATCGTCACCGCGGAAGACGCCGGCGGTTTGACTTACAGCGAAACCTTCACCCTTTCCGTCAACGACGTCAACGAAGCTCCGACCGCGGTCGCGCTAACGAACACGCTCGCGTCCACCCCTGAAAACGGCGGGGCGATCAAGGTGGCGGACATCGCCGTGACCGACGACGCGCTCGGTACGAATACCCTGTCACTGTCGGGAGCCGATGCATCCGCCTTCTATATCAGCGGAAATGCGCTGTACTTTGCGGGTGGTGCGGATTTCGAAACCAAGAGCGCCTACAACGTCACGGTGAATGTGAATGATGGAAGCGTCGGCGGCACGCCGGATGCCTCCACCAACTTCAGCTTGAGCATTACTGACGTGGTTGAAAATGTCGCCCCCAGCGCTCAGAACGACAAGTGGTTCATTTCGGACAACACCGTCGCAAGCTTGTCCGCCGTCACGGCATTGCTGGGCAATGACAGCGATGCCAACGGCGACGCCTTCAGCATCACCGCATTGAGCAATGACGGCATCAGCTGGGTAACAGACAGTTCGGATGGCGTGCTGGACAATGTGATCAACCTGGATACGAGCAAGGGCACACTGGCGATCAATACTGTCACCGGCGCGATTTCCTACAGTACGGACACGCAAACCAGCGATACCACCGACAGCTTTTACTACCGGATCACGGACAGCAACGCCAGCCCCATGGCGGACGAGGCCCAGGTCACCATCAGTGTGGAGGATATCGGGACCGGCTCGACAGCGGATACCGTGAACCTATCGGCCCAAACCTACCAGGTGTCCTATATATCCAGCGGCAATGGCGGAGACAACCTGACCGGCGGCAGCGGCCTGGACACCTTCCTGGGCGGGGCTGCCAATGACATCCTGGTGAGCGGCAGCGGCAATGACACGATAGACGGCGGCTCCGGCGACGACCAGATCACCGGCAACGCGGGCAACGACTCCATCGATGTATCCGCCGGTAACGACATCGCGCTCTACACCAGCATCCTGGATGGCAACGATGTGCTGATCGGGTTCGATTCCAACGCCAGCGGTGGGCAGGACGTCATCAACCTCGACGGCCTCTTCGACAGCTATGGCACGATGTCGGGCACCCGTGCCGACCATGTCAGCATCGTGCAGTCGGGCAGCGATACCCTAGTGCAGGTCGATACTAATAACACGGCCGGGACATATGAAATGACCATTACCTTGACCAGCATCACCGCCAGCACGGTCACCACCGGAGCGGATGTTCTGTTGGGCAGCTAGACGAAGCAAGTGCTAAAACATCATGGCCGGTTTCCGGTTTCCCGGCCATGATCGTTTTTACTTCACCGCGCTTGACTTAAACCACTTCCGATATCGGAATAATCTTCTTCGTATACTCCGGCATCTTGTCGAAGTTGAGATAGCGATAGATATTCCCCGCATCCTTCGACAACTTGTCGCCGATCACAGCCAGATACTCTTCCGGCGTCGGCATCTTGCCCATGCGTGCACACACCGCCGCCAGCTCGGCGGAACCGAGATAGACGCGGGCGTCCTTGCCCATGCGGTTGTCGAAGTTGCGCGTGCTGGTCGAGAACACGGTCGCGCGGTCCGCCACGCGCGCCTGATTGCCCATGCACAGCGAGCAGCCCGGTACCTCGGTACGCGCACCGGCGCGGCCGAACACCGAATAAGCGCCCTCTTCACGCAGCTCGGCTTCGTCCATGCGGGTTGGCGGTGCGATCCACAACCGGGTCGGGATGATGCCGGCATCTTCCAGCACTTTGGCCGCGGCCCGGTAGTGGCCGATATTGGTCATGCACGAGCCGATGAACACCTCGTCGATCTTGTCGCCGACGACGGCGGATAGCGGCTTGATGTCGTCCGGATCGTTGGGGCAGGCCACCAGCGGTTCCTTGATTTCGTCGAGGTCGATCTCCAGCACGTAGGCGTATTCGGCGTCGGCGTCCGGTTGCAGCAGCTCCGGTTTGGCCAGCCATACCTGCATCGCTTCAATGCGGCGGCGCAGGGTACGTGCGTCCTCATAGCCGTTGAGGATCATGTTTTCCATCAACGCGATGTTGGAGTTGAGGAACTCGATCACCGGCTCCTTATTCAGGCGCACCGAGCAGCCGTTGGCGGAGCGCTCAGCGGAGGCATCGGCGAATTCGAACGCCTGTTCCACCTTCAAATCCGGCAGGCCTTCGATTTCCAGGATGCGGCCATTGAAAACGTTCTTCTTGCCCTGTTTGCCCACGGTCAGTTCGCCCTTCTGAATTGCAGCGTAGGGAATTGCGTTGACCAGATCGCGCAGCGTGATACCCGGCTGCATTTTGCCCTTGAAGCGCACCAGCACCGATTCCGGCATGTCCAGCGGCATCGCGCCCATCGCGGCGGCGAACGCCACCAGGCCGGAACCGGCGGGGAAGGAAATGCCGATCGGGAAACGGGTATGCGAATCGCCGCCGGTGCCCACGGTATCGGGCAGGATCATGCGGTTGAGCCAGGAGTGGATCACGCCGTCGCCCGGACGCAGGGACACGCCGCCGCGACTGGACATGAATTCCGGCAGCGTGTGCTGCAGCTTGATATCCACCGGCTTGGGGTAGGCCGCGGTGTGGCAGAAGCTCTGCATCACCAGGTCGGACGAGAAACCCAGGCAGGCCAGCTCTTTCAGTTCATCGCGCGTCATCGCGCCTGTGGTGTCCTGGCTGCCCACGGTAGTGATCTTGGGTTCGCAATAGGTGCCGGGGCGGATACCTTCAACGCCACAGGCATGGCCGACCATTTTCTGCGCCAGCGTATAGCCCTTGCCGGTGTCTTTGGGTGCGACCGGCTTGATGAACAGGTCGGAAGGCGGCAGATCCAGCGCTTCGCGCGCCTTGGTGGTCAGGCCGCGGCCGATAATCAGCGGAATGCGGCCGCCGGCACGCACTTCATCCGGCATCGTCAGCGGCGCCAGCTCGAAGGTGCTGATGGTCTCGCCCGCTTCGTTGGTCACCTTGCCAGCAAATGGATGGATCACGATTACGTCGCCGGTATCCATATGGCTGACGTCACATTGGATCGGCAGCGCGCCGGAGTCTTCGGCGGTGTTGAAGAAGATAGGCGCGATCTTGCCACCCAGCACGATGCCGCCGGTGCGCTTGTTGGGGATGAACGGGATATCCTCGCCCATGTGCCACTGCACCGAGTTGATCGCGGACTTGCGCGAGGAGCCGGTGCCGACCACGTCGCCGACGTAGGCCAGCGGCAGGCCCTTCTGCTTCAGCGTTTCAATAGTGTTCAGGCCATCCGGCATCTTGGATACCAGCATCGCCTTGGCGTGCAGCGGGATATCCGGGCGCGACCAGGCTTCCTGTGCCGGCGACAGGTCGTCGGTATTGGTTTCGCCGGGAACCTTGAACACCACGGCGCGAATTTCCTGCGGCAGTTCGGGACGCGCGGTGAACCACTCGGCGGCGGCCCAGGATTCGATCAGGCGCTTGGCGTGCATATTGCCCGCCTTCATTTTTTCCTGCACATCATGGAAAGCGTCGAACATCAGCGTGGTGTGCTTTAACGCGTTGGCCGCCTCTTCGCCCAGCGATGAATCCAGCAGAGACACCAGCGCCTGCACGTTGTAGCCGCCGAGCATGGTGCTGAGAAGCTGCACCGCCCTGCCCGGCGAGACCAACGGCGACTCGGCATTGCCGAGCGCAACATCGGACAGGAAGGCCGCCTTCACGTACGCAGCCTGATCCACGCCGGCGGGAATGCGGTTTTCTAGCAGTTCGATCAGCGTCGCATCTTCGCCTGCAGGCGGATGCTTGAGCAAAACGACCAGCTCGGCGGTCTGCTCGGCTGTCAGTGGAAGCGGCGGCAGGCCCAGCGCGGCGCGCTCGGCCACATGGTCACGATAAGCGTTCAACATGGCGGATATCTAAAAGTGAAAGGGAATAGTGGAAATTATACAGGCCGCGCGGCAGCGGTGACACGCGGTTTCACGCCCGGCTCAGTAGAAAGACCGGCTGAATGGCGAAGCGCAACTCTGGGCGGCGGCCTTGGCGGACATTTCGTCCAGCAGTTCATTGCGATAGCCTTTGCCGTTCTGTGCTTCGAGAAAAACACGGATTTCGCTGATGGAGACCATGCCGTCGTGGTCCTTGTCCATGCTGCGAATATTATCCTCGACACTGGCTACCGACGAAAAAGTCTCATCCGCCCAAGCGGAAGAAGAAATCAGCAAAAACATCAACGGGAATGTTCTAGCGAGCATGGCATCCATTATATAAGTAAACGCTGATAAATATGGCCATCTGGCCCATATCCAATTAATTAGGCGCATTCTCCAAGACAAAAGTTTGTCCGAAAAGGTAAAATATTGAATTACTTCAAACACTCTAGATTTTTCCCATGGATCTCACCGCACTGAACGCTCTCTCCCCGCTCGACGGCCGTTATCAATCCAAACTGGACGCTCTACGCCCATTCTTCAGCGAATTCGCGCTGATACGCCATCGCGCACTGGTCGAAATCGAGTGGCTGAAGGCGCTGGCGGCGGATCCGGCAATTGCGGAAGTCGCCGCGTTCTCCGAATTCACGATCAAGGAATTGAACGACGCGATTGCCACCTTCGGCGAAACCGAAGCCGCGCAGGTCAAGGCCATCGAATCGCGCACCAACCACGACGTGAAGGCGCTGGAATACTGGCTGAAGGAACGCTTTTACGGCAACCCGGAAATCCGCAAGGCGAGCGAGTTCATCCACTTCGCCTGCACCTCGGAAGACATCAACAACCTGTCGCATGCGCTGATGCTGCAATCCGCACGCGACGCCGTGCTGCTGCCGATGCTGGACAAGCTGATCGACAATCTGACCGCGCAGGCACACGACCTGGCCGATGCCGCGATGCTGGCGCACACACACGGCCAGCCGGCCTCCCCCACCACGCTGGGCAAGGAACTGGCCAACGTGGTTTACCGCCTGCGCCGCCAGAAACAGCAAATTGCCGGCGTGGAAATCCTCGGCAAGATCAACGGCGCGGTCGGCAACTTCAATGCCCACCTGTCCGCCTATCCTGAGTACGACTGGGAAGGCTGCGCGCAGAAATTCGTCACCGGCCTGGGGCTCACCTACAACCCCTACACCATCCAGATCGAGCCGCACGACTACATGGCCGAGCTGTACAACGCCATCGCACGCGTCAACACCATCCTGATCGACCTCGACCGCGACGTGTGGGGCTACATCTCGATGGGCTACTTCAAGCAGAAGGTCAAGGAAGGCGAAGTGGGTTCCTCGACCATGCCGCACAAGGTCAACCCTATTGATTTTGAAAACTCCGAAGGCAATCTCGGCATGGCCAACGCGGTGCTCGGCCATCTGGCCGAAAAGCTGCCGATTTCCCGCTGGCAGCGCGACCTGACCGACTCCACCGTACTCCGCAACATGGGCGTCGCGTTCGGCTACACCTTACTGGGCTACGATTCCTGCCTCAAGGGCCTGGGCAAGCTGGAAGCCAACCGCGCGAAACTGGCCGAAGACCTGGATGGCTCCTGGGAAGTGCTGGCCGAACCGATCCAGACCGTGATGCGCCGCTACAGCATTGAAAACCCCTACGAGCAGCTCAAGGCACTGACGCGCGGCAAGGGCGGCATTACTAAAGAGGCCCTGCATGACTTCATCGGCGGGTTGGCGATTCCACAGGAGGCCAAACAACTGCTGCTGGACATGACCCCGGCCAGCTATATCGGCAAGGCGACAGAACTGGCGAAGCGGATTTAAAGCGCTGTCTCATATCACTCAAACGCCGGCTCTCGCCGGCGTTTTCATTTGGTGCCTGCCTGGATATCGGACTACTGGAAATTGACCGAAAATGTGGCCGAAAGGACATGGTTCATTTTGTCGGTAGTCGCGCCGTTGACATACTGGTTCAAGTATCCCGCCTCGACCTTGGCCGTTTCGGATACAGCATAGGAAAGCCCGACAAAGGCGCGGTTCTGATCGAATGCTTCACGTGCGCCCCAATCGGTATCGTTCAGGTTGTAGAACACTTCATCCCAAACGACCGCGGCCAGCTTGGGATACGACGCAATCGGATGGCTCGCTCGCACCATTTGCCGCAAGCGGTAACCGGTATCGTCCGCATCCTCCAGCCGACGCTCCTCGAGCCGCGTGCGGCTGGAAAACTGGACGCCGTTCCAGGGCGCGAATGTGTGCAGGAATTGTTGCCACAGGCGATTCTCGTAACGCATGCCGCCGGAATCCGGATAGCTGGGAATATAGCCGTAGCCTGCCCAGATACTGCTCGCATCGCTCAGCTTGTAATACACCGCAGGACGCACAATCACCGCGTCGAGATCACGTCCCTCCTCGCGCCAGCGCGGCTGGAGCTCGGCATACCAACGCCATTTCTCGGCAGGCAGGTCACCCTGCATGGTCAGGTTAAGCCAAATACGCCCATCCTCTATGGTTTCGGCATGGGCCACCATGGGGGAAATAGAGGTCAAGGCAACGGCGGTAAGCCATGTTCTTATTATTTTCATATAAAACCTATCTACATTTACTCATCGAAACAATCTGGACATTTAAGCCCATAAGACCATAGCCGGATATAGGCAATCACTTAAATCAATAAGTCTTTATATTAGGAATATTCTTAGAATCCGAGAAACGGGGTTATTCACCCCATTGTCAGGAAGCGGGCTACCAGGACAATGGCGAATCAGGCCAGCAGCACGTCCGATGGAATTGTGCGAGCCCAGTCGAGCAAGTGCTACTTGCCGATCATGGAGCCGCGATTGAAATCCTTGTCGGTGGGAGGAACGCAGCGGCCAAAACCCAACAAACCGCCTCGCCAGCCGGGTGGGCACCCCTGGTTTTCAGGGTACTGCTGGGCCACCTCTTTCGCAGCCTTGGCTTTTTGCGTATCGACGAACTCCCAGCGGCCGTTGGGGTGCAGGATGACCTTATCCCCGGCTGCGGTCGTCGCTTCCACCCGCTCACCCGGCGCATCGGCAGCAAACGCCGGCGACACGCACATCGTCACGACGAAAACGTAAGGGAGCATTCTGGCGAAAGACATGGTGAGTTCTCAAAAATGGAAAGATTCGAAATTCTATCGTCAATCCCGGCGGATGCGTATGCGCGATTCCAGTAAAATACAACCATGACCGACATTCTCATACTCTATTACTCGCACGGCGGCTCGGTGCGCGACATGGCTCAACTGATTGCACGCGGCGTGGAAAGCGTACCCGGCGCGAAAGCGCGCATCCGTACCGTACCGCGCGTTTCCACCGTCTGCGAAGCCACCGATAGTGAAATTCCCGAGAGCGGTGCGCCTTATGCCGAATTGAAGGATCTGGAAGAATGCGCCGGCCTGGCGCTGGGCAGCCCCACACGTTTCGGCAACATGGCGGCACCGCTCAAATACTTCCTCGACGGCACTTCCGGCCTGTGGATGAACGGTACGCTTGTCGGCAAGCCGGCAGCGCTCTTCACCTCGACTGGCTCGATGCATGGCGGACAGGAATCGACGCTGATCTCCATGATGCTGCCACTGATGCATCACGGCATGATGATCCTCGGCTTGCCTTACTCTGAAGCAGAACTATCCTCCACCACCGCAGGCGGCACCCCCTACGGCGCCAGTCATGTGGCGGGCACGATGGGTGACAAGCCGATCACCGATGCCGAGCGCAAGCTGTGCATCGTGCTGGGCAAACGGCTGGCGGAAACGGCGCTAAAATTAAACGTCGAATGAAACTGCGTCCTCGCCTGCCTTGCCCCCGCTTCGCGCCTCACGGCTTGGGCTGCATCCCCATTCGGCTCCATCGGCACAGAGCATGCCTTACGGAATTTCGCCCTCACGTCGCAGGCCATCACGTCTGCGCTTCGGATAACTCATGAACCAGACAGCAGCGGACGCCCGCAAACTCCTTTACGCTACGCATAGCGGCGTGCTTTCCACGATTTCGGCACGGCTGGAAGGCTATCCTTTCGGTTCGATCGCTCCCTTTGTGCTGGATCATGAGGGAAACCCGCTGATCCTGATTTCGACCATTGCCGAGCATACCAAAAACATTCAGGCCGACGCTCGCGTCTCGCTGATTGCATTCGACCCGGCAAGCCCAGACATGCAAGCCGGCGCGCGGTTGACGCTGGTGGGCGATGCGGCAATCGCGCCCAAGGACGATGGGTTGCGCGCACGTTATCTGCGGTATTTTCCGCAAGCCGAGAGCTATTTCGACATGCACGACTTCCAGTTTTATCGTATTGCGGTGAAGCAGGCGCGCTATATCGGCGGCTTCGGCAAGATTCACTGGATTCCCGGCCAGGATTTGCGCCCGCCGGCCAACAGCTTGGCAGAGCAGGAAGCGGCAATACTCGACCATATGAATGCCGACCATGCCGAAAACCTGCGCGCCTACTGCCGCCATGTCCACGGCACGGACGCGGCGACTATTGCAATGACCGGCATAGACACCGACGGATTCGACGTGACGGCGGACGGCTGCCTGCTGCGCTTTTCGTTCGACACCCCGGTTACCGATGCGCAAATGGCACGCGTAGCGCTGGTGGCCCTGGCGAAAGCGTCCCGCGCATGATCGCCGCTCTGCGCCTCACGGCAAGCACCAGCCTGATCGCCCTCATTCTGCTATGCCTGGCATGGGAAGGCTGGCTGGCACCGCTGCGTCCTGGCGGTACGCTGCTGATACTGAAGGCAGCCCCGTTATTGCTGCCTTTGTTCGGTATCCTGCGAGGTAAACGCTATACCTACCAATGGTCCTCGATGTTCATTCTGCTCTGGTTCACGGAGGGCACAGTACGCGCCTACTCAGATTCCGGACTGTCTGCCGGATTGGCCGGAATTGAAGTCCTGCTGGCACTCGCCTTCTTTATTAGCGCCATCTTTTACGCTCGAATCTCTGCAAAATATGCCTGATTTTTCGCATTGCGAAATTATTACAGTCATTCATTACCCACTACGCATAACTGCATGTTTAAAAATGTAAATATTTTTTAAAAAATGCTATGCTGATTTCGTGGCTGTCGCAAACAAGAGCGGCGCCACTGCTTGATAGGCGCGTTAAGTTCATCTTGTTAATAATAAAACCAAGAAGAAGCTTAAATGAGCATGAATGGCACGTTCATAGGCGGGAAACCGCACGCCCGTAAGCGCAGGGCGAGCCCAACCAGTAAAAAATCTGGTTTAAGGATCGCTGCATACCTCGATTTGGCAGTTTCTTTCCGTTTTTTCCCGTTTTATCCTCAATTTGAACCCGCTTCGCCGGGCCGTTCGGCAAAGGTGCGCCTATGACTTCATTGCTGATGTTCAGACTGGACGATTGGAAATGCGCGCTGCCGCTGGTAGCGGTGGAGCGCAGCTACCGTGCCGTGGCGGTTACGCCATTGCCCGGAGCGCCGGCAAAAATCATGGGTATCGTCAATGTGCACGGCATCGTCCATCCGGTCATCGACCTCAGACATTGCTTCGGCTTGCCGACGCACCCACTGTCGCCTGCCGACCATATTGTCATCGGTCGCACTTGGCGGCGAAGCGTGGCGTTGGTAGTGGACAGCGTGGAAGGCGTCATCGAATGCGCTCCGGCGGATATCGCCGATGCGGATGCCATTTTGCCGGACATGGATTATGTCTCCGGCGTCGTCCGGCTGAAAGACGGCATGATGTTGATCCATGACCTCGACCGCTTCCTTTCGCTGGAAGAGGAAACCCTCCTGGATCAGGCGCTGGAGACATGACATGGAACACTCCCGTTGCTTACCGTTACTACCTGCGCTGAGTGACCTTCTCGCCCGGCAGATCGGCCTGCATTTCCCGCAGGAACGCTGGCCGGACCTGCTGCGCGGGCTGCATCGCATGGCGCACGAGTTGCATTTCAGCAATCTCCCGGACTATATCGCCCAACTGCTGTCGCATCCACTAAACAGGCAACAAATCGAATTACTCGCGCGCCACCTGACCATAGGCGAGACTTACTTCTTCCGTGAACCGCAGGTGTTCGAAGCGCTCCAGCACCACGTCCTTCCCACACTCGTTACGGCACGGCGACAGTCCACGCGGCAGCTGAGACTCTGGAGCGCCGGCTGCTCGACCGGGGAGGAGGCATATTCCCTCGCCATCCTGCTGCACCGCATGCTTCCCGACATTGCCGAGTGGAACATCACCGTACTGGGCACGGACATCAATCCGCAGGCGCTGGAGAAAGCCGCTGCCGGGATTTATGGCGAATGGTCCTTCCGCAACGCGCCGCCATGGCTGCGCGAACGCTATTTCATGAAGACCGGCAAAAACCTGTATGAAATCATTCCCGACGTTAGCAAGATGGTCACCTTCACCTATCTCAATCTGGCTGACGACGCGTACCCTTCGCTGGACAGCAACACCAGCACCATGGATATGGTGTTCTGCCGCAATGTATTGATGTATTTCTCGCCAGACATGGCCGCAAGGGTAGTTGAAAAACACTATCAATCATTGGTGGAAAACGGCTGGCTGGCGGTCAGCCCATCGGAAATCTCGCAGACCTCTTTCGCACGCTTCGTTCCGGCCTACCTGCCGGGCGCCATCCTGCACCAGAAAAGCAGCGTTCGACAAAAACCGGAACAACTCGCAGCCACGGCATCCGCCAGCGTTGTCGAAACGATCCGGCCCAAACCTCGCAGAACAACAGTCAATCCCAAGCCTGCCGCCATCGTGGAAAAGCTCGACGCGCAGGCGATGCTTCAGAAAGCAAGAGCCCACGCCAATCGCGGCGAATTACCGGCCGCGCGGGAGTGTTGCGAACGGGCTGTGGAAACGGATCGGCTCAACTCGGTCGGCCATTATCTGCTGGGGACAATCCTGCAGGAACTTGGGCGCACTCCGGAAGCTGCGACTGCGCACAAACGCGCGCTCTTTCTTGACCCGGAATTCGTGCTCGCCCACTTCGCGCTCGGCAACATTTATCGTGACCAACACAAACCGCACGCGGCGGCAAAGCACTTCGATAACGCGCTGCTGATTCTGGGAAAACACCGGGAAGATGACCTGCTACCGGAGTCCGACGGACTGACCTATGGCCGACTGATGGAAATCATCCGCAGCGGAATGCGTAAAGAGGATAAAGCGGCATGACACCTGAAACGCCCCCGCAAAAACCAAAACGCGCCAGGACGAGCAAAACGGTTGTGCAGGACATGGCTGCGGCTATAAGTGCAAGCAACGATGTTCTGCGGGAGCGCGCCCGCCAGCTGGCGCAACCGCCGGAAGAGGAGACCTCGGCTGCCGTGATCGAGGTGGTAATGCTGCTTCTGGCCTACGAAACCTATGCCATCGAAACGGCTTATGTGCGCGAAGTCTATCCGCTGAAGGATCTAACGCTGCTGCCTTGTACTCCGGCTTTCGTCGCCGGCATCGTCAATGTACGCGGCCAGGTGATGTCGGTGATCGATCTCAAGCAGCTGTTCGAACTGCCAGTTAAAGGCCTGACCGACCTTAACAAGATAGTCATCCTCTCGGACGGGATGATGGAGTTCGGCATCCTGGCAGACGCGATTCTCGGCGTGCAGAACATTCCGCTGCACGAAATCGAGCCGGTGCTGCCCACGCTGACCGGCGTGCGTGAAGACTATCTCAAGGGCATCACCGCCGAAGGGGTGGTGGTGTTGGATGCAGCAAAACTCTTGCATAGCGACAACATCGTGATACACGAGGAAGTGGCTTGAAGCAATAAACGCAGCATCGCTGCATCTGCAACCGCAAGGAAGGCGCCGGACAGAGTCGGCGCTCAACCCGGGGAGGCAATGTGAAAGAGTCGGCACACTATTTAGTCGGTATTACGCTAGTCAAGACCGTTCGGCGCCTGGCGGGAGGAATGTTGTTATTGATTCCTTGCCTGGCATTCGGCGCAGCAAACGAAGAGACTGTCGACTTTTCGCATATGAGTATCGATGATCTCGCCAACATTGAGATTTCTTCGGTTTCCAAGAAAAAAGAATCCTTGAGCGACGCGGCCGCGGCAGTATTCGTGATCACTCAGGAAGACATCCGCCGCTCCGGCTATACCAGCGTGCCGGAAGTACTGCGCCTGGCGCCCAATTTGCAGGTGGCACGTATCGATGCCAGCCAATATGCGATTACCGCGCGTGGATTCAACGAGACCACCACCAACAAGCTGCTAGTACTCATCGACGGCCGCACGGTATACACGCCGCTGTTCTCCGGCGTGTTCTGGGACGTGCAGGATGTGATGCTGCAGGACGTCGAGCGCATCGAGGTGATCAGCGGCCCCGGCGGCGCCTTGTGGGGCTCGAACGCGGTCAACGGCGTCATCAACATCATCACCCGCTCGGCCCGCGACACGCAGGGCGCGCTGCTCAGCGCCGGGGCCGGCACCGAGGAACGCGGCGGTGCGGCACGCTATGGCGGCAAGCTGAATGACAACACTGCCTTCCGCGTCTATGCCAAGGGCTTCGAACGCGACGGCACCGAGCGCGCCAATGGCACGGATGCGCACGACCGCTGGCATAAGCAGCAAGCAGGGTTCCGGCTGGATTCCGACGACGCAGGCGATAAGTTCACGCTGCAGGGCGACCTCTACGACGGCGAATCCGACCAGCGCGTCGGCAGCGATAAGACTTTTTCAGGTGTCAACCTGCTCGGCCGCTGGAACCATGCACTGGGCGGCGACGACAGCCTGCAGGTACAGGCCTATTTCGACCGCACGCGCCGCGATTTCCCCGGCGTGTTCCAAGAGCGTCTTGATACCTACGATCTCGATATCCAGCATCGCTTCCGCTGGCGCCAGGGCCACGATGTCGTATGGGGCGGGGGGTATCGCGTGATGGAAGACCAGGTCGAGAACTCGGCCGCGCTTGCCTTCCTGCCCACCCATCGCAGCCTCAAGCTGGCCAACCTTTTCTTGCAGGACAGCATCGCCCTCGACGAACGTCTCAAGCTGACGCTGGGCGTCAAGGTCGAACACAACAGTTATACCGGCACGGAAACCCAGCCGAGCGCGCGGATTGCGTGGAAGCTGAACGAAAAATCGCTGATCTGGTCGTCGATATCGCGTGCGGTGCGCACGCCGTCGCGTATCGACGCAGAGTTCTTCATCCCGGCAAACGCGCCTTTCCGGCTCATCGGCAACGAAGATTTCGATTCGGAAGAGCTGACCGCCTATGAAATCGGCTATCGCGCCGATCCGACCAGCAAGCTGTCGTTCTCGGTTTCAACCTTCTACAACGTCTACGACAAACTGCGCAGCGTCGAATTGTCGCCTGGCGGCGGCCTGCCCTTCGTGCTTGGCAACAAGATGCGCGGGAACACCTACGGCATGGAGATCTGGGGCAATTACCGCATCAATGACTGGTGGCGGCTCAGCGCCGGTTACAACTATCTCAAAAAAGACCTCGAAGTAGCGTCCGACAGCGACGACACCACCAGTGTCGACGCTTCCGAGAGAGATCCGCGCTACCAGTTCTCGCTGCGCTCGTCGATGAATCTGCCGCGCAATATGGAGCTCGACCTGACGCTGCGCTCCATCGGCGGATTGTCGACGTCCGAGGTGCCTTCTTACACCGAGCTCGATGCGCGCCTCGGCTGGATGATCACCAAGGGCGTCAACCTGTCCGTCAGCGGCTTCAACCTGCTGGATCGCGAGCATCCGGAATTCGGCTCGCTCCCCACCCGCAGCGAATTACGGCGCAGCGTTTACATGGAGGTGTCATGGCAATTCTGACCCCCATGACGCGTTTCATTCGCATGCGGCACTGGCTGCCGCTGGTCATCGCCACGGTGGCGCCTCTCGCCGTGCCGGCAGCGGAGCCGGTGGAAGTTGCCGTCAAGGCGGCCTATCTCACCAAGTTCGGCATTTACGTCGATTGGCCGGATGCAACTCCGGGCAGCGAACTCAATTTGTGCGTGGCCGGTGAAGACCCATTCGGCAAAACATTGGATTCCGCCGCGGCCAAACAGCAGCCGGGCAACCGGCCGATCGTCGTGCGGCGCCTGAAGACCGTTACGCCCGAGTCTGGATGCGATATCGCGTATTTTGGCAATGGCGACCCGACCACCCTCCAGACCATCGACAGCCTGCGCGGCAGTCCGGTGCTGACCGTCAGCGACAACGGAGGCAAAGGTGCCATCGTCAATTTCGTCCTCAAGGACAACCGGGTGCGCTTCGAAATCGACGAAACGGCCGCCACCGAGAACAATCTGGTTCTCAGTTCGAAACTGTTGAGCTTGGCCCTCAACGTCAAGCCGAGGCAACAACCATGACGCATTTTCTTGCATCTTCCGAGGTGATCGCCCCATGAATTGGCTGCTCAACGTTCCCATCGGGCGCAAGCTGACGCTGATCACCGTACTGGCAAGTGCCATCGCCCTGCTGTTGGCAGGCATCCTCATCGTCGCTTACGACAGCGTGGCCTACCGCACCCAGCAAAAGCAGGACATGGCGGTGCGCGCCAATATCGTTGCGTCGAATGTCTCGGCATCGCTGGTGTTCGGCGATCGTAAGGCAGCGCAGGAGTATTTGCAGGCGCTGCGCTCCAACCCTGACGTCAAAGCCGCGGCGGTGTACAACGAAAAAGGCGAGCTCTTTACCCATTACCTGAGTTTCGACACCACCACGCCTCCACCGCCGCAAGCGCTGCCGCAAGGAACGCTGTTCGACGGCAGCGAACTGACGATTTTCTGGCCCATCATGGAGAAAACGCAGCAGATAGGCATGGTTTACATGCGCGTGCAAACCGAACCGCTGATCAACCGCATCGTGCGCTACGGCAGCATCATCATGCTGGTGATGCTGGGCTCGCTGGCGATCACCCTCCCCGTATCCAGGCGGCTGCATGCAGTCATCGTCGAGCCCTTGCTGGACATGACGGAGGATGCCCGGCAGATCGCCTCCGGCGAAATCGTGGTCCGGCCGCTTAAGCAGCCACGCACCGATGAAATCGGCTTCCTCGAAGACAAGTTCCGCGAAATGGCAGCTTCTCTCCAGGAAAAAGCCACCATCGGACGACAAATTGCACAAGGTGACCTGAACCTGAAAATCACGCCGCAATCGGATCGCGATGCGCTGGGCACTACTTTTGCGGCGATGGTGGACAGCTTGCGCGCCAAGGCAGAGGTCGCCAGCAGAATCGCCTCCGGCGACCTGACCGTGCAGATTGCTACGCCCAATGCACACGACGTCCTGGGACAGGCGTTCGCCTCCATGGTGGAAAACCTGCGCTCAATCAACAGCGAGCTGGCCGAAGGCGTCGGCGTACTGGCGGCCTCGACCAGCGCGATCATGACCGGCACCTCGCAGATCGCCGCCGGCGCAACCGAAACCGCAACCATCGTGGCGCAGACCGTTTCCACGGTCGATGAAATGAAGCAGACCGTGCAGCTCTCCAGCCAGAAAGCCAAGCACGTATCGGATACCGCGCAGAAAGCCGTGACCGTTTCCCAGACTGGCCGCAAATCGGTCGAGGACGTGATCGAAGGCATGAATCTCATCCAGCAGCAGATGGAATCCATCGCCCAGAGCATCGTGCGCTTGAGCGAGCAAAGCCAGGCCATCGGCGAGATCGTCGCCACTGTGAAGGATCTGGCCGAGCAATCCAACCTGCTTGCCGTCAACGCCGCCATCGAAGCCAACAAGGCCGGTGAGCACGGGAGGGGCTTTTCAGTGGTGGCGCAGGAGGTCAGGAACCTCGCCGAGCAATCCAAGAAAGCCACCGCCCAGATCCGCAGCCTGCTGGGCGATATCCAGAAAGGTACCAACATCGCAGTGCTGGCGACGGAGCAAGGAGCAAAAGCGGTGGAAAACGGCGTGCTGCAATCGCGCGAAGCGGGCGAGGCCATCCTGCAACTGGCGGAAAGCATTGGTGAAAACGCCGCAGCGGCCAACCAGATCGCCGTATCGGCACAGCAGCAGATGGTCGGCATGGATCAGTTGGCGCTGGCGACGGCCAACATCCGCGAAACCACGTCACAGAATATGGAAAGCACACGCCAGGCGGAGGTCGCCGCGCATAGCCTGCATGAGCTGGGCATCCGGCTGAAGCATCTGGTAGAGCGCTACAAGGTATGAAGCAATCACTGAAGACACGGGGTGCAAGATGACTATCGGCACAAAAATCATAGGCGGTTTTATGGTGGTGCTGTCGCTGTTCCTGCTGTTGGCGGCGGGCGCGTTTTACGGACGCGATTTAGAGCAGAAGCAGTACGACCGCTACATCAATAAGCGCGCGGTTCTGGCCGATGGCGCCAGCGAGCTCAGAATCGCCGTCAGCTCGCAGATCCAGCATTACCGTGGAATGTTTCTTTTTAAGGATCAGCAACAATACTTCATACGCGAGTTGGAGCACGACGCACAACGATTTGCAGTTGCATTCGAAAAAATCCACAGCGCCGTCTCCCAGCAGGAATTGGTCGAATTGAACGAAATCTCGGTTATGCACAAGGAACTTGATGGGAAAGTGCAGATAGCCATTGGCCTGGTACAGCAAGGGAAAACCGCCGAAGCCATTGCGATGAGCGAGGAAGAGATGATGCCGCGAGCACGCGTGCTGACAGCCAAGGTCGAGCAGTTCCGCAATTCCCAGCTGGCACTATTGGCCGACCAGCGCGAGCAGTTGGGAGAAATGGTGGATCGCATCGCTTTTTTCATCACCCTGGGATCGATTATCGGCTTCGTGTTATGCGTGCTGCTGAGCCTCTACCTTGCGCGCTCCATCAATCGCCAGCTGCGCGAAACCATTGCGCAACTCACCTCCTCTTCCGCCGAAATCCTCGCCATGACCACGCAAGTCGCCGGTGCGGCCGCCGAAACCGCGACTGCGGTCAGCCAGACCACGGCAACCGTGGAGGAAGTGAAGCAGACCGTGCAGATCAGCAGCCAAAAAGCGAAGCTGGTCTCCGACATCGCCCAGGAAACCGCCCAGGTGTCCGTATCGGGCCAGCAGGCGGTGGAGGCGCTGATCGACGGCATCAACCGCATCCGCTCCCAGACGGCCTCGACCGCAGACAGCATCGCCCGGCTGGGCGAGCAGAGCCAGGCCATCGGCGAAATCATCGCCACCGTCAACGACCTCGCCGAGCAATCCAATTTGCTGGCGGTGAATGCCGCCATCGAAGCGGCCAAGGCCGGCGATCAGGGCAAGGGCTTTGCCGTGGTGGCACAAGAGGTAAGAACTCTGGCGGAACAATCTCGCCAGGCGACGGCGCAGGTACGGGCGATTCTCAACGATATACAGAAGGCGACCGGACTGGCGGTCATGGCGACCGACCTCAACGGAAAAGCGGTAGAAGCCGGCGCCCGGCAATCCGGCACCGCGGGCACCACCATCCAGACGCTTTCGGAAAACATCGTGAATGCGGCGCAAGCCGCTTTGCAGATTTCGGCATCCAGCCAGCAACAGTTGGTGGGCATGGATCAGGTGGCGCTGGCGATGGAAAACATCAAGCAAGCCAGCACGCAAAACATGGCAGGCACAAAACAGGCCGAGATCGCCGCGCAGGACCTGCATGAAATAGGCGTACGCCTGAGACGGCTGGTAGAACGGTAAACAGCAAATGACAATGCATGGTGAAGAATCGCATGACTAACGGAATGCTCAGGCAATTCCAATCGTGGTCGAAAGCTGCCAGCGTGGTGGTCATGGCGGTCGGCACGGTCGTACTGATCGGCTGGGGACTGGAGATTCATTTGCTGAAGAGCCTGCACTCCAGCCTGGTGTCGATGAAGGCGAATACAGCATTGGCCTTTGTACTGATCGGCCTCTCACTGCGGCTGTCGCAGCAGGGTTACGCCAGCCCGCGACAATTGTCTATCGCGCGCTGGAGTGCGGCAGCTGTCGCGCTGATCGGGCTATTGTCCCTCGGCGAATACCTCCTGGGCGTGGATTTCGGCATCGACCAACTACTATTCACGGAAACGCAAGGCGCTGTGGCAACCTCGATGCCGGGCAGGATGTCGCCCACGACGGCATTCAATTTTCTGCTGGCGGGACTGGCGCTGCTGTTTCCCGACAGCGAGGCATGGGGGCAACGGCCGGCGCAGTATCTGGCGCTGGCCATTCTCGTCGTGGCCTTGCTGGCATTACTCGGCTATGCCTATGGCGTGCAGTCGCTCTATGGCTTCGCCAGTTATACCAAAATGGCGTTGCACACGGCCCTCGCCTTTGCCGTGCTGGCATTCGGCATACTCGCCGCACGCGCCGGTCACGGACTGATGGCGACGGTCACAGGCCAGGGCGCGGGCGGCGCAATGGCGCGCCGGCTGCTGCCTGCCACTATCTTCATTCCGATCATCATCGGCTGGATATGCTGGGCCGGAACGCGCGGCGGTCTCTATGACACCGAGTTTCGCTTATCGCTCATCGTCATGCTGAACACTTTTGTCTTCTCCAGCCTGCTTTGGCGCTACTGCCATTCTCTTGAAGAAACGGATAGCCGCCGTCTGCATGCCGAAGCCTCCTTGCAGGCAGCGCGCGACGATCTTGAAATGCGGGTGCAGGAGCGGACCCAGGATCTGCAGAGAAGCAATGAAGCCGCGCACAAGGAAATTGTCGAGCGCACACGCGCCGAAACCAGGCTGCATCAGCTCATGCAAGAGATGCTGGCCACCGTCACCGTGCTGAACGCGTCCGCGACGGACATTCTGGAGGCCGCCATGCAACTCGGCTCCAGCTCGGCCGAGACGGCATCGGCAGTCACCCAGACCACCGCCACCGTGGAGCAAGTGAAACAAACCGCGCAGCTCTCGACCGAGAAAGCGCAATACGTTGCACAGACGGCACAGGACACGGCGCAAATCTCGCAACGCGGCAGAAAATCGGTGCAGGAATCGGTTGATGCCATGCAGCATATTCAGCAGCAGATGGAGTCGGCCGCCGCCAGCATCGCGCGTCTATCCGAACAAAACCAGGCGATCGGCGAGATCATGGCCTCGGTGAGCGATCTGGCGGAGCAATCCAAATTGCTGGCCGTCAATGCGGCCATCGAGGCGGCAAAAGCAGGCGATCAAGGCAAGGGCTTTGCCGTGGTGGCACAGGAAATCAAGCGGCTCGCGGAGCAATCCCGGCAGGCCACCGCGCAGGTACGGACGATTTTGAATGACATCCAGAAGGCAACCGCCACCGCAGTGCTGACCACCGAACAAGGCAGCAAGGCGGTGGCATCGGGCGTGGAGCTCTCCACAAGGGCAGATGAAGCAATCCGGATGTTGACCGACAGCATCGAAGGCGCGGCACAAGCGGCCATGCAGATTGCGGTATCGGCTCAGCAGCAATGGGCCGGCATGGATCAGGTCGCGCTGGCAATGCATAGCATCGGGCAAGCCAGCGCGCAAAATGTGCTCAGCACGAAACAAACCGAGGATGTGGTCAGAAAATTGCATGAGCTGGGCCTTAAATTGCAGCAATTGACAACGACCTACCAAGCTGACATGACCGATAACAGAGAGCGGAGATCATGATGCGCAGTCTGACGGAAATGCCCTGGATTTTTCGTTTTTTCTCCTTGGGAACAGGGCCGGAAATATTTCGCGACATCGTTGAAGCAGCACCCAACGCCATTGTGCTGGTAGGCCGCGACGGCAAAATCGTGCTGATCAATGCGCAAACCGAAAAAATGTTCGGCTATGCGCGCAAGGAACTGATCGGAAAGCCGATCGAAATCCTGGTGCCGGAACGTTATCGCGCCACGCACCCGGGGCATCGGGGCGGTTATTTCATCAGTCCCAGCGTGCGCAGCATGGGCGCCGGGCGCGATTTGTTCGGCCTGCGCAAGGATGGTAAGGAGGTTCCTGTGGAAATCGGGCTCAACCCCATACACGGCGGCGGACGCGACCTGGTGCTGGCCAGCATCATCGACATTACCGAACGCAAACGTGCCGAAGAGCGTTTTCGGCGCGTGGTCGAATCTGCGCCAAACGCCATCATCCTGGTGGGAGAGGATGGGCTCATAACGCTGGTCAACGCACAGACCGAAAAGCTTTTCGGCTACCCGCGCGAAGAACTGGTCGGAATGTCGATCGACAAGCTGGTGCCGGAACGCTTTCGCAGCATGCACGGCGGATTTCGTTCGTCATTCTTTGCCAGCCCCAGCGTACGGTCGATGGGTGCGGGGCGCGATCTTTTCGGGCTGCGCAAGGACGGCCGTGAATTTCCCGTGGAAATCGGCCTTAACCCGATCCAGAGCGAAGAAGGCAACCTGGTGCTGACCAGCGTGATCGACATCACCGAGCGCAAGCGCGCCGAAGCCGGGATGAGCCGCCTCCTGCAGGAAATGCAGGAAACCGTCACCGTACTCGCCGCCTCCACCAGCGACATTCTCGATGCCGCCAGCCAAGTCGCCTCGGGCTCCACCAACACGGCCACGGCCGTCAGCGAGACCACCTCCACGGTGGAAGAAGTCAAGCAGACCGCGCTGATGGCTGCGGACAAAGCGCGCCATGTTTCCGAATCCGCCCAGCGAACCGCAGAAATCTCGCAACACGGCAAAAAATCGGTCGCGGAATCCGTCGACGCCATGCGGCACATTCAGGGACAGATGGAGTCGGTGGCGGAAAGCATCATCCGCCTATCCGAGCAGAGCCAGACCATCGGCGAAATCATCGCCACCGTCAACGACCTGGCCGAACAATCCAACCTGCTCGCGGTAAACGCCGCCATCGAGGCGGCCAAGGCCGGCGAGCAAGGCAAGGGCTTCGCCGTGGTCGCGCAGGAAGTGAAAAGCCTGGCGGGTCAATCCAAGCAGGCTACTACCCAGGTGCGCGCGATCCTGGGCGAAATCCAGAAGGCCACCAACGCCGCCGTAATGGCCACCGAGCAAGGCAGCAAGGCGGTGGAGTCCGGCGTACGGCTTTCCGGCGAAGTCGGGCAATCGATCAATGCGCTGGCGGAAAGCATAGAAGAAGCCGCGCGCGCCGCAACCCAGATTGCGGTATCGGCGCAGCAACAGCTGATCGGCATGGATCAGGCAGTGATGGCAATCAAGGGCATCACCCAGGCTGCACGCTTGAATGTGGATAGTGCCGGGCAGGCCAAAGCCGCGGCGGAAAACATCCACACGGTCGGGCAGAAGCTGAAACAATTGATGGAGCGGAGCTAGCAATCGCCATGGCGACGCCTGACAACGACGACGAATTCCTCAAGCGGCTGCTGACCACCTTCCGGCTGGAAGCGCGGGAGCATATCGACGCGCTCTATGCCGGAATCGCCGGGATGGAGCGCCAACCGGAAACAGCCGAGTTCGCCACGCTGGTAGAACAGGTTTTCCGCGAAGCGCACAGTCTGAAGGGGGCTGCACGTTCGGTAAACGAGAGTGCCATCGAAAGCATCTGCCAATCGCTGGAAAGCACCTTTTCGGCGATGAAGCGCGGCGAGCTCCCTACTTCATCCGCGTTGTTCGACAGCCTGCAATTGACGCTGAACCAGTTGAGCGCGCTGCTGAATGGGGAAAATGCGGCACCCCCTTTCCCACCTCAAGCAGCGCAGGCGCCCCTTTCCGAACCGGGGCCCGCATCTCCACAGACTCCTGCCAACAAGCCACCCGGCGGAGAAAGCACCATGGTGGCGAACACGGTGCGCATCTCCACCGACAAGCTGGATTCGATTTTCCTGCAGGCAGAAGAAATGCTCGCGGCCAAACTGCTGTTGCAACAGCGTCGGCAGGAACTTTCCTCCATGCAGAACCTGGCCGCCATGATGAACAAGGAATGGTCGAATTTCAGCAGCCAGTATCCCGATTTCCAGCATACGCTGGCACAACAGCCGCAATTGCAGGAACTGCTGGATCAGAACGCCACCTTCATCAAGAACCTGAACCATCAGCTCAACGCCATCACCAAATCCACCGAGCAGGACCAGCGCATGATAGGCCGCATGGTGGACGAGCTGCTGGAGGACATGAAAAAAGCCTTGATGCTGCCATTCTCGACGGTGCTGGAAGCCTTTCCGCGGCTGGTACGCGACCTTGCAAAACAGCATGGCAAGGGCATCGAGCTGGCGATGCAAGGCGAAGAGCTTGAAGCCGACCGGCGGATACTGGAGGCGATCAAGGATCCTCTGACCCATCTGGTCAGAAACGCCATCGACCACGGCATCGAATCGCCTGCGACACGTGCGCATCATCACAAGCCGGAACGCGGGCAAATTGTCATTGCCATCCAGCCGAACAGCGGCAACCGCGTGGAAATCACCATTTCCGACGACGGAAGCGGCATCGATACGGAAAAGGTCAAGACGCATGCCCAACGACTCGGCCTGCTCAGCCGGGAAGAAGCAACGAACATGGATGAGAACGGGGCGATGGAGCTGATTTATCACTCCGGCGTTTCCACCAGCCCCATCATCACCGAGATTTCCGGCCGGGGACTGGGGCTTGCCATCGTGCGCGAAAAAATCGACAAGCTGGGCGGCTCGGTCAACGTGACGACGCATCCCGGGATCGGCACCAGTTTCCGCATCCTGCTGCCGCTGACGCTCGCGACTTATCGCGGCATCACGATACGGGTGGGCGAGCAGATTTTCGTGCTGCCCACCAGCCACGTCGAACAGACGGCGCGCGTACTGAAAACCGATATCCGTACAGCGGAGAACCGCACAACGGTACGCATCAACAACACGACGTTTGCGTTGGTGCGCATGGGCGACGTGCTGGGGATTACGCACATCGAGGACGCGACCGATCCGTTTATCCAGGTCGCCCTGCTGACGGCGAGCGGCAAGCATATCGCTTTCGTCGTGGACGAAGTGCTCAACGAGCAGGAGGTATTGGTCAAGCGACTGGGCCGGCAGCTTTCACGCGTCCGTAATATCGCCGCAGCCACCATCCTCGGCAACGGCAAGGCGGTGCCCATCCTCAATGTATCCGACCTGATGAAATCGGCGATGCTGGCGCCGACCGCCAGGACGGGGAGCATCATCGCCAAGCCGCAGGAGAATGCTGCCCGTCAGAAACATGTGCTGGTGGTGGAAGATTCCATCACCGCGCGCAGCCTGATCAAGGGCATACTCGAACTGGGGGGCTATCGGGTCAGTACCGCGGTAGATGGCGTGGATGGCTATACGCTGCTGCGCAATGGCGGTTTCGACATTGTGGTGTCGGACGTGGAAATGCCGCGCATGGACGGTTTCGATCTCACCGCGAAGATACGCGGCGACAAGAAGCTGGCCGACCTGCCGGTGGTGCTGATCACGGCGCTGGATTCGCGCGAGGATCGCGAGCGGGGCATCGATGTCGGCGCCGATGCCTATATCGTCAAACGCAGCTTCGAGCAGAGCAACTTGCTCGAAGTGATGGATAGACTGGTGTAGGAGACATGACCATGCCCGGCCGACTTCACACACTCTCCAGACAGGCGAACCATCATGTCCGATAGTGCGAAAACGGCATCGGGCAACCGCCCGCCCATACGTCTGCTGGTGGTCGAGGATTCGCCCGCGGTGCTGGAGTTCCTGGTTTACCTGTTTGCATCGGATCAAGGTGTCCAGGTCATTGCCACCGCGAGCGATGGCGAGGAGGCGCTGGAAGCGGTCAAGACCAAAAAACCGGACGTGATTACCATGGACCTGCATATGCCCAAGATGGACGGCTACGCGGCGACACGCGCCATCATGGAAAACTATCCGACACCCATCGTGGTAGTCACCGACAGCTCGACCTCGGAGGATTTGTCCACCAACCTTTCCGCCCTGGAAGCCGGCGCGCTGGCGGTGATGAAACGCCCGACCGGCATCGGGCATCCCAACCACGCGGCAACCGCGCGCGAATTGATACAGACGGTAAAGCTGATGTCCGAGATCAAGGTCGTCAAGCGCTGGGCAAAACAAAAGACCGCCGTCCTCCCGGCATTCGACGCGGCACAGGCCGAACCGGCACCCACGGCACCCGCCGCCCGCAAGAATTTCAGGCTGGTTGCCATCGGCTCCTCCACCGGCGGGCCGATCGTCCTGCAGCAAATACTGTCGCATCTGCCCAAGAATTACCCTTTGCCCATCATCATCGTGCAGCACATTGCGCAGGGATTTGCGGAAGGCTTCGTGCAATGGCTGACCGAATCCACGGGGTTTTCGGTTTCCCTGGCTACCCATGGCGTCGTGATGATGCCGGCGCACGCCTATGTCGTGCCCAACGGGTTCCAAGCCAATGTCGATGCCTATGCCCGCATCACACTGAAAAAAGACGCGGCGGAAAACGGACATTGCCCATCGGTTTCCACCCTGTTCCGCTCGGTAGCAAACGCTTACGGCGCCTATGCCGTCGGCATCCTGCTGACCGGCATGGGCAAGGATGGTGCAGCGGAGCTGGGGCTGATGCGCGGCCGGGGGGCAATCACCATCGCCCAGGACAAGGAAAGCTCGGTAGTACACGGCATGCCTGGGGAAGCCATCGCGCTGGGCGCGGCCACCCATGTGCTGGAGCCGGACAAGATCGTATCGTTGCTGACAGGCTTGACGAAGCACTCTTAGGATGAAGGAGTATCCGATGCCAGAAAAGAGCAAGCAGGAAACCAATCTCCAAGGCGCACGTATCCTGATCGCCGAAGACAGTCCAACGCAGGCGGAGCATCTCAAGTACCTCCTCGAACGCAATGACTTCAAGGTGGCGGTGGCATTCAACGGCAAACAGGCGCTGGAACTGCTCGACGAAATCAATCCGCAACTTGTGATCAGCGACATCGTGATGCCGGAAATGAGCGGTTACGAACTCTGTCACGCCATCCGGCAGGATCCGCGCCATGTCCACCTGCCCCTGATCCTGGTGACCTCGCTGGTCGATGTGCAGGACGTGCTGAAAGGCCTGGAATGCGGTGCCGACAACTTCATCCGCAAGCCCTACGATGAAAAATACCTGCTGGCGCGCATCGACTACCTGCTAATGAATCGCGCGATGCGGCAGAACCAGAAAATGCAGATGGGCATGGAGATCTACTTTTCCGGCCAGAAGCATTTCGTCAACGCCGAGCGGCAGCAGATTCTCGATCTATTGATCTCGACCTTCGAGGAAGCCGTGCGGGTCAAGGAAGACCTGGAGATACGCCAGCAGGAGCTGATGCATGCCGCGCTGTACGAACGCACGCACGGCGAAATATTGCGGCTATTCAATTCGACACTGGAACGCGGGCAGATGCTGGAGGGCATGCTCCAAATCCTCGGCAGAAATCATGGCTACCCGGTTTCGGCGGTCTACGGGTTCGACGAATGGCATGGCATCTATCGCCAGGAAGCCAGCCACAATGCCGGCCCTGGCGCGCCGATAGAGCTTCAGTTGAGCGATGAAACGATAGGCAACGTAGTGCGCAACTCCCGCATTACCGTATTGCAGGACTACCGCGAGCATGCAGCGTTTGTAGACGAAGAAACGGTCCCTCCTTTCAATCCGGCATGCATCGTCCTATGTCCCGCCATTCATCTCGACAAATTGCTGGCTATCGTCGTGGTCGTTTCCAACCGTCCGCTGGGCGATCGCGACCAGACCTTCCTCGAACGCACCGCCGCCCAGCTCGGCGTGGCCCTGCATAACGTGCGGCAATACGATGACCTCAAGCTGCTCGCCGGCCAGTTGCGCTTGCGCAGCGAGGAAATCAGCAGGCAAAACCTGCAACTGCTGGAAGCCAGCCGCATGAAATCGGAATTTCTCGCCAACATGTCGCACGAACTGCGCACGCCGCTCAATGCCATCATCGGTTTTTCGGAGGTGATGCGCGACGGGCTGGTCGGCGACCTGTCCGATCAGCAGAAGGATTACATCAACGACATTTTCGAAAGCGGCCAGCATCTGCTCTACCTGATCAACGACGTGCTTGATCTCTCCAAGATAGAGGCCGGGAAAATGGTGCTGGAGGGAGAAGAAACCAACATTCCACAATTACTGCAGAACTGCCTTTCCATCATCCGCGAAAAGGCAATGGCGCATCGCATCCAGCTCACCATCGAAGCGCCCGAGTCGCTGGGCACAGCCTGGCTGGATCCGCGCAAGGTGAAACAGATCGTCTACAACCTGCTGTCGAATGCCGTCAAATTCACCCCACAAAGCGGCCAGGTCGCCTTGTCGGCACGTCGCCTGTCGCGAGAGCAGGTGCTTTCCCGCACCGAGTTACGGCCGGAAATGCACACCGCCCTGGCGAGCGACGATACGGAATACCTGGAAATATCCGTCACCGACACCGGCATCGGTATCTCCCATGCCGACATGTCGCGCCTGTTTCAGCCTTTCGTACAGCTCGACAGCTCCCTTTCCCGCCGCTTCGACGGCACCGGGCTGGGGCTGGTGATGGTCAAGAAACTGGCCAACCTGCATGGCGGCGCAGTCTCGGTTGCCAGCGTGCAGGATCAGGGCAGCACTTTTACCGTCTGGCTACCTTATCGCAAGACCGCTGCTCAACCGGCAGCCGACAATGTGGTCGAAATATCCGCGGCGGCAAGAAAAACCCATGAAGTTGCCCCGTTGGTGCTGATCGTGGAAGACGAACCCCGCGCCGCCGACCTGATCCGGCTGCAACTGGAAAGGGAAGGTTGCCGCACGATTTGCGCTCCGACCGCCGAAATCGCATTCGACCGGCTGAATGATGGCTGCAACCCCGATCTCATTACCCTGGATATCCTGCTACCCGGCATGGACGGCTGGGATTTTCTCGCACGGCTCAAGAGCGAACCTGCGCACGCGCACATTCCGGTCGTAATCATTTCGATCGTCGCTGACGGCAGCAAGGGCCTCTCGCTCGGGGCGTCGACCGTGATGCAGAAACCCATCACCGCAGACGAACTCGCGGGCGCACTCGCCGACCTGGGCTTTGTCCAACCGGACGGTACGGCCACGGTGCTGGTGATCGACGACGATCCGAAATCGGTCGAGATCATTTCGACCTACCTGGAAAAAGCCGGTTATACGGTACTGCGAACCTATAGCGGGGCGGAAGGTTTGCAAGTGGCGCAATCGCACCAGCCCAATCTGATCATTCTGGACCTGATGATGCCGGAAATCGGCGGCTTCGACATAGTAGAGACCTTAAAATCCGCGCCTGAAACCGCCCAGATCCCCATCATCGTGCTGACCGCCAAATATCTTTCGGCAGAAGACCGCAAAATGTTGAACGGGCACGTGCTGCAGGTTGTAGAAAAATCGCAATTCAATCATGGGAACTTCATTGGCGAGGTTCACCGGGCACTTGGAAGAAAATGGCAAAAATCCTGATCATCGAGGACAACGTTCAGAACATGAAGCTCGCCGCTTTTTTGCTGAACAGTGCGGGGCACGTGGTGATACAGGCCAGTCATGCCCTGGGCGGCATTGCGATCGCGCAGGAGCATCATCCGGATTTGATCCTGATGGATATCCAGCTGCCGGACATGGATGGACTGGCCGCGACCCGGATACTGAAGAGCGACCCCGCCACCCGTGACATCAAGATTTATGCGTTGACCGCTTTCGCGATGAAAGGCGACGAGGAAAAAATCCATGCGGCAGGCTGCGACGGCTATATCGCCAAGCCTATCCGCTACCAGACATTTCTGAGCACGGTGATGTCCGCGATTTCGGAAGTCTCCGCAGCTCAAAAAGAAAAAAGAGATCCCAATGAGCAACCTTGACAACATTATTGCCGCAGCCGAAAAGCTGGCGGACGGCGATCTCCAGGCACGTACCGGTGTCGTGGACGATGGCAGCGACACTGGACGCCTGGCTGCGGCTATCGACAATCTGGCGGAGAGTTTCCAGGCGCATCGCCGCCACATCGAGCAACTGACGCGGCAACACCGCCGCAGCCTGCGCGCGCACCACATTTTGAGCGCCAGTAACCGCGCCCTGCTGCGCTCGACCGAAGAAGCGGCCGAGTTGCATGAAGTCACACGGCTGATCGTGGAAGTCGGCAACTATCCCTTCACCTGGATAGGCTACGCCGAACACGACGAGAAACAGACCATACGGCCCATGGCGCACTACGGAATGGCGGGCGATCATTTGTACCAAATGGAACTGACCTGGGCCGACAAGGACACCGGCCTGGGCGCAGCCGGCACGGCAATACGCAGCGGCAAGCCGGTGATCATCCGCGACGCGTCCAACGATCCCCGCATGGCCCCGTGGCACGCCCATGCAAAAACACATGGACTGACCGCGGTGCTCGGGCTTCCGCTCCATTTCAATAGCCAGGTTTCCGGCGTGCTCGTGGTATGGGCCGCAGAGCCCGACGCATTCGACAAGGAGGAAATCAAGCTCCTGACGGAAACGGTGGACGACCTGACGTTTTCCATCGAAACCGTGCGCGCCAGGGTGCATCAGCGAGAAGTTGAAGAAGCCTTCCGGCATGTCAGTCAGCAGAAGGCACTGATCCTGGAAGCGGCTGCCGAGGGCATCTACGTGGTCGATCCCCAAGGCACCATCAATTTCGTCAATCCTGCCGCCAACACCATGCTGGGTTATGCGGCTAACGAATTACTCGGACGCAATGCGCACGACGCGGTGCACCACTCCATGCCTAACGGCGCCCCCTACCCGCGCGAATCCTGCCCCATTTCGACCGCGATTGCCGTAGGCGCGACCGTACAGCGTGTTCAGGACACGTTTTGGCGCAAGGATGGCGCTCCGGTGCAAGTCGAAGTCTCCAGCACACCCATTTTCGAGGATGGTGAACTCAAGGGCGCGGTCGTCATGGTGACCGACATCAGCGAACGGGCCCGCTATATGGCACAAATCGAACGCAAATCGAATTTCGACGAACTGACCGGACTGCCGAATCGCAATCTGCTGAACGACCGGCTGAAACAGGCCCTCGACCGCTGCCGCCAGGAAAAAACCATGCTGGCGATACTCGTCATCAATCTTAATCATTTCCGCAACATCATTGACAGCCTGGGCCACACCACCGGCGACCTCGTGCTGCAAGCCGTCGCCAAAACCCTGTATGCGCTGGAAGGTGAAACCGACACCCTGGCGCGTGCCGGTGGCGACGAATTTGTCTGGGCCATTGAGGTGGATCAGGAAGAGCGGGCTGCCGTGGCTGCTCGCGAGGCATTAGAGGCGTTGGCGCAACCGCTGAGCATAGGCGAGCGGGAAGTCTTCCTGTCCGCCAGCATCGGCATCGGCATTTTCCCGCGCGACGGAGAGGACACTGACACAGTACTGAAAAACGCGACCACGGCCATGCACCGCGCAAAAAAAATGGACGACCACCGTTTCAGTTTTTACGCCACAGAAATGAACGCCCGTTCGCTGGAGCGTCTGGATCTCGAAAATGCACTGCGCCGCGCGCTGGAAAACGACGAGTTGATGCTCTACTACCAACCCCAACTCAGTCTGCACACCGGCGAAATCTACGGCGCGGAAGCCCTGCTGCGCTGGCAGCATCCCCAGCGCGGCATGGTGTCGCCGGCAGAATTCATTCCCATCGCCGAAGCTTCCGGCATTATCGTGCCGCTCGGGGAATGGGTGCTGCGCACCGCATGCCGCCAGAACAAGGCGTGGCAAAACGCCGGATTGCGCAACATTTGCGTCGCCGTCAACATGTCCGCGCGCCAGCTCGACGCCCAGGATATTGCCGGGCTTGCCGCAAAAGTGTTGCAGGAGTTTGGGCTGGACCCATCCCATCTCGAGCTCGAATTGACCGAAAGCATGATCATGTCCGACCCCGATGCGTTCATCGGAGCCACGCGCAAGCTGAAGGACACGGGCATCTTCCTTTCGGTCGACGATTTCGGCACCGGCTATTCCTCGCTCAACTATCTCAAGCGTTTCTCCATCGACCGGCTGAAAATCGACCAGTCCTTCGTGCGCGACATTACCCACGATCCCAATGCCGCCGCGATCACGATGGCCATCATCGCCCTCGCCAAGAGTCTCAAGATGTCGACCATCGCCGAGGGCGTGGAGACTGCCGCGCAGCTCAATTTTCTTAAAAACCGCGGCTGCGATGAAATGCAGGGCTATTACTTCAGCCGCCCGGTCCCCGCCGATGAATTCGCATTGCTGCTGCAAGAACAGCGCAAGCTGGTATTTCCGGAGACCCATCACAAACCGCAAAACACGATATTGCTGGTGGACGACGAGCCGTCGATTCTCTCCGCTCTCAAACGCCTGCTGCGGCGCGAGGGCTACACCATACTTACCGCGGAAAACGGCATGGAGGGCCTGAACCTGCTGGCAGGCAACGAAGTCGGCCTGGTGATTTCCGATGCGCGGATGACACCGACCAACGGGCCGGACTTTCTCGCCAAAGTCCGCGAGATGTACCCCGATACGATACGCATCATCCTCTCCGGCTACACCGATCTCCAGGCGATCACCGAGGCCGTGAACAAGGGCGAAATCTATAAATTCCTCACCAAACCCTGGGAGGATGAAAAATTGCTTAAAACGATACATGCTGCGTTCCGTCACCATGAGGAGCAGCGGCGCAAAGGCACGAGTTGAGTGCCAAAGGGGTCCCGATGGATAACTACACCGCCCGGATACTGATTGTCGACGACGATGCGCGCAACGTGAGGTTGCTGGAAGCCATGCTGCTGGCGGAAGGCCACGCCACGATCACCGCCGGCAGCGGACAGCTCGCAGTGCAAGTCGCGATGATTGAAATCCCTGACCTGATATTGCTCGACGTGATGATGCCGGACATGAATGGTTTCGAAGTTGTGGAAAAACTCAAGGGACATACCGTGACTCAAGACATCCCCATCGTCATGATCACCGCCCTCGACGACCGCGAATCACGGCTGTACGCCTTACAAGCCGGTGCAGACGAATTCATTTCCAAACCGGTAGATCGCAGCGAGCTTTCCGCTCGGGTGAAAAACCTGCTTGCGCTGTCGCAGTACCGTCAAAAGCAGGAAGGAAATCCCGACCCGCAATAAATCGACTCATCGTCCTAGAAGCTGTCTTAAAAACTCGCGAGGAGGGTTAAGACAGCTTCTGACAGGGGCACGGCGCAAGAGCATGATTCGCTGTTGCATGATATACCCCTTCAGTCGTTCCCTACTGAAATAGGCTGTAAGCTATAATCCCGAGAGTCCGTTTCACCAGAATAGATAAGATGCGTTTGAACTCAACCGGGATAGATGTTCGTGACCGCACACCCGCCTGCCGCAACAATCCGCTTAAACCCCGCGCCACGTCTCGCCCGGCCGGCTGCGAATCTTCGGTGAATTAGCAATGCGCATCCTGCTTTCCAACGATGACGGTTACTTTGCCCCCGGCCTCGCCGCCCTCGCGGAGGGCTTGGCCCCACTGGCCGAAATCACCGTCGTCGCACCCGAGCGCAACCGCAGCGGCGCCAGCAACTCCCTGACGCTGGATAGGCCGCTTTCCGTGCGCCGCGCCGCCAATGGTTTCTTTTTCGTCAACGGCACGCCCACCGACTGCGTGCACCTCGCCGTTACCGGCCTGCTCGACAAGCTGCCAGACATGGTGATCTCCGGCATCAATGACGGCGCCAATATGGGCGACGATACCATCTACTCCGGCACCGTCGCTGCGGCAATGGAAGGCTACCTGCTCGGCATCCCGTCGATCGCCGTGTCGATGTCCCAGCACGCACCGCAACACTTCAATACTGCCGCGCGCGTGGTGTTCGACATGGTCAAGCGCTTCCAGGAAAACGCCTTCCCCCCTCCTGTATTGCTGAACATGAACGTTCCCGATATTCCATACGAACAGCTCCAGGGCTTGAAAACCGTGCGACTGGGCAAGCGGCACAAGGCCGAGCCGGTGGTCAAATGGGTCACTCCGCGCGGCGAAACCGTCTATTGGGTCGGCGCCGCCGGCTCGGCGCAGGATGCCGGCGAAGGTACGGATTTCCATGCCGTCGAACATGGCATGGTGGCCGTGACGCCGCTGCAGATCGACCTTACGCAATACGCGCAGCTCGACGCGCTCAATTCGTGGCTGGGCCTATGAGTTCCACCATGCACGGCATCGGCATGACCTCGCAGCGCACACGCGACCGCATGGTGTCACGTCTGCGCGAACAAGGCATCAAAGATGAAGTCGTACTGGGTGCGATGAACGCGATCCCGCGCCATATTTTTGTCGACGAGGCGCTATCGATACGCGCCTATGAAGACGTATCGCTGCCCATCGGCTACGGCCAGACCATTTCGCAGCCCTATATCGTCGCGCGCATGACGGAAATCCTGCGCAGCGGCAACCCACTGGGCCGCGTGCTGGAAATCGGCACCGGCTGCGGTTATCAGACGGCCGTGCTGTCCCGCATGGCACAGGAGATCTATTCGGTCGAGCGCATCAGCCCGCTGCTGATGAAAGCACGCGGCAACCTGCGCGAACTGCGCACGCGCAACGTCAAGGTGAAGCACGCCGACGGCCATTACGGCCTGCCCGATCTTGCGCCGTTCGACGGCATCATGGTCACTGCCGGTGCGACGCATATCCCCAACGAGTTATTGCAACAGCTGGCCGTGGGCGGCCGCATGGTGATACCGGTCGGAACGCAAGAGCAGACGCTGGTGCTGGTTGAACGTCTGCCGGAGGAATTCCGCCAGACCAAGCTGGAAGCGGTCAAATTCGTACCGCTCCTCGGAGGAACAAGTTGAAGCATTATTTCTGGATGGCCGTCCTGTTACTGGCCGGCTGTGCAACGGACTACCAGGCGCCCGTGATCGAACGCGGCCCGACCGCTCCCAAGAAAACCGTCAAGCCGGTCCCGCCCGCCGCCCAAAAAACGGCTCCTCCGGAAAAGGACTGGCGTCCCGACAGCTATACCGTCAAGAGAGGCGATACGCTTTACAGCATCGGCCTGGAGTTCGGTTTTGATCACAAGGAAATCGCGCAATGGAACAACATCCAGCCGCCGTACACGATTTATGTCGGGCAGCCACTCAAGCTGAAGGATCTCAAGGCAACGGCAACGCCGCAGGCGGCTCCTGCCGATAGCGACGACGCCGTCGCCACCCCGCTCAAGCTTGAACCCGCGCCTACCGCGAAACCCCTCGATGCCAACGGCAAGCCTATCGAAGCCCCACCGATCCAGTCGGACGTCATTCCTCTGCTGACAGAACCCAAGGCCCTGAAAGAACCCTACAGTGCCAAAGCCTTGGCCGTCGCACCCGCGCCAAAACCGGCGACAACTGTTGCCAAGCCTGTCGCTCCTGCGGAAAGACCCTTGCCCACCGAGAAACCTATTGTTTCCGAAACACCCAAACCGGAACAATCCGTCGAGAAACCCGCCACGCCAGCCGATGACGAAGCGCTCGAATGGTCTTGGCCCGCCAAAGGCAAGATATTGGCCGTTTTCAATGACGGCGGCAGTTCAAAAGGTGTGGACATCGCCGGGGATTCCGGCCAGCCCGTCCATGCCGCAGCGCCGGGCAAGGTGGTGTACAGCGGAACCGGCTTGCGCGGCTACGGCAAACTGATCATCATCAAGCACAACAAGACCTACCTCTCCGCCTACGCGCATAATAGCCAGCTGCTGGTCAAGGAGGGCCAGGTGGTTACCAAGGGTCAGAAGATCGCCGAAATGGGCAACTCCGACACCGATCGCGTCAAGCTGCATTTTGAGATTCGCAAGTTGGGCAAGCCGGTAGACCCGGCAAAATACCTACCGGAAGGTTCGGATTAACGTCGTTACTTTGGAGGATGATCCAATGGCAAGACCACTTCCTGGGAAAAAAGAAGTCGCAAAAGGAAAACCGGAGTCGCTGATTTCGGTGATCAAAGCCATCGGCCAGTTTGTACTGATTGTGATCGGTATCATCGGCACTACCATCCTTATTTTTTCAAGTGACGGCCTGCTGGCGACGATGGGCGGAAAATTGCTCGACCTGGACTCCACGGCGTTCGTAGGCATCGCACTGGCGCTCGTGGTGCTGTACGTGGCGAAGGTGTGGTTCGAGAAAACGTTCGGCAAGAGTTCCGCGGCGGTTTCCGGGAGCCTTGCGATGTACCTGATGATGGCCGTCGGCGCCTTTTTCCTGTACCGGCTGATCAGCACCGGATCCTTTACCGGCTAAAACAAAAAGGGCGTGCAGTTTGCACGCCCTTTTTAATTCAATCTACTTTCAATCAACCGGCTTGTTGTCCGGCGTAGTATTCGCGTACGGTAGACATATCGTAATCGCGCGCCCACTTGATGATTTCCTCCAGCGCCGGCGCACCCAGTTCGCCCACCTGTGCCAGCAGCCCCGCCTGTTCGCGCACGACCAGGATGCCTGGAATCTTCTCGACATTGAAGTATTCGGCGATTTCATTGTCGGTTTCGGTGTTCACCATGCCGAACACGATGTCCGGGTGATTTTCAGCCACTTGCTTGAACGTCTCGCTGAAGGTCACGCAGGGGTCGCACCACGGTGCCCAGAAGTCGACGATGACGAGTTCGTTCTTCTCGATGGTTTCCTTGAAATTGGCTTTGCTGAGTTCGACGACGGCCATGATGCTAATCCCGGATATCAGTAATTAAAAAAGCCATTCTATCAGATGATGGGCTTGTCCCATGCCCCCGCGAAAAACAGCTCGCCCAACTCGCGGCGCTTGCGCGGCGCAGTCTCGCGTTCGCGCACTTCAGGGCTGAATGTGGCCGGATCGGCCGGGAACCCGACCGCAACCATGGCCATCGGAATATAGCGTTCCGGCACCCCAAACAAAGCGCGCGCCTTGTCCGCATCAAAGCCGCCCATCTGGTGCGCCATCAGTCCCATCGCCTCCGCCTGCAGGCAAAGGTTTTCGGCCGCCGCGCCGGTATCGTGCTGCCCCCAGCGATTGGGCTGGCCGTTGTGGTTGAACAAGGTATCGGCCGTTGTCAGCAATAACAGCGGCGCATCCTTGACCCAGGCCTGGTTGCCCGGAGCAAGACAACCGAATGCCTGTTGCCATGCCTCCGCATCCGCGCCCTTGTTCCACACCAGAAAGCGCCAAGGCTGGTCACCATAGCAAGAGGGCGCCCAACGCGCAGCTTCGAGCAGCGTAATGATCTGGGAGTGTTCCACCGGCTTGGCAGCATCGAAAGCGCGGCCGCTCCAGCGGGAGGCAAGCAGTTCGTGAATGGGCATGCTGGTGATCGCGGGTTTCTTCATGCGGTTATTTCCTTTATCAGACTCTTCTCATAGCTGGTTATTTTTTCCTGCATTCAGCAGTGGGCTGCCCCTGCTGCAATCACGCGACACGTCTACCCATTTGTCGCAGCTCGATCATCGCATTTCAGGCCATCGCCGGGTAGTCAGTGTAACCTTTCTCCGTGCCGCCGTAGAACGTGCTCTGGTCAGCCGGATTCAGCGGCGCATCGATACGAAAGCGCTCCACCAGGTCCGGATTGGCGATAAACGGCACACCGTAAGCCACGCAATCCGCGTGCCCGGAAGCAATAGCGGTAATGCCGCGCGCCTTGTCGTAGCCTCCGTTGGCCATATAGTTGCCGCGATAGGCACGGCGCAACTCGTCGAAATCAAATTCCGGCGAGGCCTCGTCGGCCATGCCGACCTCGACCACGTGCAGATAAGCCAGGCCGAACGGACTCAATGCTTCCGCCACCTGGTTGAATAGCGCCTGCGGCTGAGAGTCGCGTATGTCGTTGAACGGATTGATCGGCGAAATACGCACGCCGACGCGATCCGCGCCCCACACCTGGCTGACTGCAGACACCACCTCCAGCAGCAGTCGCGTGCGATTGGCGATGGAGCCACCATATTGGTCGGTGCGCCGGTTGGTACTGTCACGCAGGAACTGGTCGAGCAGGTAGCCGTTGGCACCGTGCACTTCCACACCATCGAATCCGGCCGCCAACGCGTTTTTGGCCGCCGTACGGAAATCGTCGACGATGCCCGGAATTTCTTCGGTAGCCAGCGCGCGCGGCGTGACGAACTCCTGCAGACCGGTATAGGTGAATGCTTGCCCTGCCGGCTTGATCGCGGATGGTGCCACCGGCAGCGCGTTGTGCGGCAGCAGCGAAGGGTGCGAGATGCGCCCGACCTGCCACAGTTGCAGGAAAATCTTGCCACCCTTGGCGTGCACCGCATCGACCACTTTCTTCCAGCCGGCAACCTGCGCATCGCTATGGATGCCGGGCGTGGCCGGATAACCGTGGCCCATCTCGGAAATCGGCGTCGCCTCGGTGATGATCAAACCCGCGGAGGCGCGTTGTTCATAGTATTCAACATTGAGCGGTTGCGGCACATTGCCGTTGCCGGCGCGGTTGCGCGTCAGCGGGGCCATCACGATGCGATTGCGCAACTCGTTGCGACCGAGTTTGACGGGGGTAAATAAATTGGTCATTTCAACTCCTTATCAGTGTGGCGTAAACACGCCCGCGAATTACCAGGGTTTGTAATCGGGCGAATTCTTCACGCCCTCGATCAGCAGGGTGATTTCAATATTGTCGCCAATCGGGGCATTGGGTTTGAGCGGCCAGGGAAAGCCGTAATCGGAGGCCTTGATTGTGCTATGCGCCTCGATGCCCATGCGGTTGCCGCCCCACGGGTCCTGGCCGTAGCCCAGTACGCGGAACGGGAAGGAAATTTCCTTGGTCACGCCGTGCAGCGTGAATTGGCCAGTCAGCACCCCCTCGGTCAGGCTTTTGGCTTCGACCTTGGTACTGACGAAGCGCATTTCCGAGAATTTACCGGCATCGAGATAATCATCCTTCTTGATGTGATCGTCGCGCTTGGCGTGGTTGCTGCTCACGCTCAGCACGTTGATCTTCGCATCGACACTGGATTTGGACAGGTCGGCCCGATCGATCACGATCTTGCCCTTGATATCGGTGAAAGTGCCAGACGTCTTGGCGACGACGTGGCGGATGGTCCAGTTGGCGAAACTGTGCGAATTGTCGATACCGTATACCTCGGCATCAGCCCAGGCAGCCGTGCCGAATGCAGTGAAGCCGGCAGCGACGATCAGTTGTTTCAACAGGTTTTTATTCATTTCTTATGGCTCCTTGGTTAAAAATAAAATCTGGTTATCCGTCAAAATTCGGCAGGCAAATCGAACAGCAGCACTTCGCCGTTGACCGATGCCGCAAGCGACAATTCCTTTTCGCCCAGAACGGCTGCGGCATCGCCGGCTGAGAGTACCTCGCCATTCAACGACACGTCGCCGCGGACGACTTGCAGGTACTGCACCCGACCCGGCTCGGGACGAAATTCGATGCGTTCGCCGTCGTCCAGGATCGCGGAATAGAGTGCGGCATCCTGATGTATCGTTAATGAATCGTCGCGTCCGTCGCGGGTGGCAATCGCTTTCCAGCGGCCGTGCTTTTCCTCGTCTGGGATGCGCTTCTGTTCATACCCCGGCGTAATGCCGGCGCGCTCGGGCAATATCCAGATTTGCAGCAGATGCACCGGCTCGCTGCCCGAATCATTGAATTCGCTGTGGCGTATGCCGGTCCCCGCGCTCATGCGTTGCACCTCGCCGGCAGTAATGACCGCACCCGTACCGAGGCTGTCCTGATGCTGCAATGCGCCGCTCAACACATACGTGACGATTTCCATATCGCGGTGCGGGTGCATGCCGAAACCGGAGCCCGGCGCAACGATGTCTTCGTTGATCACACGCAGCACCGAAAACCCCATGTGCTCCGCATCGTAATATTCGGCGAAAGAGAAACTGTGCCAGGACTCCAGCCAGCCATGCTCGGCATGGCCGCGTTCATTTGCTTTGCGTATCTGGATCATTGAAGTTCCCTTCGATACGAACTGCGTTTCGACCCGTCATCCCTGGACCGCCTGCCGGGTTGCGTAGCGCATGCGCCTCCGGCCAGAAAGCGTAGCTGTCCATGACCAACATGCCGTATTCAATGCCGCTGTATACGAGCTCCGCAGAAAACTTCTCTCCGCCTGCTCCCAACGCCACAAAAAACGGCAGCAAGTGCTCTTCCGTCGGGTGCGCCTCGACCGCGCCGGGTGCTTGCGCGCGGTAATCCAGCAAACTTTCAATATCGCCGGCTTCGATTCGCTGGCGCCACCATTGCTGGAACGCGGGCACATAAGCCAGCGCAGTTGAGTCTCCTGAACGCCCGGCACCGAGATGTCCCAGGTTGTGCGTCAGGTTGCCGGAAGCGACGATCAGCACGCCGGCATCGCGCAATGGCGCCAATGCCTGTCCCAGCCGGTAATGATGGCGGGGGCCAAGCCGGCTCTGCACGGACATCGCCACCACCGGCACGGACGCATCCGGGTACATGATGCGCAACGGCACCCAGGCGCCGTGATCCAGCCCGCGCTGCGGATCGAGCACGACTGCGAACCCGGCCTCCTCCAGCAGCGTCCGGGCCTCCATCGCCCAGGCCACTGCACCGCATACCGGGTAGCGAATCGCATACAGCTGTTGCGGAAAACCGTAAAAATCGTGGATGGTCTCCGGACGACAGGCAGCGCTGAACGTAGGCAGCTCGGTATCCCAATGCGCCGAAATCACCAGCACTGCCTTGGGCCGCACAATCTCACGCGCAAAACCGGCCAGCGCGGCACCGGCCTCGCCGGGATCCAGCGCAAAGGTCGGCGCACCATGGGGCACGAACAACACAGGCAGCCGATTGAGATAATTGATATCCGAATTCATGCTCGGTAGTTTGACAATTTCTTAAACCGGGATAAATATGCCATTCATAAATTATTTATCCCGGTTATCGGGATAATAGATATGGCGAGGAGTATTCAATGGATAGACTGCAAGCAATGCGCGTCTTCACGACCGTGGTTGAAACCGGCTCGTTCACGCGCGCCGCCGAACAATTGCATCTTTCCGCGACAGGCGCATCGCGCCATATTGCGGAATTGGAAAAGCATCTCGGCGCGCAATTGCTGCAACGCTCGACGCGGCGGCTCAACCTGACCGAGATCGGCACCAATTATTACGACCGCTGTCGCACCATCCTCGCCGACGTGGAGGAAGCCGAAGCCCAGGCCGCCACCTCCGAAAGCCAGCCGCGCGGCATGCTGCGTATCAGCCTGCCGACAAGCTTCGGCATCCAATACATTGCTCCGGCCATTCCCGAATTCTGCAAACGCTATCCCGACCTGCACCTGGAGCTGAGCTTTTCGGACCGCATCGTGGACCTGGTGGAAGAAGGCATCGATATGGCGGTACGCATCACCCGCGACCTCAAGACCAGCCTTGTCGCGCGCAAACTGGCCCCGGTGCGCATGGTCTGTTGTGCCTCGCCCACTTATCTCGAACGATACGGCACGCCGCGCCACCCGGACGATCTGCGTCAACACAACTGCCTCGCCTACAGTTACTCGCCCAATGTCTGGGAGTTCATCTGCGAGGGCCGTGAATACCATGTGCAGGTCAAAGGCCGGATCGGCAGCAACAGCGGCGACATGAACCGCCTCGCGGCCGAGAGCGGGCTCGGCATTGATACCCTGCCCATTTTTCTGATCTACGACGAATTGCGCAGCGGCAAACTGGTGCCCATACTTGAGGATTATTTAATTCCCCCAATCAACGTCTATGCCGTCTACCTGCCCGCCGCCCGGCGCGCAGCACGGATCAAGGCCATGGTGGAGCATTTGTGGGACATCTTGGGACAGGGGAACCCACCGTGGGAACATTAGTCGTCTGCGCCGTGAGCGGGCTGAAGTGCTGTAGGCGCACTTCTATGTGCAACCAAAATCCGTCTAAAACCTATTCCTCATCATCTTGCTGACTTACAATCGGACAACTTAGTCCATGCCGACAAATGCCATGCCACAAGAACATTTCCCGCAGGAACTCAACGCCATCAATCGCTTTACCGTCAAGGCCATGGTCTGGCTAAACGGCATCGCGCACATCATCATCGGGCTGGCACTGGCTATTTCGGTGCTGATGTTCACCTGGCTGTTCTGGCAGGACGTGCGCCAGGCGGCGAGTGCGCACAATCTGGTGCACGGTTTTCTGCATGCGCTGGGCACCCTGATGCTGCTGTGGATCATTTCGGCGCTGATCACCGCCGAAATCCGCTACCTGCGCGGCAGCAAACTGGAGGTGGAAACCTTTATCGAAGTCGCCTTGGTGGTCATGGTGCGCAAGATCATCGTGCTGCCGGTGCAGGATGCCTCCCCGACGCTGGAGGATTTGATGATGTGGGTGGGCGGGGCATTGATGCTGGCCCTCACCTTCGGGATCGTCCGCTTTTCCCAAAGCATCGGTAACGGACGCGGCAACAGCCAATGATGACTCCCCCGCTCTTTCGCACGTCGGAGATACGCGCTATCGAACAGGCGCATGGCACTGCCGGGCTGATGGAAAAAGCCGGCTTGGCGGTAGCCACGCTGGCGAAGGAATTGTTGCCCGAGGACGCCTACTCCATCCTCATTGTCGCCGGCCCTGGCAATAACGGCGGTGATGCGCTCGTTGCGGCACGTTATCTCAAAGCTTGGTGGTTGCGTGTCGATGTGTTTTTTACCGGCGATCCAGACCGGATGCCCGCGGATGCCGCAACAGCCTACCGCGCCTGGCTCGACGCAGGCGGTGAGCTGCTTTCAACGCTGCCCGAAAAACCTTACGACTTGATTATCGACGGCCTTTTCGGTATCGGTCTTGCCAAACCGCTCCATGGCAACTCTGCCGATCTCGTGCACCAGATCAATACCATGGAGGCACCGGTGCTCGCCATCGACGTGCCCAGCGGACTATGCGCCAACACCGGTCGCGTGCTAGGTACAGCAGTAATCGCCGACCACACGCTTACTTTCCTCGGCCTGAAACCGGGGCTATTCACGCTGGATGGTGTGGATTACGCCGGCACCGTACATTCCAGCGACCTCGGCGTCGATACCGGCGCGGTTGCGCATCCGCAAGGCTGGCTGTTGAACGAAATCCCGGCCTTGCCCGAGCCGCGCCTGCGCAACAGCCATAAAGGCAGCAACGGCAGCATCGGCGTACTGGGTGGCGATACTGCCATGGTCGGAGCAGCGTTGTTGGCTGCACGTGCCGCACTGCTGATCGGCGCCGGGCGCGTATATGCGGGCTTGTTGGCTGAAAATGCGCCGACAGTCGACCCTGTCCAGCCCGAGTTGATGCTGCGCGACGGCCTATCCCTGCTCGATTCCAATCACCTGACCGCCGTCGTCGCAGGGCCGGGCCTCGGCCGCTCGGAGCATGCCAAAGCCGCGTTACATCGTGCACTGCTCTATCCCGCGCCCTTGGTGTTGGACGCCGATGCGCTTGTGCTACTCGCGGTAAACACCGAGCTCCATCAATCGCTTGCCGCGCGTAAGCATCCTACCCTGCTCACGCCGCACCCGGGCGAGGCGGCGGCCCTGCTGGCATGCAGCGTGGCCGATGTGCAAGCCGACCGCATCGCGAGCGCACTTCAAATTGCTGAAAAATACGGGGCGGTGGTGTTGCTGAAAGGGGCAGGCACTGTGATCGCAATGCCGGATGGGCAATGGTTCGTCAATGCCAGCGGCAATCCTGGCCTCGCCGCCGCCGGCATGGGCGACACGCTCGCCGGCATCATCGGCGGGCTGGCAGCGCAAGGCATGGCGCTGGATCAGGCCGCCTTGCTCGGCACCTATCTGCACGGGGCCGCCGCCGACGCCCTGGTCGCAGAGGGCATCGGCCCATTCGGCCTGACCGCCAGCGAGGTTGCCTTGGCAGCGCGCGAACTCATCAATCTCTGGATCACTCAAGAACACCCATGAACGACACCACGCAACGCATCCTTGTCGCCGCCAACCAGATCATTCTCGGCAAGGACCACCAGATTCGGTTGGCACTGGCCTGCATCCTCGCGCGCGGCCATCTGTTGATCGAAGATCTGCCCGGCATGGGCAAGACCACGTTGTCGCACGTGATCGCACAAGTGCTGGGGTTGGAGTTCCGTCGCGTGCAATTCACCAGCGATCTGCTGCCGGCCGACATCCTCGGCGTGTCGGTGTACGACCGCAATGAAGCCGCGTTCAAGTTCCACCCCGGCCCGGTGTTTACCAACGTGCTGCTGGCAGACGAGGTCAATCGCGCCACACCCAAGACGCAAAGTGCGCTGCTGGAAGTGATGGAAGAGCGCCAGGTCACCATCGAAGGTGAAACCCGCATGCTGCCGGAACCATTTTTCGTGATTGCCACGCAAAATCCGGTGAGTCATATCGGCACCTTCCCGCTGCCCGAGTCGCAACTCGATCGTTTCCTGATGCGCATCGAATTGGGCTATCCCGACATGCGCTCCGAACGCAACCTTTTGATGAGCCGCGGCGGGCGCGAGCACTTCGGCGAATTGCAGCCGGTCATCGACGCCCCCACCCTGCTGAAGCTGCAGGAGGCCGTACACGGCATTCATGTCTCGGAACCGCTGCTGGACTATCTGCAGGAACTGCTCGATTACACACGGAAATCGCCGCGTTACGTCAATGGCCTCTCGCCGCGCGCCGGCTTGGCACTCAAGCAATGCGCCCAAGCCTGGGCCTTGATGGAGGGCCGCGATTACGCGATGCCAGAGGACGTGCAAGCGGTGTTGCCAGGCGTCGCCGGGCATCGGCTGCACTCCACCTCAGCCCATGATTCCAGTAGAAGTCTGGTTACAGAGTTATTGCAATCCGTCGCTGTTTCATAAGCAACAAACATTTCTTGACTTAAACAACTACATGACTAATTATTTAGTCATATGTTACCCGAGCGCATTCATACCATTCCCTACGAATGGAGCAGCACTTCCAACCTGTTCGTCGCTCTCGGCGATGAACAGCGGCAACGTATCCTCCTGGCATTCGAGCCGGGCGAGCGCCTCAACATTACCCAGATCGTATCCACCTCCTCGCTCAGCAGAACCGCCGTCAACCACCATCTCAAGGTGCTGCGCGACGCCGGCGTGCTCGATAGTGAAAAAGTCGGCAAGGAGGTCTATTTCTGGATAGCCAAGGACAACATCATCGATGCATTGCAAAGAGTACTCACGTATGTGAAGGAAATGACTTGAAAAACTGAATCACCAAGACCGAATCACGGATCGCAGGCGCCACCGCCTGAGATGCGGAAGGTTGCACCAATAAGAACTGCTGACTGGCACTAAAAATCAAAAAGGGGTCACCATGCTTAAGAAGTCGCTGCGCTTGCTGTTTCGTTTACTGTTTCGTGTCACCGTTAACGGGGAAATCTATGCGCAAAAACACGAGCGGCTGCTGGTCGTCGCCAATCACGAATCCTTTCTCGATGGCCTGCTGCTCGGGCTGTTCCTGCCGTTCAAGGCCACCTTCGTCGTCCATACCGGCGTCCTGAAAATCTGGTATTTTCGCCTGATCCTCTCACAGGTGCCGCACCTCGCGGTTGATCCCACCAGCCCGCTGGCGATGAAGAAGGTTATCAAGCTGCTGGAAGTCGGGGAACCGGTGGTCATCTTCCCCGAAGGGCGCATCACGCAGACGGGCAGCCTGATGAAAGTGTACGACGGCCCCGGTTTCGTCGCCGCCAAGACCGGCGCCAGCATCCTGCCAGTGCGCCTCGACGGCCCGGCGCGCTCCTACTTCAGCCGCCTCTCGGGCAATTATCCGCGCAGCCTGCTCCCTAAAGTCACGCTCTCCATATTGCCGGTCACTTCGATTGCGATGCCGGATGCACCCACCGCGAAGCTTCGCCGCCGCATGGCCGGCGAAGCGATGCGCCGTCTGATGCAGGAAATGCTGTTCAAGTCGCAGCCGGTGCAGACGCTGTTCAGCGCGCTGGTCGATGCGGTCAGCATCCACGGCCGCAAAACGCGCCTGCTGGAAGACATGAAACAAGTTGAAGAAACTTACGGCGAACTGCTGACACGCAGCCTGGCTCTAGGGCGCATGGTCGAAAAAATTTCCGTGCCCGGCGAGACAGTGGGCGTGCTGATGCCCAATGTTTCCAACACCGTATGCCTGATTTTCGGCATGAGTGCGGTCAACCGCGTGCCGGCAATGCTGAACTATACGGCAGGTACCGCAGGCATGCAGAACGCCTGCATCGCGGCAAAAGTGAGCACCATCCTCACCTCGCGCCAGTTTCTGGAAGCCGCCAAGCTTGGTCCACAAGTCGCCGCGCTGCAAGGTGTGAATCTGTTATATCTGGAAGACCTGCGCGAGCAGTTCAACCTGTGGGACAAACTGTGGCTGCTGGGGTACGCCCGCTGGTTCCCCACATTGGCCGCTCAGCCCGCAACACCGGACGACCCTGCCGTGGTGCTGTTCACCTCCGGTTCCGAAGGCAAGCCCAAGGGCGTAGTGCATAGCCATCGCGGCATCCTCGCCAATATTGCGCAGATCCGGGCCGTGATCGATTTCAGCCCGTCCGACAAATTCATGATCGCGCTGCCGCTATTCCACGCCTTCGGCTTTACCTGCGGCGCCATCATGCCGCTGGTCACCGGCTCGAAACTCTTCCTCTACCCCTCGCCGCTGCACTATCGCATCATTCCCGAGATCATCTACGACCGCGGGTGCACCGTGCTGTTCGGTACCAGCACCTTCCTCGGCAACTACGCCCGCTTCGCGCATCCCTATGATTTCTACAAGCTGCGCTACGTCGTCGCCGGCGCGGAAAAGCTGAACGAAGAAGTACGCAAGAGCTGGATGGATAAGTTCGGCATCCGCATCCTTGAAGGTTATGGCGCCACCGAATGCGCTCCGGTGCTGGCAGTCAACACACCGATGGCCTGCCGCAACGGCAGCGTCGGCCCGCTGCTGCCCGGCCTGGAACCCAGACTGGAAGACGTCCCCGGCATCACGCAAGGCGGCCTGCTCAGCGTGCGCGGCCCCAATGTGATGTTGGGCTACTACCTCTACGACAACCCCGGCGTGCTCAAGGCGCCAGAAGGCGGCTGGTATAGCACCGGCGACATCGTCGATATCGATGCCGACGGCTTCGTCCGTATTCTCGGCCGCGTCAAGCGCTTCGCCAAAGTTGCCGGCGAAATGGTCTCGCTGGAAACCGTCGAGCAAATCGCCAACCGCGCCTCACCAGCAGCCCAACATGCCGCCAGCACACAAAGCGACCCGCAGCGCGGCGAAAATATCCTGCTTTTCACCACCGACGCTGCACTCGTCCGCGATGCGCTGCAAGCCGCCGCCCGCGAACTCGGCAGCCCGGAACTGGCTGTGCCGCGCAAGATCGTACCGGTCAAGGAGTTGCCGTTGCTGGGTACGGGAAAAACCGATTATGTGGCGTTGAAGAATATGGCGGAGGCAGCGTAATGCACGCCATCCTGATCCATGGGATGGGCCGCACCCCGCTCTCCATGCTCTTGCTGGCCGCACGGCTGCGATTAGCTGGAATGCGCCCCAAACTGTTTGGCTATTGTGCCGCCATCGAAGGGTGGCACAGCTGCATCGGTCGTTTGGCAAGATTTATCGAAGGTGCCGGGCAGCATGAATATATTGTGATCGGACATTCGCTCGGCGCTGTTTTGGCGCGCGCCGTATTGCCAACCCTACGCCATCCGCCCCAAGCCTGCTTTCTGATTGCTCCACCTTCCGTTGCCTGCAAGGCCGCTCGCAAATTCTCGCATTCTAAGTTTTTCAGGTGGTTTACCGGCGAAATGGGACTATTGCTCGCAAATCATCGCTTCATGGCGGCCCTGCCACGGCCCAATGTTCCGACAAAAATCTATGCCGGCACAGGCGGCACAACCGGGCGACTTTCGCCCTTCGGCAACCAGTCGAATGACGGCATACTTGCTCTGCGTGAAAGCGTGATACCGCATATTCCTGTTATCGCAATACCGTCGATTCATACCTTTATCATGAATTCGCGAGTCATTGCGCAGGATATCGTGAGTACCGTCAGCAGCACCGCAGGAGGCCACAAATGAACCGCCGCCAATTCCTGACAACCCTGCCCCTCTTCGGCATCGGCGCCGTAGGCGCGGCCGGAGCGAGTTACTGGCCGGAACAGGGCTTGATGAACCAATGCCTCAGCAATCTGCCGGAATCGGCAGTGCGCCATCCGCTGATGCAGGCCATCTGGGAAGGCATTGATCCGACGCAGGTCTGGGATTGCCACACCCATCTCGTCGGGTCCGGCGATTCTGGCAGCGGCGCGTGGTTCAGCCCAGATATGGACAGCTTATGGCATCCATTGCTGCGCCTGCAGAAGCTGTTTTACATGAATGCCGGCTGCGTGCACGAAACTCCCGGCAAGATGGACATCAGCTACATCGAGCGCCTTCACAATCTGCTCGACGGCATGCGTCCCGGCTGCAAGGCGATGCTGCTGGCGTTCGACTGGCGGCATGATGCGAACGGCAAGCCGATACCCAAACATTCCATTTTTCATATCCCCAATGCTTACGCCGCCGAAATGGCACGCCGTTACCCGACCTATTTCGAGTGGGTGGCATCCATTCACCCCTATCGGCCGGATTGCGTCGAGGCTCTGCAGCAGGCAATCACGGACGGAGCCCGTGCCATCAAGTGGCTACCTTCGGCGATGGGCATAGACCCGGCTTCTCCGCGTTGCGACAGGTTCTATGACGCACTGGCCACCAGCGGCCTGCCCATCATCAGCCATGCCGGGCGCGAACTGGCGGTGCAAGGCGGCGACCAGAACGACGGCAATCCGCTGAAGCTGCGCCGCGCGATGGATAGAGGCGTACGCGTGGTCATTGCGCATTGCGCCTCGGACGGTGACGACATCGACCTGGATAAAGGTCAAAGCGGACCGCGCGTGAAAAGCTTCGAGCTGTTCGCGCGCCTGATGGACGAGCCGCGTTACGAGAAGCTAGCCTACGCCGACATCTCCGCGCTTACCCAATTCAATCGTGCTTGGGCGCTAAAATCCGTGATGCAGCATGGCGAATGGCACAGCCGCCTGCTGAACGGTTCGGACTATCCACTACCTGGCGTGATGCCGCTGTTTTCCGCCGGCGATATGGCCGATAAGGGCCTGCTCGATGAAATCGCCGTGCCGTGGCTCAAGGAAGTACGGGCGCATAACCCGCTGCTGTTCGATTTCGCGCTCAAGCGCTTATTGAGATTGGACGGCCGCGGCTTCCCGGCCTCAGTGTTCGAAACCGCAAGCTTCTTCTCGCCCAAAATGACGGCATGAAAACGCTAACTATCCTCCTCGTCTGTTTCGCAATAGCCGTCTATGGGATACTTTGCACAGCCATTTATTATTTTCAGGCTTCGCTGATATTCCCCTCACAATTATCGCGGCCAGTCCCGGCCAACTGGAAACCAGCATTGGGCAATGCCAGCGAGGAGGTCCTGCTCGATGGCCGCTGCGGCAAGCTGCACGCGGTGATCTGGAGGAATGCCGACACCAAGGGCATGCTCATGTATTTCCACGGCAATGCTGAAAGCATTGCTAGCGTGCAATCGCTTGTCCCCGCTTTGTTGCAGTTGGGTTATGGCGTAATGGCCTGGGATTATCCCGGCTACGGTCGCTCTCTCGCCTGTCGATTCAGCGAGGATGATCTCTTGCAGGATGCGGACTTGGCTTATCGATGGCTCGCGAGCCGCGGGCTTCAGAAAAACATGGTCATTTTCGGCAGCTCGGTGGGTTCTGGGCTCGCGCTCTACGTCGCGAGCCATCACCCTGGCCATCCTGTACTGCTGGTTGCACCCTATGACGCCCTCGTCAACGTGGCTAGCGACCACATGCCGTTTTTCATTCCGGTGAGACTGCTCATGCGCTACCCCTTGCGGGCAGAGCAATGGATAGGCCGCATCGACGCGCCCGTCCATGTGATCCACGGTTTGGCAGATACTATTATTCCCCCAGAACGCGCTCGTGCTCTGTTACGGCATGCAAAAGCCAACACCAGCGTGGAATGGGTGGAAAACGCAGGCCATAACGACGCCATCCTCATCGAAAAAAGCTTTCGCTGGCTTGCCGAATATCGCAGTTCAAACCCAGGAAGTCTCAATAATGAATAACCACCTCCTCTCGCGCGGCATGATCGCCGTGCTGTTCGCGCAATTCCTTTCCGCGCTGGCGGACAACGCGCTGCTGTTTGCGGCGATCGCGCTGCTTCAGGCGCACGCCGCGCCGAGTTGGCAAACGCCACTACTGCAAGCCGCCTTCGTGATCGCCTTCATTTTCATGGCGCCTTTCGTCGGGCCATTGGCCGATGCCTTCCCGAAAGGCCGCGTAATGCTGGCCGCCAATACGATGAAATTCGGCGGCGCGGCAGCCATGTTGCTGGGACTGCACCCGCTGATCGCCTACAACCTGGTGGGCCTGGGCGCGGCGGCTTATTCGCCGGCCAAGTACGGCATCCTTTCCGAACTGGTCGGCCAGGACAAGCTGGTCAAGGCCAATGGCCTGATCGAAGGCTCAACCATCGTCGCCATTCTGTTGGGCGCCGTGGCGGGCGGAAAACTGGCGGCGACCTCGGTGACGACGGCGTTGATCGTCATTTGCGCCTGCTACCTGCTGGCCGCAGGCGCGAATGCGCTGATCCCTCGCCTGCCGATAGCGCACCCGTTGGCGCATTTCTCACCACGAGTGCTGGCACGCGACTTCTGGGAAGGGGTGCGCACGCTGATGCGCAATCGCGATGCGCGCTTCTCGCTGCTCGGCACCAGCGTGTTCTGGGGTGCCGGCTCCACGCTGCGCCTGCTGCTGGTGGCTTGGGTGCCGGTGGCACTGGGTATCGTTGATCTCAGCATGCCGGCCAACCTGAGCGGCGCAGTCGCCATCGGCATCGCCTTCGGCGCGGCGGGCGCGGCCAGCTTCGTCAGCCTGGACAAGGTCAACCGCGCCCTGCCCGCCGGCATCCTCATCGGCATCATTATCCTGCTCTTCGCACACGTGACCAACCTGTATGCAGCCATCGGACTACTTGTATTGCTGGGCGCATGCGGCGGCTTTTACGTGGTACCGCTCAACGCCCTGTTACAAGAGCGCGGCCATGAAACCGTCGGCGCCGGTCATGCCGTGGCGGTACAGAATTTCGTCGAGAACTTCGCCATGCTGGGGCTGGTAGGGCTGTATACCGCAATGGATAGGAGTGGCATGCCGGTGGTGCAGTCCGCCACCGTTTTCGGCGGTGTGGTGCTGACGGCCATTGGTGCTTTGGCTGTTTACAGACTCAAAAACAAATAACAACAAGGAACACATCAACCAGCGCGACCGATGCTCACCAATGGAGCCGAAAATCCACGGATGGCTTCGTTTCCGGCAAAAAATTCAGGCCTCAGCTAGGGATTATTAGCGACCGGTTCCACCAGGTGGGTGCGCTTTGCACTGTCACTGTACAAATAATCGTATCTGCGTCTCCCTTGAGGTCGTCACCTCGATCATCCTCTTTTAAAACTTTATCAATTTCACATTCATGAATAACATCATTAGAACCGGACATTAGATCTCCTTAAGACTGTATTTATAGCTTGGTAAAGCTGGAATGCGGAACCAAGACCATTCGGAAAGAGCAGCTGAACCTAAACCACTCAAGAATAGTTTTGTTAGTTATTACGTTTGAGTTACAGCGGAGAGCAGAAGACGTGCCAGAACTGAAATATCAATAAAAAACAGGCGGATGAAGTGATTCGAAAGTATTTGATAAAGAACAAACGTCGCCAATCAGAGACGTCAATTCCTCATGAATTATTATCTTATTGATATTTATACAAATTGTTTGTCTCTAAATCGAGACAATCATTGCTTGGGAGTTATTACTCGTGAGTTCGAGTCGCCACCGCTTCCCCAACAAAAGTATTTAATAAGGGTTTCTTCCTACGGCAACCTTCAATGCCATGCCTAACCTATAGCCACTACAAAAAAAGCAAGAATTGTCACGAGTGCGAGGCTTATGATGAATCTGCTGTCATCTTTTCTGTGATGGTATTTCATTTGGAAAACTCTTCTAGAAAAAAGCTTCAAAAATTGGACATCTCTCGTTTCTAGGGTTCGACTAACTTGCTCATGATGAACATGAATTAGTCATGAGGAAATTCATGAGTTGAAATTACCAGACGTAAAAAAGGCCGGACCCCCTGTTTTAATAGGTTTCCCGGCCTTTGGACTACATTGTATTTGTAAATGGTGGAGGTGGGGGGAATCGAACCCCCGTCCGCAAGCCCTCTACAGACAGTTCTACATACTTAGCCTAGTTGTTTGATTTGACCTTGCAACCGCCAACCGGCAGGCTGAGGCAAGGCGAGTTACCTTGGATTTAATGCTGTATCAAGTAACCCGATACAACACGATCCTCTCTTAATGACGCTGCTGCAGGTTGCCCTGCCCGACCGAGAGGCCCTTCGGTGCAGCGTCCAGCCGGGATTAAGCGGCTAGAGCGTAAGTTTCGTCGTTTGCGACTATACTTTTTCCAGTTGTTTTACGAGGTGACTGGTCCTCGGTATGCCCTGCACTGCTTTGTAACCCACGTCGAAACCGGGTCACCCCCAGGTTCGCTGTTAAAGACCGGAGACCGGTCGGATAAGTTTCACAGCAATCGTAATTATACGCGCTATTTATTGGCAGCCCGCATAATCCTGCCTTTTTCGCGCTCCCAGTCGCGCTCTTTCTCGGCTTCGCGTTTGTCATATTGTTTCTTGCCCTTGGCCAAGCCGATCTCGACCTTTATCCGGCCACGGGTGTAATGCATATCGAGCGGCACTAGGGTATAGCCGGAACGCTCGACCTTGCCGATGAGCTTGGCAATTTCCTCGCTGTGAAGCAAGAGCTTGCGGGTACGTGTCGAATCGGGGCGGATATGCGTAGATGCGGCACCAAGCGGCGTGATGTGGCAGCCGATCAGATAAATCTCGCCGCGCTGGATGATGACGTAGGCCTCCTTGAGTTGCACACGGCCGTCGCGGATGGCTTTGACTTCCCAGCCTTCGAGCACGAGGCCGGCTTCATGTTTTTCTTCAATGAAGTAGTCGTGAAAGGCTTTTTTGTTCTGGGCGATGCTCATGGAATTTGGAATGGCTTAGAATCGCATCATTTTAACCTAATCGTCCCCTGCCCATGGCGCAAGTCGAAAAATCCGTACTGGTCCCACACTCGGCTATCCAGATGTACCAACTGGTCGACGCACCCGAGCGTTATCCGGAGTTCCTCCCCTGGTGTGGAGGGGTAGACCTCATACAGCGTGATGAGGCCATCACGGTGGCGACGCTGCATATCGATTACCACGGCATCAAGCAGAACTTCACCACGGAAAACACCAAGACCTTCCCGACCTTAATGGACATCAAGCTGGTAGAAGGTCCATTCCGCCACCTGGAGGGCGTCTGGCGTTTCATTCCATTATCCGAGGACGCCTGCAAGATCGAATTCAAGCTACACTACGAATTCTCCAGCCATCTGCTGGAAAAGATCATTGCGCCGGTGTTCAGCCATATCGCCAACACCTTTGTCGATGCTTTTGTAGAACGCGCAGAAATCATTTACACATCCAAATGAACAACGAAATCCTTGTCGAAGTCGCTTATGCGCTGCCTGGGCAGCAACTGATACTGGAGTTGATGGTGCCGGAAGGCACGACTGCGGAACAGGCCGTCCAACATAGCGGGATAACCGGGAAATTCCCGGAGATCGACCTCACCCAGAACAAGCTGGGCATTTTCGGCAAATTGGTCAAGGGAGATACGGTGCTGCGAGAACGCGACCGCGTCGAGATTTATCGGCCGTTGATCGCAGATCCGAAAGAAGTCCGCCGCCAACGTGCAGCGGAAGGCAAGGTGATGAAAAAAGGCGGAGGGGACGCCCCTTCCGCCGAGTAATTAGCTGGGCTGGCGCTAACGCCTACTCGCAGTTTTCCGCGATATCGCTCTTCGCGTTTTCGATCTCTGCAGCGATTTCCTTGTCGCCGTAATAATCACGCTCGCCGCTCTCGTTGGTACGATAAATTCGGCCGCCCTGCTCGAATTGCGCCAGCTTTGATCGAGCTGCCTTGCACGCCTGATCTTTGGCCTTCTTTTCGGCCTGCAGTTTTTCTTCCTGCTGCTTCTTGGCTTCCGCCTCCTTGGCCGCCTTTTCCTTCAGGTCTTCCGAAACTTTGTTCTTGGAAGCATTCGGGTCGTTTGGAGCGGCCGGCGCTCCCTGCGCCGGCTTACCGTTTTTTGCGGCTTCCTCGGCTTTTTTCGGGTCCGTTGCCGGAGCGGAGGCAGGCTGCGCTGGCTGAGCAGGCTTCTTACCTGACAAGGTGGTGTACGGGATATTACTCATGGGAGGAGTATCGGAATACTGCGTTTTACCGTTCTTATCCTTCCATTTATAGACATCCGCCGATACCGTTGCCGATATCAGCAAGGACGTGCAAAAGAAGGCAATAAGCAGTTTTTTCATTTTAATATTCCCCTTAAAGCGTAATGGCGAAACATTAACCTTTCGCTCAAAAGCTGACAACCCTGGCAGCAGATTTACCCACAGGCACTCTACCTGTATAATCGCTTTTTGCCACAAGGGATAGTATATGCGTCTGCTTCAAAAAGCGCTTACTTTCGATGATGTGCTGCTGGTTCCCGCGCACTCCAACATTCTGCCCCGCGAAGTAAGCCTCGCCACCCAGTTAACTCGCTCCATCCGCCTGAATATTCCTCTGGTATCTGCTGCCATGGATACCGTGACCGAAGCGCCGCTTGCTATCGCGCTCGCGCAAGAAGGCGGTATCGGCATCATCCACAAGAACATGACCGCCCAGGCGCAAGCCGCGCAGGTCGCACGCGTGAAGCGTTTCGAATCCGGCGTGGTTAATGACCCGGTCACCATCCCGCCCACGATGACCGTGCGCGAAGTCATGGCGCTGACCCGTCAATATCGAATTTCCGGCTTGCCAGTCGTCGACGGCACCAAGGTCGTCGGCATTGTCACCAACCGCGACCTGCGCTTTGAAACCAATCTGGATCAGCCGGTCAGCAACATCATGACGCCGCGCGAGCGCCTGGTTACCGTGCGCGAAGGCGCCCCCCGCGAAGAAGCCATGGCGCTGCTGCACAAGCATCGCCTGGAGCGCGTGCTGGTCATCAATGACGCCTGGGACCTCAAGGGCCTGATCACCGTCAAGGATATCCAGAAATCCAGCGAACACCCGCTCGCAAGCAAGGACGGCAAGGGCCGTTTGCGCGTAGGCGCTGCCGTGGGCGTGGGCGAAGGTACGGAAGAGCGCGTTGCTTTGCTGGCTGAGGCCGGTGTGGATGTGGTGGTGGTGGATACCGCCCATGGCCATTCGCAAGGCGTGCTCGACCGCGTCAACTGGGTCAAGAAGAATTTCCCGCAGCTGCAAGTCATCGGCGGCAATATCGCCACCGCCGCAGCGGCCAAGGCGCTGGTGGATTCCGGCGCAGATGCAGTCAAGGTCGGGATCGGCCCCGGCTCCATCTGTACCACCCGTATCGTGGCCGGCGTCGGCGTACCGCAGATCACCGCGATCAGCAACGTCGCCCAGGCACTGGAAGGCACCGGCGTGCCCTTCATCGCGGACGGCGGCATCCGCTACTCGGGCGACATCGCCAAATCCATTGCGGCGGGCGCCAATGTGGTCATGCTGGGTGGCCTCTTCGCCGGCACGGAAGAAGCGCCCGGTGAAATCGAGCTGTTCCAGGGCCGTTCCTACAAATCCTACCGCGGCATGGGTTCCGTCGGTGCGATGCAGAAGGGCTCCAGCGACCGCTACTTCCAGGACACCGAAGGCAACGCCGACAAGTTGGTGCCGGAAGGCATCGAAGGCCGCGTACCGTACAAGGGCAGCGTGCTCGCGGTGATCCATCAATTGATGGGCGGTTTGCGCGCATCGATGGGCTATGTGGGTTGCGGCACCATCGACGACATGCGCAACAAGGCGGAATTTGTGGAAATCACCTCCGCCGGCATTCGTGAATCGCATGTACACGACGTGCAAATCACGAAAGAAGCACCCAACTATCACATCGAGTAAAGCCAGACCCGGCAGACGCGATTTAATCGCGCCTGCCGACTGCATTCCACCTCTCACGGAACGAACCATGCATCAAAAAATCCTCATCCTCGACTTCGGCTCCCAATACACCCAATTGATCGCTCGCCGCGTACGCGAGGCCAACGTTTATTGCGAACTGCACTCCTGGGATGTGGACGACGCCTTCATCCGCGATTTCAAGCCGGCCGGCATCATCCTTTCCGGCGGGCCGAACTCGGTTTATGAGAACGAAACACCGAAAGCACCACAGGCCGTATTCGAGCTGGGCGTGCCGGTGCTGGGCATTTGCTATGGCATGCAGACCATGGCCGCGCAGCTGGGCGGCAACGTGGAAAACGCCGCACACCGCGAATTCGGCTATGCGGAAATCCGCGCCCGCGGCCACTCTGCGCTGTTCCGCGATATCGAGGACCGCAGCAATGACGAAGGCCACGGTCTGCTCGACGTATGGATGAGCCATGGCGACAAGGTGACAACGCTGCCGGAAGGCTTCAAGGTGATCGCCAGCAACGCCGCCACGCCTATCGCTGGCATGGCGGACGAAGAGCGCAAGTTCTACGCGGTGCAGTTCCACCCGGAAGTCACGCATACGCTGCAGGGCAAGGCCATCCTCAGCCGCTTCGTACACGACATCTGCAATTGCGGTCATGACTGGAACATGCCGGACTACATCGAGGAAGCCATCGGCCGCATCCGCTCCGAAGTCGGTTCGGACCAAGTGATCCTCGGCCTCTCCGGCGGCGTGGACTCCTCCGTCGCGGCTGCACTGATCCATCGCGCCATTGGCGACCAACTCACCTGCGTGTTCGTGGACAACGGCCTGCTGCGCCTCGACGAAGCGGAACAGGTAATGAAAACCTTCGCCAACAACCTCGGCGTCAAGGTCATCCACGTCGATGCCAGCGAGAAATTCCTTGGCGACCTGCAGGGCGTCACCGATCCGGAAGAGAAGCGCAAGATCATCGGCCGCGAGTTCGTGCATGTGTTCCAGCAAGAGTCGGCCAAACTGCCGCAAGCCAAGTGGCTGGCACAGGGCACCATCTATCCCGACGTGATCGAGTCCGCCAGCGCCAAGACCAAGAAGGCACACACGATCAAGAGCCACCACAACGTCGGCGGCCTCCCGGAAACTCTGCACCTCAAGCTGCTGGAGCCGCTGCGCGAACTGTTCAAGGACGAGGTGCGCGAACTGGGCGTGGCGCTCGGCCTGCCGCATGACATGGTGTATCGCCACCCCTTCCCCGGCCCCGGCCTGGGCGTACGCATTCTGGGCGAAGTGAAGCGCGAGTTCGCCGAACTGCTGCGCCGCGCGGACCATATCTTCATCGAGGAACTGCGCGCCTCCGGCTGGTACGAAAAGACCTCGCAGGCGTTCACCGTGTTCCTGCCGGTAAAATCCGTGGGCGTGATGGGCGATGGCCGCACCTATGAGTATGTGGTCGCGCTGCGCGCCGTGCAGACGCAGGATTTCATGACCGCGCACTGGGCGGAGCTCCCCTACACCCTGCTCGGCAAGGTCTCCAACCGCATCATCAACGAAGTGCGCGGCATCAATCGCGTGGTGTACGACATCTCCGGAAAGCCGCCCGCCACCATCGAGTGGGAATAATGTCCGTCGACGAACTGGGCATCAGTGGCCTCAATCTCATCGGCGAGGGCAGCGGATTTAAAGACACGCTGTTCGACATGCTGTCCGAAGCGCAGCTGTTCAACCGCGTCGAGGGGCATGAAATCCGGCAGCTGACAGAGTATGTGCATGCCTACGCCGTCGATGCCGGAGTGAATATTTTCCCGGAAGGCATGCAGGGCAACTGCATGGGCCTGCTGGTTTCCGGACGCATTGAGGTGCTGAAGAAAAACAGCTCGGGCGAAGCGCAGCGTATCGCGACCATCACCGCCGGCAAGACCTTCGGCGAAATGTCGCTGATCGACGGCTTGCCGTACTCGGCCACCATCCGCGCTCTGGAGCCTTGCACGGTGATTCTGCTCACACGGAACAATTTCACTCAGTGCGTGCAACGTCACCCCGCGCTCGGCGTCAAACTACTGATGGAAATCGCTCGCCTGATCAGTTTGCGCCTGCGCCAGACCAGCGGGCAGCTGGTCGACGCATTGGGTGGCTGATGAAAATCCGGATACTCGGCTGCTCAGGTGGCGCGTGCGCCGACCTGCGCACGACCGCCTTGCAGATTGATGACGATGTACTGGTCGATTGCGGCACCGGTGTTGGCGATCTGACACTGGAAGAAATGGCAGGAATTCATGATGTTTTCCTGACGCACTCGCACCTGGACCATGTGCTTTTCCTGCCGCTGCTGTCTGATACCGCGCAGGCCCTCAGGAATGGCCCGCTGACGGTGCATGCCTTGCCGGCAACGATTGCGGCACTGCAGACCCATATGCTCAATAATGTACTGTGGCCGGATTATGGCAGCCTGCCCACACCGGAAGATCCCTACATCCGCTTCCAACCGCTCATGCTGGGAGAGACGGTTGAGACCGGCAAGCGGCGTATCACCGCCCTGCCCGCGCGCCATGCCGTCCCGGCTGTGGGCTATCGGATCGACAGCGGCCGTGGTAGCTTTGTTTTCAGCGGCGACACGACTTTTTGCGAGGATTTCTGGGATGCGCTCAACGCCATCGACAATCTGGAATACGTGATGATGGAAACCACGATGCGTGACATGGACCAAGCCATCGCCGAGCGCTCGCGCCATACCACGCCCGCGTTACTGGCGCAGGGACTGGCGTGTTTGCGACGTCCGGCAAGAGTACTGATCACGCATATCGAACCGGACAAGATCGATGCCGTGCGCGCCGAAATCCTCGCTGTCGCCGGCCATCTGCATCCGCATTTTCTCCAGCGCGGCGAGGTGTTCACGCTATGAGCCGCGCCTTCGTCAAGGAAAACGACCTCGAATACGCCGACTTTCCAGAGCGTCCGCAGAGCGAGCACCCGAATTACGTGACGCCGATCGGGCTTGTCCAATTGCAGGATAAAGCGGCCCAACTCGAAGAAGAACATCTGCGCTTGAGCCCGCAGAAGGAAGACCCGATTATCCGGCAGCAGCTGGCGGTAATCGAGCGCGATCTGCGCTACATCCAGGGCCGCCTGGAACGCGCAGTACCCGTCAACCCGGCCGAACAGCAGCAGGATGTAATCTTGTTCGGCGCCATCGTCGAAGTCGAGGACGAAGAAGGTAGCATGCACGTATTTGAAATCGTCGGCGAGGACGAAGCCGACATTCACAACAACAAGGTGAGTTGGGTATCGCCGCTGGCCCGCGCATTGATTGGTCAAAAGATCGGCGACAGCGTCACGTGGAAACGCCCCGCCGGCGACCTCGCGCTGGAAGTCACCGACATTCGCTATCACCATTCTTAAGGAATTCTTTCGCATGCAAGTCAAGGAAGCCATCGAACAGCGGCGTGCCGTCAAGCATTACGATGCAACGCACCGGATGCGCGAGGACGAAATCGAGCAACTGATGTCGCTCGCCCAGCTCTCACCGACCGCGTTCAACATTCAGAACTGGCGTTTCGTGCTGGCGCGCGACCCCGAATTACGCAAGCAGATCCGCGCCGTGAGCTGGGATCAGGCACAAGTCACCGATGCCTCGCTACTGGTCGTGCTGACCGCCGATCTGAAATCCTGGGAAAAAGAGCCCGGGCGTTACTGGAAAAACACGCCGCAGCCAGTGCAGGACTTCCTGGTGCCGGCCATCGGTCAGTACTATAACGGCCGTGAGCAGGTGCAGCGCGACGAGGCGATGCGTTCCTGCGGTATGGCGGCAATGACGCTGATGCTGGCCGCCAAGGAGATGGGCTACGACTCCTGCCCGATGGACGGTTTCGATTTCGACGCCGTGGGCGAGTTGATCAACCTGCCGCCAGACCACGTTGTCGCGATGTTCGTCGCCATCGGCAAGGGCGTGAAGGAAGCCTGGCCGCGTGGCGGGCAACTGCCCCTGGACGAAGTCATCCTTACCAATCAATTCAACTAATCAAGACACCTCAATGCTTATCACCAGCAATCTCACCATCCAGTTCGGGGCCAAGCCCCTGTTTGAAAACGTTTCCGTCAAGTTCGGCGACAACAACCGCTACGGCCTGATCGGCGCCAACGGCTGCGGAAAATCCACCTTCATGAAGATACTTGCCGGCGTGCTGGAACCGACCGGCGGCAACGTCTCGCTGGACAAGCACGAGCGCATGGTTTTCCTGCGCCAGGATCAGTTCGCCTACGAAGACCAGCGCGTGCTGGACGTCGTGATGATGGGCCACGAGGAAATGTGGCGCGTGATGAAGGAGCGCGACGCGATCTACGCCAACCTCGAAGCGACCGAAGACGACTACATGAAGGCCGCCGAACTGGAAGCGGAATACGCCGAATACGGCGGTTATACGGCGGAAGCCCGCGCCGGCGAACTGCTGCTGGGCGTGGGCATTCCCACCGAACAGCACAATGGCCTGATGAGTTCCGTCGCCCCCGGCTGGAAACTGCGCGTACTGCTGGTGCAGGCGCTGTTCGCCAACCCGGACGTGATGCTGCTGGACGAACCGACCAACAACCTCGACATCAACACCATCCGCTGGCTGGAAGACGTGCTGAACAATCGCGACTGCACCATGGTGATCATTTCCCACGACCGCCACTTCCTCAACCAGATATGCACGCACATCGCCGACATGGACTACGGCAAGCTGACCGTGTATCCCGGCAATTACGACGACTACATGGAAGCCTCCACCCAGGCGCGCGCGCAGCAGTCGGCAGACAATGCCCGTGCAAAGGAAAAAGTCGCCGAACTGCAGGAGTTCGTGCGCCGTTTCTCGGCCAACGCCTCCAAGGCGCGCCAGGCCACTTCGCGCGCCAAGCAGATCGAGAAGATCAAGATCGAGGATATCAAGCCCTCCAGCCGCCAGTATCCTTTCATCCGATTTGAATACGATGACAAGGAAAAGCTGCACCGCAATGCGATGGAAGCCAAGAAGCTCAGCCACGGCTTCGACCGCACTTTGTTCAACGACTTCAACTTGATGATCGAAGCCGGCGAACGCATCGCCATCATCGGCGAAAACGGCGCCGGCAAGACCACGCTGCTGCGCTGCCTGGTGGGCGACCTGCAGCCGAAGCACGGCGAAGTGAAATGGGCAGAAAAAGCCAGGCTTGGCTACTTTGCACAAGATCATTCCGATTTGTTCGACACCGACATGCCGCTATTCGACTGGATGAAGCAATGGTCGCAGGACGGCGACGACGACACCGTGGTGCGCGGCATGCTCGGTCGCCTGCTGTTTTCCGGCGACGACGTGAAGAAGCCGGTGCGCGTACTCTCCGGCGGCGAGCAAGGCCGCATGCTGTTCGGCAAACTGATGCTGGACCGCACCAACGTGCTGCTGATGGACGAACCGACCAATCACATGGACATGGAATCGATCGAGTCGCTCAACACCTCGCTCGACAAGTACAAGGGCACGCTGATTTTCGTCAGCCACGACCGCGAGTTCGTGTCGTCGCTGGCCACGCGCATCCTGGACATCCAGCCGGACCGCATCGTGGATTACAGCGGCAATTATGAGGACTACCTGGCAAGCCAGAGCGTGGCTTAACTAGAACCATCCTCCTGTGGGGCGGCGGGTAATAGCAATGGCTCGCCCTCCTCGGACTCAGCGTTTGCCGCTTGCGTTGGGAGATAGACGAACTTCCACTCCGAGTAGTGAAGTTTGTTCTCGAACCCCATATCGGCGGTATCGAAACCGGCTTGTTTCAATGGAATCAGGGACGATACGCTGTAAATGCCTTGAATGCCGCCTTCCCCAGACGGTACCAACCCCCATTCCGCACTGCCGGTAACCGGGTCTCGATACAGCCTTCGCAGATGACGCTTGACGCCGGGAAAGCGATTGTCCTGCAGCAAATCCTCCAGCCGTTGCGGATAGCGTCTGACCCCATCGGGCATTTCCGCGTAATAACTGCCGATGGCCTGCCGTATCTGCTTGCCGACAAACAGGAGTTCGCGCTCCTTTTCTCGTCGGATAGTGGTTTCCCAGACTTGCGCCGCCAAGGCCATCGCCAGTCCCATGATCGCCACAATGAACAACAGGCCGAGGTAGGTGAAACCTCCGCCTTTTGAACGACGATGAAGGATTTTCCGGCTACCAGTCGGCGTAATACGTGCCATCTTGCGCCTGCCCCTCGGCACCGCTGTGAATATCGTAGATCACGCCCCGCTCCGGCTCTGGCGGCGGCGTGGTCAGCCAAGTTGCCGCGCTCTCCGCAATGGGATCGACCGGTACGGTGTGCAGATAACGCTGCGTCACCAGGTCTTCCAGCATTTCAGGGTAGATGCCGCGATCGGCGTGGAACTGCGCTAGCGCATCGCGCATGGTTTTCAGGTCCTGGCGCAACGCGGCTTCCTTGGCGCGCTCCAATCCGTCGAAATAGCGCGGCAAGGCAAAGGTCAGCAACAGCGCGATCATCGCCATGACGATCGCCAGCTCGACCAGGGTAAACCCCCGGCGCTTACCACTGATCATAGGCAATGCCATTAAGGCCTTTCCGTTTGCTTAACGAGTACACATCGAATACGTCGCGCCCTTCCTTGGGCGCATCCGGGCTGCTTTCGTAACTGCGTTTTCCCCACGTCTCGGCAGCTATTTCTGTACGCCCTTCGAACATCGGGTCTGCCGGCAATCGCCGCAGGAAGTAAATCTTGCGCTTGCCCGGATGCTTGAGGTCCTCTACGCCGGCCCACAGCTCTTCCAGACGCCGGGGATAGCCGCTTTCGTCCGCCTGCCGGGCGATTCTGCCTTCATCGGCGGCTTTTTTGTAGGCGTCGATCGCCTCGCGCACCTGGCGCAAGGCCAGCCGCAACTCTTGTTCCTTGCCGCGCTGCAGCGATAGCTCGATCATCGGCATCGCGGCGGCGGCTAGCACGCCGAGGATGGCTGCGGTAATTACTAGCTCGATAAAAGTGAAGCCGCGTTGCCGCTGCATGTGCTTATTGTCCGAGCGGATAAGTCAGGCTTTTCGGCAAGCCCACGCCATTATTGTTATCGTTACTCTCCTTTTCCTTGCCGGAGGCCGCGGGCGCGGTATTGTCCGACGACGACGCCGGCTGCGCCGGAGTCGCTGCAGGCGCACGATTCAGTAAAGGCATCAACATGGCCGGGAGGACACCGCCGCGGACGGAAGTCGGCACCCTGCCCAGGCTGCTTTCTGTCCCTATCACCACCTCGGCACTGGCTGCAGTCTGCACCGGCAGGTTGCGAATGACATGCGGCGTAATCGACAGGATCACGTCGGTCTTGGTGCGCTCGCTGGATTTATTGGAAAACAAGCGCCCGAGCAAGGGTATATCGCCCAGCCCCGGCAGCTTGCTGATATCGCTGCGGTCCTGGTCATTGATCAATCCGGCCAGTATCTGGGTTTCGCCGTCATGCAGGCGCAATAGCGTACTGGCGTTGCGGGTGCCGATCTGGAATACGCGGGAGCCGTTCACGGTCGTGAATGATGGCCCCAGTGTGCCAACATCCAGACCAATGCGTATCGACACATCGTCTTCGATATTTACCGAAGGCTCGACCTCCAGCTTCAGCCCGACATCCAGATATTGCACACTCTCGGAAATGGTTCCGGTTGAGGCCACATTGGAAGTAATGACAGGAATCCGGTCGCCGATATGGATACGCGCTTTCTCCCGATTACGCACACGTATGCTGGGATTTGCCAACAGATTGGCCGCGCCGTTGTTGTCCTTGAAGTTAAGCGCGGGGTTGGGCGTGACGCCGATATCGCTGGAGGAAAGATTCTTGAGCCTATTCATCGTGAGTACCGCCTCGTCGCCCGACAGCACCGAAAGCTGATTGGGATACTTGATGCCCAGCTCCGTGGCCTTGTTGCGGTTGATTTCCAGTATTTCCACGTCCAGCACCACCTCCGGGTCGGCTATATCCTGCGCCAGCACCAGCTGCTCCGCCATGCGGATGACGTCCGGCGTATCGCGGATGACAACCAGATTGATTTTTTCGTCGGTGAAGATGTCCTTTACCTGCAGCATGGTCTTGAGCAGCACGGCGGTCTGCTTCACATCCGCATTCGCGAGATAGAACGTCCGCATCACCAGCTCCTGGTACTCGCGCGCCTTGAGCGGCGTATTGGGGTAGATCACCACCGTATCCTCGTTGATGACCTTCTTCTGCAACTGATTGGCCGACAGCAGCGAATCCAGGACATCCTGCAGCGGCGCGCTCTTGATGAAAACCGTGGTTTTCTGGTCATTGCGGATATCTTTGTCGAGGATGAAATTGATACCGGTGGTGCGCGACAGCGCTTCGAACACCATTTTGAGATTGGCTTCGCGGAATTCCAGGGAGATCGGCTTGCTGCTCGTTGTTTTCAGCACCGGCACCAGCGCCTTCTTGTCCTCCCGCTTTTTCAGGATGGCTGTGTAGATTTGCAGCGCATCGCGATTCTTCGGGTTTTCCATCAGCACCTGGCGCACGCGCTTCTCGGCGGCGAATTCGTCGCCCTTTTCGAGCAGCATGCCTGCCTCTTCCACCATGCCGGGATGGCGCCGGAAATTGGCGATGCGGTCCAGCTCGGTAAAGGCGCGCTGGTTCTGCGCATCGATGGCCAGCACTTCGTTCAGCAAGCGCTCGGCCTCGTCGAGGTCGCCGCCGAGCGAAGCGCGCTCGGCGCTTTCCAGCAACTCCTGCATCTGGGACGCGCGCTCCTTGAGATAAGCCATGCGGTCAGGCGTTTCCGGCGCCGTCTGCGGAATCGTGGAGCCGGGCGGGCCGGTCTTGGGCGGCGGATTCTCCCAAGGCAACGTGGTGCAACTTGCCAACCCCGCCAGCACCACGGCCATGGCCATCCTCTTATTCGTTATTCGCATTTTCGCCTTTCTCTTTCACCCTGAGCGTCGACTGTTGCGCCATCTCTTGTATTGCCTGTATGTTGATGGGTCCCGTTGTGACCTTTGCCGGCTTGTTTTGCGATGTCGCCTCATCGTCCGCTTCGTCCCCGGAGGTATCCGCCGTTGATAGTTCGGTCTCTCTCTCGCCAAAGAGGACGGTCTGCCGCGTGCCGAGCGGCAAATAGGTGAAGCTCACGGCCTCGGGCGCGATATTCTCGACCCGGTAAGTATTGGCCAGAACCTCCCCCACCTTGGCCACGATCACCCGATCGCCCTGATACAAAAAGGCCTGCGGCGCATCGCCTTCCATCAGCTTGCCGAAATACTTGTACGGTACGGGCGGCGCCTGCGGCCGCGGCGGCATGATCGCTTGCGGTCTGGGCGGAACATACCAGGCCATCGTTTGAAAAGGATCGTTGGCCGCCTCCTCGCTCCAATGGCGTATAGGCAACGCGGGAGCGGCGGGTTGCGCACGCACCTCCATCGCCCCGGCCTGGCGGACTGTACGCACGGGGACACTGACGCTTTCAGCGGGATCCTCCGCGGGTTGGCGCGCGCTTTCTAAGGTGAGGTACAGCGTCACCAGCAACGCGCCCCCGATTGCAATACGGCTTATTTGCGCGCCGTTCATTAGCGTTCCGAAAGAAAAAGCGTGAGCCGAAAATGCGCCTCGACGATGTCGCTATCGACGTCATCGCGCGTCAAACGGATATCCTCAAGCACGGCAAACGGCATATCATTCATCAGCCGTGCGGCGAAACGGCGCACCGTGGCGTAGTCGGCATACACAGGCAATTCGATCCGATAGCGCCCGTAAGGCTCATTGCGGTTTCGGATATAACGATAGTCCCCAACATCCAGAACCACATCGAGCTCCTTGGCTGTGGTAAACATCGCCGCGAGCCATTGGGGTAAGGTGCGGTGCGAAGGCAGCGATGCGAATACGATGCCGCCGGCAGCGGCTTTTTTCTCAATCATTGCCGGCTTGCGGGCAGAATGCGTCAGCGCTGCATGTCGATTGAGCGCCATCGTGTGCTGTTCAAGCGCAGGAAAAATCGCCAGCGCATAATAAGCTGCGACAAACAGCAGCGCCCCTATCGGCGCCAGCCACCAGCCCGAAGCTTCCAGCAAGCGCGTCGCTTCCCACGCGACCCGTTTCATGAGGCCGCCTCCCATTGCAAGGTAATTGCAAATCTGACCGGCTTGCCCGGCGTGTCTTCGGCAATCGTGTGATTGGTAAGGTACGCCTGCATGAATCCGGGCTGGGCCTTGAGCCGCTCGATATAGTCCAGCACATCGGCATAGCGTGCCGCCTCGCCCAGCAATACCGTCTCTCCGCGCGTCAGGTTAGGCTGCATGGAAAGCAAAGCGACCTTGTCACCTGCGGCGACTTCCAGGCCGTTCAGCAGCGTCTCCCACGGCGCGTTGAGCTGCTCCAGCAATTGGCTGCTGCCGTCATCCTTCATGGAGCTCAACACGACGGGACTCACGTTTGAGATTGCGAGCACCGCCGACTCCTGCTCCATCCTTGCCGTATCGCGCACGATCTGCCGGTGATGCATGATCGGCAGGACGATGAGTATCACGGTCAAGATCAGCCAGACGCCATTCAGCCTGCGCCGCCCGCCCTGGCTTTGACGGAAGTTCAAGCGTAGCGGAGGCAGGCTGCGTCTCATCGTAATCCCTTCGAAGCGACGTCTGCCAGCGGACGAATCGTGAGGCCCGGCAATTCCTCATCCTTGAAATGCACGGCTTCGGGTGTGTGGAGGAATATTGGCGCTGGGTTGGGGTCTCCCTTTTTAGCCAATTCGCGCGCAATGAAAGCGCCTAAGCTGCCTCGCCAGTCGGCTTCCAGCGGATGCGCAAGTACGTTGCGAATCACGCCATCCTGCGCATACCAGCAGGTACAGGTGCCCGCTTCGGCGATAAACAACCAGAAATCCCGGCCCAGCATGCGCCGATGGCGGTCGAATACGTCCGCGCTAAAGGGCTCCACCGACAACAGCCGTCGTTCTTGTTTTTGCATCTCAGTTTCGATTGCGGCATACAGATTTTCTTCCACCACCGCGGCGATAATCGGCTGGCCGTAACCTTGCCGGGAGAGCCGGATACGCCAACCGCCCTGTTTTTCCCCGAAGATGGAAACACAGGCGTGGCGCGCATAAGCCTCCCATTCGGCGGCCGTTTCAAGTGACGCCTGGAATGGCAGCAACAGCACATGGGCGAACTGGCCCGAAAGTGTCAGCCTGATTGGTGAACGCGACGCGCCCAGGGCGCGGGCAAGCGTTTCCAGCCTGGTCTCTTCCGGAAGCGCAACCTCGGACAGCTCCGGCCTGCCGCTCCAGCCGCGACGGATGCGCGCATACCGCGCCAAATTCGGCGCGAGGTATACATGGCACGTATCAAACGACGGCAGTAACACGATTGACTTCCTGCAATGTGGTTTCGCCGCCCCGCACCAGTTCCAGCGCGGATTCGCGCAGATAACGCGTACCCGCGTGGCGTGCGGCTTCCTTGACCTGCCGAATGGGCGCGCGCGACACGATCAGTTCGCGTATCTCATCATTCAGCGTCAGGATTTCGCTCACTGCCTTGCGCCCCTTGTAGCCGGTTCCGCGGCAGGCACCGCAACCGCGCCCGCGGGAAAACTGCATACCGGCCACGTCCTCGGAGGAAAGGCGCGACTCGGCCAGCAACTCCGCAGAAGGCGCATCCGGCGCGGAGCATTGCGGGCAATTGAGGCGCACCAGCCGCTGCGCCAGCACCACGTTGAGCGCCGAGACGAAGCTGTAGGAATCGACCTCCATATTGAGAAAGCGGCCAATCACGTCGAACACATTGTTGGCGTGCACCGTGGTAAACACCAAGTGGCCGGTCAGCGCCGATTGCACCGCAATCTGCGCGGTTTCCGGGTCGCGGATTTCCCCCACCATGATCTTGTCCGGATCGTGGCGCAGGATGGAGCGCAAGCCGCGCGCGAAGGTCAGCCCCTTTTTTTCGTTGACGGGAATCTGCAGCACGCCGGACAACTGGTACTCGACCGGGTCTTCGATGGTGATGATCTTGTCCTGGCCGTTGTTGACCTCGGAAATCGCGGCATACAGCGTCGTGGTCTTGCCGCTGCCGGTGGGGCCGGTGACGAGTATCATCCCGTACGGCGCATGGAACGCTTGCCGCATCTCGGCAATGGATCGCTCGTCGAAGCCGAGGTAGTCCAGCCGCAAGCCGCGCAGATGATCGGTCAGCGCCTGCTTGTCCAGGATGCGGATGACGGCATCCTCGCCATGGATGCTGGGCATGATGGAAACGCGAAAATCGATGTCGCGCCCGCGCAGACCGACTCGGAAGCGTCCATCCTGCGGCACGCGCCGCTCCGAGATATCAAGTTCCGACATGACCTTGATCCTGGAAATCATCTGGCTGGCCATGGCGGTTTCGCCGACGCTGCCGATCTGTACCAGCACGCCGTCCAGGCGATATTTGATGGTCAGCCCCGCAGCCGTGGTTTCGAGATGGATATCGCTGGCTTCGGCCTTGAGCGCGTCGTACAGCGTCGAATGCACCAGCTTGACGACCGGGCTGGTGCTCTCGGTAATCGACACCAGCGAGAGTTCTTCCCCCCGCATACCGCCGCCAATGGACGCCCCCGACGGAAGCGCGGCATCAAGCGCCTTCAACCCGTCTTCGTAGCGCGAGAGATAAGCGGCAATATCGGCGTGATGCGCCAGACACCAGCGCGCGGCACCCGGCGCCCGCCCTTGCGCCCAGGTAGGCAAATTTTCCGAGAATGCATCCGCAAAAACGATGACGGAGGCGCCTTGCTCGTCGCGGAAGGCAAGACATTCGCGCTGCGAGGCTTCGGAAAACCCGATGGTTTCAAAATCGGGCACCAGCCGATATAGCTCTTCCATCGTCAGCACGGGGTAGCGGAGCGCGGCGCCCAACGCCGCCATGAACTCGTTCGCCGTCAAGCCGGCGACCTCCTCCAGCGCCTCGATCAAACGATGTCCACTTTGGAGCGAAAGATCGCGCGCTTGCGGCAATTTTGCCAGCACGTCGATAACGCTGCTCATCCGACCGCGCCCGCCAGTTCGAAGATCGGCATGTACATCAGCAACACCACTGCCCCGACCAATAAACCGATCACCATCATCAGCGCCGGCTCGAACAGGCGCGTGAACAAATCCACAGCGCGCGCCAGTTCCTCTTCATGAAAGGCCGCGGCGCTCTCCAGCATTTCGCTCATGCTGCCGGTTTGTTCCGCCACGCGCAGCAGCCGCATCGCCACCGGCGTCGTCAATCCATGTCGATAAAACGCCTCGGAAAGAGGGAGTCCCTCGCGGATAGCATGCCGCGCAGCTTCCAGGCGGGAGCGCAGGCCGGACTCCAGCACACCAGAAGCCATCTCGAGCGCACTCACGGCGGGAATACCGCCGCGCAACAACATACCCAGCGTACGGTACAGCCGCGCCAAAAAGAAAATCTGCAAGATGCGGCCTATTGCCGGAATTCTGCGCACACAGGACAACAACCAGGCGCGGGCACCTGGCTGACGCAACCAGAACACCAACGCGACCAGCCCGGCCCCGGCATAAGCGGCTATTTCGTAGCCATGCGCGGAAACGAATCCGCCCCACTGCAGCAGCATGCGCGAGGCAAACGACACCGCCTCGCCGCGATCCGCATAGATGGTGCTGAAACGCGGCACGACGTAGCCCAGCATGAACAGCAGCACCAGGCTGCCAAAGACGATGATCATCGCCGGATACACCGAAGCACTGACGACCTTCTTGCGGATCGCGTCTACTTGCCCCTGGTATGCCAGGTAACGCCCGAGCGCCTCGACGATTTCGCCCGAGGTCTCGCTGGCGCGGACGGAAGCGGAAAACAGCGGAGGAAAGGCTTCGGGAATGCGCTCCATGGCATCCGCCAGCGTACGGCCTTCGCGCAGCAGACTCACCAGACGCTCCAGCACGATGCCCATGCGGGATTTCTGCTCGCGCTCGGCCAGCGTCTCCAACGCATCGACCAGGGTAATGCCGGCTGCCAGCAGTACCTTGAGTTCCTGGCAGAACAGCGACAGCGGAAAATTGGAACGGCGGCCGAGCAGCCGTGCGAAAACATTGCGCTCGGTTTGCGTGCTCAGTATAGAAAGCCCCTGCCCCGATGCGATCTGCCGGGCATCCTGGACGCTTGCCGCATCCAGCGTCAGCGCCATTACGGCGCCATCCTTGTTCAGGGCTTTGACGCGATAGCGCATGCGTTATCCGCTGACGGTAGGAGCAGTATCACGAGAGGAAATATCGGCCGCTTCGCCGGAACCGCCGGCTTTGCCGTCCTTGCCATGCGAATAAAGATCGTACTCGGCACCGTTGGCGCCCGGTATACGGTAAAGGTAGGCATTGCCCCAGGGATCCGGCGGAATGCCCTTGCTGAGATATGGCCCGGCCCAGCGTATCTCATTGGCGGGTTGCTCGCCCAAGGCCTTCAGGCCGAGTTCACTGGAAGGGTAATGGCCGGTGTCCAGCCGATACATATCGAGCGCCTTCTCCAGCGCATTGATCTGCGCCCGCGCGGCCTTGATTTCGGATTTTCCGATCTGGGAAAAATAACGCGGCCCCACATAACCCACCAGCAGGCCGATGATGACCATCACGACAAGCAACTCAAGTAGCGTAAACCCGGACTGACGATACATATCGCAATCTCCAGACTTCGTTAGGGATGCCCTGACCGGCTCATTGTGGCAGAAAAAAGCCCCCGTGTTTAGCGGGGGCTCTATTTTTCACAGAGCTTCAGCGGGCGCCGAAATCGCTGGGCCCGGAATTGTAGGCGCTGACGGTAGGATCATTGACGCCGCACGCCGGCTGCTGGAATAAAGCCGCCGGGACGGCGACGAATGCCAGGCCGTCATCATTCGGCTGATTGTTGAGCCCCAGCGCAATGCGCATGCGATACGCGAAAGCATGGTCGCGGCAGGAGGTATCGCCGGAAGCACCGAGCCCGCCTACTTTCACGCCGTTCGAACCATACAGTGGCACGCCGCCGCCGAACACGTTGACGCCGCCCAGCCGCTTGCTCTTCAAGAAATCGTCGGTAGTGCCATAGGTGGCAGGACCACCGCCATAGGCCTTGGATGCATCGACCGGGTTGCTATGTTGCAGCCCATACAAGCTGCCGCCCGGATACACCGCCACCGAAATCGCACCGGTGGATATCGCCAGGCCATCGAGGCTGAAGGCATTTGCCGTATTGGCCTTTTGCGCCGAAATCACGCGGCTTCCCAGCCACGCCTTGTTGCCGGCTGCGGCTCCGGTATTGGCCGCGCCGCTATCGGTGGAATAAACATGGCAGACCTTGCCCGTCTCATCCACCATCGTGGCCCACATCGGCAGACCGAAACCGAAGGCATCGGTTTCAATCGCGGCAGTATTAGCCGCTGCCTCGAATTGTGCACGCGAAACATCACCACACCCCGCTGCCGCCCCCTGTGAAAGCAGGGCAAGTACAGCAGTTCCTAAACCAAGCGTCATTCTGTTCATGATCTTCCCCTAGAAAATTAGTAAAAACCAATCAACTAACCCGCACCGCACTGCAAGCCGTGAAGCGTGGGGAAAATCATAAGAGATTCAATCAGCTAGAACCATAATACAAAAAGACTAGCCTGATTGGGGTATATGGCAGCTCAAGCACAGCCGGACACATGTTCAGACGCTATTTCGACGGACGATAAAGCTCATCCCGATCAAACAACAACCCGCTTTTTGCCAGGACGATCGCCTCGCTTCTGGAGGTCACGTCCAAAATGCGGAAAATATCGGCCAGATGGATGCGTATGGTGTTTTCGCTCAGCAGCAGGGTTCGGCCTATATCCTTGTTGGATTTACCCAGGCAAAGCTGCGCCAACACTTCGCGCTGGCGCGGCGTCAGGTGGCGGGCCAGCCGGACCGGGCGCAAATCTTCCGGGTAGATAAAGCAGTCGCGTCCGGCCAAGGCGTTATTCAACCCCGCCAGCATGGCTTCGACGGCGGCCGACTTGTGGATGAATCCGCGCGCCCCCGACAGGATTGCTTCGCGGATCAAGCCCAGATCGTGCGAAGCGGAAATCAGGACAATGGCAGAAGATGGGAAGGCTAGCCGCAGTTTAAGCAAACCCTGCAAGCCGTCAGCATCGGAAATATAAAAATCCATCAGGAGCAGATGGATCTCATCGGGATGGGAAACATAGGCTAGCGCGTCGCGAATGGTACGCGCCTGCAGAGTCACGAGGGGGGAATTCAGACGCCCAAGAATAAGCGACAGCCCCTCCCGAAACAGGGCGTGATCATCGACTAACAGGATGTTCACGGTTTCTACCAATCATTGCGTTCACCCCCCAATTCCGATGGTTGATTATCGGCTGGTTGAACTACAACGTTGGCGGAGAGGGAGGGATTCGAACCCTCGATAACGGAGACCGCTATACCGGATTTCGAGTCCGGCGCATTCGACCACTCTGCCACCGCTCCTGGATTCGGTTCGCGTGGTGCGAAGCCCTAAATTCTAACCGATCACGGTCGCAGTGTTTCCACCCCGCCCATGTAGGGGCGAAGCACCGGCGGCACGGTAACCGAGCCGTCGGCGTTCTGGTAGTTCTCCAGCACAGCCACCAGCGTGCGGCCCACGGCCAGCCCGGAGCCGTTGAGCGTGTGGACCAGCTCGTTCTTGCCCTGGGCATTCTTGAAACGAGCCTGCAGGCGGCGGGCCTGGAAGGCCTCGCAGTTGGACACCGAGCTGATTTCGCGGAACGTGTCCTGGGCGGGCAGCCAGACTTCCAGGTCATAGGTCTTGCTCGCACCCGCGCCCATGTCGCCCGTGCACAGCAGCATCACCCGGTAGGCCAGGCCAAGCTTCTGGAGGACGGCTTCGGCGTGACCCACCATCTGGTCCAACGCCTCGTAGCTCTTGTCCGGGTGCACGATCTGCACCATCTCCACCTTGTCGAACTGGTGCTGGCGGATCATGCCGCGCGTGTCGCGGCCGGCGCTGCCGGCCTCGCTGCGGAAACAGGGGCTATGGGCCGTGAGCTTGATCGGGAGCTGGTCGGCGGCCAGCACCTGCTCGCGCACGCTGTTGGTCAGCGAGATCTCCGACGTGGAGATCAGGTACTGCGTGGTGGCTTCGTCGTCGTCACCGCCGCGCGTGACCCAGAACATGTCGGCCTCGAACTTGGGCAACTGCCCCGTGCCCTCGAGCACCTCGCGGTTCACGATGTAGGGCGTGTAGCACTCCGTGTAGCCGTGCTCCTGAGTCTGCACATCGAGCATGAACTGCGCGAGCGCACGGTGCAGCCGTGCCACCGGCCCGCGCAGGAAACTGAAGCGTGCGCCGGACAGCTTGGCCCCGGTCTCGAAATCGAGCCCGAGCGGTGCGCCGAGGTCCACGTGGTCCTTGGGTGGGAAGTCCAGCGCGCGCGGCTGGCCCCAGCGGCGCACCTCGACGTTGGCGTGCTCGTCGGCACCGACCGGCACGCCGGCCTGCGGCAGGTTGGGCAGCGCCATCAGCAGCGCGTTGAGCTCGCTCTGGATCACGTCCAGCCGCTCGGCGCTGGCCTTGAGCCCATCGCCGATGCCGCCCACCTCGGCCATCACCGCCGCCGTGTCCTCGCCCTTGGCCTTGAGCTGGCCGATCTGCTTGGACAGGCTGTTGCGCCGGGCCTGCAATTCTTCGGTGCGGGTCTGGATGGCCTTGCGCTCGGCCTCCAGCGCACTGAAGCGCTCCACATCCAGGAAGGGCTGTGGCGACTTGCGCGTCTCGAGGCGCGCAACGACGCCATCGAGGTCCTTGCGCAGCAGGTTGATGTCCAGCATGGTGGGTGGCGGCGGGGAAAGGCTCGCGATTCTAGGGTTGCGGCGTCAGGCCACGCCTTCCATCGACTTGTCGCCCAGCCCCAGCGGCAGCGGGAAGCGCACGGTTTCCTCCACGCCGGCCATCTTGCGCACCGACACCGCACCCAGCGCACGCAGGCGCTCGATCACCTCGCGCACCAGCAGCTCGGGCGCCGAGGCGCCGGCGGTCAGGCCGACCCGGGCGGATCCCTCGAACCACTCGGGCCGCAGGTCGCTGGCGGAGTCGACCATGTAGGCCGGCGTGCCCAGGCGTTCGGCCAGCTCGCGCAGCCGGTTGCTGTTCGAGCTGGTCGGGCTGCCCACCACCACCACCACGTCGACCTGCGGCGCCAGCACCTTCACGGCGTCCTGGCGGTTCTGGGTGGCGTAGCAGATGTCCTGTTGCTTGGGCTCGCGCACCTGGGGGAAGCGGCGCTTCACGGCGGCCAGGATCTCGGCCGCGTCGTCGGTGGACAGCGTGGTCTGCGTCACCACCGCCAGGCGGTCGGGGCGCGTCACCTGCACGTGCCCGACATCGTCCACGTCCTCGACCAGGTAGATGCCTTCACTCAGCTGGCCCATCGTGCCCTCCACCTCGGGGTGCCCCTTGTGGCCGATCATGATGAACTCGTAGCCTTCCTTGTGCAGCTTGGCCACCTCGACGTGCACCTTGGTCACCAGCGGGCAGGTGGCGTCGTAGACGCTGAAGCCGCGCGCATCGGCTTCGTCGCGCACCGCGCGGCTCACGCCGTGGGCGCTGAACACCAGCGTGGCGCCGGGCGGCACGTCGGCCAGGTCCTCGATGAAGATGGCGCCCTTGGCCTTCAGGTCGTTGACCACGAAGGTGTTGTGCACGATCTCGTGGCGCACGTAGATCGGCGCGCCGAACTTGCGGATCGCGCGCTCCACGATCTCGATCGCCCGGTCCACGCCAGCACAGAAGCCGCGCGGCTCGGCCAGCAGCACGTCGGTCACGCCGCGTTCGGCGTCGTGGGGCGGGCTCGTATCCATCGTCATCACAGCACCCCGATCAGTTGCACCTCGAAGCTCAGCGGCTGGCCGGCGAGCGGGTGGTTGAAGTCGAACAGCGCCCAGTCTTCCTCGGGCGGGCCCAGCTGGCGCAGCACGCCGGCGAAGGCGCCCTGCCCGTCCGGCGTGGGGAACTGCACCACGTCGCCGACGCCGTAGCGCTCGTCGGGGTCGCCGTGCGCGCGCAGCACCGACAGCGCCACGCGCTGCAGCAGTTCGGGGTTGCGCTCGCCGAAGGCCTCGCCGGGGGCGAGCTGGAAGGTGGTGTGCGCGCCCTCAGCCAGGCCGATCAGGCGCCGCTCCACGGCCGGCGCCAGCTCGCCGGTGCCGAGCGACAGCGTGGCCGGCTTGTCGGAGAAGGTGTTGATCAGATCGGCACCGTCCGGGCCGGTGAGCCGGTAGTGCAGGGTCAGGAAGGACCCGGGCTGGACCTGTTGAGCGTTGACCACGGAGGTTTGCTTTCGCTTCGATAGACTGAGGTGGATTTTCGCACTGCACCGTGAAAGACCTTCCCGCCGACCTCCGACCCCGCGAAAAGCTGCTCGCCCGCGGCCCGGCGGCGCTGGCCGACGCGGAACTGCTGGCGCTGCTGCTGCGCACCGGGCTCAAGGGCCAGGGCGTGCTGCAGCTCGCGCAGGCGCTGCTCGACCGTTTCGGCGGCCTCTCCGGACTGCTGGCAACCGACACAGGCGAGCTCGGCAGCGTGAAGGGGCTGGGGCCGGCCAAGCGGGCCGAGCTGGCGGCAGTGCTGGAGATCGCCCGCCGCAGCCTGGCCTCGCGGCTGGCGCAGACGCCGGTGTTCGACTCGCCGCAGGCCGTGAAGGACTACCTGCAGCTCCAGTTGGCCAGCAAGCCGCACGAAGTGTTCGCCGTGCTGTTCCTCGACACGCAGCACCGGCTGCTGGCCTTCGAGGAGCTGTTCCGCGGCACGCTGAATCAAGCGAGCGTGTACCCGCGCGAAGTGGTCAAGCGCGCGCTGGCGCTCAACGCCGCGGCGGCGATCCTGGCGCACAACCACCCGTCGGGCGTGGCCGAGCCCTCGCGTGCCGACGAGGCCCTGACGCAGGCGCTGAAGGCCGCGCTGGCGCTGGTCGACGTGCGGGTGCTCGATCACTTCGTGGTGGCGCGGGGCAGCGTGGTGTCGTTCGCCGAGCGGGGGCTGCTGTGAGTGCCGTCCCACCCGCCGGCCGGGCGCGCCGCGCGCGCCGCAAGGCCGCCGCGCCGGTGGCCGGCAGCCTGCAGGACCTGAAGGCCCTCAAGCGTCGGATCGACGACGCCGCGCAAGAGCAGGCTCGGCTCGAGGCCGAGCAACGTGCCACCGAGGCGCGCCTGAGGCGCGAGCGCGACCTGTTCGCGCTCAGCGTCGGCCCGGTGTTTCCGCTCCAGCGCGCCGTGCGCACGCCGGTGCCGCGGCCCAAGCCGGAGCCCGTGCCGCTGCAACGCCAGCGTGACGAGCAAGCCGCGCTGCGCGAGGCGCTGTCCGACGAGTTCGATGTGGAGTCGCTGCTCGACACGGACGACGCGCTGTCCTACCGCCGCAGCGGCGTGGGTATCGACGTCGTCAGGAAGTTGCGGCGCGGCGGCTGGGCCATCCAGGCGCACCTTGACCTGCACGGCCTGCGCCGGGACGAGGCCCGCGAGCGGCTCGCCGACTTCCTGCGCGAGGCCGGTCGGCAAGGCTTGCGTTGCGTGCGCGTGGTGCACGGCAAGGGCAACGGCTCGCCGGGCCGGCAGGCCGTGCTGAAAACCAAGGTGAGGACCTGGCTGGTGCAGAAGGCCGAGGTGCTGGCCTTCACGCAGGCGCGCGGGTCCGAAGGCGGCGCCGGCGCGCTGGTGGTGCTGCTCGGCGCGCCGCCTTCGTCGGCCTAGACCGAAGAGGAGCCGCGGCCCTCAAGTGCCCCGGTTCCTCATCCAGTCGGCCGTGTTGGCGAACGAAGCCTTGAGCCGCGAGACGAGCAAGGGGTCGAGCTCGCATTCGCGCATCGCCTGCTCCATGCAGGCCATCCACTGGTCACGTTCGCGCACGCCGATCGAATAAGGCAGGTGCCGCGCGCGCAGGCGCGGGTGGCCGAAGCGCTCGACGTAGAGATCCGGCCCCCCGAGCCAGCCGCACAGGAACCAGAACAGCTTGTCGCGCGAGCCGTCCAGCGTGCTCGGGTGCAGGCGGCGCAGGTCGTGGAAGCCGGGTTCCAGGTCCATCAGGTCGTAGAAGCGGTCGACGAGCGCGCGCACGGCGTGCTCGCCGCCGACCCATTCGTAGGGCGTCGCCGGGGCGGTGGATTCAGGAGGGGTCGTGGTCATTTCGGCCCGGAGCATAGCGGTTGCGGCGGGCGGGGCCGGCATGCACCAGCGGCGGGGGCGCCCGGCGGACGCGGCAGGTTCAGGGGCTGAGCCGGGCCGCCAGCTGGCTCACCGCTTGCGCGGCCGGCGTGCCCGGCAGCGTCTCGACCACCAGTTGACGCTTCTTGACAGCGTCGCGGACCGAGGGGTCGAGCGGCACCTCGCCCAGCAGCTCCAGCCGCACCGGCGTGTCCACGGCCGAACTGACGAACCGGTCGATCACCTGCTGCAGTTGCAGCGCGACGCCCCGCCCGTCGCCGGCGCGCGGCACCTGGTTCACCACCAGCCGCAGTTCGCGCCGTGACTGCTGCATCGCCAGCACCTTGATGGTGGCGTAGGCATCGGTCATCGAGGTCGGTTCCGGCGTGGCGACGATCAGCACCTCGTCGGCCAGCGACACGGTGTAGAGCACCACGTCGGAGATGCCCGCCCCGGTGTCGAGCAGCACGATGTCGAAACGCGGCGTCACTTTCTCGATCACCGCGAGCAGCTTCTCGCGCACCTCGGGCGTCAGCCGCGAATATTCGACCAGTCCCGAGCCGGCCAGCAGCACCGAGAAGCCGCCGGGCGCCGGCAGCACCGCCTGCTCCAGCGTGGCATCGCTGGTGAAGACATCGTGCAACGTGATCTTGGGATGCAGGTTCAGCACCACGTCGAGGTTGGCCAGGCCCAGATCGGCGTCGAGCACCAGCACGCGCAGGCCACGGCGCGCCAGCGCCGCCGCGAGGTTGGCGGAGATGAAGGTCTTGCCGACCCCACCCTTGCCGCTGGTGACGGCCAGGATGCGGGCGCGCGGGGGCGCGTCGTTCGGGGCGGGTCGGTCGGTGGGAGCGGTGGTCATGGCGGTGAGGAGTTAGGAGGTGGCCGCCACATCGTCGAGTGGCATCGGCAGACTGGGCGAGAACAGCATGCCGCGCTCTTCGGCACTGACGAGCGAGACGGCGGTCGGCTCGATGCACGTGCGGTTGCGGCCCTCGGCCTTGGCACGGTAGAGCTGGGCGTCGGCACGCTCGGTCCACAGGCGGGCCGACGAGCGCACCCATGGCGGCGCGAACGCGCCGCCAGCACTCAGGGTGACGCTCAGCGTGATGCCCTGCGGCAACGGGACGGTGCGCGCCTCGACCGCTCGGCGCACGCGCTCGGCGGCCGCCTGGGCGAATGCCGGTGGGCAGTTGGGCAGCACGATCGCGAACTCCTCGCCGCCGTAGCGGGCCACGGTGTCCATCGGACGTACGCATTCCTGCAGCGTGCGCGCCACGGCCTGCAGCACCATGTCGCCGGCGGCGTGGCCGTAGGTATCGTTGACGCGCTTGAAATGGTCGATATCGAGCAGCAGCACCAGTGCCGCCTCGCCCGAGCGGGCCACACGATCGGTCTCGCGCTCGAGCGCGAGGTCGAACTGCCGGCGGTTGGCCAGGCCGGTGAGGGCGTCTCGGCTGGACAGGTCGCACAGCGCGTCGACCAGTTGCTGCAGCCAGGCCGCGTCGCGCGGACCCGTCGACAGCGCATGCCCGGCGCGCTGCAGCAGTTGCAGCGCGGTGTCGAGGTGGAGTCCGTCGGTGGGCAGGGGCACGTCCGGCGGCGCGGGGCGGGAAGGCTTCACGATCACGGCAGTCTAGCGGGGGCGACACGGGCGTGAAGCTGCGAACTGCGCCGCTTCCGCGCGGCTTCTTGCGGCCCGGCAGGCCGCTCAAGGGCGCCAGACTTCCGCCGATAAACCTGACGATCCCCCTGCCACTGTCCGAACTCGCCCCCTCATGAGCGCCGTGCTGTCATCCGTCCTGTCCGCTTCGCCGCCGGCCGGCGAACGCGAGTTCGATTTCGAAGCCGCCGACTTCCAGCGCGTCTGCGCCCTGATCTACCAGCGTGCCGGCATCAACCTGCAGCCGGGCAAGCAGGCCATGGTCTACAGCCGGCTGTCGCGCCGGCTGCGCGACACCGGGCACCGTTCGGTCGGCAGTTACCTGCAGTGGCTGGAACAGCACAGTGGCCCTGCCGGCGAGGCAGAGTGGCAGGAGTTCGTGAACTGCCTGACCACCAACCTGACGAGCTTCTTCCGTGAGGAGCACCACTTTCCGCTGCTGACGCAGGCGCTGCAGCAACGGCGTGGCCAGGCCGTACGGATGTGGTGCAACGCGGCCTCCACCGGCGAGGAACCCTATTCGCTGGCGATGACGGTCATCGAGGCGCTGGGTGCCCAGCACAACGTGAAGCTCGTCGCCAGCGACATCGACACCAAGGTGCTGGCGACCGCGAGCCGCGGCGTCTACGACGCGGACTCGCGCGGCCTGAGCCCCGAACGGCTGCGCGCGCACTTCCTGCGCGGCACGGGGGCCAACGCCGGCTCGATCCGCGTGAAGCCCGAACTGGCCCGCATGATCGAGTTCCGCGCCTTCAACCTGATGAGCAGCGCCTGGGCGCTGGGCGACCCGTTCGACATCGTGTTCTGCCGCAACGTGATGATCTACTTCGACAACCCGACGCAGCGCCGCGTGCTGGAAGGCATCCACCGCGTGATGAAGCCGGGAGGCCTGCTGTTCGTCGGCCATTCCGAGAACTTCAGCGACGCGCGCGAACTGTTCCGCCTGCGCGGCAAGACGGTCTACGAGCGCGTGGATCGCTGAATTTCCCGACCCGCCCCCCTGCCCTCATGCTCTCTTCCATCGCCCAGCCCACAGGCGCTGCCGCCGGCCCCGCGCGCGGCACCGGCCGCCCGTTCTCCCGCCTCGAGCAGTTGAAGGCCGCGCCGCGCAAGCCGGGCGAGGCCTCCTTTTTCTTCTTCGACGCCCACTTCAAGGCCGACGCCGTGAAGGTGTTGCCGGGCGAGTACTTCGTCCATGACGAAGATCTGCTGATCATGACCACGCTGGGCTCCTGCATCGCAGCCTGCCTGTGGGACCGCGAGCGCCGCATCGGCGGACTCAACCACTTCATGCTGCCCGACGGCGGCGGTGCGATGGAATCGGGCCGCTACGGTTCCTATGCGATGGAGTTGCTGATCAACGAGATGCTCAAGCGCGGCGCGAACCGCCTGACGCTCGAGGCCAAGGTGTTCGGCGGCGGCGCGGTGGTGAGCGGGATGAGCACGCTCAACGTCGGCGAACGCAACACCGCCTTCGTGCTGGACTACCTGAAGACGGAGCGCATCCCGGTGGTCAGCAAGGACGTGCTCGACGTCTACCCGCGCAAGGTGTGCTTCTTCCCCGCCAGCGGCAAGGCGATGGTCAAGCGGCTGGCTGCGACCAACACCGACGCCCTGGTGGCACAGGATCGTGCGGCCGCGAAGGCCGTGCTGCCGGCCACGGGCGGTGGGGGCTCGGTGGACCTGTTCTGAGCCCACCGGCGGCGACAGGACGGTGCATCGAGTACACAAGAACAGGGAGAACAAGATGGCGAAGATCCGTGTGGTGGTGGTGGACGATTCGGCGCTGGTGCGCAGCCTGCTCACCGAGATCATCAACCGCGAACCGGACATGAGCTGCGTCGGCGCGGCCAGCGACCCGATCGTCGCGCGCGAGATGATCCGCAACCTCGATCCCGACGTGATCACGCTCGACGTCGAGATGCCGCGCATGGACGGCATCGATTTCCTGTCGCGCCTGATGCGGCTGCGCCCCACGCCGGTGGTGATGGTGTCGACGCTGACCGAGCGCGGCGCCGAGGTCACGCTGAAGGCGCTGGAACTGGGCGCTGTCGACTTTGTCGCCAAGCCGAAGATCTGCGTCGCCGATGGCCTGCGCCAGCTCGGCGCCGACATCACCGAGAAAGTCCGTACCGCGGCCCAGGCCCGCGTGCGCAAGCTGGTCACTGCGCCGTCGCCGGCGCCCGGCGCCAGCGCCCCGCGCGCGGCCGCGCCGGCCGCCAGCCTCGGCCGTCTGTCGACCGAGAAGATCGTGTTCATCGGCGCCTCGACCGGTGGCACCGAGGCCACCAAGGAAGTGTTGATGGCGCTGCCGGCCGACGCGCCGGCCGTCGTGATCACCCAGCACATGCCGCCCGGCTTCACGACCAGCTACGCGAACCGGCTCGACGGGCTGTGCCGCATCAGCGTGCGCGAGGCACGCGACGGCGAACGCGTGCTGCCCGGGCACGCCTACATCGCCCCCGGCGGCCTGCACCTGAGCGTGGAGCGCAGCGGCGCCAACTACGTCGCCCGCGTGCAGGACGGTGAGCCGGTCAACCGCCACAAGCCCAGCGTCGAGGTGCTGTTCAAGAGCGCAGCCCGCGTGGTGGGTCCGAACGCCATCGGCATCATGCTGACCGGCATGGGCGCCGACGGCGCCAAGGCGATGCGCGAGATGCGCGACGCCGGCAGCTACAACCTGTGCCAGGACGAGGCGAGCTGCGTGGTGTTCGGCATGCCGCGCGAGGCCATCGCGGCCGGCGCGGCGCACGAGGTGCTGCCGCTGTCGCAGATCGCACCGCACCTGCTCGATCGCCTGCGCAGCACCGCGGGCCTCTCGCTCAACCGGGTCTGAGCTTCACGCCCGGCTGGCTACGGCAGGAACAGCGACTGCAGGTCGCTGAGGAAATCGAAGCCGCGCTCGGTCGGCCAGACACGCTGGAGATCGCGCTCGATCAGGCCCTTGGCCTCGGCCGCCTCCAGCCCGCGCTGGATCGCGGTCACCGCGAGGCCGGTGCGCTCGGCGAACCGGGACAGTTCGAAGCCCTCTCTCAGGCGCAGCGCATTGAGCATGAACTCGAACGGCAGTTCCTCGCGCGCCACCTCCTGCTCGTTGGACACTGCCGCGCCCTCCGCCGCCTGCCGCAGGTAGGCCGCCGGCTCGCGCCAGCGGGTCTGGCGCAGGATGCGGTGCGCGAAGCTGAGCTTGCTGTGAGCACCGGCCCCGATGCCCAGGTAATCGCCGAACTGCCAGTAGTTGAGGTTGTGGTGGCAGCGGTGGCCGGGCCGCGCATAGGCCGAGACCTCGTAGCGCGCGAGGCCCGCCAAGGAGGTGAGTTCGGTGATGCGATCGAGCATGCCGAAGGCGACGTCGTCGTCGGGCAGGCCGGCCGGCGGGCGCGACGCGAACTGGGTGTTCGGCTCCAGCGTCAGGTGGTAGACGCTCAGGTGCGGCGGCTCGAAGGCGAGCGCCTGCCGCACGTCGGCCTCGCAATCGGCCAGGCTCTGCCCCGGCAGCGCATACATCAGGTCGAGGTTGAAGGTGTCGAAGGACGAGCGCGCTTCCTCGACGGCCGCCAGGGCCTGGGCGCGATCGTGCACCCGGCCCAGCGCCTTCAGCTTGGCGTCGTCGAAGCTCTGCACGCCGATCGACAGGCGGGTGACGCCGGCCGCGCGGAAGGCGCTGAAGCGCTCGCGCTCGAAGGTGCCCGGGTTGGCCTCGAGTGTGATCTCGCAGCCCGGCTCCAGCGGCAACCGGGCGCGCACGTCGGCCAGCAGTTGCCCGATCGCGTCGGGCGAGAACAGGCTGGGCGTACCGCCACCGATGAAGACGCTGACCACGCGCCGGCCCCAGACCAGCGGCAGGGCCGCTTCCAGGTCAGCGCGCAGCGCGTCGAGGTAGCGCGACTCCACTCCGGCGTCGAGCGCACGGCCTGTTCCAGCCCCGGGCCTGTCGGGCCGGAGCATGGGCGCCGTCGTCAACTCATGCGAGTTGAAATCGCAGTAGGGGCACTTCTTCAGGCACCACGGCAGGTGGACGTACAGCGCCAGCGGCGGCAACGCCGCCAATTGCAGCGTGCCGGCGCGCTGGTGCAGCGCCGCCACGTCGATGGCTCGCGTGTTCACGCGAGCCAGTGTGCGCGCATCAGCGCAAGCATGTCGCGCGCGGCGAGAGCCCGGTGGCTGCAGCGGCTCTTCTCTTCGGCCGGCATCTGCGCGACGCTGCGGCCGAGCGAGGGGATGAACATCAGCGGGTCGTAGCCGAAACCGGCCTCGCCGCGCGGCGCGTCGAGGATCTCGCCCTGCCAGCGGCCGAACGCGATCAGCGGCTGGGGATCGTCGGCATGGCGCAAAGCGACCAGGGTGCTGACGAAGCTGGCGCGCCGGTCTGCCTGCCCTTGCAGGCGCTCGAGCAGCAGCGCGTTGTTGGCGGCGTCCTGCACCGCACGCTGTGCCTCGCGATCGGCGGCGGCCGGCAGCACGACCGTCGCGTAATGGGCCGAAACGACCCCCGGAGCGCCGCCCAGCGCATCGACGCAAAGGCCGGAGTCGTCGGCGATCGCCGCGCAGCCCGCTGCCGCCGCGGCGTGCCGCGCCTTGGCCAGCGCGTTCTCGACGAAGGTGTGGTGCGGCTCCTCGGCCTCGGGGATGCCCAGCGAACCCTGCGCCACCAACTCGATCGGCAGGGCGGCGAACAGCCGCCGCAGTTCGGCGAGCTTCTTCGCGTTGTTGGAGGCCAGGACCACGCGCACGGCCGTGGACCTCAGTCCTTCAGCGCCGCGGCCTGGGCCGCGACCAGCGTGCGGATGCCCTGCTCGGCCAGCGCCAGCAGCCGGTCCATCTCGGCACGGCTGAAGGCGGCGCCTTCGGCAGTGCCTTGGACCTCGATGAAGTGGCCGGTACCGGTCATCACGACGTTCATGTCGGTGTCGCAGGCAGAGTCCTCGATGTATTCGAGATCCAGCAGCGGCGTGCCCTGCACGATACCCACGCTGACCGCCGCCACCGGCTCGCGGATCGGCGAGACGCCGAGCTTGCCCTGCGCCAGCAGCCAGGTCACCGCGTCGTGCGCCGCCACGTAGGCGCCGGTGATCGCCGCGGTGCGCGTGCCGCCGTCGGCCTGCAGCACGTCGCAGTCGAGGTGGATGCTGCGTTCACCCAGCGCCTTCAGGTCGAACACAGCGCGCAGCGAGCGGCCGATCAGGCGCTGGATCTCCTGCGTGCGGCCGCTCTGCTTGCCGCGCGCGGCCTCGCGGTCGCTGCGCGTGTGCGTGGAGCGCGGCAACATGCCGTACTCGGCGGTGACCCAGCCCTCGCCGGAGCCGCGCTTGTGCGGCGGCACCTTCTCCTCGACCGAGGCGGTGCACAGCACCTTGGTGTCGCCGAAGGCGATCAACACCGAACCCTCGGCGTGCTTCGTGTAGCGGCGGGTGATGGTGAGCGGGCGCAAAGCGTCCGCTGCACGGGCTTGCGTGCGTTCGAAACACATGGCGGGCCTTTCAGTGCTTCTTGGATTCGGACGAGCGCCGGATGGCCTCGTTGATCTCGCGGATCGAGCGGTCGATCTCGGCTTCGTCCAGCTCGTCGGGTTCGCCAGAGCCGGCGCCGACACTGGCCTGGATCGTGGAGGCGAACACCTCCTCGCCCAGGGTCTGGGTGGAGATGGCCTGGTCGGGGACGGCATTTTCGGCCGCCTCCCACTCGACCGAGAGCACGGTCACGTTGTCGCTCTTCGGACCGCCCTTGCGCAGCGCCTGCTCGACCAGCTCGGGCACGGCGTCGGAGATCGAGCGCGTGGCGAGCTGCTCGGTGATGGTGTCGTCGCTGATACTGCCCCACAGCCCGTCGGAGCACAGCAGCAGGCGATCGCGCTTCTGCAGGATCAGCGGCCCCACCGTGTCGACGACCGGCTTGCCCGGGCTGCCCAGACAGGTGAACAGCACGTTGCGGTTGAAGCGCTCGCCCATCGGCACGACCTGCGCCATCGTGTCCTGCAGCTCGGAATAGCTGTGGTCGCGGGTGCGGGCGATCAGCTTGTCGCCGCGAACGAGGTAGAGCCGGGAATCGCCGCAGTGCGCCCAGTAGGCCGTGTTCCCCTGCAGCACACAGGCGACGATGGTGGTGCGCGGCGTGTCGATCAGGGCCTTCTCGGTTGCGTAGCGGATCAGCTGGTGATGGCCCGCGATGATGGCGTCGTGCAGGAAGCGCATCGGATCCTTCAGCACCGGCTTGGCATCGCGCTGGAACATGGCGGCCAGCGTCTGCAGCGCCAGCTGCGAGGCGACCTCGCCCTCCGGGTGCCCCCCCATGCCATCGGCCAGCGCGAACAGACCCGAATCCCGCGTGTAGCAATAGCCCATGCGATCTTCGTTCTTCTCGCGGCCGCCCTTGCGGCTGATCTGGTAGACGGAGAACCTCATGCGGCGATCCTCACGCCTTTGCGCCGGTCTTGATGTTTTCGAGCTGCAGCTTCAGCCGCTCGCTGAAGCTGAGCTTGGTGTAGCGGCGCTCGGTCTCGCGCGCCAGTTCCTTCTGCAGCGCGAACACGCTTTGCGGGCGCGACAGCGGGTCGAGCGACATGCACCATTCGGTGACTTCGATCAGGTTGTCGGAATACACATTGCGCAAGCGCGACAGCGACAGCCCGAGGCGGTCCTTTTCGATGCGCTGCGGCGCGTCGTTCGGCGGATAGCCCTGCATGCAGGCGTAGATGCACGCGCCGATCGCGTAGATGTCGGTCCAGGGGCCGAGCGTGCCGTCGCGCCGGTACATCTCAGGCGCCGCGAAGCCCGGCGTGTACATGGGGCGGATGAAATTACCTTCCTTCGACAGCACCTCGCGGGCCGCGCCGAAGTCGAGCATGACCGCCTTGTTGTCGTTCGTGATGAAGATGTTCGCCGGCTTGATGTCCAAGTGCAGCATCTTGTGCTGATGCACGATGCGCAGTCCACGGAGGATCTCGTCGAACAGTGAACGAATCGTCGATTCCCTGAAAACCTTGTCGCGCTTCAGGTCACGCGCCGTGACGATGAAGTCCTGCAGGGTGTCGCCCTGCAGGTAGTTCATCACCATGTAGACGGTCTCGTTCTCGCGGAAGAAGTTCAGCACCGAGACGACGCTCGGGTGGCTGATCTGCGCGAGCGAACGGCCTTCCTCGAAGAAGCTCTTCAGGCCCAGGCGGTACAAGGGCTGCTTCTCGGGTTTGACGCGGGGCGTGAGCTCGCCCACCGAGCGTTCGGCCAGCGAGGCCGGCAGGTATTCCTTCAGCGCGATCAACCGCCGCTCGCTGTCTTCGCAGAGATAGACGACACCAAAGCCGCCGGCCGCCAACTTCTTGATGACCTGGTAACCCCCGACCACGGTGCCCGCAGGCAGTGGCGCGGGTTTCAGCTTTGACATAATCGGATTTTGCAATGCGATAAGTTCGATGGCAGTTTACAGCATGACCGGTTATGCAAGCGCATCGACCGGAGCC
>DATHWW010000017.1:0-157653 GCA_035460165.1 Methylophilaceae bacterium | reverse complement strand
ACTGGGGCATGGCCGCCAACAGCCAGACGCGCGGCGCCGAAATGAAAAAGGCGATGGAGAAGCTGGACCTGCTGGTGGTGATCGACCCCTATCCGGCGGCGGCCGCAGTGATGCACGACCGAAAGGACAACACCTACCTGCTGCCGGCGGCGACGCAATTCGAAACCTACGGCTCCTGCACCGCTTCCAACCGTTCACTGCAATGGCGCGAGAAGGTAATCGAGCCCTTGTTCGAATCGCGTCCCGACCATACGTTGATGTACGCCTTCGCCAAGAAATTCGGCTTTGAGAAAGAGCTGACGAAGAACATCAAGGTCAACAAGGACGCGCAGGGCTGGGACGAGCCGGACATCGAGGACATGCTGCGCGAAATCAATCGCGGCACCTGGACTATAGGCTACAGCGGCCAGTCGCCCGAGCGCCTCAAGCTGCACATGAAGTACGCACATACCTTTGACGTGTCCACCCTCAAGGCGACCGAAGGCCCGTGCGCCGGCGATTACTACGGTTTGCCGTGGCCGTGCTGGGGAACGCCGGAAATGAAGCACCCGGGCTCGCCCAACCTGTACGACGTGACGGTGCCGGTGGCCGAAGGTGGCATGGGTTTCCGCGCCAATTTCGGTGTGGAACGCGATGGCGTCAGCCTGCTGGCGGAAGACAGCGTGACGGTGAAAGGCTCCGAACTCGAGGGCGGCTATCCCGAATTCGACCACGTGCTGCTGAAAAAGCTGGGATGGTGGAGCGATCTCACCGAAGCGGAAAAACTGGCAGCCGAAGGCAAGAACTGGAAGACCGACCTCTCCGGCGGCATCATCCGCGTTGCCATCAAGCATGGCTGTGCACCGTTCGGCAATGCCAAGGCGCGTGCCGTGGTGTGGAACTTCCCTGACCCGGTACCGGTGCACCGCGAGCCGCTCTACACCAAGCGCCGCGACCTGATCGACAAGTATCCGACGCACAAGGACATGAAATCCTTCTGGCGGTTGCCGACGCTGTACGAATCCGTGCAGCAGGCCAACAGGGACGCGGCCAGCGATTACCCTGTCATCCTTACCAGCGGACGCTTGGTGGAGTACGAAGGCGGTGGCGAGGAAACCCGCTCCAACCCGTGGCTGGCGGAGTTGCAGCAGGAAATGTTCTGCGAGATCAATCCTGCGGATGCCGTCAAGCAAGGTGTCGTCAACAACGACTACATCTGGGTGGAAACGCCGCTCAAGGTGCGCATCAAGGTGCGGGCGCTGCTGACGGAACGCGTAGCTCCGGGCGTGGCCTTCATGCCGTACCACTTTGGCGGCTGGTGGGAAGGCAAGGACCTGATCGACAAATATCCGGAAGGTGCGGCGCCATATGTGCGCGGCGAGGCGGTGAATACTGCGACCACCTACGGCTACGACTCAGTCACCATGATGCAGGAAACCAAAGTGACCTTGTGCAAGTTCAGCAAGGCTTAAAGGAATACAGGGGTTATCCATGGCAAGAATGAAATTCATCTGTGACGTCGAGCGCTGCATCGAATGCAACGCCTGCGTTACGGCCTGCAAGAACGAGCATGAGGTGCCTTGGGGCATCAACCGCCGCCGCGTGATTACCGTCAACGACGGCCAGGTCGGCGAGAAGTCGGTGTCGGTCGCCTGCATGCACTGCACCGACGCACCCTGCATGGCAGTGTGTCCGGTCAACTGCTTCTACAAGACCGAAGATGGTGTCGTGCTGCACGACAAGGATATCTGCATCGGTTGCGGCTATTGCTCTTATGCCTGTCCGTTCGACGCGCCGCAGTTCCCGAACTCCGCCGGCAAGGTGCCCGGCGAAAGCGCGACGGATTTCTTTGTCGCGCGCGGCAAGATGGACAAGTGCACCTTCTGCGCCGGCGGCCCGGAAGAAAACGGTTCGGAAGCCGAGTTCGAGAAGTATGGCCGCAATCGTCTGGCCGAGGGCAAGTTGCCGCTGTGTGCCGAGATGTGTTCCACCAAGTCGCTGCTGGCCGGTGACGCGCCCGTGATCGTCGCGATCCATGAGAAGCGCATCGAGCAGCGCGGTTACGGCGATACGCGCTGGGGCTGGGACATGGCCTACGGCCGCGCCGAAAACGAAGGGGCGGACAAGACATGAGAGCATTCCATGTAACGCTATTGCTGGCTGCATTGCTCGCCGGTTGCGGCGAGTATGAACAGTCGGTGCCATATGAGGACGGCGGTTACCAGGGCAAGAAAGATACGCGCATGTGGGAGAGCGAGCGTTTCATGCAGGATCCGTCTGTCTGGAAGCAAATGGTCAACGAACGTACCCAGCGCCAGAATGAATATGTGCGCACAGAACCGCAGGAGTAGCCGGCGATGTCGATGTTGCAGAATTTCTTGAGACTGATGCTGGCGGTGTGCATGATGGCTGCGGTTACGGCGGGATATGCCGAAGACGCCGTCAAGCCGGACGGCATGAGCAGTGCGACGCCATACGCGCAGGAAGAGGGCCGGACGGCCGGCGTCAAATCCGATACCCAGCGCAAGGCGGAATCCGGTGCCACCGGCGTGACGCAGTCGCGCATTCGCGACGCGGGTGTGTTCCAGCAGGCCGAGGGCCATGCATGGCGCACTTTGCGCAACGGTCCGGTGACATTTTACGGCGGCTGGCTACTGACGCTGACCCCGGCGCTTATCCTGGCTTTCTATCTGATGTTCGGACCGCTGAAAGTGCACAACTCTCTCAGCGGCAAGCAGATCCGCCGCTTTTCGCGCAAGGAGCAAGTGATCCACTGGAGCGTGGCGATTTCCTTCGTCGTGCTCGCGCTGACCGGCATCATTATCCTGTTCGGCAAGCACGTACTGATTCCGGTGATGGGCCATAACGCGTTCTCATGGGTGGCCATCATCGGCAAAAACGTCCACAACATTGTCGGGCCGTTCTTTGCCGTGGCGGTGGCCGCGATGTTCATTACTTTCGTGCGCGACAATCTAATCAAGGCCGTCGACCTGCAATGGCTGCTCAATGTGCATCTCGTCGTGACCGGCAAGAAACATGTGCCTTCCTATAAATACAACATCGGTGAAAAGGCCTGGTTCTGGGGCGGCGTGTCCTTTCTTGGCCTGATCGTCAGCGCCTCCGGCCTGGTGCTGGATTTTCCGACTTTCGAACAAACCCGCCAGACCATGCAGATAGCCAACACGGTGCACGGCATCGGCGCGCTGCTGTTCATCGCTGCCGGTTTGGGGCATATCTACATGGGTACCCTGGGTGCGGAAGGCGCGTACAAGGCAATGAAGACCGGCATGGTCGACGAAACCTGGGCGAAGGAGCACCACGAACTCTGGTACGAACAAGTGAAAGACAAGGCATGATTCGACTGAACGTATGGATGTTGGCCGCCGCGCTTTTCGCACCGGCTGCGGTGCTGGCCAAATTGCCGGCGCCTACCCCTGAGGAAGCGCAGCAAAAAGCCGCTGCCGCCGAAAAAAAGGCGCTGGGTGAAGAGGCCGCCAAAGCCGCGCTGGCCAAGGCGCAGGATCGCGTCGCCAGCCGTTATCGCGCCAAGAACCCGAACGCACCTCGTCCCGTCCCTGTTGTTATCAAAGCGAAATAATCCATGACCGCGCTGAATTTCGCGCGCTGGTCAAGCGCGCTCGGCGGACTGTTGGCTGTGACCGCGTCGTGGGCCCTGGAGCCGCAGGCGTCACCGCTTGCTACGCCTGCTACTGCCAATGTCCGCGTGGTATTCACGCCGGGCGACGATGCTGCCGGCCAGATCATCGACGCCATCCGCCAGGCACGCAAGCAGGTGCTGGTGCAGGCGTTTTCCTTTACCCACGACGGCATTGCGCGCGCGCTGATCGAGGCTCACAAGCGCGGCATCGATGTAAAGCTGGTCGCCGACACCGAGCAGACCGAAAAAATGAAGCGCGGGCAAGTGCCCGGAATGGCGCGTGCTGGCGTGCCGGTGTGGCTCGACAGCGAGCACCAGAGCGCACATAACAAGGTGATGGTGATCGATGCCGGACAGCCGACCGCACTGATTGTTACCGGCTCTTACAATTTTACCCGTGCAGCGCAACACAAAAACGCGGAAAATGTCGTCTTCATCGGCGGCAACGATGCTCTGGTTCGCTCGTACGTTGCGAACTGGCAGCGTCACTTCGCGCATTCGCGGCCGCTCGTATTACATTAGGAAGATCATGAACGAAATCGAACAAAACCTCGATGGAAGCGGCCTGCGCATCGGCATCGTGCTGTCGCGCTTCAACAGCGACATAGGCGATGGTCTGCTCGGCGCGTGCAAGGCTGAACTGCGCAAACTGGGCGTGGCGGACGAGGCGGTGACGCTGGCGACCGTGCCGGGCGCACTGGAGGCGCCGCTGGCCTTGCAGAAAATGGCCTTGAGCGGCAAGTTCGACGCGCTGATCGCGCTGGGTGCGGTGATTCGCGGCGATACCTACCATTTCGAAGTTGTGTCCAACGAGTCGGCGCGCGGCATTTCCGAGGTACAGGTGGAAACCGGCGTGCCGGTCGCCAATGCGATACTCACCACCGACAACGACGACCAGGCGCTGGCGCGCATGTCCGTCAAAGGGGCCGAGGCTGCGGCCGTGGCGATCGAAATGGTCAACTTGCTGAAATCGCTATGACAGACAAACCCACGCCCAAACCGGGACAGAACCGTCGAAAATCCCGCGAGTTAGCCCTCAAGGGTCTGTACAGCCTGTTTCTCGGCAGCGGCGAGCTCAAGGAAATCATTGCGAATCTTGAGGAAGACGAAGACTATCCGCGCGCGGATATCGAATACTTCAAGGGGCTGCTGAGCGGTGTCGCGGAATGCGTAAGCGAGCTCGATGCACGCATCCTTCCGCTGCTGGATCGGAGCATCGCCGAGTTGAGTCCGATCGAGCATGCGATCCTGTGCATCGCCGCCTTCGAGCTGGTCCACGACATCAGCATTCCTTATCGCGTCGCGATCAATGAAGGGGTGGAACTGGCAAAGCGTTACGGCGGTACCGACGGCTACAAATACGTCAATGGCGTGCTCGACAAGCTGGCTGCCGAAGCCCGTCCGGACGAGTGTACGCGCGAAAATGGCCGCAGAGTCCGCAAATAAGCGAATCGCCGCTTCCTCATATGTATCGGTTTTCCAATCCGGTGTAAGATTTGATGGGTTCGCGGGTCTTTCTGCCCAGCGCATAAGAAATAAACCGTCTCGATAAAAAAGACGGTTCAACACGGGGTGGATATGTCGAAACTGATTCTTACGCTCGATGGTGCATTGCTTGGGGAATACCCGCTCGAAAAGAAGTGTCTGACGATAGGTCGCAGGGCAACCAACGATATTCATATCGATAACCTGGCGGTCAGCGGCGATCATGCCCGTGTCATCACCGTCGGCGACGAAACCCGGCTGGAAGACCTGGAAAGTACCAACGGCAGCGTTGTTAATGGTAAAAAGGTACAGAAGCAGACGCTGCGGCACGGCGATGTCGTGGCTATCGGCAAATACAAACTCACCTACGTGAATGAATCTGCGGCCGGCAACGGCGGAACCAAGCAGGTCGACTTCGAAAATACCATCATGATGCAGCCCTCCGCGGAAGAAGAGATCGCGGAAGAAGCTTCGGCTGCAGCGCAGGCGGAGGATGCGGCGGAAGCCGGCGGCTTGCCGCCCGCCCGCGTGCAGGTTTTGAACGGTCCGGCCACCGGCAAGGAAATGCAGCTTACCAAGACCCTTACCACGCTCGGCAAAGCGGGCGCGCAAGTGGCCGTGATTACCCGGCGCCCGCAGGGCTATTTCATTACACATGTCGAGGGCGAACACTCGCCCGACGTCAACGGAAACCCCATCGGCATGCAGGCTTATGAACTTCATGATCACGACGTGATTGAACTGGCCGGCGTGAAAATGGAGTTTTACCTGGCTGACCAATAAAACCTGCAGGGACGGGGATATGCCGCAACTTAGAAAGCTGCTGAAACGGCTGGAGCGCCTTAACGCTATCGGTATTGCGCTCTCTGCCGAACGCGATGCGCCGCGCCTATTGGAAATGATACTGCTGGGCGCCAAGGAAATTACCGGTGCCGACGGTGGAACACTTTATACCGTTACCGACGACAGGACGCTCCGTTTCGAGATCATGCGTACCGATTCGCTCGGCATTGCGCTGGGCGGCACTACCGGCAAGGACATTCCATTTGCGCCGCTGCCGCTTTACGGCGAGGACGGCTCGCCGAATAACAACATGGTTGCGGCCTACAGCGTGCTGCATGACTGTACCGTCAATATCGAGGATGCCTACGTCGCCGACGGGTTCGATTTCTCCGGCACGCGCAAATTCGACGAGAAGACCGGCTACCGCTCCAAGTCCTTCCTCACCATTCCGATGAAGAATCACGAGAACGAGATCATCGGCGTGCTGCAGTTGCTGAATGCGCTGGACGAGGAAAGCGGCGACATCATCGCGTTCTCAGCCGAAAACCAGCAATTGGCGGAATCCTTGGCATCGCAAGCGGCCGTGGCGCTGACCAATCACAACCTGATCCAGGGCCTGAAGCAGCTTTTCGAATCCTTCATCGAATTGATCGCAGAAGCGATTGACGAGAAATCGCCCTATACCGGCGGCCATTGCCGCCGCGTGCCGGAATTGTCGATGTTGCTGGCGCAAGCCGCCAACTCTTGTGCAGAAGGCCCGTTGCGCGATTTCCGCATGAGCGACAAGGAATTATATGAAATGCGGATCGCCTCCTGGCTGCACGATTGCGGCAAGGTGACGACGCCGGAGTATGTGGTGGACAAAGCCACCAAGCTTTCCACAATTTTCGACCGTATCGAACTGGTCGACCAGCGCTTCGAATTGCTCAAGAAACAGAAAGAAACCGAAATGCTGCGCCGCCAGCTCGAGGCGGCACGCAATGGGGATACCGCACGCTTGGCAGCGTTGGAGTCGGAGTTCCAAACCTGGCAGCAAAAGCTGGACGAGGACCGCAATTTCCTCAGAAACGCCAATGTCGGCGGCGAATTCATGACGCCTGAACACCAGGAGCGTGTCCGCACCATCGCCGCCTATCCGCTGCTGGACCCCAACGGGCAGCAAGTGCCGTTTCTCAGCGAGAACGAGGTGTACAACCTCAATATCGCCCGCGGCACGCTGACCGCAGAGGAGCGCGAGATCATCAACAACCACATCGTGGTGACGATCAATATGCTGGAGTCGCTTCCTTACCCCAAGGATCTGCAGCGCGTGCCGGAATACGCCGGCGGCCACCACGAGCGCATGGACGGCAAGGGCTATCCCCGCGGGCTGACGCGCGAGCAGATGTCGGTTCCCGCGCGCATCATGGGCATCGCGGATATTTTCGAAGCGCTGACCGCGCGCGACCGGCCTTACAAAAAAGCCAAGACGCTCTCCGAGTCGCTGTTCATCCTGGGCAAGATGAAGCTGGATAACCACGTTGATCCCGACCTGTTCGATCTTTTCATCCGGCAGAAGGTTTATCTGGAATATGCCCGGCAGTTCCTGGAGCCCGAGCAGTTCGATGAGGTCGATGAAAGCAAGATCCCGGGATACGTGCCATAATCTCCCCAACCTTTAACCCGATACTGTCATGTTGATTTCACGCACCAGCCAATACGCTGTCCAGTCTTTGATATATATCGCGGCACAGGATCAAAGCGCGCCCATACTCAGCCGTGAAGTTGCCGAGAAGCTGCAAGTGCCGGCAGCCTATCTGGCGAAAATCATGCAAACCTTGTGCAAGGGTGGATTGGTGACGTCGTATCGCGGTCGCTTAGGCGGTTTCTGTCTGCGGGATGAGCCGGAAAAAATCGACCTGATGCGTATCCTGCTGATTACCGAAGGGCCGGAGTTCACCAAGGATTGCCTGCTGGGACTGAAGGAATGCAGCGATGCCACGGCTTGCCCGATGCATCACAAATGGACGCCGATCAAGCAGGAAGTCATCAGGATGCTGACTGAGCAGACGTTGGCCATGCTGAGCGATGCGGTGCGTAGCGGGAAATATCGCCTCAGCGATATTCCACATAATTTTCTTCCGGCAACGCCGGTACAGATGCCAACCTGCGCCTGAGGCGATTGCTTATTTGATGCACACCGAGCGCACCTGCTTCATGTCGGTGATGCCCTTCAATACCTTTTCTATCCCATCCTGCTTGAGCGTGCGCATGCCGTCCTCCAGCGCAATCGCCAGCAGCTCGGCGACACGCAAGTGCTCCTGGATGCCTTTCTTGAGGGCGTCCGTTCCTTCCAGCAGCTCGAATAAACCTACCCGGCCGCGATAGCCGCCGTTGCATTTGTCGCAGCCGACGGTTTTGTGCAGCGTGAACTTGCCATCCTTGTCAGCAAAGGTTTTTACCCACTCATCCATGACGGCCTGGCGCGCTGCTTGCGGATCGCGTTTCCAGCTTTGCGTGGATTCCAGTTCACGGCAGTATTCCGTCAGCAGGTTGTCGATTTCCTCGGGTGCCGGTGCGTACGCTTGCTTGCAGACGCATAGGCGCTTGGCCAGGCGCTGGGCGAGTATGCCCAGCAGCGCATCGGAAAAATTGAATGGATCCATGCCCATGTCGAGCAGGCGCACTACTGACTCCGGGGCATTGTTGGTATGCAGCGTGGACATCACCAGATGGCCGGTCAACGAGGCCTCGATGCCCAGCGAGACGGTTTCCTTGTCGCGCATTTCGCCCACCATGATCACGTCCGGGTCGGCGCGCAGGAATGCCCGCATCATGGCCGCAAAATTCAACCCGGCCTTGCGATTGACCTGCACCTGCCGCAAGCCGCGCTGGGTGATTTCTACCGGGTCCTCGGCGGTCCAGATCTTGGCTTCCGGCGTATTGATGTAGCTCATCGCCGAATGCAGCGTGGTGGTCTTGCCGGAGCCGGTGGGACCGCATACCAGGAACAAACCATAAGGCTTGCTCACCAGGTGCTTGATTTTGTCCAGCGACTGCGGAGCGAGTTCGAGCTTGTCGATCGGAATCGGTTTGCCGGAAGCCAATAGGCGCAGCACGATGTCTTCCAGTCCGCCCGCGGTCGGAATCGTGGCGACGCGCAGCTCGATATCCACCGGGCCGAATTTGCGGAATTTGATCTTGCCGTCCTGCGGCACGCGCCGCTCGGAAATGTCCATTTCCGCCATGATCTTGATACGTGCCGCGAGGGCATTGCGGTAGCTTGGAGGAATCTCGATGTAAGGCATCAGCGTGCCGTCGCGGCGCAGGCGCACGACGACTTTGCTCTTGTCGGGGTAGGGTTCGATATGAATGTCCGAAGCGCCCTGGTGATAAGCGTCGACGATGATCTTGTTGACCAGTTTGACCAGTTCGTTGTCTGCGGCAGCGGAGATGTCCTCCGCGGTAAAGCTGGACTCCTCCTCTTCTTCCGCACCCATGTGCGAAATGATTTCGTCGATATTCGTCGAGCCCCCCCCTAAGCCATAGAACAAGCTGACCGTATTGGTGAAATCCCGATTCAGGCAGACCTTGTAGGTGATCTTGGGATATTTCGGGAAAACATTGTTGACGATACGCGAGCTGCGCACGCTTTCCGGGTCGGGCGTGAGGATCACCAGCCCTTCTTCGCGCGTTTCGTCGATGGGAATCCAGCCATTGGACTGTACGTACTCATGTTTCAGGTGTTTCAGCAGATTCGTGGGGCGCACATGGTTTGCGCGATGCGGCTCGTAAGGAACGCCGAAAAATACCGACAACGAATGCCCGACGTCTGCCGGCTTGACCTGAAATTCGTCAATCAGCACATCCTCCAGCGCCACCTTTTTCTTGCGCGCCGAGCGTTGCGCCAATTCGAGTTCTGAAGCGGAAATGATGTTTTCCGCGATCAGCAGGTCGAATTTGGTCTTGATCGGCCCGGCGGGAGCCTGGCGCTGGGTAAAGGCGATGGCCAGCGTCTTGGCGATTTCGGTAGCGCCGTGCTCGGCAAGGTGCGAGAAAGGCAGCCCGGACAGCGTATTGGTCAGCTGTACCGCGCCGATCAGGTCGTCGCTGGTCGGATCCAGAATCGGAAACACCAGCATCTGGCGCGAGCGGAAACCGGTCTGCTGGTCCACGTTTTTGAGGAAGGTGATTTCCGGGCTGATGTGCTTCAGCTCTTCGATGTCGTAAACATCGGCGATATTGACCAGCATCCTGTTGGTGGCTACGAACCCGACGATGCTTTGCTTGCCGATCGCCATGCGGCTGATCGGGCGCTGCACGTCGTTATAGCTGCTGAGGCCGGTCTTGATCTTCGAGATCAGCATCGTTCTGTCTTCGCTGACCGTGAATATGGTGATGCGTTCGGCCTCGAACACCTGGCAGATGTCGTGGCTGACATCCAGGATGATCTGGTCGATGTTGGTGGTGGCGTGGATCTTGTTGCTGACAGCTTGCAGCTTTTTGGTGAAAGCGAGTTCACTGCCGATTTCGGCCAGGCTGGTGATGCCTGACGTGATGGGAATGGCATTCGGCGTCGTTGCCATCGGCTATTCCTTTGAACAATAATATATTCCCTACAAAATATCATGACATTCCGGAAAGTCAATTCGCATAAACTCGTAAGAAGCGGGAGTGAGGTAAAATCCGGGGATCAAACATTCCGGAAAACAACATGCCCGTTAATCTGCAACCCCCCGCCGTTGGTGAGCTTTTCCCTGTTTCCGGCGTGAAGCTCGGCATCACTGAAGCGCATATCCGCAAACCGAACCGCAAGGACCTGCTGGTTATGCAATTGGCCCCCGGCAGCCGTGTGGCCGGCGTGTTTACGCAGAATCGCTTTTGCGCCGCGCCGGTCGTATTGTGCAAGGAGCATCTGGCCTCCGGCGACGAAATTCGCGCGCTGGTGGTGAATACCGGCAACGCCAACGCCGGCACCGGCGAAGAAGGCATGCGCCGCGCGCGCCAGACCTGCCAATCGGTGGCCGGACTGCTGGGTTGCAGCGAGCAACAGGTGCTGCCGTTCTCTACTGGCGTCATCATGGAACCGCTGCCGGTGGATCGCATCGTTGCAGGTTTACCCGCCAGCGTGGCCAATCTGCAGGAAGACAACTGGCTCAACGCCGCGCAGGCGATCATGACCACCGACATCGTTGCCAAGGGCGCATCGCGCAAGATCCAGCTTGGCGGCAAGACCGTCACTGTGACCGGCATCGCCAAGGGCTCCGGCATGATCCATCCCAACATGGCGACCATGCTGGGCTATATCGCCACGGACGCCGCCATCAGCCAGTCCGCGCTCGACGCGATGATCCAGCACGCGGTGAATCGCTCCTTCAATTGCATCACCGTGGACGGCGACACCTCCACCAACGACTCGCTGATCCTGGTTGCTACCGGCCAGGCCGGCAACGCCGAGATCGCGGATGTATCGAGCGCCGATTATCAGGCATTGCGCGATGTGGTGACGGAAGTCGCCATGGTGCTGGCGCAGGCCATCGTGCGCGACGGCGAAGGCGCCACGAAATTCATGACCATCCGCATCGAAGGCGGCCGCGACGAAGCCGAATGCCGCAAGATCGGCTATGCCATCGCACACTCGCCGCTGATCAAGACCGCCTTTTTCGCGTCCGACCCCAACCTCGGCCGTATCCTGGCGGCTATCGGCTATGCCGGCGTCGGCGATCTGGATGTCAATCTGATCAAGCTGCATCTGGGCGACGTGCTGGTGGCGGAAAACGGCGGCCGTGCGGCAAGCTATCAGGAAACCGACGGCCAGCGCGTAATGAAGGAAGCGGAAATTACCGTGCGCGTCGAACTGGGCCGCGGCCGCGCGGAAGCGACCGTCTGGACCTGCGACTTCTCGTACGACTACGTGAAGATCAACGCGGATTACCGCACCTGATGACTAACGATCTCGAGAATCTGATGGGTCGTGCGGAAAGCCTGCTTGCGCGGCTAGAGGGGATATTGCCCGTGCCATTGCCGGAAACGGACTGGTCGGCACACGCCTTCCGTTGGCGCCGCCAGCAGGGGCGTGGCTATTTGCAGGCGGTGAAACATCCGCACCGTATTCATCTCGCCGACCTGCAGGATATCGACCCACAAAAGAAGCAGCTGATCGCCAATACGCGGCAATTCCTGCAAGGGTTGCCATGCAATAACGTGTTGCTGACCGGCGCGCGCGGCACCGGCAAGTCCTCGCTGTTCAAGGCGCTGCTGACGGATTTTGCCGCTCAGGGCCTGCGGCTGGTGGAGGTCGACAAGACCGATCTCATTGACTTGCCGGATATCACCGACCTGCTGCGCAATCGCCCGGAGCGCTTCCTGATATTTTGCGACGACCTGTCCTTCGATGCCGATGAGCCGGGCTACAAGGCGCTCAAGGTGGCCTTGGATGGCTCGGTGGCAGCGGCGGCAGACAACATGCTGATCTGCGCGACGTCGAACCGCCGCCATCTGATGCCGGAATTCATGAAGGAAAACCTCGAAACGCAATACGTCGGCGACGAGATCCGCCCCGGCGAAACCATAGAAGAAAAAATTTCCCTCTCCGAGCGTTTCGGCCTGTGGTTGACCTTTTATCCATTCGATCAGGATGCCTATCTCGACATCGTGCGCCATTGGTTGGGCCATTTCGGCATCAAGCGCCTCACGCCGCAAACGCGTCAAGCGGCGCTGCAATTTGCGCTGCAGCGCGGATCGCGCAGCGGTCGCGTCGCGTGGCAATTCGCTCGCGACTGGGCCGGCCGCCAGGCCTTGCGTCGCCCATGAGCGCCAAGCCGTTCGTTGAAGCCGCCGTGGCGGTACTGTGCCGCAATGACGGCCAGGTGCTTCTGGGGCAGCGCCCGGAGGGCAAGCCGTGGGCAGGCTGGTGGGAATTCCCCGGCGGCAAGATCGAGGAAGGCGAAACGCCTTTCCATGCCCTGCAGCGCGAACTGCATGAAGAATTGGGCGTTGAGGCGGAAGTCGCCTATCCGTGGGTGACCCGCACCTTCGATTATCCGGAACGCACCGTCAAACTGCGCTTCTTTACCGTCCATCAATGGCGCGGCGAACCGCATGGCCGCGAAAACCAGCAGCTTTCCTGGCAAGATCTGGCCGCTGTCGATGTCGGCCCTTTGCTTCCGGCGAATGCCCCGATTCTGGATGCGCTGCGCCTGCCGTCGATTTACGCCATCACGAACATGCAGGAAATGAGCAGGGAGTTATTCTTTGCCGGACTGCGCCCAGCGTTGGAACGCGGCTTGCGGCTGGTGCAGGTGCGTGAAAAACATCTGGCTCAGGCCGAGTTGGAGGCATTTGCCTCCGAGGTCATCGCAATATGCCGACCTTATGGCGCGCGCGTTCTGCTGAATGGCACGCCGGAAATGGCGCAGCGCATCGGTGCGGATGGCGTGCATTTTTCCTCCGCCGGCCTCGCCGCATTGCCGGCGCGTCCCGAAGGGCTGCTATGCGCGGCGTCCTGCCACCACGTCGAAGAGATGCGGCGGGCGGCGGAGCTCGATTTCGACTTTGTGCTGCTGTCGCCGGTGATGACGACGCTTAGCCACCCGCAGGTGCAACCGCTGGGTTGGGAAAAGTTCGCCAGCATGATCGCGGAATTTTCGCTGCCGGTGTACGCGCTGGGCGGCATGAAGCCAGAACGTCTGGTCGATGCCTGGACGCATGGCGCGCACGGCATCGCGATGCAGCGGGCGATATGGAAATGATGCGTCGCCACGGATGGTGGGTTCTGATTATCGCGGTGTTGGCGATCGGCTTGCTGTGGCCGCGGCTGGGCAGTCGCGATCAAGCGATTGCCGTGCCGTGCCAGGATATCGTCGCAGGTTGTGCGTTATCGCAGGCGGGGCTGCATGTCCGGTTCGACCGGCAGCCGGACGCCTTGCAGCGTTTCAAGGTGTTCGTGGCGTTGCCGGACGTTCAAGAAGTCCATGCCAGTTTCAATATGCGTGGCATGGAGATGGGATTTAATCGGTATCGCTTGTTGCCTGCAGGGGCCGGCCGCTGGCAGGCGGAAGTGATGTTGCCGGCCTGCATCCAGGGCCGCAAGGACTGGCTGATGCTACTGGAGGCTGGCGGCGTCCATTACGAGGTGCCATTCACCAGCCGTTAGCCTGTCGCTGAAGCAGGCTGCTAGTCGGCGCTACGCTTGATCGGCAGGTCGATTTTCATCGACGACTCTTTGCCGCTCTTGTCCTTGAAGTGCAGTGTCATGCGCATGTTTTCGCCTGCTTTCAGCGGCTTTTTCAGATCGAACAGCATCAAATGAAAACCGCCCGGCTCCAGCTTTACCGTCTGCCCTGCGGGAAGCTCCAGTGTTTCCAGCATGCGCATTTCCATCACACCGTCCTTCATTGACATCTTGTGGACTTCCACGCTGCTGGCGGCAGGGCTTTCGGCTTTGGTGAGCGTCAGGTCGATAGCGCTCTTGAGCTCCAGGTAGGCGGCGCCGACATCCTGTCCCGGAGCCGTTGCGCGTGCCCAGGCATGACTGATCGCGACCTGGTCGGCGGCATACGAGAGCGAGGCCGCCATCAGCAGCCACGATACGCAGACGCGTTTAATCATGTTATTGCTCATCCTCGGGTGTTTCCGGTATTCCGGTCTGGGGAATGCGGTAGCTCTCGGTGGCCCATTGCCCCAGATCGATCAACTTGCAGCGTTCGGAACAAAACGGGCGATAGGGATTACTAGGGGTGTATGCGGACTGCTCGCCACAGGTGGGGCAGGTAACCAGTGTGACCATGATGATTCCAGACGTTAGAGCCGATATGCCCGTTTAGTCACAGGTTGCACAGCGTAAGTTCAAAGTCGACATCGCGCTCGCATTGGCGCGGTTTCTGTATGCCTTCGAGCGCATTGAAGCGAATATTGATCGCGTATTTGTTGGCGCTGACTTCAGGGAAGCAGGGCAGGTCGTCGGCGATCTTGATGCGCAGCATCTGCGCCGGTTTTGCCCCGCCCAGCATTTGCTGGAATGTGCCTTGCTGTGCCACCAGCTGGGTTGGCACGCCGCTACCGCGCAGGATGTGCAGGATGATGCGCAGGGCGTCGTAAAGTGGGGTCAGGTATACCAGCCAGCTTTCCAGGTCCTGCTTGCGGCGTTCGATGGAAAGGCCGAGCCAGTAATGATAGGAGGGCACGTCGAACTCGCACACGCCGCCCGGAATCACGGCGCGCTGCTTGATGCCCATCAGCCATTCGTTATCGCGCAACACTTGGCCGATCTTGCCGGGCGTGGTGCGCAGGGCGTGCGTTGTCTGTTCGATTTCACTAATGACTTCGTTCAAAATGTTCTCGGCGATGGCTGGATTGCCGCGCAGATTTTCCATGACCGCCTTCTGGCGGTCGAGCTCCTGCAGCAGATCGTTTTTCAGCTCGGCGCGATCAATCACGTCCAGTACCTGAAAGATGCCAATCAAGGCGCAATGGTGGTTGAGCTCGTGGTCGCCTTCGAGGTAATGGAATATCTTGGTGAACAAATCCTCAAGTCGCAGCAGCGTGCGGACACGTTCATTAAAAGGGTAGTCGTAGCTGGCCACTGAGTTTTAGGGATTTGAGCGTAGCATTGAGTGGATAATAATTTGCGTGGATTATGAAATTGATTACCTAACTATGCAAGTCTAATGTATTTTTCGTGTTTTTCCCGGACCTGTTTCTCCAGGTCGGCGAGCGTTCCGTTGTTGACGATGACATCATCCGCCATTTCTAGGCGTTGCTCGCGCGAGCATTGCGCGGCCATGATGGCCCGCACCTCGGTTTCGGCAAGCTGGCTGCGTGCCATGGCACGGGCGATTTGCAGGGACTCGTCGCAGTCGATGAGCAGGCTGCGATCGATCAGGCCGGCATAAGCCCCAGTCTCGAATAGCAAGGGCACCATGACGATCTGGTAGGGCGCGGATGCATGGCGGGCGACGATGTTGGCGACTTCTTCGCGGATCAACGGGTGGAGTATGTCTTCCAGCAGGTGCTTGGCGCCGGCATCGGAAAAAACCTTCTGGCGCAGATAGGCGCGGTTTAGCGAACCATCGCGGTGTAACGCCTCCGTGCCGAAAGATTTCGCGATTTCCTGCAGCACCGGCCGACCGGGCGCGGTAAGCGCATGCGCGATGGCGTCGGTATCCGCGACGGGTACGCCCAGGCCGTTAAATAGCCGGGCCGCCTCGCTCTTGCCGCTGCCTATGCCTCCAGTCAATCCGACGATCATCATTGGGGCAGATACAGGCTAGCCATCTGCGGACCCCAGAACAGCGCGGCAATGCCGCCCAGCGCGAGGTAAGGGCCGAACGGGATGGGCACGTTGCGGCCATGGCGGGCCAGCACGATAAGGCCGATGCCGATGATGGAACCGACTAGCGACGACAACAGGATGACTGCCGGCAACAGTTGCCAGCCGAACCATGCGCCAATTGCCGCCAGCAGCTTGAAGTCGCCGTATCCCATGCCTTCCTTGCCGGTGATCAGCTTGAACAGCCAATATATCGACCACAGCGACAGGTAGCCTGCCATCGCACCTATCACCGCCGACTGGAGGTCGGTGAATGTGCCGTTAATATTCAGCAGCAGGCCCAGCCACATCAGCGGCAATGTGATGTCATCCGGCAGCAGATGTGTATCGAAATCGATAAAGGTCAGCGCGATCAGGCCGAAAGCGAACAGCATGGCCGTCAACGCGGCGATGCCGAACCCGAAGCGCCAGGCGATCAGCCCTGCCAGTAGGCCCGTCGCGGTTTCCACCAGCGGGTAGCGCGGGCTGATGCGCGTCTTGCAGCCGGAACATTTGCCGCCCAGCGCGAGGTAGCTGATCACCGGGATATTTTCCCAGGCGCGAATCTGGTGTCCGCAGCCCGGGCAGGCGGAACGAGGAACGACCAGGTTATAGGACGGACTGTCTGCAATCCCTTCGTTGCGCAATTCGGCGCAGTTGCGATGCCATTCCTGCTCCATCATTTTCGGCAGACGGTGGATGACCACATTGAGGAAGCTGCCGACCAGTAAACCGAATAGCGTTGCAGCCGTTATAAATAAGGTGGGTTGTCGGTACAGTAATTCGCTGATTTCCGGCATGTTGATTGGCATGTTCTATGCATAGTTTTGGATGGGGCATCATCCCACCCCGGCCGGGGCTTGGCAAGGCGATACGATGAGGAAGAAGGGAAGCAGGCGTAGGCTTGAAATATTCAAATTCGCCGCCATTTAACCGATAACAGAGTAAGAAGTCAGTGTGAGGTAACAAACCATGCTTGAACCATCCGTAGTTTCCGCCTTCGATTATTCGATCGTCTGCCATGCCGAGGTCGATCTTCCGTCGTGGCTGCGGGAGTTGACGGGCAAATCCGGCTGGTTGCTGTCGGATGAGGAAGAGACCGATCTGTGCGACGTCTATTTTTTCCGTCGCGGCGCCGAAGAGGCGCAGGTCGTGCTGTACCGCACCGGCTATGCAACCGTAGGCGTGGGCGACCAAAGCTTGTATGACGGGCCTTTGACCTTCGCATCCGGGTTCGCGCGCCTGCAGTACTACAACGCCGATAGCGGCGAAAGAGTCCTGCTCAACTAAGGCGATGATCGCAGGAGCGTCTGACGCGCGTCAGGCGTTCACCACTATTATTTCGCTCCAACGTGTCGTATAGGCCGGGCTTTTATAGCCGGACCGCATTTTCCAGGGTTTCTCTATTCCTTCACCCGCTGACCGCAAGGTCGCGCTTCCCATGCGTGCATTGATCTTGTCGATGGTAGCCATCAGATTCGTGCGCCGATGGTCGCCCCTGATAAACATATCGTCTTGTTGCAAAGTTTTTGGCGCAATGTCGGAAAGCGCGATGCCGGCCTTCTGGTAACTGGCTCCCGGCTGGTAAATGCATGCCAGGCCGTAAAGTGCTGCCTTGACCAGCTTCAAGGTGTCGTCGGTCGGCTGCGGTATCGCTACGGTCAGGCCGGGGGCGTAGTACGCTTCCTTGGCGTCATGCGGATTGCTGCGGATGTAGACCAACAGCATGCCGGCCACCGATCCTTGCCGGCGCAACTTTTCCGCTGCGCGCGTGGTGTATTGCGTAACCGCTTCGCGCAACTGCCCGAGATCGGTCACGTAGTAACCGAACGAGCGTGAGGAAACGATCTGCCGCCGCGGTTGGCTAGCGTCTTCCAGTTTCAGGCAATGGATGCCGTTCAGTTCGCGTACGGTTTTTTCCAGTGTTACGCTGAAGCGCTCGCGCAGCAGTGCAAGGTCGGCCTGCTGCAGTTCACGCACGGTCGCGATGCCTAGCACTTCTAGGCGGGAGGCCAGGCGCGGGCCTACGCCCCAAACTTCGCCCACCGCCAGGCGGCCGAACCAGTCTTCCCGCGCCTCTGCCGTCATGGCGTTCAGGTTGCAGACCCCATGCCACTCTGGATTTTTCTTGGCGATATGGTTGGCAAGCTTGGCCTGCGTCTTGGTTGAGCCTATCCCGACGCAAGTCGGCAAGCCGGTCCATTCGCGTATCGTTTTTCGAATAAGCCGTGCATGGCGATCCAGTTTCGCGGATTGCATTCCCGAGAGATCGAGAAAGCATTCGTCGATGGAATAGATCTCCTGCTCGCGGCCCAATCCGGCGAGTATCGACATTACGCGATTGCTCATGTCGGCATACAGCGCATAGTTCGAGGACTGGGCGACGATGCCCTGTTGCCATGCCAGGTCGCGCAGTTGAAACCATGGCTGCCCCATGCGCACCCCGATGGCTTTGGCCTCTTGGCTGCGCGATATCACGCAGCCGTCGTTGTTGGAGAGCACCACAACCGGGCGGCCTTCCAGTCGCGGATTGAACACGCGCTCGCAACTGACGTAGAAATTATTGACGTCGATGAGCGCAATCGCGCGCTGCGTCATTTGAACTTGCGCATCGAGCCCGTGACGACCCCCCAGACTTCGAAAGATTGGCCTTCCTTTACTTCGATGACCGAGTAATGTTTGTTGGCCGGCAGCAAGCGTGCGCCGCTTTTGCTTTTGCCCAGCGTCTTGACGGTGAATTCCCCATCCAGCACTGCCAGCACGATATCTCCAATTTGCGGCACACGAGAGCGGTCGATGACCAGCACATCATCCTCAAAAATTCCGGCGTCTATCATCGAGTCGCCTTTGACGCGCACGAAAAAGGTCGAACTATCATTGTCCACCAGGTAGTCGCTGGGGTTGAGGCGTCGTTCGACATGGTCGTCTGCCGGCGAGGGAAAGCCAGCCGCCACCTTGGAGGTATAGAGCGGCAGTGACATTTTTCGGCTGTCGGGGGCGAATTCTGTCAGTTCAAGCACATTGTCTTGTGCATCGCGCTGGCGTTTTTGGGTGAGCGCGAAGAGAAAGTCGCGAATAGGCCCGGCTTGGCTGGCAGGCACGCGCAGGACGGTCGTCGGTTCACCATACAGGCCGCCGCCTGGCTTGCGCCCGGCACCGGGGCGTGAGCCGCCGCGGTTGCTGCTGTCATTTTCCATAGGATTCGCATTGATTTATGTAACGGCAATCAATCTACGTGCAAATGGAGGCGCGTGCAAGGGGAAATGAGCTGCAAACCGCTTAGTACCACGATTTTTCATGCGCAACCGATTGCCAAGCGGCGCAACAGGCGATACAGTTCGGAGCCTACAGGCTTGATTCCTGTAGTGAGCAACTCAACATTAACACGGAGAACCGCATGAACAAGACAGAACTTATTGATGCCATTGCCAGCGAAGCCAACATCAGCAAGGCAGATGCAGGCAAGGCTGTGAACGCTTTCACCGCTGCCGTTACCAAGGCCCTGAAGAAAGGCGACAGCGTCGCTCTGATCGGCTTCGGCACTTTCAAGGTAAACCAGCGCGCTGCACGTACTGGCCGCAACCCGCAAACCGGTAAGGAAATCAAGATTGCTGCCCGTAAGTCCCCGGCTTTCACCGCCGGCAAGGCACTGAAGGACGCAGTCAACTAATTGACGCTCAGGGGCCGCTTGGCTCCTTCCTTCATCCATAGGAGAATGGGTAAAGGTGCGTTCGAGCAAGGTCGGATATGGTTGATGTCCGGCCTGCTCATTTCAGCTTTTCAGTCGGCCGATCGTTGCCGAATCTACAGATTATTATTGGTGCGGGAATAAGGGAATTCTGGTCGGGGTGAGAGGATTCGAACCTCCGGCCTCTACGTCCCGAACGTAGCGCTCTACCAGGCTAAGCTACACCCCGAATTTGATTTTGATCTAGAAAACCACCTAGAAATTGCGGTCAACTGCAAAGGTCGACAATTCTATCAGAGCTTCCCGATAAATTGAAGCCGGTAGATGTGCGATGGCTGCGCATGCTATTTCTGCCTCGGCACGAGCCAGGCGGCGTACATGATCTAGCGCACCAGTTTCGCGCACCGCCTCTAGCACCTGCTCGAGGTTTTCCAGGCCGCCATGCTCGATGGCGTGGCGGATGAGTTGCTCCTGTTGCGACGTGCCGTGGCGCATGGCGTGCAGCAGCGGCAGGGTCGGCTTGCCTTCGGCGAGGTCGTCGCCGACATTCTTGCCGATGTCGATGCTGTTTCCACTAAAATCGAGTACGTCGTCAATCAGCTGGAAGGCAGTGCCCAGGCGCATTCCGTATTCGCGCAGGGCTTCTTCGTCGGCTTCCGTCGCGCCGCTCATAATGGCGCCCAGGCGCGTGGCCGCTTCGAACAGCTTGGCTGTTTTATAATGGATGACCTTGAGATAGGTCTCGTCGCTGACGTCGGCATCATGGCAATTCAGCAGTTGCAGCACCTCTCCTTCCGCGATGACGTTGGTGGCATCGGCCAGAATCTGCATGACGGGCATATTCCGTATGCCGACCATCATCTGGAATGCGCGCGAATAGACGAAGTCGCCGACCAGCACGCTGGCCGAGTTGCCGAAAAGAGTGTTGGCTGTCGCCTTGCCGCGGCGCATGCCGGAACCGTCCACCACGTCGTCATGCAGCAGGGTGGCGGTATGAATGAATTCAACCACGGCCGCAAGCGTATGATGCTGCGGCGTAACGGTGCCCAGCGCTCCGCCGGCGAGCAGCACTAGCGCAGGGCGCAGGCGCTTGCCACCGCTGGTGACGATGTATTCGGAGATCTGGTTGACCAGGACGACTTCGGAGTGCAGGCATTCGCGAATTGCCGCGTCGACAGCCCGCATGTCATCGGCGATGACTGCTTGTATGTTTTCGATAGACACTTGAATCGCTGACGAAAAGACTATTGACTGGATTTCAGGGTTTGATGGCGGATTCTAGCATAGCCGGGCTGGGCATCAGGGATGCAAAATCGGCTTTGCATTTTTAAGACGTTTCCGTATAATGCGCGGTTCATTTCGAAGCATAAGCAAACGAGGCTTAACATGTATGCGGTCATCAAGACTGGCGGCAAGCAATATCGCGTAGCGGCCGGTGACAAGCTGAAGGTTGAACAACTGGTCGGCGAAGTCGGTAGCGAACTGGTTATTGACAAGGTGTTGATGGTAGCGGATGGCGACAATGTCACCATTGGCTCGCCACTTATCAACGGCGCAAGCGTCAAGGCTACGGTGGTTTCTCACGGTCGTCACGACAAGGTGATGATTTTTAAGATGCGTCGCCGCAAGCACTATCGCAAGACTCAGGGTCACCGCCAGAATTACACCGAAATCCAGATTCAGCAGATTGCTGCTAAGTAAAAGGAGTTAGCAATGGCACATAAAAAGGCAGGCGGTAGTTCCCGGAACGGCCGCGACTCAAATGCCCAGCGACTGGGCGTAAAGGCATTCGGTGACCAACTGGTCTCCGCAGGCAGCATCATCGTGCGTCAGCGCGGTACCAGAATGCACGCAGGCGAAAACGTTGGTATGGGCAAGGATCACACTTTGTTCGCCAAGGTGAACGGCAAGGTTGCATTCACGGTCAAGGGTGCTCTGCGTCATAAGTTCGTGAGCATCATTCCCGCCTAAGGCGATTATGACTCACCAAAAAAGCCCTATCGCCACGATAGGGCTTTTTTATTTTGCGACAGGCCTGATATGAAATTCATAGACGAAGCTACCATCAAGGTCTACGCCGGTGCCGGCGGCAATGGCGTTGCCACATTCCGGCGCGAGAAGTACGAGCCGATGGGCGGCCCGGACGGCGGTGACGGCGGACGCGGCGGCTCTATTCACGCGATTGCCGACCGCAACATCAACACGCTGGTCGATTACCGCTATACGCGCGTCTTCCGTGCCCAACGCGGTGAAAACGGCCGTGGCTCGGACTGCTACGGCGCACGCGGCGAAGATATGGTGCTGCGCGTTCCGGTGGGTACGGTGATTACCGACAAAGGCACCGGTCAGGTCGTTGCGGATCTGGCGCAGGATGGACAGCAAGCCATTCTCGCCAAGGGCGGCAATGGCGGTCTCGGCAATATCCATTTCAAATCCAGTATCAATCGCTCTCCGCGCCAGTGCACCAAGGGTGAGGCGGGCGAGGAGTTCGAACTGTACATGGAGTTGAAGGTGCTGGCCGATGTCGGCTTGCTTGGCATGCCGAATGCGGGCAAGTCCACCTTTATCCGTGCCGTCTCCGCAGCGAAACCCAAGGTGGCGGATTACCCGTTCACCACATTGCATCCCAACCTGGGGGTGGTGCGCGTGGACGCCAATCGCAGCTTTGTCATCGCCGACATTCCCGGCCTGATCGAGGGTGCGGCGGAAGGCGCCGGTCTGGGGCATCAGTTCCTGCGCCATCTGGCGCGTACGCGTCTTCTTCTGCATATCGTCGATATCGCACCGTTCGATGAAGCGGTCGATCCGGTGGCCGAAGCGCGCGCAATCATCGAGGAATTGAGAAAATACGACGAAGGCCTCTACAATAAGCCGCGCTGGCTGGTGCTCAACAAGGTCGACATGCTGCCGGCGGACGAGCTCGATGCGAAGCGTGTGGCTTTCCTGCGCGAGTTCGGCTGGGACGCGCCTTCATTCTGCATTTCGGCGTTGAGCGGCGAGGGCTGCCAGATGCTGACGTATGCGATCATGGATTACCTTGATCGCCAGCGTACAGAACAAACTGAAGAAACTCAGGAGCCCTATCCGGAATGAAATCCCTGCTTGCCAGCGCACGATGCATCGTCGTCAAGGTCGGTTCCAGCCTTGTCACCAATGACGGACGCGGGCTGGACCAAGCGGCGATTGCCGCCTGGGCGGATCAGATCGCGCGGTTGCGTCACCATGGTCGTCAGGTAGTACTGGTCTCCAGCGGTGCGGTGGCTGAGGGTATGCAGCGTCTGGAATGGGTGAAGCGTCCGACCGCAATCAACGAGTTACAGGCCGCCGCCGCCGTGGGGCAGATGGGCCTGGTGCAGATGTATGAATCCTGTTTCGCGCGGCACAAGATGCACACGGCGCAGTTGCTGCTGACGCATGACGACCTGGCGGACCGCAAGCGCTACCTGAATGCGCGCAGCACCTTGCGCACATTGCTCGACCTGAACGTGATTCCCATCATTAATGAAAACGATACTGTCGTTACCGACGAGATTCGCTTCGGCGACAACGACACACTGGGTTCGCTGGTCGCTAACCTGATCGAAGCCGACGCGCTGGTGATCCTCACCGACCAGCAGGGACTGTACTCCGCCGATCCGCGCAAGGATCCGGCAGCGACATTGATCCAGCTGGCAACGGCGGGCGATCCCGCATTGGAAAAGATGGCAGGGGGTGCCGGCAGTAGCGTCGGCACCGGCGGTATGCTGACCAAGATACTGGCAGCCAAGCGTGCGGCGCGCAGCGGCGCGCACACCGTCATCGCTTCCGGTCGTGAAAAAGATGTGCTGGTGCGCCTGTCGGAAGGCGAGGCCATCGGCACGCATCTGCGGGCGCCGGAAATGAAAACCGCTGCGCGCAAGCAGTGGCTGGCCGATCATCTGCAAGTGCGCGGCAAATTGACGCTGGATAACGGCGCGGCTAGAGCCTTGCGCCAAGACGGAAAAAGCTTGCTACCGATCGGTGTGACAGCCGTGTCGGGCAGTTTTGAACGCGGCGAATTGGTTGCGTGTGTCGATGCGCACGGTCAAGAGGTCGCGCGAGGCTTGGTCAATTACACGGCAGTGGAAACCGCCCGCATCCTGCGCAAGCCCAGCCAGGAAATCGAACAGATTCTCGGCTACGTGGACGAACCGGAACTGATTCATCGGGACAATCTGGTTCTGCTGTAAAGCGGCGTCGGGTTTGTGGCGTAGGCGCCTACGCTATGGTGGGTGGGAAGAGACTCTGATAAAAGGAGCATGTTGTGACAGAAAAAAAACCTTTAATTGCCATCATCATGGGATCCGACAGCGACTGGCCGGTCATGAAAGCGGCAGCGGCGATGCTGGATGATTTTGGTGTGCCTTATGAAGCGCGCGTAGTGTCGGCGCACCGTACCCCTGATTTGATGTTCGAATTCGCGGAAAATGCCGCAACGCGCGGTTTCCGGGCGATCATCGCCGGTGCGGGCGGGGCCGCGCACCTTCCAGGCATGGTCGCGGCGAAAACGACGCTGCCGGTGCTGGGTGTGCCGGTTCCTTCCAAACATCTGCAAGGCCAGGATTCGCTGCTCTCCATCGTGCAGATGCCCAAAGGCATCCCGGTCGCGACCTTTGCCATCGGTGAAGCTGGTGCGGCCAATGCCGGCCTGTTTGCTGTCTCGCTGCTAGCGACCACGGATGCGGCGCTGGCTGAAAAGCTGGCGGAGTTCCGCCGCAAGCAAACTGAAAAAGTGCTCGCGATGACGCTGAAGGGGGATGCATGATACTGCCACCTTCCATGCTCGGCATGCTCGGCGGGGGCCAGTTGGCCCGTTTTTTTGTTATCGCCGCTCACGAGATGGGATATCGGGTCATGGTACTCGACCCGGACAAGAACAGCCCGGCGGGCCTGCTGGCCGATGTTCACCTTTGTGCCGCCTATGACGACCAGGCTGCCCTCGACCGCATGGCGCAAGAGTGCGTGGCGGTGACAACCGAATTCGAGAATGTCCCCGCAAGCACCTTGAGTGCGCTGGCGCAATCGGTGCCGGTACATCCGGCCGCATCTGCCGTGGCGATTTGCCAGCACCGCATCTCCGAGAAGAATTTCCTGCGCGATAACGGTTTTCCGTGTGCGCCTTACGCCGAGATCAATGCCGAAACCGATATTCCGGAGGATAACGCCGGCTTATATCCTGGCATCCTCAAGGTGGCTCGCTTCGGTTATGACGGCAAGGGCCAGGCGCGCGTTGGCAATTGCGAGGAAGCTGTGGCGGCATTCCGCAATTTCAAGGGCGAGCAGTGCGTGCTGGAGAAAATGCTGGCGCTCGATTACGAGGTTTCGGTGGTGCTGGCGCGCGATGCGGCCGGCAACGTGAAGACCTTTCCTGTCGCAGAAAACATCCACCGTAACGGCATCCTCGATATCAGCATCGTGCCGGCTCGTGGCAGTGCCGAGATGCGTGAACAGGCGCAAGCCTTCGCGCGCGGCGTGGCAGCCAAGCTGAATTATGTCGGTACGCTAGGCGTGGAATTTTTTGTCTGCAACGGCAGCTTGTACGTCAACGAAATGGCGCCGCGTCCGCACAACTCCGGGCACTACACCATCGATGCCTGCGTTACCAACCAGTTCGAGCAGCAGATTCGCGCGCTTTGCGGGTTGCCGCTGGGCGATCCCCGCTTGCATAGTTCGGCGGTAATGGTCAATTTGCTGGGCGATATCTGGCGCGACGGCGAACCTGAGTGGGATGTGCTGTTCGAGCAACTCGATCTCAAATTACATCTTTACGGCAAGCACGAGGCGCGCCCGGGACGCAAGATGGGTCATTTCACCGTGATCGGTGACAGCGCGGACAAGGTTATTGTCCAAGCCATGGCGGCGCGCGAACGCATCAAGGTCGAAGGCTGAGCTGTTCGCCCTACACTTAGATTCAGTCATGGCCCGAATGGCCGGTGCGAGAAATAAAAAAGCCAACCGAAAGGTTGGCTTTTTTTACACAAGCGCTTGAATTAAGCGGCCATTGCCTTGACGGCAGCGGACAGGCGGCTCTTGTGACGAGCGGCCTTGTTCTTGTGAATGATTTTCTTGTCGGCGATGCTGTCGATGACGCTTATGTTAGCGATGTAAGCTGCCTGTGCTGCTGCCTTGTCGCCAGCTTCGACGGCCTTGATCACCTTTTTGACAGCGGTGCGCAGGGCAGAACGCAAGCTCGCATTGTGGGCGCGTTGCTTGACCGCCTGACGGGCACGCTTTCTTGCTTGTGCGCTGTTAGCCATGAAAACTCCTGAAAGTTATGCAAAATTTGAAACGCGCAATCATACAGATTCAAAAGGCCTTTTGCAAGGCCGTTCACGCGAGGTGCCATGGTAAGATAAGCGCCTTTGATTTTCAATCGGTTGTATGAACCTGCTCAAAGCACTGGCCACCGTCGGCAGCATGACATTCCTATCCCGCATCCTCGGGTTCGTGCGCGATACATTGATTGCACGGGTCTTCGGTGCCGGTGTTTATACCGACGCTTTTTTCATTGCCTTCAAGATTCCCAACCTGCTGCGCCGGTTATTTGCCGAGGGTGCATTTTCGCAGGCTTTCGTGCCGGTGCTTGCCGAATACAAGAATCGACGCGGCCATGACGAAACGCATGTGCTGGTGAATCACGTCGCGACGCTGCTCGGGCTCGCGCTTTTGGTGGTGATGATTCTCGGTGTCATCGCTGCGCCCTGGGTGGTCTATCTCAGCGCGCCAGGCTTCAAATCCAGCCCGGACAAGTTCCAGCTGACGGTTGATCTGCTACGCATTACCTTCCCTTATATATTCTTTATTTCGCTGGTGTCGCTGGCTGGCGGCGTGCTCAATACCTGGAGTCGCTTTTCGGTGCCCGCATTTACGCCGGTGCTGCTCAATCTTTCCTTCATCATTGCCGCGCTGTTTTTCGCGCCGTATTTCGATCCGCCCATTATGGTGCTGGCCTGGGCGGTGTTTTTTGGCGGTGTGGCGCAGCTGGCTTTTCAGGTGCCATTCCTGCTGAAGGTCGGATTGGTGCCGCGATTCAGCCTCAATCTGCAGGATGAAGGCGTGTGGCGCATCCTCAAGCTGATGGGGCCGGCGGTGTTTGGCGTGTCGATTGCGCAGCTCAGTCTGCTGATCAACACTATATTCGCCTCGTTTCTGCAGACCGGCAGCGTTTCCTGGCTGTATTACGCCGACCGGCTGATGGAGTTCCCGACCGGCATGCTGGGTGTGGCTTTGGGGACTATCCTGCTGCCTAGTCTTTCCAAAAGCTACGCCGATAAGACGGACGGCGAGTATTCGCGATTGCTCGACTGGGGGTTGCGCCTCACTTTCATGCTGGCCCTGCCCGCCGCAGTGGCGCTTGCCGTGCTGGCTGTGCCGTTGATCGCCGCCTTATTCCGCTATGGGGAATTCAATGCGACAGACTTGTTCATGACGCGCCAGGCGCTCGTGGCCTACAGCGTCGGCCTACTTGGGCTGATCCTGATCAAGGTGCTGGCCCCGGGTTTTTATGCGCGTCAGAATATAAAAACGCCGGTAAAGATTGCGATCTTCACGCTGCTGGCAACGCAGGCGATGAATCTGGTGTTCGTCTGGCAACTTAAGCATGCGGGGCTGGCGCTGGCGATTTCGTTGGGTGCATGTCTGAATGCCGGCCTGCTTTATTACTATTTGCGCCGCGATGCCATTTTTCAGCCACAGCCGGGGTGGACGCTGTTTCTGCTCAAGCTGCTGGTCGCGGTGAGCGCGATGGGGGCGGTGCTGTGGTTTGGCATGGGTGCAGAAAGCAGTTGGCTGCACTACGGCTTTGTTGAAAAAGTGTTGCGCATCTTGGCGTTGGTGGCTGGTGGAGCGGCGACATACTTTTTTGCTTTGTGGTTGCAAGGGATCCGCCTGCGCGATTTCATGCACCGGGTAACGGCTTAACGTTCAGATCGATGAGCATGCAAGTTTTTCGGCATATACCTTCCAAGTCTACGGCGCCGATTGCACTGGCTATCGGCAATTTCGATGGCGTGCACCGCGGCCATCGTGCGATTCTTGAGGCATTGCGCAAGCGCGCTTCCGAGCTCGGGCTGGAGCCTTGCGTGATGACCTTCGAGCCGCACCCCCGCGAGTTCTTCTCGCCGGCTACCGCACCCGCGCGGCTCACTTCGCTGCGCGAAAAGCTGGAGATGTTCGAAGAAGCAGGCGTGGCGCGCGTTTATTTATGTCGCTTCGACAACAAGTTTGCCTCCATCGGCGCGCAGGCGTTCATGGACGATATTTTGCGCCGACTGGATGCCCGCCTGATTCTGGTCGGCGGCGATTTCCGCTTCGGCGCGGATCGCACGGGCGATATCGAAATGCTGCGCGGCGCGGGGTTTGAAGTAGAAAGCGTGCCGGACGTGACGGTGCGCGGCGAGCGTGTATCCAGTACCTCGATACGTAAAGCGTTGGCAGACGGCGATCTCAAACATGCGGCCGCATTGCTGGGAAGGCCGTACAACCTCAGCGGGCATGTGACTCACGGCGACAAGCTGGGCCGCGAGCTCGGTTACCCCACCGCCAACATCCACATGCTGCACGACCGGCCGCCGCTTTTCGGCGTCTATGCGGTAAAATTGAGCGGTATTGCCGAAGAGGCGCTGCCCGGTGTCGCCAGCTTGGGTGTGCGTCCGACCATGAAGGTTAACGGCAGGCCGACGCTGGAAGTCCATCTGTTCGATTTCGACCAGGATATCTATGGTCGCCACGTGCATGTGATTTTCAGTAAAAAGCTGCGCGACGAAGAAAAATTCCCCGACCTGGAGGCGCTGAAGCGCCAGATGGCCGTCGATGAACAGATGGCTAGAGATTATTTCAAGAACGAATCATGACCGATTATAAAAATACGCTGAACCTGCCTGATACCCCCTTCCCGATGCGCGGCGACCTCGCCAAGCGCGAACCGGCCTGGGTGAAGGCCTGGCAGGACAAGCAGCGCTATCGCAAAATCCGCGAGAAGGCACAGGGCCGCCCCAAGTTCATCCTGCACGACGGCCCGCCCTACGCCAACGGCGACATCCACATCGGTCATGCGGTCAACAAGATTCTCAAGGACATCATCGTCAAATCGAAGACGTTGAGCGGCTTCGATGCGCCCTACGTACCCGGCTGGGACTGCCATGGCCTGCCGATCGAACTCATGGTGGAAAAACAGCACGGCAAGGAGATTCCGCCGGCGAAATTCCGCGAACTGTGCCGCGAATATGCCAAGGCGCAGGTCGAGCGGCAGAAGGCTGATTTCATCCGCCTCGGCGTGCTGGGCGATTGGGACAATCCCTACCTGACCATGGATTTCACGACCGAGGCCGACATCATGCGTGCGCTCGGCGAAATTTATAAAAACGGCTACCTGTACCAGGGTTCCAAGCCGGTGCACTGGTGCGTGGACTGCGGCTCGGCGCTGGCGGAAGCGGAAGTCGAGTACGAGGACAAGAATTCGCCGGCGATCGACGTCGGTTTCAGGGCGATGGACAACGAGGCGCTGGCGCGCGCGTTCGGCGTAGCGCACTTGAATGAACCCGCCTATGCGGTGATCTGGACCACCACCCCGTGGACGCTGCCCGCCAACCAGGCGGTGTGCGTGCATCCCGAACTGAGTTACGACCTGATCCAGACCGGCAAGGGTCTGCTGATTCTGGTGCACGAGCTGGCCGAAGCGACGCTGGCGCGTTACGGTGAGTCCGACACGCAGGTGCTGGGTACCTGCAAGGGCGCCGCGCTGGAAAACCTCAAGCTGCAACATCCGTTCTACGACCGTACCGTGCCCGTCATTTGCGGCGACCACGTGACCACCGACGCTGGTACCGGCCTGGTGCACACCGCGCCCGCGCACGGTCTGGAAGACTATGCGGTCGGCATGCGCTACGACCTACCGGTGGACAATCCGGTGGGCGACGACGGCAAGTTCTACAGTCGCGTGGAGAAATTCGCCGGCATGAGCATTTGGGACGCCAACAAGGCCGTCATCGAGACGCTGCAAGCCAACGGCGTGCTGATGGCGTCTATGCGTCTCAACCACAGCTACCCACACTGTTGGCGCCACAAGACGCCGGTGATCTTCCGCGCGACGCACCAGTGGTTTATCGGCATGAGCCAGCACGGCACCACCGGCAACACGTTGCGCGGCATCGCCAACGCGGCGGTGGAGCACACCGAATTCTTCCCGTCCTGGGGTCGCGCACGCCTCGAAGCGATGATCAAGAACCGCCCCGACTGGTGCGTGTCGCGCCAGCGCAACTGGGGCGTGCCGATGCCGCTGTTCGTGCACAAGGAAACCGGCGAGCCGCATCCGCTGACGAGCGAACTGCTGGAGAAGGTCGCGTTGCAAGTCGAACAGCAGGGCATCGAAGCCTGGTTCTCGCTCGATGGCGCCGCCTTCCTCGCCCAGCACGCGCCGCAGGATGCTGCGCAGTACAAGAAAGTCACCGATACGCTGGACGTGTGGTTCGACTCCGGCGCGACGCACGCCGCGGTGCTGAAGCGCCGCGCAGACCTGAGCCATCCGGCCGACCTGTATCTGGAAGGCTCCGACCAGCACCGCGGCTGGTTCCAGTCGTCGCTGCTGACTGGCTGCGCCATCGACGGCCGTGCGCCGTACGAAGCGCTGCTGACGCACGGTTTCGTCGTCGACGGCAACGGCCACAAGATGAGCAAGTCCAAAGGCAACGTGATCGCGCCGCAGAAGGTGATGGACACCTACGGCGCCGATATCCTGCGCCTGTGGGTGGCCTCGACCGACTATTCGGGCGAGCTGACGATTTCCGATGAAATCCTGAAGCGCGTGGTTGAAAGCTACCGTCGCATTCGCAACACGCTGCGCTTCCTGCTCGCCAACCTGGCCGATTTTGACGCGCAGAAAGACATGCTGCCGGTCGAGCAATGGCTGGAAATCGACCGCTATGCGCTGGCGATGACCCAGGCGTTGCAGGACGACATGACCGCCGCCTACGCGCGCTACGAGTTCCATCTGGTCGCGCAGAAGTTTGTCGGCTTCTGCTCGGAAGATCTGGGCGGCTTTTACCTCGACATCCTCAAGGATCGTCTCTACACCGCAGGCAGCGATTCGCGCGCACGCCGCGCCGCGCAGAGCGCGCTGTGGCATATCACACAGAGCTTGCTGAAACTGATGTCGCCCATCCTCAGCTTTACCGCTGAAGAAGCTTGGGCAGATGTGGGCGGTGGTGCCGAGGACAGCGTTTTCCTGCACTTGTGGCACGATTTCCCGGCGGCGGATGAAGCGCTGGTCGGCAAATGGGCAACCATCCGCGAATTTCGCGCGCGTATGCTGAAGCAACTGGAGGAAGTGCGTGCCGCGGGCGGCATCGGATCTTCGCTGCAGGCGGAAGTGGATGTCTATGTGAACGGTGCGACTCATGACGCGCTGGCGACGCTGGACGACGATTTGCGCTTTGCGTTGATTACCTCGCGCGCTACGCTGCATCGCGCGGCCAGCGAGACGGAGGAAAAGATTGTCGTCACGCCGAGCGCACACCAGAAATGCGAACGCTGCTGGCACTATCGCGCCGACGTCGGCGCCGATGCCGCGCACCCGCATATCTGCGGACGCTGTGTAAGCAACCTGTACGGTAACGGGGAGCCGCGCGAACATGCGTAACTGGCTGGGACTTAGCGCGATCATTGTCGCGCTCGACCTCTACACCAAGCATCTGGTGCAAACCTCGCTGACCTATGGCGAGCATGTGCCGGTGACGCCGTTCTTCGACCTGGTGCTGTTTCACAACGAAGGCGCGGCGTTCAGCTTTCTGGCTGGGGCCGGCGGCTGGCAGCGGGTGTTTTTCAGCGCCTTTGCCATTATCGCTTCCGGCGTGATTATTCACTTGCTGCGCAAACACCCGGAAAAGAAACTGTTCTGTTTCGCGCTCAGCTTAGTGCTGGGCGGCGCGCTGGGTAATCTCTACGACCGCCTAACGCTGGGCTACGTGGTGGACTTCCTGTTCTTCCACTACGAAACTTTCTACTGGCCGGCCTTCAACGTCGCCGACTCGACGATCACCGTGGGTGTGATCCTGCTGCTGTGGGATGGCCTGATCGAAGAAAAGGTGCACGCCGGAAAGCAGGAGGGCTCACTGCGCCCTTGAGGTCAGCCACTCCTGGCGTTAGTTTCGTTGCGCCAGGTGTCGATGCTCTTCGTCGTGCTCCCGCAATAGTTTGCGATAGCTCAGCAACTCAGTAACATCCAGGCGCGCATTCATCTTGGACCGATGGGGCAGATCGCCGAACGCGATGCGAGTACCCAGACCGGCATAAATGTTCCGGTCGCCAAAGGCGCGCAACAGTGCCGTGAAAGTTGCTTCGCCGGTGCAATGCCCCGGCGCGATGAAACCCACCTGATAACTATCGTGTAGGGCGCGGACGATGCGTTCGATTTCGGGGTCTGGCGCGACCACCAGATGCAGCCCACCCGCGACCAGCAGGATGCGGGTATCGATGCGTGCTGCGGCAGCTACGATACGATCGATGCCAGGATGCGCGCAACCGACGACCAGCACCATCCCGGCGGGCGTCTCGATGGCCAGCGAGAGTTCGCGCAGTTCGAGCGTGCCGGGTTTGTCGGAGACGAGCGCGATCAGATGGATGCCCGGTGCGATCTCGGTGTCACGTTCGATCAGCGTAAAGTGTGCCTCCGGCCAAGCGGAGCCGAAGCGCATGACTTCGGGCGGCGTGCCGCCGAAATAACGTTGCTCCCGCGGCAGCGTGTCATCCTTGCGATAAAAACTGCTGGGCAGGTCGGCGCCGTACACCCCGAACCCTTCTTTGGGCGCATAGATAACAACCTTGGGATTGACGCGCAACAGATAGCTCATGCCGCCCATGTGGTCGCCATGGCGGTGCGACATCACCACAAAATCCAGCCGGCTGAGGTCGACGCCGCTGGCCTTGGCATTCTGCTCCAACACTTCGGCATCGTTGCCTGTATCGAACAGGATGCGTTTGCCTTGATATTCGATCAGCGCGGCATACCCCCAGTCCTTCTTCATGGCCGAAGATTTGCCGAATGCGTCGTATAGCACGGTAATGCGGGCGGGCGAGGTGAGATCGGATTTTTCGGGAGGGGCTTGGGTCGTGCTGCAACCTGCGGCGAGCAGGCACAACAAACCTATGATCAGGAGCGGAAATCGAGTAGTCACGATGTACCCCCTTTCAGCCGTCGGTAGGATGCTCTATCGATCACGGCCAGATTGCAGTGTGAACCGAATCGGACGCGAATGCCAGCGGCGATACTGCCGTCAGCGATACAGCCAGCCGCGCCGCACCAGCCATTTTTCGGCTTCGACACCCCAGAATACAACGCTGGAGATGGCGAAGCAGGCTGCCAATTCCGATGCGGTGAGTGGCTCTGTGCGGAAGATCGGGTTAAGTACCGGAACGTAAAGCGTCGCCATCTGCAACGCGACGGTGGCGATCAGCACGAATAACAGCGGCCGGTTGGAAAAGAATCCGAGGGTAAAGATGGATTCGCGTTCGGAACGCACCGCCAGCACGTGCCCCAGTTGCGACAGCGTCAGCACGGTAAACACCATGCTTTGCCAATGCGCGCCTTCCCGATAGATTGTCCAAGCCTGAGTCAGCAGCGTCACCCCACCCATCAGCAGGCCGACCGACACGATATGCTGCCACATACCATGCGCAAAAATGCTTTCCTGCGACGGGCGCGGCGGGCGTTGCATCACCTGACGCTCGGCCGGTTCGACGGCGAGCGTGATGCCGGGCAAACCATCGGTGACGAGGTTGACCCATAGAATATGAATCGGCAGCAGCGGGAGGGGCAGGCCAAAGAGTGGGGCGAGCAGGATCACCCAGATTTCACCGGCATTGCCGGTCATAGCGTATTTGATGAACTTGCGGATGTTGTCGAAGATGCGCCGCCCTTCGCGCACCGCATGCACGATAGTGGCGAAGTTGTCGTCAAGCAGGATCATATGCGCCGACTCGCGCGCCACGTCGGTGCCGCCCTTGCCCATTGCCACGCCGATGTCCGAGGATTTGAGCGCAGGCGCGTCGTTGACGCCGTCGCCGGTCATTGCTACGAATTCGCCGTTGGCTTGCAACGCGTCGACAATGCGGATTTTCTGTGCGGGATCGACACGGGCGTAGACCCGGACATTTTCGACGCGCTGGCGTAGTTCATCATCCGACAAGATGTTGAGATCGGCGCCGGTGAGGGCCACTGCGCCGCCATTCTCGACGATGCCCAAGCGACGCGCGATGGTCAGGGCGGTCGCTGGGTGGTCGCCGGTAATCATCACCGGCGTGATCCCGGCGGTCTTGCATTCGGCGACGGCATGATGCGCTTCAGGGCGAGGCGGATCCATCAGGCCGACAAGGCCCAACAGTGTCAGGTCGCGCTCGACGTCGGTCAGCGGTTCCGGCAGTGCATCGAACCTGCGCATTGCGACAGCAATGACGCGCAGCCCGGATTGCGCCATGGTTTCGGCTTGCATCTGCCATTGGTCGCTTTGCAGTGGAACAGGACCTTCGCTTCCAAGCTGGCTATTACAGCATTGCAGAATGCTTTCCGGGGCGCCCTTGGCATAGGCGACAAAACCGGCTTCCTGCCGATGCAGGGTGGTCATGCACTTGCGCTCGGAATCGAAAGGAACCTCGCCTACTCGCGACTGCGCACTTACAAGTGTTGCTCGGTCCGCGCCGTGTTCGAGCGCGGTTTCCAGCAAGGCAATTTCTGTCGGGTCGCCGGTAGCATCGCCGGTTTTCCCCAGCGTTGCGTCGCTGTTGAGCGCGAGCGCTTCGAACAAGGTGCGCCAAAGCGGCTGATCCGGAGCCGGCTGGCCAGTGCCATTGGCGAAGAACGCTTCGGCGTGCATGCGGTTCTGCGTCAGCGTGCCGGTCTTGTCGGAGCAGATAAAGGTGATGGAGCCCAGCGTCTCGACGGCCGGCAGGCGGCGTACCAACGCTTTTTGTCCTACCATGCGGTAGGCGCCGAGTGCGAGCGATACGGCGATCACCGCGGGCAGTGCTTCGGGGATCGCTGCGACGGCGAGGCTGACGGCCGTCATGAACATCAGCAGCGGCGATTCGCCGCGCAGTAGCCCGGCGGCGAAAACGATCACGCAGATGGCGAGTACGGCGACCGCGAGGCGGCCGCCGAAACTGGCCAACCGTTTTTGCAGCGGTGTCTTGCCCTCTTTGGCGCCGGAAAGCAAGCCCGCGATCTTGCCTAACTCCGTAGCGGGGCCGGTGGCGACAACGATGCCGCTGCCGCGGCCGTAGGTCACCGTGGTGCCTTTGTAGGCCATGTTGCTGCGATCGCCCAGCGGAAAATCTGCCCTCTCAAGCGGTTGCATGGCCTTTTCCACCGGATTGGATTCGCCGGTGAGCGCGGCTTCGGCGATACGCAGATGGGCGATTTCCGCAAGCCGCACATCGGCTGGAACAATATTGCCGGCTTCGAAAAACACTATGTCGCCGGGGACGATTTCGTGCGAGGGCAAGGTCGCGATTTCTCCGTCGCGCCGCACGCGTATGGTGGGCGAGGACATCTGGCGCAACGCGGCAATGGCGCGCTCGGTACGGTATTCCTGTATGAAACCTATCACCGCGTTGAGCACCACGATGACGATGATGGCGAGCGTGTCCTGGATCTCGCCGACAAACATCGAAACGGCTGCCGCGGCCAGCAACACGAGGATCATGACATCGGCGAATTGCGAGAGGAGTATGCGCAGCGGGCTGCGCCGTTTGCCTTCCGGCAGCGCGTTCGGGCCATGTTGTTCCAGCCGGCTGGCGGCTTCGGCGGCGGTCAGCCCGTGCGCAAGATCGGTAGCAAGGTGTCGGGCGACATCCTCGTGATGCAGACTATGCCAAGCTTGATCAGGTGCTGGTGTCATCGAAGGGCTGTTCGGCTTCCAGCCACATGACATTGATAATGCCGAAGGCGACGGCTAAGCCCAAGCCAAGTATCCAGGCGAAATACCACATGGTTTATCCTCAATAAGCTGTATGCGTGTTTTCTTGAATGGATTGCACTGTGACCCTGCCGCGCATCACGCGGTACACCCAGGCAGTGTAGAGCATGATCAGCGGCAAAAAGATCACGGTCACGATCAGCATGATGCCCAGCGTCTTCTGGCTGGAGGCCGCATCCCACAGCGTCAGGCTGCTGTTGGGGTCGGTAACGGACGGCATGACGAAAGGGAACATCGAGAACCCGGCGGTCAGGATAATGCCGGCCAATGCCACGGAGCTGAAGAAGAACGCGACGAATTGCCGGCCGGCGCGACCTTGCCACAATGCCAGCGCGATGCCGGCAAACGCGGCTGCCGGGGCGGCTTGCATCCACGGGTAGGTCTGATAATTGGTGAGCCATGCGCCTGCGGTTTTTTCGACCGTCTTGGCAAGCGGATTGAAGGCGCTGTTGGCATCCGGCATCGCGAGGATGCGGAAGCCGTCGATGCCCATCGCCAGCCAGATGCCGGCCAGCGCGAAGGCAGCGGCGCAGATGGTGCCGGCATAAAGCGCGGCTTTGCGGGCACGCTGCTGGACGGCGCCGTCGGTGCGCAGCTCAAGATAGATGGCGCCGTGCATCATCAGCATCGACAGGCTGACCACGCCGCTCAACAAGGCGAACGGATTGAGCAGCGCCCAGAAGCTGCCGGTGTAGAACGAGCGCATGGAGTCGTCGAAGTGGAAGGGCAGTCCCAGCAGCAGGTTGCCGAAGGCAATGCCGAAGATCAATGCCGGCACGGCGCCGCCGACGAACAATGCCCAATCCCAGCCGTTGCGCCAGCGCGGATCGGCCAGCTTGCTGCGGTAGTCGAAGCCGACCGGCCGGAAGAATAGCGCGAACAGCACCAGTAGCAATGCGATGTAAAGGCCGGAGAAAGCGGCGGCGTAGACGAAAGGCCAGGCGGCGAAGATCGCGCCGGCGGCGGTGACCAGCCAGGTCTGGTTGCCTTCCCAGGTGGCGCCGACCGAGTTGATGATTACGCGCCGCTCGTCGTCGGTCTTGCCGAGGAAGGGCAGCCAGGCGGCGACGCCCATGTCGAAGCCGTCGGTGACGGCAAAGCCGATCAACAGCACGCCGATGAACAGCCACCAGATGAGCTTGAGGGTTTCGTAGTCGAAGAACATGTCGTTTTCCTTAGGCCGCGGCGCGTTCGAAATGGTAGCGGCCGGTGTGCAGGCTGGAAGGCCCGAGGCGTGCGTACTTGAACATCAGGTACAGCTCGATGATCAGCAACAAGGTATAGAAGAACAGGAAGCCGGCCAGGCTGAAGTGCAGGTCGTTCACCGACAGCGACGAGCTGGAAAGATGCGTCGGCAAGATGCCGGAAATGGTCCACGGCTGGCGGCCGTATTCGGCGACGAACCAGCCGAGCTCGGCGGCTACCCACGGCAACGGAATCGCGACGACGGTCAGTTTGAGCAGCCAGGTTTTCTCCGCGATCTGACGGCGCGCGCTGTAATAGAACGTGGCGGCGAAGATAAACAGGAACAAAAAGCCCAGCGCCACCATGATGCGGAAGCTCCAGAACAACGGGAACACGCGCGGGATGGTGTCGTTGGCGGCGGACTTGATCTGCGCTTCGGTCGCGTCGGTGACGTTGGGCGTGTATTTCTTCAGCAGCAGGCCGTAGCCCAGGTGTTCCTTATGCTCGTCGAACGCGGCCTGCGCACTGGCGTCGCCGGCCTTGATCTTGGTCAAGGCATCGTAGGCCAGCATGCCGTGGCGGATGTGTTGCTCGTTTTCCTTCTTGATATCGACGATGCCGGTGACCTCCTCATCGATCGAGCGTGTCGCGATCAGGCCCAGTACGTAGGGAATCTTGACCGCGTAGTCGGTGCGTTCCATTTCCTGGTTGGGCAGGCCGATCAGCGTGAATGCCGCCGGCGCTTCCTCAGTGTGCCATTCGGCTTCGATCGCGGCCAGTTTTACCTTCTGCACTTCGCCGGTGGTATAGCCCGATTCGTCGCCGAGGATGATTACGGAAAGAATCGAAGCGAGGCCGAAGCCGGAGGCGACCGCGATCGAGCGCAGCGCAAAGCCGGCGTCGCGCTTCTTCAGCAGGTACCAGCTGGAAATGCCGAGTACGAACATCGACGCGGTGACGTAGCCTGCGGCCACGGTATGCACGAATTTCACCTGCGCGACCGGGTTGAAGATCAGCGCGGCGAAGTTGGTCATCTCCATGCGCATGGTCTCGATATTGAATTCCGCACCCACCGGGTTCTGCATCCAGCCGTTGGCGATCAGGATCCACAGCGCCGACAGATTGGAGCCGATCGCGACGAGGAAAGTCACCATCAGGTGTTTCTGTTTCGACAGCCGGTCCCAGCCGAAGAAAAACAGGCCGACAAAGGTCGATTCGAGGAAGAAGGCCATCATGCCCTCGATCGCCAGCGGTGCGCCGAAGATATCGCCGACATAATGCGAGTAGTACGCCCAGTTGGTGCCGAACTGGAATTCCAGCGTGATGCCGGTCGTGACGCCCATCGCGAAATTGATGCCGAACAGTTTGCCCCAGAACTTGGTCATGTCCTTGTAGACCTGCTTGCCGGTCATCACATAGACGGACTCCATAATGACGAGTATCCACGACAGGCCGAGCGTGAGCGGTACGAAGAGAAAGTGGTACAGCGCGGTCGCCCCGAATTGCAGGCGGGACAGTTCAACGACTTCGGAAGAAGGCAGCATCGGGGGTGTTTCCTTGCTTGTTTATTTATTCAGAATGACGCGCGACACGTTTTCGGCGCGGTGCTCCCTGGGCATCGGCTGGTCGAACCACAGCGCCCAGATCGCATACAGCAGCACTACTTTGGCGATGAGGATCAGAATGATTTCCCATTTCAGGGAGAGTATTCGTTTGCGGGTACGGGATGGGGACGGCGATTGCGACATGGCGACAGTGTAGCAAAGTTGGCCCGAAAGAATCAGGGGTTGCCCGTCGAGCGGGGGAGGGAAAATGCGCGGCAATCGGATCAATAGCGTCCTGCTCAGCAGGTTCTAAGGCCGCGGCGGGCGCTTCGACAGCTTTCGCTGCAGGGTGCGGCGGTGCATGTTGAGCGCACGCGCGGTGGCAGAGACATTGCCGTCGTGTTCGGCGAACACGCGCTGGATGTGTTCCCACTCCAGCCGATCCACCGACAACGGATTGGCGGCGACGGATATCGTTTCGTCGCCCTGGTCGCGGTTGAATGCCGCGACAACCTCGTCGGCGTCCACCGGTTTGGCGAGGTAGTGTGTGGCGCCGAGCTTGATCGCCTCGACGGCCGTGGAGATGCTGGCATAGCCGGTGAGCACGACGATGCGCGTCGCGGGCTCGATGGCGTTCAGCCGGCGTACCAGCGCCAGCCCGGATTCGCTGGGCATCTTGAGATCGACCAGCGCATATTCCGGCGGATCGGCTTCGGCGATTTTTGCCGCAGATTCGGCGTCGTGCGCGACCGTGACTTCGAAACCCCGGCGACGCAGCGCCCGCGCCATGACTTCGCAGAAGGTCGCGTCGTCGTCTGCCAGCAGCAGGCTCGGCAGGTTGGCGCTGTCGGCGGTCATGCGCGGCCCTCGACGGCCAGGCCGGCCAGTGGCAAGCGTATGCGGGTGAGCGTGCCGCCTTGCGCGTGGCTTTCCAGATGCACGTCGCCGCCGTGGCGGCCGAGGATGGTGCGCGCCAGATAGAGGCCGATGCCCATGCCTTTTTCCTGTTTGGTGGTGAAAAACGGCGTGCCGGCGCGTGCGGCGATTTCCGGGGAGAGTCCGCTGCCGAAATCGCGGATGTCGATCCGCAATTCGGCGGCATCCCATCCGCCGTGCATTTCGATGCGCGCTGGCGAGGCGTCGGCGGCGTTGTCGAGCAGGTTGACCAAGGCTTGCCCCAGGGTCCGGTCGGCGGCGATGCGCGGGGCAGGCGTCACGCCTTGCAACTGGCAATCGAATTGCAGCGCCGGTCGCGTATCGCGCCAGCGCTGCAATGTTTCGCCGAGAAAGTCGTCCAGCGCGATGCTGCTCGCGCCTTCTCCGCGCATCTGGCCGGCGGAGGCGGCGAGCGAAGACAGGATTTCCTTGCAGCGCCCGATTTCCTTGCGCAGCAAAGCGAGATCCTGCGCCAGTGCTGGATTGCCGGCGTGCTCTTCGCTCAGCTCGCCGGCCAATATCGCCATGGTCGCCAGCGGTGTGCCCAGTTCGTGTGCCGTTGCGGCAGCCAGGGCGCCCAGCGCGAGCATGCGCTCACTTTCCAATACCTGCTCGCGCGCTTCGGCGATCAGCCGGTCGTTTTCGCGCAGGTTCTGCCCGATGCGCGAAACAAAGCCGGCCACCAGCAAGGCGCTGACGATAAAGCCCAGCCACATGCCGGCGAGGTGCGTGTCGAGGCCGACGCCGACGAGATCGTTGACATGCAGGTGCGAGAGCGGCACATGAAAGAACACCAGCGTGGAATAACAGGCCACCGCCAGCCCGGCCATCAGCCAGGCGTAGCGTGCCGGCAGCGCGACAGCGGCCACGGCCAGCGGTAGTAGATACATCCACACCAAGGGGTTGCTGTAGCCGCCGGTGAAGTAGAACAACAGCGTCAGTGCCGCGATGTCGCCGAGTAGCTGTACAAACAGCTCGCCGTCGCTCACGCTGGCTGCCTGCCGCAGGCGCCACCATGTCCAGCCGTTGAGCAGCAGCATGGTGCCGATGGCGACGACGATGGACAGCAGATGGATGGGAATATCGAAATACACCAGCGCCAGCGCGGCGGACGACAGGAAGGCGATCACCACGTTGCGCAGCACGAAAATCCGCCGCAGATTCTTGATGGCGGCGCTGGGCGACGAGTAAGGCTGGGAGGTCATCCGGCGATTTTAATCCTCTAAGGGCAGGCGGGGGAAGGCGGCTTTAGAGCTTGTCCGTCAATCATTCGCCTCTGCGTTGCCGCATCTCGAGCGCGTCTGTGGCGTTGCGGAACTCGAAAATGGAATAACCATTCCCTGCGTCCTGCGCCTTGCATCCATCGTACAAGATGCGGCAACCCTTCGGGCCGAGGCTGCTTTGAGCGCATCCCGGCGTCACAGGCCGCTTGTTGTGAATGACACAACCGCGCGTCCCGCCCCTGGGACTCCATCTCAAAGCAGCCTCGGCGCAGAGGCGAATGATTGACGGACAAGCTCTTAGCCGCGGCGGCGTGCGCGGTGCGACAACGTGTCGCATTCCGGCATGCGCGCGTCATTCGTACAATCGGGCCATGCACAAAAATATCCTGTGGGTGCTGGGCGCAGCCGCGTTTCCGGCGCAGGCCGAACATCTTTCCATCGCTTCGGACCTGATGGCGGAAGAGGTCAGCGTCACCGCCACGCGCGAGGCGCAAAAAATTTCCGAAACGCCGGCCACGATCAACGTGATTCATGCGGAGGAAATCGCCACAGCCCGCCCGGCGCACCCTGCCGAAATCATGCGCAAGATTCCCGGTGTGCTGATCAATGTTACCAGCGGCGAGGGGCATCAGACTTCCATTCGCCAGCCACTTACTACCGACGCGGTTTACCTGTACCTGGAAGACGGCATACCCACACGCTCGACCGGTTTCTTCAATCACAACGCGCTGTACGAGATCAACCTGCCACAATCGAACGGCATCGAAGTCATCAAGGGGCCGGCGAGCGCGCTGTACGGGTCGGATGCGATTGGCGGCGTGGTCAACGTGCTCTCGCGTCCCGCGCCCGATGTGCCGGAATTGGAAGCCAATGCCGAGTTCGGCGAGCACGGCTGGCGCCGCCTGCTGCTGACCGGCGGGACGGGCGGTGAGACCTGGGGCATCCGTCCCAGCGTCAACATTACCCATACCGACGGCTGGCGCGACGACACCGGCTACGACCGGCGCAGCTTTTCGCTGCGCTGGGACCAGGCGGTAGGCGAGGATGCGACGCTGAAAACGCTGCTGTCGACCTCGGACATCGACCAGCAATCCGCCGGCAGCACGCGGCTGCGCGAGGTGGATTACCGCAACAATCCCAAGCTGAACTACATCCCGATTTCCTACCGCGAGGTGAAGGCGGCGCGGCTGTCGTCGGCGTATGAGAAATCGCTCGGCGCTACGCTGGTGAGCCTGACGCCTTATTTGCGCTACAACGAGATGGAGCAGTTGCCCAATTACATCGGCGTGCCGAATCGCATCAACCTGTCGCGCAATTACTCCTATGGCCTGCTCGCCAAAGTGCGGCGCGATTTCGAGCCGATGCGCACGCGCCTGATCGCTGGCGTGGACATCGACCGCAGCCCCGGCAGCTACTTCGAGCGCAAGATCACGCCGCAATCGGTGACGCTGGCCTCGGGTGCTCAGCGATACACGTCTTACACGTTGAATAGCGTCAACTACGATTACGACGTCACCTACACCGGCGTGTCGCCGTACCTGCATGGCGAATTTTCGCCGCTGGAACGGCTGCGCATCACCGCCGGCCTGCGCTACGACCGCATCAGCTACGATTACGACAATAATCTTTCAGCCCTCGCCACCGGGTCGCTGCGCCGCCCGGCCAGTACCGAGGTCAATTTCAGCCATCTCAGCCCCAAGCTGGGCGCGACCTGGCAAGTCAGCGCGACCGACAGCCTTTATGTCAGCTATGCCGAAGGCTTCCGCGCACCGTCCGAAGGGCAGCTATTCCGGCAGGGCGCCAGCGTAAACACCGTCGGGCTGGATCCGATCCAAGCGCGCAACGTCGAAATCGGCTGGCGCGGGCGTGCCGGTATGCTGGATTACAGCGTCGCGGTGTTCGATCTGGAGAAGGATAACGACGTGCTCGGCTTCCGCGATGCCAATGGCGACACCCTCGCGGTCAACAACGGCAAGACCTCGCATCGCGGTCTGGAGCTCGGGCTTTCCGCCGCGCTGACGGACGATCTGCGGCTGAACGGCGCCTTCTCCTGGACGCGCCACCGCTACGACGAGTGGATCGTCAACAGCACCACCGACTTCTCCGGCAACGAAATCGAAAGCGCCCCGCGCGCGCTGGCCAATCTGTCGCTGGACTACGCGCCGGCTCTGCTCAACGGCGGCAAGCTCGGGCTGGAATGGATGCACGTCGGGCATTACCGCATGGATCAGGCCAATACGCCTGGGCAGAGCTATGAAGGCTACGATCTGTTCAATCTGCGCGGCAATTACTTCGTGACGCGCGAGTGGGAGGTGTACGGGCGGTTGATGAATATTGCTGACAGGCGTTATGCGGAAGCGGCGGCATATTCAACCACCAACGGCCGCGAGTTCGCGCCAGGCATGCCGCGTACGGCGTATATCGGAGTGGTTTATCATTGGGGATCCCAACCAAAGTAATCACGCATGCGAAAACTCCTGCTTACTCTGTGTCTATTCTGGCTGGCGCCGCCTGCGATTGCGCACGAAGAGCATACCCATGACCAATCCATGACAGCAGTCCGCGCGACTTTGGCCATCACCACACTGTTCGACCCGCAAGGACGACTGTGGCGTGCTGCGGTCGATAGCGGGCGGGTGATGGTGAGCCGCTCCGATGACCATGGACGTACTTTCAGCACGCCTGTTGCGGTGAACCAGCAACGTGAAAAGATTGGTGGCGAGGGCGAACTGCGCCCCAAGATTGCCTTCGGCAAAAACGGCGAAATCTATGTCACCTGGACCCAGGCGCTGGACAAGCCTTACGCCGGCCACATCAAATTCAGTCGTTCGCTGGATGGCGGCAAGTCGTTCTCCGCCCCCGTCATCGTCAACCGCAACACCGCCCCGATCACACACCGTTTCGAATCCCTTGCGGTCGCGGATGACGGCACGATTTACGTTTCCTGGATCGACAAGCGCGACTTGCAGACAGCCAAGGCGGCCGGCAAGAAATACGACGGCGCGGCGATCTACGTTGCCGTGTCGAGCGATGGCGGCGCGAGTTTCGGCACCGAGTACAAGGTCGCCGACGGCAGTTGTGAGTGTTGCCGCATCGCGTTGGCAACCGAGCCGGGCGGCACGGCGGTCATCTTCTGGCGGCATGTTTACGACGGCAGCATCCGCGATCACGCCGTGGCGCGCATCGGACCGCGCGGCGTTTTGAAAGCGCCGGTGCGCGTCAGCTTCGGCCACTGGAAGATCGACGCCTGTCCGCACCACGGCGGATCAATCGCACGTGGCGGCGACTGGGGCTGGCATCTGGCTTGGTATGACGGCAACGAAAAAAAGCCGGGGCTTTATGTTGCGCGTTTGGACGGCGAAGCCTGGGTCACTTCGCCGGCACGCCGCTTCGGTAATGCCGACGCGCAGGCCGGGCATCCAACGTTGTTTGCGATGGGCGAGCAGGTCGTGCTGGCGTGGAAGGAAATGACCGAGACCAGCGCCGTCATCATGGCGATGGTTTCCGAGGACGGCGGCCGTTCGTGGGGTGCGCCGCGCAAGGTCGCCGCGACATCCGGCGCAGCGGATAATCCTTTCCTGATTTCCGACGGCAAGCAGGTGTATTTATCGTGGAATACCCGGCAGGACGGCTATTACCTGATCGACATGAGCGTGGCCAAATGAGGCTCGGTCTGCTGGGACTATTGCTGCTTTCCCTGCCGGCCATCGCCGGCGATTTACGTCCTTTCGATCGCGGCAGCCGTGCCGCGATCGAGCAGGCGCATGCCGGCAAGCCTTTCGTGCTGGCGTTCTGGTCGGTGGATTGCGCATATTGCCCGGAAGAGATGCGGCATCTCGGCGCGCTGGTGCGCCAACGGCCCGATATCAAGCTGGTGCTGGTGAGCACCGATGGCACGGAGATGAACCCAGCCGCTGCTGCCAAGCTGGCCGAGTATCTGCCTGACGGGCAGGGTGAGCGCTGGATTTTCGCAGGCGATGATCCCGACCGCTTGTATTTCGCCATCGACCGCAAGTGGCACGGCGAACTGCCGCGCACCTATTTCTACGATGGCGCGGGCGGCGTACGCGCCATGTCCGGTCAAGTCGACGCTGCCTGGCTTGCCAACTGGGTGCGCGGAGTGGACCGCTAAGCGCTGGTCATTCCGGCCTGGAAGGCTGCAAGCCGAAGTTTCACAGCAGTCACTACTGTCCGACCTTGGGCGGTTCCTTGTCGAAATAATAGCTGATGCGCTTGCCGGGACTGAGGTAATCCAGCGCTTCCTTCGGCAATTGGCTGGGACGCAGGCAATGGGTGATGCTGAGGGACGCTTCTTCGCCCAAATCGATCAGCATCGGCGTTCTGCGCGGGATATCGGGCAGATGCAGCATCACGCAAGGGCGTAGCGGCTTGCTCGGGTTGACCGAAATCACCATGCCGTGATCGCCGCTGGACAGGCGCACGATACTGCCGGGCGGATAGACGCCCATGCTCTTGATCAGCAGCTTGAGGATGGACGGATCGAGCTTGGCGCGCTGGCGCGAGAACATGTTGGCCAGCGCTTCGTAAGGGGTCATCGCTGCCGCGAGATCCAGCGGATTACACAGGTTGTCGTAGGTGTTCACGATGGCGGTGATGCGTGCCAGGCGGTCGATTTCCTCGCCCTTGAGCTTGCCGGGGTAGCCGCTGCCGTCTATGCATTCGTGATGCTGCAGGATGATCAAGCCCACACGTGGGTCGAGCTTGAAGTTCTCGGCGAATTTCGCGCCAAAGTGACAATGCTCGTGAATTAGCGCGAGTTCGGACTTGGTCAGCGGGTCAGTCTTGCGCGTGACGCGATCGGGAATCTGAGACTTGCCGATGTCGTGGAACAGTGCGCCCATCGCTAGGTGCCTGACTTCCTCTTCGCTCATGTCCAGCGATTTGGCGAGAATCATCGCCAGCACCGTGACGTTCAACGAGTGCGAGTATTGTTCCGCCATGCCGCGCCGGTCGTTCATCGCGTGCAGTACCACGTCGCCTTCCGTCAGCAGCGATTCCACCATGCTGTCCACCAGCGCGCGCGCTTCTGCCATCGATTTCGGCGGCGTAATGTGAATTTCGCGTTCGATGCGTATGACAGCATTTGCGGCCTGGGCGAATTTTTGTTCGCATTCATGCACTGCCTGGCGCAGTTCTTCGAGACGCTGCGTTTCGAAGGCTTCCTTTTCTTCCGCAGGGGAGTCGGCGACAGCCGGCGTCTGCCGGGGTAAAGCGGAAGCCGCTGCGGCAGCAGGCGCCTGCACGCTAGGCTCGCAATCGCTACGCAAGGGGTCATAGCGCAGTTGCTTCAGGCCGAGTGCCTTGATCTGCGCGATCTGGCCTTCGTTGCGGATCTTGAAGTTGCTGAAGGTGAACGGGTGATCCATCCAGCCGAGATCGAGGTGGATGTAAAGGCCGACGCGCAACTGGTCCGGAGTGATGGTGTTGACCGGTTCCGGCCTCATGCTGCTATTTCCGGTAACGGGCTGTTTTTCAATAAATTCACGAGTTCTTCAAATGAAATGGGCTGGCTATATAAATAGCCCTGGCCTTCGGTGCAGCCGCGCGCATAGAGAAAGTCGCGCTGTTCTGCTTTCTCGACGCCCTCGGCGGTGATGCGCAGCCCCAGGTTTTGCCCGAGGGCGATAATGGCGCCCGCAATGGCGGCGTCTTCGGCGTCGTCCGGCAGGTCATGCACGAAGGACTGGTCGATCTTGAGCTTGTCGAGCGGGAATTTCTTGAGGTACGACAGCGAGGAATAGCCGGTGCCAAAGTCGTCCAGCGCCAGGCGCACGCCCATCGCCTTCAGTTGCTGGCAGACATCGATGACGTATTCCACGTTGCGCATGATCGCGCTTTCGGTGATTTCCAGTTCCAGCATGCCGGGTTCGCAGCCGGTTTCGACCAGCACGCCGTAGACGGTATCGGCGAAATTGGAGCGGTGGATCTGCACGCCGGAAACGTTGACGGCGATCCATTGCAGCGGGATCCCCAATTGCGCCAGGCACATCGCGTGATTGGCCGCTTCGCGCAGCACCCATTCGCCGATCTGCACGATGAGCCCGGTTTCCTCCGCCAACGGAATAAACTTGGCCGGCGAGACGATGCCCAGCTCCGGGTGGTGCCAGCGCAGCAAGGCTTCTGCCGCAATGATTTTCCCGGTCTCCAGCGAAACCTGCGGCTGGTAGTAGACCTCCAGTTGCCTGCGCTCCAGCGCGCGGCGCAGCATGGTATCCAGCGTCAGCCGCTCGCGTGCGTGATCGCTCAACTGGCTGGCGTAGAAACGGTAGTCGTTTTTGCCTTCGTTCTTGACTTGGTACATCGCGATGTCGGCGGCCTTGATCAGGTCATCCGCGTTCCGGCCGTCTTCAGGGAACACGCTGATGCCGATGCTGGCGCCGATGAACAATTCGTAATTGTCGATGACGAACTCGTCCTGGATGCCGGAGATGATTTTCTTGGCGACGGTGGCGGGGTCTTCGATGTCGCCCATGAACTCCATCATCACCACGAATTCGTCGCCGCCCAGGCGGGCGATGGTGTCGCTGTCGCGCACGGACGCGCTGAGGCGTTGGGCGGCCTTCTTCAGCAACCTGTCGCCGACCTGATGGCCCAGCGTGTCGTTGATGTTCTTGAAGCGATCCAGATCGACGAACAGCAGCGCGATCTTGGTGTTTTCGCGCTCGGCGCGCTTGATGGCGTGCTCCAGCAATTCGTTGAGCAGGCGGCGGTTGGGCAGGCCGGTCAATGGATCATGATTGACCAGCTCGTACAGGCGCTGCTGCGAATGCTTGATTTCCGAAATGTCGGCAAAGACCGCGACGTAATGGGAAATCTGATTTTCCGAATTCTTGACGACGGTAATCGTCAGCCATTCGGGATAGATTTCCCCGTTTTTGCGGCGGTTGCGGACTTCGCCGCGCCAGCGTCCGGTCTGTTCTAGGCTGGCCCACATGATTTCGAAGAATTCGGGCGTATGAATGCCGGAATTGAGGATGCCCGGAGTCAGGCCCAGAACCTCGCTCTCGCTGTAGCCGGTTATTTCGGTGAAGCCCTTGTTGATGCCGGTGATACGGTTGTCGGCGTCGCAAATCATGATGCCTTCGGCCGCCGTGTCGAAGGCGATCGAGGCTTGCCCCAGGCGCTTATTGGCGCTATCGCGCTGGATCGCGATGCCGATCGAGCGGCTGGCGGCGAGCAGTGCGCCGATTTCCTCCGGCGAAATTCGCTCGGGGCTGTCGAAGCGTTCCAGACTGATCAATCCCCACCATTGATTTTCGGTGTGGATAGGCAGGAGAGCAATGGATTGCGATTGCCGTTGATTGAAGAACGCATGCTCCGACGCAGGGAAGTCCGACTGTGTACCGAAGACCGCTTCTCCGCGCGCCAACATTTCTCCCCAGCGTTGGTGTCCGGGCAGGTCGAAATCGATTTCGCGCACCGCTACGCCAGAAGAGGCCGCGAACTCCGGGCTTTGCCATCCGACAAGCTCGACGCAGGTTTGCGGGTCGCTGCCCGGCGTGTTCATGAATACCTGGATGTGCGTGAAGCGCGCCGCTTTGCCGATCAGCTCCAGCGCCGCCGGCATGGCTTTTTGCCAGGACTCGGCGGAATACAGCAGCCAGTCGGTCGAGGTCAGCGCGTCGAGAATCGCGCCGCGGCGATAAAGACGGATTTCTGCCTGTTTGCGGTCGGAAATGTCGCGGCCTAGCACCACCATGCCGTAGCGGCTGCCGTCTTCCAGGAACAAAGGTACCTTGATGACATCGAAATAACGCTGCCCGCCATCCAGGCCGGGAATAACCTGCTCTTCTTGCAGGGTGGTGCGTGCAAGCCAGGTGCGTTCGTCCGATTCGCTGCAGATGCGAAAAGCTTCGCGGTATTGCGGCGGCGCCTGTTCGGCCAGCTCTTCGTCGGTTTTGCATGCATAGTCGCGGCCGAGCTGGAACAACGCCAGACTGCTCTCATTCGCGGCAATCCATCTGCCCTGGCCATCCTTGAAGCAGATGAAATCCGGGCTGGCGTTGAGCAGTGCGCGCATCAGGGTTTCCAGACCCGGGGCCGTTTTGAGTCGAGGCTCGAATGACAGCAGGTCGGTGGGGATTTCTGCTGTCATTAGAGGTAAGCCATCGCTCCGCAATTCAGGTGGGAGGCTGTCATCTCTCTCTCGGTGGAGTACTGCAACTTACTCATACGTTATTCGACAGCCCTTTTGCGCGTTAACCGGCATTCTAGCAAGGTTTTGCGCTGCATATTGTGTGCGTTGAATCGCTGCTGCGCAACCAGAAAAATACATAAATTCCTATTTCGGCGTAGGGGTAATCTTGAAATTGCAAGTTCGCCCCTCACATTGGAAGTATTGTAAGAACATTACCGAGGAAGCCCGCTATGCGTTTCGATAAGTTGACGACCAAATTCCAACAAGCGCTAGGCGATGCTCAAAGCCTGGCGAATGCCGCCGACCACGCTTACATCGAGCCGATTCATCTGCTCTCCGCGTTGCTGAGCCAGGAAGACGGCGGCACCGCATCGCTGCTTTCGCGCGCCGGGGTCAACCTGGTGCCGCTGAAAAACGGCCTGCACCACGCCATTGATCGCTTGCCCAAGGTCGAGGGCGGCGGTGGCGAAGTCTCCATCTCGCGCGACCTCAATAACCTGCTCAACCTGACCGACAAAGAGGCGCTGAAGCATGGCGACGCTTTTATCGCCAGCGAGATGTTTTTACTCGCACTGACCGAAGACAAGGGCGAAGCCGGGCGCCTGCTGAAGCAGAACGGGCTGGTTCGCAAGGCGCTGGAACAGGCCATCCACACCGTGCGCGGCGGCGAAAACGTGCAGAACGCCGAGGCGGAAGGCAGCCGCGAGGCCTTGAAGAAATACACGCTGGACCTGACCGAACGCGCGCGCATGGGCAAGCTCGATCCGGTCATCGGCCGCGACGATGAAATTCGCCGCACCATCCAGGTATTGCAACGCCGCACCAAGAACAACCCAGTACTGATCGGCGAGCCCGGCGTCGGCAAGACCGCCATCGTCGAAGGCCTGGCGCAGCGCATCGTCAACGGCGAAGTGCCGGAGACGCTGAAGAACAAGAAGGTGCTGTCGCTGGACATGGCGGCGCTGCTCGCCGGCGCCAAATACCGCGGCGAATTCGAGGAGCGGCTGAAGGCAGTGCTGAAGGAACTGGCGCTGGACGAGGGCCGCACCATCGTCTTCATCGACGAATTGCACACCATGGTCGGTGCCGGCAAGGCCGAAGGGGCGATGGACGCCGGCAACATGCTGAAGCCCGCGCTGGCGCGCGGCGAGCTGCATTGCGTCGGCGCGACCACGCTGGACGAATATCGCAAGTACATCGAAAAGGATGCGGCGCTGGAACGTCGCTTCCAGAAAGTGCTGGTGGAGGAACCGACCGTCGAATCGACCATCGCCATCCTGCGCGGTTTGCAGGAAAGATATGAGCTGCACCACGGCGTGGACATCACCGACCCGGCCATCGTCGCCGCGGCGGAGCTGAGCCATCGCTATATCACCGACCGCTTCCTGCCGGACAAGGCGATCGACCTGATTGATGAAGCCGCCAGCCGCATCAAGATGGAAATCGACTCCAAGCCGGAGTCCATGGATAGGCTCGACCGCCGTTTGATCCAGCTCAAGATCGAGCGCGAGGCGGTGCGCAAGGAAAAGGACGAAGCTTCGCAGAAGCGTTTTGCGCTGATTGAGGAGGAAATCGCGCGTCTGGAAAAGGAATATTCCGATCTCGACGAAATCTGGAAGGCGGAGAAAGCGCAGGTGCACGGCAGCCAGCACATCAAGGAAGAAATCGACAAGCTCAAGGCACAAATGGCCGATCTGCAGCGCCAGGGCCAATACGACAAACTGGCCGAAATCCAGTACGGCAAGCTGCCGGAGCTGGAAACCCAGCTCAAGCAGGCCGAGGCCTCCGCCAGTGCCGAAGCCAAGCCCAGGCTGCTGCGCACGCAGGTCGGCGCGGAGGAAATCGCCGAGGTGGTGTCGCGTGCCACCGGCATCCCGGTATCCAAGATGATGCAGGGCGAGCGCGACAAGCTGCTGACCATGGAAGACAAGTTGCACGAGCGCGTGGTCGGCCAGGACGAAGCGGTGCGGCTGGTGTCGGATGCCATCCGCCGTTCGCGCTCCGGCCTTTCCGACCCGAATCGGCCGTACGGTTCCTTTCTTTTCCTCGGCCCGACCGGCGTCGGCAAGACCGAACTGTGCAAGGCGCTGGCCGGATTTTTGTTCGATAGCGAGGATCACCTGATCCGCATCGACATGAGCGAGTTCATGGAGAAGCATTCCGTGGCTCGCCTCATCGGCGCGCCTCCAGGCTATGTGGGCTACGAGGAGGGCGGCACGCTGACCGAAGCCGTGCGTCGCAAGCCGTACTCCGTGATCCTGTTCGATGAAGTGGAAAAGGCGCATTCGGATGTGTTCAATGTGCTGCTGCAAGTGCTGGACGACGGCCGCATGACCGACGGCCAGGGGCGCACCGTGGACTTCAAGAATACCGTCATCATCATGACTTCCAACCTCGGCAGCCAGATGATCCAGCAGATGGCCGGCGACGATTACCAGGTGATCAAACTGGCGGTGATGGGCGAGGTGAAGAGCTATTTCCGGCCGGAATTCATCAACCGCATCGACGAGGTGGTGGTGTTCCACGGCTTGGGCGAAGCGCACGTGAAATCCATCACCGCGATCCAGCTGCAGAGCCTGGCGAAACGATTGAAGGCCATGGACATGGAGCTGGCGGTCACCGATGCCGCACTGGCCGAAATCGCCAACGCCGGCTTCGATCCGGTCTACGGCGCACGGCCGTTGAAGCGTGCAATTCAGGCTGAAATCGAGAATCCGCTGGCGAAAGATATCCTGGCCGGGAATTTTGCGGCGAAAGATACTATCCAAGTAGATGTGCAGGGCGGCAGACTGGTTTTTAACAAGCGTTGAACAGGCTTGAGCCGTTTGCCGATCTGCATAAATCATAATTTTGTAAGGGCTCGGTGGGGAGGTCGACTAATCCATGCGGGTACGTTCCTGTTTTCAGGGATTCTTCCCCCGCTAATTCTTTAATAATTAGGAGGCTGAAATGACTACTCGAATGGCTACTCGCTGTAATCGTACTGCAATGATGGTCGGAGCACTGCTGTCGCTGGCGGGATTTTCCACTATCGCATCGGCAGATACCATGCTGGGCACCGGCGGCTATAACCGCGAGTTGCACACCATGGAAATGATGAAGATGCTGGACGCGAACAGCGACCATATGGTGTCTGGAGAAGAGTTTACGACCTATTACGGTTCGCTCTTTGACGAACTGGACAAAAATCGTGACGGATCCATCGACAGCAAGGAATGGGTGGGCACCAAGGGCGACAACAAGGTCAGCATCGCGACCGGCGGTTATAGCCAGCAATTGCGCAAGATGGAAATGATGAAGGCGATGGACACCGACAAGGACCATAAGGTCACCAAGGATGAGTTCATCAAATTCCATGATACGGTCTTTACTGCCATGGACACGAAGGGCGAAAAGATGATCGACGCAGAAAGCTGGCTGCGCAAAACAACCGGCAACTAGGATGGGTATTGTTATCGACAAAGGCCAGTTTATCTGGCCTTTGTTTTGTCCGTGCGGTATGGGTGCCAAGGTGATGAATGACCTGCTATATTGGATGCAATTGCATCCATTCCAATCACCGGGAATACCAGCATGGATTTCGCGCAGTTCCTGAATTTTCTGGTGCATTTCGATCAACAGCTCGGCGGCATGATCGCCCATCACCACGAGGTGATTTATGTGATGTTGTTCGCGGTGGTGTGCTGCGAAATAGGGGTGCTGCCTTTATTCTTCCTGCCGGGCGATCCCTTGTTATTCCTCTGCGGGGCATTTTGCGCCATGGGCGCGCTCAATATCTGGCTGCTGCTGCCCCTGCTTTTTGCCGCCGCCGTATTGGGCAGCGTGCTCAGCTACGGGACCGGACGCGCCATTGGCCAGCGGGCGTATACCTTGAACTACCGATGGCTGGATCGGGACGCATTGCAGAAGACGCATGCATTTTACGAGCGCTACGGGCGCGTCACTTTCATCTTGTCCCCGTTCATTGCCGTGGTGCGCACATTTGCACCGTTTGTCGGCGGTATTGCCGGCATGGCCTTCGAGAAATTCCTGATTTCGGTGATCGCCGGTGCCGCGGTATGGGTGCTCATCCTGGTGCCCGGGGGGTATTTCTTCGGCAACATTCCGCTGATTCGCGACCACATGGGCGCCATTGTGCTGCTTGGATTGGCACTCGGGCTGGGATCGCTGGCTGTGAGTGGGCTCGTGCGGGCATATAAGGCCAGATTACGCGCATGAGTTTTTGCTCGAAAATTAATGCACTAATTGCTACCGTTAAGTAGCGAAAGAGTATACTTGGCCCATCTGTCATGGCGTCGGAGATGCTGCCATTTTAAGTTCGATTAAACAATTGGTTGCGGTACTTCTCGGGTTGGTCGCCTGGGCGGTCAATGCTGCGTCCATGCCGGCGGATTATTCCGAGGAATCGCCCAAGGCGCGTGAGCTGCTGACGCAAGCCGATGTGCTGGCGGGCGAGCTGGACGATCCCGAAAAAGGCTGGAGCGTGGCCAAGTTGTATTGCACCGCGTCCAGGCTCGGCAGCGCCGAGGCGCAGTACCGTCTCGGCATGCAGTACGCTTTCGGCAAAGGGGTGCCTGAAAACCGCGAGCAGGCGGCAGCGCTGTTCCACGTGGCCGCGCACCAAGGCCATTCCCAGGCGCAGAACATGCTGGAAACCATCAATTTGCAACAGGCGGACAAATTGCCGCCGTGCGTGCTGGCGGAAGTCCTGCCGGAAAAGCTCCCGCCGCGCTCCAGTATTCGTTCCGAACTCGAGCCTGAAATCACCCGCATCGAACGCTATGTCGAAACCCTGCCCAAGAATCGCCGCTGGGTGGTCGACATGGTGCGCTCCCTTTCCGACTGGTACGGCATTGACCCCAATTTCGCGTTGTCGGTGATAGCAGTCGAATCCAACTTCAGCCCCGAAGCGCTTTCGAACAAGAGTGCGATGGGCCTGATGCAGTTGATTCCCGCGACTGCCGAGCGCTTCAACGTCAAGAACGCTTTCGACGCCACGCAGAATATCAAGGGTGGCCTCAAGTACTTGCGTTGGCTGCTCGCGTATTTCAAGGGCGATGTCGAACTGGTAGCCGCCGCCTACAACGCCGGTGAACGCGCGGTGGACCGCTACAAGGGAATTCCCCCCTATCCGGAAACGCGCAATTACGTGAAACGCGTGATGAAGTTCTATCAGCGCGCATCCCACCCCTTTGATGAAGACCTGGTAATGCCTTCTCCTGTTGTGACCAAGAAGGGTTAGTTCTTAATAAAAAGTAATCCAATACAACAATCCTGCGGGGGAAGCATGCGTGTTTTGCTGTGGTTGTTACTGACTCTGTTGTCGTTTGATGTTTTGGCAGAAATCTACAAGTGGGTGGACAAGGACGGCACGGTGCATTTCGAGGACCGTAAACCGCAAGCCGCGCGTTACGAGGAATTCAAGGTCAGAAGCATTTCCGGCGTGCAAACTTATCGCGCTTCGCCTCGGACTATCAAGCAGGTTGCTCCCAAATCGGTGGCCAAGAAAAATGTCATCCTGTATGGGACAACCTGGTGCGGCTATTGCACCAAGGCGCGCCGCTATTTCCAGGCTAACAATATTCCTTTTGAAGATCACGACATTGAAAGCTCCGCAAGTGCGAAATCAGAATATGACGCACTCAACGGTAAAGGCGTGCCGCTCATCCTGGTTGGGGACAATCTCATGAATGGATTCAGCGAGTCTCATTTCAGTCAACTCTATAACCCTTAGCCGCGTCCTCTCCATGCCGAGAGTGTCCCTAGAGTAAAAGCACAATGAATCCTGATTTCTGGCACGAGCGCTGGCAAAACCGGCAGATCGGTTTTCATCGCGATGAAGTCCATCCTTATCTGACCCGCTTCTGGCCTGCGCTGGGCGTCGCTCCCGGCAGCCGGGTTTTCGTCCCGTTGTGCGGGAAAAGCAATGACCTGCTCTGGCTGCGTGCACAAGGGCATGAGGTTGTGGGAGTGGAGGTCAGCCCCATTGCGGTGCGGGAGTTCTTTGAGGAAAACCGCCTGACGCCATCGATCTCGACGGTTGATTCATTCCAACTATACGAATGCGACGGGATCCGTCTTTACTGCGGGGATTTTTTCGCTCTCACGGCATCCCACTTGGCCGGGGTATCGGCTGTTTATGATCGTGCCGCCTTAGTCGCGCTTCCGCCGGAATTGCGTGCGCACTATGCCCGCCACCTTCTCCAGTTGCTTCCTTCCGGCGTCAAAACGCTGCTGGTCGCCTTCGAATACCCGCAGCATGAAATGCCGGGCCCGCCGTTCAATGTTGATGCAGAGGAGATCGCCGCGTTGTTCGGCGCGCAGTGCGATATCAGGCTGTTACTGGAGGCGGATATTCTGGCGCAGGAGCCGCGCTTTCGCGACAAGGGCGTGACACGGCTGAAAGAAGCCGTTTATGTATTGCGGGTGAAAGATCGCCTCTTGGGCTGACAAGGTCGATAAATCATTGTCGATCGGCGACAAGGTGGCTGATCCTCAGCTGTGTGTCACAGCCGAACGTTTCAAGATCGCATGACGGCGCATCGTCTTCCGGTCAGGGATATAATTTCCTGTCTCCCCTGACCGAAGCTTTGCGCATGCGCCAAATTACTTATCAACTTTCCGTCAAAACCCAAGGCCGCCGCATTTACGATATCACCAATGAGGTGACGACCTGGGCCCGGCAGAGCGGTATGACTGCCGGCATGTTGACGCTCTATATTCAGCACACTTCCGCCAGCCTGTTGATCAACGAAAATTACGATCCCGACGTGATCGCCGATCTTGAACGTTTCTTTTCGCGGCTGGTGCCGGACGGTGATCCTTTGTTCGTCCATACCGCCGAAGGCCCGGACGATATGCCGGCGCATGTACGCACGGCGCTGACGCAAACGCACCTGTGCATCCCGCTGCTCGGCGGCAAGGCGGCGCTTGGTACTTGGCAGGGAGTCTTTCTTTACGAGCACCGCCACGAGTCCGCCACGCGACGCGTGGTGCTGCATCTGATCGGAGAGTAGCGATGCACGTCACGCTGGTGCATGTCCACGTCAAGCCGGAGCATGTGGATGACTTCATTCGCGCCACGCATGAAAATCATCTGCATTCGGTGCGAGAACCCGGAAACCGGCGTTTCGATGTGCTGCAGTCGCCGGACGATGCGACGCGTTTCGTACTATACGAAGCCTATGCCAGCGAGTCCGATGCGGCCTTGCACAAACAGACCACGCATTACCTGAAGTGGCGCGCTACCGTCGCCGAGTGGATGGCGGAACCGCGCGCAGGGGTGCGCTATCGCGGGCTATATCCGGAGGGTGCCGCATGAATATCCCCGCATTCGCGATTTCCAATCTGCCACGCATTGTTTTCGGCGATGGCATGCGCCGCCGCTTGCCCGAACTGGCGCTCGAATTCGGCCGGCATGCTTTACTGGTGACGGGCAGCGCTTCGTTCCGCAATTCGCCGGCATGGCCCGAATTGCTGGAAGGTTTGCACGCCGCAGGGATTGCCTACGAGCATGTCAGCGTCAGCGGCGAACCTTCGCCGCAGTTAGCGGACGGACTGGCGAGCCAGTTTAGGTCTGCGCAGATCGATGCGGTCATCGGCATCGGTGGCGGCAGTGTGCTGGATACCGCCAAGGCCATCGCCGGACTGCTGCGCGTTCCTAATAGTGTGATGGATTACCTGGAAGGCGTTGGCCCGGAGTTGCCGTATCAAGGTCCGGCCGTGCCTTTCATCGCGGTGCCGACTACGGCCGGCACGGGCTCGGAAGCGACCAAAAATGCCGTACTGTCGGTGCAGGGCGAGCAGGGTTTCAAGAAATCCTTTCGTCATGACTCCCTGGTGGCGAAATATGCGGTAGTGGATCCGGAGTTGCTGGCGACGTGCCCGGCCGAACTGGTCGCGGCCGATGGCATGGATGCGGTGACCCAGCTGCTGGAATCCTACGTTTCACTCAAGTCCAACCCGTTTACCGACGCCCTGGCATTGTCCGGCATCCGCGCGGCGCGCGACAGCCTGCTGCCGTGGCACGCCGGTACCGGCGACCTTGCCGCGTATCGCAGCGGCATGGCCTATGCCTCGCTATTGTCGGGCATCACCTTGGCGCAGGTCGGGCTGGGCTCGGTGCATGGATTGGCCGCCCCGCTGGGCGCGTTCTTCCCCATTCCGCATGGCGTCGTTTGCGGCACGCTGGTGGCGGCGTGCAGCGCCAGCAATATCCGCTGCTTGCGCCAGCGCGCTCCCTCCAGCCCGACCTTGAGCAAATATGCCGAGCTGGGCCGGCTGCTGACGCACACGCCGAATCTCGACGATGAAGCTGCGCATGCCGCGCTGCTGGAAATCCTCGCGGACTGGACGGAGCTTTTGCAATTACCGCGCCTGGGCGAATACGGCATGCGCAGGGAGGACATTCCACGCGTGGTCGCCAACTGCCGCGGCAGCAGCATGAAAACCAACCCCATCGTGCTGACCGACGATGAAGTCGCGGCAATCCTGGAAGAACGGCTATGACCGCGGAGCGCCGTTACTATGCGCTGTTGCTGGCAATACTCGGCGCGGTGTCCGTCTGGTCGGCCATCCAGCCGCACGACCGCTTCACCTGGTTTCTCGAAGTGTTTCCGGTGATGATCGCGTTGCCGCTACTGATATTCACGTATAAACGCTTTCCCTTCTCGCGCCTGGCTTATGGACTAATGCTGGTGCACGCGATCATCCTGCTGATCGGCGGGCACTACACCTATGCCGAAATGCCGCTCTTCAACTGGCTGCGCGACGTCAACGGCTGGGACCGGAATTATTACGACCGGCTCGGACACGTCGCACAGGGGTTTATTCCGGCCATTGTTGCGCGCGAGATTCTGCTGCGCATCTCCCCGCTCAGGCCCGGCAAGTGGCTGTTCTTTCTCGTGCTCTGCGTTGCGCTGGCGATCAGCGCGCTCTATGAAATGCTCGAGTGGTGGGTAGCCGTCGCCTCCGGCAGCGATGCGGTAGCTTTCCTCGCCACGCAGGGCGACGTATGGGATACGCAATGGGATATGTTCCTGGCGCTGCTGGGAGCGCTGGCCGCACTGCTGTTGCTGTCTGGCTGGCATGATCGCTCGATGCAGCGTCTGGAAGCGCCGCGTTGAAAGCGCCGCAAAACCTTCAGGCCTGTGCGCCCGGCACGGAGTCGTCATTCCGGTACTGTGGTTCTTGGCGTCCTGGCGGGCCAAGATAGAGTCTATCTAAGCACGCACCAGCCCAGCGGATCGAACGGTTTGCTGCGGTGGCGCATTTCAAAATAAAGCCCGGAATTCGCATTGCCGCCGCTGTTGCCGACCGAGGCGATGTTGTCTCCCGGTCCGACCTCGTCGCCGACGTTTTTCAGCAGCGCCTGGTTGTTGCCGTAGAGGCTCATGAAACCGTCGCCGTGATCGATGATCAGCAGGTTGCCGAAGCCGCGCAGCCAGTCGGCGAATACGACGGTGCCGGAGGCGATGGATTTCACCTCGCTGCCCTCATTGGCGCGAATGAATAATCCTTTCCAGGAGATTCCGCTGTCTTCGCGTGTGGCGCCGAAACGATTGACGATGTCGCCGCGCACCGGCAGGTTGAGTTTGCCCTTAAGCGCGGCAAACGCGGTGTCGGCCAGCGACGGGCTGGGGAGCGATTCGTTCTTGCCTATGGGCGCCGAGGGCGAAGGTACGGGGTGCGCCGGTTTCTTGCGCTTGGGCTTGGCCGGTACGATGCGCGCCAGCCGCTCGACCAGGTTGGTGAGGCGTTTTTCGTCGCGTCGCAGCTTGGATATTTCGCCGCTCTGCATTTTGATTTTCCCGGCCAGTTCTTGCATTACGCCCTTGCGTTCCCGTTTCTCGGATTCCAGCTGCTGGCGCTGCTTTTCCTGTTCCTCTTTCAATGCATTGATTTCGGCGAGTGTGGTCGTCGTTTTCTGGTTGAGCGTCGCCACGTGCTCGAGATTTTTGCGCAACGATTCGATCATCTCGGCGCGGGCGCGGGCGAGGTATGAAAAATAATGCAGGTCGCGCGTGACGATATTGGGGTCATGTCCGGTCAGCACGATCTGCAGATAGCCTTGCTGCCCGTTGAGGTACTGCTGGTAGAACTGCTTGCCCAATAGTTGCTGCTGGTCGCGTATGGTTTCGTTGAGGCCGGCGAGTTCCTGTTGCAGGGACTGCAGCGATTGGCGACTGGTGGCTTGCTGCTGGGCGATTTCATGGAGCTTGCGGTTGGCCTCGCTGATGGCCTGCTCGCTCTTTTTGAGTGCATCGGCGGCCTCGGAATGCGCTTCCTTGGTCGTGTCGAGTTCTTTTTTGAGCGACTCGATGCGGCTTTTCAGCTCCTGCAGCGCCTCCTTCGAGGCTTCCGGTTTGGCGGCGAGGGCGACGGCTGGCAGCGACAGCAAGGCGAGGGCGAAGGCACTAACCCGAGTCCACCGCTTTAATGCGCTGATGCGATAACCGTTACTGTGCGTTGACGGCGAGAGGCACATCCTCGAACTCGACCAAAGGGCGTCCCGTCATTTCGGTGGGTTGCGGCAATCCCATCATGCGCAGCAGCGTCGGTGCGACATCGGAAAGCGCGCCATTGTTGGCCAGGTGCGCCGGGCGGCCGACGTACAACAGCGGCACGAGGTTGGTCGTGTGCTGAGTGTGCGGCTGCTGGTGGGTATGATCTTCCATGCACTCCGCATTGCCGTGATCGGCGGTGATGATGACTTCGCCGCCGACTTTCTGCATGGCACGGACTGCGCGGCCGATGCAGATGTCCACTGTCTCGACCGCCTTGATCGCGGCCGGCAGATTGCCGGTATGGCCGACCATGTCGGCGTTGGCGTAGTTGCAGATGATGGTGTCGTATTTCTTGCTCAGGATGGCTTCTTCGAGCCTGTCCGTAACTTCGAATGCGCTCATTTCCGGCTGCATGTCGTACGTAGCGACTTGCGGCGAGGGCACCAGGATGCGGTCTTCGCCGGGGTAGACCTGCTCTTCGCCGCCGTTGAAGAAGAAGGTGACGTGCGGGTATTTCTCGGTTTCCGCGATGCGCAGCTGTTTCAGGCCCAGATTACCCAGGTATTCACCCAGGCTGTTGTGTATGGTTTCAGGCGGAAAGGCGACGTGCGCCGAAAGCTCGTTCTTGTTGTACATCGTTAATGTGTAAAACCCGCCCAGCTTGGGTATATGGCTGCGATGGAAGCCTTCGAAATTCTTGTCGAGGAAGGCGCGCGTGAGTTCGCGTGCGCGGTCGGAGCGGAAGTTCATGTAGACGATGACGTCGCCGTCTTCCACGCGTAGCGGCTCGCCGATCACGGTAGGCTTGACGAATTCGTCCGTCTCGCCGCGGGCGTAGGCCATTTCTAGGCCTTCGGCGGCCGTCGCGGCGCGGAATTCGCCTTTGCCGCAGGCGATGAGGTTGTAGGCGGCTTCCATGCGCGGCCAGCGTTTGTCGCGATCCATCGCGTAGAAGCGGCCGATGATGGTGGCGATGCAACCTGCACCGAAATGGGCAAACGTATCTTCCATGCGCTTGATGAATGCCTCGGCGCTTTTGGGCGGCGTGTCGCGACCATCCAGGAAAGCGTGCACGCAGATTTTCTTGAGGCCGAGCCGCGCGGCCATTTCCACCATGCTGTGGATGTGATGTTCATGACTGTGTACGCCACCGCTGGAAAGCAGGCCGAAGATGTGCAGGGTGCGGTCGTTGTTCTTGGCGCTATTGACGGCTTCCGTCAGCGCCGGATTGGTAAAGAAATCACCGTCGCCGATAGCGCGGTTGATGCGCTCGAATTCCTGGTAGAGAATCCGTCCCGCACCGATGTTGAGATGGCCGACTTCGGAGTTGCCCATTTGCCCGGAGGGCAAGCCTACGGAGTGCTCGGAAGCATTGATCAGGCTATGGGGGTAAGTGCGCCAGAGGGAATCCCAATTTGGCTTGTGTGCCAAAGCGATGGCGTTGTCTGCGGATTCTTCGCTGTGGCCGAAGCCGTCCAGGATCAGCAGCAAAACAGGAGTGACTTTCATCTCAACTTTTCGTTTCTTGATATTCCAATGTATAAACCCTTGCTATTCTATTATATTTTAAGGGTTTTTGCATTATACTTTTAAGGTATTAAGGTTTTCTGACAGCATCTTTACGACGTAGTTTCGTCGAAGTCGCATACAAAATTCATGCAAAAAACAAGCCAATCCGAGGTTATCGAGCACGATGAGCAGATCGAGCAGGCTGCTCGTGCACTGAAAGCCATGTCGCATCCGCTGCGCCTGAAGATTCTGTGCGTGCTAGGGGACAAGGAAATCAGCGTTCAGGAAATCGTCGAGGCGGTAGGCACCACTCAGAGCAACATTTCGCAACACCTCGCTATACTCCGCGACAAGGATGTCCTGCGCACCCGCAAGGATGCCAATCGCGTCTACTATCGAATCAGTGATCCGAGAACGCTGAAACTGATCGCGCTGATGCGTGACGTTTTCTGCGGTTTTTCCGAATAAGCTATTGAAATTATTGTTGTCATCATTATCTAGATGGATCGCGGACAAGTATCATGCGGTGGTTTACCATGAACTTGTTTCAACGCGGATTTACCAATCCTTGTCGGATAGATAGAATCCAAGCCCGGTACGGAATGTAAGAAACCTGCAAAACTGCGACGCAACGCCAAGGAGCAAGTCTTGAAATTTGTAATGGAAAATATAGGGTGGATCGGCCTGTTGCTGGGTTCCGGTGCCATGCTGTTGTGGCCGATGCTGCGCGGTAGCGCTTCGGGGGTCAAGGATGTTTCGCCGGCCGAGGCCGTACTGCTGATCAACCGCGAGAACGCGATCGTGCTGGATGTGCGCGAAGAAGGCGAGTTTGCTGCCGGGCATATCCCCGATGCGAAGAATATTCCGCTCTCCAAGCTGGCTGAGCGCGCCAATGAATTGCGCAAGTTCCAGCAGAAACCCGTAGTGGTGAATTGCCAAGGGGGCGTCCGCTCTGCGAATGCCTGCGGCCAATTGAAGAAGGCCGGTTTCACGACCCTGTATAACCTCAGAGGCGGCCTCGGCGCCTGGAATGAGGCCAAGCTGCCCGTGGCGAAAGGGTAAGAGCCTGTATCAGTAGGAAACGAAAGATGCGTTTGAACACAAAAGGGATGGATGCAGGGCGCAGCGTGCTGGGAATGGTCACTCCATTCCCAAGCGGTGCAACGCCGCACACGCCCTTTTGTGTGCAAACCCCTTCTTTTGGTTTTCGTTATCACGGGGCCGGCCATGCATTGCGCGCATGGCGTTGTTGCTCGCCGCTCGTTTGGATCGCCAAACGTCGCGGTTCCCGTCTAGCCCTGCGCGCAATGCATGGCCGGCGCACATTCGTTTCCTACTGAAATAGGCTCTAACATGCCGCAAATTACCATGTACACCACCGCGACCTGTCCTTATTGCATCAATGCAGAGCGACTGCTGCGCAACAAGGGCGTGGAAGAGATCGAGAAGGTGCGTGTTGACCTCGACCCGCAGCGGCGTGTTGAAATGATGAGCAAGACCGGTCGCCGCACCGTGCCGCAGATCTGGATAGGCGAGCGCCATGTCGGCGGTTTCGACGATTTGCGCGCGCTGGATGTGGCTGGGCAACTCGATCCGCTACTTGCAGAGTAAGATTCCCGATCCGGCTTTCAAAAAGCCTTCTTTAGCGGCTAAAATGGCAAACTTTTAGCCCATCAACATTTAGGAATCGCAATGGCACAAGATCAGGAAAACGCTCAGGAATCGGCACAAGCCGCTGGCGAAGAACAAGCACAGCAAGCGGTATTCGGTATCGAGAAGATTTACGTCAAGGACGTTTCGCTGGAAATCCCGAATGCGCCGCACGTATTCCTGCAACGCGAAACCCCGGAAGTCGGCATCGAACTGCACAACTCCGCAGCCGCTATCGGCGACGGCGTGTTCGAGGCTGTCATTACCGTGACCGTCACTTCCAAGATTGAAGACAAGACCGTATTCCTGGTCGAAGTGGCGCAAGCCGGCATTTTCCAGATTCGCAACGTGCCGAACGAAGCCGTTGAAGGCATTCTCGGTGTAACCTGCCCGAACATTCTTTTCCCGTACGCTCGCGAAGCCGTGTCCGATCTGGTGACGCGCGCTGGCTTCCCGCCGGTGTTGCTCAACCCGATCAACTTCGAAGCGCTCTATCACCAGCAGAAGCAGCAGCAACAGGCGCAAGCCGGTGATGCGGCAACGACACACTAAGGTTGTCATTATGCTGGCGGCGCTACTGCTGCCGGCCATGGCCTGGGCGCTTGATTATCGTTCGATATCGGTGCCCAGGGCCGTGTTCTACGATGCCCCTTCCGCGCAAGCCAAAAAGCTCTATGTGGCCCACCAGTTCTACCCGGTCGAAGTCATCGTCAACCTCGGCGATTGGATCAAGGTGCGCGACATGCGCGGCGAATTTGCCTGGGTCGACGCCAAGCAATTGGATCCGAAGCGCACAGTGATCGTGAAAGTGCCGCAAGCGGAAGCCCGTGAGGCGGCCGATCCGTCGGCGAGGCTGGTATTTCGCGCCGAGCAGGATGTCGCGCTCGAACTGGTCGAAAATGGCGCGAACGGTTGGGTCAAGGTTCGCCATCGTGACGGTTTGATGGGCTATATCCAGATCAATCAAGTCTGGGGTTTATAAAGGGGAGTGTGAAACACCGCGCTTGCCTGTGTTGCCTGCGCGCAGTGTTTTACAACGATTGAGTCTATGAATATCACCGTACTTGGTGCCGGTGCCTGGGGCACTGCACTCGCCATCCATCTGGCTCAGCGCCACCCGGTCACGCTGTGGGCGCGCAATGCCGAGCAGGTGGCCGAAATGAGCCGCGTGCGGGCCAATCCGCGCTATCTGGGCGACTACGTTTTTCCTGAAGCATTGCGGCTGGAATCCGACCTGCATGCCGCATTGCATTCGGCCGATCTGATTCTGTCCGTGGTGCCGACCTCCGGCTTTCGCAGCATCCTGCGAGAAATCAAGGCATCCGGCTGCAAGGTGCCGGTGGTGTGGGCCAACAAGGGGCTCGAAAACGGCACCTCCAAGCTGATGCATGAAGTGATATCCGAAGAGCTTCCGCCTCAGCAGTTGCGCGGCATCCTTTCCGGCCCGAGCTTCGCCGGCGAACTGGCGAAGGGGCTGCCGACGGCGATTACACTGGCATCCGCCGATGCTGCATTCGCCAACCAGGCGGCTGCAGCAATGCATGGCGGCACCGTACGCATATATAGCAGCACCGATGTAGTCGGTGTGGCCGTGGGCGGTGCGCTGAAGAATGTCATGGCGATCGCCGCCGGGATCAGCGACGGTATGGGTTTCGGCAGTAACGCGCGCGCCGCGTTGATCACGCGCGGCCTGGCGGAAATTACGCGCTTCGGGATGGCGCTGGGCGGCAAGCTGGAAACTTTCATGGGCTTGGCCGGTTCCGGCGACCTGATCCTGACCTGTACCGGCGACGCCTCGCGCAACCGTACGGTCGGTTTGCGGCTGGCCAAGGGCGAGACGCTCAACGAGATCATTACCTCCCTGGGTCACGTGGCCGAAGGCGTGCACACGACACGAGAAGTGTTCAACAAGGCACGCGAACTCGGCGTGGAAATGCCGATCACCTGCGAAGTGCATGCGGTGCTGTCCGAAGGCCGTTCGCCGCGTACGGCGGTTGAAAACCTGCTGAATCGCGAGCAGAAGGCCGAGCATATTAGCAACTAAGAAGCTGTCTTAAAAATTCGCGAGGAGGGTTGAATGCAAGGCGCACGGAGCGCAGCGACCGAGACAGTACACATAGTACGGCGAGGGAGCGAGTACCGCGCAACACCGCAGACAACCCTCCGCAGCAATTTTTAAGATGGCTTCTAAATGGCGCAGGCATAGGTGCCTGCGTTACTTCCCTCCCGAAAATCCGTTCTGCCGCCAGGCTTCGTAAGTGATGACCGCCGCCGAATTCGAGAGATTCAGGCTGCGGCTGTGCGGCAGCATCGGTAGCCTTATCCGCTGCTCCAGCGGAAATGTTTCCAATAATTCCTGCGGCAAGCCCCGCGTTTCCGGTCCGAAAACGAACACATCCTCCGGCTTGTATGCCGCCTGATCGTAGGGCTGGCTGCCGCGCGTCGATAGCGCGAACATGCGCCTTCCTTGCAGTGCGGCCAGGCAGGTTTCCCAATCAGCGTGCACTTTGAGGCTGGTGTATTCGTGATAATCCAGCCCGGCGCGCTTCAGTTGTTTGTCTTCCAATGCAAACCCCAGCGGCTCAACCAGATGCAACGTCGCGCCGGTGTTGGCGCACAGCCGGATGATGTTGCCGGTATTCGGCGGAATTTCGGGTTGATAGAGCACGAGATGAAACATTGAGGTAAGTCCGGTGGTAATGAAGGAGGGCGCGGAGTCAGGCTGTATTATGCCGCGACATGTGCTCGGCATCGATGAAGGTTTATTCCGGCAGCGTACGGGCAATCACCCAGCAGTCTACGCGCGCGGCACCGGCATTCTTCACCGTGCGTGCCAATGCGTCGAGGCTGGCGCCGGTGGTCATGACATCGTCCAGCAGCGCGACATGTTGCCCGGCAAGGCTCTGGCTGCAGGCGAAAACACCCTTCATGTTGCGCCGGCGTTCTTTCACCGCCAGCCCGGCTTGCGGCGGAGTCGGGCGCGTGCGCGAACAGATATGTGTCGCGAGCGGGATGTCTAGCTGTTGCGCGACGATACGGGCGATTTCGGAAGCCTGGTTAAATCCGCGTTCTTTCAGACGGGAGGGATGCAGCGGCATCGGAATAATGATGTCCGGCCGCGCGGCAGGCATGAGCTCGCGCGCAAGCAAGTGGCCCATCAGACCGGAAACTGCCAGAAAACCGGAGTATTTGTAGCGCTGCAATACCGCACTCACCGGAAAGCGATATTCCAGCAGAGCGTAGGAGCCATCGAAAGCGGGCGGAGTTTTCAGGCAGGCGCCGCAGATGTCGCCGTTGCCGATGGGGAGGGCGCAGACTGGGCATTGCTTGGCGCTATGCCAGGGCAGGTCACGCTCGCAGCCAGCGCAGAGCATCTGTGCGGATGCGGGCGCGGCACACAGTACGCAACGCTGCGGCAACAGGGTTTGCTCAATTTTTGATCTAATGTCAATCAATTGCGGTAGCGTTCTTTGACAGGCTATAATTCCCGCTTTCTTATCAGGCCACCATTATGCCAGCGAAAACGATTACCGCTGCCGAACAGAAGCGTGCGGCACAGGTATTCAATTTCTTCTCTGCAATTGCCGTCGCCACGGTAGTGCCTATCGCCATCTGGATCGCCGCGTCCATTTTCGTTTACGCCTCCGTCGCGCATCACCCGAATCCGCGCGTCGTCGACTACCTGCGACCTTCCGGGCATCGATTCTATGGGCTGGTCGGCGCGTTGGTAGTGGTGCTGAACTTCAGTTCGCAGCTGGCGAAATGGGCCGGCGGTGCCTGGAACCTGGCATTCATCATCTGGGGCCTCGGCCTGCTGATCGTGGTGTTGCCGGCAATACGCGACATCCTGCGCGCAAACAAGGAAAACTGGCAGGACATGACAATCGAGGTAGAGCATGCTTGAAACAACTGTGGAATTCGTCCGCCCGGCCAAGGCCAAGCCGGATACTGAGCGCTGGACCGTGGCGGAAATCGCCGCGCTGTTCGAGCTTCCCTTCAGCGACCTGATGTTCCGCGCGCAGACCACGCATCGCGAACACTTCAACCCGAATGCCGTGCAGGTCAGCACGCTGCTGTCGATCAAGACCGGTGGCTGTTCCGAAGACTGCGGCTATTGTCCGCAAGCGGCCCGCTATCATACCGGCGTGGAAAATGAGGAGCTGATGGCGCTGGACGACGTGGTGGCCGCCGCGCGCGCCGCCAAGGAGAGCGGCGCCTCCCGCTTCTGCATGGGCGCCGCCTGGCGCGGCCCGAAGCAGCGCGATCTGGAGCCGGTACTGAAAATGATCGAGGAAGTGAAGTCGCTCGGTCTCGAAACCTGCGCCACGCTGGGCATGCTGAAAGAAGGACAGGCTGAGCAACTGCGCGAGGCCGGTCTCGACTATTACAACCACAACCTGGATACCGCGCCCGAGTTCTACGGCGAGGTGATTTCCACCCGCACCTACCAGGATCGCCTGGAAACGCTGGATCGCGTGCGCGACGCCGGCATGAACGTCTGCTGCGGCGGCATCGTCGGCATGGGCGAATCGCGCAACCAGCGCGCCGGCCTGATCGCACAGCTCGCCAACATGGAAACGCCGCCGGAAAGCGTGCCGATCAACATGCTGACGCAAGTCGAAGGCACGCCGCTGCACGGTACGGAAGAGCTCGACCCGTTCGAGTTCGTGCGCACCATCGCCGTGGCGCGCATCACCATGCCGAAGAGCTACGTTCGCCTGTCTGCCGGTCGCCAGAGCATGGAGGAAAGCCTGCAGGCGCTGTGCTTCCTCGCTGGCGCGAATTCGATTTTCTATGGCGAGAAGCTGCTGACTACCGGCAATCCCGATGTCGAAGCCGACAAGGCGCTGTTCGCCAAGCTCGGCATCAACATGTCCAATTGAACGGCTGAGAGGGGTACTCGCTCCTCTCGTGTTCAACCCTCACCATGACGACCACCGATCCCTTTCGCGAATTGCGGGACGAGCTGGATGCCCGCGCCGCGGAAGGGCTGCTGCGCAAGCGCCGGATCATCGACGGCAAGCAGCAGCCGGAGCTGCACGTCGATGGCGAGGTTCTGCTGTCGTTTTGCAGTAACGATTATCTCGGGCTGGCAAGTCATCCTGCGCTGATCGCTGCCGCGCAGCAGGCAGCAGCAGAAGCGGGCGTAGGCGGTGGCGCCTCCCATTTGATCACTGGCCATCACCGGCTGCATCACGAAATTGAAGAGGCGCTGGCGCAATTCGTCGACCTGCCGCGCGCGTTGTTTTTCTCTACCGGCTACATGGCCAACCTCGGCGTTATTTCCGCGTTGGTCGGCCGCGGCGATGCAATTTTTGCCGACCGGCTCAATCATGCGTCGCTTAATGATGCGGCGGTCTTGTCGCGCGCCGATCTGCACCGTTATCCGCATAACGACGTTGGCGGGCTCGAAAAGCAGTTGGCGCAGAGTACCGCCAAGCGCAAGCTGGTGGTGGCAGACGCGGTATTCAGCATGGACGGCGACATCGCGCCGGTGCCGCAATTGCTGGCGTTGTGCGAGCGCTACGATGCCTGGCTGATGCTCGACGATGCACATGGTTTCGGCGTGTTGGGCGCGCACGGCAAGGGTACGCTGGAATATTTCGGCGTGCACAGCCCGCGCATTATCTACATGGCGACGCTGGGCAAGGCGGCCGGTGTTTCCGGCGCATTCGTCGCCGGCGAGCCGGAGCTGGTGGAATATCTGATCCAGCGGGCTCGCCCCTATATATATACCACCGCGATGCCTCCCATGTTGGCGGCGGCTTTGCTGGCGGCATTGCCTATCATCGAACAGGAAACCGCGCGGCGCGAACAACTGCAAAAGCTAATTGCGACCTTGCGCGAAAACCTGAAGCCGAAACAATGTCGGCTGGACAAATCCATTACGCCTATTCAGCCGTTGATTATCGGCAGCAACGAAGACGCGTTGCGCGTGAGTGAGTACTTGCACGAACGCGGCATTCTGGTCCCCGCAATCCGCCCGCCGACTGTACCGCCGGGCACAGCGCGGCTGCGGATTACGCTTACTGCCGCGCATACCGTTGACGATGTGCTGCGTCTGGTCGATACCCTGCATGCGGCGGAAGGCGCGCTATGAGCCTGCATGTCGAAACCGTCGGCAGCGGCGCCGATGTCGTCCTGATTCACGGCTGGGGCATGCATGGCGGCGTGTGGTCCGGCGTGCGGGATGCGCTCGCCGCACACTGTCGCGTGCATGTCGTCGATCTTCCCGGCATGGGTTGGAGCAAGGCGTGTTCTCCTTGTGACTTGAAGCGCGTGGCCGAGGTTGTCGCGGCTGAGTTACCAAAAAGCGCGGCTATTTGCGGATGGTCACTGGGTGGTCAGGTCGCCATGCGGCTGGCGCTCGATTATCCGCAGCAGGTCGATAAACTGGTACTGATCGGCGCAACGCCGCGCTTCGTCAACGGCGCGGATTGGCAATGCGGCGTCGCGGCCGAGGTGTTCAATCTTTTCGCATCGCAAGTGGCGGCGGATTACCACGACACCATGACGCGCTTTCTCGGCTTGCAGGCGTTCGGCGGCGAGTCCTCGCGCGTGCTGATGCGCGAACTGCGCGAGCGTTTCTTTGCGCGTCCGGTGCCGGACAGTGCCGTACTGCAAGATGCCCTGCGCATCCTGCTGGATACCGATTTGCGTAGCGAGTTAGCCGGTTTGCAGCAGCCGACGCTGTTGATTCACGGCAATCGCGATACGCTTGCGCCGGTCGATGCGTCGCGCTGGATGACTGCGCATTTGCCGCATGCCCGATTGCGCGTGATCGAAGGCGCTTCGCACGCCCCTTTTCTTTCGCATCCCACAACATTCCTATCGGAAGTATTGCAATTTCTTGCCCCGGCTGCTGCCGGAAGCGAGCGCCTGAGCGCGACGGAGACGCACACTTGAACCAGCAGGACGAATACACCATCGATAAGGCCCGCGTGCGCGCCTCTTTCGACCGCGCAGCTGCCAGCTACGATGCCGCCGCCGTGCTGCAGAAAGAGGTGCGCGGACGCATGCTGGAGCGGCTGGATTACACCAAGCTGGCGCCGCGCCGCATTCTCGACGCCGGCACAGGCACGGGGCATGCCGCGCGTGCGCTGGCCGAGCGTTACACGGACAGCCATGTCGTCGCGCTCGATATCGCGCTCGGCATGCTGCGCCTGGCGGCCGCCGCCGAGCCGTGGTGGCGCCGCTTTCTCTCGGAACGTCGCAGTGCGGTGTGCGCGGATATCGAAAACCTGCCTTTGCAATCCGCCAGCATGGATCTGGTGTGGTCCAATCTCGCGATCCAGTGGTGCAACGACCTCGACCAGGCATTCGGCGAAATGGCGCGGGTGCTGCGTCCGGAAGGCTTGCTGATGTTCAGCACCTTCGGCCCGGATACGCTCAAGGAGTTGCGCGAAGCGAGCGCCGCCGATCCGGATCATGTGCATGTCAGCCGCTTCATCGACATGCACGACATCGGCGACGCGCTGGTACGTGCCGGGTTTTCCGCGCCGGTGATGGACGTCGAGCATTTTGTGTTGACCTACGACGATGTGTTGGGAGTGATGCGCGACCTGAAGGCTATCGGTGCGCGCAACGCGGCCCAGGGCCGTCCGCGCGGTCTCGAAGGCAAGGGCTTTCTCGCCCGCCTGACCGAGCGCTATGAGCGATTTCGCGATCAAGGCAAGCTGCCGGCGACGTTCGAGGTAGTCTACGGACATGCATGGAAATCCGAGGCTGCCGCATCGACGCTGCCGGATGGGGCCAGTGTGATCAAACTGCATCGCCGATGAAACACGGCTTCTTCGTTACCGGCACCGATACCGGGGTGGGGAAAACGCTCATCTCGTCGGCGCTGGTACATCACTTTGCGCAGTCCGGCTGGCGGGCCGCCGGGATGAAACCGGTGGCGGCGGGTTGCGAGTATGCAGGCGCTAACCTGCTATCCGAGGATGTCGCATCGCTACGCGCCGCCAGTAACGTCGATATTCCGCTGGAGGTGATCAATCCCTACGCTTTCGCCCCTCCGCTTGCGCCGCATATCGCCGCTGAAGCGGCTGGAATGCGCATCGAGTTGAATATTGTTCAGGATGCCTTCAAGAAAGCGGCGGAGGCTGTCGATATCCTCGTGGTGGAAGGTGTCGGCGGTTTCCGCGTTCCGCTCAACGAGCGGGAAGATACCGCCGACCTCGCGAACCGGCTGGGGTTGCCGGTTATTCTGGTGGTTGGCGTGCGGCTGGGCTGCCTGAATCATGCGCTGTTGACAGTAGAAAGTATTGCAGCGCATGGGCTGAAACTTGCTGGATGGGTGGCAAATTGCATAGATCCGACGATGGAGGCACAAAAAGAAAATTTATCCACACTTTTGGCGAAGATTCCTGCACCATGCCTGGGTGTCGTATCCTATCAGTCCGAAGCTGATTTCAGAACGTCGGCAATGTTGTTGAATACTCAGGAAATGCTGAATTTAGTTTGCGCGTAATTACCCAAACTAGCTAAAATACCTAATATGGGGTATTGCCTTAGACGCCCGGATTATCTATCGAACTGGAAGTACTATGAATATATTTGAGAAACTCGTACAGCAGCTCAACCTCAAGAAGCAATTCTTGATGCTTTGTTTCCTCGAGGCCGTCGGGTTCGTTGTCGTTTATTTCGATAATTCATGGCCGGTCATTCTCGTTTTCCTGATATTGAATGTAGTCACCGCACTGTGGTTCGGATACCGTTCCGCCAATCGCGCCGAAGCAATCGCTCGTAATCTCCAAACCATCGCCGGCGGCAATCTGTCGCAAAAGTTCGGCTTGCAGGGCAAGGACGACTTTGCCTGGATGGCTTACGAATCCGATCGCGCACGCAAGGGCGTGTCCATCCTGATCAAGGGTGTGACCGACACATCGCAGGATCTGGGCCGTTCCGCAGATAACATGAGCACGATGGCGCTGCGGACCAAGGAAGCCATCGCCAGCCAGGGCGAACATACCCACCAGATCGCCGCCAGCATCATGCAACTGGCCAGCCAGGTGAAGGAAGTATCCGCCCAGGCGACGCGCGTTGCGTCTTCAGCCAAGGAGGCCAATACGGCCGCTGTCGGCGGCAGCAAAGTGGTCGGCGATACGATCCATTCCCTGGAAACCATTTCCAACGACGTGCAAGGCATTGCCGAATCCATCACGTCGCTGCAGGATGAAATCAACAAGATCAGTTCCGTGATGCAGGTCATCCGCGATATTTCCGAACAAACCAACCTGCTGGCGCTCAACGCCGCCATCGAAGCCGCACGTGCCGGCGAGGCCGGCCGCGGTTTCGCCGTGGTCGCCGACGAGGTACGCAACCTGTCGCAACGCACCAGCAAGTCCACCGAAGAAATTACGCAGATCATCACCAGTCTGCAAAGCAAGTCGCACCAGGTCGCCAAGACCGTGCAGGAAAAGCAGCAGGATGCCAATGCCGCAGCCAGCAGCGCAAAATCCGCTGAAAACGCCTTGAACGGCATCGTTGGCGCGGTGCAGGAAATCGTGACGCTGTCCGATACGATTGCCGAGCTGACTTCGCAGCAGGAAACCGCCACCGGCGGTATCACTGACGCGGTGACCTATATCGAAGGTCTTTCCCGTCAGAACGCCGACGAAGCGAACTCCTTCCATACGATGTCGCAGGATCTGTCCCACAAGGCTGGACATCTCAACGAACTGGTTTCGAAGTTCATCGTATAACCCGACATTCGGCTAATAAAGAATTAGCGCAATAAAAACGGCAGCCTCGGCTGCCGTTTTTGTTTTCTGATTCTGCAGAAATCCGCGCTCAGGCGGCTTGCACCGGGATGTCGCGGCGCTTGTCCTTGATGCGGTTCATCGAATCCACGTACACCAGTTCCGGGCGATATTTCTCCAGTTCCAGCTCGTTATAGATCGCGTAGGTCGCAATGATCAGGATGTCGCCGGGTGACGCCTTGCGCGCTGCCGCGCCATTGACCGAAATGATGCCGGAATTGCGCTGGGCGCGAATCGCATAGGTAGTGAAGCGTTCGCCATTGTTGACGTTGTAGATCTCGATCTGCTGGTATTCGCGGATATCCGCAGCATCCAGCAATTCTTCGTCGATGGCGCAGGAACCCTCGTAGTCCAGTTCGGAGTGCGTGACGCGCACTCGATGAAGCTTGGATTTGAGCATGGTTCGTTGCATGAGGGCTATCCGATTGATTTCAAAGGACGCGTATTATAACGCAAACTCGATATTGTCGATAAGCCGGGTTTTCCCCAGCCGTGCGGCGCCTAGGGCGACCAGTATTTGCTCATCAGGTTGAGGCGGTAGCAGCGTGGTTGCGCTACGTACCGAAATGTAATCGACGATCCAGCCGAGTTGCGTGAGGTATTGCGCAGTCTGGGCTTCGATCGCGTCGAAATCGCGGCGGCCGCTTTTTGCGGCTTGCACGACTTGCAGCAGCGCGCGATAGAGGCGTGGCGCCTCCATGCGCTCGGCCGGTTTCAGATAGCTGTTGCGCGAGCTCATCGCCAAACCGTCGGTTTCGCGTGCCGTTTCGCCCGCCAGGATTTCGATGGGCAGATTGAGTTGCTGCACCATGTCGCGCAGGATGAAAAGCTGCTGGAAGTCCTTCTTGCCGAATACCGCCACTTGCGGCTGGATCATGTTGAATAGCTTGAGCACGACAGTTGTCACGCCGCGGAAATGCCCGGGGCGGGCGGCTCCGCACAACTCGCTGGCGACGGGCGACGGTTCTACCAGCACCTGCTGCGCTACCGGATACATTTCGCTGACACTGGGCGTGAATACGATATCCGCGCCGGCAGCTTCAAGATTCGCGCAGTCCTGTTCCAGCGTGCGCGGGTAGTTTGCCAGGTCCTCGTTCGCGCCGAATTGCAGCGGGTTCACGAAAATACTGGCTACCACACAGCTCGCGCGTTGGCGCGCGATTTCGACCAGCTGCAAATGGCCGGCGTGCAGGTTGCCCATGGTGGGAACGAAGGCAATTGCGCTCTCGCGCGCCAACCGCTGGCGCAGCGCCTCGATAGTGCTGATCACTTCCATCAGAAACTGTGTTCCGTCGTGGGGAATGCGCCGTTTTTGACGGCGGCGACATAGTGTCGGACCGCCTCCTGGATGCTGGAGGCGCCTTCCATGAAATTGCGCACGAAGCGCGGCGATTTGCCGAGGTAGATGCCCAGCATGTCGTGCAACACCAGCACCTGTCCGTCGCAATCCGGGCCCGCGCCGATGCCAATCGTCAGCATGTCTACCCGTTCGGTGACCTGCTTCGCCAACGTCGCCGGCATCATTTCCAGCACCACCATGGTTGCACCCGCACGATCGAGAGCAACGGCATCTGCCAAGATCTTCCGGGCGCCAGCTTCATCGCGCCCCTGCACCTTGTAGCCGCCCAGTTCATGCACGTATTGCGGCGTAAATCCGAGATGGGCGCAAACAGGAATGCCGTTTTCCACCAATAGCTGCACAGTAGCAACCTTGTCACCTTCGAGCTTGACCATGTGCGCCCCGGCGGCCATCAGTACGCGGGCATTTTCCAAGGCAATTTCCGGTGTTGCGTCGCTGCCGTAGGGCAGGTCGGCAATGATATAGCTATTTTTCGCGCCGGCCGCGGTGGTGCGGGTGTGGTATTCCATATCGCGCATCGTGACGCCCAAGGTATCGCTGCTACCCTGCAGCACCATGCCGAGCGAATCGCCGACCAGCAGCACGTCCACGCCTGCGGCTTCGCACAATGCCGCAAAGCTCGCGTCATAACAGGTCAATACGGCAAGTTTCTCGCCGCGGGCGGCCATCTGCTGCAGTGCGGTCAGGTTCATCCGTCCAGCCTTGGGTGGAAATATTCGCGCCGGCCGCGCATGGATTGGATGCGTTCCAGCAGCAGTTCGAGTGCGGCCTCGTTGTTGGAGACGTTGAGGTTTTCGTTGTTCACGATCAACAACGGCGATGCGTCGTAATGATGGAAAAAGTCGCTGTAGGCTTCGGCCAGGCGCACCAGGTAATCGCGCGGGATGTCCTGCTCATAAGGAATATCGCGTTGCTCGATGCGTTTCAGCAGCGCATCCACCGGCGTTTGCAGATAGATCACCAGGTCGGGTGTAGTCGTCTGTAATTGCAGATGCTCATAGATCTGGCGATACAGCGCGTACTCCTCGTCGCTGAGGTTGAGGCGCGCGAACAAGGGATCTTTTTCGAGAAAGAAATCGGCGATAGTGGCCTTGGCGAACAGGTCGCGTTGACCAAGTTCGCGCACCTGCTCCGCTCGCTGGAACAGGAAGAACAGCTGCGCTTGTAGCGCATAGCGCTGCGGATCCAGGTAGAAGCGCGGCAGAAAAGGGTTGGCGCCGGCATTTTCCAACAGCAGGTCGACCGAGAAGCGATCCGATAAGCGGCGCGCAAGCGTCGTCTTGCCACTGCCGATGGGGCCTTCGATGACGATATAAGGAAATTTTTCCGTCAGCATCATGCCGCCATCCTTGCCACCCCTTGGTCCGGCAAGGCCTGCAACAGGTCGCGTACCACGCCCCGGCCGGGGACGTGCAATTCGGGCGCGATATCCGCCAAGGGAAACAACACGAATCCACGCTCATGCAGGCGTGGGTGGGGCAGGGTCAGTTCAGGATCGTGCAGTTCAAGGTCGTCGTAGAGCAAGAGGTCGAGGTCGATCACCCGGGGTGCGTTGGGAAACGGGCGCTCGCGGCCATGTGCGGTTTCCAGTGCAAGCAGTGCGCGCAACAGCGCGAACGGTTCCAGCGTCGTGCTCACCTCGGCGGCGGCGTTGATGAAGTCCGGCTGGTTGTCGTAGCCCACGGGAGCGGTGCGGTAAAGCGCCGACTTGGCCGTGACGCGTGTTTCCGGCAATCCGTCCAGTTCGGCCAAGGCGCGCAGCACTTGTTGCTGCGGATCTTCCAGATTACTGCCCAGGGCGACAAAAGCGCGATGGATCATGCTTCGACGGGCGGGGTCGTGTCGCTGCTAGTACGGCGCGGGCGGCGACGACGGCGCTTCTTGGGGCCGGTGTCGGGCAACAGCATTGCGGCACGCTTCTCGGCATCGGCTTGAGCGAAGGCATCCCACCATTCGGCCAACTCTATCGGCAACTCGCCCGACTGGCAGCGCAGCAGCAAGAAATCGTATCCGGCGCGGAAGCGCGGGTTTTCCAGCAGGCGATACGGACGCTGCCCGGAACGCTGCTCGAAGCGCGGTTGGATGGCCCAGATTTCCTTCATCGTGACGCTGAAGCGCTTGGTGATCGCGAGCTTTTCCGCCTGGATATCGGAGACGTCGTGCATCGCCTGCATCAGTGCCGGAATCGAGCGCTCACCCTTGGCCTGGAGCTTCTGCCAGGCGGCCAGCACCTCATGCCACAGCAGTGTTGCGAACAGGAAGGCCGGCGATACCGGCTTGTCCTCCAGCACGCGCTCGTCGGTGTTCTGCAAGGCGAGCGTGACGAAACGTTCGCCCATCGGCTGCTCCAGCACCACATCCAGCATCGGCAGCAGACCGTGATGCAGGCCGTGCTCGCGCAGCGCGCGGGCGCTTTCCATCGCGTGTCCGGAGAGAAACAGCTTGAGCATTTCATCGAACAGGCGTGCCGGCGGCACGTCGTGCAGCAGGTCGGCAAGCTTGGGGATTGGCGTTTCAGTGGCCGGGTCGAGCTTGAGCCCGAGCTTGGCGGAAAGGCGCACGGCGCGCAGCATGCGCACCGGGTCTTCGCGGTAGCGTATTTCCGGCTTGCCGATGATGCGCAGCACGCCCGCCTTGAGGTCGAGCAGGCCGTTATGGAAATCAAAAATTTCCTCGGTGTGCGGATCGTAATACAAGGCGTTCGCGGTGAAGTCGCGGCGTACGGCGTCTTCTTCGTGTGAGCCGAAGACGTTGTCGCGCAGGATGCGGCCGCTGTCGGCGATTTGCGCACCGACGTCATCGGCAAGATGGCTGCCGCGGAACGTGGAAACCTCGATGGTTTCCGCGCCGAACATCACATGCACGATCTGGAAGCGGCGGCCGATGATGCGCGAGCGGCGGAAGATCTTGTGCACCTGCTCCGGTGTGGCGTTGGTGGCGACGTCGAAATCCTTGGGCGTGCGCTTCAGCAGCAGGTCGCGCACGGCACCCCCGACCACAAAGGCGGCGAATCCGGCCTTTTGCAGTTCCTGGGTCGTGCGCAGCGCGGCAGAGCTGAGCTGCTTGCGGTCGATGCCATGGTCGCGGCGGGGATAGCGGTGGGCGCTATGGTCGGATTTGGAATTTACCGTCTTCTTTTTGCCGTTGAAGACGCGTTGAATCAGTTTTTTGATCATGGAGCCATGAATGGTGGGCTAACCCGCAGAATTATAACGCAAACGCGGTGTTCAGGCCCGAAGACCTAACGGGCGAGGCGTTGCTCCAGCCATTCGGCGGCCTGCGCAACGCCCGAAGCGGCAACCGGCGGCTGGGCCGGCATGTCGAGAATGTCGTACAACTCATCGAAAAAATCCCCGCTTTCCAGCTTGGGCCGCGCAACGCCCTTGCATGTGCCGTTTTCATCCAGCCATTTCGCCAGATAGGGCGTCTCCGGCCAGTCTTCGCGGTTGATGTATAGCACCGGCACACCGTTGCAGGCGGCTTCGGCGAAGCTGCCGTAGCCGAGTTTGCAGATCAGCGTATCGCAGCTGGCAAGCACGTCGCTGAAGTTCATTTCCAGCGCTTCCAGAATCAACGCATCCGGGTGTGCGCTGCGCCAGCTGGCCGGGATCAGCCAGCGAACGCCGGGGATGCGCGGCCATTGCTCGGTGGACAAGCGGCTGTCGAAACCGCCGAGGCTGACCAGAACTAGCTTTTCGCCTTCGCCCAGACCGAAGAATTCATCGATCTCTTGGCGCCGATTGCGGCCGACATGTGCAATCGGGCCAATGCGTACGCGATTTTCCAGATGCGCCATCGGCATATGGGGTGCCAGTTGCAGGAAAGCGCCGGCGTTGGCGTAGCTCAGGTTGATCTGTTCGACGATCTGGCGCGTGCCCGAAATCGCGCCGCAATAGTGGTCGAGTACGTCCGCCCAATTAAGCGAGCTCATCCCGGCGCATGGAATGCCGGCGCGGTGCGCGCCTGCCAACGCGAGATAGCCGACATTCGAGAGCACGAAGTCGGGTGCGATTTCGCGCAACGTGCGCGACTCGTTGGAGACGGTGAGTCCCCAGTCGCGGTGCAGTTGCTGGTATGCGGCGGCGGTTTCATGCACCTGCACGTCAAGCGCGGAGTGCATCAGCATGCCGACATCGCCGCCGCTCTCGCGCATGTAATGGAAAGGGCAATGTATCCTGCTGCGCAGATGCGTGATGGGTGCCGTCGTGCGTACGGTGATCTGCAAATCGGGAACGCGTGCGTGCAAGGCGTTGAGCACGGGCGCAGTCTGGGCGACATGGCCGAAACCATGTCCCGAGATGCAAACTAATAGATGCGGTTGCGTGTCCATGGGCAGGGCGGGTTAGAATCTGTTTTTCATGGCAAGGAACCCGTATGAATAGCAATCGACGAACTTTTGTTGTCTGGATGGCAGCCCTGTTGTCGGCAGGCAGTTTTTCCGCAAATGCGCAGGTTCTCCCTGAAGCGGTTTCGGTATTGCGCATTCCGCTGGTCGCCAAGCCCACATCGCGGCCCATGAGCGTTGCCTTTGTGCCGGATTATAGCCGTTACTTCATCGCCGATGGCGGTTTTGCCCCGATGCCGGACGGTTACGGTATTCCCATGTCGCGTTCCGAAATCCATGTCTACAGCGAGAAGGGCGAGCACCTGCAATCGGTCAAGCCCGGCCTCGACAATCGTTCGATCTATTTCAATCGCAACACCGACCGGCTGGAAAGCATTACCTACAATATCTCCAGCGGTGCCGGCTTTACGCCCAACACAGGCGTTTTCGGCCTCAAACTGGATGACTCGGGCAAGCTGTCCGAGCAGACGGATGAGATACACGGACATAACCCGGCATTTGGCGGCGCCGCCACCATGCCGACCTACGACCCGGCGACCAACAGTTATTACGCCAAGCAGGAAAGAAGCAACAAGGTTCTCATCGTCAAACTCGACAGCCGCACTCCTGTGGGCGAAATCGCGCTCGATTTCGCGGCTGCCGGGGTGAAGCCCGACGACCTCAGTGAGCACTTCGTCGCGTACACCGATATCCCCGGCGAAGAGTTGGCGCTGCTGGATGTGGATCACAAGGCGATCGTGGTGTTCGACCTCAAGGGTAAATTCGTCGGCAAGAGTGCCTTGCCCGCCGGGATGAGGTTGCGTGCCAACAACCATTACAACGGGATTGGCTACGCCAACGACCTGTTCTTCGTCTATCACGAGCCAGAAGGCGAGTTCGGGACCTATTACGGATTCCGCATCTCGGATAAGACGCGGTAGCGTAAAAAAACGGCGGCAGGTCGCCCCTGCCGCCGTCAATTCCACTAGTAAAACCTAACCCTTGCCGGCCAGTTTCTTGCCGGCGATTTCGGACACGTAGCCCAGCACGGCGCCGATCACCATGGAAACGGGAATCATGATGTCGGCTGCATCGACGACCCCGCCATCGGCGCCAGCACCCGCCACGTCAACGCCGACCCAGGTGGCCGCACCAAGAAAGGCGCCGGGAATGAAGCTCAGCAAGGGAATTTTTGCCTGCACGCAGAAGATAAAGGCGACAACGCCGAATAGGCCGGCCAGTATGAGCACATTGCTATCGCCGACCATACCAAAGATGAATAAGGCGATGGCCGCCCAGAAATTACCGGCAAGATTGGACGCGATGGCCTTTTTCAGACCCTCCATGCCGCCGCCGGCTGCATAGAACGTAGCCCACGCGACAATACCGGCCCAGACGATCAATCCAAGATCGGGCATGCCGACCGCCACATACACCCACACCGCAATTAAAACGCCGATGCTGATACCTAACGCTACAAGTAAATCCATTGCTTTTCTCCTCGGAAGTGAATGGAACAACTGCGGACGTTCGTAGTGGCGCGACGGATTTTTCCGCTCTTGGGGTCGCCTTGCAAGGCCCGCCGCAGAGGATAGTAGACCCGAATACCCGCAGGCGCAATTGGAATTGCACCATCAATGTGCGGCAGGGGTCTGTTTCAGCAGGGGTTTATTTGCGGATATGGATCTGGCCGTGGGGCGAGTCCATTTTCGCCGCGCGGGAACAACTCAGGGGGTTGTGACGGGATATGCCCAGTGACGTTTCCATGCGCCCAGCACGAGGTTCGGATATTCCGCCCGGCCCAGGCTGCCGTTGTAGCGGCCGAGGGCACGATAGAGATCGCCGTTCTCGATGTCGAGGTAATAGCGCAGGATGGTGCAGCCATAGCGCAGGTTGATGCGCAGGTGGAACAAATTCTGGTCGTTGGTGCCGATGGAGCGCACCCAGAACGGCATCACCTGCATGAAGCCGCGCGCGCCGACGGAAGAGACGGCGTATTTCTTGAAGCCGCTTTCGACCTGGATCAACCCGAGTACCAATTGCGGATCGAGGCCGGCGCGCGTCGCCTCGTAGTGCACGGTACGCAGGAAATCCATGCGGAAACCCTCGTCGGGAATGCGTTTTGCGAGGCGGTGCGACATGTCCTCAAGCCAGACTGTCGCTTCCTTTTCGCTCGCAAACATCAGTCTGGGCGAGGCGGAATCGCTGACCGATTTGTGCAGCATGGCGCGCACGCTGTTGGACAGCGGCTCTTCCTTCTGCCTGCCGGCGAGGCAGGGCAGCGAAAGGGCCGCCAGCAGGATGAACAGCATTGCGCGCATAAGGATTTCCGGTCGACACCTATAACGATTGTACGAAATTGACGATATCTTTCAATGGCATGTTGCGCGATTCCTTGTCGGTGCGGGCCTGGTATTCCACCTGGCCTTCCTTCAGGCCGCGGTCGCCGATGGTAATGCGGTGCGGAATGCCGATCAGTTCCAGGTCCGCGAACATCACGCCGGGGCGTTCGCCGCGGTCGTCCAGCAACACGTCTATCCCGTTAGCGGCAAGTTCATCGTGCAGCTTGAGGGCGGCGGCACGAACTTCTTCGTTGCGGTCGAAGCCGATGGGCGCGATGGCCACGGTGAACGGCGCAATCGCCGTGGGGAAGATGATGCCGCGTTCGTCGTTGCCCTGTTCGATGGCGGCGCCGACGATGCGCGAGACGCCGATGCCGTAGCAGCCCATCTCCATCACCTGGGTCTGGCCGTTTTCGTCGAGATAGGTCGCTTCCATCGCCTTGGAGTACTTGTTGCCGAGCTGGAAGATGTGGCCGACTTCGATGCCGCGGCAGATATCCAGCGCGCCCTTGCCATCGGAGCACGGATCGCCCGCGATCACGTTGCGGATGTCCGCCACCAGGTCGGGTTCCGGCAGGTCGCGCCCCCAGTTTACTCCAGCGGTGTGGTACTTCGGCTTATTGGCGCCGCAAACGAAGTCGCTCATCGCGGCGACGGTGCGGTCAGCGATTACGCGGATGTTGCTGCGGTCAATGCCGACCGGGCCGAGGAAGCCGGGCGGACAATTGAAGGTTTCGCGGATTTCGGCTTCAGAAGCGAAGCGGAAATCGGCCAGCCCGTCGATCTTGGCGGCCTTCACTTCATTCAGACTATGGTCGCCGCGAATCAGCAGTATGTGCAGCTTTTCGTTGGCGATCACGGCGATCAGCTTCACCGTGCGTTGCAGCGGGATGCCAAGCAGCGCGGCGACATCCTCGCAGGTGGTTTGCTTGGGCGTTTCCACGTCGCGCATCTCTTCGGTGCCGGCCGCCCTCGGCGTGCTGGGCGGCAGCGCTTCGGCCATTTCCACATTGGCGGCGTAGTCTGAGGTCGGATTGAAAGCAATCGCGTCCTCGCCGGAATCGGCCAGCACGTGGAATTCATGCGAACCGGTGCCGCCGATGGCGCCGGTGTCGGCGGCTACCGCGCGGAATTTCAGCCCAAGGCGAGTGAAGATATTGCTGTAGGTACGATGCATCACCGCGTAGGTTTCTTCCAGGCTGGCCTTGTTGGTGTGGAAGGAATACGCATCCTTCATTACGAATTCGCGCGCGCGCATCACGCCGAAGCGCGGGCGGATCTCGTCGCGAAACTTGGACTGGATCTGATAGAAATTGAGCGGCAGCTGCTTGTAGCTCTTGATCTCGCGGCGCGCGATGTCGGTGATCACTTCCTCGTGCGTCGGACCGAAGCAGAAATCGCGGCTGTGGCGGTCCTTGATCTTCAGCATCTGCGGGCCGAACACTTCCCAGCGGCCGGTTTCCTGCCATAGCTCAGCCGGCGTGACGGCGGGCATCAGCAGCTCCAGCGCGCCGGCCTGGTCCATTTCCTCACGGACGACGGCTTCCACCTTGCGCAGCACGCGCAGGCCCAGCGGCATCCAGCTATAGAGTCCGGAGCCTAAGCGCTTGATCAGCCCGGCGCGCAGCATCAGGCGATGCGACGCTAGTTCAGCTTCTGCCGGAGCTTCTTTCAGGGTGGACAGGAAGAATTGTGAAACGCGCATCGGAAAGCTTTCTGAATGAACCGTTTAAGGCGCGGAATTTTATAGGAATTACAATGTTAAGTCAGCGATGACTTAATGTGCCGCACTGTTGTCAGGCTTCCAGCCGGCTTGCCAGGTGTCGAGCGGGAGGATGATTGCCGGTTTCCCGTTATCGTAAAACCAAGAATCCACGGCGAATTTCTTCATGCTGCCGGTCTCGGCAATGACGGCGGTGGAGTGGCGTCCAAAGATCAAAAAACCGCCGCGCGTCCTGGTATCCAGGATCTCATGGAAACGCATCAGGCCGTCGGCGTGCATCATGCGCATGTAATTCGTGCTATTGGTAGCTTCGTCGTTGCAGTCCAGTTGTCCCGGCCAGGCTGAGTTGCCGAACGTCCCGGCGCGGTCGCCGGAAGTGCCAGTCTTGGAGCCGACAATACTTTCCAGCAGGCCGATGGCCGCGCGCACCGTTTCGCGTTCGGATTCCGCGTCGCGGGGCATGGGGTCGAACATCCCGCGCACCTGCGACCATTCCGTGGGGGTTAGTCCGACCTGCTCGATGGCGGCGCAGGTGCCGCCCCAGCAAAAGCTGAAGCGTTGTGGTGTCGGGGTTTCTTTCAAGATGCGCGTCATCGCGTCGGCATCGGCCGCTGCCGCGAGTGGAAAAAACAACAGGGCGGCAATCGCCGCCGCTTTCAAAAATTCAAGATTAAACCACCACCGGAACATCGGGCAGTTCATTCGGGTTGTCGCGGCCGTGCGCCGGGAAGTGTTCTTGCAGGAGAGTGGTGATGCGCGCTATGCCCAGCAGCACGCCCGCTTCGAAACGGCCTGCGCGGAATTCGGTTTCCATTGCATGGCAAATCGTTTCCCAGCCGGCCGCGCCGACCAGCGTATGCACGCCGCGGTCGGCGACGATTTCGACATCGTGGTCTGCCAACAGAAGGTAGATCAGAACGCCGTTGTTGTGCTCGGTATCCCAGATGCGCAATTGCGAGAAGATTTGCAGCGCCCGGTCGCGTGCCGAAATACCGTCCAGTGCATCGTGCCACGGCAGCGCGCCTTCGATGGCAAAGCGCACTTCGCCCGTATGCGAGCGCTCGCTATCGCTGATGGCTTTGGTGATGGCCGACATCGCGCCGGATGGGAGATCGCGCCTAATCAGCCAGGGCGGGAAAAACCAGTGTTTCAGGATGCGTTTGAGATTCATGCTTACCATCTCCCCGAAGCGCCGCCGCCGCCGAAACCGCCGCCGCCGCCACCAAATCCGCCACCGCCGAAGCCCCCTCCACCCATGCCCCCCAACCCGCCGCCATGAAAGCCGCGGCCGCCGCCCAGAGTAAAGATGAATGCCATGAAAGCCAGCAGTAGCGCGAAGAAAATTCCCGCGCCCAGCAGCCAGACGATGCCACCTACGATACCGCCGGTCGCCATGCCGCCCAGCACCTTGCCGAAAATGGCGCGCATCAGGCCGCCGATCACGATGGCCACGATGAATATCATGGGGAAATATTTATCGAAAGCGCCGCCGCTGGCGGTTTGCTGCTTGGGCGGCGGCAGCGGTTCGCCTTCTATCAGGCCGATCAGGCGCTCCACTCCGGCATTGATGCCGCCGGCAATATCGCCCTCGCGGAAGCGCGGGATCATGATTTCCTCGATCACGCGCTTGGCGATCACATCCGGCACCACGCCTTCCAGGCCATAGCCGACCTCGATGCGTACTTCGCGGTCCTGGGTTGCCATCAACACCAGCAGACCATCGTCGATGCCCTTGCGCCCCAGTTTCCAGGTTTCCGCAACGCGGATGGCGTATTGCTCGATGGCTTCCGGCTGGGTGGTGGGCACGAGCAATACGGCGATCTGGCTGCCTTTCTGCTGCTCGAAGGCGGCGAGACGGGTTTCCAGTGAGGATTTCTGCTCGGCAGTCAGCGTGCCTGTGAGGTCGGTAACGCGTGCCGTGAGCGGTGGGACGGCAACTTCATCCGCCGCCGCCATTCCGGCCAGCAGAAACAGCATTGCCGCAGCCAGCCAGCAGGCCAGCTGTTGCAGCATAGGCATTTTCGCCTGCCGAGGGAGTGGTGCGGACGAAGACGCCCGCGCTACACGACCGATCACTTAGTTGAACTCGACCTTGGGTGGGGTCGCAATGGCCTTTTCGTTTTCCACGGTGAAATTCGGCTTGGTCTTCATGCCGAACACCATCGCAGTGAGGTTGCTCGGGAAGGAGCGCACCGTCACGTTGTACTCCTGCACCGCCTTGATGTAGCGGTTGCGTGCGACGGCGATGCGGTTCTCGGTGCCTTCCAGTTGTGCTTGCAAGTCGCGGAAACCCGCGTCGGCCTTGAGCTGCGGATAGTTTTCCGCAACTACCAGCAAGCGGGAAAGCGCGGATGTCAGTTCGCCCTGCGCGGCCTGGAATTTCGCGAAGGCCTGTTCGTCATTCACCAGTTCTGGCGTCGCCTGGATGCTGCCGACCTTGGCGCGGGCATTGGTGACGGTTTCGAGGACTTCCTTCTCGTGCGAGGCGTAGCCTTTCACCACATTGACCAGGTTAGGCACGAGGTCTGCGCGGCGCTGGTATTGGTTCAGCACTTCCGACCACGCAGCGTTGATCTGCTCGTCGGTCGCTTGCAGGGTGTTGTAGCCGCAGCCGGACAGCGCCAGCGTCGCAAAAACAATAAAAGCAGTCAGCCATTTACGCATGTTGTTATCTCCTTATGAAAGCGGTTGTTATCAAGATATGGCCGCTTGTTGTGTTTGCAAGTCCTGCATCGTGCGGCGGGCGTAGCACAGGTCTTCCCAGGCTTTGGCCTTGTCCGGCAAGTTACGCAACAGGTAGGCCGGATGGTAAGTCACGATGACCGGCACACCATTGTAGTCATGCAGCTTGCCACGTAGCGCGCCGATGGCACTGTCGGTATTCAGCAGCGATTGCGCCGCGAAACGGCCCATCGCTACGATCAGCTTGGGCCTGATCAGTTCGACCTGGCGTTTGAGGAAAGGGTCGCATTTGACGACTTCTTCGCCGTGCGGGTCGCGGTTCTCCGGCGGGCGGCACTTGAGCACGTTGGCGATATAGACGTTCTCGCCGCGCTTCAGGTCGATGGCCGCCAGCATGTTGTCCAGCAGCTTGCCCGCCTGGCCGACAAAAGGCTCGCCGCGCCGGTCTTCTTCCGCACCCGGCGCCTCGCCGACGAACAGCCATTCGGCATTGCGGTCGCCCACACCGGTCACGGTCTGGGTGCGGGTTTTTGCCAAGGAGCAGGCTTCGCATGCCTTGATGGCGGCGTCCAACGCTTCCCAGTCCATTTCCGCGATTCCGGATTTACGGAGGGCGGGGGAGGGGGCGGTGTTCTCTACCACAGCTGATGCAGGCGCGGGTGCTGGCTCCATCAAAGGCGGAGTTTCAGCCGCAATCATGGTCTCGGCTGCTTTGGGCTGTGTCTCTATGGCCTCGGCGGATTGGGTGAGCACCTCGATGGCTCTAGGGCGCCAAACCGGCAGCAATTCCAGTTCTTTCAGTACCTCTTCGCGCGGCAAACTCATAGTGCCAGCCCCATCAATATCGCGTCTTCACGGCCATGCTGTGCCGGGTAGTAACCCTTACGGATCGAGAATTCATTGAAGCCCATGCTTTCGTACAACGCGATGGCATTCGTGTTGGAGGGCCTGACTTCAAGGAACATCATCTGCGCGCCATGGCGACGGGCGGCATCGATGACGTGCTCCAGCAACGCGCGGCCCATGCCGCGGCCCTGATAATCGCCTGCGATGCTTATATTGAGTAAGTGCGCTTCATCCAGTACCGACATCATCACCGCATAGCCGACGATTTCGCCATCGAACTCATACACCCAGCAGCTATAGCCGGCGTGCAGCGAATCGGCAAAATTGCCGCGCGACCACGGATGCGAATAAATCGTCGGCTCGATTGCCATGACGCGATCGAGATCCTCGAACTGCATCGGGCGGAAACCGGTATCTGGCTTGATCACCGCGCTCATCGTTCAGCCATCGTCAGCGCAACCTTGTTGCGAATGTAAATCGGCGCCGCTTCCGCGGCAGGTACAGCCCTGCCCGCGGCGAATTCGACCGCGGCCAGCGTAGCGATGTCGCGCGCATGCGGAAAAGCCTGGCCGTTACTCTCATCGACCTGCCCGGCATAACGCGCATTCAGAATATCGCCATAAGTCGCCCAGCCGCTGCCGATGCCCAACCACGCGCCGCCCTCAATGGCAGGTACGTCCTGCGGCTTGTATAGTCCAGGCTCGCATGCGATCCGCCACGCTGATCCCGAGCGGATATATGCCGCATGGTAAACCTCACCCATGCGCGCATCCAGGCACGCGATCACGCGCTCCGCATCCGTCTGCTGCGCCAGCGCGAGCAAAGTGCTCACGCCCACCACCGGAAGATTGGCGCCGAACGCCAGCCCCTGCGCCACGCCGCACCCGATGCGCAGCCCGGTAAACGAACCTGGCCCCGCGCCGAAGGCGATGCAGTCGAGCTGTGGCAACGTTAGCCCTGCCTCGGCCAGCATTTCGCCCAGCATCGGCAAAATTAGCTGTGAATGCTGCTGCCCCGCCAGCAAGTCGCGCGACAGCATGGTGCCGTCCTGCCACAGGCAAAGCGAAAGGTATTCGGTGGAAGTGTCGAGGGCGAGCAGTTTCATGGGGGAATTATAACGTCAGTCGGCATCCGTAACGCCCTTCGGAAAGCATATGAATCAGACAGCCCGCGAAGTCGGCTTGCGCCCAAGGGATTATTCGGTATAATGTGCGACCTCTTCGACGCTAACTGTTCAACGTTAGTCGAAAGCAGATCAAAACGCGCCCGTAGCTCAGCTGGATAGAGTACTTGGCTACGAACCAAGGGGTCAGGAGTTCGAATCTCTTCGGGCGCGCCAAATTTTATTGAGAAAAAGGCGGTTACAGTTAACTCTGTAGCCGCCTTTTTCTTGTCTTGTACTATTCTCCGTACTATTCAAATCCCCTTTTAGTCTTTATTTCGCTTAGCCACAATGGAGCATGTTTATGGACTCTGGCCATTTTCAAAGCGGCCTTGAACGCTCGCTGCATCGTACTATCCGACATATGCCAGCGGACTTTCTGTGAACCGTTTCATACCTCATTGGTGGAAGTGGCTATCACTCACTTGTCGAGCAGTCCTTAAATTTGGAGTGCTCGACAAGTGGAGGCTGTTAGGTCAAGAAGGAATGCCTAAAGCAGTTGAGATTCCGTTGGTTGCCTTCCTCGGATGCCTGATTTTGAACCAGATGGCGTACATCGCCGGCAGGAACACAAGGGTCAGTACTGTGCCGACAAGCGTGCCGCCGATCAGGGTATAGGCCAACGTTCCCCAAAATACTGAAGAAGTAAGCGGAATGAACGCCAGAATCGCCGCCAAAGCAGTGAGAATAACCGGCCGGGCACGTTGAACAGTGGCTTCGACTACCGCGTCAAAAGGATGCAATCCTTCTTTCAGGTTATCCTCGATTTGCCCAATCAGGATCAGCGTATTGCGCATCAAGATGCCCGACAGGGCGATCAGGCCCACTAGGGCATTGATCCCGAAAGGTTGCTGGAACAGTATCAGGGTCGGAACCACGCCGATCAGCCCCAGCGGACTGGTGGCAAATACCATGATCATGGCCGCTATCGAGCGCACCTGCAGGATGAGGATCAGCAACGTGGCCGCAATCATGATCGGGAACAGTGGCAACAACGCCTTGGTCGCCTTGCCTGATTCTTCGATAGAGCCCGCCTCTTCGATGCGATACCCGGCCGGAAGCTTGTCAACGATGGGCTGCAGCTGGGCCTTGATCGCAGTTGATACATCTGGCGGCTGCAAGTCTTCTGCGATGTCGCCGCGTACGGTAATCGTCGGAGTGCGGTCGCGCCGGCGCAGAGTGGGCTCTTCCATACGGACATCGACGGAACCTATTTGCGACAACGGGACACGCTGCCCTGCCGAGCCGATCAAGGTGAAACCGGATATTTTCTCAGGATCCAGGCGCATGTTTTCTGCTGCCCGGCCAACCACCTGTACGGAGCGAATATCCTCACGCACTTCGGTAACGGGTACGCCGCTCAGCAGGAACTGAAGTTGTTGTGCGACGCTGTTGGAAGTGAGTCCGACAGCCTGAAGCCGATCCTGCTGAAGCGTAAAGTGCAGGGCCGGCACGCGTTCGCCCCAATCGGCATTAACGGTTCGCATCATCGGACTTGCGTCCATCACTTGCCGTACCTCGGCTGCAATGATGCGCAGTTTTTCGGGGTCTTGCCCAGTAACGCGGAAAGCTACCGGGAACGGGGAATACGGTCCGAATACCAGTTGCGTCACACGTACGCGGGCTTCCGGCGCCAGCCCATCGGCGATGGCCTGACGTAGCCTTAGCTTCAGAACCTCGCGTTCATTCTGGTCCTCTGTCCGCACGACGAGCTTCGCAAAAGACGGATCAGGCAGTTCGGGCGACATTGCTAGGTAGAAGCGTGGAGCGCCTTGGCCGATGTAAGACGTCACAATCTTCGCTTCCTTTTGTTTCGCCAGCCATGCCTCAATTTTGGCTGTGGCGGCACTCGTCTGTGCAATGGCGGTTCCATAAGGCATTTGAACCTCGACCAATACCTCAGGACGGTCGGAGGTTGGAAAAAACTGCTTCTTCACTACGCCCATGCCGAGGATGGCCAGCACAAAGGTGCCTATCACGATGGCCGCAACGATCCACTTGTAATGAATGACTCGTCCCAGCATCGAGCGAAAGCGGTTGTAATTCGGAGTGCTATAAATGGTTTTGTAACCACCTTCGACCTTTTCCATTTCCGGCAGCATCTTGACGCCCAAATAAGGCGTGAATACGACGGCGACGATCCAGGAAGCGATCAGGGCAGTACCCACCACCCAGAACATATTGCTGGTGTATTCGCCGGCGGTGGACTGGGCAAATCCATTGGGCATGAACCCAATGGCCGTGACCAGGGTGCCGGAAAGCATCGGAGCGGCGGTATGGCTCCAGGCATACGCGGAGGCGGCAATGCGGCTATACCCTTCCTCCATTTTCACCACCATCGTTTCGATCGCGATGATGGCGTCGTCGACCAGCAGGCCAAGTGCCAGAATCAGCGATCCCAAGGTGATGCGGTCAAAATTCTTGCCAGTGGCCGCCATGACGACAAACACGATGGCCAGCGTCAGCGGTACGGCAGCCGCAACGACAAGACCGACGCGCCAGCCCATGCTCAGGAAACTCACCAGCATGACCACGAGAAGCGCGACGAAGAACTTGACCATGAACTCGTCGACCGATATATCGATGTTGACGGCCTGGTCGGTCACTTTGGTCAAACTCATGCCCAACGGCAAATCGCTGCTGATGGACGCGACTTCCGCATCCAATGCTTTCCCCAGATCGAGGCCGTTCCACCCCTCGCGCATGACGATGCCCAGCAGGAGCGCTGGCTCGCCATTGTTGCGGACGAGGAATGTCGAGGGATCTTCATAACCACGTTCTACCGTGGCCACGTCCGACAACTTCAGTATCCGGCCTTGGGCCGATACCGGTGTATCGCGGATTTTCTGCAGTTGATCAAAGGCGCCCTCGATCCGGATGAATACCTGCGTACCTTTGGTGTCGATCGAGCCCGCGGGCGTCAAGAGGTTCTGGGTGTTGAGCGCGGTAAAAATCTGCTGCGGTGAAATTCCCAGGGTCGCCAGGCGGTCATGGGAAAAGGCGACATAAATGCGCTCGGGTTGTTCGCCGATGATGTTCACTTTCTTCACGCCGGCGACATGTAGCAGGCGCTGACGCATTTTTTCTGCGTCGCGTACCAGCAGTCGTTGTGGCTCCCCTGCCGCCTTCAAGGCAAACAGGGCAAAGGTCACGTCCGCATATTCGTCATTCACCATGGGGCCGATGACCCCGGCCGGGAGATTTTGCGACTCGTCGCTTATCTTCTTGCGCGCCTGGTAGAACTCTTCCTTGACTTCGGATGGAGGCGTACTGTCGAGCAGGGTCACCGTGGTAAAAGCCAGCCCGGGCCGGGTGTAGGTTTCCGTGCGATCGTACCAGCGCAACTCCTGCATGCGCTTTTCAATTTTCTCCGCGACCTGATCCTGCATCTCCTGCGCCGTCGCTCCCGGCCAGGCGGTGATCACGGTCATGATCTTGACCGTGAAGGGAGGATCTTCGGCCCTGCCCATCTTGAGAAACGCGATGGTGCCCGCAATCGTGATCAAAATAATCAGGAACAGGGTGATCGACCGCTCACGCACGGCAAGGGCGGAAAGATTGAAGCGGCTCATTTCGCCACCTCATGATTCACACGTGCCATGCCTGCGTCGCTGGTCGCGACCCTGACTTCCCTGCCTTCCTGAAGGAGATGGGCACCCAACGCGACAATCTGATCATTTACCTTGAGATCGCCTTCTACACGTGCGGTCACATCACTTAGGCTTAGGATTTTTACTGAGCGCCAGGTGACGTGGGTCGGGCGCCCCTCAAGCACCCAAACCCCCGAACCTTTTCCTGAATCGAAAATGGCTTCAATGGGCACTTCCAAGCCGTTTTGCGGCGAGGAGCTGTTTTCCTTGATCTGAATGGTGACAGTCGCACCAAGAGGGGCGTTGGCTAATGCGCCATCCAGCACATATCGTGCTTCAAACGTGCGGGATAGTCCATCTGCCGATTCGGAAAGCTGCCTGAGTTTTGCCGGTACGGCCAGGTTTTCCTTGCCGTAAAGTTTGGCCTGGGCAAGGGAACCCAGCGAGGGACGCAGGGTTTCCGGCAGGTGTACGATAGCTTCGCGCTTCCCCGAATGTGCTACCCGAACCACCGTCTGGCCTGCGTTGACGACTTGCCCTGGTTCAGCCAGGGTATCTACTACAACACCGTCGGCATCAGCAAGTAAGACCGCGTAGCTGGATGCATTCTTTGCCACGTCAGCCTGAGCTTCAGCTGCTTTGAGTTGTGCATTGGCTGTTTCAGCTGCAGCTTTGATTTGATCATAAGCTGAGGCAGATACAGCACCTACTGCTACTAGATCACGGTGCCTGATTTCCTCTTCAGCTGTTTGATTGGCGCGAGCTTTTGCGGCCATCACGTTCTCATGTTGTGCATGTGCCGCCAATTGCAGATCGATAGGATCGATGCGCATGAGCGGTTGACCGCGTTTGACGATTTGACCTGCATCGACTAAACGTTCGAGCACCTTACCTGGGACCCGAAACCCGAGCTCACTTTGAACCCGGGCGGCAACGGTTCCCGTGAAGGAGCGTGATGTATCAGAAGCAATTCCAACGCTTCCCGTTCTGACTAATGGGATTTGAGTGCGAGGATCAGATGGCGGTTTATCGCTGCAGGCAATCAGTGCCAGTGGCAATAGCCCAATAACGGTAGCTGAGGCAAGTTTACGGCGAAGCATTTGGGTTCCCCTCCAAAAGATAGGAACCGCATTTTCCAACTAGTGACCAAATTAGTCAATAGTCACAATAATATTTATGGGGCTAAGCTTCGCAGTACCAGACCAGACAGGATGACCGGAACTTCATCAGCAAGGCTGAGATTGTGTTGCAGAAGCAAAGGATTCATGTAGGGGTGCATCACCAAATGGATGGCATTTGTGGTCTCATCTATCGGGGTTTTTCGCTCGAATTCGCCCGTTTCACGTCCTTCGCGAATAATCTGCAGGATGATTTTCTTGACTTGATCTTGATAGGCGGTAACGGCCTGCCATTCCTCACCGGCAGCGGCCGCCGCGATGTCATACAGTTTTCGGTCATGAAAAAAAAGATGCACACTCTCTTCTACCGCGGCTTTGAACATACGTCTAAACCGTTCGGAAGCGGTGGGGGCGCCCAGCATGGCTTCATTAATGGCTTCCAGAATGGCACTCAAGCAGTTGCTACATATCACCTCACCAATGGCCTGCTTGGAATCGAAGAATTTGTAGATGTAAGCCTTGGAAAAACCAATTTCCTTGGCCAGGTCTGATACGGTTGTTTTTTCGTAGCCGTAGCGGCTGAAATGCTCCGCCGCCGCTTCCACAATCTGGGTTCGGACATTATGGTCGGAAGGACCTCGGGGGATGGGTTGGGTTTTTGCGTTCATTTATTTAGCTTACCTCTACTTGAATAGATTGACAAACAGTGACCATATTGTAATATAGTCACTGATCAACCAAATAGGTTTAAGGATAGCCATGTTCTCTTGCCGCCCTCTTGCTCTTTTATTAAGTGCCAGTCTTGTGGCTGGCTGCGCAGTCGGTCCTGACTACAGAAAACCTGAAGTCCCGCTCCCCGATCATTATCTCGGCCAGACTCAGCTTGAAACGCGTAGCGCTACATCAAACGCGAGTATTGCTACTTGGTGGGATGGGTTTGGCGATCCTCAGTTAAGTCATTTCGTGGTATTGGCGCTAGATCAAAATTTGGATTTGGCTCAGGCTTCAGCCCGCATTGCGCAGGCACGGTCCGGTCTCGGGTCCGCACATGCAGCGTTACTCCCTTCGGGCAATGTGAGTGCGCAAGTAACCAGAAATCATCAGTCGCTGGAAACCCCCGTAGGGCAACTACTTAACGCTGTTCCTGGCTTTGACAGGGATGGGAGCCTTTACGAGGCAAACCTGAGTGCAGGTTGGGAGTTGGATGTATTCGGTGGGCTGCGTCGCGGGCAAGAGTCTGCGCTGGCAGAATATCAGGCAGCCCAGGCAGGTGGAATCGCAACTCGTCTCGCGGTCGCCGCTCAAACGGCAGATCTTTACATCACTATTCGCGGCCTGCAGGCTCGACTAGATATCGCCAGGCAGCAACTTGAAACGCGGCAGCAACTTCTATCGAAGGTGCACATGCTGTATTCGAAAGGGCTGGTTCCCAAACTGCAGGTGCAGCAAGCGGAAGGCGCGGTCGCTCAGGTTAAAGCTACTATTCCAGTGCTTGAAACCGGGCGTGATGTGGCCATGAATGCCCTTGATGTGATGCTGGGGGTTGCACCTGGTACCTATAGGGCTGAGTTTGGCAAAGCTAGCCCGATACCTGTAGCTCCACAAATATCCTCGATTGGTTCGCCTGCGGATTTGCTGCGACGCAGACCTGATCTGATTGTCGCGGAGCGCCGGTTAGCGTCCGCCAATGCAAAAATTGGCGTAGCAACTTCCGAATACTATCCCAAGCTCGCGCTCAGTGCGTTGATCGGCACTGCGTCAGCCATCTCGGGAGGAAACCTCCTCGGCGCCGGGGCGAATCAGGCAGCGGCAGTGCTTGGCTTGCGCTGGCGATTATTCGATTTCGCGCGCATCAATGCACAGATCGATCTGGCAAAAGGTCAGGAGGCCGAGGCTCTGGCTGCCTATCGCCAGGCGGCACTTCGTGCGACCGAGGATGTTGAGAACTCCATTTCCGCGTTGGTCAAGCGTGAGGAACAGACGAGCATCTTGCTGCAGGGCGAACAATCACTTTCCCAGGCGCGGGATTCCTCTTTTGCGGCTTATCAAAAAGGCGTGGTCAGCTTGATTGAGGTATTGCACGCAGATGAAAACCTGTTGCGAACATCCGATGCAAAACTCCAGGCGCAGATCGAATCTGCACGTTCGGCAGTCGCCGCATTCAAGGCGCTAGGTGGTGGTTGGGAAGTAAGTAGTGTTGTTTCACGATCTTCAGGCGCCTTAACCACGACCGCCGAAAAATAGAGCTGGATTTCGTGAAGCACGATTCATGTACAGAGTTTTGCCGTAGATCCAAGGCCGTCGAAAGCTTCAGCTTAGTACTCGCGATAGGCCGTCTTTTCACATAATTGGAGGAACTACCCATGATATACAGCTACATTGTTAAGAGCAAAATCCGTCAGACCTTCGACGACGTCAACAACCATCGCTGGGATGAGGCAGTAAATGCAGTCGCGCCGCATGTCCATCACCGCGTTTCCGGCGTCCACGCGCTTGGTGGAGAGCGCCACAGCAAAGAAGCCCTGCGCCGCTGGTTCGAACGTCTCGGACGGGTCCTGCCCAGTCTCCGTATCAAGGTCACCAACATCTGGGTGAAGGGAATGCCATGGAATACCAACGTGTTTGTCGAGTGGAACGGCAGCGCCACGCTCGCCAACGGCGATGCTTACGTCAATCGTGGTCTGCACGTGTTCACCCTGCGCTGGGGAAGAGTCTATGCACTCGAGGAATTTCAAGATTCACAAGCCGCGGCCAACGGGCTTGCCGCCCAAGCGGCAGCTGGAATCAATGAAGCAGCCGCCGAACAAATTGTAAGCTAGCAGAGCACAGTCAGAGGCCCACGCTTTTAGCGTGCTCGTAGCGCAGGTCTGCGTTTGCGACCACCCGTAGAGAGTGCGGTAATTGACTGCGCCCCGGCGCGGGGGATAGGGTCGGAACGTTCGTGGCAATTGGATGCGCTCGATTCCCCGGCGCTGAGCTTTTTACAGTGGCGCCGAATGGTCATTGCGGCGAGTGCGGCGTCATTTCCAGAGGGCAATTCTTACTCGTATTGGAAATGATTTTGTTTGTGCTTCTGCCTGTTTATGCAGAAGCAATGGCCCGTGGTTATGGCCAACTCTTGCCCCTATTAATTGGCCCGGATTATCCGGGCCATCTCAACTCCCACTCTGTTAAGAAGAAAAATGCCTGAAAAGAATACTGGCATTAACACCCCCAAAACCAAATCCGTTGGATAGAACGTGTTCGATATCCATTTGCCTCGATGAACCTCGTACGATATCGACACCAGCAGCGGCAGCGTCGAGATTATCGAGATTCAGGGTTGCCGGCGCTATTTGATCTCGTAGCGCCAATATACTGAATATTGCCTCCACCCCTCCTGCAGCTCCAAGTAGGTGCCCTGTAGCGGATTTTGTCGAGGTGACTGCGATAGCCATTTCCTGTCCGAACAAGCTTTTGATAGCCTCGAGCTCCCCTCGGTCTCCCACTGGAGTGGAGGTTGCGTGGGCGTTCAAGTGCTGAATGTCGGAAGGTGAAATACCCGCTTGCTGGATAGCTGCTTGCATGGCACGTCTAGCACCACCTCCATCTTCGGGACCCGATGTAATGTGGTGAGCATCAGCGCTCGTACCATACCCCACGATTTCTGCCAGGGGCTTTGCTCCGCGGGCTATTGCATGTTGCAAGTCTTCGATGACCACCATACCGGCTCCTTCCCCCATCACGAATCCATCACGATCCTTATCGAAAGGTCTGGATGCCGCCTCTGGTCTATCATTGAAGGATGTCGAAAGTGCCCGTGCTGCAGCGAAACCACCAAGGCTAACCAAATCAATACAGGCTTCCGCTCCACCACAAATGGCGATATCCGCTTCACCAGCCTTGATTAAACGAGCGGCATCACCAATCGCTTGCACACTGGCAGCACAAGCAGTGACTGGTGCGCCTAACGGACCTTTATATCCATGCCGGATTGAAACATGGCCCGCGGCCATGTTGACCAAAAAGGATGGGATGGTGAATGGAGATAAGCGGTTGACGCCACGTTGGTCAGTGGTGCGGACCGCATTAGTGATTGCGGGAAATCCGCCAATCCCGGAGGCGATAATGGTAGCCGTTCGCACCTTCTCGGATTCCGTTAAGTTAATCCATCCCGCTTGAATTATGGCCTCTTCGGCCGCCGCCAATGCAAACTGGATAAATCGATCCATCTTGCGCTGTTCTTTAGGCGCAACGAGCATGTCCGGGTCAAACCCTGCCTTCGCATCCTCTTCCTTGGCGGGTACTACACCACCTATTTTGGCAGGTAACGCGGCAATCATTTCCTCCGGTAACTTTCGTAGGCCTGATTGCCCATCCAGCAGGCGTTGCCAGACATGCTCTATGCCGCATCCTAAGGGCGACACTAATCCCATTCCGGTGACGACAATGCGACGTGATTTCATGATTCCAACTCCGTTGATTGGACCGGCTCATTTGAGGTGCGTAACACCGACCTTAATGCCTCCAAGGCAAACTTGCATGAGGAGTGGAGTTCCTTTTTTGTAGATCCATCCTTTGCGCGCAATGCCAAGCCATGTATGAAACTGAAATAGAACTCGGCCAATGCATCTGGCTTAGTTCCTTCAATTAACTGACCATCTTCTATTGCCTGGATGAATCTGTTCTTCAGTGCTTCCTTGTACTTAGACCTCAAATTTTTTAGGTGTTGAACATGTTCCTGATGTTCCGGTGTGCAGTTGATCGCACCAGCCATAATCAAACAGCTAGATGCCTCAGGCCCTGAAACCATCTTGACACTTTCATTTAGGGAGCTTTCAAGGGCATTCAAGATTGGGGTTGTTTCGTTAAGGACTTTAAGAGGCCCTTGCTCAACTTTATCTTTATAAAGCTCCACTACCTCTCTGAACAAAGCATCTTTATTCCCAAAGGCTGCGTAGACACTAGGGGGCTTAATTCCAATCGCGGCGATCAAGTCAGCCATCGTGGTGCCTTCAAAGCCCTTCTCCCAGAAAACCAGCATGGCTTTCTTTAGCGCTTCTTCGCGATCAAATGTTCTCGGACGACCTGCTGGGGACATTTTGAAACCTCAATCTTAAATAATTTAATCTAGATTACATAAATGTGTTGACAAAAGCAAATCAAGATCTAATAATGTAATCCATGTTACATAAATACCGACGAAAAGCCACCGGTTTTTCGCTCAAGGGATTAATGGAACATTTTCTTAAACTTGAATGAGGATCTACATCATGAACACCAAATCAATTCTTATCAGCAGCCTGCTTTTCGCAATTACCGGTATAAGTGGCATCGCTTTCGCCGATGGAAACAATCCTGACCAGTCCCGCAATACGTTTGTCGAAGGAACACTACTGGGCAACTGGAAACCGGCGGCGACGTCCGTATCGAACCAAACACCCGACGTCGACAAATCCCTGGAGTTGTTTTCCAGCAGCGTGCTCGGAAAAACGCCTCGCGTCACTCCGGCGATCGATAGCAAGCCAGTGAAGACTGAAACAGCTTCGGATATTTTTACCCGCATGTTCCAGGCAAACTATCGTTATACAAAATCCTGAGCATGAAGGAAGATGAGGCAATAACTTCGGTTTCTCAACTAGGAGCTGGAGTTATTGCCTTTAAGAAAACAACTCTCAAAGGAGCATCAAGATGAACGCATATTCGAAGATTCGGGTAAATGATCGAGACATTTGTTATTGGGAAACAGGGCGTGGCGAACGCACATTGCTGCTACTGCATACATTGCGTACGCAAATCGAGTATACGGAGCGCATCGTTCCGCTGCTGGCAGACCATTACCGGATCATCGTTCCCGATCTGCCCGGCTATGGCCGTTCATCGAAGGAATTGACCCAACCCTACAGCGCGACGCTGTTCGTCGAAACCATCGCCGCCCTCGTAGAGAAACTGGATCTGAAAGAAATAACGCTGGCGGGAGAATCCATCGGCGGGACCATCGCTCTAACCCTGGCCGCACGCATGCCGCAACGTGTTTCCAGGGTAATCGCATTCAATCCCCACGACAGCATGGGCTCGCTTATCGGCGGACCGATAGGCAGCGTAGTTTCCTATGTCGGGCAGTTCACTGAACAACCTTTCAAACTCGAGTTTCCGGCATTGTTCCGATTGATCATGCAGGCCGGATTCGCAAACAACAAGAATCTGTCCGATGAATTTCTCGAAAAATTACTGACCGTGCCGAGTCAGGACGAGAGGTTTCCTTTTGTGATGAAATCACTCATGAAAGAAGCCGCTAGCTGGCCGCAAATTGCGGATAAAGAATATCCCAACATTCCGAATTCAATTCCGACCCAGGTCATCTATGGTGACAAGGATTGGTCACCGTCGTATGCAGCTGAACAAAACCAACGAAGATTACCCAAACACGTACGCTTTGTTACCTTAAAGAACACTGGACACTTCTCCTTTTTGGATAATCCCTCAGGTTCTGCGAGCATTATCAACGCATCTTCAGTTATGCAGTAGGCCCCCTACGAACCAAGGGGTCAGGAGTTCGAATCTCTACGGGCGCGCCAGTTTTAAGGGCCACAGCAATGTGGCCCTTTTCATTTGTACCATTCCTACTCATACTTCTCTATCCACTGGACTAGATTTCCAGCTGTCGAGCAAGAGAGGTATCTATATGTTTTTTAAACAGCTATTCGATACTGACTCATCCACCTACACTTATTTGATTGCCGATGACTCAACCCACGAAGCGGTCATCATCGATCCGGTGCTGGAGCAGGTGGAGCGTGACTTGAAACTCATATGCGGACACGGGCTCAAGCTTAAGTACACGTTGGAGACGCACGTACACGCGGACCACATCACTTCCGCGCAGGCTCTGAAACAATCCACAGGGGCGATCACCGCCGTTTCGGCCGACTGCAATGCGCAAGGCTACGACCTGATGTTGAAGGACGGCCATGTCATCCTGTTTGGCCGTGAAGAAATCACCGTCATATCCACGCCCGGCCATACGCCAGGCAGCGTTTCTTTTCTTTGGAGGGATCGCGTGTTCACCGGCGACACGCTTTTTATCGGGGGCTGCGGACGTACCGATTTTCAAGGGGGCAGCCCTGAGGAGCTGTGGAGCAGCATCACCGAGACCTTGTTTGCGCTAGATGAGCAAACGCTGGTTTTTCCTGGCCACGACTACAAAGGGCGTCGGCTCAGCAGCATAGGCGAGGAAAAGTACTTCAATGCCAGGATTGCAGGGAAATCGCGCGATGAGTTCATCGACATCATGAACAATCTCGGCCTGCCCATGCCGAAACGGATGCATGAAGCGGTTCCTGCCAATATCGGAGCTGGCGCCATGCAAGCCGCAACCAATCCAGAACACCTGATCGCGACTGAAACGACATTGCAAAGCGTCTCTGCTACCCAACTCTTCGATGAAATAAAGGCCGGAAAGGTCATTATTCTCGATGTGCGAACGCATGGGGAATTCGAGGCGCTTAAGATCGAGGGCGCAATCAATATCCCGCTGGATCGGCTCAATGTCGTCGATGTAATCTCGCGTTTTGGTGTTGATGCGGTTCTTTATTGCATCTGCCAGACCGGCACGCGCAGCCAGTACGCCACGGCCAAACTGCGCACCGCCGGGATGCAGCGCGTTATTCATGTCGATGGTGGAACCAATGCCTGGATTTCGGCGGGTTTGCCGCTAGAACACGGTAAGCGCAACACCATTTCGCTTGACCGCCAGATGCGCATCACTGCAGGCATGCTGATCTTGGGTAGCGTCGCTATTGGCGCACTATTGCATCCTGCGGGTTACTGGATTGCAGGCCTGATTGGTGCGGGTTTGATGTACGCCGGGCTGAGCAATTCATGTGGCCTGACGATGATGTTGGCCAAAATGCCATGGAATCGTTAAGCAGAGCTCTGCTTGCCTCCCCGGATGCCATCCAACTCGATCACATACTCTTTGAATCAGAAACCCGCTGATTGAGAGCAAGAGTATTCACATGACAATGGAGTCAAAACTCAACGCTTTATAATACGAGCAAATCCACGGTAGGAAATCCTGATGTCCCACAATATCGCACACGACAAACGATGGCTGGCGCTGATCGTTTTGTGTCTCGGCGAGCTGATGATCGTGCTCGATACCACCATCGTGAATGTCGCTCTGCCCTCGATCCGCCAAGACCTCGGATTCAGCGAAACCTCGCTCGTGTGGGTCGTGAATGCCTACATGCTCACCTTCGGCGGATTCCTGCTGCTCGGCGGGCGCCTGGGCGATCTCTACGGACACCGCAAGCTGTTCCTGCTTGGCCTCATCCTCTTCACCGGCGCCTCGCTCGCCTGCGGCCTTGCCAACACGCCCTTGATCCTGATCGTGGCGCGCGCGATCCAAGGGCTGGGTGGCGCCGTCGTCTCGGCCGTGGCGCTGTCGCTCATCATGAACATCTTCAGCGAACCGGAAGACCGCGCGAAAGCGATGGGCGTCTATGGCTTCGTCTGTGCCGGCGGTGGCAGCATCGGCGTGCTGCTCGGCGGCCTGCTGACCAATGCGCTGAGCTGGCACTGGATTTTCCTCGTGAACCTGCCCATCGGCCTCGCCGTATATCTGCTCTGTCTGAAGCTGATTCCCGCGGGCAAAGGCCATGCAGCAGGGGAGCAGCTCGATGTCGGTGGGGCTATTACGATTACCGCTTCACTCATGCTGGCGGTGTTTGCCATTGTGAATGGCAATGAGGCCGGATGGACTTCATTCCAGACTCTGGGTCTGATTACCGTGGCTATTATGCTGCTGGCGATCTTTATCGGCATTGAAGCGCGGATTTCGACCCCCCTTATGCCGCTCGGCTTGTTTAGTCTGCGCAACCTTTACACGGCCAACATCATCGCCATGTTGTGGGCGGCGTCCATGTTCGCCTGGTTCTTCATCTCGGCGCTTTATATGCAGCTCGTGCTCGGTTACAACGCGTTGCAGGTCGGGCTGGCGTTTCTGCCTTCGAACTTGCTGATGGCGCTATTCTCGCTCGGGATTTCGGCCAAGATGGTCATGCGATTTGGCATCAAACTACCTGTGGCTTTCGGTCTGTTGGTGGGGGGATTGGGCCTCGTCTTGTTTGCATTGGCGCCGGTGAATGGAAGTTTCGTCTGGCATGTGTTGCCGGGGATGCTGTTGCTCGGATTGGGAGCGGGGATTGCTTTGAATCCCGTGTTGCTGGCAGCGATGAGCGATGTCGATACAGCCAATTCCGGCCTCGCTTCCGGCATCGTCAATACCGCATTCATGATGGGGGGCGCACTCGGGTTGGCCATTCTGGCGAGCCTTGCGGCACATCAATCCGGCTACCTTCTTGCTCAGGGTGAAGCGCCTCTAGCCGCTTTGAACGGCGGTTATCGGATTGCATTTGCTTTCGGTGCTGCATTCGCAGTCATAGCTGCCTTGCTAGGCGCATTCTGGTTAAGAAGTACGGGGCAGCAACAAGGCGAGGAAGCGGTTGCGACTGTTTAATTGGGCCCCATGTTGTTATCCATATGAAGCAAACCTCACTCCCATGAACCCCAACGTCAATCCGGAAGACGAAATCATGTGCCCTTGCAGGGGCACCACGCGGGCAATATTCAACGCCTGTTTGAGCAAGGGCTGGATGTGGATGCTATCTCCCGAAAGACGGTGCTCTCTCGGGCTGTGGCGGGTGCGAATGGGATATTTCACAACTCCTAAATGAGCTCGCCGAACAGCAGGGTTCATAAGGGCCAATCTGTCGGAGTGCCGAATTGAAAAGGCCGCTTCCTCTAAGGAAACCGGCCTTTTCATATCTATCTTTTGATCAAACTTAAGCAGCTCTTAACATGGGATTGGCTGCCTCGAAGCTGCGGATTTCCGCCAGCGCCTCGCTCAGCCCCATTTCATCCTTTTCCATCAGCTTCTGCACCATGTGCTCGGTGAGCGGTTTCAGCCGTTCGAGCACGGCGATGGTTTCGCCGTACAGCCGTTCGCTTTGCGCTTCCATGATGTTGCGCGTTTCCTGGTCCAGGTCGCGCGCGCCGCTTTGCTGGTCTTGCAGCGCGGTGTAGTTGAGGCGGGTCTTGCGGTACATGCCCATCTCACCGACGGCGTGGTGCAGCAGCTTGGTGACGCGGGTGATGTCGTTGTGCGCGCCGTTGGTGGTGCCTTCCTCGCCGAAGAAAAGTTCCTCGTTGGCCATGCCGCCCAGCAGCACGCGCACTTCATGCTCGATGTCGGCCTTGGTCTTGAGCAGGTTGGAGCCTTGCTTGTGGAAGACGAAGCCCAGTGCATTGGTGCGCGGGTTGGCCTTGAGGGAGATCTTGATGGTCTTCATGTCGGCCAGGATCTGCTCCCAGTCGTCGTTGGTGATCTTGCGCTCGTGCTCCAGGTCCATCAGGAAGTGGCCCCACTCATGCGTGGCGATGATGCGGCGGTCGCGTTCGCGTTCGGCGGTAGTTTCGGTGTTGACGTTGCCGACCAGTACGCGTTCGGCCGCCAGCATCAGCGTGTGGTCGCCTATCATCTCGCCGCTCTGTACGGCGGAGATGCCGGCCTGGTTGACGATGGTTTCCAGGTCGGCCGGGCTGTGGCCTTCGGTGAGGTCCACCAGGTGGCGCAGGTCGAGGTCGGGCAGCACCTTGTCGGCGCGTTGGCTGAGGTAGTGGTGAATGATCGCCAAGCGTTCCTCGCGGTTGGGCACGCGGAAATCGACCTTCATCTGGAAGCGGCGCAGCATGGCTTCGTCCATTTCCATGGTGGCGCTGTTGAAGTTGCTGGCGACGATCCAGATGATCTCGGCCGCATTGCGGCTGCGCACACCGTCCAGCACGGAAAGCAGTGTGTTGGCGGTATCGTCGTCGAATTTGCGGCGGCCGCCGCGCTTCATGAACAGGTCTTGCGCTTCGTCCAGGAAGACGATACAGCGCTTGCGGCGCTTGGCCATCGCCAGGATGCGGCTAAGCGTCTGCCCGCCGCCGGCCACGAAGCCGGTTTCCAGATTGGCGGCGGAGTGAAACAGGATGGGCAGCTTGAGCTCCTTGGCGAGGTAGCTGGCGAGCTTGGTCTTGCCGGTGCCCGCCGGGCCGCTGAACATCACGTTGAAGGGCTTGTGAATGCCGTATTCGGCGTATTCCGCGCGGCGCTGGTACTGGTCCTTGATCTGCGCGACTTCGGCTTTGATATCGTCCATACCGACGAGGTCGTCGATGGAGCCGTGAATCTGCATGGGTTCGATGAACTTGAGCGACTTGAATTGCCCTTTAAGCTGGTAGAACACGAAGCCCAGCAGGCCCAGCGTCAGCAGTACCGACAGCGCGCCGCTGAGGCCGGCTTTCCAGCTATCCTTTTCGGATTGAGGGCGGGCGTCGGCGAAGCGCTGGTCCAGCCGCTCGAAGAGCTCCAGGCTGCTGGCGCTGAGCTCACTGCGCGGGATGAAGACGAGCTTGCTGCCCCACGGCGCATTAACCGCCTTGTCGGTGAAGATGCGCGTTTCCATGTCGCTGGGGTAGAAGGCATGCTGCTTGCCTTGCGATTCGACCAGGACAACGCGCTCGGATACGTCCCACATCAGTGGTTCATAGATGACGGAAATGCGCTCGACCGGTTGCATCTCGATGAAGCTCAGCACCGAACCCGGGCCGAAGACCACCGGCAGCTTGTCGTTGAGTTTCCAGGCATCCTGCCCCGGAATTCCCATGGCGCGGACCTGTTCGGCAATCGCGGCCTGCTTCTGCAGCATCGCCGCCGCATAGATGCCGGAAGCCGATATCAGCATGGCAATCACCAGCACCGTCACTTTGACGGCGAGGGATTGCACCGCGAACCAATCCTGCAGGCGGCCGGCGGCCTTCTTGATGCGGAGCCAGAAGCCGGGGGAAGGCGGTGCTTCGCCGCCGTCGAATTTCGATAATTCAGACATGATTACCTCTTCGCGGACGTGCGCCATATATCACAGTGGAATACATGGGCGACGAGCCGGAACGAAAACAACCTCTGGGATGTAGCAGCTCGTGCAGAGGAGGGAACACGCATTCACTGACAAGGGAAAAGCCCGGACGGAAATGCACTGCAATCAGTCATCGACAGATATCGCCTGATAATTAAGCTCAGCAGTAAGAAAAATTTTCGATCGATACGGAGTTGGTAGCGACCTACGAGGCGATGCGCGACGACAACCTTGTATTAACGCCATGTGGCCGTATTCCGTTGACAGGCTGGTGAATTTTTTCCCGCCCATCAGCTGCCATGAAGGAATGTGGACAGGGCAGGGCGCCGCTCTTTGGTTTCATCTAACTGTCATATATCGCTGGCACACTTCGCGCCGCGCTCAATAGCCGATGCATGTGTGTGCATCGCCCATGGGGATAGTTGAAACTAAAAATACAAGAAAGGAAAACAATGGAGTTTGCAATTAAGTTCGGCACCGGATTTCTCGGTTCGGATGGTCAAGGCAATTTGAGGACGGTCGGCGAGTTAGCCGATGCCTGGCATTTCGACGACGAAGAAGAAGCCAAGGAGTTTGCGCATGCGCATTTCTCCCCGGCGCCGTGGTCGCTGGTCAGTGTCGAGGGTTGCGTGGCCTGAACCGAAGGGTCGGGATTGAGCGGTACGGAATATAGAAAGGTCGGGCCGGCGCAGCCGATGGTTCGATTTGCAGCAAGAGCGATCATTTCGCTCGTCAATGTGACATAAGTTACAGACGCGCCTCTCTACTCTGAAAGACATTGTCAACACGCGCCACGATTGGCGCAGACAAGATCAAATCAGATTAAGGAGATAAATATGCGTAACCTAACCTATGTTGCCGGAATTCTCTTATCGCTGACCGCCAGTTTGGCGCTGGCGGGGGAGTTCGGCGATCACTGCACGACCGGGTTGGCGATGGGCCAGCTCAACAAAACCAAGTGCGAAATCAACGAGGTATTCGAAGGCAAGACGTATTGCTTCGGCAATGAGGAAGCCCGGGCGATGTACAAGCAAGACCCGATGGGCACGATACAAAAAGCCCAGGCTTTCTATGCGAAGCACGCCGAGCCGGAGCGCGAGAAAATCAGCCAGGCGGAGGCGGTGCGGCAAATCCAGAGCAAAACGTGCGATCTTTCCAGCAAGGATGCCGGGTATCTGGAGCTGGATGGCATGGATCTCAGACACTGCAAGATGGTGAATACCAGCTTCTTCGGCGCGTACCTGCGGGGTGCCAATCTGAGCGGCGCCAATCTGCAGCGCGCGTATCTTAATCTGGCGCGGCTTGAGAACGCCGACCTGAGCGGTGCCGACCTGACCGACGCGATCATTTTTCAGGCGATTTTCGACAAGACCAATTTCAAGGGCGCGAATCTGACGAATGCACGGGTGATCGGCACCTTGGGCAACGTTGACATGAGCGGCGCCAACATCCGCAACGGGCGCTTTGGGCTGGATATCGGCAATCAGCCGATGGGGCAAATGAAGTTCGACTCGGTGGGCGGCAATTTTGCCAACGCCGATTTTTCGGGGAGCGACCTGAATATCGCCAGCATGCGTTTTGGCAACCTCGCCGGCGCCAATCTCAGCAAGACCAATCTGCATCGTGCCGACCTGAATCAGGCGGATCTGACCGGCGCGGACTTGACCGGGGCTGACCTGACGGATGCCGAGCTGGACGGCGCGGTGCTGACGGGGGTGAAAGGCCTCGATACGGTGAAGGGGCTGGCGAGCGTGAAGGGCAAGTACCAGCCCTAGAGCAGTTTTTGCAGGGCGGCGCGCTCGGTCACCATAATGGCGCCGCGATGCAGCGACACCCAGCCGTTGCGTTCGAATTCCTTGAGCTGGCGGCTGACCACTTCGCGCGCGCTGCCCAGCTCGTCGGCGATCTGCTGGTGGGTGGTGGAGAGCGCGCCGTCGGGGATTTCCAGCAGCAGTTTGGCGAGGCGGGCGCTGATGCTGCTGAATGCGACTTCTTCCAGCAATACGATGAGGTCGCTGATCAGGTTGCCGTAATTGTTGAGCACGAAGCGCCGGAACACGTCCGACTCCACCATCAGGTCGTGGAAGGCCGTGGCGGGGATGATCACATCCCGAATCGGCTCTTCCACCACTGTCGATGCGGGGTAGCGGCTATGGCCCAGCAGGCAGGTGGTGGTCAGCACGCAGGTCTCGCCTGCCGCGACGCGGTACAACAGGATTTCGCGCCCCGAGCCGGAAATCTTGTAGACGCGCGAGCGTCCCGCCAGCCGCATGACATAGGCGTTGCAGGGGTCGGTTTCGCGGTAGCCTATGGTGCCGACTGGCGCCTCGACGATGCGCGAAAATTTCTTCAGCTTGGTTTTTGCGGCGTCGTCCAGCTGCGTTAGCTCAGGGAAAACGCTCAACCATTCCAGCCCCTCGTCATGCCCGTTTCCATTGTTAGACATACGCCTACCCGCCGTAAAGTTATTCCGGCGATTCTAAAGCTTATTGGTTGGAAATATCGAACGTTATGGCAGGGGGCGGAATTCCACCACCCATATCCACGGGTTCTTGTCCCAGGAGCGCACGCCGTGCAGGCTTTCCCACACCGCACGGTACAAATCGACCGGGCCCAGGACATCCTCATCTTCTTCATCCGCCAGGTAATCCTCTTCCCGGGAGTGGTCGAACACGGCCCGGGCGCCTTCTGCTACCGCGTCGGATTCGCTGGTGTCTTGCAAGCGTTGCAGGCGCACCTGGGTGATTTCAAGTTCGAGGCGGCTGGCCCAGCGGGGCATGAAGATGCCTTGGCGTAATCGGCCGGGCTCGAATTCGGATTGGTTGTAATGCTGATCGGTCTCATAGCGCAGCGGAGCGTCGTGGGGCAGTTCGCCCGGTTGTTTGGCGTCGTATTCCTTCAGTGTTCGCCAGGCTTCACGTACCCATAACCTATCGCCGGGTTGGCCATAGGGGCAGGCGCTGAGTTCGGGGAGTTCACTTTCGTTGGCAGGCTGGAATTTCAGCTTGCGCCGGGTCTGGGTTTTGATGCCGGCGAGAAGGGCGAGCACCATGGGCTTGCTGAAGATAATGCCGCGCTGGTTCATGATTGGCCCTCCGGGATGTTGTCGTAGGTTTGGCCATCCAACCGACGGCCAGCCGCTTTCTTGCCCGTTCGGCGCATGGCCGGCGGCGCGATGGTGGATTCGGTGGGCATGAATTCGCCCCATTGCTTGAAGAAAAAAGCCGTGCCCGCGATGGCGCATTGTTCACGAAGGCTACGTACCCAGCCCGGATTCAGCGGCCGCGCCTTCGGGCCGCTTTCTCCGCCGACGATAATCCAGTCGATGGCGTTGCCGTGGCTGGCTGGCCTCTGCCGCAGCCAGGGCGCGATATCAACCTGTTCGAGCAGGGGTTCCATGCTTAGGAATCGCAGGTGGGCCGGAGTCTCGAGCAGCTTGGGGATGTCGCGCGCGGCTTCTTCCTGATTGACAACGCTGATGCCTAGCCAGGCGTTGCGGTAACCGCTCCCCCAATCCTCAGGCAGCATGCGCGCGGCGTTGCCGATGCGTTTGCTGAGCAACAGCCAATCGAGGTGCGGAGTAGCGCGGATGAGTTCCCAGACGCGCTCGCGGGCGCCCGGTGGCGAGTTCTTATCGAAGATATCTGCCATGCTGGAGCAAAAGACGCGATGGCGCTCGTGCATTGCCGCGGCCTTGGCGTTCCATTTCAGCGGGTCGCGCCAATGTTGCTCGCCGAACACGCGCCGTGCGGAATCCACGCCCCATTGGGTGCCGAAGCGGTTGCCAAGCGCTTCGGCGTAGCAGTGGTCGCAGCCGGGAGACACCTTGGCACAGCCCCACCAGGGGTTGAACGTATGGTGCGTCCATTCGATTTTGCTGTTTTCGCTCAAGACTATTTAAACCCTGTCGTAAACAGTTGGTTTCTAATTGGACAAGCGATACGCAGAATTGCTGCATGATCTTGTGCAACTACATGAATGATTGTCCGATTTGGGCTATTGTTATGCGATATGCATAATTCGCAGGATATGCGGATCAAAAAACACAAGGGAGAAGCAAGGTGGATTTGACTATGCTGGGGTTGCCGCTTCGGGGGATGCTGCAATCTAATGAGGAAAGCCGGGAGAGCAATCCCATACCGCGCATTGAAATGGTGGATTGCTTGACGCGCGTTATTCATCGCGAATTCTTCAATGTCCAGTACGAGATTCGATGGCGGATCGCCGCCAAGAAGCAGGAGGCCCTCGTGCTGTTTGTCATCGACGTGGACCAGTTCAATTCATTCAATGCCGTGGACAGCCGATCCGGGGATTATGCGTTGCAAAAGATCGCGAAGACGTTGGTTCTGCTCTCCCGGCGTTCCACGGATTTTGTTGCAAGATACGAAGGCGATCGATTTGTCGTTCTCGCGGCAGACATGTCGGAAGCACAAGCCAAGATCCAGGCCCTTCGCATCCGTGATCGCGTGCAATCCCTGCGCATCCTCAACCGGCAAACCCGGCAGTATTTATCGGTATGCGTGGGCTATGCGGTCGATGTGCCGCGCGCGGACCAAACGCCGGGGCACATGCTGGAAATAGCCTGCAATAACCTCAAACTCGCCAAATCTTCCGGCAAGGGCACGATACACGGCCCGGGAGCGCTCAGCTTGGCTGATGCCGAGGTTTGAAAACTGTAAATCTGGCTGGCAGCGGTCAGGCGGGTGCAAACACTTTTTGCATCGTGGTCCGGATTAATTCGATATCGTCGGGCCGCACCAGACGCTCCATTTCTTCGCCATTGCGCATGAAAATCAGCGTCGGCCAGAGCTTTACCCGAAACGAACGTCCGAGCCGGCGGCCCCGTCCGTCTTCGATTTTGATGTGACGCACGGTGGGGTATTGCTCGAAAGCGGCCGCCAGCAACGGCTGAGCGGCGCGGCAAAAGCCGCACCACGGGGCGCCGAATTCCAGAATCGCCGGCTCGGTCAAAGCGTCGATTTCAGCGCGGGTCGGTTCCTTGGCCGCGTATAGGTGGTTCATTCCCATAGCGCTATTACAGCATTTCCCCGCGTGTCGTGTCATTCATAGCGAATCAGGTGCTCGGCGAGCATGTCCAGGCCGTGGCGTTCGATAAGAAAGTCGAGTTCCGCGAGCAAGGGGTCGTCTTCGTCATCATCCAGCACGCCTTCGCCGACCAAGCGGTTTGAAAGGCCAGCGTGGAGGGCGTCGCGGATATCTGCGAGCGTGGGCGATTCATGATTGTCATCGTTGATGGCGCTTTCGATGACTCTGGTCATGGCTTCGCTGGCGGCGGTGCGGATGAATTCGATGGCGAGGGCATCTTCGCCGTATGCTTCGATGAGGGCGTTCAGCTCGTTCAGGTGGGATTCGTCAGGGCCGAAGTGATGCAGGCTTTCGCTTTCCAGGAGCGCGCTCGGCATGATGCCTTCGACGAAGTCGCGCATCTCGCCCAGGGTGACGGGAGTTTCGAGATCGGAGTCGTTTACCCGGTGTTCGATCAGTACGGAGAGTTCGGGGCTGACCTGGACGGAGGCATCGATGGGATTGCGGATCATGGCATTCTCCTAATTCCGCAGGTGTCATGTTATTCCGACAGGGCTTTTGGCGAGTAATTCCCGCGAAAATCCTTACCCAAAGGGGTATATCGGCAGGAGGGCAATCTTCCGTTCGGACTACATGAGGACGAACAGAAGCGCGCCGCTCACTATTGATAATGATTCTCATTAATATTATAGTTGTTTCGCCCGGATCGACTCATTTCGATCCCGCTTAGCCAGCTTCTATCTCACTTCCAGGGAACGCCAGCCATTCGATGCCCGCCTCGCGGGCATATTCCGAGCGGCAGGCTCACGCTAGTTAGCCCCCACCCTGCTGCTCATCCGATAACAAAAACCTTGGCTGTACGCGCAAAACCTTGCCGGCAGCCATTACTCAACAAAGGATGACATATGCAAGAAATCATCATGCTGGCGCACGTGCCAACGGATTCGATAAATGAAGGTTTCATCCCGGCGGCGGCGAAGCTGGGCCACCCGGTCGTTCTGCTGACCGACCATGCGGAGGTCCATCGCCAATACTTCGGCCAGGCAGGTCTGTCGGCCTATCCGGTCGAGATCATCGCCTGCGACGTGTTCAACCCGCTGGCCGTAATCGGCGCAATCACTTGCCGCATCGAACAGCCGGCCGCAATTTTTTCCAATAGCGATCACTTGCAGGCCAGCACCTCCATCGCCGCTGCCTATTTCGATCTGCCACGCAAGGATTGGCAGACGGCTTACCGTGTGAAGAACAAGGCCGAGATGCGCGCGTCGCAGCAGCGCAGCGGGGCGGATATGCTATGGCATGCAACGGTATGCCATGTCGAGCGGTTAGCGGAGTTGCTCGACGAAGTGCCGTTTCCGTGCATCGTCAAACCGCGCGAGGGCGTCGCCAGCCTGCAGGTGTCGCTATGCGCGGACCGCGCTGCGCTGGAATCGCAATGCCAGCGCCTGTGGGCGGAGCAGCCGGGCTACCCGCTGCTGCTGGAAGAATACATTCCCGGATCGCTGTATACGCTCGAAACGCTGGGCGACGGCAAGTCTCTGCAGGTGCTGGGCGGCTTCCAGGTCGAGTTGTCGCCGCCGCCCAATTTCATCGAACTCGCAGCGCGCTGGGGAACAGGGCTGCTGCCGGATATCGAACAGCAAGTGGTGGACATGATCCACGCCCTCGGCGTGGGCTTCGGCGCCTGCCATACCGAATTCGTGCTGACCGAATCCGGCCCGCGGCTGATTGAAGTCAATTATCGTTGCATCGGCGATTACCGCGAGTTCCTGCTACAGGAAACGTTGGGCATCCCACTGTTCGAACAGGTGCTGCGGCTCTACATCGGCGAATCGTTGCCGTCGCTCGACCTTGCTTCCAATGCTGCGTTGATCCGCTATTTCACCGCCCGGTCGCCAGGCCAGCTCGTCAGTATGCCGCAAGCTTTCGCCAGCCATACCGAGGGCATACGCCTCAGTTACAAGCCACTGCGCCACATCGGCGAAGCGCTCAGCCTGACCCATTCAAACAAGGATTATCTCGGCGTACTGCGCGGCATCGGCACTGACATCAACGCACTCGTGCATGAAATGGATCGTGTCAGCCGGAGCTTCGCCTGGGAGATCGCGGCATGAGCGGGCAGCCGGCATTATTGAGGGCGCCTGAAGCGCAACCCGCGCCGGAGACGCATGCGGTTTACATCTGCCAGCGCGTGCTGGACGCACTGCTGCGCGAGGATGTGCGCGGCTGCATGAGTGGCGGAGCAGTGGTGCCGCGTGCAGCCTTGCCTGCCGCGCTGCTGCGCCATGCCGGCGAGCATGCGCACTGGCTCCGGGTGGCGAATTATGCCGACGATTATTGCCTATGGCTGCCGGTCGCGCCGGCGAGCTTCATGCAGTCGTGGCGCAGCGCCGGCTTGCCGCTTATCGCGCAACAGGGTGCCCGGGTGCGGTTGCTGCATGATCTGGAAGAGATTATGGCGAGCTTCGCGCGCGAATTGCCGGACTCGGACGCCGAACTATATGCAGCCTTCGCCGAAGAGTGTGCGACAGCGACGGCGCACGGAGCCCTCTGCGAAACGGAACGTGAGCGCTGGTTCAACGAACAGAGCAGCGGTCGGGAATTCTTGGGCACCACCACCTGGCACGAGCGCCTGCTGCATTTCGACCGCTTGGGGGCTTTCCTCGATCATCCCTTCTATCCCACCGCGCGCGCCAAGCTGGGCTTCGATGCGGATGCGCTGGCCGCTTACGCACCGGAATTCCAGCCCCGTTTCGAGTTGCGCTGGCTGGCTGTGCCGCACGCCCTTTATCACCCCAGCGCGCAGCAAGAAGCGGGGTGGCCGGAGGTATGGCCGCGCATGGCGGACGTCGGGCTGCCGGCGAGCCTGGCGTCCACCCATGCGCTGATACCTGTACATCCGTATGTGTGGCAGCACCATCTCGACGGGTTCCTGCGCGAGCAAGGCTGGGCAGCCGAAACCGTGCGTGCGCCTGGCGCTTATCTTGCGGTCAGGCCGACGCTGTCGGTACGCACCGTGGCGCTGGAGGCGGCGCCGACATGGCATCTCAAGCTGCCGCTGACGATACGCACGCTGGGCGCCAAGAACATCCGCACCATCAAGCCGAGCACGATCCACGACGGTCATTGCATCCAGTCCTTGCTGGCCGGGCTGGTGGCCGACGAACCCGCGTTGCGTGATCGTGTGTTGCTGACGCACGAGCAGTGCGGCGCACATGTGCAGCACCAGTCTTCCCTCGGCTATATCCTGCGCCGCTATCCGAGCGAGGCGCTGCAAGATGCGACGCTGGTGCCGGTGGCCTCGCTGCTCGCCGGCACGCCGGATGGCAGGCTAGTCGCGCAGGTGCTGGCGGACCAATTCTACGCTGGCGATCTGGCGGCTTTCCTGAGCGAATACCTGGACCTCACGCTGCAACTGCATCTACGCCTGTGGCTGCGCTACGGCATCGCGCTGGAATCCAATCAGCAGAATTCCGTGGTCGTGCTGAGCCCACACGAGCCACGACTGCGGCTGCTGCTCAAGGACAACGATGCAGCACGCATCCATCCCGGGCACCTGGCCTGGCGCCGGCCAGATTTGGCGGCGCTGACCGACAACCTGCAGGATCGCCGCATTTGTGTGGACGCGGCATTGCCGCTGGCGCAGATGTTCACCACCATCACCCTGCAACTCAATATCGCGGTATTGGTGGAAGGCCTTGCGCCGCTGCTGGGCCAGGCGCCTGCAACGCTATACGCCGCCCTGCGAGGCCGTATCGAGACGGTGCTGGATGGGTTGGCGGAAGAAGGCGAGGAGGTCGCATATGCACGGCAGGTGCTGCTGGAAGACGAGTGGCAATACACCAAATACCTGTTGATCGCGGCCACACTGGCGGAAAAATCCGATACCGGCGCGGCGGACGTCAACAAATACTACGGTCGCAGTGCGCCCAACTTTCTGAGGCCGAGGGCATGACCACGCAACGCCATGTGGTGGTCACGGTGATGGGCTGCCACTTCGTTGCGGCGTTCGCGGCACTGGGCATGCCGCCGTTCTTCGCGCTGATCCTCGAGCAGTCTTTGCATAGCGATGCGCAATTTCTTGCGGGCTGGCTGTATGTCGTGCCCATCCTGTTTACCGCGATGAGCAGCCCGTGGTGGGGAAAGCTGGCCGACCGCTATGACAAGAAACCGCTGCTGCTGCGTGCCCAGCTTGGGTTGGCGGCGAGTTTTTTGCTGGCCGGCTTTGCGCCGGACGTGCGTGTGTTTGTGGTGGGGCTGGTATTGCAAGGCTTGCTGGGCGGTACGTTCGCCGCCTCCAACGCTTACTTGACGACCCTCGTCAGCGGCAAAGCACTGGCGCGCAGCCTCAACTGGATGCAGTGGTCCGCTCGCGCCGCATTGATCGCGGCTCCGGTGGGGCTGGGGGTGCTGCTGGTCGAGGTGGAGTCGCCCATTCAGCTTTACCGCTATCTCGCGTTGCTGCCGTTGCTGGCGGCGGCGATGCTGTGGTGGTTGCCGCCTGGCACGGCGCCGGCAGTGGAGGCGGTCGCGGGAAAGCCACGCGTTGCCGGCGCCGAGGCCACGCCGTGGCAGGTCTACTGGCTGCAGTTTGTGCTGGTGTTCTCCACCGTGGTGACGTTCCCGTATTTCATCCCCTATGCCCAGGACGCCGGCATGGCTGCAACTCCGGCCGTGGCGGGCTTGCTTTTTGGCTTGCCGCACCTTGTTTACCTGGTGGGCTCGCTGCCGATCAGCCGCTGGCTGGAAGACCGCGGCCGGGTGTCCGCGCTCAAGGTTGCGCTTCTGCTGCTGGCAGCATCGCTGCTGGGGCAGGTGTGGGCGTCGACGTGGTCGGCACTGACCGCATGGCGGCTGCTGATGGGCTTGGGCATGACGGCTGCGATGGTCAGCCTTAACGGTCTCATCGCCGACGTTGTGCAGCAAGCCAGAGCCGGGAGCACGTTCGGCTGGCTGGAAAGCGGCTCCAAGTGGGGCGCGGTATTGGCTGGTTTCACGGCTGGTCTCGTGGCCCATGTATTCGACGCACGTTTTCCGTTTTTCATCGGTGCCACGGCGCTGCTGATCGCCTCCGGCTATCTTGCCGCGATGGCGGTCGCGCGCCCGGGCCTCGGCAATTCCTGAAAGGAGTTCACATGCAAACACAATACGCAAGACCGATAACCCCAGCGCTGCTGGCCCGGCATGAAGCCGGCCGGCGCGCCATGGAAACCCTGCTCAACTGCTATTGCCGCGAGGTGGCGGGTCCGCAAGGACAGTTGCAGGTCGGCCCGCTATTTGGGCAGAACGATTGGCCGCAGTCGGTGCACGTCGCGATGCGCAGCCAGGGCGGCAGCGCGATGCACGTCATCTTGCCGATGACGGAAGCCCGCCTGCTGACGGTAGTCGAGCATGCGTCGCGCACTGGCAATTACCGTTACCGTTCGCCGTTCTACCACAAGGCTTCGGGCAAGCCGTGGGCGCTGCTCGATGGAGAAGAGCTGACGGCGCTGCTGCTGCGCGAACTGGCGCTGCAAACGGATACGCCGCCGAATGACGAATTGCGCGCGCAGATCCGCGATAGTGTGACGGTCACTACGGCGATTCTCCAGTCGGCGCAGCCCGGGCCATTTCCGGCGGATCCGCTGGAGGCCTATATCGCCTCCGAGCAATCGCTGGTCTACGGCCACCCGTTCCATCCTGCACCCAAGAGCCGGCAGGGTGTATCGCACGCGGACATGCTGCGCTATTCGCCGGAGATGGGGGCGGAGTTTCCGTTGCATTATTTCGCGGTGCGGCGCGAACACTTGTTGCAGCAGTCGCTGCTCGACACAGCGTGCGACCGCATCGTGGCAGCGCAGGCGCCGGTAGGGCTAGGCGACGAGGCCGAATTTGCATTGATGCCGACGCACCCCTGGCAAGCGCGTTATCTGCTGGCGCATCCCGACGTGCAGGCCGCATTGCGCGACGGCCGCCTGCGCGACCTCGGCATGCAGGGGGCGGCGTATCTGCCGACTTCGTCCATCCGTACGCTGTTTCATCCGGATAATCCTTATTTCTACAAATGCTCGCTCAACATCCGCATCACCAATTGCGTGCGCAAGAACGCGGTGTACGAACTGGAGGGCGCGCTGCAGGTGACGCGGCTGATGCGCACGCTGCTGCCCGATCTGAAGGCGCGCTTTCCGGACCTTGAAGTGATGGAGGAGCCGGCTTACCAATCGGTCAACCTCCAGCTCGGCGACGCGCAGCGCGACAAGGAAATCACCGAAGGCTTCGGCATGATCCTGCGCCGCGGCTTCGACGGCAGCTTACGTGCGGGAGCGACGCCGCTGCTGGCCGGTGCGCTGTTTGGCAATCACAAACCCGGCGAAGCGCGCATGCGCGAAATGCTGCCATCGGCAATGCCGTATCGCGCGGCAGCCGAACAGTGGTTTGCGGACTACGCCGAGCGGCTGATGATGCCGGTGCTGCATTGTTATTTTGCGTACGGCGTCGTGTTCGAGCCGCATTTGCAGAACGTGGTGATCGCGGTCGATGCGCATGGTCCGCAGCAGCTTTATTTGCGCGATTTCGAAGGTGTGAAGCTGGTGCGCGAGCGTTATGGTGCGGATCAATTGCAGGAAATTAGTCCGCGGGCGCGCGAAGCGCTCTGGTACGGCGCCGATCTCGGCTGGAACCGCATCGTCTATTGCCTGTTCGTCAACAATCTGTGTGAAGCGATCGCGCAACTCGGCGCCGGCGATCCGGCGCTGCAGCAGCGCTTGTGGCGCATCGTTCGCGCGCAGCTGGAACGCTACCAACAGGCGCACGGCGACACTGCTTCCGCGACGCGCATCGGGCCATTGCTGGCCGGCATGCCGTTCGCCGGCAAGACCAACTTGATGAACCGATTTTTCAAGCGTGCCGACCGCGCTACGACATATGTCCCAGTGACGAACCCGCTGCAATCCTGCCGGGAGGACGCCGCGTGGAATTGAGGCTGAAGGAAGTCCATGCCAGCATCCGGGCGCGGCTGGCCGTCGCTGACGAGCCGCTGTGCGCCTACATCTACGATCTGGAGGCATTGCGCCGACATGCGGCCTCGCTGATGGCGACGCTACCGCCGGGGTTCGAGCTGTTCTATGCGGTCAAGGCCAACTCCGAGTTGCCGATCCTGCAGGCGCTGGCGCCGCTGGTGGATGGCTTCGAGATTTCGTCCGGCGGCGAGCTCGACTGGGTACGCCAGTATTTTTCTGCCATCCCGCTGGCATTCAGCGGGCCGGGCAAGCTGGATAGCGAGCTGGCGACAGCACTGACGGCCAACGTCGAAACCCTGCATGTGGAAAGCCTGCACGAGCTGCAGCGGCTGGAGGCGATCGCAGCGGTGCAGGGGAAAACGGCGAACGTGCTACTGCGCGTCAACCTGCCGGTGGAAGGTCTCGCGGAAACCACGCTGATGATGGGCGGCAAGCCGACGCCTTTCGGCATTCCAGTGGATCAGCTGTCGGCATGCCTGGACTGGCTGCGCTTGCATCCGCACCTGCGCCTGCGCGGCTTTCATTTTCATTTGATGTCGCATCAATTAGACGCGGCAGCGCATCTGCGGCTGCTGACGGCGATGCTGGCACGGGTGAAGGCATGGCGGGAGCAATATGGCCTGACCATCGCGCAGGTCAACGTCGGCGGCGGCATCGGCATTCATTACCGCGCGCCGGACAGGCAATTCGACTGGGCCATGTTCAGCGGCGGACTGGCGGCGCTGCAGCGAGACAGCGGCCTGCCGGGCGTCACCGTCCGCTTCGAACTGGGCCGCTACCTGACGGCGGCGTGCGGCTATTACGCGATGCAGGTGCTCGACATCAAGCCGAGCTACGGCAAGACCTTCGTCATCGCGCGCGGCGGCACGCATCATTTCCGCACGCCGTATGCGCAGGGGCACAGCCATCCCTTCCATGTGCTGCCGGTCGAGCAGTGGCCTTACGACTGGCCGCGACCAGAGGCCCTGGAACAAGAGGTGAGCGTGGTCGGGCAGTTGTGCACCCCCAAGGATGTGCTGGCGTTCGACGCGCCGGTCGAGCGCGTACGCTGCGGCGATGTGCTGGTGTTTCCCTATGCGGGCGCTTACGCCTGGCATATCTCGCATCACGATTTCCTGCGCCATCCGCATCCGGCGCAATGGTATCTGCCGGCGGAGGTGCATGCGCATGCTGAAATCGAACCGGCTTAAACAGGCACTGGCCGACGGAAAAACCGTCCACGGCCTGCTGTGCTCGCTGCCGCTGCCGCTGATGGTGGAAATGATCGGCTACGCCGGCTATGACTTCGTCATTCTGGATTTGGAGCACGTCGGCGTGAATCCGGAAACACTGGAAAACATGATCCGTGCCGCGGAATGCGCCGGCATCACGCCGCTGGTGCGGGTGCCGGGCTGCATGCCGGACGTGATCCTGCGCGTGCTGGACGCCGGCGCCCAGGGCATCGTCGTGCCGCATGTGCGCAACCGCGAGGAAGCCGAGGCCAGCGTCGCCGCCTGCCGCTACCATCCGCTGGGTAATCGCGGCATCAGCGGCGGACGCACGACCGGTTTCGGCACGCTGGACCTGGCTACCTATTTTGCGCGCGCCAATCAGGAAATCATGGTGGTGGCGATGATCGAGGATAGGGAAGGTGTGACGCATTTGCCCGACATTCTTTCCGTGCCTGGCATCGACCTTGTGCTGGAAGGGGCGGTGGATCTTTCCCAGTCTTATGGCGTGCCCGGGCAGATGCATCACCCCGAGGTGCGGGCGGCGGTCGAGATGATTGCCCAGGCGTGCGAGGCGCATGGCGTTCCGTTCTGCGCTGTGCCGCGCACCACGGAACAGATGCAGGCATGGCGAACGCGGCAGGTGCGCGCCTACCTGCTGGGCGACGACCGCGGCGTCAGTTTCCGCGCATTGAAAGCGCATCTGGCGGCGATGCGGACGGAGTAACGCGAGCCCGATCAGTGTGCCGCGCCGAACAGACGTTTATCGATGAGGGAGGCGACGAAAATCGAGCCCTCGCGCGTTAAATGGCCATAGTCGTATTGCAGCGGGGTATTGCGGTTGATCCAGGTCACGCAGTCGGACGGACAAATCGTGCGGAACAGCGAGATGTATTCGACATCCTCGGTACTCAGCCGCTCGGCGAGCTGGCGGTCGATTTCGTCGCGCCCCGGAATGCGATGGCGGACGACAACCGTCGGATCTTGCGCGTAAAGACTGCGCGCCAGGATGCGTGGCAAGGGCTGGTCGTAAGCGACGATGGGCCCGAACACGATGATGCGCTTGGTGTGCGGGCGCAGCGCCTCTATCGTCTTTTGCAGGTCGGCGGTGTCGCTGCCTAGCCAGTTGGCGGAGAGAATGATCGCGTCGGGGTGCGATTTCGGCACGAAATCATCGGCGATGTATCGCACCATGCTGTTGCAGGTAGGGTCGGATTCGCGCCCGATCAGCGGCTTGCAGCCGGAAGAGGTCGCCTGCATGAAATTCACGTCCGGATAGGTTTTTTTGAGCCCGTACCAAAGGTGCGCGGCATGGCTGTCGCCGAAGATCAGGTAATTCGGTTTACTGCCATCCGGCGCGAGGCAGGCCGATTTGTCGAAACGCTTGAAATCGCCGGCGCTGGTGGACATGAAGCATTGCCCGGTGCGCATCATGTCTGTGACTTCGTAATTGACGTAGGCCATGGTGTTCGTCACGCGCCCCGGGTATTGCCAGAACTGCGCATTGGCCGGCCCGAGTGCGAGGCCGAACAGGCTGAAGGCGAGCATGCCCGATCCCGCCACGCGCAGGGTGCGTTTCACATCGGTTTTTTCGCGTCGCACGCGGAAGGGCTTTTCGATGAAATGCCACGACAGCACGGCGATCAGGAAAGTCACCGCGATCAGCGCGCCGCGCTCCACCAGGCCATGCGGTTCGTGCATGAAGTAATAGCGGTAGAACACCAGTATCGGCCAGTGCCACAGGTAGAAGGAATACGACACCAGCCCGACGAACCGCACCGGCTTGAGCGAGAGCAGGTAGCCGACCAGCGTGGTCGCGGCCGTGCCGGAGTATATGACGAGCGCCGCGCCGAGGCAGGGCAGCAGCGCGGAGTAGCCGGGGAAGGGTGTGGCGCTGGTATACAGCAGGATGCTGGCGGCGATCATCGTTATCCCGAGTACGCCGAGCGACTCCGCCACCCACGGCGTGCGTGTCTGCGGCACCGCACCCAGCGCCAGCAGCGCACCCAGCAGCAACTCCCAGGCGCGGTATTGCACCAGGTAGAACACCGCCGAGCGATCCACCGGCAGCATCAGCGACGACGCGATAAAACTGGCCAGCGCCATCGCAAACAGGATGCGGATGCGCTTCTTGTTTGAAAGCTTGCGAATGGCGAACACCACCAGCGGAAACAGCACATAGAACTGCTCTTCCACCGACAGCGACCAGGTATGCAGCAGCGGGTTGATCTCGCTCGCCTGATCGAAATAGCCGCTGGTCAGGTAAAACAGAATGTTGGACACGAAGAACGTCGAGGCCAGCACGCTATTGCCGACGTCGTGCGCGTCATTGGGAAAGCTGATCAGGAAGGCGGTGACCAGGCAGAAGGCGAACATCGCGAACAGTGCCGGGAAAATGCGGCGCACGCGACGGTAATAGAAGTCCGCGATGCTGTAGCTGCCGTCGGCAATGCCGTCATAGATGATGCGCGTGATCAGGAAGCCGGAAATCACGAAGAAGATATCCACGCCCACATAGCCGCCCGGCATCAGCTTGAGGAAGTTGTAGTGGAACAGCACCACCGGGAGGACGGCGACCGCGCGCAGGCCGTCGATATCGTTGCGTTGTTTCATTCGGTAAAGGACGCAGGAGTTGTTGGCTTACAAGCTTTTATCGCGAAGGGCGCGCGCGATAAATAGTCCGTATGCGCTAACAACCTTTGCGGCATTTTGGTGTTCTCATTCATGAATCGCGGCAAGGCGCGCCCCAACGCCCGACGCGAACCATTCCATACAAGAATCGATAAGGACGCGAGGATGCTATCGACATGAAGCAGGGAGCCGCTCACGCAAACAATGCCGATCACCTGCCCTGGCTGGATGGGCTGCGCGGTTTTGCCGCGCTGTGGGTGCTGGTATCGCATGCGCAAATACTGAGCGGGATGCGCGGCATTCCGGTGCTGTCCTGGGGCGAGTTGGCGGTCGATCTGTTCATGCTGCTGTCAGGCTTCCTGATGGCGCACCACTATGTGCTGCGGCAGGAAAAAGAGCCGTGGGACGCGAAATCCACGTTTTTCACCTTCTGGCTGCGGCGCTTTTTCCGCATCGCGCCCTTGTATTATTTCCTGCTGTTTTTCGCGCTGCTGCTCGGGCCGTGGATAGGCGACTGGCGCGACGCGATTGCGTTGCAATGGCCGGAAACCGCAACCTCGCCCGCACGCTACGACGACCAGAGCCTCAGCAACATCCTGATGCACGTCAGTTTCCTGTTCGGTGCGTTTCCCGAATATGCCTTCCGCACGCCCTTGCCGGATTGGTCCATCGGGCTGGAGATGTCTTTTTACCTGGCGTTTCCTTTCCTGATGCTGCTGGTGCTGCGCATGGGGCTGCTCACGGCGGGGCTGCTGACGATCATTCTCGCGGGCGTCAGCCTATTGATGTTCAAGGACTTTTTCGAGCAGTTTGCGATGCCGTCTTTCCTTCCGCTCAAACTCTATTTATTTTTCATCGGCATCTGGCTGGCGGTCAGCCGCTTGCAAGGCGGGATGAAGATTGCGCTGGCGATGTCGATGCTGGTGTTGATTGCCGTAGGGCTGGTCGAGCGTTCCGACCAGGCTGCCGGGCGGCTGCTGGTGGTGATAGGCATGTTCTACCTGATGAATGATGGCAGCTTGCCCGGCAGCAGGTTGCTGCAAGGCGTGGTCGGAAAATCGCGGGCCGTGCTTTCAAGCCGGGTCAGCCGCTTCCTCGGCGATACCTCGTACGGCGTTTATTTGCTGCATCTATTGATCCTGATTCCTGTTGCCGGGATGTTGACGCAATCAACCGCTTATCTCGCACTAAGCGGTCCTCTACGCCTGCTTGTCTGCGTGGCACTAGTGGCGCCGATGGCATACCTGATTGCCTGGTTGATGTTTCGCACGGTGGAAACCGGAGGGATTCGGATGGGCAAGCGGGTCATCCAGCAAACGATGGACCGTACGCGTCATGCTTGTCGCCCGGCGGAGACATGATTTTTAATTAAAAATCATGGTGTTGATGCATGTGAAGCGCGCTGTCTCCACCCACGACAAAATGCTTAGGTTGGATCGCGGTATCTTACTGATTACAAAAGAGAGTTTGGATGGCACGAATCTTGTGATTTTTTGTCAAAAAACACAATAACGGTAAAGGGGTGAGCCTTATGTCGCGCATTGCATGGCAGAGGTGGGGTGGAGCGGTGATCGCCATGGCGATCACCGGGTGCATGCAGTTGGGCATGACCGCGCTCGGCGTCAGCGGCTCGACCGCCGTATCGCATACCTTGAACGGCATCGCCTACCGTACTTTTACTGCTCCCAGCAGCCAGGTGAAACGTGCTGCATTGATGGCTCTGAAACGTATGGACATCGAAATTTTTTCCACTTCCAAGCAGGACAACATCGAGATTCTGAACGCGGTGGTATCCGGCCGCGCGATACAAATTCAACTGGAACCGCTTACTTCAAATACGACGCGGATGCGGGTAACCGCCACAAGTAGCGGTTTCATCTACGACAGCGCGACGGCTACCGAAATCATCCTGCAGACCGAGCATGTCATGGACAGCAATGCGAAGGACGCCGTTCTGAAAAGCGGGATATCTCCGTAGCGTTGTTCGGACGGCGACAATTCAGGGAACGGAATCGCATTCGGCAAATCGAAGCAATGATTGCGTAGGTTCTGGTACATGCGTCAACCTGCCGCCTCGGCAGGGGGCGCGATGCTTTTCCTTGGAAAGGGGAACGGAATGCATCGACAACAACACTCACGGTTTTTCATGGGCGACATCATTACGAACGCCATGCTGATGGTGGTGGCCGTCGCTATCGCTTTTTCGTTGCCGGGCATGGTAAATGCATTCATTTACCGCTGGTGGCCGGTGATCTCGACCAATCCGGATATGCTATTCCTCGCTGAGGCTGGATTTGCCGCGTTGCTGGTATTTGTGTTTTTCGCCATCAAGAATGCGCTGCAAAATCGCGAGGTTGTCGGCAGCGCCAGGCTGGCTGCATTGGTCCATGCGAGCAGCAAGAACGGCTGGCTGACACGGTGGCGCGAACGTCTATTGATCCGAAAAATCCCCGCGGTGGAGTGCGCCTGCGTGATGACCGTAACCGGCTACGACACCTTCGCCCAAGAGGATAGCCAGTTCCACCAGGTGCTGGATGAAGCGCGTGAAATACGCGTGATGCTGCTCAACCCACTGAGCGACGGGGCACGGCTGCGGGCGGATTCCCTGTCGGAAGAGCGTGATTACTACGGCCGCATGCTGGAAGAAATATACGAAAGCATCGGTTACCTGAAATCCCTGCGCAGTGCAGGCAAGAAAGTCACCCTCAAGTTTTACGACCACCGGCCTTTCTGGAAGCTGGTGATCATCGGCGATTACGTGTGGGTACAGTATTGCCAGGACGGCTTCGAGATCAACGCGGTGCCGGAGTATGTGTTTGCGCTGCAATCGAACAGCCCGGAGCGCGGCTTGTATACGCCGTTCAATACGCTATTCGCCGAGAAATGGAATGAAATGCCGACGCTGGAATTCGATTTCGAGACCGACGAGCTGGTGCAGCGCGACGCGAGCGGAGCGGTGCTGGGCCGGGCCTTGCTGCCGCATTCGCCGCATGCGGAAAAGAAACTCGCCATCGCGCGCCATTCACAGTGCGCGCTGACCGGCTATATCCCCAACGAAGCCTGATCGGGCACGTGTGCCGCATCCACCCAGTCGCGGCGGAAGGCAGCGGCCGGGGCCGGTTTGGCATACAGGTAGCCCTGCGCCTTGTCGCAGCCTTCCGCCCGGATGAACGCCAACTGCTCTTCGGTTTCGACGCCTTCCGCCACGAGCTGCACATTCAGGCTCTTGGCCATGGCGATGATTGCCCGCACGATGGCGGTGTCTTCCGCACCGTCGGTCACGCCGCGGATGAAGGTGCGATCGATCTTGATCTGCGCCGGCTCGAAACGCTTGAAATAGCTTAGCGATGAATAGCCGATACCGAAGTCGTCGATGGCGATTTTCAATCCCAGCGCCTTTAGTTCGTCGATCAGTGCCATGTTCTGCTCGGTGTCCAGCAGCAGGGACTGCTCGGTGATTTCCAGACACAGCAGAGACGGTGCCAGATCGCTGTCGGCAAGTGCCTCCTTGACCTTCTGAATCAGGTTGCTGGTCCTGAATTGCCGCGGGCTGATGTTGACCGATACCGGTGTCGGCCGGCCTTCTCGTTGCCAGCGTGCCGCTTCCATGCAGGCGGTCGCGAGCACCCATTCGCCGATGGGCATGATCAATCCGGTTTCTTCGGCAAAAGGAATGAAGAATTCGGGCAGCAGCAGGCCGCGCTGTGGATGGTGCCAGCGGATCAGCGCCTCGGCGCAGACATGCTGCGCGCCGTTCAGGGCAATGATGGGCTGGTAGTACAGCTCGAATTCGCCGTGTTCGATGGCGTGGCGCAATTCCTTCTCCAGCATGAAGCGCTGCTCGATGCGCGCGGTCAGTTCGGCGCGGTAGAACTGGACGTTGTTGCGTCCCTCGGCCTTGGCCTGGTAAAGCGCGCTGTCGGCGCACTTCAGCAGGGTCTGGGCATCCTGGCCGTCGTCGGGAAACAGGCTGACGCCCATGCTGGTGCCGATGGTGACGGTGTGGCCTTCGAGCAACATGGGGCGGGCGAATTCGGCCAGTATCTTGTTGACCACGTTGGAAATATCTTCCGCGGTCTGGATATTGGGCAGCAGCAGGACGAATTCGTCGCCGCCGAAGCGCGACACACAGTCGGTTTCGCGTACCGAAGCCTTGAGCCGGTTGCCGACTTCCTGCAACAGCCGGTCGCCCGCCTCGTGGCCGAGGTTGTCGTTGATTTCCTTGAAATGGTCGAGGTCCAGGAACACCACCGCCAGACTGGTCTTCTGCCGCTTGGCGCTCAATATCTGATCGTTCGCCTCCTCCAGCAGCTTGGAGCGGTTGACGAGCCCGGTCAGCGTGTCGAAATGCGCCAGGCGCGCCAGCTCGTATTCCGAGTTCTTGCGCTCGGTCAGGTCGTGGATCTGGTAGAGGTAGCACGTCGGCGCACTGCCTTGCGTCAGCAGCGAGACGCTGACCAGTGTCCACAGGTCGTTGCCGTTTTTGGGCAGATAGCGTTTTTCGAATTGCACCGTCGACAGGCCGCCGGACAGGAGGTCGGCGAGTTGGCGTTTTTCGACATGAAGGTCGGACGAATGCGTCAGGTCGGACTGGTACATCGTCGACAATTCCGCCTGGTCGTAGCCCAGCAGCCGGCACAGCGCCGCATTCAGTTGCAGGAATGCTCCATCCAGGCCGATCAGCGCCATCCCCACCGGCGCGAAATCGAAGGCTTTGCGGAAATGCTCTTCGCTGCGGCGCAAGGATTGCTCGATGGCCAGGCGTTCGCTGACGTCGCGGAATGCCATCACCGCCCCCAGGATTTGCCCGTCGGCATCGCGTATCGGCGCGGCGGAATCGTCTATCGGCCGTTGCTGCCCGTTGCGCGCGGAGAGCATGGTGCCGAACTCGATGCCGACCACGCCGTCGCTCTGCAAGGCGCGTGAGATCGGATTCATCTCCCGCTCGCCGGTGCGCGGATTGCGCAGCAGCAGCAGGTCTTCCACGGAGCGCCCCTTGGCGTCCGCCAGTTTCCAGCCGAGCGCTTCTTCCGCCGCCGGATTGAGGAACTGGACCAGCCCCTGCTTGTCCGTCGCGATCACCCCATCCGCGACGCAGCGCAGCGCGGTGGCGAACCAGCGTTCGGATTCGCGCAGGCGCGTTTCCAGCCCGGACTTGTACAACGCCACTTCGATGGCGGCGCGCAGCTCGTTGGCCTGGAAGGGCTTGGTCAGATAGCCGTAGGGCGCCGTCTGCGCCGCGCGCTCCACCGTGTGCGTATCGCTGTAGGCGGTGAGAAAGATGACCGGCGTATGGAAGCGGTGGCTGATGTGCCGCGTAGTCTCGATGCCATCCATATCGCCCTTGATGATGATGTCCATCAGTACCAGTGTCGGGTGATGCTGTTCGATCAGCGCCAGCGCATCCTGGCCGTTGTCCGCGATCGCGCAGACCTGGTAGTTCATTTCCTCTAGTTGATAAGCGAGATCCATGGCGACGATGGACTCGTCTTCGACGATCAGGATATTGGCTGGCTGCATGCTAATTCCTTTCCGCTGCGGGTTACAAAGAGGTCCCAGGCCGCGATGGGCCGTCGAGACGGAAAGTCAGGCTGGCATGGGTGCCGTCATCGCGCGATGCGATGTCGAACTCCCCGTCGATCTGGGCCGCCAGCGAGGCGACCAGCTTGAGGCCTAAGGACGTCGAGGTCTTGGGGTCCAGACCGACCGGCAAGCCGATGCCATTGTCCGTCACCTCCAGCGTGATGGTATCGCTGCCCGGCGCACGCCGCGCCAGGCGGATATGGAGGTGGCCCGGGCGGTCGTCGGGAAAGCCGTGCTTGAGGCTGTTGGAAATCAGTTCGTTGAGCTGCAGGCCGACCGGTACGGCCATTTCCAGGTCGATTTCGATCGGCTCCAGCTCGGTCGTGATGCGGATGTCGCGCTGGGAGACGGCACCGAGCGTGCCGAGCTGACGGCACATGTCCTCGATGTAACCGTCGAGCGCGATCGAAGACAGGTTGCTCGAGCGGTAGAGCTTCTCGTGCACCAGCGCCATCGCCCGCACGCGGTTCGCCGATTCCCGCAGCGCGGTGCGCGCCTCGCCTTCCGGCAAGGTGCGCAGTTGCAGGTTGAACAGGCTGGAGACGACCTGCAGGTTGTTCTTCACCCGATGGTAGACCTCCTTCAACAGCACTTCCTTTTCCGCCAGCGCGGCGGCGATGGTCTGTTCCTTCTGCTTGCGGTCGCTGATGTTCATGATCTGCGAGAGGAAATACAGCGGCTTGCCGGTCTCGTCGCGCAGCAGGGTCACCGTCAGCAGCACCCATACGAGCTGGCCATCCTTGCGGACGTAGCGTTTTTCCATCTGGTAGGAAGGAGCGCTGCCCTCCATCAGTTGCTGCACATGATCCAGGTCTGCCTGCAGATCGTCCGGCAGCGTGACCTGGTGGAAGGTCATCTGCTCCAGTTCCATTCTGGTATAGCCGACGATGGCGCAGGTCGCGTTGTTGACGCTGAGCCAGCGGCCGTCGAGCGATACGATCGCAATGCCGATGGGCGCGTGCTCGAAGATGCTGCGGAAACGCTTCTCGCTGGCGCGCAGCGATTCTTCGGCCTGCCGCAGCTCGGAGACATCGATGTTGATGCCTATCATATGCAGGGGCTGGCCGCGCTCGTCGCGGACGACGACGCCATTGGCCTTGATCCGGCGGAAACTATCGTCGGGCAGGACGATCCTGTATTCCTGTGCAAGCGCCGAGCCATGGATGAGCGCCTCGGCGAATGCGCCCTCGATGCCGGCCAGGTCGTCCGGGTGGACGCGGTCGCGCCACATGGAATAGGTACTGCTCGCGGTCATGGGGTCGATCTGGTAAATCTCGTACATCCTGATATCCCAGGTCAGGCGGCCGGTCTGTACATTCCATTCCCAGACGCCGATGCCGCCGGCCTCGGCGGCGAGGGCGAAGCGGCTGTTCAGTTTGCGCAATTCCAATTCAGAAGTGCGCAAGGCGGTGGTCATATCGTCCGCCAGTGCCAGCGCGCTTTCGCGCGTGATCGCCAATGTGCGCACCAGCATGAACAGCAGCAGGCTGACGATGATGCCCGCGATCAGGATGATCTGCGCTTTCTGATGGTCTATGCTTTTTTCGAAGGCGGGCAACGAGGTCGTGCGCAGTGTCCACAGATGGTTCGAGATGTGCAGCGGGAAATCCGTCGTATACACCGGCGGCTTTCTCGTCGCGGGTGTGGCACTGTCGTACATTTTCGCCTCTTCGCTTGCCTGCTGGCCGTCGAAGATTTCCAGTCTCAGCCACGGAGATTGCTCGCCCACGATGCCCTGTATCAGGTCATTCATGCGGAAACCGCTGCTGACGTAGCCCAGCAGCGCGCGCCGCCGCTGCTCTTCGGTGTCGATCGGCATGCCGTTGCGATAAACCGGGACGTACATCACAAAGCCCGCTTGCTCGTCCTGGCCGTTCTCCTGTGCCAGCCTCACCTTGCCGGAAATGGTCGCGTTTCCCGTAGCCGCGGCCTGCATGATCGCCTGTTTGCGCACCGCTTCGGAATACATGTCGTAGCCGAATGCGCGCTGGTTGCGCCAATTGAACGGTTCGATGTAATTGACCGGCAGATAGGCCTCGCGCTCGCCTGCCGGGAGGATCGCATAGTCCGGAAACCCCTCGTTGCGAATGCGCGTGACATGGGCGGCCTTGTCCGCGGCGTGGACCCATTCCGCAAAGGCGAACGATTGCATGCCGGGAAAACGCTGATCGATTTCCAGAACGCGCGCATATTTATGCCACTCCTCGCGCGTGACCTGCTGGGAAGACGTGAACAAGGCCACGCCACCGCGCAGGATCTGCTGGTAATCCGTCATGCGCTCAATGATGCTTAGCTGAACTTCGGTGCCTAAAGATTCGAACTGATCGCGTGCGGCGTCCTCCGCATCCTCCGACACGGTATGCCAAATGAACACCGTCAGTCCCAGTGCCGCCAGCAGCGTCAGCCAGGGCACTTTGACGTCCCCGAATGAAATGGGTGTAGTTTGGAATTGCGTCCGCTGATTGATGTCCGCCGCCAGGATCAAGCCGGTCATGCAGCACAGCACGATGAAGGTGATGAGCAGGATCAGGGAATGGTTGAGGTCGGCCGTCGCGAAGGGGCCCGTGCCGTGTATCGTGTGCCAGACGGCGATGCCGGACAGCAGCAGCAAGGCGACCGAAACGCCAGGTTGGCCGTAACGGTAGGCGATCAGCGCGATCAATGGCATATGCAGGTACAGCAGCAGGCGGTCGAGATGGCCGGCGGCGTGATGCCCGTCGAAGATCTGCCACGACAGCAGCGTAAAGACGGCCAGGGCGGCCGCCATCGCCCAGCCCGGGCGAAATCGCATCTGCCGCGCTGGCCCGCCCTTCGCCAGCCAGATGATTATCAGCGGCGTGACGATAAGGATGCCGCCGACATCGCCCAGCCACCAGTTGATCCACACCGGCCACAACGCGGCGACCGGAGCGAAGCCGCCCAGTAATAGGGTGGCAGTGCCGATGGTGGCGCTGACCATGCACATCAGCAGTACGGCCGTCAGAAAACGGAAGACGTTTTGCGGCTGGTCCAGCGGGGTGTCGAGCACTTTCAGGCGGCGTAGCAGGGCATAGCCGGCGAGCGCTTCCAGCGTGTTGCCGGCGGCGATGGCCGCCGAGGCGGTTAGCGTCGTCAGGCCGACCGGGTAATTCGCCGAAAACACGGCCAGGTTGGCGGAGAATGCCCCGATCGCGATGGCCGGCCAGACGCGGCGGCCAAGTAGCAGCATGGCGCCGAACGCGACGCCGGAAGGCGGCCAGATCGGGGATGCGTTGGTGCCCTCGAAGGCCAGCAGCAGGCTCCAGCGCGCAAGAACGTAATAAACAACAGCGAATGCTGCTATTTTCAATAGCTTGGCCGCGGCAAGTGAAATCGAGGGGAAACCTGATTTTGTTATGGCAACCATAAAGCCAGATTTTGAGCAGGTGATACAGGCACTGTAGTGAAACAAGTCCTTGCCTGCAATAGATTTTCCGGACAGCTCCGCGCCCTCATGCTGTGGGAAATGTTGGCAACGTAAGCGCGTGCTTCAGTATAATCGGCGAGTCATCCTTCCTTCGTGCCTACTCTCATGCTCAGAGCGGTAATTTGTTGCACTCTTCTGCTGCTTGGGCAATGTCTTACGTGGCCGGCGCTCGCCGCCGAATTGCCTTCGGAGAAAGTCACGCTGCAGCTCAAGTGGCTGCATTCCTTCCAATTCGCCGGTTTTTACGCCGCCAAGGAAAAAGGCTATTACGCCGACGAGGGGCTGGACGTGACGCTGCTGGAGCGCGTCCCCGGTACCGACATCACTACGCAGGTCACCGAAGGGCACGCCCAATACGGCGTGCACGACTCCGGCCTGTTGCTGGAGCGGTTGCGCGGCAAGCCGGTGGTGGCGATCGCCAGCATCTTCCAACACAACCCATTGGTCTTCATCAGCCTGCGCAGTTCGGGCATCGTCAGCCCATACGAAGTAGTCGGCAAGCGGGTGATGATAGACACCAATAACAACGCTCCTTTGACGGCGATGCTGGTCGGTGCCGGCATCGATGCCCATCAGTACACGGAAATCCCGCACAGCTTCAACTACGATGACCTGCTGACGGGCAAGGTCGACGCGGTCTCCGCCTACATCACCAACGAGCCCTACGTGCTGGCGCAAAAGGGGGTCAAGTTCAACGTCATCAATCCGCTCAATTACGGCATCGACTTTGCCGGCGATCTGCTGTTTACGACCGAGAGCGAGATCGCCCGCCATCCGGAGCGGGTGGAGAAGATGCGCCGCGCCACGCTCAAGGGGTGGGCCTATGCGCTGGATCATCCGGATGAGGTCATCCAGATGATCCAGACCAACTACGTGTCGCGCGTCGCGCCGCGTTCGGTCGATCACCTGCATTACGAGGCGCGCGAAATGCGCAAGCTGATCCTGCCCGAACTGATCCCGCTCGGCACCATCGACAGCAAGCGCTTCGAGGGTCTGCTGCAGATATACCAGCGCATCGGGCTTGCCGACAAGAAAAGCTCGCTGGCCGGATTTATCCTGACGAAAGAACCGCAGACGGCGCTGCAACTGACCGAGGCGGAAAAAGCCTGGCTGAGTGCTCACAAGGTGTTGCGCGTCGGGGTAGACCGGGATTTCGCGCCCTACGAGTGGCTGGACGAACGCGGGCGTTATCAAGGCATGGCGGCCGAGATAATGGCGCTGGTGGCGCGCAAGCTCGGCGTGCGCCTGGAAATCGTCGGGGATCGCTCCTGGCAGGGAGTGCTGGACATGGCGAAACAAGGGCAGCTGGACATGATCTCCTTTGCCGTCCGCACCCCCGAGCGCGAGCGCTACCTGCGGTTCACCCAGCCGGTCAACCGCGTGTCGGTGGCGATTATCACCGCGCAGAGCACCCGCTACCTGGGCGAACTGGAGCGTTTGCGCGGGAAGCGGGTGAGCGTGGTGAAGGGCTACTTCATGGAGGACAACCTGCGGCGGGATTATCCCGACATCCAGTTGCTGGCGGTTCCCAGCGTGCACCTGGCGCTGAAGGCGGTTTCGGCGGGCAAGGCGGAGGCGTATGTCGGCGATACCGGTTCTGCCAATTATGAAATCGTGCGCAGCAGCCTGGCCGGGCTGCAGGTGGCAGGGGTGACTTCCTATTACAGCGAACACCGCATGGCCGCGGTGTCCAATGAGCCGGAATTGGCAGCTATCCTGGACAAGGCGCTGGACAGTATCCCGAAAGAGGAAAGAGAAGCGATTGTCAGTCGCTGGTACGGGCTCAGCATCGAGCCCGGCATTCCTTACCAGACGCTGGCGCTGTATGCCGGCGGCGGACTGGCGCTATTGCTGGCAATCCTCTACTGGAACTGGCGGCTGCGCCGCGAAATCGGCCTGCGTCGCCAGGCAGAGGAAAAACTCAGTCTGGCGGCACGGGTGTTCAGCGATACGCATGAGGGCATCTCGATCATGGATGCCAACGGGATCATCGTCGAGATCAATCCTACGTTCTGTGAAATTACCGGTTACGCCCGGGAGGATGTGATCGGCCAGACATCGAGCGTGCTCAGGTCAGACCAGCATCCGCCGGAATTCTTCGAAGCGATATGGACGGACTTGACACAGCTCGGCCATTGGCAGGGCGAGGTATGGAATCGCAAAAAGAACGGCGAACTGTATGCCGAACTGCTGACGATTTCCGCGCTGCGCGACGAGCGCGGCAATACCGTGAATTATGTCAGCCTGTTTTCGGATATCACGCAGATCAAGCTGCAGCAGCAGACATTGGAACTGATGGCGCACTACGATGTGCTGACACGGCTGCCCAACCGCTCGCTCTTTGCCGACCGCTTTGCGCAGGCCGTAGCCCATTGCAAACGCGAGCAGGCGTTGCTCGCGGTGTGCTACCTCGACCTGGACGGTTTCAAGGAGGTCAACGACAGTTTTGGGCACGAAGCGGGAGACCGGCTGCTGGTCGAAGTGGCCGCGCGCATCAAGTCCCGTCTGCGCGAAGAGGATACCGTGTCGCGTCTTGGCGGCGACGAGTTTGCATTGCTGATCGGCGATATCCACTCCGTCGATCAGGTCGAGCAGGCCATGGCTCGCATCCACGCCGTGATCGCCCAGCCGTACCATCTCAATGAACTTTCCATCACCATTGCCGCCAGCAGCGGGGTCACGATTTTCCCGATGGACGAAGCCGACCCCGACACCCTGCTGCGCCACGCGGACCAGGCCATGTACCAGGCCAAGCTCGACGGGCGCAACCGCTTCCGCCTGTTCGATCCCACGCAGGATCAGCAGATACAGAGCAGCCGGCAAATGCTGGGCAGGCTGGAGGAGGCCTTGGCCGCCGGCGAGTTCTGCCTGTATTACCAGCCCAAGGTCAACATGAAGAGCGGCGAAGTGCTGGGCGCGGAAGCGCTGATCCGCTGGAACCATCCCGAGCGCGGCCTCCTGCCGCCGGCGCAGTTCCTGCCGGTGATCGAGGGCTCGGCGTTCGAGCATGTACTCGGCACCTGGGTGATCGAGCAGGCGCTGCAGCAACTGAGTCTCTGGCGCAAGGCCGGCCTCGACATCCAGGTCAGCGTGAATATTTCTCCATGTTTCCTGCAATGGCCGGATTTCTTCCGGCAACTTAAATCCGCACTGGCACAATATCCGGAAATCTCAACTTCCAGCCTGGAGCTGGAAATCCTGGAAAGCAGCGTGATGGGAGATCTTTCCGCGGTGACCGAAATCATCGGCACCTGCCGCGACCAGCTAGGGGTCAGCATCGCCCTGGACGATTTCGGCACCGGCTATTCATCGTTGGCGCACTTGCGACACCTGCCTGCCAGCACGATCAAGATCGACCAGAGTTTCGTGCGCGACATGATCGACGACCCGGATGACTACGCCATCGTGGAGGGTGTGGTCGGTCTCGCCAATGCATTCCGGCGCGATGTGGTCGCCGAAGGCGTCGAGACCCGCGAACATGGCTTGATGCTGCTGATCATGGGCTGCCAGGTGGCGCAAGGATATGGCGTCGCGCGGCCGATGCCCGCCGACCTGATCGAGCAATGGGCGAAGGATTTCCGGCCCTTCCCCGAATGGATGGCCTATGCGCAAGCGCCGCTTTCTTCGGCACGCTCACTTTCGTTATTGAAGAAAATCGAAGGCCAACAGTGGGTGAGCCGCATGGTGGAGTGCTTGCAGTCCGAACAGCCGTCCGGGCAGAACTGGCCGATCATGGATCACCACCAATGCCATACCGGCCGATGGATCGCCCATGCCGACCGTGAAGGGACCTTCGATCATGCCTTGCTGCGGCAATTCGAACTGGCGCATGAGGATATGCACCGGGTCGGCCAGCGGTTGATGGAGCTTTATCAAACCGGAAAAGACGGCGACGCGCGTGCGGGCATTGCGCAGTTGCGTCAGGCCCACCATACGCTCGAGCGCCTGCTCGAACGCATGAACGGCGGCGTGGTCGATCTTGGCCTGGCCGAGGAAGTCGAATGAATAACGAAAGCTGGTTGAACAGGAGCCGTGCGGCGGTATGGCATCCTTGCACGCAGATGAAGTCGTTGGAAATCCAGCCGCTGGTGCCGATTGCGCGCGCCGAAGGCGTATGGCTGCACGATTTCGACGGCAAGCGTTACCTGGATGCCGTCAGCTCGTGGTGGGTCAACCTGTTCGGCCACGGCAATCCGCGCATCAACGCCGCGCTGCGCGATCAGCTGGAAAAGCTGGAACACGTGATGCTCGCCGGCTTCACGCACGAGCCGGTGGTCGAACTCTCGGAAAAGCTGGCTGCGCTCACCGGGCTGGGGCATGCGTTTTACGGCTCCGATGGCGCTTCCGCGACAGAAATCGCGCTCAAGATGAGCTTTCATTACTGGCGCAACACCGGCAAGCCGCAGAAATCCTGCTTTGTCAGCCTGAACAACAGTTACCACGGCGAAACCGTGGGTGCGCTGTCGGTCACCGATGTCGCGCTATTCAAGGACACCTATGCCCCCTTGTTGCGGCAGAGCGTGCAGATGCCCAGCCCCGACTGGCGGCTGACGGAAGACGGCGAATCTGCCGCGGATTACGCGCTGCGCTGCGCCGAGGCGCTGGACTACTACCTGGCCGCGCACCATGCGGAAATCGCTGCGGTGATCCTGGAGCCGCTGGTGCAGGGCGCCGCTGGCATGGCGATGTACCATCCGGCCTATTTGCGCGAAGCGCGCGCCATCTGCGACCGTCACGAGGTGCACCTGATCGCCGATGAAATCGCCGTGGGCTTCGGCCGCACCGGCACGATGTTCGCGTGCGAGCAGGCCGACATCAAGCCTGATTTCATCTGTCTTTCCAAGGGCATCACCGGCGGCTACCTGCCCTTGTCGGCAGTGCTGACCACGGACACGGTGTACGCCGCGTTTTACGACGACGCGATGACGCGCGGTTTCCTGCATTCCCATAGCTACACCGGCAATGCACTGGCCTGCCGCGCGGCGTTGGCGACGCTGGAGATATTCGAGGAAGACCGGGTACTGGCAGCCAACCGCATCAAGCAGGAACGCATGAATCGCGCACTCGAACCGCTGCGCGAGTTGCCTATCGACCACCTGCGCAACATCGGCATGATCTGGGCGTTCGACGTGCGGAACGCCGCGCCGGATTTTGCGCAGAGTTTCTATCGCGAATCATTGGCGCACGGTCTGTTGCTGCGGCCCATCGGCAATACGGTGTATTTCATGCCGCCTTACGTGATCGGCGACGATGAAATCGATTGGCTGGTACGGCAGACGCAGCGCGTGCTGCGGAAAGTGCTGGAATAAAAAAGAAGGGCAAACCACAACGCGAATGGGAAACGCAGGCTGCGTATGGTCGCGAGCCAGGAGATGAGCGTCGCATCCGGCGATCCCACTGTCATGGGAGTGATCCCGTAGACTGGTGATTTTGCGTCCCCGCCTTTCGGTCGGGTTTGCCCCTTGCAGATACGGTTTCACCATAGGCGCTCCGCCACAACTGGTCAAAACTCCGCCGACGAGCGTTTTCATGCCGCTGACGAACGGCATGGGCATTTGCCGGTACCCGATAGCGTGTTTTAATGTTCCGATGAAAATTTTCGTATTCCTGCTGACAGCATGCATCTTGCTATCCGCTCCGGCTGCGTATGCGGATTTGCCCGCACCTGTGGCGCAAGCCCTGAAGGCCGGCGGTATTCCCAAAGAGGCGGTCGCGATCTATGCCCGGCGCGTGGACAGCAACGTGCCCGTGCTTGCCGAACATGCCGAACAGCCGATGAACCCGGCCTCGGTAATGAAATTGGTGACCACTTACGCCGGCCTCGAACTGCTGGGCCCGGCTTATACCTGGCGCACCGAGTTTTATGCCGCCAAGCCGCCCGTCGCCGGTGTCATCGACGGCGACCTCATCCTCAAGGGCACCGGTGATCCGGCGCTGACGCTCGAAAAGTTCTGGAGCCTGGTTCGCGCGCTGCGACTGGCCGGCGTCAAGGAAATCCGCGGCGACCTGGTGCTGGACCGCAGTTATTTCGAAGCCAGCACTTTCGATCCCGGTGCGTTCGACGGCGATCCGTACCGCCCCTACAATGCTGGCCCCGATGCGCTGCTGGTGAATTTCAAGGCCACTGCTTTTCACTTTCGGGTCGATAGCAACGCGGTCGTGATCACCGCTGACCCCGGGCTGCCGCAACTCGAGATCGTCAATCGCCTGAAAGCCGACCGCACCAGTTGCGGGGATTGGAAAAGCCGGCTGGGTTACGAGGTGATGGAGCGCGATAACAAGCTGCTTGTCGTGTTCAGCGGCGCTTATTCCGCCCATTGCGGCGATAAGATTTTCGACCTCAGCTTGCCGCGCCATCCCGAGTACGTGTTCCAGCTGTTCAAGACCTTGTGGCGCGAGCAGGGCGGTGTCTTTGACGGTCAGCTGCGCGAGGGCATCGCCCCTGCGGCGCTGGCCCCCATCGTATCGGTCGCGTCTCCGCCCTTGTCCGATGTGATCCGCCAGATCAACAAATACAGCAATAACCTGATGGCCCGCCAGTTGCTGGTCACGCTCGGCGCCGAGCGCGGCGGCCTGCCCGGCAGCCCGGCCAAGGGCGTCGACGTCATACGCGCCTGGCTCGCCGCCAACGGCATGGAGCTGCCGGAACTCGTCCTCGAAAACGGGGCCGGCCTTTCCCGGATCGAACGCATCAATGCCCGCCATCTGGGCGAATTGCTGCTGGCGGCGTATGCCAGCCCGTTCATGCCGGAACTGATGTCCTCGTTGCCGGTTTACGCCGTGGACGGCACGCTCAAACGGCGCGCGGCCAACGGCAAAATTGCAGGCCGTGCGCATCTCAAGAGCGGTTCGCTGGATGGGGTCCGGGCGGTGGCGGGCTACCTGCTGGATGCCCAGGGAGGGCGCTGGGTCGTGGTGTTCATGGTGAACGATGTCCGCGCGGCTAACAGCAAGCCGGCGCAAGAGGCATTGCTGGAGTGGTTATATCACTACCGCGACTAGTCGGGGTGTTTCAGGTGCCGGTCGAGGAATTGGCGTATCTCTTCCGGCAACTGCTCATGAAACGCCTCGCGGTCGAACCCTTCCGGGTCCTGTGTAGGCGCAAATCCTCCCGCTTTCAGCTTGGGCGGAAATGGGCTGAGAAACGAGAAATGCCCGGCATTCTCGACCACGCGGAAATGCACGCGCTGCCGTTCGGATACGCGGTCCAGCACAAGATCCGCATGCCATTGCGGCGTGATGTCGTCGTGCTCGCCGGTGATCATCAGGATGGGCGCCTCGACTCGCTCCAGCGCATCCTCGGGTTGATACCACGCCGTGGCCGGGGCCAGCAGCACGATGGCGCGTACGCGTGCGTCAGTCTCGACCGCCACCGGCTTGCCTTCCTTGGACCAGGGCGTCCCGCCGGCCACGGCCAGGGCGGTATAGCCGCCCATGGAGTGCCCGATTACCGCGGCCTTGTCTGCCTGCACCACGCTTCCGAGCGCTGCATCCGCGGCTAGCATATCGAGTACCAGCCTTACATGGCGCGGCCGGTTGATCAGGTTGTCCACCGTGCCGTGCAGCGAATTGTCGAGGCGGTTGTTTCCGGGATGTTCGGGCACCGCGACCACGTAACCGTTCTGCGCCAAGTGCATGGCGATGGTGCGATACAGGATGTGCGTGCCGCCGCTTCCGTGTGAAATCACGACCATCGGATATGCCCCCGAAGCTGCTGGCGCATCCGGGCTGACTTCGAACTGGTAAGGCCCCAGCGTTGCCGTCGTCGCCGGCAATTCCGTGGGGTAAAACACGAGCACGGGAATCGACGCGTTTTGCGTCGCGTCATGTATCGAAAGTTGTCGGAATCCTGCAAACATGGGGTACGTATTAAGTAATCGCCGAGCGGCGAAGCATTCCAGCATCCCGCCTAAATTGCAAGGGTGCCCAATCCGTTGCGTGCCAGGATCCGTTTTGCGCGTCGCAGAGGCGGGCGCTCTTGCGGTATCATGTTGCGTTCCGAATCTCATTCGAGGCTCTTATGAAGAAAACCACCATTTTTGCCGGGGCAGCGCTGCTGGCCCTGTTCGCCGTCGGCGCGATTGCTGTCGACGCCAATCAACCCAAGGAAAAAAACATGACTACATTGCCCAAGGCCGTGAACGATCTGATGAAAATCGACCAGAAGGTCGGCGACGGCGCGGAAGCGATTCCGCCGATCGAAGTGACCGTCCATTACACCGGCTGGCTATACGATCCCAGCAAGCCCGATGGTCACGGCAGCAAGTTCGACAGCTCCGTCGATCGCGGTGAACCGTTCGTCTTCTACCTCGGCGGCGGCCAGGTGATCCGCGGCTGGGATGAAGGCGTGGCCGGCATGAAGATCGGCGGCAAGCGCACGCTGATCATTCCGTCCCACATGGGCTATGGCACACGCGGCGCAGGCGGCGTGATCCCGCCGAATGCGACGCTGTTGTTCGACGTCGAGCTGCTCGGCGTGCGCTGATCCGGCGCATTCGATGCAACAAAAAAGCACCCTCGGGTGCTTTTTTTGTGCGTGCCGTGCATGCGTAACCTTTAATCCAGCTTCAGGCTGCTCCATATTTCGTCCACGCGGTTTTTTACCGCAGCATCCATCGTGATCGGCCGGCCCCATTCGCGCGAGGTTTCGCCGCGCCATTTGTTGGTCGCGTCGATGCCCATCTTGCTGCCCAGGCCCGACACCGGGCTGGCGAAATCCAGGTAATCGATCGGCGTGTTTTCGATGATCAGCGTATCCCGCGCCGCATCGACACGCGTCGTCAGCGCCCACACCACCTCCCTCCAGTCGCGGATATCCACGTCGTCGTCGGTGACGATGATGAACTTGGTGTACATGAACTGCCGCAGAAAGCTCCACACGCCCATCATCACGCGCTTGGCGTGGCCGGGGTACTGCTTCTTCATGCTGACTACCGCCAGCCGGTAGCTGCAGCCTTCCGGCGGCAGGTAGAAATCGGTGATTTCGGGAAACTGCTTTTGCAGCAGCGGCACAAACACCTCGTTCAGTGCCACGCCCAGCACCGCCGGTTCGTCCGGCGGTTTGCCGGTGTAGGTGCTGTGGTAGATCGCGTCGCGGCGCATGGTGATGTGCGTCACGGTAAATACGGGGAAGCTGTCCACTTCGTTGTAATAGCCGGTATGGTCGCCGAACGGCCCTTCCGGTGCCGTCTCGCCCGGCATGATGTGACCTTCCAGCACGATTTCCGCGCCCGCCGGCACATTGAGGTTATTGCTGACGCACTTCACGATTTCCGTCTTGCCGCCGCGCAGCAGCCCGGCGAACTGATACTCCGACAGCGTATCCGGCACCGGCGTCACCGCGCCCAATATCGTCGCCGGATCGGCGCCCAGCGCCACGGCAACGGGGAAAGGCTCGCCCGGATGCGTGTTGCACCAGTCGCGGAAATCCAGCGCGCCGCCGCGATGCGCCAGCCAGCGCATGATCAGCTTGTTCTTGCCGATCACCTGTTGGCGGTAGATGCCGAGGTTCTGCCGCTCTTTGAGCGGCCCCTTGGTCACGGTCAGCCCCCAGGTGATCAGCGGTCCCACGTCGCCCGGCCAGCAGGTCTGGATCGGCAGCTTGAAAAGATCCACCTCGTCACCTTCCAGCACCACTTCCTGACACGGCGCGCGGCTGATGGTCTTGGGTGCCATGTCGAGTATCTTCTTGAACTTGGGCCACTTGTCCCATGCATCGCGCAGTCCCTTGGGCGGCTCAGGTTCTTTCAGGAAAGCCAGCAACTTGCCCACGTCGCGCAGCGCCGTCACGTCCTCCTGCCCCATGCCCAGCGCCACGCGGCGCGGCGTGCCGAACAGGTTGCCGAGCACCGGCATGGTATGGCCCGGCACGTTCTCGAACAAAATCGCCGGGCCGCCAGATTTCAGCACGCGGTCGCAGATTTCCGTCATCTCCAGCTTTGGGCTCACCGGCACGTTCACCCGGCGCAGTTCGCCCTGGTTCTCGAGCTGGGAAATGAAATCGCGTAAATCCTTGTACTGCATGGCCGCCGTCCAAAATGAAGAGCCGTTAGTTTACCCCAGCCGGTTTCGGATAAAATCCGAAGATTCAGAACTTAAACGGGAAACATCATGCACGCACGCGTCAAATGGGTTGAAAACGTCTGTTTCGTCGGCGAATCCGAAACCGGCCACGCCATCGTCATCGACGGCGCTCCCGATGCCGGCGGCCGCAACCTCGGCATGCGCCCGATGGAGTTGCTGTTGATCGGCATGGGCAGCTGCACTGCCTTCGACGTGGTGACCATCCTCAAGAAAGGCCGCCAGGACGTGACCGATTGCTACGCTGAACTGGATGCGACCCGCGCGGACGAAGTGCCCAAGGTGTTCACCAAGATACACGTGCACTTTGTCGTGAAGGGCCGCAAGCTGAATCCGTTACAGGTGGAGCGCGCGGTCAAGCTGTCGGCGGAGAAGTATTGCTCGGCGTCGTTGATGCTAGGGAAGACGGCGGAGATTACGCATGATTTTGAGATTGTCGAGGAGGCATAAACGCTTTGGCAATGGACGTCCTCTCCTCTAGCCAGCTCTGGGAAATACTCAAACATGCCGGATCATGGCTTGCAAATCTAGGTCGCGCTAGCAAGGAGAGAAAAGAGCAGTCGATCAGGGCGGTGAGAGATGTCATTACTGCCTCAAGAGAGACAGCCGTTTATATTCGCCAAGTGAAAGAGGCTGGCAACCGTAATCATGCTACGGAAGCCCATTTATCCGTCCTTTGGACGGAATTAAGTTTTGCGCTTGAAGACATTGGCATTTCCAAACTTGCGAAACGGTGCCAGATAAAAGGCAAACATTGGGCTGATCCGGATCATTATGATCAGGAATTCTTGCAAAAGGCGGACGTGAGCCTAGAGCGCATGGAAAAGCTTGCCAATGAGATACTCATGCAAATCAAGCGTTAGGTCTGTTTCAGCAATAAAAAAAGCCGGCATTGCCGGCTTTTTTATTAGGCTGCGATCTTGCGTATCGTCAGCGGTTGCTGTTTTTCGATCACTTCAAACAGCCGGTCGATGTTCGGATGCTTACCCGGATTTTCTTCGGCGTCTTCTGTATGCTCGGCATACAGTTCGCAGCCCTTTTCCGCCGCTTCCGGCGTGATGCTGCCGTACAGGTTCGCTAGATACAGATACAGGCGTAGCGAGCCCTGGCTGCCGGCCTTGTTTTCGATAGTGCCAGCAATGTGGCCGTTGCTATCCAGCAATTCCAGGCGGACGATGCCATCAATGGCGGGGAAGGTGTCGAGGTTTTCCTTGAAGGTGGGCATAACTAAATCCAGTAGGTTGTTTTGGTCATTACTTTTGAAGAAAGCTGCATCGCCAGCCTGACCGGCAGTGGCAGCGCCGCGCCGCCGTAGCTGATCGCGGTAGTGGCGTGTTTGGCTTCGTCCTCTTTCATCTGTTCGAGGATCGCGCGGCTTTTTTCGTCCTGCTCGGGCAGGCGCTGCAGGTGGCCTTCGATGTGTTTGCCGACCTGGTTTTCGGTTTCGGCGAGGAAGCCCAGGTTCCATTTGTCACCGAGCGCTCCGGCCAGTGCGCCGAGCGCGAACGAGCCAGCGTAGAACGCCGGATTCAGGAAGCTCTTGTGGCTGCCGAGTTCCTTGATGCGTTTTTCGCACCAGGCGAGGTGTTCGGTTTCTTCCTGCGAGGCCTGTCTTAGCGCTTCTTCCGTGGCCGGATTGCGCGCGGTGAGGGCTTGGCCGTTGTAGAGCGCCTGGGCGCAGACTTCGCCGCTGTGGTTGATGCGCATCAGCGCGGCGGCATGGCGTTTTTCGGATGGGCTGAGTTGAGCTTCGCTTTTATCGCGGTCGGGATAGGGGCGCAGGGTTTGCGCTTCGGCCAGCACGGTGCGCAGGCCCTGGTCGAATTCGGTAATGAAGCGGTCGATCAAATTCATGGTTTCCACCCCAGTTGTTTTGCCAGGATCACGACAGGATGCGCGATTGCGACATGCATGCCGGCTTCGCGCAGGCCGGCGGCGATGTGCAGCGCGCAGCCGATGTTGGAGGTTGCCAGCAGGTGGGCGCCTGATTCGGCGCATGCGCTGATTTTATCATCGCGCAGGGTGCGCGCCATCTCGGGTTGCGTCAGCATGTAGGTGCCGGCGCCGCCGCAGCATTGGCCGTTGCCCGGCAGTGCGCGCACGTCGGCCTGCGGGATGCGCTTCAGCAATGTATAGACTTCGCTGTGCTGGCGCATCGCGTTCTTCAGGGTGCAGGAGTCGTGCACGTGGATCACGCCGTTGAAGGCGTCGGGCGCCACGTCGCCCCAGTCGGCGGCGGCGAGGAAGGCGGAAATGTCCGTGACCTGCTTACCCATGTGGTCGCGCAGGCCGCTGCCGCAACCGCTGGCGACTGAAATGACGGGCACATCGGATTGCTCGCCGAAGGCGTGGGCATTCTTCTCCAGCATACGTGCCGAGGCTGCGGCGTCACCGGATTGCCGGGCGATGCCGCCGCAGCAGGTCTGGTCCTGCGGTACGCGCACGGTGTAGCCGAGGTGGTTGAGTACGTGGATGGCGGCGCGCAGCGTGTCGGTGTCGGCGACGGAAGTCACGCAGCCGAGAAACAGCGCGACTTCGCCCTTGGCATTGTTGGCCGAATAGCAGGGGCGCCAGGTTTCCTGCGGCGGTACCGTTGGCAGAAGATCGGCGGCAGTCTTGAGGCTCGGCAGCAACGCGGTCGCAACGCGGCGCAGGCCGGTGACTTGGCCGAAGCGGGCGATGCGTCCCGCCAGGGCGGTTGTGGTGCGGTGTTCCAGCAGCCAGGTGGTTGCGCGTTGCTTCCATCCCGGGTTGCCGGCGATTATCGCGCGTGCGCTGTCCGCTAATGCGCCGTAGCGCACGCCGTTGGGACAAGCGCTTTCGCAGGCGCGGCAGGACAGGCAGAGGTCGATATGTTGCGCGAAGCGCGGGCTGGCGGGCAGCTTCCCCTCTGCGACGGCTTTGATCAGCTGGATGCGCCCGCGCGGAGAATCGGCTTCGGACTGCGTCTTGCGATAGGTCGGGCAATACGGCAGGCACAGGCCGCAGGCGACGCAGCGGTCTGCTTCTGCGGCAAGTGCGGTGTTGGGGCGGTCTGCGGTGTCGGCGATCATAAAGAAATATGGGCGGCACGATGGCCGCCCATGCATGTTACTCCGTAAAGCTTACTTCTTCTGCAGGATCTGCAGGCCCTTGAGCAGATTGACCGCCTGTGTGAACTGGAAGTCGGTCTTGGAGCCCGGTTCCATAGGTGCAACCTTGTCGTCGGCCTTTTCGGTGCCAGGCGCAGCCGGTTCGGGCGTGATGACCTTGCTTGGCTTCTCCGGCGTCAGGGGCGTGCCGTTATCCTTGGGGTTCAGCAGGTGACGGCTGAGGTCGGACTCACGGATGCTGAGTCCCTGTTCGGCCAGGTTCAGCGTTGCTTCTTCCACCTGGATATCGGGGACGATGCCGGTCGCCTGGATGGAGCGGCCCTTGGGCGTGAAGTAGCGCGCCGTGGTCAGCTTGATCGCGGTGCCGTTATTCATCGGCAGGATGGTTTGCACCGAGCCTTTGCCGAAGCTTTGCGTACCGAGGACGATGGCGCGCTTGTGATCCTGCAGCGCGCCGGCGACGATTTCGGAGGCCGAGGCCGAGCCGCCGTTGATCAGCACCACCATGGGTACGGAACGCATTTCCGGAGGCAGGTCGCGGTTGTAGTCGTCCTTGGGGCCGCCGCGTACATAGTTTTCCGGGTTCGCGGTCAGGCGCATCTTGGCGTCCTCGATACGGCCTTCGGTGTAGACCACCAGTTCGCTCTGGGGCAGGAAGGCTGCGGAAACGCCGACCGCGGCGTTCAGCAGGCCGCCCGGATTATTGCGCAGGTCGAGGATCAGGCCCTTGAGATCGCCCTTGTTTTCGGCGTGCATCGCCTTCAGCGCCTTGGCGAGATCGGCACCGGTGTGTTCCTGGAATTGCGTGATGCGTGCGTAGGCATAGCCCGGTTCGGCCAGCTTGTACTTGACGCTCTGCACCTTGATCACGGCGCGGGTCAACGTGATGATCAGCGGCTTGGTTTCGGTCTTGCGCAGCACGGTCAGCGTGATTTGCGTATCAGGCTTGCCGCGCATGCGCTTCACTGCGTCATTCAGCGTCATGCCCTTGACCGGCGTTTCGTCGAGCTTGATGATCAGGTCCCCCGATTTCAGGCCGGCCTTGTAGGCGGGCGTGTCCTCAATGGGGGAAACGACTTTGACGAAGCCGTCTTCCATGCCAACTTCGATACCCAGCCCGCCAAATTCGCCTTGCGTACCGGCTTGCAGGTCCTTGAATGCATCCACATCCAGATAAGCAGAATGCGGGTCGAGGCCGGACAGCATGCCGTTGATTGCCTCGGAAATCAGCTTCTTGTCTTCGACCGACTCGACATAATCGCTCTTGATCTTGCCGAACACTTCTGCGAACGCGCGCAGGTCTTCCAGCGGAAGTTGCGGTTTCGTTTCCTTGTCTGCAATAGCTGAATAGCTGAGGAACAACATGGCACCCAGAACGGCTCCGAAGCCGACCAAGCTGAGTTTTTGTAATTTAGCGCGCATTGTGATGAGAATTCCTTGAAGAGGATGACTCTAAGACAGCATTTTTTTGCGGGGTTCATTTTCCGCTATTTGTGGCTGGCATGCCAAGCGAAAGATTATGATGTTTTCCTTGCCAATTAAGAGGTCTTTGGTATGGATAAGAATATCGTTGAAATTGAGTATTGCACCCAATGCCGCTGGCTGTTGCGCGCAGCCTGGATGGCGCAGGAACTCCTGACAACCTTTGAAAGCGAAATCGGCGGGGTTTGCCTCAAGCCGGGCACGGGCGGAATTTTCGAAGTCAGGCTGGGCGACGAGACCATTTTCTCGCGCAAGGCGGCCGGACGTTTTCCCGAGTCCAAGGAACTGAAGCAACTGATACGCGACCGGATCGCACCGGAGAAACCATTGGGACATAGCGACCGGTAATGGACTGAAAGATCACGTTTTTTTACAAATACATTGATCCTGGGCATGAGGGCTACTATTATTTCCTGGTGAGCTTGAGAACGATTCTTGTTACTTGTTAATGGGAGCGATCATGACCAAGAGATGGCTGGCGGCTTTTGTTTCTACCATGGCAATTGGCAGCAATGCGGGAGCGGATACCTCCATTGAGGACAAGCTGGAGGTGCTGCAGGAGGAAATCGAGCACCTCAAGCTGCAAATGGCGGAGTCAAACAAGAATCGCGCAGGTGGCATCCAAGGATTTGTCGACCGCACGACAATCGGCGGCTATGGCGAACTGCACTACAACAATTTCCGCGACGGCGCGACCGCCAAGGACAGCATCGATTTCCATCGTTTCGTATTGTTCGTCGGTCATAAGTTCAACGACTGGATCAGTTTCAAGTCCGAGTTGGAGCTGGAGCACGCGCTGGTCAAGGACAACACCAGCGGCACGGCCGGCAGCGGCGAAGTTGAGTTGGAGCAGGCCTACCTCGATTTCAACATCAACAAACATTTCAATGCCAAGGCCGGTATATTCCTGATCCCGCTGGGCATCCTCAATGAAACGCACGAGCCGCCAACCTTCTACGGCGTGGAGCGTAATGAGATCGAAACGCGCATCATTCCGACCACCTGGTGGGAAGCGGGCGCTGGCATTTACGGCGAAGCATTGCCTGGCCTCAATTATCAGTTGAACCTGACTTCCAGTCTGGATGCCGCCAGGTTCAGCAGCAACTTCAGCACCGGTGTGCGGAGCGGCCGCCGCAAGGTGGCGGATGCGCCGGCGGAGGATCTGGCGGTATCCGGCGCGCTGAATTACACCGGTATCCCGGGCTTGCTCGTCGGCGCCGCATTCTACACCGGTGAAACAGGGCAGGATGGCGCATCCGATGCCGATTTGGAAGGGGTAAAAGCCCGCCTGACCATGTGGGACGTGCACGCCCGCTATCAGAAAGATCGGATCGATCTGCGTGCTCTGTATGCGCAAGGCCGTTTGAGCGATGCGGATGAAATCAAGACCGCGACGAATATCAACGCGGCCGAGCGCTTCTACGGCTGGTATGCCGAAGCTGCCTACCATATCTGGAAACAGGGCGATCACGACCTAGCCCCGTTTGTGCGCTACGAAGCGTGGGACACCCATGACGAGGTGCCGTCCAACGTGACGCGTAACCGCGCCAACAAGAACAATGCCTGGACCATAGGCGCCAATTACTGGCCGCATCCGCAGGTGGTGTTGAAGACGGATTACCAGGTCTTCGACAAGCCGGACAGTACCAAAGGGGAAAAGCGCGTGAACATGGGCCTTGGCTATATGTTCTAACTAGGGTGCTCGCAGCTTCTCGCTGCAGCAATGGCGCAACCTCAAGCCCGCTCATGGTCCGCCGTGGCGGGTTTGTCGTTTTACCGAACGGAATCCGGTGCGCTAAACTGTTGGCCTGATCAACCAAGCAAAGGAGTACGTCATGGCAAAGAAAGATAAACAAGGGACTCCGAACGACAAAGTGGTCAAATTGCTTAACAGGATTCTCGAGCTCGAACTGGCGGGGGTTGTGCGCTACACCCATTATTCGCTGATGGTGTTCGGCTACAACCGCATTCCCATTATCGGCTGGCTGCGCGATCAAGCGAGCGAATCGCTGATGCACGCCGGCAAGGCGGGTGAACTGATCACCCATCTGGGCGGCCACCCTTCGCTTTCCATCGGCCCGCTGCTGGAAACACACAACCACGATATCGGCGATATCCTGCGCGAATCGCTGGAGCACGAAGGCATTGCGTTGCAGGCCTATCGCGATTTGCTGGCCGAAGTTGAAGACAAATCCGTGATGCTGGAAGAATATGCGCGCGAAATGATTTACGCCGAGGAACTGCACCAGGGCGAAGTCAACAAGATGCTGCGCAAGCCCGGCGACGTGGAAGTATTCAGAGGGTGATGCGGCAATGGCCGAGCGTCGACTTTGAACACTGCCGCGTAAGATTTCTGCGGCAGTGTGCGGCGTTCGCCTGCGCGTTATTTGGCCTATTGGTCTTTCAATCCGCTTCCCAGGCGCGCGAAGATGTTTACCTGACGCCCGAGCAATTCGCAGCGGAGGCGGTCGGTTCCCCCGTTCCCAAGCCGGAAGTCCTCTGGCTTACCAAGGATGTTGCCGCGCAGGCGTCCCGAATCCTCGGGCATGCTCCTTACCAGCTGCGGCAGCGATACTGGAAAGCCGGCGATAAGACGGCGTGGATTCTGGAAGAAATCGGCAAGGAAGAGCTCATTACGGCGGGCTTCGTCATTGAGAAGGGCAAGCTGCTGCAAGCGCGGATACTGGTTTATCGCGAAAGCCGTGGAGGAGAAGTCCGCTATCCGGCCTTCCTGAAGCAATACGAAGGCGCCGCACTCGATAGCGAACAACAGCTGGATCGCAACATAGACGGCATTTCCGGCGCAACCTTGTCGGTGCGTGCGATGGGCCGCATGGCGCGGCTGGCGCTTTATTTCGACCAACTGAGCCGAGACGGGAAATGAGCCGGCTGACGCGCGCAATCCGCTTTGTGCGGCACTGGCATGCGCGTGTCGGCGTGTTGGCGGCTTTGTTTCTCCTGTTGCTTGCGCTGACCGGCTTGGCGCTCAACCATACTGACGCCTTAAGTCTCGCACAGAAGAAGATCGATTCTGCCTGGGTGATGCGTTGGTATGGCTTGCAATCGGCAGCGCCGCAGCAAGGTTATCTGTTCGAGTCCGGCTATTTTGTCGGCGATAGCGAACGCTGGGTCATGGACGGATACGATTTGTACGCACCGTCGGGCGTGCCGGTAGGGGCCATCGAAATCGACGGTATCCGGTATGTCGCAACCGATGCATCCCTCCATCTTTATCAGCCTGACGGCAGCCTGATCGACCAACTGAGCGGCCCAGCCTTGCCGGCGCAGCCTATTCGACGCATAGGCAAGCACGGCACATTCATTGTGCTGGAAACATCACGGGGTATTTTTGCCAGTGCAGACGCCCTGACTTGGGAGTCGAGTTCCGCCGCGGACATCATCTGGGCGCAACCACAGGCGCTGCACGACAAGGTTGCCGATGAAGCGGCCCCATATTTTGCGCCCAGCCTGTCGCTGGAGCGTGTGTTGCTGGATGTACATAGCGGGCGCATTCTCGGCCATTACGGGCCTTACCTGATGGATATTGCCGCGCTGGTGCTGATCGCGCTCGCCTTGTCCGGTCTCTGGATGTATGTGCGCACCCTGCGCAAACGGCATTGAGCCGACCTGTTTATCTCATTTTGAACATCATGAACTCACTTCGTATCCTGGGTCTTGCCCTGTTGCTCGCCGGTTGCGTATCCGCGCCTCTCGCCACCAAACCCGTATCTCCGGCTGAAAACCCAGCCAAGCCGATGGCTGCTGCCGTGGCCCCACCTAAAGTGGCCCTTGTTCTCGGTGGCGGCGCGGTACGCGGTTTCGCGCATGTGGGCGTGATCAAGGTACTGGAAGCGCAGGGCATACAGCCCGACCTGGTAGTCGGTACCAGCGCCGGCAGCGTGGTCGGCGTGCTTTATGCGGCGGGATACAGCGGATTCGAACTGCAGAAGATTGCATTCAAGCTCGAAGAAGACAGCGTGGGCGACTGGATGCTGCCGGATCGCGGCTTTATCAAGGGCGAAGCCTTGCAGGGATACATCAACCAGGCCGTCCACAAGCTACCCATCGAAAAGTTGAAGAAACCGTTCGCAGCGGTTGCCACCAATCTGCAAAGCGGGGAAATGATGGTATTCCAGCGCGGCAACGCGGGCATGGCGGTACGCGCGTCGAGCAGCATTCCCGGCGTGTTCCAGCCGGTGGCGATCAACGGCCACGAGTATGTGGACGGCGGCCTGGTCAGTCCGGTACCGGTGAATGTGGCGCGCATGCTGGGTGCCGACGTGATTATCGCGGTCGATATTTCCGCCAAACCGCGTTATGCGCGTGTGGAGGGAGTGACGGATATCCTGCTGCAAACTTTCGGCATCATGGGGCAGGCGATCAGCAAGGCGGAGTTGGCCGGTGCGGACGTGGTCATCCGTCCCAATACGATAGGTTATGGCTCAGCGGACTTTGCCCGCAAGCACGAGGCGATCCTGGAAGGTGAAAAGGCCGCACAGGCCGTGGTGCCGTTTATTCGGCAGAAGATTCAGCAGGCGGCTGCTCGGTCGGCGGCAAGCGTCGCGCGCCATTGAAACGCTTGGCCCAGTAACTTTCATTCATGTTGACGACATGAATGCCGCCGCCGCTGGAGGGCGCATGGATGAAGCGTCCGTCGCCGACGTAGATGCCGACGTGTGAAAAAGCACTTTTAAGCGTGTTGAAGAATACCAGGTCCCCCGGCTGCAACTGTTCGACCGGAATGGATTGCCCGAGCTGGCTGATGGCGCGTGCGCCGTGCGGCAGCGTCAGGTTGGCCGCTTGCTGGAATACATAGCGCACAAAGCCGCTGCAATCGAAACCGGTTTCCGGCGATTTGCCGCCGTATTTGTATCGCACGCCGGTCAGGCTGAGGGCATTGATCAGAATCTCCTGCGCGGCATCCGTCCATCCGGTTTCGGACTTCGCCGGTTCCTGCACGGCTTCATCCGCATGGGAGAGCGTGCATAAGCCCGCCAGCCAGAAGGCTGCTATGTATTTTTTGCAAAACATGTCGCCGGATTCTAAAAGAAATCCTTGGCCTTTGTAAATCTTTGAACGGTTTTACAAAAGACGGTTTGAGCCATTCGGGCTAATGGCTTTCATATTACAATTGGAACGGAAGCGGGGCGGAACAAATGTCGCGGCTTCGGGCTCTATCAACCAACCACAGCGGGAGATTAGCCATGAACGACGAACGTTTCTCACTCGAGGAAATCCAGGAAAAGGCGCGCGGCCTACTGCGCAGCGGCGAGAATGTCCGTGAAAAACTGCATGACCTGACGGTCGAGGCGCTGACGCAGCGCCAGCTTGCGGAACAGGAAATCCGCGAGGTGCTGGGCGCCATTACCGAAGGTGTCAGTCGCGGTGCCACGGAACGCGCGGAAGAGGTCCGGGCAGCCTTGGGCAGCGCCCTGCACGGCATGGACGATGCGCTTGAGCATGCTGCCGAGGCGATGCGATTGGCGCTGGGCGAAGTGTCGTCCCACGCGCAGGAGTTTGCAGAGCAAGATCTGCGGCAAAGCCTGGGCGATCTTAAAAAACTCGAAGACATGTTCCTGGAAACGGTCAGCCATGTCGCACAAGAGGCGACCGGTCTGGTCAGGCAGGAGATGACGGCTTTGGCGGAACATGCGCGCCGCACCGGCACCGGTACCGGCGAGCGTGTGCGGGAAGTAGCCGAGGAGTTTGGCAGTCGCTTGCGCGCCACGGCGCAACAAGCCAGCGATGCCGGGTTGCACGCCGCGCGTGAAATCGGTTCGCGCGTTGCGCTGCTTTCCAGCCGTAAACTGATTGAAATTGCGGAAAAAATCGAACAAAAAGCACAGGCGCTGAAGGATAAATGATACGCGAAACCCTCTCCGTAATGCGTGACATTGGGCGTATGCGTGAAATCGCCCGCATTCTTATCTATTACGGCTGGGGCGATATCGTCAAACGCCTGGGGCTGGGCAACATCGCCGAGCGTGCCGGCACGATGCTGCATCGGCAACAGTCTGAGGAAATCAAGCATCTCGAGCCGGCGGTACGGGTGCGGCTGGCCATCGAGGAGCTTGGGCCGACCTTTGTAAAGCTCGGTCAGGTGTTGGCTACCCGGCCCGATATTTTCCCACCGCATTGGATTACCGAGTTCGCCAAGCTCCAGGACAGTGTGCCGCCCGAGCCATTCGATGTACTGCTGCCGCAGCTTGAGAAGTCGCTGGGACGATCTCCGTTCGAGGTGTTCGTAGACCTGCAGACCGAGGCGGTCGCGGGCGCGTCTATCGCGCAAGTGCATCTTGCCAAGTTGCAGGATGGCACCCCGGTGGTACTCAAGGTACGTCGCCCCAATGTGCGCAACCGTATCGACGCGGACTTGCGCCTGTTGTCTCATTTGGCGCGGCTATTGGAGTCCGAGATGCCGGAGTCCCGGCGCTTTCAGCCGGGCAAGATCGTTGCGCAGTTTGCCAAATCCTTGCGGCGCGAACTCGATCTGGCAATGGAAGGTCGGAATACCGACCGTTTTGCGCAGAATTTCGCAGCCGACAAAACCATTGTTTTTGCGAAGGTTTGCTGGGATCACACCAGCGAAGACCTGCTGGTTATGCAGCATATCGATGGCATCCCCGGCAACGATCTCGATAGCGCCAGGCTTGCGGGATTGGATCTGAAAAAGCTGGCCGCGCGGGGCGCGGATGCGGTACTCAAGATGGTGTTGATTGACGGATTTTTTCACGCCGACCCGCATCCCGGCAATGTGTTCTACCTGCCCGAAAATCGTATCGCGTTGATCGACTGCGGCATGGTGGGGCGCATCACTCTGGATAGGCGCGACCAGATTGCCAATCTGCTGGCGGCTTTGGTCAGCAAGGATATCGATGAGTTGCGCGACACCCTTGTGTTGTGGGCGGGCGATGCGCCCATCGACGACGAAAAGCTTTCGGCCGATATCGATGAGCTGATCTTCAATTATGAAAGCGTGCCGCTCAAGCAGCTGCGCTTCGGCGTGTTGCTGAACGACCTGACCACCGTCATGCGCGAAAACTACCTGGTTGTGCCGCCCGACCTGACGATGTTGTTCAAAGCCTTGATCACGCTGGAAGGGCTAGGGCGCCAGCTCGATCCGGATTTCCAGATCGTCCATCACCTGACGCCATTCGTGAAAAAGGTGATCGTCGATCGCTACATGCCCGGGCATCTCGTCAAACGCGGCTGGCGCAACATCAATAATTTGCTGGATGTTGCAACGGGTTTGCCGCGCGACATATCGCGCCTGTTGCGCGAAGCGCGGCGCGGGCGCGTGAAAATCGATCTCGACCTCAAACGCCTGGATCATTTCGGGCATCAGCTTGACCACAGTACCAACCGGCTAACGCTGGCGCTGCTGACAGCCGCGCTGATCATCGGTTCCTCCATCGTCATGACGGTCAAGGGCGGACCAACGCTGCTGGGGCTGCCCGCGTTCGGCTTCCTCGGATATTTCATGGCTTCGCTGTTCGGAATCTGGCTGATTCTTTCGATCTGGCGATCCGGGCGCGACGAGTAACTTTTAACTCAAAAGCGGCAGAATTTCCGACAGCTCTACGGTTAGTGCGGTCAGTCAGACGACAATGCTGATGCCGGCCGCGGCTGCGGCGATATCCTTGATCACCTTGATTTTTTTCGTTGTAGCGTTGACGAGCAGATCGCGGATTGCCTCAATGGCGCTGTTCAATAATTCAGTTGTCAGCATCAGGCCGGTTGCCAGCAGAATGACCAGTAAGTCTACCCACGCTTGGAAGATACATGGGTCTCGGCTATCGGCTTGCCGTTGGGGAATGCTTCAGTGCTTATGCGGGCAAGGAGTTTTCGTGCAGTCCGCGTAGATGTACAGCGAATGATCGTGGATGGTGAAGCCGCGGTCGGTCGCGGCCTTTTTTTGACGATTTTCGATTTCTTCATCGTAGAACTCTTCCACCCGGCCGCACTGCAGGCAGACGATGTGGTCGTGGTGGCCTTCCTGTTTCAGCTCGAACACCGACTTGCCACCCTCGAAATGATGGCGCATCAAAAGTCCGGCCTGCTCGAACTGGGTCAGCACGCGGTAAACCGTTGCCAGGCCGACATCTTCCCCGTGGGAAAGCAGCATCTTGTAGACATCTTCCGCCGATAGGTGGCGCTGCTCGCTGGACTCGAACAGGCTCAATACCTTGAGTCGCGGGAGGGTCGCCTTGAGGCCGGCGTTCTTGAGGTCTTGAGGTTCTTTCATGGTGTGTCGGCAAGAATCTGTGTCGTGGTATATTAACGCCATTTTCCGCCAAAGTCATAACGATGCGTAAAGCGATTATCCTGGCAGCGTTTTTTTGCGCCGCCTGTTCCAACTATTCCGCGAATTTGCCTTCCATCAAGCCCTACAAGATGGATATCCAGCAGGGCAACGCCGTTACATCGAAGATGATGATGCAGTTGCGTCCGGGCATGACCAAATCGCAAGTGCGCTTTGTCATGGGTACGCCGCTCATTGCCGACAGCTTTCATGCCGATCGCTGGGATTACCTCTACCGCATGGCGAAGGGTGGCAAGATCATCGAGCAGCGTCATGTCATTCTCGACTTCGAAAACGATCAGCTGAAGCGCGTGCGTGGCGATGTGATATCGGCCGGTACCGGTGAGGCGGGGGTTGCCGAAAGCTCCAAATCGGAAGGTGCCAAGCCTGCTGCCGCGCCCAAGCAGAAAGAAAAGGGGCTGATCGACAAACTGAAGTTCTGGAAAAGCGATGAAGAACCAGCCCCGGCCAAGATCGAGCCGAAGCCGGAGCGTGTGAGTGAGCCTCAACCTGCGCCAGTCAAAGCTCCTGAGCCCCAGCCTGTACGCGAAGAGGTTAAGGCCGCGCCAGCGGCTGAACCCGAAACGGCAGCGCCCGCTGAAGAGCGGAAGCAACCGGTTGCAGAAGAATCAAAGCCTGTCGAGCAGTCGGCGCAGGAGCCTGTAAAGCAGCCCGAGCCGACTCCTAAACCCGTGGAGATTGAGCCCGCAAAATCCGAACCGGCAAAGATGGAGCCCGCCAAGGTCGAGCCCAGGAAAGCACCCATCCCTGCGGACGAGTTGCCGCCGGAGGATGATCCCGGCTACTTCGAGCGCATGCTGGAAAAAATCGGTTTCTGATCTTTACAGTGCGGGCTAATGTGTGGCGCATGTCGGTAACCAAATAGAATGGGTTTTCAGATGTTGAATATTGTCATTGCCGGTAGCTCGGGGCGCATGGGCCATGCCTTGCTCGAAGCTACTCTCGGCGATCCTGAACTTACGTTGCATGCTGCAATTGACCGCGAAGGCAGCCCCCAGGTAGGGCGCGATGCCGGCGAGTTGTTTGGCGCGGCTTGTGGCGTCAAGGTCAGCAATGATCTTGCGTCCGCGTTGCAGGGTGCGCATGTGCTGGTGGACTTTACCCGTCCCGAGGCCAGCCTGGCTTATCTCGATGCCTGTCGCAAGGCGGGTGTCGGAATGGTGATCGGTACTACCGGTTTCAGCCCGGCGCAGAAAGAACTGATTACCGCAGCAGCCCGCGAGATTCCGATTGTGTTCGCTCCGAACATGAGCGTGGGCGTCAATCTGCTGATCAATCTGGTACAGGCTGCCGCCAAGGTGCTGGATGAAGGTTACGATATCGAAATCATCGAAGCGCATCATCGGCACAAGGTGGACGCGCCTTCCGGTACTGCGCTGCGTCTGGGTGAGGCTGCCGCTGCTGCGCTGGGTCGCGATCTTGCTACCTGCGCGGTCTATGGCCGCGAAGGTGTCACCGGCGAGCGCGACCCTTCCACGATAGGTTTCGCCACGGTGCGTGGCGGGGATGTGGTGGGCGATCATACCGTGCTGTTTGCCGGCATCGGTGAGCGCGTCGAGCTGACGCACAAGGCTTCCAGCCGGGCGACCTTTGCATTCGGCGCGCTGCGTGCCGCCAAGTTCCTGGAAGGAAAGCAGTCCGGATTGTTCGACATGCGGGATGTCTTAAGCCTCTCCTGATCCACGGCCAATTGATGCCGGCCAGCCTTTAGGCTATAATCTCAAAAATTCGAAGCGGGGACGGTGCGTAGCCAGCCCCGCTTTGCATATCCGCTATCTCAAGCGACAAACCGCAATAAAGACAAGGGGTTAGACCGTGCCGCAAAATACGCCTGCCATACTCGTACTTGCAGACGGAACCGTGTTTCGTGGCATCGCCATCGGGGCAACGGGCGCGACGGTCGGCGAAGTGGTATTCAATACTTCGATGACCGGCTACCAGGAAATTCTCACCGATCCATCCTATACCAAGCAGATCGTCACCTTGACGTATCCGCACGTGGGCAATTACGGCATCAATACCGAGGACGTCGAGTCCAGCCAGGTTTACGCCGCCGGCCTCGTGATTCGCGATCTGCCGCTGATGGCCAGTAGCTGGCGTAGCCAGGAGTCGCTGGACAATTATCTCAAGCGCAGCAACGTCGTTGCAATCGCCGACATTGACACCCGCAAGCTCACGCGCTTGTTGCGTGAAAAGGGTGCGCAGGCCGGCTGCATCATGGCCGGCGCGGTCGATGAAGCCAAGGCGCTGGAAATGGCGCGCGGCTTCCCCGGCCTGGCGGGCATGGACCTCGCCAAGGTGGTCTCTTCCGACCAGCCTTATCAATGGACCGAAGGCGAGTGGTGCCTCGGTAAGGGTTACGAAGCCAACGGTCAGCCCAAATACAAGGTCGTGGCTTTCGACTACGGCATCAAGCGCAATATCCTGCGTATGCTGGTTGCGCGCGGTTGCGAAGTGACCGTGCTGCCGGCCCAGGCGACTGCGGAAGAAGCGCTGGCGCTTAATCCGGACGGCGTATTTCTGTCCAACGGCCCCGGCGATCCGGAACCATGCGACTACGCCATCGAGGCGATCGGCAAGATTGTCGACAAGGGTGTCCCGACCTACGGCATCTGCCTCGGTCACCAATTGCTGGCGCTGGCCAGCGGCGCGAAAACGGTCAAGATGAAGTTCGGCCATCACGGCGCGAACCATCCGGTGCAGGACCTCGACGACCAGCGCGTATTCATCACCAGCCAAAACCACGGTTTCGCAGTCGATCCGGCGTCGTTGCCTGCCAACCTGCGCGCGACGCACGTTTCGCTGTTCGACGGCAGCCTGCAAGGGATTTCCCGCACCGATAAGCCGGCGTTCAGCTTCCAGGGCCACCCGGAGGCAAGTCCCGGCCCGTGCGAAATGAGCTATTTGTTCGACCGTTTCATCCAAATGATGGAGGACAGTCGCAAGTCTTAAGCCCAAGTCGCAAGCTGCCTGAAATGGCCGCTGGCGACTTTTTGCTTATAACCCGCGGCTGTAACTAGCGACTAAAACCATGCCAAAACGTACAGACATTAAAAGTATCCTCATTATCGGCGCCGGCCCCATTGTTATCGGGCAAGCTTGCGAGTTCGACTATTCCGGCGCTCAGGCCTGCAAGGCATTGAAGGAAGAGGGCTATCGCGTCATTCTGGTCAACTCCAACCCGGCGACGATCATGACCGACCCGGAGATGGCCGACGCCACTTACATCGAGCCGGTGACCTGGCAGATGGTGGAGAAGATTATCGCCATCGAGCGTCCGGACGCGCTGCTGCCGACCATGGGTGGTCAGACCGCGCTGAATTGCGCACTCGACCTTGCCAAGCACGGGGTATTGGAGAAATACAACGTAGAGCTGATCGGCGCTACCAAGGAAGCCATCGACAAGGCCGAGGACCGCGAGAAGTTCAAGGCGGCGATGACCAAGATCGGCCTCGGCTCCGCTCGTTCTGCCGTTGCCCACAGCATGGAAGAAGCGCAGCAGGTGCAGGCATCGATTGGCTATCCCGCCATCATCCGCCCGTCCTTCACCATGGGCGGTTCCGGTGGCGGCATCGCCTACAACCGCGAAGAGTTCCTCGCCATCTGCGAGCGCGGACTTGAAGCCTCCCCCACCAGCGAACTGCTGATCGAGGAGTCGCTGCTGGGCTGGAAAGAGTACGAGATGGAAGTGGTGCGCGACCGCAAGGACAACTGCATCATCATTTGCTCCATCGAAAACCTCGACCCGATGGGCGTGCACACCGGCGATTCCATCACCGTCGCGCCGGCGCAAACGCTGACCGACAAGGAATACCAGATCATGCGCGACGCCTCGCTGGCGGTGCTGCGCGAGATCGGCGTCGACACCGGCGGTTCCAACGTGCAGTTCGCGATCAACCCCGACGACGGGCGCATGATCGTCATCGAAATGAACCCGCGCGTATCGCGTTCCTCCGCGCTGGCTTCCAAGGCGACCGGCTTCCCGATCGCCAAGGTGGCGGCCAAGCTGGCCGTCGGCTACACGCTGGACGAGCTGAAGAACGATATTACCGGCGGCCAGACCCCGGCCTCGTTCGAGCCGTCGATCGACTACGTGGTGACCAAGATTCCGCGTTTCGCGTTCGAGAAGTTCCCGCAGGCCGACTCGCGCTTGACCACCCAAATGAAGTCGGTGGGTGAAGTGATGGCCATCGGCCGTACTTTCCAGGAATCGTTCCAGAAGGCGCTGCGCGGACTGGAAGTCGGCGTGGACGGACTGGACGAAAAGACCACCGATCGCGACCGCATCGCCACCGAATTGGGCGAAGCCGGGCCGGAGCGCATCTGGTATGTGGGCGATGCATTCCGCACCGGCATGACGGTCGAGGAGGTGCACGACCACTCCAAGATCGACCCGTGGTTCTTGGTGCAGATTGAAGACCTGATCAAGCGCGAACAGGCATTGAAAGGCAAGTCCATGGCCGATCTGGATCGCGACGCGCTGTTCCAGCTGAAGCGCCGCGGCTTCTCGGACCGGCGTCTCGCCAAACTGCTGGGCACCGACCAACATGCGATGCGCGCTTATCGCCACGCACTGAACGTGCGTCCGGTGTACAAACGTGTCGATACCTGCGCCGCAGAGTTTGCGACCAATACCGCCTACATGTATTCCACATACGAAGAGGAATGCGAGGCCAATCCGAACAATAAAAAGAAAATCATGGTGCTGGGCGGCGGACCCAACCGCATCGGCCAGGGCATCGAGTTCGACTATTGCTGCGTCCACGCCAGCTTCGCCGCGCGCGAGGCCGGCTATGAGACCATCATGGTCAATTCCAACCCCGAAACCGTCTCGACGGATTTCGACACCTCCGACAAGCTCTACTTCGAGCCCCTGACCTTCGAAGACGTGATGAACATCAACGACAAAGAGCAGCCCGATGGCGTGATCGTCCAGTTCGGCGGCCAGACCCCGCTGAATCTGGCCTTTTCTCTCGCCAAGGCCGGCGTCAAAATCCTCGGCACCTCGCCCGAGAGCATCGATCGCGCCGAAGACCGGGAAAAATTCAAGCAATTGCTCAATAAGCTGAGTCTGACCCAGCCCGACAACCGCACGATCTTCAGCTCCGAGGAAGCCCAGGAAGTGGCCGAAATGATCGGCTACCCTGTGGTGGTGCGGCCTAGCTATGTGCTCGGCGGCGCTTCAATGGAGATCTGCTACGGCCCGGCAGAGCTGAATCACTACATCCGCCAGGCCCAGGATATTTCCACCGAGCATCCGATTCTGATCGACAAATACCTCGAAGACGCGATCGAGGTCGATGTCGACGCCCTGGCTGACAAGCAAGAGTGCGTGATCGCCGGGATCATGGAGCATATCGAGGAAGCCGGGATCCACTCCGGCGATTCCGCCTGTGTGCTGCCGCCCTTTTCGCTCGGCGCGGCGCTGGAGGCGGAAATCTCGGCGGCCACCAAGGCGATTGCCAAGGAACTGGAAGTGATCGGCCTGCTGAATATCCAGTTCGCCGTCCAGGCCGGCAAACTCTTCGTGCTCGAGGTCAATCCCCGCGGCTCGCGGACCGTGCCCTTCGTCAGCAAGGCCACCGGCGTCCAATGGGCCAAGATGGCCACTTATGTCATGCTCGGCCAGACGATCCAGGAGCTGGGACTGAAGGAAGTCCAGCCCCAGCACTGGTCGGTCAAGGAAGCCGTGCTGCCCTTCAACCGCTTCCCCGGCAGCGATACGGTGCTGGGCCCGGAAATGAAGTCCACCGGCGAGGTGATGGGCATCGACATGAATCTGGACCTGGCCTATTTCAAGGCTCAGCTGGCCGCCGGCCAGGTGCTGCCGATGGATGGCCGGATCCTGGCCCATGCCCGCGGCCGGCAGTGCGAAAAACTGGTACCGGCGCTGAAGCAGTTCCTGGCCCAGGGCTACCAGCTCCTGCTCACGCCCGAGCTCGCGGGCCATTTCGAGCCCCACCCCCAGATCAGCTCCGCGGACCTGGACCAGGCCCTGGACCAGGTCCGCACCCAGCAAATCAGCCTGCTGCTGAACCTGCCCGCCAAAGACGACTCCGAAACCGAGATCGGCCTGCGCCAGGAGGTGCTGCTGCGCAATATCCCCTACATCACCACCGTCCGCGCCTGCGAAGCCACAGCCAGGGCCCTGGCCGCGGTACGCCAGACCCCAATCGAAGTCGAGTCCCTGCACATCTACTTGGGGAAGTGAACAGTTTTAAAGTGAACAGTGAACAGTTGGGGAGTTAAGACAAAAGGCATTTTCCCCTCTTAACTGTTCACTGTTCACTGTTCACTGTTCACTTCTTCCTTGTGCTAAAGTGTTGGCATGCTTGAAAATT
>DATHWW010000016.1:0-102318 GCA_035460165.1 Methylophilaceae bacterium | reverse complement strand
ACAAGCCGGCGTTCTGAGCAGTATTGTTGCAAGTGGAAACGCCTGGCTTATGCCGGGCGTTTTTGTTTTAAGCCCCTTCTTTTGCATGCTTCCGCCTCATCCCGTTTTGCGTTAAGCTAGCCCATCCCCATTGGGGGTGTTTCCTGCAACACCCAAGCGGTCTCTGACTTTCCCTGCTGGATTCTGCGCGGGGTTGTTTTATGCGCATGGAGGGGTTTGGGAGCCTGTGTCAACAGGTTTCATACATCGCGTTGAGCCAGGGCGCGGATGGATGCAAGACGCAGTGCGCAGCCCATGGTTATCCATCGGCAAGCGCTGCAACGCGGCAGACGCCGCGCCCTGGCTCAACCCGAAGGGCCTGGTGTCTGCGGGACGCATTGCGGTGTTGCGGCCTGCTTGTGGAGTATGACTACACTGCGCAGTCCGCGCCTTGCACTGCATCCCGCAGGCAAGCGGCGCGATGTATGAAATCTGCTGAGAGGCTCTTAACCCGCCCATGCATATCTGGGTCGATGCCGACGCCTGCCCGGGCGTCATCAAGGAAATTCTGTTTCGCGCAGCGGAGCGCACGCAGGTTCCGACGACGCTCGTCGCCAATCAGTTGCTGCGCGTGCCGCCCTCGCCTTATATCCGGGCGTTGCAAGTGCCGGCCGGGTTCGATGTGGCAGATAACCGAATCGCGCAGGAAGTGCAGCCGGGCGACTTGGTGATTACCGCCGATATTCCGCTGGCGGCTCAGGTGATCGAGCGCGAGGGCTTTGCGCTTAACCCGCGCGGGGAGTTCTACACCCGTGACAACATCCGCGAGCGGCTGACGATGCGGAATTTCATGGAAGAACTACGCGGCAGCGGCGTGGATATTTCGGGCCCTGCTACTTTCAGCCAGAGCGACCGGCAGGCATTCGCGGCGCAACTCGATCGTTTTCTGGCCCGCAGGGCGCCCTAGTCTGTCGCCCACTCGGCGCTGAGCAGGCGCTCAAACTCTGCCAGCGGGACCGGCTTGCTGTACAGATAGCCTTGGTACAGCTTGCAGCCGATGCTGCCGAGGAAGTTTTGCTGCGCCACGGTTTCCACGCCCTCGGCGATGACTTCGATGCCCAGCGTATCCGCCATCGCGACGATAGTCTGCACAATGACCGCGTCGGTGGGCTTGATGCCGAGGTTGTGCACAAAAGATCCGTCGATCTTGAGCTCGTCCAGCGGCAGTTGCGTGAGGTAGGCGAGCGACGAGTATCCGGTGCCGAAATCGTCCATCGAGAAACTCACGCCCAGCGCCTTGATTTCCTGCATTTTCGCGATCGAGCCTGCAATGTCTTCCAGCACGATGCTTTCCGTGAGCTCCAGCTTGAGCCTGGCGGGATTGGCACCACTGCTTTCGAGCGCGCGACGCACGAGATCGACGAAATCCTGCTGCCTGAATTGGCGCGCGCTGACGTTGACGGACAGTTGTAGATGCTGCGCATGTTCCTGGACCTCCCACGCCTTGAGCTGGGCGCAGGCAGTGTCCAGCACCCATTGGCCGATGGAGAGAATGAGCCCGGTTTCTTCGGCCAGCCCGATGAATTCCATCGGCGATACCAAGCCGCGTTGCGGATGCTCCCAACGTATCAGCGCCTCGGCACCGATTACCTGGCCGTTCCGGTTCACCTGCATCTGGTAATACAGCTTCAGTTGCTGCCTGGCCAGGGCCTGACGCAAATCGGCATCCATGCCGATCCGCGCCTCCAGCACCGCTTGCATTGCCGGATCGAAGAAACGCAGGACATTGCGCCCGGAGCGCTTGGACTGATACATCGCGGCATCGGCGCGCTTCATCAGCTCATCGATTTGCAGTTCGTTGCCGTGGAACAGGCAGACGCCGATACTGGTGGAGGAGTGATATTCGAAATCGCGCAGCTGATAGGGCTGGTTCAATTCGGCGCGGATTTTCTCGCCTATCAATTCCGCCTGCGCCGCCGCGGTGCGCTCATCCGACCCCAGGTTCTCGATCATGATCACAAACTCGTCGCCGCCAAAACGCGAAACGGTGTCGGTTTCACGCACGCACCCAAGCAGCCGTTGCGCCACCTGCACCAGCAGCATGTCGCCGACATCATGGCCGCGCGTGTCGTTGAGCGTCTTGAAATCATCGAGATCGATGAACAGTACGGCGCCGTAGGCATTGCTGCGCATGCTTGCCGGCAGCGCCTGGCTAAGACGGTCTATCATCAGCCGCCGGTTGGGTAACAGCGTGAGCGGGTCATAGAATGCAAGGCGGCGGACTTTTTCTTCCGTATCGCGGATGTTGGTGATATCGAAGAAACCGGCCACGTAATGCGTGATCGCCCCTTGCGTCGAGGCGACGGCGGTGATGGTCAGCCACTGCAGGTAGATTTCGCCATTCTTGCGCCGATTCCAGATTTCGCCCTGCCAATACCCATCCCGGGCAATTTTCCCCCACATGCCGCGGAAAAACTCGGCGTCATGCTTGCCCGACTTGAGGAATTCCGGACTCTTGCCGATCACCTCTTCTGCCGAATAGCCGGTGATGCGCGTAAAGGACTGGTTTACCCGTTGGATCACGGTATCGGCATCGGTCACCATCATGCCCTCCTGCGCTTCGAACACGATGGCGGCAACGCGCAGTGCATCTTCCGCCTGTCGGCGTTCGGTCACGTCGCGCAACACGCCGACAAACTGGCTGATCCGCTGCTGCGCGTCGAACACGGGGGTAATCGACAGCTCGTTCCAGAACGGCGTGCCGTCCTTGCGGTAATTGAGGATTTCTCCGTTGAATGCCTGTTCCGCATTCAGCATCGCCCGCATCTCGGCGACTGTTTCTGGTGAGGTCTCGGGGCCTTGCAGCATGCTGCAGGAATTGCCGATCAGCTCGTTGCGCGCATAGCCGGTCAATCGGGAAGCGGCATCGTTGGCATAGGTGATGATCTTGCTCTTGTCCGCGACTAGTACACCTTGCGAGGTCGCGCTAAGCGCCAGGTTGCGCTGGCGCAGGCGGCTTTCGCTCTCGCTTAGCCGTTGTTCGTTTTCCCGGCGCAATCGCATGTTGCGCATCAGGCTGAAAGTCATCAATCCGGCCAGCAAACAAATGGCAACACCTGTGGCTCGCAGCATCAGCAGGCCTTGCGTGACCTTACCCCAGCCGGCGGAAGGATAACCCGCGAGCTCCCAAGCCCCGCCGCCAGGCAGCACTACTTCTTCAACCACGGGCTCAGCGGCAAACAAAGCAGGCTTGCCATAGAAAACCTCCTGGGCGTAACCAGCCGCAGGCTTGGTTCGCAATGCGATTCCAATCGAATCCCGGCGCGCAGCCAACCCGGCATCGTCCAGCAGCTGTTGCAAGCGGATAGGCAAAGCAACCGAACCGAGAAACCCGCCCTGCGCGTTCAGTACCGGGACGCGCACAATGACGCCCAGCTCATCCTGGATCAGCATGACCGGACCGGCCACGACAGCCTGCCCCGACTCCATCATGCGGCGGTATGCAGGCCATTGCTTGGGCAGTCTCGAATAATCGGCCCCGATGATCCGTTCATTGCCTTCCCTGGGATAAGCTTGGATGATCACGGTACCTTCCGCGATAGCGATATTGCGTATGGTGGGGTTGTGCAGCATCAACTCGGCCAGCATGCCTGAGAGCTTGTCCGGCTTGATTCCAGGATTGGCCACCAGTGCGGCTGCCAGCCCGCGGGCGGAGGATAGGACGGAATTGAGCACGCCTTCGAATCTGGCCCGGACCTCCGACAGCTTCTGCGCCACCTGGACACGCTGCTCCTGCTCGATGCGCGCCCGCTCGCTGGCATCCAGAACGGTCAGGATGGCTGCCGCAACGATAGCGGCAACCAAGCCTGCAAACGCCGGATGTATGCGTGAAGGATGAGCCATACGGCGCATGTTATCTCACGAATAAAATTCGCGCACATCCGCATGTATATAAGGGGATTTCCAGAGCCTATCCGACCCATTCGGCGTTAAAATCGGGGTTTAGCGATAAAGCATATTCCATGGAAAAAATACGCCTCTCCAAACTGATGTCCGAACAGGGCCTGTGCTCGCGCCGCGAAGCGGATAGTTATATCGAGCAGGGGCTGGTGTTCGTCGATGGCGAGCGGATCAGCGAGCTCGGCACGAGAATCTTCCCGACCCAGAAAATCACCCTGGCCAAGGGCGCACAGGCGCAGCAGCAGTCGCGCGTCACCATCCTGCTGCACAAGCCGATGGGCTATGTGTCGGGCCAGGCGGAGGACGGCTACCAGCCGGCAGTGACGCTGATCACCGCGGCCTCACGCTACAGCGAAGACAAGATGCCCTTGCGCTTCACTCCCAACCACCTGAAGGGCCTGGCGCCCGCCGGCCGGCTGGACATCGACTCCACCGGCCTGCTGGTGCTGACACAGGACGGACGCGTCGCGAAACTGCTGATCGGCGACAATTCGAAGGTCGAGAAGGAATACCTGGTGCGAGTGCAGGGCAAGCTGTCGGAGCAGGGTTTGAAACTCCTTAACCACGGCTTGTCCCTGGACGACCTGCCGCTGCGACCGGCAAAAGTCAGCTGGCAAAACGAAGACCAGTTGCGCTTTGTGCTGCGCGAAGGAAAAAAACGCCAGATCCGCCGCATGTGCGAATTGGTCGGGCTGAAAGTGGTCGGGCTGAAACGGGTGCGCATCGGCCAAGTGAAACTGGCCGACCTTCCGCCGGGCCAGTGGCGCTATCTCCGTGATAACGAACGTTTTTAAGCTTGCAACCTCAAACAATTCGTGGGAAAAAGAGCGTAATACTTCCGGTGCTGAGAAAATGCATAGCCACAAGGAAATCGTACGCAAGTTTTACGACGCAATCTGGAATAACGCTGACCAGACGGTGATTCCGGATTTGCTGGCCGAGGACTTCCTGTTCCGGGGGTCGCTCGGCCTGATGCAGCGCGGCCATGACGGTTTCGCCAAGTTCATGGATCAAGTCCGTGCCGCCCTTGGCGAGTACCGCTGCGAAATCGTCGACATGGCGGCGGAGGACGATAAAGTCTTTGCCCGCATCCTCTATTCCGGCGTACACCGCGGCGATCTGTTCGGCTACGCGGCCACCCACGGCAAGATCAAATGGGACGGCGTCGCGATTTTCACTTTCAGCGACGGCAAAATTTCCGAACTGTGGGTGTTGTGGGACGTCAACGACGTGATGAAGCAGCTTGCGCGCTACGTCATGGACTGAGCGCCGCAAACTCCGGCTTTAGCGCCCTGAAAAATGCCTCGGTGCCGGCTTCTTGAAGCCGCGCGCCTTGGGCGCACCTTCCACCGGCCGATGCTTGCCGCCGGCCGTCTTGGCGACAGTCGGCTGCCAACTCGGCACCAGATGCTTCTTGCCGTTGCCGATCAGGTCCGCCCTGCCCATTTCCTTCAGCGCATCACGCAGCAGCGGCCAGTTGTTCGGATCGTGATAGCGCAGGAAAGCCTTATGCAGCTTGCGCTTGCCGCCGGCCTTGGGCACGGCGACGTCCTCGCTGGACTTGGTCACCTTGCGCAGCGGGTTCTTGCCGGAGTGGTACATCGCGGTGGCCATCGCCATCGGCGTCGGCGTGAAAGTCTGCACCTGGTCGAGGCGGAAATTGTTCTGCTTCAGCCAGATGGCGAGGTTGAGCATATCCTCGTCGGTGGTGCCGGGGTGCGAGGCGATGAAGTACGGGATCAGGTATTGCTCCTTGCCCGCCTCCCTGCTGAAGCGCTCGAACATTTCCTTGAATGCCTGGTACGCACCCATGCCCGGCTTCATCATCTTGGAAAGGACATTTTCTTCCGAGTGCTCCGGCGCGATCTTGAGATAGCCGCCGACGTGGTGCTGCACCAACTCCTTCACATACTCCGGCGACTTCACCGCGAGGTCGTAGCGCAGGCCGGAGCCGATCAGGATTTTCTTCACGCCGGGAATCGCGCGCGCCTTGCGGTAGAGCTGCACTAGCGCCGAGTGGTCGGTATTCAGGTTATCGCAGATGTCCGGATACACGCAGGAAAGCTTGCGGCAGGACTGCTCGATCTTCTCGCTCTTGCAGGCGAGGCGGTACATATTGGCCGTCGGGCCGCCCAAGTCGGAGATGGTGCCGGTAAAACCTTCTACCTTGTCGCGGATTTCCTCGATCTCGTGCAGGATGGATTCTTCTGAACGGCTCTGGATGATGCGGCCTTCGTGCTCGGTAATCGAGCAGAAGGTGCAGCCGCCGAAGCAGCCACGCATGATGTTGACCGAGAAGCGGATCATCTCCCACGCCGGGATTTTCGCGCCCTTGTACGCCGGATGCGGGGCACGGGCGTAGTGCAGGTCGTAGATGTAATCCATTTCCTTGGTGGTCAGCGGGATCGGCGGCGGATTCAGCCAGACCTCGCGGTCGCCGTGGCGCTGGATCAGCGCGCGGGCGTTGCCGGGGTTGGATTCCAGATGCAGCACGCGCGAAGCGTGGGCATACATCACCGGGTTGACCGATACCAGCTCGTAATCCGGCAGACGCACCACCTGGCGCTCGCGCGGCACGCGGGCCGGGCGGTGGATGGTGATGGGCTTGGCGTTAGGGGCATCCGGCACGCCATCCGAAGCGCATGCCGCGCCCTCGCTCATCTGCATGGCGTAAGGATCGGGATGCGGATCAACGCGGCCCGGGCGGTCCATCATCGCAGAGTCGACCTCCAGCCAATCCTCGGGAACGGATTTGCGCAGGAAAGCGGTGCCGCGCAGATCGGTAATGTCACGGATATTCTGTCCGGCGGCGAGGCGGTGGGTCAGCTCAACCAGCGCGCGCTCGGCATTGCCGTAAAGAAGAAGATCGGCTTTGGAGTCGATCAGGATCGAGCGGCGCACCTTGTCCGACCAATAGTCATAATGGGCTATGCGCCTTAAGGATGCCTCGATGCTGCCGATAACGACAGGTACATCGGAAAAAGCTTCGCGGCAACGCTGCGAATACACCAGCACAGCGCGATCCGGCCGTTTTCCGGCTTCGCCGTTGGGAGTGTAGGCATCGTCGGAGCGGATTTTCCGCTCGGCGGTGTAACGGTTCACCATGGAATCCATGTTGCCCGCCGTCACGCCGAAGTACAGATTGGGCTTGCCCAGCTTTCTGAACGCCTCGGCCGACTGCCAGTCCGGCTGCGCGATGATGCCAACGCGAAAGCCCTGAGCCTCCAGCAGGCGCCCGATCAGTGCCATGCCGAAGCTGGGGTGATCGATATAAGCGTCGCCGGTCACCAGAATGACATCGCAGGAATCCCAGCCGAGCGCATCCATTTCGGCGCGCGACATGGGAAAGAAAGGCGCGGTGCCGAAACGCTTGGCCCAGTATGGGCGATAGGTAGGAAGTAGCTTGGGAGATTCCATAACCGGCCATTTTACTATGTTAATCAATATTCTCCGAACTTTTGTTTGCACGCCCACGTCAATCAGATGAGCTTAATGAGAGGATAAGCAAGGCCATGCAATACGTACAAAGCTTGCCGCCGGTTTACACGCCGACTTCGCCGTCCGGAACCGTAATGGAATCCGATGCGGTCAAGGCCGTAAGTCCGGTCACGCCGCAAGCCTCACCTGAAGTTCCGCTTCAACCCCTGGACACCCCCGTGCCGGAGCTGGAGCAACGCCGGGTCCCACGCCCGATGACGGTAGAAACCGAGCGCCGCAAGATGTGCCGCCGCATTCAACGCGAACCGGTTCTGGAAGAACTGCGCTCCGGCATTGACCGCCGCCGCCGCAATCAACGCAGAGACGATGTGACCACGGCCATCGACGAAAAGATCTGAGCTCTCCGGTTCGGATTTGTACTCACCGCCTCCGGGCTCCAATAAATCCGTCATCTATCCGTTAGAAACTACCCAAGCCGCATTCTGACAATGCGCGAAGTGTGGGAGAATGCCCTTGCTAAAAATTTCATTCTCCAATGAAGAAACAATTTTCCACACTCTGGCGCTTCCTTCTCCCGGTCATGGTTCTCCTGATGGCGGGAACTGTCATGCTCAGCCAGCAGCAGACCTCGCAACAGCTTGAGAACATCGAAACGGCGGCGCGCGTGCAAGCCAAGACGCTGATCCGCATCCTGAATGTGACGGACGAACTGGTTGGCGAGCAGGTGTATGCCTCCATGCGCCTGCTCAAGGAACGCGGCCTGCAATTCGGCATGCCGACGATTTCCGGCACTACCCGGGTCGGCGGGCGCGTTGTGCCGCGCTTGTTGCTGGGGGATTTGCCGCAATCCAACCGTTTTGAGCTGGTCGATGGCATCACCGAGATACTGGGCGGCACGGCCACCGTGTTCGTCAAGGATGGCGACGATTTCGTCCGCGTCACCACCAACGTGCGCCAGGAAAACGGCGAGCGTGCCGTCGGCACCCTGCTCGACCCCAAGGGCAAGGCCATCGCCGCACTGCGCGACGGTCGATCTTTCCATGGCGAAGTAGATATTCTCGGCACACCCTACATCACACGCTACGAACCGCTGCGCGACCTTCAAGGCCAGGTCATCGGCGCCTGGTACGTCGGTTACAAGGTGGATATGAAGGTGCTGCGCGAAGCCGTGGAGAATACGCGCTACCTCGAAGCCGGTTTCGCGGCCATCATGGACGAACGGCAGAAAATCCGCTTTCTCTCCTCGCATATGTCGCCCGCCGTTGCCGACCGTTTATTGCACCAGCCCTCCGACGACTGGATGATCGTACGGGAAAACATCCCCAACTGGGGTTTCAGCGTGATGATCGGCTATCCGATGAGCGAAGCACGCGCCATCGGGCTGACCAAGTCCTTGTTCGTTATCCTTGCCGGCACGGTGCTTACGATCCTGCTGATCGCCGTCATTCTCTGGCAAATGCGGCGCCTGATTCTCAACCCGATCGGCAGCGACCCCGCGCTCGCCATTGAAGTGGTGCAGCGTATCGCCGCCGGCAATCTGGCGCCCGATACCCTCCAAGCCCCAAGCGGCACGCTGATGGCCAACGTGCTGCGCATGCGCAGCAAGCTGGGCGAGATGATGGACACCCTGCGCCAGAATGCGGAACGCATGAGCCTTTCGGCCAGCGTTTTCGAGCATACGCGCGATGGCATCTTCATCGCCGACGCCGCGACACGAATTATTGAAATCAATCCTGCCTTCAGCCTGATCACCGGTTACACCCGGGAGGAAGCGCTCGGACGCACCCCGATGGAGCTTGGCTTCGTTTCGCCCGACCCGCATTTTTTTGCCCACATCTGGCAAAGCCCGGACGCTGCCGGCGAATGGCGCGGCGAGACCTGGAACCGGCGCAAGAACGGTGACAGCTACCCCGCCTGGCTGGAGCTTTTCATCGTCCCGAAAGAAGATGGATTGGCCAATTATGTAGGCGTTTTTTCCGACATCACCTCGGCCAAGGCACAGCAGCAGAATCTGGAGCATATGGCCTACCATGATGCGCTCACGCAATTGCCCAACCGCTCGCTGCTGGACGACCGCCTGCATCAAGCGGTTGCGCGCGCGAATCGCTCGGGAGAAATCCTGGCCGTCTGCTATTTCGATCTCGATGGCTTCAAGCCCATCAACGACAACTTCGGCCATGACGCCGGCGACCAGTTGCTGGTAGAACTGGCGCAACGCGTGCGCAACTGCCTGCGCGAAACCGACACTGTCGCGCGGCTGGGCGGCGACGAATTCGCGCTGCTGCTGTGCAACCTGCAATCTGCGGAAGAATGCGAACAAACGCTGATGCGCCTGCTCTCCGCGATCAAGGCGCCTTTCGCGCTGGCGGAAGAAACCGTATACGTGTCGGCCAGCATCGGCTACACCCTATTCCCGATAGATGACAGCGAGCCCGACACCCTGCTGCGCCACGCAGACCACGCCATGTACCAAGCCAAGGTAAACGGCGGCAGCCATTACCATCTTTTCGACACCGAACATGACCGCCAGACTCGCGGCCGCCGCCAGGAACGCGAACGCATCGAGGCGGCATTGCCGAATGGTGAATTCCGCCTGCATTACCAGCCCAAGGTCGACATGCGACGCGGTCGGGTTGTAGGCGCCGAAGCCCTCATCCGCTGGCAACATCCTGAAAGCGGCTTGCGCTCCCCCGCCGATTTCCTGCCTTTGGTGGAAAATACCGATTTCGCAGTGCCGCTGGGCGAGTGGGTGATGACAGATGCAATGCGCCAGATCCGTGAATGGGGAACGGCTGGCCTGGTATTGCCTGTCAGCGTCAATATTGCCCCGCGTCACATGATGCAGAAGGATTTTGCCACCCGCCTATCAAATATCCTTGCCCAGTTTCCCGACGTCTCTCCTTCTCTGCTGGAGCTTGAGATCACTGAAACCGCCGCCATCGAGGATATCGCCGGCGTCGCGCAGATGATCAATAACTGCAAGCTACTAGGAGTGACCTTCGCGCTCGATGATTTCGGCGTGGGTTATTCGTCGCTCACTTACATGCGACGGCTGCCGGTGGAGGTCATCAAGATCGACCAGTCCTTCGTGCGCGATATGCTGCATGATGCCGACGATCTGGCAGTGGTGGCCGGCGTGATCAGCCTGAGCCGCGAATTCCAGCGCCAGGTAATCGCCGAGGGCGTGGAAACAGTCGACCACGGCCTGAACTTGCTGCGCATGGGCTGCACCATCGCACAGGGTTATGGCATTGCCCGCCCCATGCCGGCGGACGCTGTGCCTGAGTGGGTAAAGGCATACAGGCCAGACGCAAGCTGGGACGAAGGTTCGCTTTAACTACGCCGACCAGAATGACAAGGAGCCAGACTTGCGTCACTGGCTCCTTTGCTTTCAAACTCAGGCTTTATCTTCCCAAGCCACCGTCCCCGGTGGATGCCGGTACCGGCGCCGTGCCGGGAAATACGCGGCTGTTGAAGCTCCACAGATTGAATTCCGTCATCGTGCTGGCCTTGGGCGTAGCAGTGCCGGCCTCCACATCCCAGTTGTGCAGCATGATGCAGAAATCGCGATCCACTGGACGTTCCTTGGCATTCTTGGGATGCACGATAAAAAAGCCCATCAGTCTGTCCATGATTCATTCTCCTTTCATTGATTTTAGAAAAATATCGTCTGCAGAAGCCGTACCGCACTTGAGGGACACCATTTCCCGCAACACACGCTCCGCTTCGAGGAATACCCCAACCGCGCGGGGATCGAATTGCGAGCCGGACATGCGCAGAATTTCCGTCTTTGCCGCATCGAAAGACAGCGCCTGCCGATAGGGCCGATCCGAAGTCATTGCGTCCAGCGTGTCGATCACGGCGAACAGGCGGGCACCCCAGGGGATGGATTCTCCGCCCAAACTGCGCGGGTAACCGGAGCCGTCGAAGCGTTCCTCGTGACACCGCACGATGTTCGCCGCTTCTTGCATGTCGGGCACCTGCGCCACGATGCGATAGCCCATTTCCGGATGTGCGCGCATTTCCAGCCACTCGCCATCGGTCAACGGCCCCTCTTTGAGCAATACCGCATCCGATATGCCGATCTTGCCGATGTCGTGCAACAGCGCACCCCAGTAAATCTGGCGCAAGTGCTCCGGAGCATCTGGAGCGGAGCGCCGGGCCAGTTCCAGCGTGTGGCAGGCGACCCGCTTGGAATGCAGCCCGGTTTCATGCTCGCGCAGGTCAAGGGCCGACGCCAGCGCTTCCGCCAGTGCGGCCTCCGCCCGGATCGCGTCGGCGTGCCCGTGTTCATGCGACCGCAAGTAGCAGGCTTCGCAGCAATACGCCTCGCCGAACCGGGCAAAAGGCGGGGCGGCAACCGGCTCCCCGCAAACCCGACAGGTCGCAGCTCGCTGCTTGCCTGGCATTGCGGCGCTCAATGCGGCGGCTCCTCGAGGCCCAGCACTTCGGTCTCCTCGATGAAATGAATGAATCCGAGGCGCAGCCGCTCGGGCCAGTCCTGCCCAAGCCTGAGCCCGATGCTGACCAGCCGCGCTTCGATCAGCTCGGCGGTCACCGCCATCAGGTCATAGGTGATCTCGACCAGTTCGCCATCTGCGTGAATCTCGCGCACCCCCATCATGCCGCGCAGCTCCTTGCGCAATAGATCGGCTTCGTAGGCGGACAAAGGGTGGGCGAGCTTGAAACGACGCCGTTTCAGCACTTGCATGCCGCGCTGCCGGGGTGCCGGATGCCCCGGATAACCGACATAGAGATGTGGGTTCGCGATAAAACGTTCGCGGCATTGCTCGGAACAGAAGAAGTAGCGGATGCCCTCGTAGGCGGATTCAAACGTACAGTCCTCCACGATCATGCCGCATACCGGATCCTTGACGATTTCGCTCGAAGGATGGTGCTTGTCCATTTCACTCGCCTTTTACCACTTTTATTTTGGACAGTTCTATCCTGCGGGCGTGCTGCACAGGAGCCTGCATCGCTATCCGCGCCTGACGGATGACGTGCAGAGCGGAACTCACGAACAGCGCGGCGATGAGCGTGCCCACGATAATGTCCGGCCACCGGGATGCCAGCACATAACTCGCTCCCGCGGCCAGTAAAACGCCGGTATTGGCAAAAAGATCGTTGCGCGAGCATAGCCAGGTCGAACTCATGTTCACGTTGTCCTCGCGGTGCGTGTAAAGCAGAAAAAGCACAACAGGTTGGCGGCCAGCGCCAGCGCGCCGATGACGCCCATGGTCGTCGCCTCGGGCATGACCGGATGCAGCGCCTTGTACGTGGCCTCGATCATCACGCCCACCCCGAACGCCAGCATGATCGCGCCCTTGACCAGCGCAACCGCACCCTGTGCCCGCTCGCTGCGCGTCAGCACGTAGAGGCTCATCGCATACACGTTGGCATCGCCGAACATGTCCAGCGAATCCGCCAGTAGCGAGGTCGAATGCGCCAGCCAGCCGGAGACGCCCTCGACGGCGAACATCACGGCGTTGACCGCCAGCACGATTTGCAGCACTTTCCGGTGTTTGTCGCGCAGCGCAGCGATTTCGCAGGACTTGTCTTCGCAGCAGTCGGCCATGATTCGCTCCTATTCCACCGAGAACACCTTGGGAGTCTCCTCCGCTCTGGGGATGGTGTAAACCGTCAACGTCCCCTTCTTCATCTCGCCCATGCCCGGCGAATTCAGCGGCATGCCCGGCACACTGGAAAATACCGATTTCGCAGTGCCGCTGGCGAGTGGGTAATGACAGATGCGGACGCAAGCTGGGATGAAGGCTCGCTGTAAGCCCTTCATCTTCCTCAGACCGATTGCCCTTGCATGACCTCAAACCATATCGAGTTGAAGACTAAAGGTGACTCCAGTAAAGTGGCGATATGAAATTCAGGCAATTCCTGACTGCAATATTGATACTGGTGCTGGCGTCTAGCCCTGCATTGGCTTCTTATTGCACGGTTGCCTGCAATCATGCGGAAGAATTTGTTGCAATAAGCACTAGCCAGTATCCTGAAATGATGGACATGGATCATTGTCATCGCCAGGCTATGCAGCACACCGAGAAGAAAAGCGCGGATTCCCACGATCATTGCAACATGGCCGGCTGCCACGTCACTCCACTGGCCTACTTCCCTGTCGTACCCAAGCAGTTTCATGACTTGTCGGCACTGAAGCATTTACAGTTCGTCCCGACTGCATTTTCCGCAGACACCCCTCCGCCGATAAAACCTCCTGCCTGATGTGACCGTACCGGGCTGCTCGCCCATACCGTCAACCATCACGTACAGGAGCGTTTATGTGTATCCATCACCGGGTATGGCAAGTGCTATGCGGGTTCTCGCTATTGAGTGCCTTGTGGGCGCATGCAGAACCTAACTTGAGTCTGGACGAGGCCATGCACCTGGCTTCGCAGAATCAGCCTTTGCTGGAATCCCTGGACGTCGCCGCGAGTGCCTCGCGCGAAGCCGCTATTGCGGCGGGCCAATTGCCCGACCCGAAGTTGAAATTCGGCGTCCTCAACCTGCCGGTCACGGGCAGCGATGCGGCCCGCCTCAATCGCGACGACATGACGATGTCGACCATCGGAGTCATGCAGGATGTCGTGCCCCGCAGCAAGCGGGATGCGGCCGCCCGGGCCATGGAAGCGGCCTCGGGCCAGTACCAGACCGAAAAATCTTCCATCGTCCGCACCATACGCCGCGATATCGCATTGGCTTGGCTCAATGTGTTCGAGGCCGAGCGTCGGCGCGAGCTTTATCAGAAAGCCGCCGATGAGATGGCGGCCGAGCGTCAGGTCATGCTGAGCCAGATCAGCGCCGGCGGCACACAAGCGGTCGAGGTGTTCAAGCTCGATGCCGAGCTCTCCATGTTGAACGACAAACGCCTCATGGCATTGCGGGATGAACGCCTGGCACGTGCGGCGCTGGCGCGATGGATAGGCGCCGCCGCGCAACGCCCACTGGGCGCCTTGCCGCTGGCGACAGCAGATGGCCAAGGCCAGGCGGCCAAGGAAGCGCTAGAGCAGCATCCCGCCGTGCTCAACGCACGGCAGATGGAAATGGTGGCCCAGTCGGAAGCCGACATGGCCAAGGCCGGGCGCGATCTCGACTGGAGCTGGGAGGTGATGTACGGCAAGCGCCGCTCCGACCTCAGCGACATGGTCAGCGTGCAGGTAGCGATCGATCTCCCCTGGGATCGCTCCAACCGGCAGGACAAGCGCCTGGCCGAGAAGCTGCTGCTCGTGGAAAAGGCGCGCAAGCTGACCGAGGATCGCAAGCGGGAACTCGACGCCGAGCTCGAGAACGCCATGGCCGAGCTCGATACCGCGAAGATGCGCGAGCAGGAGCATCAGGCGCGCTTGATTCCGGCCGCTCGTTCCCGCCTGCAGCTCGCGCAAGCGACCTATAGCGCGGGCAAAGGCAGTCTCGCGGAAATATGGGATGCACGGCAGGCCTTGATCGGCGTCGAAATGGAACACTGGATCATCCTCACCGACCGGCAGCGTGCAGCCGCGAAGATCGACTACCTGCTGGATAACAGCCGCCTCAACCAGGAACAACAACCATGAAGAAACCCCACGCCATTTGGGCCGCCATTAGCATCCTCATGCTCGCTGCGCTGGCTGGCGTACTGACTCTGCGCCAGCCTGAAAATCACCAACCGTCCGGCCCGGCCATCAGGAATGGCGTCACTCAGGACCACTCCGGCCAGGAGGTGCTGTACTGGTACGACCCCATGGTGCCCGAACAGAAATTCGACAAGCCGGGCAAGTCTCCTTTCATGGACATGCAGCTGGTCCCGAAATATGCCGGCGCAGGTGGAGATGCCCCGACGGTATCGGTGCCGTCGCTAACCCTACAGAACCTCGGCATACGCATGGAGCCCGTCACTAGAACCTCATTCGAAAGCGGGCTGACGGCAGTCGGCCGCATCGAGCCGAATGAGCGCGCTTATTATGCGGTACAGACCCGCGTACCGGGATTCGTGGATCGGCTGTATATCCGCGCGGTGGGCGATCCCGTTGCCAAGGGGCAGAAAGTCGCCGAAATCTATGCCCCCGATCTCCTCGCCGCACAAAAGGAATACCTGGCGCTGCTTGATCTCGACCAAGTCGAAGGTGCCGCCGATCTCCAGGAAGCGTCTCGCGGCCGGCTCAAGCTGCTGGGCATGACCGAAAGCGAAATCCGGCGCGTGGCCGAGTCGCGTCAGGCGGCTCCGCGCATAGGCGTGTATGCGCCGGCCTCCGGCATCGTGACCGAATTGGGGGCGCGCGAAGGGGCGCAACTGATGGCGGGAAGCACGCTGTTGCAGATTTCGGACTTGTCCCGCGTCTGGCTGATTGCGGAAATTCCCGAGCGCGACGCCGGCCAGGTGCGTCCCGGCATGCCTGCCAAAGTGGAACTGCAAAGCCTGCCCGGAGAGTCGGTGAGCGGCAAGGTCGGCTACCTCTACCCCGCGCTCGATCCGGCGACCCGCACCCTGCGGGCGCGTATTGAATTGCCGAACCCCAAGGGCGTCCTGCGTCCCGGCATGTATGCCAACGTCAGCCTGGGCGGTCAAAGCCGCGACGTTCTGACCGTGCCCACGGAAAGCGTGATCGCCACAGGCAAACGCAAGGTGGTCATCCTCAAGGAGGACAATGGTTTCCGCCCGGCGGAGATCCAGACCGGCCAGGAAAGCCTGGGCCGTACCGAAATCCTCAGCGGGGTCGGCGAGGGCGAACAAGTGGTGGTCTCCGGCCAGTTTCTCATCGACTCGGAGGCGTCGCTTTCCGGCGCGCTGGCGCGGCTATCCCAGCAGCCGGCAGGAGAAGTGGCGGCGGTCGCGCCGCAGAAGATGCCGCGTGGCACTGGCAAAGTAATGGCGATCGATGCGGCCGCCAAGGAAATCACTCTGGCCCATGACCCCATCCCGGAGATCGGCTGGCCATCGATGACCATGGGTTTCAAGGTTAATGACGCAGCACATTTGCAGCACTTGCAAGTGGGCGACGCGGTTGCCTTCGATCTAAAGAGCAGTTCTCCGGATGGTGAGTACACCATCGAGCGTATCGAAAAAACCGGTACGGCCGCAGGGACGAAACCATGATCACGTGGCTCATACGCTGGTCGGCCGCTAACCGGCTGTTGATCCTCCTTGGCTCTATTATGCTGGCGGCCTGGGGGATGTATGCGTTACTGCACACTCCGTTGGATGCCATTCCGGACCTGTCCGATACCCAGGTCATCATCCGTACGCCGTGGCCGGGGCAAGCACCCCAGATCGTCGAAAACCAGGTGACTTACCCGATCACGACCAGCATGCTCTCGGTGCCCGGAGTGAAGACGGTGCGGGGCTATTCCCTCTTCGGCGATTCCTTCGTCTATGTGCTGTTCCAGGACGGCACCGATCAGTACTGGGCGCGCTCCCGGGTACTCGAATATTTGAGCCAGATTGCCGGACGCTTGCCCAAAGGCGCCACGCCACAACTGGGGCCGGATGCCACCGGAGTGGGCTGGGTATATGAATATGCGCTAGTCGATCGCAGCGGCAAGCACGACCTGGGGCAACTGCGCGCGATTCAGGACTGGTTCCTCAAATACGAATTGAAGACCATTCCCGGCATTTCCGAAGTCGCCAGCCTGGGCGGCATGGTGCGGCAGTATCAGGTGCAGGTGGATCCCGACCGCTTGCGCAACTACCGCATTCCCCTGTCCCGCGTCGTGGAGGCTATTCAGGCCGCCAATCAGGAAACCGGGGGCTCCGTCATCGAATCCGGCGAAGCGGAGTACATGGTACGGGCGCACGGCTACCTGGAAACGCTAGCCGATTTCCGCAACATCCCCTTGACCGCCAGCGAGCGCGGCACACCGGTATTGCTGTCGGATGTGGCACGCATACAGATCGGCCCGGAACTCCGCCGCGGCGTCGCCGAGCTGAACGGCGAGGGCGAAGTGGCGGGCGGCGTCATCGTCATGCGCGCCGGCCACAATGCCTTGGAAGTGATCGATGCGGTCAAGGACAAGCTGGCGACACTGAAGAAAAGCCTGCCGGCAGGCGTCGAGGTGGTCACGACCTATGACCGTTCCCAGCTTATCCAGCGCGCGGTGGACAACCTCACGCACAAGCTCGTCGAGGAATTCATCGTCGTCGCGCTCGTGTGCCTGCTCTTCTTGTGGCATCTGCGCTCCGCGCTGGTCGCCGTCGTCGCGTTACCGCTCGGTATCCTCGCGAGCTTCATCGTCATGCATATGCAAGGCGTCAACGCCAACATCATGTCCTTGGGCGGCATCGCGATTGCCATCGGCGCCATGGTCGATGCCGCCATCGTGATGATCGAGAATGCGCATCGCAAGCTGGAACACTACCGAAGCGAATCCGGAGTGCCGGACAATGCCCAGCAATTACGCCTCATCATCGATGCTGCGTGCGAGGTCGGCCCGGCCCTGTTCTTCTCGCTGCTGATCATCACCCTGTCCTTCATTCCCGTGTTCACGCTGGAGGCGCAGGAAGGCAAGCTGTTCGCGCCGCTGGCTTTCACCAAGACCTACGCGATGGCGGCCGCGGCCGGCTTGTCCGTTACGCTGGTGCCGGTGCTGATGACGTTCTTCATCCGCGGCAGGATCCGTCCCGAAACCGACAATCCGATCAATCGCATCCTGATTGCGCTCTACAAACCCATGCTGGCGGGCGTGCTGCGTTTTCCCTGGCTCGCCTTGGGTGCGGCTCTCGTTGTGGTATTGCTGACGCTATGGCCGTTGAACCGGTTGGGCAGCGAATTCATGCCGCCGATGGAGGAAGGCGACCTGCTCTACATGCCGACCGCGCTGCCCGGGCTCTCGGTTTCCAAGGCGTCCGAAATCCTGCAGCTGACCGATCGCATCATCAAGACGGTACCGGAGGTGGAGACGGTATTCGGCAAAAGCGGACGGGCTGAAACGGCGACCGATCCAGCCCCCGTCGAAATGCTCGAAACCACGATCCAGCTCAAGCCGAAGTCGGCATGGCGACCGGGCATGACCACGGACAAGCTGATCGCGGAACTCGATGGCAAGCTCAAGATACCCGGCATGGCGAATGTCTGGGTACAGCCGATCCGCAACCGCATCGACATGCTGTCGACCGGGATCAAGAGCCCGGTCGGCATCAAGATCAGCGGGCCGGATTTGGGCACCCTGGAGAAACTGGGCGAAGAAGCTGAGCGCATCGTGAAGCAAGTCCCGGGCGCCAGTTCGGTCATCGCAGAACGGGTCACCGGCGGCCGCTATGTGGATGTGAAAATCGACCGCCTGCATGCCGCGCGATACGGCCTCAGCATTAATGACATCCAGGCGACCGTTTCCACTGCGATAGGCGGTGACAACGTCGGCGAGAAAATCGAAGGGTTGGCGCGCTTCCCGATCAATGTCCGCTTCCCGCGGGAAATCCGCGACTCGGTCGACAAGCTGAAGACGATTCCCATCATCACCGCCAGCGGCGCCATCGTGCCATTGGGCGAAGTGTCCACGATCCAGGTCAGCGACGGCCCGCCCATGATCAAAAGCGAGAATGCGCGGCCCAACGTCTGGGTGTATGTGGATATTCATGACCGGGACCTGGGCGGCTTCGTCGCGGATGCCAGAGAGGCCGTCGCGCAACAGATGCAATTGCCGGCGGGCTACTCTCTCGCCTGGTCCGGACAGTTCGAGTATTTCGAGCGCGCGACCCAACGTTTGAGCTGGGTAGTACCGATGACGCTGGGCATCATTTTCATGCTGCTGTTCCTGTCGTTCCGGCGCATCGGCCCGGCCTTACTTATCTTAGTCACCTTGCCATTTTCCCTGGTAGGCGCCGTCTGGTTCCTCTATCTGCTCGGGCATCATTTCTCGATTGCAAGCGGCGTCGGGATGATCGCCCTGGCCGGACTGGCTGCGGAGTTCGGGATCGTAATGCTTGTCTATCTGGATGAGGCCATCGAACGTTATCGGCGTAAGGGCCAGCTGAAAAATGCTGCCGACCTGAAAGCCGCCCTGATGGACGGCGCCGTGCTGCGCGTGCGGCCCAAGGCCATGACGGTCGCGGTCATCCTGGCGGGGCTGATTCCCATCCTGCTCGGCAGCGGCACCGGCTCGGAGGCGATGAGCCGGATTGCCGCCCCGATGGTGGGCGGCATGCTGACCGCGCCGCTGCTGTCCCTGTTTGTTTTACCTGCCGCCTATTGGCTGCTCAAAAAACGGCAGTTTTCTTGATATCCTGATGAAAGGAAGTTCAACATGAAGCCATTCTTGATTCTCGGCGCTGTATTTGCAGCGGCTATTTTCGTCACCACACCGACCTACGCCATGGATGACATGAAAATGCCGGCGGAAAAACCCGCAGCCACACATGAGATTTCAGGCACAGGGACGGTCGTGTCGGCCAATGCCAGCACAGGCAGCGTGACCCTGAAGCACGAACCCATTCCTGCGATCAATTGGCCGAAGATGACCATGGCGTTCAAGGTCAAGAACAAGACTCAGCTCGAAAAGCTCAAAAAAGGTGACCGGGTGGAATTCCAGTTGGAAAAATCCGGCCAGGAATACGTGATCTCCAATATTCAGGAGAAATAGTGCGCGATGGCTGACTGCTGCGAAAATAAATCCTGTGCGATTGAGGCATTGAGAGCGCGTCAAAGCAGAACACTCAAAATTGTTCTGTGGATCAACGCCATCATGTTCTTTGTAGTGCTTGCCGCCGGGCTGCTGGCGCACTCTACGGCGCTGCTGTCGGACAGTCTCGACAATCTTGGCGATGCCATGACCTATGGACTAAGTCTATACGTGGTATCGAAAAGCGCCCGTGAAAAAGCCATGGTCGCCTTGTTCAAAGGAGGATTGATCCTGCTGGCAGCCATCCTGGTTTTCGCGCAGGTGATGCATCGGCTGTATGTTCCCGTCGTGCCCATCTTCGAAACCATGGGCATCATCAGCCTACTGGCGCTACTTGCCAATGGCATTTGCCTGACGCTGCTGTGGAAGCATCGGGAGGAAGACGTGAATATGAGTTCGGTCTGGGAGTGCTCGCGTAACGACATTGCGACCAACCTGGCCGTGCTTGTGGCTGCGGGAGGCGTCTGGCTGGTTCATTCCGGGTGGCCGGATCTGTTGGTTGGATTCGGGCTGTCCCTCTTGCTCATGCGCTCGGCAGCCAGAGTTTTGAAAGGCGCATGGCGGGAATATCGACACGCGCCGCTACGACTCATCTTAATTAACAGCGACAGGAGAACAGCCATGCATACTTTTAACGTGACCGACATGACCTGTGGCGGCTGTGCAACGGCCATTACCCAGGCGATTCAGCGCATCGATCCGGCGGCTATCGTCAATGCCGACCCCGTCACGAAACGGGTAACGGTCGAAAGCCAGAAACCCGCCGCTGAAATCGCAGAAGCGATCGCTGGCGCCGGCTACCGGGTGGATGAATGAGCAGGCTACCTGAAAACACGCGTAGGCTAGGCATATGACGTCACCAACCTCATTACGGCTCGCCATCGACGGCATGCGCTGCGCCGGCTGCGTCGCCAGCGTAGAAAACGCCTTGCGCAGCGTGCCCGGCGTAGCCGAGGTCAGTGTCAACTTCGCCGGCCGGACCGCCGACGTGCGCGGCGAGGCAGAAACAGCCACGCTCATTTCGGCCGTCGAGAAAGCAGGCTATCGTGCCAGCGAGATCGTGGATGAAGAGGCGGCGGAGAGCGAAAAGGAAGTCGCCGAATTGGCGCATTACCGGGTATTGATGCGCAAATCCCGGTTTGCCCTCGCCGTCGCCGTCCCGGCACTGGCTTTCGGCTTTCCCGCCATGTTGGGCGGGACAATGCCGCACACACTGATGGAATGGGGTTCACCCGTATTGGCGTTGCTGACGTTGGCCGTGATGCTGTATTCCGGGCCGCAATTCTTCGTTGGCGCATGGAAATCGCTGCGCAATCACACCGCGACCATGGACACGCTCATCGCACTCGGCATGGGCGCAGCCTGGGGCTACTCGCTGACTGTCACCGTGGCGCCGCAGTTATTTCCGGCAGGCACGGCCGAACCGTTCTGGGACGTGATCGCGGTGGTCATCGGCCTGGTGGTGCTGGGACAGGCATTGGAAATGCGGGCGCGGGGCCGGACCTCGGAAGCCGTGAAACGGCTGATCGGCCTGCGGCCCAAGACCGCCCGCGTCGTGCGCGATGGACAGGAAATCGACCTACCGCTGGCGGAAGTGCGCGTCGGCGACACACTGCGCGTTCGTCCCGGTGAAAAGATCGCCGTGGATGGCGTGCTGATCGAAGGCCATTCCAGCGTCGACGAATCCATGCTGACCGGTGAACCTATGCCCGTCGAGAAAACACCCGGCGCCGAGGTTGCCGGAGGCACGCTCAACAAGAGCGGCAGCTTCTTGTTCCGTGCAACGCGCGTGGGCAAGGATACCGCGCTGTCGCGCATCGTCGAGATGGTGCGGCAGGCGCAAGGCGCGAAACCCGCCATTGGCCGGCTGGCCGACCGGATTTCGGCGTGGTTCGTGCCGACCGTGCTCATCATTGCCGTCGTGGCTTTCGTCATCTGGTTCGATTTCGGACCGGAGCCCCGCCTCAATTTCGCGATGGTGGCCGCGGTCACGGTGCTCGTCATCGCTTGTCCTTGTGCCTTGGGGTTGGCAACGCCCATGTCGGTGATGGTCGGTGTCGGCAAGGCGGCCGAGCTCGGCATCCTGATCCGCAACGGCGACGCATTGCAACAGGCCGGGCAATTGACCACGGTCGTGCTGGACAAGACCGGAACAGTGACAGTGGGCCGCCCGGCCGTCACGTCCTTGATCCCCGTTTCGGGCGGCGACGCAGCCGGCTTGCTGCAGATTGCCGCCAGTCTCGAAGCCGGGTCCGAACACCCGCTGGCCGAAGCCATACTCGACGCCGCAAAAACGCGCGGGCTCACCCTCTCGCCCGTAGCGGGATTTGAGGCGGTTGCAGGCCATGGCGTGCACGGCCAGATCGATGGCAAGCACGTGCATTTCGGCAATCACCGCTTCATGGAAGCTCACAGTATCGATTGCCGGGAATTGCAGGCCGCAGCCCGACAATCCGCCGAGCGCGCAGAAACGCCGATGCTGCTGGCCGTGGACGGCAAGCTGATCGGCATCGTGGCGGTGGCCGACCCCATCAAACCGGACTCGAAAGACGCTATCGCACGCCTGCATCGACTCGGCATCAAGGTCGTGATGCTGACCGGCGATAATGCCGCCACCGCGCATGCCGTCGCGCAGCAGGTCGGCATAGACACCGTGCAGGCTGAAGTACTGCCGCAGGACAAGGATAAGCAGGTGGCCGAGCTGATTGCGCGCGGCGAAAAAGTCGGCATGGTGGGCGACGGCATCAACGATGCGCCGGCGCTGGCGCGGGCCGATGTGGGCTTCGCCATCGGCACCGGCACCGACGTCGCCATCGAATCCGCCGATGTCACGCTGATGTCTGGCTCATTGCATGGCGTACCGAATGCGATCGCGATTTCACGCGCCACGGTGCGCAACATCCGGCAAAACCTGTTCGGCGCTTTCATCTACAACGTGCTCGGTATTCCCATCGCCGCCGGTGCGTTTTTCCCGCTCTTCGGCGTACTGTTGAATCCGATGATCGCGGGGGCGGCAATGGCGATGTCCTCCGTCACGGTAGTGAGCAATGCCGGACGTTTGCGCTGGTTCAAGCCATGAGCGAATTATTCGTCACCTTGGGCGGCCTCGCCGCCATCGGACTCATCGCATGGTGGTTCTGGCTGTCCAGCCCCAAGGCCGAACATTCCAGCGCACAACAGCCTATCGATATTCAGGTCAAGGATGGCGTCTACCAGCCGGCGGCACTCGACGTTCCGGCCGGGCAAGCACTGACGCTGCGCTTCACGCGCCATGACGCTACACCTTGTGCCGAGAAAGTCGTATTCGGCGACCTCGGTATCAGCGCCGAATTGCCGCTGGGCAAGGCGCGGAGTGTGACCCTGCCTCCACTGAAACCCGGCCAATATGAATTCACCTGCCAGATGGGCATGTACCGGGGACGATTGGTGGCGACGCAAACATGAGCTGTAACGTGCGTGTTGACGATGGATATCGGCGAATGAATTAAATGATCTCCTGGCTAGACACTGACACTCCCTTCCCCCCGCTGGAACGGGCATTGAAAGAACCCAGCGGCCTGCTCGCCGCCGGGGGCGACCTCTCGCCGCAACGCCTGCTCGATGCATATCGTCGCGGTATTTTTCCTTGGTACAGCCCCGGACAACCGCCGTTGTGGTGGAGCCCCGACCCGCGCATGGTGCTGTTTCCGGATGAATTAAAAGTTTCCCGCTCGCTTGGCAGGCGCCTGAAAAAACAGGATTACGAAATACGCTGCGACACGGCGTTTAAGGAGGTCATGCTGGCCTGTGCCGCGACACCGCGCCCCGGGCAAGACGGCAGCTGGATCGTGCCGGAAATCCTGGAGGGATATTGCGCGCTGCATACCTTGGGCTACGCCCACTCCATTGAAACCTGGATGGACGGCAAACTGGTCGGCGGGTTATACGGCGTCGCCATCGGCCGCATGTTTTACGGCGAATCGATGTTTCATCACGCCACCAACGCCTCCAAACTGGCCTTTGTGCATCTGGTGCGGCACCTGCAGCAGCAAGGCTACGGCATGATCGATTGTCAAATGCATACCCCGCATCTGGCCAGCCTGGGCGCACGCGAAATTTCCCGCTACGAATTTGCCCAGAGGCTGGCCGAATTGGTAAAATTGAAACCTGATTCCCCAGGAAAATGGAAGCTCCATGACCCTGCCCAATGACCCGCCGCTTCAGCGGATCCAGTTTTACGTCACCACGCCTTATCCCTGCGGCTATCTCGACGGGCGTCAGGCACAGTCCTTGATCGCAGCGCCCCATCACCTGATCGACAACCGCGTGTATAGCGACTTGATTCAACTCGGCTTTCGCCGTAGCGGCAAATTCGCTTACCGCCCACATTGCGAAAATTGCTCGGCCTGCGTGCCGGTGCGCCTTCCTGTTGCAGAATTCAAACCAAACCGCAGCCAACGGCGTGCCTGGAAACACCACGCCAACCTCACCGTGGAAGTACTCGACCTGCATTACTCCGAAGAGCACTTCAAGCTATATCGCGCCTACCAGCATGCACGCCATACTGGCGGCGGAATGGACTCGGATGGCGCCGAGCAGTACCGCAACTTCCTGGCGCAAAGCAATGTCGAGACCGTGCTGGTAGAGTTCCGCGAAAACGGCGTGCTCAAGATTGTGAGCGTGGTGGATTGCGTTCAGGATGGACTATCCGCGGTCTACACTTTTTACGATTGCAGCGACCCAAGCGCCAGTTATGGCACCTATAGCATCCTGTGGCTGGTCGAATGGTGCCGGCGGATTCAGCGCCCCTACCTCTTCCTCGGCTATTGGATCGCCGAAAGCCGGAAAATGGCGTACAAACAAGACTTTAAACCACTGGAAGCCTTGCTGGACGAAGCGTGGCAACCGCTCGAAAAAAATTCTTCAAAAGATGTGTGAACTTTCGGCAATTCGCCGAAGTCACATTAATGTCATCTCCGTGGCATCGGCGTTCTGGCATTGGGATCTCAATCTCGGAACGCCATCTATTTAAAAGGCCTGTTTCAGTAGTATTCGGCATTGCCAAGGCCATGCGTGAGGAAGTACGTAAGGCGCAAACCGCAGTTTGGTTTTCCCAAACACGCGGCGAGCAAGTGACGATGCGCCAAGCATGGTTGTCCTACTGGGTCGCGTAGATATCGGAGGCGCATCTGCTGGTTGCGCAAGTTTCGAACTCAAATTCGTAATCGCGCGCGTCTTGCAGTCATCCCTGAATCTGCTGCGATGCAATCGCCGAATACTACTGAAACAGGCCTTTGCCGTTTTCCCGAAATAGCCTTACTCGTTCGCAATGCCGTGCGGCACATGGCAAGTCGCTACATGCTGCCGTGCCGATTCGCAATGTTTGCTCTGATCGTCAAAAAAGATATCCGCTCCGAATGCCTGCAGGAACGGTCCTTTGTCCATTCCCGCCAGGAATAGCGCTTCATCGATACGAATACCCCAATGCCGCAAAGTGCGTATGACCCGCTCGTGCGCCGGTGCGCCGCGCGCCGTGACGAGCGCAGTCCGTATCGGCGCGGAATCGGCAGGATATTCCGCCTGGATGCGATGCAGCATCGCGAGAAAATTCTTGAAAGGCCCGCCGGATAAAGGTTCACGCGCAGCCTGCACCTCGCTGTCGGAAAATGCAGCCAGCCCGCTTGCCTTGTACACCCGCTCCGCTTCGTCCGAAAACAGCACCGCATCGCCGTCGAACGCGATACGCAGCTGATCAGTCTCGTTGCGTCCTACATTGGAGGGCAGGATGGTCGCCGCGGCATAACCCGAGTCCAGCGCCTGCCGCACATCCGCAGGATCGGCCGATAAAAAGAGATGCACGCCGAATGCAGGCACGTAGCGGTATGGGCTTTCACCGCGCGTAAACACGGCCCGCTCAATGCCCAGCCGATGGTGCTTGATCGAATTGAACACACGCAGTCCGGTATCGGCACTGTTGCGCGACAGCAGGATCACCTCCACGCGCTGCGGCTGATCCGACTGGTTAAGCGCCAACAATTTGCGCGTCAGCCCGAATGCGACGCCTGGTTCCAGAGGGTCGTCCTCATGGTCGATCTGATAGCGGCAATACGCCTCCACGCCCTCTTTCTCGAAGACCTCGTGGCTGGCCGACAGGTCGAACAGCGCACGCGAAGCAATGCCGATAACGAGTTTGTTCTGTATTTCCATCCGTGCATGCTTTCTTTGGAGACCTTGCGAGAGAAGACAAGCAAGCCATCATGCTAGAATACCTCCCTTTTCCCCACTCCGTACACTCTGCGCGACAAACTGGTCATGATGGACAAACTGGTGATTATTGGCGTCGGTCTCATCGGCGGATCGGCCGCGCTTGCCGCGCGGCGGGCCGGACTCGCGCGCCGCATTGTCGGCGTGGGTCGCCCGAGCGAAAACATGGACACCGCCCTCAAGCTGGGCGTGATCGACGCCATCGAACCGATTGAACAGGCTGTCGCGGATGCCGATTTCGTGCTGTTGGCAATGCCGGTCGGCCAGATGCCGGACGTGATGACGGCGATGCGTCCGCTTCTCGGCGCGAAAACCCTGATATCCGACGCCGGCAGCACCAAGGGCGACGTGGCTGATGCCGCCCGCGCCAACCTCGGCGACGCCTTGCCCCGCTTCGTTCCCGGCCACCCGATTGCCGGCGCGGAAAAAAGCGGCGTCACCGCCGCCAAGACCGAATTGTTCGACGGCAAGAATATCGTCCTGACGCCATTGCCTGAAAATTCCGCTGCGGATGTGAAAGCCATCGCCGATTTCTGGCGCGGCTGCGGCGCCAAGGTCATCGAAATGCCGGTCGACCTGCACGACCGGATATTCGCCGTCGTCAGCCACTTGCCGCACGTACTGGCGTTTGCATTGGTCGAGGAAATCGCGCGCCGCCCCAATGCCGACCAGCTGTTCGGTTTTGCCGCCGGCGGCTTCCGCGATTTTTCGCGCATTGCCGGCAGTTCGCCGGAAATGTGGCGCGACATCTGTCTCGCCAATCGTCCTGCGATGCTGCAGGAACTGGATGCCTACATTGCGCGCCTCTCGCAAATCCGTAGCCTGATTGACGCACAAGACGGCGATGCCCTCGCGGAAGCGTTCGAACATGCCCGCAACGCCCGTACCAACTGGGCCAACTCTCACAACAAATGACCATGGAAACATTGAATCTCGCCCCCGCCAGCCGCGCCGAAGGCACCATCAAACTGCCCGGCTCCAAAAGCATTTCCAACCGCACGCTGCTGCTGGCAGCGCTGGCCGAGGGCACGACGCACATCCGCGACCTGCTGGCCTCGGACGATACCGCGCGCATGCTGGACGCGCTGAAAATCCTCGGCGTTCCATTGGAGCAAACCGGCGCGGACGATTGGAAGGTGACGGGCATGGGCGGCGCTTTCCAGGTGAAAGAAGCTGACCTTTTTCTCGGCAACGCTGGCACCGCTTTCCGTCCGCTGACCGCAGCGCTGGCACTGTCCGGCGGCCACTACAAGCTCTCCGGCGTCGCACGCATGCACGAACGGCCGATCGGTGATTTGGTGGATGCGCTGCGCCAAGCCGGTGCGGACATCCGCTATCTGGGCAACGAAGGCTTCCCGCCGCTGGAAATTTTCCCGTCCGCCGTCAGCGGCAACAAGGTTTCCGTGCGCGGCAATGTGTCCAGCCAGTTCCTGACCGCCCTGCTGATGGCGCTGCCGCTAACCGGACAGGAGACAACCATTGAAGTCGTCGGCGAACTGATCTCCAAGCCCTACATCGAAATTACGCTCAACCTGATGGCGCGCTTCGGCGTCAACGTGCAGCGCGACGGCTGGCAATCGTTCACGATTCCCGCCAATAGCCGCTATCGCAGCCCCGGCGAGCTGTGGGTAGAAGGCGACGCCTCTTCTGCCTCGTATTTCCTGGCTGCAGGCGCGATTGGCCGCGGCCCGGTGCGCGTGGAAGGCATCGGCAAGCAAAGCATCCAGGGCGACGTGCGTTTCGCGGAAGCGCTGGAATTGATGGGCGCGGAAATCACGATGGGCGACCACTGGATCGAAGCAAAATCCAGCGGCAAGCTGAAAGCGCTCGACCTCGATTGCAACCACATTCCCGATGCCGCAATGACCTTGGCGATTGCCGCGCTCTACGCCGATGGCACCACCACGCTGCGTAACATCGCTAGCTGGCGCGTCAAGGAAACCGATCGTATCAGCGCTATGGCGGCTGAATTGAGCAAGGTCGGCGCTACGATAGAAGAAGGCGCGGACTACATCCGCGTCACGCCGCCGGCAGCCCTGACCCCGAATGCGGCAATCGATACCTACGACGACCACCGCATGGCGATGTGCTTTTCGTTGGTCAGCCTGGGCGGCGTGCCGGTGACGATCAATGACCCGAAATGCGTCGCGAAAACCTTCCCCGATTATTTCGACCGGTTCGGAGAAGTCGTTCAGGCGTGATGGGCATGGGCCAGCGATTCATGGCCCAAGCGCTGCCAGAACTTCTCATGGAAAAAATAGGCCACGGTGTTGCAGGCCGGCTCGACCAGCGCGATGGCGCCGCCGACCGTCAAACTACCTGTCATGGCGTAACCGACACTGAATGCCACAGTAAAATGCACGGCCGCAAATGTAAGTGTTTTTTTCATGATGCTCTCCTGATAGTTGTTGAGAACGATTATCAATTGAGTAGCTAACGTAAAACAAATTGATTGTTTAAAACAGTTTGATAGGAAATATAAATAGATGAGCCTGCCGTCCACCGTCCCCGTCATCGCCATCGACGGTCCCTCCGCCTCAGGCAAGGGCACGGTCGCGCAACTGGTCGCGCAGAAATTGGGGTACCACTATCTGGACTCCGGCGCTCTGTACCGCATCGTCGCACTGGCAGGATTGAAGCAAGGCATTGCCTGGAAAGATGAAACCGCCCTGGCCGAGATGGCAAAGGATCTGGATATCCGTTTCGAGAATGGCGAGATATTTCTGAACAGCGAGAATGTCAGCGCCGACGTGCGCACTGAAGAAATGAGCCGCGGCGCGTCAGAAGTCGCCGTGCACCCGCAAGTGCGCCGCGCGCTAGTCGATCTGCAGCGCAGCTTTCGCAAGGCACCGGGGCTGGTGGCCGACGGACGCGACATGGGTTCGGTGATTTTCCCCGACGCCCAGACCAAGATTTTCCTGACCGCAAGCGCTGAAGTGCGCGCTGAACGACGATATAAGCAGTTGATAGAGAAAGGAAACCATGCTAATCTAGACGACATCCTCAAAGATTTGCAATTGCGCGACGCCCGGGATCGGGAACGTAAAGTGGCGCCGTTGCAGCAATGCGAGGACGCCGCGCTGCTCGATACGGATCATCTTACCATCGCGCAGGCGGTGCAGTCGGTACTGGATGCTCATACCGCGCACTAGCAACACCAATTTTTAAGCTCCATGAATCGCACGATTCATGGTTTTTTTAATCTGACCCGCCGCCAGGCGGGAATATTTAGGTACTTTATTAATGGCTACTGCTTCCCCACAATCCCAAGAGAGTTTTGCCGCCCTGTTCGAAGAAAGCCTGGCTCGCCAGGAAATGCGTTCAGGCGAAGTGATCACCGCTGAAGTGGTCTCCGTCGATAACGACTTCGTCGTCGTCAACGCCGGCCTTAAGTCCGAGAGCGTGATCGCTGCCTCCGAATTCCGCAACGACAAGGGCGAACTCGAAGTCGCCGTGGGCGATTTCGTTAAGGTCGCCATCGAATCGCTGGAAGACGGCTTTGGCTCCACCAAACTCTCCCGTGAAAAAGCCAAGCGCCTGGCGGCCTGGTTGGATCTGGAAGAAGCAATGGAAGAAGGCCGTATCGTCAAGGGCGTGATCAACGGTCGCGTCAAGGGCGGCCTGACCGTCATGATCAACGGCATCCGCGCGTTCCTGCCGGGTTCGCTGGTCGACACCCGTCCGGTCAAGGACACCACTCCTTACGAATTCAAGGAATGGGAATTCAAGGTCATCAAGCTGGATCGCAAGCGTAACAACGTTGTGCTGTCCCGCCGCGCAGTCATGGAAGCTTCCATGGGCGCCGACCGTGAAGCGCTGCTGGCCAACCTGAAGGAAGGCGCAGTGGTCAAGGGCATCGTCAAGAACATCACCGACTACGGCGCATTTGTCGACCTCGGCGGCATCGACGGCCTGCTGCACATCACCGACCTGGCATGGCGCCGCGTCAAGCATCCTTCCGAAGTCCTCACCGTGGGCGAAGAAGTCGAAGCCAAGATCCTCAAGTTCGATCAAGAAAAGAACCGCGTTTCCCTGGGCATCAAGCAACTGGGCGACGACCCGTGGGTTGCGCTGTCCCGCCGCTATCCGGTCAGCACCCGCCTGTTCGGCAAGGTCACCAACCTGACCGACTACGGTGCGTTCGTTGAAATCGAACCGGGCATCGAAGGCCTGGTCCACGTGTCCGAAATGGACTGGACCAACAAGAACGTGCACCCGGCCAAGATCGTCCAGCTGGGCGACGAAGTCGAAGTCATGATCCTCGAGATCGACGAAGACCGCCGCCGCCTGTCCCTGGGCATGAAGCAGTGCAAGTCCAACCCGTGGGACGATTTCGCAGCCAGCCACAAGCGCGGCGACAAGGTTTCCGGCCAGATCAAGTCCATCACCGACTTCGGCGTGTTCATCGGCCTGGCCGGTGGCATCGACGGCCTGATCCACCTATCCGACCTGTCCTGGAGCCAGACTGGCGAAGAAGCCATCCGCAACTTCAAGAAGGGCGACGAAGTGGAAGCTGTCGTGCTGGCGATCGATGTCGAGAAGGAGCGCATCTCCCTCGGCGTCAAGCAACTGGACAACGACCCGTTCAACTCCTACACCACCACTCATGACAAGGGTGCCATCGTCAAGGGCGTCGTGAAGAGCCTGGATGCCAAGGGCGCAGTCGTGACCCTGGACGGCGAAGTCGAAGGCTACCTGCGTGCTTCCGAAGTTTCCCGCGAGAAGGTGGAAGACATCCGCAACGTGCTGAAGGAAGGCGACGAAGTCGAGGCCCGCATCATCAACATCGATCGCAAGAACCGCGGCATCAATCTGTCGATCAAGGCCAAGGACGCGGCTGACGAAGCCGACGCCATGCAGAAGTACGGCAGCAACGACAGCGGCAATGCCGGCACGACCAATCTGGGAGCGCTGCTTAAAGCTAAACTCGACGGCAAAAACAACGAGTAGGCATGGACGCCATGACCAAATCGGAGTTGATTGCCAAGCTGGCAGCTCGGTTTCCGCAGCTCGTCGTCAAAGACGCCGAGCTGTCGGTCAAAGCGATTCTCGACGCCATGTCTGATAAGCTGGCTTCCGGCAAACGCATCGAAATCCGGGGGTTTGGCAGCTTCAGTCTGAACTACCGTCCCCCGCGCCTCGGTCGTAACCCAAAAACCGGCGCCAAGGTGCAGGTACCTGAGAAGTATGTACCGCACTTCAAGGCTGGCAAGGAATTGCGCGAACGAGTCGATTTAGACGCGTAAACCGTAGCGTTGGTAAAACAGGCGGCAGAACCTACGTTCTGCCGCTTTTTTTATATCGATTTAGGTAAAATGCCGCATGCGTTATTTATATCTGACAGGCGGGTTCCTGCTATTCCTCGCGGCACTGGGTTTCGCGCTCAAGAATACTGCCCCGGTCACGCTGGAATACTATCTGGGGCTGCAATGGCACGCCCCGTTGATCCTAGTCATGCTGCTTGCTTTTTGCGCGGGAACGCTGGGGGGCGTGATCGCCTGCCTGACTCTCGTCATACAACAACGTCGCCGCCTGCTGGCGATACAACGCGAACTGCACGCTTTGCAGTCCCGTCAGGACTGACTCCCCACATATGGAATTCGAATACTGGTGGCTGCTGGCCCTTCCCCTGTTTTTTCTGCTCGGCTGGCTGGCCGCACGCATGGACCTCAAACAGTTGCTCACCGAATCAAGTGCGATGCCCGCCGCTTATTTCAAAGGCCTGAATTTCCTCATCAAGGAACAACACGATAAAGCCATCGAAGCCTTTATCGAGGCGGTGCAGATCAATTCTGAATCGCTCGAATTGCATTTTGCGCTCGGCAGCCTGTTCCGCCTGCGTGGCGAGATCGATCGGGCGATCCATTTGCATAACAACCTGCTCGAGCGCCCGCAGCTGTCGGATATCCAGCGTTTCGCCATCATGGCCGAACTCGCGCAGGACTACCTGAAAGCAGGCCTGTTCGACCGTGCCGAGGAGCTTTTCCGCGCCTTGTGCGCGTCACCCACCTATCGCCAGCCGGCATTGCGCTCCCTGCTGGACATCTACATTCGCGAACGCGACTGGATGCGCGCCATCGAAACGGCAGCCGAACTGGAGCGCGCATCCGGCGTTCGCTTTCACAAGGAAATCGCGCAATTCCACTGCGAACTGGCGGTCGAAGCAGCGGCAGCAGTGGGCGTCGAACAAGCCAAGAAAAATCTGGCAGAGGCCCTGGCTGCCAACCCAGAGTGCGTACGAGCCACCATCATGCTGGGCGACATGGAGGCCGCGGCCGGTTCACGGCTCGAAGCCATCGCCACATGGAAGCGCGTTGAGCAGCAAAAACCGCAATATCTCGGCCTGGTCGCTTCGCGCCTGCTTGAAAACTATACGGCGCAGGAAAAAACCAGCGAAGGTCTCGGGCTGCTCAAGATATGGATGGAAAAATACAGCCTGCCCTCCATCCTCAACATCATCTACGAAGCAACGCTCAAGCACGAAGGTGCCGACGCAGCAGCAGCACTCGCACGCGCCGAGCTGGTCCGCAAACCGAGTCTGAATATCCTGGAGCGCCTGCTGCAAGCCCGCGAACTCGAAAAAAGCGGCGTCAAGAGTGACGTCGGCCTGATCAAGAACACCGTTCACCACTTCCTCGGCAACACCCGCAGCTACTGCTGCAGCCAGTGCGGTTTCCGCGCCCGTCAGTATTACTGGCAGTGCCCGGGCTGCAATCACTGGGAAAGCTTTCCGCCGGAACCCAAGGAGCAACCGCTGCGATGACCGCACACAATTCCGATCCGAAAATCGTCGTCGCGCTCGATTTCGCTGAAGCGAAACAAGCGCTGGCCTTTGTCGACCGTATCGACCCTACACTTTGCCGCGTCAAAGTCGGCAAGGAACTGTTCACCGCCGAAGGCCCGCGCTTTGTGGAGGAATTGGTGAAAAGAAATTTCGGCGTCTTCCTCGACCTCAAGTTCCACGACATCCCCAACACGGTAGCCAAAGCCTGCGAAGCAGCCGCCAAACTAGGCGTCTGGATGCTGAATGTGCACGCCTCTGGCGGCCGGGCGATGATGGAAGCCGCGCGCAATGCGGTGGACAAGTCTGCGGAGCGCCCCCTGCTGATCGCCGTCACTGTACTGACCAGCATGGATCAGGCCGCGCTGAACGAAATCGGCGTAGCGGGCAACTTGCAGGACCAGGTACTGCGCCTGGCCTTGCTGACTGAGCAATCCGGCCTTGATGGCGTCGTCTGTTCGGCGCAGGAAGCCCCCCTGTTGCGCCAACATGTGCAACCGGATTTCTGCCTGGTCACCCCGGGAATCCGCCCCGTCACGGCCAGCAAGGATGACCAGTCGCGCGTGGTTACACCGGCAGACGCACTGCAGCAAGGGTCGAGCTATCTCGTCATCGGCCGGCCGATCACTCAGGCATCCGACCCGATCCAGGCCCTGCAAGCCATCCATGCGGAAATCCTGGGGCTGTAACCGCCCCTGCAAATACCCATACAGCATTACGGAGTTTAAATATAATCGGTCGGGAGGTCGCCGGCCGAGCGCCGGTGCATCCTCGCCAATCACCAACTAATCTGGAGAAAAAAATGAAAAAACTCTTAGTTGTATTTGTGCTTGCATTTATGTCCGCCTTCTCTGCCCAAGCCGCCGTCGACCTTAATACCGCAACTCAGGCGGAACTTGAGAGCATCAGTGGCATTGGCCCCAAGAAGGCGCAAGCCATCATCGATTTTCGCAAGAAAAACGGCTCGTTCAAGTCTGTGGACGACCTGGACAAGGTACCCGGCTTTGGCAAGAAAACCGTGGACGAGGTGAAAAAGGACATCGTCGTGGGCTCTTCCAAAGCGGCCGGTCAAGGAAAAGTAGCCGAAGCCAAAACGGTGAAAGAGAAAACCACGAAGTAATCCTTTTCCGGTAATAAAAAAGCCCCGCCAAGCGGGGCTTTTTTATTACACGCTCGAATCAATCGTCGTGCTTGCTATGACCGGGATTGTGTTTGTTCTTTTTATGGCCATACGCATTCCCATGCTTTTTCTTGTGATGGTGATGGTCATCCTCGTCCACCACAATCACCTTGGTAGCAACCGGAACGACAGCCACCGTTTTTACTGCCGGTGCATTATTGGTTTCGCCCACCGACTTACCGACTGCGGAACCTGCGGCACCGCCAACACCGGCGCCGACAACCGCACCGGTCTTTCCGCCAACCGATTGGCCTACTGCGGCACCGGCGGCACCACCCACCGCGCCACCCACAACAGCGCCGGTTTTGCCTTCGCCTTGTGTGGTCACGGCCGCGCCAACACCACCGCCAACCGCGCCACCCACGACTGCACCGGTTTTACCGCCGACCGCCTGGCCGATGGCCGTGCCTGCCGCCGCGCCTACGCCGCCACCGACCGCCGTCTTGGCCGTACTGTCTTCGGCCAGCGCATGACTAGCCATCAGGGAAAAAGACAGGAGAAGATACGAAAACTTCATAAATCGAACCTTTTTGTAGTTTATGGAAATTACTTAACGCGCATGCCCGGCTGCGCGCCAGCATCGGGAGCAAGAATATACGGTCCGCCGCGCTCGTCACTGGCAGCCAGCACCATGCCCTCGGACATACCGAACTTCATTTTACGCGGGGCGAGATTGGCCACCATCACCGTCAATCGGCCGACGAGCGGTTCCGGATCGTAGGCGGACTTGATGCCGGCAAACACCTGGCGCGGCTTTTCCTCGCCAATGTCGAGCATCAGGCGCAACAGTTTTTCGGCGCCTTCGACATGGCCCGCCTCGACGATACGGGCGATGCGCAGGTCGACCTTGGCGAAGTCGTCGATGGAGATGGTGTCGGCCACCGGCTGCGCTTGATGCTGCTGTGCTTCGGCATGGCGCGCTTGCGAATGGCCTTGAGCAGCGGGTTGCAAAGACTCCTTGTTGGCTTCGGTCATGGCTTCAATCTGCTTGGGGTCGATGCGGGTAATCAGGTGTTGATAAGCTTCAATGGCGTGTCCCTCTGGCAGGCCGTTTTGCACATCACTCCAGCCCAGCGGCGCCACCTTGAGGAAGGCTTCAATGGAAGCGACCAGCTTGGGCAATACCGGCTTGAGATAGAGCGTCAGCAGTCGGAACATTTCGAGCGCATCGGAACACACCGTGTGCAGCGCCGCTTCTTGCCCATCTTTTTTCGCCATATCCCACGGTGCCGCTTCGGCCACATAGGCATTGGCCTTGTCGGCCAGCGCCATGATCTCGCGCAGCGCACGGCCGAAATCGCGTGCGGCGTAGGACTCGGCAATAGTCTGGGAAGTCGCCCGCATTTCGGCGATGACTGGACTCTTGGTGGCCGAACGCAATTGGCCGTCGAAACGCTTGGCGATAAAGCCGGCGGTGCGGCTAGCAATGTTGATGTACTTGCCCACCAGGTCGGAATTTACCCGCGCGACGAAGTCCTCCAGGTTGAGGTCGATGTCCTCCATCGTACCGTTCAGTTTGGCGGCGTAGTAGTAGCGCAAATATTCCGGGTTCTTCACGTGATCCAGATAGCTGCGCGCAGTGATGAAGGTGCCACGCGACTTGGACATCTTCTCGCCGTTCACCGTCAGGAAGCCGTGCGCATAAATCTGCGTCGGCTTGCGATAGCCGGAATATTCCAGCGTCGCCGGCCAGAACAACGCATGGAAATAGAGGATATCCTTACCGATGAAGTGGTACAGCTCGGTATTGCTGTCCTTTTTCCAGTATTCGTCGAAATCCAGGCCCTTCTTCGCACACAAGTTCTTGAAGCTCGCCATGTATCCGATGGGCGCATCCAGCCAGACGTAGAAATACTTGCCCGGCGCATCCGGAATTTCAAAGCCGAAGTACGGCGCGTCGCGTGAGATGTCCCAGTCCGACAGGCCGGAGGCGAACCACTCCTGCATCTTGTTGGCCGCTTCAGTTTGCAATGGTGCAACATCGCTTAGCTTGCCAGTTGTCCAGTCTTTCAGGAAAGACTCACACTCCGATAGCTTGAAGAAATAATGCTCGGTTTCCTTGCGCACGGGCGTCGCGCCGGACACGGCGGAAAACGGATTGATCAGCTCGGTCGGACTGTAGGTTGCACCGCATACTTCACAGGAGTCACCGTACTGGTCCTTGGCATGGCACTTGGGGCATTCGCCCTTGATGAAGCGATCCGGCAGGAACATGTTCTTGACCGGATCGTAATACTGCTCGATGGTTTTGGTCGCAATCTTGCCGTTGGCCTTGAGCGCGCGATAGATATTCTGCGCCAGCTCCTTGTTTTCTTCGGAATTGGTCGAGTGGTAGTTGTCGAATTCCACCAAAAAGCCGGCAAAGTCTGCGGCGTGCTCGGCATGTACCTTCTCGATCAGCGCTTCCGGCGTGATGCCTTCCTTTTCGGCACGCAGCATGATGGGCGTGCCGTGCGTATCGTCGGCACAGACGTAATGCACATCATGCCCCTGCATCTTCTGGAAGCGCACCCACACGTCCGTCTGGATGTATTCCACCAGGTGGCCTAAGTGAATGCTGCCGTTGGCATAGGGCAAAGCGGAGGTGACGAGAATTTTGCGGGTCATGTACGGAGATTAAATACTTGTGAAAGATGGGCATTTTAGCAAATGACGTGCACCTTCACATGCGATAAAATTTATAGTTGATCTCAATAGTCAGGAATTCCCCCTCCATCATGTCCCTCTCCGAACTTCAAGTGCAGACAGCGCTCAAGGAAATCGCCGATCCCAATACCGGCAAGGATTTCATCGCCACCAAATCCGCACGCAATATCCGCATCGACGGCAACAGCGTCGCACTCGACATCGTGCTCGGCTACCCGGCCAAGACCGTCGCCGCCGACATCCAGAAAATGGTGACCGACAAGCTGAAAACCCTGCCCGAGATCGGCAGCGTATTCGTCAACGTCACCAGCAAGATCGTGCCGCACAGCGTGCAGCGCGGGGTGCAACTGATCCCGGGCGTGAAGAACATCATCGCCGTCGCTTCCGGCAAGGGCGGCGTCGGCAAATCCACCACCGCGGTCAACCTGGCGCTGGCGCTGGCCGCCGAAGGCGCACAGGTCGGCATCCTCGATGCCGACATTTACGGCCCGTCACAGCCGCAAATGCTGGGCATCACCGCGCGCCCGGAGAGCACTGACGGCAAGAGCATGGAACCGCTGGAACGCTACGGCATTCAGGCCATGTCCATCGGCTTCCTGATCGACATGGACACGCCCATGGTGTGGCGCGGACCGATGGTTACCGGCGCGCTGGAACAGCTGCTGCGCGAGACCAACTGGCGCGAACTGGATTATCTGGTGATCGACCTGCCGCCGGGCACCGGCGACATCCAGCTGACGCTGTCGCAAAAGGTGCCGGTCACCGGCGCGGTCATCGTCACCACGCCACAGGACATCGCGTTGCTGGACGCACGCAAAGGTCTGAAAATGTTCGAGAAGGTCGGCGTCCCCATCGTCGGCATCGTCGAGAACATGAGCACGCACATCTGCTCCAAGTGCGGCCATGAGGAACACATTTTCGGTGCCGGCGGCGGCGAACAGATGTGCAAGGATTACAACGTCGAATTGCTCGGCTCACTGCCGCTCGATATCAAGATCCGCGAACAGGCCGACGGCGGCATGCCCACCGTGGTCGCCGAGCCCGACAGCCAGATCGCCGGCGTTTACCGGCAAATCGCGCGACGTACCGCGGTCAAGCTGTCCGAATTCGGGTTGGATCACAGCAGCAAGTTCCCGAATATTGTCATCCAGAATACCTAGCACCTGCCTTCATCAGCCACGAATGCCGCATGCTGCATTGCATGGGGCATTCGTCTTTTTGCAGAACGGAATTCATTATTCTTGGCGCCACCCTGACCGCCACCACTTAAGACCGGCCGAAAAGCCTTGCCAATCAAGCGGCCACTGCAATTTGAAGTGTCCGCATTGTCGTGCATACGTTAAAATGCAACCCTTTATTTTGTTGCGGCTGCTCGCCGCTCACTGGGCTGTACCATGAATACACCGCACAAACCGGCTACAGACGACATTCGCGTCAAGGCAATCAGGGAAGTCACCCCCCCTGCGCGCATACTGGCGGAACTGACTGCGAATAACGGCGCCTCTGAAAACATCGTCGCCACGCGTCACGATATTCACCGCATCCTGCACGGAGCGGATGATCGCCTGCTGGTCATCATCGGCCCTTGCTCCATCCACGATCACACGGCCGCACTGGAATACGCTGAACGGTTGATGCAGCAGCGGAATCGTTTGTCCGCCGATCTGCTGATCGTCATGCGCGTGTACTTCGAAAAACCGCGCACCACCGTCGGCTGGAAAGGCCTGATCAACGACCCGCACCTGGATGGCAGCTTCAGCATCAACGACGGCCTGCGTCTTGCGCGACAGATTCTTCTGGAAATCAACGAACTCGGAATGCCTGCCGGTACCGAATTCCTGGACGTCATCACGCCACAATACACGGCCGACCTGGTTTCCTGGGGCGCCATCGGCGCACGTACCACGGAAAGCCAGATCCACCGCGAACTGGCTTCCGGCCTATCTTGCCCGGTGGGATTCAAGAACGGCACTGACGGCAATATCCGCATCGCAGTTGATGCGATAAAAGCTGCCGCCTGCCCGCACCATTTCCTGGCCGTGACCAAAGCCGGCCACTCCGCCATTGTGTCGACCGCCGGCAACGAGGATTGCCACGCGATCCTGCGCGGCGGCAAGCAGCCGAATTACGATGCCGCCAGCGTCGATGAAGCCTGCAAGGAGCTGGCAAAGTCCGGTCTCGCACCGCGCGTGATGATCGACTGCTCGCACGCCAACAGCAGCAAGCAATACAAGCGCCAGATGGATGTCGCGCAGGACGTCGCCGGCCAGCTGGCAGCGGGCGATCAGCGCATATTCGGACTGATGGTTGAGTCGCACCTTAACGAAGGCCGGCAGGAACTCGAGGACGGTTGCGTGCTGGAGTACGGCAAATCCATCACCGATGCATGCCTGGGCTGGCAAGACACCATCGACCTGTTGGACACACTGGCACAGGGCGTTCGCGCCCGCCGCAAGGTGTATGAAGACAAGGAAGAGGATTGAGCATGTTTACCGCCTGCGTTGAACTGGAATAAAGCGGAGTGCAATACCTGCTACAACCGGTGGCGCAGATAGGAAAGCATAACCTGGGAGCGCACCCAAATTTCATACAAAATCGGCAACATGCGCCGTATAATGCCCCCTCTTTTTCAGTCACTTACCTAATCTAGCGACTATGAGCATAAAATCCGACAAATGGATACGCCGCATGGCGGAACAGCACGGCATGATCGAACCTTTCGAGCCGGGCCAGGTGAAGGAAGCCAATGGCCACAAACTGGTTTCGTACGGCACTTCGAGCTATGGCTACGATATCCGCTGCTCCAGCGAATTCAAGTTGTTCACCAACATCAACAGCACCATCGTGGATCCCAAGAACTTCGACCCCAACTCCTTCGTCGAAGTAGATGCCGACTACTGCATCATTCCGCCCAACTCATTCGCGCTGGCACGCACGGTGGAATACTTCCGCATCCCGCGCAATGTGCTGACGATCTGTCTCGGCAAGTCGACCTATGCGCGTTGCGGCATCATCGTCAATGTGACGCCGTTCGAGCCGGAATGGGAAGGGTATGTGACGCTGGAGTTCAGCAACACGACGCCGCTGCCAGCCAAGATTTACGCCAATGAAGGTTGTGCGCAGGTATTGTTCTTCGAGGCAGATGACGATGACGTATGCGAAACATCCTATAAGGACCGCGGCGGCAAATATCAGGGCCAGCATGGCGTGACGCTGCCCAAGATCTGAGGCTATGCAACTAAATATCGAAAAAATCGTCTGGCGCGGCCCCAAGGGCGAAGTGATCGCCTGCACCGAAAAGAACAAGGTGATGCGCGAAAATCTGGAAGAACTGCGCCAGATGGCCCAGGACGCGCTGGAAGACGCCGTACTGATGGGCTGCGACGAAGAGCAAGTACGCAACACACTGGCCGAGTTGATGCTCAGCCTGGTCAACCCCTACCCCCCTCGCGAATAGCGCACGCATTTTTGCCAGCGCTATCTTTTTCACATCCTCTTTTGCATGAGGAAATGCCATGAAATTTCGTTTTCCCGTCGTCATCATTGACGAAGACTTCCGCTCCGAGAACACTTCGGGCCTGGGTATTCGCGTGCTGGCCAAAGCCATCGAGGACGAGGGCTTCGAGGTGCTGGGCGTCACCAGCTTTGTCGACATGTCTTCGTTCGCGCAACAGCAAAGCCGCGCGTCGGCATTCATCCTGTCGATAGACGATGAAGAATTCGCAGAGGAATCGCAGGACGCGCTCGACCGGCTGCGCGCGTTTGTGGACGAGATCCGTTTCCGCAATGAGGAAATCCCGATTTTTCTGCATGGCGAAACCCGTACGTCGCGCCATATCCCGAATGAAATCCTGCGCGAGCTGAACGGCTTCATCCATATGTACGAGGACACGCCGGAATTCATCGCGCGCTACATCGTGCGCGAGGCCCGCACCTATCTCGACTCGCTGCCGCCGCCGTTCTTCCGCGCGCTGACGCATTATGCGGCCGACGGTTCCTATTCCTGGCACTGCCCCGGCCACTCCGGCGGCGTCGCCTTCCTGAAGTCTCCGGTCGGCCAGATGTTCCACCAGTTCTTCGGCGAGAACATGCTGCGCGCCGACGTCTGCAACGCGGTGGACGAACTCGGCCAGCTGCTCGACCATACCGGCCCCGTCGCCGCTTCCGAGCGCAACGCGGCGCGTATTTTCAATTGCGATCACCTGTTCTTCGTCACCAACGGCACCTCGACCTCCAACAAGATCGTCTGGCATTCGACCGTGGCACCGGGCGATATCGTGGTGGTCGACCGCAACTGCCACAAGTCCATCCTGCACTCGATCATGATGACTGGCGCCATTCCCGTGTTCCTGATGCCGACGCGCAACCACTTCGGCATTATCGGGCCGATTCCGCTGGAAGAATTCAAGCCGGAAAACATCCGCAAGAAGATCGAGGCTAACCCGTTCGCGCGCGGTGTACAGGGCAAGCCGCGTGTGCTGACCATCACGCAAAGTACTTACGACGGCATTCTGTATAACGTCGACACTATCAAGCAGATGCTGGACGGCGAAATCGACACGCTGCATTTCGACGAAGCCTGGCTGCCGCACGCGACCTTCCATGACTTTTACCGCAGCATGCACGCGATCGGCAAGGACCGGCCGCGCTGCGAAACGTCCATGCTGTTTGCGACGCAGTCAACACACAAACTGCTGGCCGGGCTTTCCCAGGCGTCGCAGATCCTGGTGCAGGACGCCACCGACAACAAACTCGATCGCGACGTGTTCAACGAAGCCTACCTGATGCATACGTCGACCAGCCCGCAATATTCGATCATCGCCTCTTGCGACGTCGCTGCCGCGATGATGGAGCCGCCCGGCGGCACCGCGCTGGTCGAGGAATCGATCATGGAGGCACTGGATTTCCGCCGCGCGATGCGCAAGGTGGACGCGGAATGGGGCGCCGACTGGTGGTTCAAGGTGTGGGGGCCGGATTATCTGGCAGAGGAAGGCATCGGCGAACGCGAAGATTGGATGCTGCGCGATTCCGAACGCTGGCACGGTTTCAGCAATCTCGCCGCGGGCTTCAACATGCTGGATCCGATCAAGGCGACCGTGATCACCCCCGGTCTCGACGTGGACGGCTCGTTCTCGGACGACATCGGCATCCCGGCGGCCATCGTCACCAAATACCTGGCTGAACACGGCGTTATCGTCGAAAAGACCGGCCTGTATTCGTTCTTCATCATGTTCACCATCGGCATCACCAAGGGCCGCTGGAACACGCTGGTGACCGCGCTGCAGCAATTCAAGGACGATTACGACAAGAACCAGCCGCTGTGGCGCGTCCTGCCGGAATTCGTCATCAAGCAGCCGCGTTACGAGAAGATCGGCCTGCGCGAACTGTGCGCGCAGATACACGGCATCTACAAGGCCAACGACATCGCTCGCCTGACCACGGAAATGTACCTGTCGAACATGATTCCGGCAATGAAACCGGCCGACGCCTTCGCCAAGATGGCGCACAAGGAGATCGAGCGCATCGAGATCGACAATCTGGAAGGCCGCGTGACCAGCGTGCTGCTGACGCCTTATCCGCCTGGTATCCCGCTGCTGATTCCGGGCGAGCGCTTCAACAGCACCATCGTGCGCTACTTGAAGTTCGCACGCGAGTTCAACGAGCGCTTCCCCGGCTTCGAGACCGACATCCACGGCCTGGTGAAGGAAGTCTCGCCAGACGGCAAGGTAGGCTATTACGTGGATTGCGTCGCCGGCTAAACGCTGGCGGCTTTGCGGCCGTACACCACGAAGCTGTATGCCAAACCGTCGGAGCTGACGTGCTGTTCGCGCGTCAGCTCACGCCAGGCACTTTGATCGTACTCGGGGAAATACGCGTCGGCTGCGTATTCGCCGTGAATCTCGGTCAGATAAAGCTTATCCGCTTTATTCAACGCTTCCCGATACAATTCCGCGCCGCCGATCACGAATATCTCCGTATCGTTGCCGCATTGCGAAATAGCCGACTCCAACGACCCCGCCGTAATCGCCCCCTCGACACAATAGTCCGTTTGGCGCGTCACAATCACCGTGGTACGGCCAGGCAGCAACCTTCCCAACGACTCGTAGGTCTTACGTCCCATGATAATATGGTGACCCATCGTAAGGCTGCGGAAACGCTTGAGATCTTCAGGCAAATGCCAAGGTAAGGCATTATCGAGGCCGATTGCCTTGTTGTCGGCAACTGCGGCAATGACGGAAACACAGGACATGATATTGCTCATCAATAGGAATGCCTGAAATTATAAGCTCCCGACACCCACAATGAAGCGCTTACGAGTTTTCTATCCCAATTCTTTTCTCAAGCTACTCTCCATCGGTTTCGTGCTGACGATACTGCCGCTGCTGTTCGCCTTCGCCAACGCCGCGCTGTACCTGGACCGTCTTGCCGATCAGAGCCACAAGACCGTGCACCGCGCGGTGGAGGCAACGCGCGCCAGCCGGATATTGACCGAGCAATTGACGATCATCGAACGCGGCACCCGGCAATACCTGGTGCTCGGCGATGAAGCCCTGCTGGAAAGTTTTCGCGGCGCACACCAGAAATTCGTCGCGACCGTTGCGGAGCTTTCGAAGCTGCCGCTGGACAAAGCGCTCAGGAGCCAGCTGGATGAGCTTAGCCGGCGTGAAACTTCGCTCTTCAACAATGTGATGAGCGGAAATGCACAAAATGACATGCAGACCATCGTGACCGAGTTCTTTCATCTCTCCGAACTGGCGAAGTCGATCTTGAATGCCAATAACCAGCTCATCGACCGCGAGTCCACCCTGCTCGTCGCCACGGCTGAGCGCGCCCAGCACATGTTGCTCTGGCAGACGCTGCCGCTGATTCCGATAGCCTTGCTGGTCGCTGTCGCGATCACGTTTCTCTTGACGCGGCCGATACGGCGCATGGATGTCGCCATCCGCAAGCTCGGCCGGGGAGAGTACAGCGATCCGATCGCCATCGACGGCCCGCGCGATCTACGCAGACTGGGCGAACGTTTGGAATGGCTGCGAGTCCAATTGTTCGACCTCGAAGAGCAAAAAAAGCGCTTTCTGCGCAACGTTTCCCATGAACTGAAAACACCACTGACCTCCATCCGTGAAGGCAGCGAATTATTGACCGAAGAAGTAGGCGGCATGCTGTCGCCCCAGCAGCGCGAAATCGCAGCCATTCTTCACGAGAACAGCCTGCGGTTGCAAAAGATGATAGAAAACCTGCTGTATTACACCGCAGTACAGTTTCAGAAACCCGTGCTCCAATTGGAGCGCATCGGCCTTAAACCGCTGATCGAAGAAGCCATTGCCTCATACACGCTGACCATAGACACCAAACAGCTCAAGATTCTGCTGGCGCTGACCGATCTTTCGCTAGAGGGTGATCGCGAGCAATTACTGACGGTGATCGACAACCTGATTTCCAATGCCATCAAGTACACTCCCCGCGGTGGCAGCATTACCGTGCGCCTGGCGCGTGAACAGGATCAAGCCCTGATTGAAGTTTCCGACAGCGGTCCGGGCATTTCTCCGACAGACCGCGATCGCCTTTTCGAGCCTTTTTACCGTGGCAGCGGCAATGTCGACAGCCATGTCAGCGGCAGCGGCCTCGGCTTATCGATCGCTCACGAATATGTCGAAGCCCATGGCGGCAAGATCATTTTGATGCCATCCGAAAAAGGGGCTTGTTTCCGAGCCCTCCTCCCATTCTTGCAACAGGCAGCAACAACATGAAACCTACATTTATCTGGCCCATTCTTTGCGGTATGTTTTTGGCGGCGGGGTGCGCACCCGTTCAACCCAAAAGCAGCCACACGCCTGCGCCCGTCTCCGCGCCCACATCTGTCATCGTCGTCCGTGCCGATAATGAAATACTGGCGTACGCCCTGCGCTACGGCACCCTTTCCGCAGAAGAGCAACGCAAAGAGCATGCCCTCGTGATGCAGGCGTATAACCACAACAAACAGGATGTGACCAATCGAATGAAGGCCGCACTGGTTCTTTCCTTGCCAGCCAGCCGTCAGCGCGATAACGCGCGTGCGCTGGCATTGCTGGACGAAATCCAGCGCGACAATGACGCAGACCCGGACACCAAAGCGGTATCCTCCCTATTAAAGGAATATGTCAGCGAACGGCAAAAATTGGAGGAGAATGCAGCGAAGCTCGGCCAGAAAGCCGCGGACGAGCGTAAACGTGTGGAAGCCTTGCAAGCCAGGACGGATGAACTTCAGCTGAAGGCTGACAGTCTGCAACAGAAACTGGATGAATTGAAAAACATCGAGAGAGCGCTGAGAAATCGCGATCAGGTAAAACCCAAATGAACGACAACGCACACAAGATATTGATCGTCGACGACGACTCCGACATCGTACGGCTCATTTCCATGCGGTTGCAGGCGGCGAGCTATCAAGTCGAGACGGCCGGCAGCGCCGAAGAAGCGTTGGCCTTGTTCTCGGTCAGCAAACCGCAACTGGTCATCACCGACTTGCGCATGCCGGGCATGGATGGCCTTGCCTTGTTCGATACCCTGCATCGCACCGACCCCGGGCTGCCGGTCATCATCCTCACGGCGCACGGCTCGATCCCGGATGCGGTGGAAGCGACGCGCCGCGGCGTTTTCGGCTTCCTCACCAAACCGTTCGACAGCAAGGAATTGCTGCGCCAAGTGGCTGCGGCGTTACGCCTGTCCCAACCCGAGATCAGCAATCAAGTCGGCGACAGCGACGATTGGCGCAGTGAATTCATCAGTCGCAGTCCGACCATCGAATCCATGCTGCAGCAGGCAAAGCTCGCCGCCGCGAGCGGCGCCAGTGTATTGATCCATGGCGACAGCGGCACCGGCAAGGAGTTATTGGCTCAAGCCATCCACCGCGCCAGCCCCCGACGCGACAAGCCATTCATTGCCATCAATTGCGGCGCGATACCGGAACCGTTGCTCGAGTCGGAACTGTTCGGCCATACCAAGGGTGCCTTTACCGGCGCGACGCGCGATCACAAGGGCTTGTTTCAATCTGCGGAAGGCGGCACGCTGTTCCTGGACGAGATCGGCGACATGCCTTTGACACTCCAGGTCAAACTTCTGCGTGCCTTGCAGGAAAGGACCGTTCGGCCCGTCGGGGCGACCGCGAACATTCCCGTGAATGTCCGTATCATTTCCGCGACCCATCGGGATCTCGCTGAGGAAATGAAAACCAACCGTTTCCGCGAAGATTTGTACTACCGTATCAATGTGGTCGGGTTGGAAATCCCCGCCTTGTCCGCCAGGCGCGAGGATATCCCGCTGCTTGCGGGACATTTTCTGACGACGATCAGCCGCAAATACGACAAAGCCGTCAATGGATTTTCTCCCGAGGCCATGGAACTGTTGATCAGCGCCCCATGGCCCGGCAATGTCCGCCAATTGCAGAACATCGTCGAACAGACTGTTGTGCTGTGCACGACGCCACTGATACCCACGACCTTGGTACAAAAAGCCTTGCGCGATGACGTAGGCGGAATCCTTCCTTTCGAGACGGCCCGACGAAATTTCGAACGCGACTATCTGGCTCGGCTTCTTAAGGCCACTAATGGGAATGTGACCCAAGCTGCGCGCCTGGCCCAGCGCAATCGCACCGAGTTCTACAAATTGCTGGACAGGCATCAATTGACACCGGCGCTCTTTAAAAATGAGGAGCAACCATAAGGTTGTCGCTTACTGGAGACAACAAAATTCCTTTGTTTTCAGTAGACTAGAAAACCCATCCCATGAGTGTCTCCGTCCGGAGACACTTGCCCTTCCCCGCCGGGCATTCGTTTCATTCATATGTTTCTGTTTTAAATAGAAATTCAAAACTTGGCACGCTGCTTGCAATTGTTTACTTGAACCAATATTGGATCAGGTTAAAAACATGAATAAACATCCATTAGGCTTCCAGAATTTTGCGACAACGCTTTTTGCGGCCGCATGTGCAAGTGCAGCCACAGCAGCATATGCCCTCGGCACCGATGAGGACCAAGTGCAAACGCCGCTCTACTCCGAGTTCAAGAAACTGGACAAAAACAGTGATGGCAAGCTCACACGCAGTGAAAGCGTGCGCGATCACGACGTCGGCCCGAATTTCGATAAGGCCGACACAGACAAGAATGACGCGTTAAGCGCGGAAGAGTACAGCGAATTCAAGAGTGGTATGCAACAGGCGCGCGTTGAATCGTTTCTCGATGATAGTTCCGTGACGGCCAAGGTCAAAGCAGAACTACTGAAGGACGAAGGCATGAAAGCACTAGCGATCAAAGTGCAGACACATCATGGTCAAGTGATTTTGAGCGGCTTCGTCGACACCGAAGCGCAAGTACGGCGTGCTGTGGAAATCGCATCCAGCGTCCGCGGCGTACTTTCCGTCAAGAACAGTCTGGTGGTGAAAGGTTAAAAATGGGCACATCGACGAAATGGACACCGCAGCAAGGCACGAAACTCAACAATGGAAATATTGATAGCAGCATTTGGGCCGAGTACGAAAACCATCCATTTCAGCCCGGTCCTGCAGCCAAGCATCAGGAGACCGCGCCGAAGCAGCCTCTTTCATGCGGACGGCTTACCAATTTGGAACTTCACGATTTAAGAAACTTCGACAGTATCGCTTCCCACTCAACACGCACTCATTAAAAAGCTCGGAAGCATTGGTAATCCAACAGAAGGGAGAAAATCATGAAGATGCATAGACTGCACAGAATGAGCTCCATGCTATATGGAGCAATGCTAGTCACTGGCATGGCGACATCTACTGCCTGGTCCGGAGTAGCGCATGCCCAGGAAATGGAATTCGCTCAGAAATCACTCGGCGGCGCTGCCGACAGGGAAAGCAGCGTGCAATTCCGGTCGACGATTATCGATCCCGCCCGCTCCGGTAAGTCAGCGACGGCAAACACCAATAATTTACGCATCATCCCTTTCGCCAATCCGACTAGCACTGCTGACAGCAAACAAGCATGCGGCATTTGTGGTGTGGTTGAGTCGATCCGGATTTCATTGAACGACGACCTGGATACAAAGCCCGATAGCGATAGTGCGCTCGAAAACACTTCCAAGCATGGCAAGGGAAAAGTCCGGCCTTATCTTACCGATAGCCGCCTGCCAGCTTTGGGCCATGACGGAAATACAATGAACAAGCCATTGAAAAAACAGGCACCCATCTATGAAATCAAGGTGCGCATGACCGATGGAACCATGCGTATCGTCAATCAACCGACCCAACCGGAATATGCCGTTGGCGATTACGTCAGGGTCATCAGCGGAGCAGTAACCGCAGCCTGATAACCTTCTTTAAGCAATTCTCTCCCCTTTTCGAGGCGGGCCGTCTTCCAACCCCGGGCGGTTCGCTTTTTTTTGCCTGTTACTTTCGTAATCAGACCGCCACCGGCGCCTTGATCGCGGGGTGGGGATCGTAGTTTTCCAGCGTGAAATCCTCGAATTTGAAGCCGAAGATATCCTGCACTTCAGGATTGATACGCATCGTCGGCAGCGCGCGCGGCTCGCGGGACAACTGTTCGCGCGTCTGCTCCAGATGGTTCAGGTAGATATGTGCATCGCCCAGCGTATGCACGAAATCGCCGAGCTTGAGGCCGCACACCTGCGCCACCATCATCGTCAGCAGCGCGTAGGAGGCGATATTGAAGGGCACGCCGAGGAAGATATCCGCGCTGCGCTGGTATAACTGGCAGGAGAGCTTGCCGTCGGCCACGTAAAACTGAAAAAACGCATGGCACGGTGGGAGCTTCATCTGGTCAACGTCGGCCACGTTCCAGGCCGAGACGATAAGACGGCGCGAGTCGGGATTCTTCTTGATCATATTTACGACCTGCGCAATCTGGTCGATATGCGTGCCGTCCGGCCTGGGCCAGTTGCGCCACTGATAGCCGTATACCGGGCCGAGATTGCCTTGCGCGTCCGCCCACTCGTCCCAGATGGAAACGCCGTGATCCTTGAGGTACTGGATGTTGGTGCTGCCCTGAAGGAACCACAGCAGCTCATGGATGATGGACTTGAGATGGACCTTCTTGGTCGTCAGCAGGGGGAAACCTTCCGCCAGGTTGAACCGCATCTGGTAGCCGAATACCGACAATGTGCCGGTGCCGGTACGGTCTTCTTTCTTGTGGCCGTGTTCGAGGACATGGCGCATCAGATCCTGGTATTGCTTCATTGCTTGCCCCTGTACTGGATACCGGCTTCGCCGGAACGACGTTAAGTGTGGTCTACGATAAAGCGCTTGATCGCATCGACATCCGCATCCATCACTTCAAAACGCTGCGGCAGATCCTCCAGTCCCTGCAAATCTTCCGGACGTTGCGGCGCATGGCCGAGCGCCTCCTGGATCGCTTCCTCGAACTTGGCCGGCAGCGCGGTTTCCAGCACCACCATGGGCACATCGAGTTCGCGGAATGCAGCGGCCACCTTCAGGCCGTCGGCGGTATGGGTATCGATGGTCACGCCATACTGTTCGTTCACCCAGCGGATCGTCTTCATGCGATGGGCATGATTACTGGAACCGGACACAAACCCGTAGTCGCCGATCCTGGCGAAATAACCGCCCTCGTTGAGGTCGAACGCGCCGCCCTGGTCCACCTTGCCCCACAACTCGCGCATTTTCGCGCCGTCGCGGCCGACGAGGTCGAATACAAAGCGCTCGAAGTTGGATGCCTTGGAAATATCCATCGACGGACTGCTAGTGTGATACGTCTGGGCAGCGCTGCGCGGGCGGTAAATACCGGTGCGGAAAAACTCGTCCAGTACATCATTTTCATTGGTGGCGACAACCAGCTGCTTGATCGGCAGGCCCATCATGCGTGCGATGTGGCCGGCGCAGACGTTGCCGAAGTTACCGGACGGCACGGCGAAACTGGCCTGCTCGTCGTTGCTGCGCGTTGCCGCGAAGTAGCCCTTGAAGTAATACACGACCTGCGCCGCGACGCGGCCCCAGTTGATCGAATTGACCGCGCCGATCTTGTGTTGCGCCTTGAAGGCGAGGTCGTTGGAGACTGCCTTGACGATGTCCTGCGCGTCATCGAAGACGCCCTTGACTGCGATATTGAAGATGTTGGAATCCTGCAGGCTGAACATCTGCGCGGTTTGGAAACGGCTCATCTTCTTGTGCGGCGACAGCATGAACACGCGGACATTATGCTTGCCGCGCATCGCATATTCGGCGGAGGAGCCGGTGTCGCCGGAAGTCGCGCCGAGGATGTTGATCTCGCGTCCGGCCTTGTCCAGTACATACTCGAACAGATTGCCCAGCAGCTGCATCGCCATGTCCTTGAACGCCAGCGTCGGTCCGTTGGACAGCGACAGCAGGAACAGGCCGTCCTCCAGCTTCAGTGTCGGCGTGATGTCGTCCGGGTTCTGCCCCTCGCGCACGTGGCAATAAACTTCGGCGGTGTAGGTCTTGTCGATAATCTTGCGCAGGTCCTCCACCGGGATGTCGGTCGCGAAACGGGACAGTATGGTGAAGGCCAGCTCGCGATAATTCATCTCGCGCATCGCGGCGAGGTCGGTCTCGCTGAACTGCGGGTAGGCTTCCGGCAAGTAAAGGCCGCCGTCCGGCGCCAGGCCGCCCAGCAGGATTTCGCTGAAGGTTTGCGCCGGCGAATTGCCGCGCGTGCTGATGTATTTCATTTGCCGAGTTCTTCCATGCGGATGCGCGTGATCTTGCCGGTGATCGCTGGCAGCGCTTCAATTTTGGCGATCGCCTGGTCGATATTCTTTTCGACCGTGATATGCGTCAACAGGATGATGTCCGCTTCGGACTCGCCCTCTTCCGGCTCCTTTTGGATCATCGCGTCGATGGATATTTCCAGATCGCCCAGGATGCGCGTCACATCGGCCAGCACGCCCGGCTTGTCCTGCGCGCGCAAGCGCAGGTAGTACGCGGTACGCACTTCGGACATCGGCAGGATGGGCAGGTCGGACAATTGATCCGGCTGGAACGCCAGATGCGGCACGCGATTCTGCGGGTCAGCCGTATGCATGCGGGTGACATCAACCAGATCGGCTACCACTGCGCTGGCCGTCGGTTCCGCACCAGCGCCAGCGCCGTAGTACAACGTCGGGCCGACTGCGTCGCCCTTCACCACGACAGCGTTCATCGCGCCATTCACATTGGCAATGAGGCGCTTTTCCGGGATCAGGGTCGGGTGCACGCGCAACTCCACACCCTTGTCGGTACGCTTGGTAATGCCCAGTAGCTTGACGCGATAGCCGAGTTGCTCAGCATAGCCAATGTCCTGCCGCGTCAGCTTGGTGATGCCTTCGGTATAGGCCTTGTCGAACTGCATCGGAATGCCGAAGCCAATCGATGCAAGTATCGTCAGCTTGTGCGCAGCATCGATGCCTTCGACGTCGAACGTCGGATCGGCTTCGGCATAACCCAGACGCTGCGCTTCTTTCAATACGTCGCCGAAGTCCAGGCCTTTTTCGCGCATTTCGGTGAGGATGAAATTGGTGGTGCCGTTGATGATGCCGGCGATCCATTCGATTCGGTTGGCGCTGAGGCCTTCGCGTACGGCCTTGATGATGGGGATGCCGCCGGCCACCGCCGCTTCGAACCCGATCATCACGCCCTTCTTCTGCGCAGCGGCGAAAATTTCGGTACCGTAGTGCGCGAGCAGCGCCTTGTTGGCGGTCACCACGTGCTTGCCGTTTTCGATGGCCTTCAGCACCAGCTCCTTGGCAATGGTGGTGCCGCCGATCAGTTCGACGACGATATCGATGTTGGGGTCGGACACGACGCTAAACGCGTCATCGGTCACTTCCACCGTGCCCTTGGTTACTTCCTTGGCAAGCGCCAGGTTGCGATCCGCAACCTTCACGATATGGATAGGACGCCCCGCGCGACGGGTGATTTCTTCCTCGTTGCGGGTAAGCACGGTAAACGTGCCGCCGCCGACGGTGCCGATGCCTAACAGACCTACGTTCATTGGTTTCATGCGTGTCTTGATGCTCTCAAAATTATTTGGATGCGCCGTGGCGCTTGCGGTACTGCTCCAGGAAGCGCGCAATGCGCCCGATGGCCTCGGTCAAATCGTCCGCGCTGGGCAGGAACACCACGCGGAAATGGTCAGGGTGCGGCCAGTTGAAGCCGGTGCCCTGCACCAGCAGCACTTTGTCCTCCAGCAGCAGATCGAGGATGAACTGCTGGTCGTCGTCGATGGGATACATCTTGGGATCGAGACGCGGGAACAGATACATCGCCGCCTTGGGCTTGGCGCAAGTAACGCCCGGAATTTCCGTCAACAACTGCCAGGCCAGATCGCGCTGGCGACACAGCCTGCCACCGGGCGCCACCAGGTCTTTGATGCTCTGATAGCCACCGAGTGCCGTCTGAATGGCGAACTGGCCGGGGACGTTGGCGCACAGGCGCATCGAGGCCAGCATGTTGAGACCCTCGATGTAATCGCCGGCATGGCGCTTCTCGCCCGACACCACCATCCAGCCGGCACGATACCCGCAGGAGCGGTAATTTTTCGACAACCCGTTGAAGGTCACAAACAGCACGTCGTCGGCCAGCGAAGCGATGGACGTATGCTCGTTGCCGTCGTACAGCACCTTGTCGTAAATCTCGTCGGCAAAAATGATCAAGTCGTGATGACGCGCAATTTCGATGATGCCTTCCAGGATTTCGCGCGGGTACAGCGCCCCGGTCGGGTTGTTCGGATTGATGATAACGATGCCGCGCGTATTCGCGGTGATCTTGTTTTCGATGTCCTTGAGGTCGGGCAGCCAGCCGGACTCCTCGTCGCACAGGTAATGGCGCGGGGTGCCGCCGGACAGGCTCACCGCCGCCGTCCACAGTGGATAGTCGGGCGCCGGCACCAGGATCTGGTCGCCATTGTTGAGCAGCGCGTTCATCGCCATCACGATCAGCTCGGACACGCCGTTGCCGATGATGATGTCGTCGATCTGCACACCGCGGATGTTCTTGCCCTGCGTGTAGTGCATGATGGCCTTGCGCGCGGCGAACAGGCCCTTGGAATCGCTGTAGCCGGAGGCGTCCGGCAGGTTGTGGATCACGTCCTGCACGATCTCTTCCGGTGCCTCGAAGCCGAACGGCGCGGGGTTGCCGATGTTCAGCTTGATGATGCGGTGGCCTTCGTCCTCCATCTCGCGCGCTCGCGCCAGCACCGGACCGCGGATGTCGTAGCAGACGTTATTGAGCTTGGAGGATTTGAGTATAGGTTGCACGATGCAAGTTTTCGCGACGAATAAATGGGCGATTTTACCTTGTCGCACCTTGCCCAAGCAATTCAATGTGATAGACAGCTTCATCGATTCGCCACTCTGCCGTATCATTTCGCTTCCCAGCGAGAAAATCCCATGAAACTCCACCTCACGCGCGCAGCAGGCAACCAGCTCATCACCGGCTATGGCGAAGGCTGGGTGGACATCAACGACATGCGCCACCACAGCAGCCTGATCGTACTGCCCAACCAACTGGTGACGGACTGGTCGGTCGCCGATTTCGATAGCCTCGCGGCCGAGCATATCGAACGCATCGCCCGGCTGGCACCCGAGGTGGTGCTGCTCGGAACCGGCGCCACGCATCGCTTCGTCCATCCCCGCATCGGCAAGCCGCTTTTCGATATTGGTGTCGGCCTGGAATGCATGGATACCGCCGCTGCCTGCCGCACCTACAATATCCTGATGGCGGAGGGCCGCCACGTCGCGGCCGCGCTGATCATCTGATAATCCGCATGCAGGCGTACTCGCCTGCATGCGGATGCATAAGCTATTGCCGCATTACAGAAATCTGCAATACAACCGCCAGAAAATTGCATACAAACCCATGCATTTCATGAAAGAATACGAACTAGTATGTATGCAGGGAGCGTGACATGGAACTCTTGGAAAGCACATGGTTTTTCCAGATGGTGGAACAGCAGGGAAAAAGCCCTGAAAAGCGCCTGCTCGCGATTTTCAGCGTCACCGAAAACTGGATATCCGCGCCAGGCATACGCGAGCGCATGCTGCAATCCCAAGCGCCCAATTATTTTCTATACAACTGCAGCAAGCTCAAGGAATTCCTGACAGGCATCGCGATTTCCGCGCACGCCCGCAACCCGATCAGCCTGGTCAATCAACTGGTTATTCTTCTGCAAGGCGCGATCGCCGAGGAAATACGCAACCCCGAAGCCCGCGCCATCGTCGAAGCCGGCCAGGCGGCGCAAGCCATCATCGCCGAAGCCTGCTCGCGCAAACGAAATACGCTCCGTTACTTGGGCGGCATGGCTGCAGCCGCAGTGATCGCGGCCGTCGGCATGCATCCGGCGGTCAAGGCGCAATGGTCACCAATGCCCGTCAACCCTCGTGTACTGGCAAGCGCTGAAGTCACCCGCGTGAATTTCAATCCGGACAGCACCGAAGCCGTCCTGGCGCTGCAAGAGCGAATCGCGCAGGGCGTTTGCCCCGCTCCGCAGTTGCTCGCCCTGCCGCCGGGGCAAGTCACCGCTTACATGAACGTCATTCACTTCCGCACCCCTGATGATCCTATTGCCGACCGCGAAAACCTCCGCGCCTTCCTCGCCTGGTTCGAACGCACACGCTCCAGCGAATGCTATCAACCGCCGGCCAACGGCCACACCACCGTGGCCTGGGTCGCGGGATAAGTTGGGAGCCCTTTTGTGCCCGAACGCATCTTTCGTTTACTACTGGAATAGGCTCCTATCATGGCCACCCAAATGCGCGAATACATCCTCGGCGTCGCGTCCGAGCTCTTCGCCACGCGCGGCATCAACGCCACCAGTGTGGATACCATCGTCGCCGAGGCCGGCGTGGCCAAGGTCACGCTGTACAAGTACTTCAAGTCCAAGGAGCAGTTGATCCTGGAGTACCTGCGCCAATACGACGACAAGCTCTGGAAAAAACTGACCGAACGCATGACGACGCGGGATGCGGCCCCGGGCGAAAAACTTCTGGTGCTCGTCAATGCCGTGATGGACTGGATCGCCGATCCTGAATTCAAGGGCTTCGCTTTCACCAATGCCACCGCCGAGTTTCCGCAGGATGAAAATCCGGTGCACCAGACTTCGGTCGAGTTCGCCCAGACCTTGCGCAACACCCTGGCGCAAATCGCCGCCGAAGCCGGCATCAAGAATGCCGACAGGCTGGCGCTGCAACTGTCGCTGGTCATCGAAGGCGCAGCGATCACCGAGCGCATGCAGCATGGTTCCGGCGCGGTCGAGCACGCTAAGGAAATGGCCAAGACGCTGATCGAAGCCGCACGCTGACCTTCACTCCCATGAAGTCGAGTGCGGGCTACTTTTAGCTGGGACCACACAAGACAACATTGGCGGCCGGAATCTGTCCAACACGCAACAAACCAGTTCCAAACCTTCGAATTCGAAAGCAAGCACCGGAGTGTGCAAGTGAGGCGATGATGAATAAATGGCATTTATCATCACTTACTCAGGAATCGTCATGAACGCACCGAGCAAGAAATCGCAGTTTGCCGCCGCGACGGAAAACGACCCGCGATGGGCGTCCGTGCTTGCGCGCGATCCGGCGGCGGACGGCACGTTCTACTATTCCGTCGCGACCACCGGGGTGTATTGCCGCCCCTCCTGCGCGGCGCGCACCGCCCGGCCGGAGAACGTGCGCTTTCACTCGACGCGCGAAGATGCCGAGCAAGCCGGCTTCCGCCCTTGCAAACGCTGCAAACCGGACCAGCCAGCGCTTTCCGAGCAGCATGCAGCGCGAATAGCGGAAGCGTGCCGCCTGATCGAGAGCTCCGAAAACCTGCCCGGCCTGGCAGAACTCGCCCGCCATGCGGGAATGAGCACCTATCATTTTCATCGCGTATTCAAGTCCATCGCCGGACTCACGCCCCGCGCCTATGCCGCCGCGCATCGCGCAGAAAGGGTGCGCAACGGCCTGATACGCAACAAGAACGTCACCGAAGCGATTTATGATGCAGGCTATGGCTCCGATAGCCGCTTTTACGAGAATGCCGACAAAATGCTTGGCATGACACCGTCGAATTATCGTGCCGGCGGCGCGCATACGGATATCCATTTCGCGCTCGGCGAATGCTCGCTGGGCTCCATCCTGGTCGCCTGCAGCTCACGCGGTGTTTGCGCGATCTCGCTGGGCGACGATCCCGAAACCCTGGTGCGCGAACTGCAGGATCGCTTTCCCAAGGCCCATCTCATTGGCGGCGACAGCGCGTTCGAACAACTGGTCGCGCAGGTTGTGGGCTTCATCGAAAAACCCGCGCGCGGGTTGAGCCTGCCGCTCGACGTGCGCGGTACGGCATTCCAGCAGCGGGTGTGGCAGGCGCTGCGCGAAATCCCACCAGGAAGAACAATGAGCTACAGCGAAATCGCCGCGCTGATCGGCGCGCCGAAATCGGTACGCGCCGTGGCCGGCGCATGCGCCGCCAATACGCTGGCGGTGGCGATCCCTTGCCATCGCGTCGTGCGCACCGACGGTGCACTATCCGGCTACCGCTGGGGCGTGGAACGCAAGCGGGCATTGCTGGAGAAGGAGGCGCGTGACGAATCTGCCGCTATTTGATTGCGACACGGGCGCGCGCTGGAGCGAACCGCTCGGCCCGGGCGCATGCCTGCTCCATGGTTTTGCGCTGGCCGACGAAACGGCGTTGCTGGAAGCGATTACGGCGATCACGGCCGAATCGCCCTTCCGCAATATGGTGACGCCCGGCGGCTTCGTGATGTCGGTGGCGATGGCCAACTGTGGCACGCTCGGCTGGACCTCCGACCGGCGCGGTTACCGCTACACGGAAATCGACCCCGTCACCGAGCGCCCATGGCCGCCGATGCCCCCGTGCTTTACTGCCCTCGCCACCGCCGCTGCAGCCGCGGCAGGATTCGAGCGCTTCATTCCCGACGCCTGCCTGATCAATCGCTATGCACCGGGAACGCGGCTAACCTTGCATCAGGACAAGAACGAACAGGATTTCAGCCAGCCCATCGTCTCGGTATCGCTGGGCGTGCCGGCGGTGTTCCTGTTCGGCGGCCACAAGCGCTCGGACAAAACCCGCCGCGTGCCGCTCCTGCATGGCGACGTGGTGGTGTGGGGCGGACCCGATCGGCTGCGTTACCATGGCGTGCTGACGCTCAAGGAAAACCATCACCCGCGCCTTGGCAACCAGCGCATCAACCTCACGTTTCGAAAGGCCGGCTAGTCATGTTTCATCCAGATTCAATCGCGTGGCCGGCGATCATCCATTACACCGGACAGGATGAGCTGGCGTTTGTCGTGGACCAATCCAATTGGGATCACGACCCGGCCTGGCACCGGTTTCAATATCGCGATACCGACCAGCTCATCGATGCCGACGGCAAAATTTGCAAACTGCGCCACGCGAACGGCACGGCCCTGCCTGTGCCGACCGGCAGGTATGCCTCATTGCATGAGGTCATCGACCTCGTCCGCACGCATGCCGCGCGCGCAGGCAGCTGCTGCATTTCCAAATATTTTGCCCCCACGATCAAGGAAGCGATTCTCGCCGTTCCAGGTTTCGACTGACGCCCAGCCTGCGCCTGGCCGGAAAACGGCAAGCGCATCGTTTTTCCGCTTTATGCAGCGCCGAATGGCAGCTCGCTTTGCGCGGGGCTTATTTCATGCGGGGCTTCCGTCTCCGGCGACAACGTCCCCACCCGCACCCCCAGCAACCGGATCCTGCTGTCTAGCGGTACCCGCTTCAAGCACTCCCCTGCCGCGCGCCGAATGGTCGCTGCATCCTGTGTCGGCTCTGGCAAGGTCAGGTCGCGCGTCACCGTCCGGAAATCCTGATAGCGCAACTTGATGCCTATGGTGCGGCCCACATAGCCTTTGCGCTCGAGGTCCGTCGCAACGCGGGTACATAGCGCGGTAAACGCCTCCGACAGCACGGCCCGGTCTCGCCTGACGTGCAAATCGCGCTCGAAGGTGGTCTCGCGGCTGACGGACCTGGGTTCGGAGCTAGTCACGACGGGCCGGTTGTCGCGGCCGTGCGCGACATTGATCAGCCAACCGGCATAACTCAGGCCGAAATGCTTTTGCAGCAGCGCCGGATCGGCATGGGCCAGTTCCTCGATTTTCACGATGCCGAGATCCGCCAGCTTTTGCGCCGCCTTGGGGCCGATGCCGTTGATATTTCTGACTTCAAGCGGCCAGATGCGCGTGGGGATGCTGGCTTCATCCAACAGCGTCAGGCCGTCCGGCTTGTCGAGGTCGGAGCCGATCTTGGCGAGCAGCTTGTTGGGGGCGATGCAGATGGAGCACGACAGCCCCGTGGCATCGCGCACGGCCTGCTTGATGCGCGCGGCAAGCGCGCGGCTTTCTTCGGGAATATTCGCAAGGTCGATATAGATTTCGTCTATGCCCCGATCTTCAATCTCCGGCGCAACCGAAGCCGCCGCCTGCTTGAACAGCCGCGAATAATGGCGATAGGCTTCGAAGTTGGCCGGAAGCAGGATGGCGTCCGGTGCGAGGCGGGCGGCATGCATCATGCTCATTGCCGAAAAAACGCCCAGCGTGCGGGCTTCGTAGGTCGAGGTGGTGACCACGCCGCGCCCGGCATATTCGCGCAAGCGATGAAAGCGCCGACTGCCGTCGGGCAACAACTCCGGCGCATCCGCCGAACGGCCGCCGACCACCATGGGCAAGCCGCGCAATTCCGGATAATGCAGCAGCTCCACGCCCGCAAAGAACATGTCCATGTCGAGGTGGGCAATGCGGCGGTTAGAGGGTTCCATCTAGCGAATTCATGTCGGGCTTAATCCGCTATTTTGCCCCGTACGATAACGATATGCACGGCCAAACCAAGGAAAAAAGCGATAGAAAATACGATCGTTTAAATACTTACTAGTTAGTATGCTTTTCGTGGCATACTGTTCCGCAGGAAATTGGTAGACTGACAGCCAGTTTAAATTTTTTCTTAGTGGCAACAAGCCAACACGAGGGAGACGAGAGTGAGTTCAACCGCCGACAGCCAGCTGACGGACTGGCGCGAGCATGCGCTGAAACTGGAATCCGAAATCAACAAGGTGGTCGTCGGGCAGGAACGGCCGGTACGCCTGATCACCACCGCGATTTTCGCGCGCGGCCATGTGCTGCTGGAAGGCGACGTCGGCGTCGGCAAGACCACCCTGTTGCGCGCTTTTACCCGCGGCATCGGCGGCGGCTACGAGCGGATCGAGGGCACCATCGACCTGATGCCCAATGACCTCGTCTATCACACCTATTTGGGCGAAGACGGCCGCCCGCACGTGGACGCCGGCCCGCTGCTGCGCTGCGGCGAGAGCCTCGCAGTGTTCTTCTTCAACGAAATCAACCGCGCCCGCCCGCAGGTACACTCGCTGCTGCTGCGCGTGATGGCCGAACGCACGCTGTCCGCGTTCAACGCGGAACATCACTTCCCGCACATGCTGGTGTTCGCCGACCGCAACCAGGTCGAGAAGGAAGAAACCTTCGACATCCCTTCCGCCGCCCGTGACCGCTTCATGATGGAAATCCCCATCGCGGTACCCAGCGACCCGGATATCATGGAATCGCTGATCTTCAATACGCGCTACCACAACGCCGACAAGCTGGTGGAAAACGTCCAGCCCGACGTGCTGCATTACGACAAGCTGAACAGCATCGCCGTGGCCCTGCAGGACCACGTGCAGGCAAGCCCGACGCTGCGCAAATACGCGCTGGAACTGTGGCTGGCGACCCGGCATCCGGGCCAGTATGGTGTCAAGATCGACGGCGTCGATATCAACCGCCTGGTGCTGGCCGGTGCCAGCCCGCGCGGCATGTCGATGATGCTGCGCGCGGCGCGCGTCAACGCCTGGCTCAACAACCGCGATGCGGTGCTGCCGGAAGACATCCACGCGGTATTCCATGAAACCGTGGCGCACCGCCTGGTGTTCAGCCCGGTGTACGAAATGCGCCGTACGGAAATCGCGCGCGATTTGCTGTCGGGCATCGTCAACGCCGTTTCCGCACCGTAACAACATGATCGAAGGCCAAATCAAGGAGTTCACCTACCAGATCGGCTGGCGTTCACGCGGCCGCCATCCGGGCCGCCATGCCAGTGCGCAGCGTGGGCTGGGCATGGACTTTCGCGGCCATGCCCCCTTGATCTCGTATCCCGACCCGCGCCGCATCGACATCCGGCAAACCATACGCGACCCGTTCGACCAGGTCTGGGTGCGGATTTTCAACCAGCGCAGTGCGGTGCCGGTTTTTGTCGCCTGCGACCTGTCGGGATCGATGGGCTTTTCCGGCCAGATGCGCAAACTGGAAATCGCCGCCGAGATCACCGCCTCAGCCGCCTATTCCGCCTTCCGCGTGAACGATCCATTCGGCTTTATCGGATTCGACGAACAAGTGCGCGAAGACTGGATGTTCATGTCTTCCACCAAAGTGCACGGCGCATTCGAATTGACCGAGCGCCTCGCCGCCCACCGCCCCGGCCATATCGGCGCCGCCGGCTTGAGCGACGTGAGCCAGTACTTGCCGCGCGAACGTTCGCTGGTGCTGCTGGTGTCGGATTTCCATACACCGCTGGAGCAACTTGAACGCCATCTGGGCAGCTTGATGCGCCATCACGTGGTGCCGCTGATCCTGTGGGATGCGGCGGAATATCGCAGCTTGCCGGAATTCGGCATTGCCAGCGTGACCGACTGCGAAACCGGCGCGCGGCGCACGCTCTTCCTGCGCAAGAATTTCCGCGAGCGCATCCTGCAGGCCTTCGAAGACCGCCGCAGCGCGCTCGAAAAACTGTTCATGAGCTTCGACATGCCGCCACTGTTCATCGAGGACGGCTTCGAGGCGGATGATTTGACCGAATACTTTTACCAGTTTGTGGCCGCCTGATGATGAGATTACTTATTACCGCGTTTTCCCTGCTCTGCATAATGAGTGCCCACGCCGAAGACGGGGTCGCCACCGATCCGCGCGTCTCGGTTCGCACCATCGAACCCCGACGCGACGTCGGGTACTCGGTGGGCGACATCCTGGAACGCACCATCATCCTGGAAGCGAAAAAACCCTACGTGCTGCTGGAAACCTCGCTGCCCATCGCCGGCAACGACAAGAAGCGCCGCGGCAAGGGCAGCGGCGTCGAAGTGCGCGAGGTGAAGCTTGAAACCAAATCCGGCATCGACACCACCGTCTACACCCTGCACCTTTCCTACCAGGTGTTCACCAACAACATCGTCGCCAAACCGGCCATTCTCCCAGCCGAATTCGTCAAGTTCGGCGGCGAAGGCAAGAATTTCGAGATTCGCATCCCCAGCTGGAGTTTCCGTATCTCGCCGCTGGCGGTATACGGCTCGGTGGTGGTCGAGCGCGACATGAGCGGTTTCCGCGGCCCGCTCAAACTCGACGCCACCCGTCATTACCAATTCCTGTGGGCCGCGCTGGGCATACTTGCGGCTTCCCTGCTCGGACTGCTTTACGTCCTTGGCACCTCGTCATGGCTGCCGCGCATGGGCGGCCCTTTCGCTCGCGCCTACCGCGACCTGAAAAAACTTCCGGCAACTTCCGAAGGCTTGTCGCAAGGGATTTCGCGTCTGCACCAGGCATTGAATACCACGGCAGGGAACAGCGTGTTCGACGGTGACGCTTTCCTGTCGCGCAGGCCGGGATTCGCACCAGTCGGTACTGAAATCGACCAGTTTTTCGGACTATCGCGCACGGTGTTCTTCGAACCAACCGCACCGCATGGCATCGACGGCGACGCAATGGAATGGCTGCGCACATTCTGCCGCCGCTGCCGCGATTGCGAGCGTGGATTGAAATGATGGCATCCCTGACTTTTCGTAGCGCCCGCGTGCTCGCCTGCGCTACAAGCCCCACGGAAAGCTGAATCGCATGCTGTTCAACACTTACTGGGTACTTTTCCTGCTGCCGCTGGCGATGCTCCCGCTGCTGCTGGAGCGCACGCATAGCCGCACCTATTCCTGGACGCAGATACTGCCTCGCGACCGGCTTTCCGAGCTGATGGGATTGTTGCTCAAGATCCTCGCTGCGCTGGCGCTGCTGTTGATCATTCTCGGCATCGCCGGGCCGCACACCGCGGCACAGAAGGTCGAGCGTATCGGCGAGGGCGCGCAGATCGTGCTGACCATCGATCGCAGCGCGAGTATGGACGATCCGTTTTCCGGCTCAATGATCAGCGGCCGGGCGGGCGAATCGAAATCCGCAGCGGCGCGGCGGCTGATCACGGATTTCGTCAATCAGCGCAAGAACGATATGTTCGGCATGGTGACCTTCAGCAATTCGGCGATGTACGTGATGCCGCTCACCCAGAGCCGCGAGGCCATCCTTGCCGCGATCGACGCCGCTGGCGGCCCCGGCCTGTTCCAGACCAATATCGGCAGCGGCCTCACCACCGCGCTGGGAATGTTCGACAAGACGCCGGACTCCGGCTCGCGCGCGCTCGTGCTGCTGTCCGACGGTGCCGGACGCATCGGTACCGATGCCCAGCAAAAAATCCGCGACTGGCTGGCTCGCATGAACGTCACCCTGTACTGGATCGTATTGCGCCAACCGGGCGCGATCAGCATTTTCGACGAAGAATACAAGCCGCCCGAGGACCAACCGTTGCCGCCTTCCATCGAGCTGCACCAGTATTTCAAGAGCATGCGCTCCGGCTACCAGCCTTATGAGGCCGACGATCCGCAATCGCTGGCGCTGGCCATCGACGACATCAATCGCAAGGAAAAGAAACCTATCCGCTACATGGAGCAGATCCCGGGGCGCGACTTTACCTCGCACTGCTTCGCGCTGGCGGCGCTGATGATCGCCGCGCTGTTGGGCATCAAGTTACTGGAGGTTAAGACATGGCGCTGAGTGCAAAAAAACTGACAGCTCTTCTGCTCGCCGCCGCGATCGCGGCCGGCGCAGGGGCGGCATGGGAAGCCAACCGCATCCGGCAGATCGAGAACTTCAACCGGGCGGTAGCTTCGGGCAAGACGCCGGTCACGGATACCCAATCCTACGAGGCCAAGTTTTCCGCTGCCTACTGGCTGGGCAAGAGCGGCCGCTACCAGGATTCCACCCTGCTGTTCCTGCAACTGACGGAAAAAGGCACGCCCAGCCAGCGCGCGGCGGTGCAATTCAACCTGGGCAACATCTTTTTCCTGCGCGGACTGGCCATCAACGGCCGCGACCTCACCGTGCGCGATGAGGCGGTCTACCTGCTGACGCAGGCCAAAACCGCCTATATGCAATCGCTGCGGCTGGATAGCGAGCATTGGGATGCGCGCCACAATCTCGACCGCATACTCACCATGCTGCCGTCAGAAGCTACTCCCGGCGTAGGCGAGTCGGATTCGCCGGGGCTGATCATGGGCAATATTCCGGTGGGACTCCCTTGACCGTGAACAAGCTGCGCATGGTCATCGACTACCTGAAGCACCACCGCGATTTCGCGCTGCTGGGCGGAGCGGCGTTGCTGCTATTGGTGGCGCTGCTGCGCCCGACGGTGCAGGTGCAGCGCGACATCTACACCTATTTGCTGGTGGTGGACATCACCCAGAGCATGAATACGGTGGACATGATGGTGGACGGCAAGCCGGCCAGCCGCAACGCTTACACCCGCCGCCTACTGCACGACCTGATCTCGGGTATGCCATGCGGCACGCGCGTCAGCCTCGCCTTTTTCGCCGGGTCCAGCGCAGCCCTGCAATACAGCCCGATCGAAGTCTGCCGCAATTTCGACGCCATCCAAGACAACATTGCCCACATGGAGTGGCGCATGGCCTGGTCGGGCAACAGCCGGCTGCGTCAAGGCGCCCAGTCCATCGCCCATCTGACGCGCACGCTAGGCGAGCCTGCCCAGGTGGTATTCCTCACCGACGGCGAAGAGGCGCCGCGCCTGCATGCCTTCAACACACTGGAACTGACGGATTTCCAGGGGGGAAAAGGCTGGCTGGTCGTCGGCATCGGCAGCGAAAAGGGCGCTCCCATTCCCAAGTTCGACGAAAACAACAAGCTGCTCGGTTACTGGTCTGCGGAAAGCTTCCAGATGCAGCCGGGCGTCGCACAGATTTCGCAGGAAAACTTCGGCGCACGCGACGACGGCGTGGCACTGATGGACAGCTCGCGGCAATATTCCAAGCTGGATGAGGAGTATCTGAAGAAATACTCCGCCGAGATAGGCAGCGATTACGTGCGGGGCAGCAGCATTGCCGGCGTGCAGTCGGCCATCACCAGCCTCAAGCCGGCGCGCCGCGACATCGCACCGATGGAAATCCATCGCATACTCGCAGGGCTGGCCGGCTTGCTGCTGCTGGCTGCGTATTTCACCCATCACCCGCTACAACTGCTGCGCAGGCTGCTGCATCGCTACAAACTCATCCGTCTGCCGGGTTAAGGTCTGCCAGGGCAGCAGCAGGCAGATCTGGATTTCAGCAACACTTTCCGGTTTATGACACGCCATCAGCAGTCATGGGCACAACCCTTCCATAATAAAAATATGGTTAAATCGCGCTCATGTCGGCCGCACTCCGCACCACGTCCCTGCTGCGCAACCTGACCGGCGCCTTGCGCCGGCGCCGCGATGTCGCTTTCCTCTCGGCAGCACTCCTGCTGCTGATCATTGCCTTGTTCCGCCCCACCGCTCCGGTGCAGCGCGACATCCACACCTATCTGCTGGTGGTGGACATTACCCAAAGCATGAACACGGAGGACATGCGGATAGCCGGGAAGAAAACCAGCCGTATCGCTTATACCCGCCGCCTGCTGCACGATGCGATTGCCTCCATGCCTTGCGGCACGCGCGTCGGCGTCGCGCTGTTCGCCGGAGTGGTGGTTTCAACGATATTTCATCCAGTTGAGGTTTGCGCCAGTTTCGACGCGATTCAAGACACGGTGGAACACATCGAATGGCGTCAGGCCTGGCATGGCAACAGCCGCCTCGGATTCGGCATGCTGTCCGCCTCGGCGGCGCTGAAGGCCTTGCCTGAACCGGCGCGTGTGGTGTTTTTCACGGATGGCGAAGAGGCGCCGTTATTGCATGCTTTCAATCGCGCCGATCTTTCCAACTGGCAGGGCGGCAGCGGCTGGCTGCTGGTCGGCATCGGCGGCGACAAGCCCACGCCGGTTCCGAAGATGGACGAGAACAACAAGATCATCGGCTACTGGTCCGAAAATACCTACCAGCTCGAACCCGGCATCGCCCAGGTTTCCGACGAAACGCGCGGCCGCCGCGACGACAGCGTGGCAACGCAGGATTACGAACGCTACCTTTCCGTGCTGGACGAGAAATACCTGCAGACATTGGCGAAGGAGATCAAGGCGCGCTACATTCGCGGCAACAGCTCCCCGACCGTCATTGCCGCACTGAAGGAACAAGCCCCGGCACGGCGCGGCTGGGCACCGATGGAAGTGAGCTGGCTGCTCGCCGCGCTCGCGGCGCTATTGTTGCTGGCCGCCTATGTGCCGCCGCACCCGCAGCATCTCATCCGCGCGCTGTGGCTGCGCCGGCACAGGCAACACTAGCCCGCCACGATCACGCGATTGCGCCCTTCGTCCTTGGCACGATAAAGCGCCTTGTCAGCCGCCCGCATCAGCGCAGTGGAGCTATCGCCGTCCTCCGGGTAATCCGCGACGCCGAGGGAAACGGTCACACCGGACAGATCCTGGCCCTTGTAGAGGAACTGGTGCTTCTCGACCAGCTCGCGTATCAGTTCCGCCCGTTGGGCCGCGATGTCCTTGAATGCTCCCGGCATCACCAGCACCAGCTCCTCGCCGCCATAGCGGCAGGCAATATCGCCGCTGCGCAGTTTGGTTTGGATCAGATTGGCGATCTCCGCCAGCACATAATCGCCGGCGTCGTGGCCGTGCCTGTCGTTGTACTGCTTGAAATGGTCGATGTCGATCATCACGATGCCAAGCTTCTGCCCCGTACGCTTGCCGTTGGCCAATTCGCGGATTAAGGTTTCCTCCAGGTAGCGGCGGTTGAACAGCTTGGTCAGCGGATCGCGCACCGAGCGGCTGCGCAATTCCTCACGTAGTTTCAGGCTGACCAGCGCCATGCCTAGGTTGTCCGCCGCCATCGCGATCAGGCGCGTGCGCGATTCGACCGACGTTTGTAGCTTGTCCGGGCCGGCCAGCTCGTCGGAACCCAGCGTCACGCTCAACACGCCTATCATTTCGCCCTGGGCGATCACCGGCGCGCAGACATAGCCATGGGTGCACACCCCGACGATATGGTCGCAGACGATGCCCTCGTTGACGCCGCTCACCGCGTGCACCTTGCCCTGGCGCAAGCCCCAGCAGTCGTGCGGAGTAAGTACCTCCTGCGACAGGCATTCATCCTTGCCCCAGCGCGCCACGGTCGCGACCATGCTGTGGCTCTCGTCGAACAGGTACAGTACGCCGGTGTAGTCGGCGAATATTTTCTTGGCGTAATGCTCGATGATGGGGTGCGTTTCTTCGAACGAAACGCACACCTGCAGATAGGAATTCAGCTCGTTGATGAACTGCATTTCCTGGTTATGCTGCGTCAGCTCCAACTGCGACAGGCGCAGCTGCATTTCGTGGTTCTTGCGGTCGGTGATGTCAGTGGAAGAGCCGATGAAGCCGGAAAATTTCCCTTCCTTGTTGATATACGGCTCACCGGTATCGTGCACGTAGCGGTATTGGCCGTCCGAGCGCCGCAGGCGATATTCCATCTGGAAGGATTCGCGCTGCTGGAAGGCGTTCTGAAAGGTTGTCATGCAGGCATTCACGTCGTCCGGGTGCAAGGCGTCGAGCCAGGCATCGCTGCCCACCTCCGTACTGTCGGAATCGCCGCTGACGAATTTTTTCCAACGCGTATTGGTGAAGATGACCTTGCCTTCGGCATTGGTGAACCACAGCATGACCGGCGCATCCTGGGCGACGATGCGAAAATCGGTCTCCTTGACTGTGCGCTGGTCGTCGGATACCTCGGTCCTCGGTACGGTTTTGATTCTGCTTCTATCCATAATCACTCCCTCAACAGTGCGTCACTTGTGACAGGCCATAGAAACGAAAACGTTCCGGACGGAACGCATGTAGGACTGCATTATCTTCATCCCGTTTCTGCGATTGCGCAAGCCCTGGCTGCAATGTGAAACCGGCTATTCCGGCCCGGCCTGGCTACCCCAGCGCAGCCAGACGCGCAAACGCCGAAACATCTCGGCATCGCCGCTGTCGGACAACAGTACTGCGCGCCGCGCCAAACGTTTGTCCGGTTCAGTCAGGTTCAGAACCGTCAGCCATGGGGTGACGAAGCTGTCGCCGCGTACTTCGGCATCGGCCCATGTTTCGGCGCGCGATTGGAACCGTAACGCACCTTCACTCGTGACTTCCAGTGCGACGATGGACTGTGGCGTGCGCAGCAGCGCATCCCTGGCGACATGGTAGCCGGCGGCAGCGGCGATGAATAACGCCAGCACCAGTTTCTGCCAGAGCTGCAGCGGCAAAAGCGCGATGGCTGTGCAGGCGCCGACACCGGCCAGGGCCAGCACGGCAGCCAGTCGGCGCGAAGGCCGCAGCGCGAGTCGAATGGGCTTCAAGTTATAATGTTTCATCAAACTCCCGGAGTCGTTTCATGCATCCAGTCTGGCAAGAATTCCTTACACAGCAAGGCGCGAGCATCGCCGATGGCCGCGTCGCGCATTTCAAGCATCCCGAGCAGGAGCCGCAGCTCGCTGGCAACCGCAACATTATCGCCGATCTTTCACACCTCGGGCTGCTGCGGGTCGGTGGCGAAGACGCCGTAACCTTTCTGCAAGGGCAGGTCACCAACGACGTCAAGCTGCTGGACGGCAGCAACAGCCACTATTCCGGCTATTGCAACCCCAAGGGCCGCCTGCTGGCGATCTTTCTCGCCTTTGCGCAGCAAGGCCAGATTTATTTGCAGGTGAATGGCGCGCTCCGGGAGCAATCCATGAAGCGGCTGAAAATGTACGTGCTGCGCTCCAAAGTGATCATCGAAGACATGTCCGACACCATCGTCCGCATCGGCATCGCCGGCACCGAAGCCGCCATCGCGCTGAAAGAGCACTTCGGCAGCGTGCCGGAAGAGCATCACCAGCTGATGGAACACGAAACCGCTACCCTATTGCGCCTGCCCGGCACCACGATGCGCTATGAAATCTTCACCCGCCCGGAATATGCCGCCGACATATGGACCATCCTCCGCAAGCATTGCGAACCGGTCGGCAGCGACGGCTGGGAATGGCACGAGATCCAGGCCGGCCTCCCGGATGTCACGCCCGCCACACTGGAAGCCTTCGTCCCGCAAATGCTGAATCTGGACGTATTGGGCGGCATCAACTTCAAGAAAGGCTGCTACACCGGCCAGGAAATCGTCGCGCGCACGCATTACCTCGGTAAGGTCAAGCGGCGCATGCATCTCGGGCATATCGCCGCCGACACGGCACCCGCTCCCGGCAGCAACATCTACGGCACGGACAGCGCGGAAGCGGTCGGCATGGTTGTGCGCACCGCACCCAGCCCGAATGGCGGATTTGATTTTCTTTACGAAGTGCGCCTGGAAAGCATAGACGCCGGCTTGGTGCGGTCTCAATCCGCAGAGGGTCCGGTGATCGAGCCGCTGACCTTGCCTTATGTGCTGTAGCAAAGCTTGCCCCGCTTCCATGGCATGAGCACCGTTTAACAACACCAAAAGGGTTGAACGATATCGTCGCAGACGAGAAATCCACCGGCCCGCTACTATCCATAGCGGTGTTCGAAGCGGCCAAAGGCGCCATCGTCCTGCTGGCAGGGTTGGGTGTTGTCGCGCTTATCCATCATGGGGAGCAGCATGTGGTCGAGCGGCTGGTGGCGCATCTGCACATGAATCCGGCCAAAGACAGCCCGACGATTTTCCTGAAGCTGGTCCACGACCTGGCCGACGTTCGCCTTTGGACACTGGCCGCCGGGGCCGGCGCCTATGCGCTAGTCCGCTTCATCGAGGCTTACGGCCTGTGGCACGGAAAGCGCTGGGCCAAATGGTTCGCTGCTCTGAGCGGAGCGATTTACCTGCCTTTCGAATTGCGAGAAATCGTATCGTCACACTCAGGACTCGCCATCGCAGCCTTGCTGATCAACGGGCTGATCGTGACGCTGATGGTGCATGAATTGCGACGCCCGGAAAATTCGGCCAAGTAATCCAAACCGCCATTCGCTTTAATGCGGAATCCCCCTGTCCTCTTCCTTGGCCGTCTCCACCGATACATCCTTAAGTTCCGGCTTCAAAGGCTGACCGCTCTCTATTTTCTGCTTGATCTCGCCAACGGTGGTTTCGATGGCAATGAAACGTTCCGGTGTCGTCGGATGGGATGATTTCATGGTGATCGCCTTGGAGTTGGTGGTAGCCATCCGGCGCCAGAAACTGGCCGCATCATCGATCTTGTAGCCGGCATTCGCCATGAAATACAGCCCGACGTAGTCCGCCTCTTGCTCGAAGGCTACCGAATACACCCCCGCTCCGACGTTGGAGCCCAGGCGGGTAAAGTCGCCGTTGGTGTTGATACCGCCTGCCGCCGCGGCCACATCCAGCAGCAGGCCGACCAGCCCGCCCACCATGGCATTCGTTTTCTTGGCGTCGATGTGTTTCATCGCGTTGTGGGCCAGTTCGTGACTGACCACCAGTGCCACCTCTTCGTCGGTACGGAAGAAGTCCATCATGCCCTTGTAGATCACGATATTCTGGCCATCGGCGTAGGCATTCTTCACGTCGTCGGGCGACAGGCGCACGCGAAAATCGCACGCCTGTCCCGGCATCATGGACAGCTTGACCTCCTCCGCCCCGCGCCGCACTAACAGCTCTAGCGGCATCCCGAACTTGCCTTCCGCGGCCAGCTTCTCCATCAACTTATCAACCGTGCCCTTGCCGGCGGGCAGCGTCCAGCCGTTGACAGAAACCACCACATCGCCGGCCTTCACGCCTGCGTGTTCCGCCGCCGAGCCCGGTGCGATGCTGGATATGCTCGCCACATCGCCCACGCCGAACCGCGACTGGACAACGTCGTGCCACTCCTTGCCGAAATCTTCACGACTCCAGGCGGTCAGTCCGTAGTATGGCCCCACCTTGTCGGCGCAAAGCTCGGTGCCGCTAGCTACAATTTTCGAAGCCACCGCTTGCAGCCGTCGGTAGGAATTCATGTAATCCTCGATCACCATCTCCCGTTGCTTGCGCGTCTCGTCCTGCATGGCGGCCGAGTCCACCGTCGGCATACGCGTTTGTGGTGTAGCGCATCCGGCGAGCACAACCAGCAGCAACACGGCGATCGTTGATTTACGGCAGGGAAGTCCGGTGTTCATATTCTTTTTCCTTTTTATTTTTTGGATTTGGGCGGCAATGGCGAGCCAGCGCCATCTTACCTTGGCATGTTCGATGGAAAAAGAGCACCTTTTGAATGGAACAGGGCGTCGGCAGGAAGCCGATATCTAGAGCCTATTTTAGCAATTTCCATCCCCCGCGTTGAGTCCGGGCTCGGATGGATGCAAGACGCGGCGCGCAGCCAATGGTTGTTCCCTTGGCAAGCGGCGCAACGCCGCAGACGCCGGGCCCGGACTCAACCCGAAGGGCCGTTAGTCTGCGGGCGCATTGCCGCGTTGCGGGCTGCTTGTGGAGAATGACTACACCGCGCAGCCCTCGCCTTGCACTGCATCCCGCAGACTAGCGGCGCGGGGGATGGAAATTGCTGAAATAGGCTCTTACTGCGGACTTTTTATTGCGCGGGGGGTGTAGCCTGTGGCGGGACAGGCTTTGCTGCCGGCGGCGGAAGCGTGCCGCCATCCATTACCTGGTAGAACACTTCATCCTGCTTCACCATGCCCAATTCGCTGCGGGCACGCTCCTCAATCGCGGCATAGCCTTGCTTGAGGTCGCGCACTTCGGCATCCAGCGTGTCGTTGCGTGCTTTGAGGGTGGTGTTGGATTCTTTCTGCTTGTCGATCTGCTGACTCAGATCCCACACCCGCAGCCAGCTCCCCTTGCCCAGCCACAACGGATATTGCAGCAGGACGATCAGCAGCACGAAAACCAGGGTGAGCCAGCGCATGGCGGGCGTGATGGCCGATCAGCCGAGCAGCTGGTAAAACGCATCGCGGCCAGGATAGCTGCCGCCGCCCAGTTCCTCCTCGATGCGCAGCAACTGGTTGTACTTGGCGATGCGTTCGGAACGCGACAGTGAGCCGGTCTTGATTTGCAGTGCGTTGGTCGCGACGGCAATGTCGGCGATGGTGGTGTCTTCGGTTTCGCCGGAGCGGTGCGAGATGATGGAGGTATAGCCCGCACGCTTGGCGGTTTCGATTGCGTCGAAGGTCTCGGTCAGCGTACCGATCTGGTTGACCTTGATCAGGATGGAATTCGCGACGCCGCGCTGGATGCCTTCCTTCAGGATGCGGGCGTTGGTCACGAACAGGTCGTCGCCGACCAATTGCACCGCGTCGCCCAAGCGCTGGGTCAGCATGCTCCAGCCGTCCCAGTCGAATTCGCTCATGCCGTCTTCGATGCTGATGATCGGGTATTTGTCGCACCAGGTCGCCAGGTAATCGCCGAACTGCTCGGAATTGAGCTGCAGGCCTTCGGACTCGATGTGGTACAGACCGTCCTTGTAGAACTCGGTGCTGGCGCAGTCGATGCCGATCAGCACATCGCTGCCGGGCTCGTAACCGGCGGCGGAGATCGCTTCCATGATGTATTGCAGCGCCGCTTCGTTGGTCGGCAGGTCGGGGGCAAAGCCGCCTTCGTCGCCGACGGTGGTGGCCAGGCCCTTCTTGTGCAGGATTTTCTTCAGCGCGTGGAACACTTCCGCGCCGCAGCGGATCGCTTCGCGGAAGGTCGGGCGACCGGCCGGAATCACCATGAATTCCTGCATGTCGATGCTGTTGGAGGCGTGCGCGCCGCCATTGATGATGTTCATCATCGGCACCGGCAGTTGCATGCGGCCGGAGCCGCCGAGATAGCGGTACAGCGGCAGGCCGGACTCTTCGGCGGCTGCGCGGGCGCAGGCCATCGAAACGGCCAGCAGTGCGTTGGCGCCGAGGCGGCCCTTGTTTTCGGTGCCGTCGAGGTCGATCAGCGTGCTGTCGATGAAGCTCTGCTCTTCGACGTCGAGGCCGACGATGGCTTCGGCGATCTCGGTATTGATGCTCTCCACCGCATTGAGTACGCCCTTGCCCAGATAGCGGCTATCGTCACCATCGCGCAGTTCCACGGCTTCCTTGCTGCCAGTGGAAGCACCGGACGGCACCGCGGCACGGCCGATAATGCCGGACTCCAGCAGCACGTCGGCTTCCACGGTCGGGTTGCCGCGGGAATCAAGAATCTCGCGCGCGATGATGTCGACGATAGCACTCATCTATTTTTTCCTTTATTCATTCACCTTTGATATCGCAGGCGCCTTTGCCTGCCAGCGCCAGCAGGCAGGACCACCCACGTGCCGGATTACAGCTCGTGTTCGATAAATCCGTGACTTTTCACCAGCCGGTCGATTTCCACCAGCGTTTGCAGCAGTGGCTTCATCATATGCAGCGGCCAAGCATTGGGGCCGTCGGACATTGCGACCGCCGGGTTGGGGTGCGTTTCCATGAACACGCCCGCCACGCCGCTCGCCACCGCCGCACGCGCCAGCACCGGCACATGCTCGCGCTGGCCGCCGCTCTTGTCGCCTTGGCCGCCCGGCTGCTGCACCGAATGCGTAGCGTCGAACACCACCGGGCAATCGGTGTTGCGCATCACGGCCAGGCCGCGCATGTCGGACACCAGCGTGTTGTAGCCGAAGGAGGCGCCGCGTTCGCACACCATAATCGTGTCCGCACCGCCGTTGACCGCCTTGGCCTTGTCGACCACATTCTTCATGTCCCACGGGGCCATGAACTGGCCCTTCTTGATGTTGACCGGCTTGCCGGTGGCGGCGCAGGCCTGGATAAAATCGGTCTGGCGGCACAGGAATGCCGGGGTTTGCAATACGTCGACCACGGCAGCCACTTCCGGCACTTCGTTTTCATTGTGCACGTCGGTCAGCACCGGCACGCCGATCTGCTTGCGCACCTCAGAGAGGATGCGCAGGCCTTCCTGCATGCCGAGGCCGCGGAAGGTCTTGTTGGAGCTGCGATTGGCCTTGTCGTAGGACGACTTGTAGATGAAATTGATACCCAGCTCGGCACAGAGTTCCTTCAGCTGGCCGGCGGTATCCATCGCCATTTGCTCGGACTCGATCACGCATGGGCCGGCGATCAGGAACAGGGGCTGATTCAGGCCGACTTCAAAACCGCACAGTTTCATTATTTGCTTTCCTTACGCTGGATCGCGGCTTCGACATACGCCTTGAACAGCGGATGCCCGGCACGCGGGTTGGAAGTGAATTCCGGGTGGAACTGGCAAGCGACGAACCAGGGGTGCACGTCCTGCGGCAGCTCGATCATTTCGCACAGGTTTTCCGTCGGCGTACGCGCGGAAACGACGAGACCGGCAGCCTTCAATTGGTCCACGTAGTGGTTGTTGACCTCGTAGCGATGGCGATGGCGCTCGTTGACCTCGGGGCCATAAATCTTTTCTGCCATCGTGCCGGGGACGATCGGGCATTGCTGCGCACCCAGGCGCATGGTGCCGCCGAGGTCGGAATTTTCGTCGCGCTTCTCCACCTTGCCGGAAGCATCTTTCCATTCTGTAATCAGGCCGACCACATGGTGCGGGGAGTCCGGATCGAATTCCGTGCTGTTGGCTTTTTCCAGGCCGGCCACCTCGCGCGCGAACTCGATCACGGCCAGCTGCATGCCGAGGCAGATGCCGAGGTAGGGCACCTTATTTTCGCGGGCATAGCGGATCGCCGCGATCTTGCCTTCCGTGCCGCGCTTGCCGAAGCCACCGGGCACCAGGATGGCGTCCATGCTCTTCAACATGTCGCAGCCGTTCTTTTCAATGTCTTCGGAATCCATGTAATGGATTTTGACCTTGGAACGGGTATGCATGCCGGCGTGGATCAGCGCTTCGGTCAGCGACTTGTAGGATTCGGTCAGGTCGACATACTTGCCGACGAAAGCGATATCGATCTGGTGATCCGGATGCTCGACCGCGTCGGTCAGTTTCTTCCAGGCGGAAAGATCGGCCGCGCGCGCCAGGATACCCAGCTTATGACAGACGATCTCGTCCAGCATCTGGTCGTGCAACATGCCGGGAATCTTGTAGATGCTGTCGGCATCGATCGCGGAAATCACCGCCTCGGGCGCAACGTTGGTAAATAGCGCAATCTTGCGACGCTCGTCGTCGGGGATGGAGCGGTCGGCGCGACACAAAAGAATATCGGGCTGGATACCGATTTCGCGCAACTCCTTCACCGAGTGCTGCGTCGGCTTGGTCTTCAGTTCGCCGGCGGTGGGAATCCACGGCAGCAGCGTCAGGTGCACGTAGCAGGCATTGCCGCGGCCCTCCTCGATGCCCATCTGGCGGATGGCTTCCAGGAACGGCAGCGATTCGATGTCGCCCACCGTACCGCCGACTTCGACGATGGCCACTTCGGCGCCTTCCGCGCCGCGCTTGATGTTGGCCTTGATTTCGTCGGTGATGTGCGGGATCACCTGCACCGTCTTGCCGAGGTACTCGCCGCGTCGTTCCTTGCGGATGACGTTCTCATACACCTGGCCGGTGGTGAAATTGTTGCGTTTGCCCATGCGGGCGCTGATGAAGCGTTCGTAGTGGCCCAGGTCGAGGTCGGTCTCGGCGCCGTCGTCAGTGACGAACACCTCGCCGTGCTGGAACGGACTCATGGTGCCGGGATCCACGTTGATATAAGGATCCAGTTTGAGCATGGTGACCCGGATGCCGCGGGACTCGAGGATGGCGCCGAGAGAAGCGGCGGCAATACCCTTACCCAGGGAAGAAACCACGCCGCCGGTGACGAATACGTATTTGGTCATGAAAAGTGCTTTTGAGTGAGGCGGACGGGGTGCCATTTTACCGGAAACGGGAGGGGGTCACAACGAAACCTCGGGATACCCTCGAACGGTAAAAGGAGTAATATTTCGTTGTAAGAAGCTCATTGTCGTTTCTACCCGCGCCGCCTTCGCACTATTGCGGCGCAAGGAGGACATCATGAAATCTGTAGCTGCGAGCATTCTCTTCATGGCGGCAATTTCCATCCCCCCCGCGCTCGCCGAGGAGCCACCCCCTTCGCATGCACCCCCCGAAGAAACCTACCGCGCCTTCACCGCCCCCGATGGCATCCAGCATGTCAGCATCGTCGGCGGTAATTACTTCTTCCGTCCCAACCGGGTGATCGTCAAAGTCAACGTTCCGGTAGAGCTCGGCGTCACACTGGAACGCGGCATCGTACCGCACAGCCTCGTCATCGACGCGCCGGAAGCCGGTATTCAGGTGGACCAAAAACTCAGCTCCGAGCCGAAGAAAATCCGCTTCACGCCGACCGCGACCGGCAGTTTTACGTTCTATTGCAAGAACAAGCTGCTGTTCTTGAAGAGCCATCGCGCCAAAGGCATGGAAGGCACGCTGGAAGTCATCGATTGAACGCATGCTGAGCACATTGCTGATTGCCGCCGCATTGACCAGTGCGAGCCCGGATTTGCTGGATCTCGCCATCGAACGCTTCCGCGAAATCCAGACCTATCGCGTCATGCTGCATTCGGCCCATGCCGACGGCGAAGAGCACCTGCGCTATTTCTACAGCAAGCCCGGTCTCGTCCGCATGGAATTCATCCGCCCGCATGCCGGCGCGGTGCTGGTCTATGACCCATCCACACAACGCGCCCGCCTGTGGCCGTTCGGTGCCGGACATTTCCCGGAGCTGAAACTCAGTCCGGAAAATCCGCTGATTCGCAGCCCGCGCGGTCAACGTGTGGATAAATCGCACGTGGGCGCCTTGCTGGACAATGTCAAGGCGCTTAAGCAAGGCGGCGCCATGACGGCACATGGCGAGCAGCTCCTTGAACAGCGTCCCACACAACGCATCGACGTGGTTGGCGCAGGGGATTACACCGTTGCCGGCGTCCATCGCTACGAACTGTGGCTGGATGCGGAAACGCTATTTCCCGTAAAGGTCGTCAGCCGCGACCGTAACGACGCCATCCTCGAAACCGTGCGCATGAGTGATGCGGAAATCGATGTGGCGCTGCCCGCCAACCTCTTCGACCCGCAGGACTGATGCGCAAATACCATTTTCTGACCACCTGGAAACTCGATGCCCCGCGTGCGGCGGTATGCCAAGCCATCGAGGATTCGCTGGCCTGGCCGGAATGGTGGCCGGGGGTCGAACGAGTGGAGGAGTTAGCCAGCGGCGACGCCAATGGCATCGGCAGCATAAGACGCTACACCTGGAAAGGCCGCCTGCCCTACCGGCTGACGTTCGACGTGCAGGTAACGCACATGGAGCTGCAGACCATGGTCGAAGGAGTGGCGAGCGGCGACGTGGAGGGAAGAGGCCGCTGGACGTTCTCCACCGAAGGCGAGTTCACTGTCGCACGCTATGAATGGGATGTACGCCCCACCCTGCTATGGATGCGCCTGCTCAACCCGCTGGCCAGCCCGCTGTTTCGCTGGAATCACGACATCCTGATGCAGCAGGGCGGCGAAGGCCTGGCACGGCGATTGAATACTCGCTTGATCGACATCCTCCAGCAAACGTCCACGGAAGAGCTACAACCAGCTCCGTAGAACGGATGAGCTAGCGCTCCGGCGCGTCTGGAACCTAGCAAATCCGGCCCCGTCGCCCCGCCATCCATTGCAACCTAAACCGCGGCCATTTTGGTGGCGGCTTTGCGTATCACCGTCTGCGTCGTTGCGGCAATGCCTCCATGGACAATGAAGTAGCTCACCAACTGCTGCAACTGTTCGGCGCTGGCACTCATCTCTTCCGCCGTGGCGGCCAGCTCTTCACTGGAGCCGGCGTTCTGCTGCGTGATCTGGTTCAACTGGTTCATCGCGGTGTTGATCTGACCGGCGCCGCTGGACTGTTCTTCCGAGGCGGCGGTGATCTCGTGCACCAGATCGCTGGTCTTGGTGATGTTGGGCACCATTTCTTCCAGCAGCTTGCCGGCCTTTTCGGCGAGGCCGACCGAGTCCTTGGCGACTTCGCCGATCTCCTGCGCCGCGACCTGGGAGCGTTCGGCGAGCTTGCGCACTTCGGCGGCCACCACCGCGAAGCCCTTGCCGTGCTCGCCGGCGCGGGCCGCTTCAATCGCGGCGTTCAACGCCAAGAGGTTGGTCTGGTAGGCGATGTCATCGATGATGCCGATCTTGTCGGCGATGTTCTTCATCGCACCGACGGTCTGCCCCACGGCGGCGCCGCCTTCGTTGGCGTCACGAGCCGCCTTGGCGGCGATGCCCTCGGTCACCTTGGCGTTTTCGGTGTTCTGGTTGATGCTGGCGCCCATCTGCTCGACCGAGGCCGAGGTTTCTTCCACCGAGGCGGCTTGCTCGTTGGTGGCCTGGCTCATGCTTTGTGCGGTGGCGGAGACTTCTTCCGAGGCACTGGACAGCGCCACGGCGGAGGTGCGAATTTCGGCGACGATGCCGGACAGCTTATCGACCATGGTTTTCATCGTAGCCACGATGCTCGTCGTATCGCCCGGTTTTACCGAGATGGCAACCGTCAGATCGCCTTCGGCAACACGCTGCACAATGTCGGCCACGTAGCCGGGTTCGCCGCCGAGCTGGCGCGTCAGGATGCGGACAACCCACATGCCGATTGCCGCAATCAGCGCCAGCACGACCAGCGCCACGACGACAGAACTCGCACGGGCGTCGGCTGCCGTCGCCAGCGCGACCGCGGCGCCTTCGTCGCTCAATTTCTTGTTGAAGTCGAAATGCTCGGCGAACGCCTGCTCGACCTTGACGGCGGCATCCTCGTTCTTTTGCAGGATGTCGCGCGCCTGCTCGTTCTTGTTCTGGCGCGAGAATCCAAGCGCTTCGTCCTGTCCGGCGTAGTAGGCTTGCAGCAACGTCCGGTTCTGCTCGAGCAGGCGCTTGTCCTCGTCGTTGGACAGCAGCGGCTCGTAGTCCTTGAGCGCCTTGTCCACCGCCGCACGCCTGTTCGCGATGAGTTTGTCCAGCTCAACCATCCTGGCCTCGTCGGTATTCAGGATATGGCGGAAACCGGCGGCGCGCAGGTTCTGGAAACTACTCAAGGCCACGCCCAGCACCAGCAGGCTGGGAACGGAATTGACGGTACTATAACTGGCGGTATCGTATACCTTGCCCATCTGGTACTGGCTCAAGCCGGCCAGCCCCACTAGTCCCAGCAAGGCGATCAGGACCATTCCATACAATCGTTGCGCGACACTCATCGAAAAAACCCTTTTATTCTTGGTAAATTTCGACGATAGCCAATGCCGTATAAAAATCTTGTAAAAATTGCTCTGGCTACATCACCACCTGCGCCCCCAGCTCCACCACGCGATTCGGCGGCAGCTTGAAGTAGGCGGCGGCACTGCCGGCATTGCGGAACATCGCCACGAACAGTTTTTCGCGCCACAGCGCCATCTCCGAACCGAGGCGCGGGATCAGCGTCTCCCGGCCCAGGAAGAATGAGGTATCCATCAGATCGAACGCCAGCACGGAGGCGTCGCACAGCGACAAGGCATGCGGCAGGTCGGGCTGGTCCATGAAGCCGTAGCGCACCTTGATCTTGTAAAAACGCTCGTCGATCTTTTCGATTTCCAGCCTGCGGTCGTCCGGCACTGTGGGCTCGTCTACCGACGCCACATTGAGCAACACGATCTTTTCATGCAGCGCCTTGTAGTGCTTGAGGCTGTGCGTCAGTGCGTGCGGCACCGTGCTCAGGTTCTGGGTCATGAACACCGCCGTGCCGGGGATGGTCTGCACGCTGGAGCCGGCAATATTGCGCACGAAATCGGCCAGCGGCATCGCATCGGCCAGCAGCCGGGCATACAACAGGGCGCGGCCGCGCTTCCAGGTGCTCATCAACAGCAGGATGCCAAAGCCGAACGTCAGCGGGAACCAGCCGCCGTCATGGATCTTGACGATGTTGGCGGAGAAGAATGCGAGATCGACGGTGAGAAAGGCACCCAGCACCAGCGCGCTCGCCAGCCAGTGCCAGCGCCAGATGTTACGCACAACGATGAAGGCGAGAATGGTGGTGATCACCATGGTCATGCTCACCGCGATGCCGTAGGCCGAGGCGATGCTGGACGACGAGCCGAAACCCAGTACCAGTCCGACCACGGCGAGGAACAGCAGCCAGTTGACACCAGGCATATACACCTGTCCTTGCGCCGCGCCCGAGGTGTGCCGCACTTCCATGCGCGGGCAGTAGCCCAACTGGATGGCCTGCTGGGTGATGGAGTAGACGCCGGAAATCACCGCCTGCGAGGCGATCACGGTCGCGGCGGTGGCCAGCGCCACCATGGGATACAGCGCCCACTCGGGCGCCAGCAGGTAGAACGGACTCTTGATGGCGGCCGGGTCGTGCAGGATCAGCGCGCCCTGGCCGAAATAGTTCAGTGTCAATGCCGGCAGCACCAGGCCAAACCACGCCAGCTGCACCGGCTTGCGCCCAAAGTGCCCCATGTCGGCGTAGAGCGTCTCTGCGCCGGTCAGTGCGAGAAACACCGCGCCCAGCGCGAGGAATCCCAGCGTCGTATTGGCCGCCATGAAGGAAACGGCATACAGTGGATTGAGCGCCGACAGCACATGCGGCTGCTGCACAATATTGACGATGCCCAGCAGGCCCAGCGTGGAAAACCACAGAATCATCACCGGCCCGAACAGGGCGCCGACTTTGGCCGTGCCCTTGTACTGGCAGGCAAACAGCACCGCCAGCACCAGTATCGTGACCGGGATCACATACGGCTTGAGCAGCGGCGTGGCGATTTCCAGCCCCTCCACCGCCGACAGCACCGAAATCGCCGGCGTAATCACGCCGTCGCCGTAAAACAACGCCGCGCCGAACAGCCCTAGCAGCATCAGCCAGGGAGCGTAGCGCTTGCCTTCCGCTCCACGCAGCACCAGCGCCATCAAGGCCATGATGCCGCCTTCACCCTTGTTGTCTGCACGCATCACGAAAGCGACGTACTTGATCGACACCACGACGATCAGCGACCAGAAGATCAGGGAAAGGATGCCCAGTACATTGTCGGGCGTGATCGGCACCGGATGGTGCGCATTGCCGAACACTTCCTTCAAGGCGTAGAGCGGGCTGGTGCCGATATCGCCGTAGACGACGCCGAGCGCGGCCAGCGACAGGGCGGCCGTACCCGCCTTCATTGATTGTGAACTCATGTATTGATCCTTGCGATTGGAAAACGATTCAGAGTTGGAAGCGATAGCCCACGCCGGTTTCGGTGAGGATATGCCGGGGCTGCGCCGGATCGGCCTCCAGCTTTTGCCGCAGATGACCGACGAACACGCGCAGGTAGTGGTTGCTCTCGACATGGGTCGGCCCCCAGACGTCGCGCAGCAACTGGCGATGCGTCAGCACGCGCCCTTCGCTCGCCAGCAGCGCGCACAACAGGCGATATTCGATCGGAGTGAGATGTAGCGGCTCGCCATGACGCGTGACCGAACGTCGCGCCATGTCCACCGTTACGCCCCCGAAAACGGCAACGGCACTGCCGTCCCCGTCCAGCCGGGATTTGCGACGCAGCAGTGCCCGCACTCGCGCCAACAGCTCGCCGACGCCGAAGGGCTTGGTCAGGTAGTCGTCCGCCCCGGCATCGAGCGCTTCTATCTTGTCGGTTTCATCGGCACGCGCGGAAAGAATCAACACCGGCACAGCCGACCAGCCGCGCAGGTCGCGCACGATCTGCACGCCGTCGCGATCCGGCAGCCCGAGGTCGAGGATGACGATATCCGGCTTGCGCGTACCGGCTTCCATCAGCCCTTGCGCGCCGGTCTCCGCTTCGAACACCCGGCAGCCGGCTTGCTCCAGTGCTTCGCAGACAAAGCTGCGAATCTGCTTTTCGTCCTCGATCAGGATGGCGCGGGAACGCAGGCTGCTCATGCAGCGGCCTCCGGCGGCAAACTTTCCTCCACGATCTCGGGCGGATTGCCGACGGGCAGCGTGAAGGTAAAGCAGGCACCGGACGGCGTTCGGTTGACGGCCGATATCGTCCCGCCGTGCGCTTCGACGATGGCCCGGCAGATAGCCAACCCCAGCCCCACGCCCGGCGTAGGCGATTCAGGCACACCGCGCACGAACATGTCGAATATCCGGTCTTGGCGTCCCGATGGAATGCCGCTGCCCGCATCACAGACTGAGACCTCGACCATCGCACCGTTTTGCCGAGCCAAAATTGCGACGGAAGTGCCGTCAGGGGAATACTTGGCGGCGTTTTCCAGCAGGTTGCACAGCACGCGCTCGATCAGGACCGCGTCGAATTCCAGCAAAGGGAGGTTCTGCGCCAGTTCCACCTTGACCGGGTGTGCTTCAAGCGCGCGCTCCAGCAGTTTGAGGCTGGCGCCAACGACCTCTTCCAGCGGCTGCCACTCGCGGCGCAGCTTGACCTGGCCTGCATGCAGGCGCGCCATGTCGAGCAGGCTTTCTACCAGCTTCGAAATGCGCATGGACTGATCGCGCACGGCTTCCGCCATGGCTTGCTGCTTGCCGGCAAGCGGCGGCTGGGAAAGATTCAGCGTATCGGCGAGGCCGACAAGTATAGTGAGCGGCGTGCGCAGGTCGTGCGACAGCGCGGAAAGCACGGAACTGCGCAGACGCTCGGAGGCCATCTGCACCTGTGCCTGCTGCGCAACATCGACGTAATGCAGCCGCTCGACCGCAATGGCAATCAGCGAGGCGACCGCCTCCAGCAAGGGATGATCCTCCCGCAGCTGCACCTCGTCGTCCAGCGGTGCTACCGCCAGCACGCCACGGATACGCGTCGAGCCCCGCAACGGGTAATAACAAACGCCGTCCATGGTCTTCGATGCGTGCCGGCCGTCGTCGGCGCCTTCGAACACCGCTGCGGCCAGATGCAATTCGTACGGCACTCGCACCCCATCCTGCGGGCGCAATTCGCCATTCGCGTCCGGGACCAGCAGGACGGCTTCGGCCCGCGCCACCGTCCGCAAAAAATCGCGCAGGATCGCGACCACATCGGCAAGCCGCAACGCGCCGGAGAGGGCGCGCGCCATTTCGTACAGGGCCCGCGTACGCCGCTCTTCGGAGCGGGCCACCCTCGCCTGCCTGCGCAATCCGGCCGTCATCTGGCCGGTGAGCAGCGCCACCACCAGCATCACGGCAAACGTCAGCAGGTATTGAATATCGGCGACGGCAAACGTGAGGTACGGAGGTACGAAAAAGAAATCGAACAGCGCAACACTGACAAAGGCCGCCAGCACCGCCGGCCCCTGCTCCAGCCGCCACGACACCAGGAATACCGCGAGCAGGAACAGCATCACGATGTTGACCTGATCGAGGTACGGTCTCAACGGCAAGGCGACCAATGTCATCGCCACGCAAGCACCTGCCGCCAGCAGGTAACTGCGGAAGCGGTTAAGCGTGATGCGGCGAGTGTCGGTAGTCATCTGGCAGGTGTGCGGCTATGCATACACGGCATTCTTCCATTACCGGTATAAAGAAGGTATATAAATTCCGGCATCCCGGAGAATACCTGAGCAAGGGCCGGACTTACCGCTGAATGAAGTAATACCGGTATGTCAGCATCACCGTCAGACCGAAGACGGCATGAACGGCGAGCGTGATTGCGCCGCGCGCCTCGGTGAACCAAGGGAAAACTGCAGTGAAGCCATGCAAGTTGAGGAAGTACAGCGCCACGCCGAATCCTGTACCGATGATCAGAGAAGAACCCAGGCTCGTCCGCCGCAATGGCAGCAGTACAGCCGCATAAAGTATCGACAGCAGGAAATGTATCGCCGTCGCGGCCAGCATCACCCTGAGATCGAATGTTGCAGGCGGCGGCAATACATCTGTGCCCAGCACCAGCGCTGCCGTCAAATGGGCATCGCGCAGCAGTAACAGCAGCGCATCCTGACCAGACAGCCACCACAGCAGCAGTTGCGCAAGCGTGGAGACAACGCCGGCGCTTATGCCGGCCAGAAGCACGGCTGTCGCCTTATTGCTTCCAGCTCCCATAGCCCTTGAACTGCTCCATCACCTCGGCCATCTGCGCGGCGCTCAGCAGTTGCGGTTCACCTGCCTGTAATGCGCGCCAGTATTGCTCGCACAAGGTCTCGACCTCGACCGCAACCGACAGCGCCTGATCCAGGTCGCGCCCGACAGCGATCATGCCGTGATTGGCGAGCAGGCAGGCCTTGCGATCCTGCAGCGCGGACAGCGCCGCGTCGGAGAGCGCCTGGCTGCCGAACAAGGCATAGGGCGCGCAGCGTATGGTGTCGCCGCCGGCCACGGCGATCATGTAATGAAACGGCGGAATTTCGCGATGCAGGCAGGCCAGTGTGGTGGCGAACATCGCATGGGTGTGGATCACCGCGCCGACTTCCGGCCGCGCCTGCAGGATATCGCGATGGAAGCGCCACTCGCTGGAAGGTTGGCGTTCGCCCTGCACCTTGCCGTCGACACTCATCCACACCATGTCGCGCGGCGTCATTTCCTCGACGGTCATGCCGGTCGGGGTGACCAGAAATCCGTCGCCATCGCGCACGCTGGCATTGCCGGAGGTGCCGCGATTCAATCCAAGCTCGGTGAGCTTGCGGGAGGTATTCAACAATTGCTCGCGGAAGTGACTCATGCCGGGAACAGGCTCCTCAGTTGGTCCGGAGCGCAAATGCCGCGCTCGGTGATGATGCCCGTCACCAAATGCGCCGGGGTGACGTCGAACGCCGGGTTGGCCGCCTTGCTGCCTGCCGGCATGATGTTGACGCGCGCCAGCGTTCCGTCCTCCAATCGCCCATTCATCCAGGCGACCTCTTCTTCGTCGCGTTCCTCGATGGGGATTTCGCGCCGACCGTCGCTGATGGTCCAATCGATGGTCGGCGACGGCACGGCCGCATAGAACGGCACATTGTTGTCGTGCGCCGCGAGCGCCTTGAGATAGGTGCCGATCTTATTGCAGACATCGCCGGTGGCGGTCACGCGATCGGCGCCCACAATGGCAACATCCACTTTTCCGTGCTGCATCAGGTGCCCGCCGGCGTTATCCGCGATCACGGTATGCGGCACGCCGTGCTGCCCCAGTTCCCACGCCGTGAGGCTCGCGCCCTGATTGCGCGGACGGGTTTCATCCACCCACACATGCAGCGGAATGCCGGCGTCGAACGCGGCATAAATCGGCGCCAGCGCAGTACCCCAATCGACCGCGGCAAGCCAGCCGGCATTGCAATGGGTCAGGATATTCAACGGCCGCCCGAGTTTCTCGTGCATTTCCTTGAGCATTGCCAGTCCATGCTGGCCCAACGCCTTGTTGGCTACCACGTCCTCATCGCAGATGGCCGCGGCTTCGCGCCAGGCGGCTTCCGCACGCTGCGCCTTCGGCAACGCCTGCAAGCGGCTCGTCATGCGCTCCACCGCCCAGCGCAAATTGACCGCCGTTGGCCGCGTCGCGATCAGGATGCGCGCCACTTGCTGCAAGCGATCATCATCGCCCGACTCCTGCATCGCCAGCGTCACTCCGTAGGCCGCCGTCGCACCGATCAAAGGTGCTCCGCGCACCTGCATGGTCTTGATCGCCTGCGCGATTTCGCTGACCGAAGACAATCGCTTCACCTCGAACGCATGCGGGAGCAGTGTTTGATCGATAATCTCGACAGCTGCGGCATCGGTCGACGGCCAAATGGTACGGTAGTGAAAACCGCGTATTTTCAAGGTCAAATCTCTTTCTCTACGCTATCCACAAAATCTGTGGATAATTCTGTGAATATCTGTGACTTAAAAACGTAACTCGAGCGTACATAACAACTTTTTACAAACGCCTAAAAATTGAACTTATTTTTAATCACTTTAAAATCAATATCTTACAACACACCCAATAAACATCAATAGCTTAGCGGATTTCTTAAAGTTATTTATAAAGTTGTGTGTATAAATTACCCCATATGGGGTAGTAACTGCTGCATATTCTGGGTGGTTTTTGCAACTATTTCGTCCATGTCGGTTTTCCTCAATGCGGCAAGCACTTGGGCGATTTTCGGCAATTGCGCAGGACTATTACGCCCGCTGCGACCGATCCATTCCGGCGGAATATCCGGCGCATCCGTTTCCAGGACGATGCTGTCCAAAGGCAAGGTTGCTGCCAATTCGCGCAAATGCAGCGCACGCGGCCAGGTCATGGCGCCGCCGAAACCTAGCTTGAATCCCATGCTGATAAAAATTTCCGCCTGCTGGCGGCTGCCGTTGAAAGCGTGAGCGATGCCGCCCTTCACTTCGATGCGGCGCAAATGCTTGAGGATATGATCCACCGAGCGACGCACGTGCAGCAGCACCGGTAAATCGAATTCGCGCGCCAGCTTCAACTGCTCGACGTAATAAATGACCTGCTTGTCGCGGTCGAGATTTTCAACGAAATAATCGAGGCCGATCTCGCCGATGGCAGCCGGGCGCGACTCCGTCAGCCTTTCCCGCAATGCATCGAGATCTTCGGGCTGCGCGCGCTCTACGTATAAAGGATGAATTCCCAGAGCCGGGATGCAGCAGGGATAACGCCGAGATAGTGCCAGCACCGCATCGAAATTGCCGCGCTCGATGGCGGGCACCACGATCCGCTCGACTCCGACTTGCTGGGCATCGGCAACGACCTGATCGCGGTCCGCATCGAACTCGGCCGCGTCCAGATGGCAATGACTATCGACGAGGCCGTGCGCGGACACGAATATCCCGCCCTACTTGATCGAGCGCCAGAATGTCGAGATCGACGCGCTGGGCCATTTCGATCATCACTGGCATGCCGAACATCCCCCGCGCTTCATTGCCCAGCAGGGTAGGCGCGTAATACAGCACCATCTCGTCCATGAGGCCGGCCCGCAGCAGAGCGCCATTCAGCAACGTTCCCGCCTCCACCAACACCTCATTGATTTCCCGCGCTGCCAGGGCCTGCATCAGGCTCGCAAGACAGACCTGCCCTTCTGAAGCTGGCAACTCGAGCACCGTCGCACCCGAGGCGCGCAAGGATGCGGCCTTTTCTTCCTGCCCTTCCAGGCATGCGATGACGGTATTGCCGCCTTGCAGGATATTGCTGCTCAAGGGAATGCGTAAGTGACTGTCCACCACTACGCGCAGCGGCTGGCGACCTATATCGAACTCGCGCACGGTCATATGCGGATCGTCCGCGAGCACCGTGCCGATGCCAGTGAGTATCGCGCAGGACCGCGCGCGCCAGCGTTGCACATCGCTGCGCGCCGCCGGGCCGGTAATCCATTGGCTGGCGCCGTTGGCGAGTGCGGTCCGTCCATCCAGGCTGGCGGCCACTTTCGCGGTCACCCAAGGCTGCCCGCGTGTCATGCGCGAAATGAAACCGGGATTGAGTTGTTGCGACTCCTTCTCCAACAAGCCGCTGCGGGTTTCGATGCCATGCGATTCCAGCAGCGTGAGCCCGCCCCCCGCAACCCTGGGATTGGGGTCCGTCATCGCCGCCACTACGCGACGTACGCCGGCATCCATCAACGCCTGCGCGCACGGCGGCGTGCGGCCGTGATGGCTGCAAGGCTCCAGCGTCACATAAACATCGGCACCTCTGGCTGCCTCGCCCGCCTGGCGCAGGGCGTGTATTTCGGCATGCGGCTCGCCGGCGCGCTCGTGCCAGCCTTCGCCGATGATCTTGCCGTCCTTGACGATGACGCTGCCGACTCGGGGATTGGGTGTGGTGGTAAAGAGACCGCGTTCCGCCAGACGCAGCGCCTGCGTCATGAATCGATGATCATCAGCGGTAAACATGGGATCGGGAATGTTGCGACCAGAAGCCGGGCTAGTGCTGCACGATGGCGCTATGCACCAACCGCTCCTGCTGGTCGAAATACAAACGCAGGCCATGGACGACCCACAGGCAAACGCCAAGGTCGTATTCGATCTGGGTGGGCTCCTCCCATGACGGGCGCCCCAACTGCATCATCACTTCGGATTTGGTCATGCCCGGCTTGAGCAGGCGGCGTTTGATGTCCAGCACCATGTCGCCGCGCTCGCACGGGTGCGCCGGCTGAGGATTCATCCAGACCACCGCGTCGAAAGGCTCGTCGCCGAACACCAGGCGCTCCTTGAATGCCCACCAGCCAAAGAAAACGATGGTCACCAGCAAGGTGAAAACCGCAAATGCAATGGCAAGACCCGTCAGTAGCTTTTGCGGCTTTTCTTCCACGTTGGGCGTGCTCACATTAATTTCGCGTCTGCGACGGGGGCGATTTGGGATGCCCTCCGCGAAGCAAGACGCGCGGTTGTGCCGCTCACAACAAGCGGCTTGCGACAAAGGAGAGCGCCCAAATCGCCCCCGTCCCAAAGGGTTGCTGCAAGAAAGCGTGTCTGCGGCGTTGCGAAGCTTGCGAATGGAATGACCATTCGCCGCACTCCGCGCCTTGCATCCATCGCTTTCTTGCAGCAACGCAGTCGTGAAATTAAAGTGAGCACGCCCTATTTCTCCGTTTTGTCGGTACTGCGCCGGGGGGTAGTGTCCAGGTCGCGAATCACATCGTGGAAATCGTCCACATCCTGGAAGCTACGGTAAATCGATGCGAAACGGATATAAGCCACTTTGTCCAACAGGCGCAGCTCCTGCATCACCGCCTCGCCTAGCTCGCGCGACTGGATTTCGCGTTCGCCGCGGCCGAGGATCTTCTGCATGATGTTATCGACCGCGCGGTCCACCAGTTCCATGGACACCGGACGCTTGTGCAGCGGCCGCGTGAACGACAGCCGCAACTTGTCGCGCGAAAACTCCTCGCGCGTCCCATTTTGCTTGACCACCTGCGGCATGTGCAGTTCCGCTTTTTCGTAGGTGGTAAAACGCTTCTCGCAGGAAGCGCAACGCCGACGGCGACGGATAGTGTCACCTTCGTCATTGACGCGAGAGTCAATGACCTGGGTATCGTCCGCACCGCAGAACGGACATTTCATTCCGAATACTCCATCAAGTGGCGCGCTTCGACTGCATGCGTCGTTGCGGCCTGCCTAAAGCCAAATCGCTTGCTTGCTGAAGCATTCGGAAGCACGTCTTAAGCTCCGTAAACCGGGAAGCGTGCCGTCAGCGCGTGTACCTTGTCGCGCACAGCAGCGATCTTGGCCTCGTCGGTCGGCGCGTCCAACACGTCGGCGATGAAATGCGCCACCTGGCGCGCTTCTTCTTCCTTGAAGCCGCGCGTGGTGATCGCCGGCGAGCCGATGCGGATGCCGGAGGTAACGAACGGGCTTTCCGGATCGTTCGGAATCGCGTTCTTGTTGACGGTGATGTCCGCCAGGCCCAGCGCGGCGTCGGCGGCCTTGCCGGTCAGGCCCTTGGGACGCAGATCGACCAGGAACATATGCGATTCTGTACGGCCGGAGATGATGCGCACGCCGCGCTCGGCCAAGGTTTGCGCCATCGCGCTGGCGTTCTTCAGCACTTGCTCCTGATACACCTTGAATTCGGGCGTCATCGCTTCCGCAAACGCCACCGCCTTGCCGGCGATCACATGCATCAGCGGGCCGCCTTGCAGCGACGGGAACACATTGGAGTTGATCGATTTCTCGTATTCCGCCTTGGCCAGGATGATGCCGCCACGCGGGCCGCGCAGCGTCTTGTGGGTGGTGGAGGTGACGAAGTCGGCATGCGGCACCGGATTCGGATAGACCCCCGCAGCGATCAGGCCCGAGTAATGCGCCATGTCGACCATGAAGTAGGCACCGACCTTCTTGGCGATTTCCGCCATGCGCGCCCAGTCGAAGCGTAATGCGTAAGCGGATGCGCCGCCGATCAGCAGCTTGGGTTGCTTCTCGATCGCCACGCGCTCCATGTCGTCGTAGTCGATCTCTTCCTTGTCGTTTACGCCGTAGGCGACGATATTGAACAGCTTGCCGGAGAGGTTGGCCGGGGAGCCGTGCGTCAGGTGGCCGCCATGGCCCAGGTTCATGCCCATCACCGTGTCGCCCGGCTTGAGGATGGAGAAATACACCGCCTGGTTGGCTTGCGAGCCGGAGTGTGGCTGCACGTTGGCGTACTCGGCGCCAAACAGCTTTTTCACGCGGTCGATCGCGATTTGCTCGATCTGGTCAACATACTCGCAACCGCCGTAGAAACGCTTGCCCGGATAGCCTTCGGCGTACTTGTTGGTCAGTTGCGAGCCCTGTGCCTGCATGACGGCCGGGCTGGTGTAGTTTTCGGAGGCGATCAGCTCGATGTGATGCTCCTGGCGCTGGCGCTCGCCTTCGATGGCTTGCCAGAGTTCCGGGTCACACGAGTTGAGGGTTTGGGAGTAGCTGAACATGGGTCGATTTCCGGGTGCAAAAAATGGTGCAATTCTAGCATGTTAAGCCCTCCACCCGCATCCCGGACCGTCTAGGCGGTTGTTTTCAACCAGCGCGGCTGGGAGTAACCAGCAACCAAAAACCACACCCAACCCAACCAATTGTTTTAATTAAAGAATAATCGCTGGCACATCGCTTGCAAGCTTTCCAGACAAGCGATCTCTCCATCGTACCCTCCCAGCCCCGTCAGGACATAACAACACAACACCTGACGGGTCTTTTTTTGCCTCCCGCGCGCTATAATCCTGAAATTGATCCAGCGGCCTCCAGCATGAACTTTATCCGCGAACAGGACTTCGTCGACAGCATCGCCGACGCCCTGCAATACATCTCCTACTATCACTCGCCCGACTTTCTGCAAGCGATGCATGCCGCGTGGCAGCGCGAGCCATCGCCCGCCGCGCGCGATGCCATCGCGCAGATACTGGTGAACTCCTACCTGTGCGCCGAAGGCCAGCGCCCGCTATGCCAGGACACCGGCATCGTCATCGCCTTCGTCAAGGTCGGCATGCGGGTGAATTGGGATACCGACAAGAGCCTGCAGGACATGGTCGATGAAGGCGTGCGCCGTGCCTACCGCCATCCGGACAATGTGCTGCGCGCCTCCATCGTGGCCGACCCGGCAGGCAACCGCAGAAATACGCGCGACAATACTCCGTCCATCGTGCACGTCGAACTGGTGCCGGGCGATAAAGTGGATATCCGTATTGCGGCCAAAGGCGGCGGCTCGGAAAACAAGGCCCAGCTCGCGATGCTGGAGCCCTCCGACGACATCGTGCAATGGGTGCTGGAAACCGTGCCCAAGATGGGCGCCGGTTGGTGTCCACCCGGCGTACTCGGTATCGGCATCGGCGGCACCGCGGAAAAAGCCACGCTGCTCGCCAAGGAGTCGCTGATGGCGCCCATCGACATCCAGGAGCTGAAGGCGCGCGGCGCGCAGAATCGCGCCGAGGAATTGCGGCTGGAGCTCTTTGAGAAGGTCAATCGCCTCGGCATCGGCGCGCAAGGGCTGGGCGGACTGACTACGGTGCTGGATGTCAAGGTATTGGATTACCCGACGCACGCCACTTCGCTGCCGGTCGCGCTAATCCCCAACTGCGCCGCCACACGCCACGTGCACTTCACGCTGGACGGCAGCGGCCCGGCGCATTTGCCCGCGCCGAAACTCGCAGACTGGCCGCAGATCGCACTGGATGCCGGCGAACCCATGCGCCGTGTGAACCTCGACCAACTGACGCCGGCCGACATCGCGCAATGGCAGCCCGGAGAGAAACTGCTGCTCTCCGGCAAACTGCTGACCGGCCGCGACGTCGCGCACAAGCGCCTATCGGAAATGGCCGCGCGCGGCGAGGCGATGCCGGTCGATTTCCGCAACCGTTTTATCTATTACGTCGGTCCGGTCGATCCGGTGCGCGACGAAGCGGTCGGCCCCGCCGGCCCGACCACCGCCACCCGCATGGACCGCTACACCGACTTCATGCTGGAACATACCGGTCTGCTCGGCATGATAGGCAAGGCCGAGCGCGGCGAAGCCACCATCGACTCCATCCGCCGCCACAAATCGGTCTACCTGATCGCTGTCGGCGGCGCGGCTTACCTGGTTTCCAAAGCGATCAAATCCGCGCGCGTCGTCGCCTTCGCTGAGCTCGGCATGGAAGCCATCTACGAATTCGATGTGGAAGACATGCCGGTCACCGTTGCCGTCGATACCGAAGGCCATTCGGTACATACCAGCGGACCATTGGAATGGCGTGCAAAGATCGGCACCATCCCGGTATTTACGGAATAAGCGATGGCGCATCTTTTCAGCCCGCTTAAACTTCGCGAACTCGAACTCAAGAACCGCATCATTGTGTCGCCCATGTGCCAGTACTCGGCGGATGGCGGCTTGCCTAACAACTGGCATTTGGTCAATTACGGCAGCCGTGCCGTGGGCGGCGCTGCGCTGGTCATGGCGGAAGCCACCGCCGTTTGCCCGGAAGGCCGCATCACCCCAAGGTGCACCGGCATCTGGTCGGATCAGCACACCGCTGCATTCCGGCCCATCACCGACTTCATTCGCGCCCAGGGCGCCGTGCCGGGCATCCAGATCGCCCATGCCGGACGCAAGGCTTCCTGCACCCAGCCGTGGACAGGCAGCCAGTACATTCCGGTGGGCGCTGGCGGCTGGCAGACCGTCGCGCCGTCCGCGATTCCGTTCAGCCCGGCGCACGGCACGCCGCACGCGCTGAGCATTGAAGAGATCGATGGCATTGTCGAACTCTTTGCAGAGGCCGCTTATCGCGCCCTGGCGGCAGGTTTCGAAGTCGCCGAAGTGCATTGCGCGCATGGCTACCTGCTCAATGAATTCCTCTCGCCGCTCGCCAATCGGCGCGACGACGAATATGGCGGCAGCCTGGAAAATCGCTGCCGCCTGCCGCTGCGCGTTGCCAAAACGATACGCGACCTCTGGCCGGCGCAATGGCCGGTATTCGTGCGCATCTCGGCAACGGATTGGGTACCGCAGTTAGATGGAATAGCCGGTTGGGATCTGGCGCAATCGATCCGATTCGCCCAATGGCTGAAGGAAGTCGGCATCGACCTGATCGATTGCTCGACCGGCGGCATGGTGCCGAATGCGACGATTCCCGCCGGGCCCGGCTTTCAAGTGCCTTTCGCCGCCGGGGTGCGCAAGGGAGCCGGCATCGCGACCGGCGCCGTCGGTATTATTACCGAGCCGGAACAGGCCGAGAGGATACTGGCCGATGGCGAAGCCGACGCCATCTTTCTCGCGCGCGAACTGTTGCGCGATCCTTATTGGCCACTGCGTGCCGCGCGCGAACTCGGCGCGGATGTGGTATGGCCGAACCAATACGCAAGAGCAAAAAGATAATCAGGGAGAGAAATCGCATGAAATGGACCGACGTACAACTGATCGCCGAAGAGCTTTACGACCAGCATCCCGAGGTCGATCCGCGCACGATACGCTTCACCGACCTGCATAACTTCGTGGTCGGGCTGGAAGATTTCGACGACGACCATAACCGCGGCGGAGAGAAAGTGCTGGAAGCGATCCAGGCCGCCTGGATTGCGGAAGCGGATTAAACGCGTCCATCCGTAGCAGAGGCATCAACGACGGGCCTTGAGTAGGACCAGCCCGTCTGCATGCATTTCCTTCAGATCTTCCAGCGCATCGGCGAAGGGACTGTCGCAATCAACATCCCATTGCACGTCGAAGGACGCCTTGTCCAGCTCGAGAACGCACATAATCTGGCTGAAGGCTTAGCGCCGCAGCTAGCCCTCGCGCGAAATGCGCTGACCGCGCTCGACCGGCAGCTTGCCGGTCTCGACCACCCCGCGATATTCCGATAGTACTTCCACGTTCTGCGCATACACGACGTCGGTCAGCTTTTCCAGCGTGAGCTTCTGCACTTCCAGACGCTGCTCCAGCTGAGCGGCAGCGTTTCTTCAATACTCAGTTTCTGCTGCTGCTTCATCCACGGCACGTGGGCGTAATTGAACACAGCGCAGCGGTCCGGCGCCATGGAGATGGCCTTATTCAAGGTGCGCGAAGGTCTGCGGCGTCCACGACCAAGGTGCTATTGACTTCCTGGCCGGACAACCCAAAATGTCACGCATTGAAGGGTAAACCCGTCCGAAAGGCGGGGGCGCAAAGCAACCGGTCCAGCGCAGTGTTTTTACTGCAGGACAGCGGGGCTGCCGGGGAGCGATTCTCGTCATCGACAAACCGGGTTTTCTTTTCATTAAAAATAAAAACTAACGAAAGACCCAGCATGCCAGCCGTCCAGCTAAAAGATTACTGCTTCGCTCACCAACCCATACTCGATGTCGACGGCAATACCGTCGCGATCGAGTTGTTATATCGCGACGCTCAGCCGGAAGCGGGGAACGCCTTCGACGACACAACGGCAACCGCCAATGTCATCATCAATGTATGCAGCCACTTGGGCATGATCGAGCTGATGGACAAGCGCAAGCTGTTCATCAACGTTGCCGAAGACCTGCTACTAAGCGACTCGATTACCTTGCTGCCCAGGGACAAGGTGACGCTAGAGCTGCTCGAACACATCAAAATCACCGATGAAATCCTTGCTCGCGTGCGCGATCTCAAAGCGCTGGGCTACGAGTTTGCACTCGACGATTACATTTTCCATGCCGATCCGTGCCCGCTGTTCGATCTCGTGGACATTATCAAGGTGGATATACTGCACGCCGACCTGAATGCACTGGATAAACTGGTCGCTTACCTCCGGCAATGGCCCTGCAAGTTGCTGGCGGAAAAAGTGGAAAGCGAGGACATTCACCAAGCCTGCCTCAAGGCTGGTTTCGATTTATTCCAGGGGTATTATTTTGCGCATCCGACACTGCATGGCGGACGCATCCCGGACCCTGCGAAAATGGTCGTCCTCGACTTGCTGTCCAAGGTCAGCAGTGATGCCGAACTGGACGAAATCGAAGCCGCGTTCAAGGGCAACCCCGGCCTGACCTATAGCTTGCTGCGCCTGATCAGCTCACCCGCGTTCTATACGTCGCACAAGATCGGTTCGATCCGGCAGGCTATCCAGATACTCGGCATCCGCCAGTTGAGCCGTTGGCTACAGGTGCTGCTTTACACGCAGCAAAACGAGCAATCCTGCCTCTCGCTACTGGAGCTCGCCGTACATCGCGCCAGACTGATGGAGCTGATGGCTAACTCGGCCACCGTAGCCCCGGAACAAGCGTATGTCGCCGGCATGCTTTCACTGGCGGATTGCGCACTGGGTATGCCGATGGAAACCATCATCGAACATCTTAATCTCGTGGAAGATATCCACCGCGCCTTGCTCCAGCGTGCAGGCAATCTCGGCCTGTTACTTCGCATCTGCGAAAAACTTGAAAACGGTGAGTTCGAAGAGGTTGCGGAAATCGTAGAATTGCTGAATATCACGATTCCCACTTTGATGGAGATGCAAGCAGCTTCCATCACCTGGAGCAACCAGATGCTGCACGACCTTTTCGAACATACACATTAACTTATTGATCGCTCATGCAATTACCTAAAGAAATCTTCAAGGCTTATGACATCCGCGGCATCGTAGGCAAAACACTTACGCCCGAAATCGTCGAAACCATCGGCCAAGCCATCGGTTCCGAAGCCACTGCGCGTCGTCAGACGCAAATCTGCATAGGCTACGACGGCCGTCTGTCCGGTCCGGAATTGGCCGCAGCACTCGCGCGCGGCATCCGCAAAGCCGGCGTACACGTCATCGATCTCGGCATGGTTGCGACGCCCATGGTGTACTTCGCCGCCTGCCACCTCGGCACCAATTGCGGCGTGATGGTTACCGGCAGCCACAACCCGCCGGACTACAACGGCCTCAAGATGGTGCTGGGCGGCGAAACGCTGTCGGGTGAAGCCATCCAGGGATTGCGCAATCGAATCGAGCTCGGCGAATTGTTCGAAGGCGACGGAAGCTATAGCCAGTACGATATTGAGCAGGATTACATTTCGCGCATCGCCAGCGACATCAAGCTGGCGCGTCCGCTGAAGATCGCCGTGGATTGCGGCAATGGCGTCGCCGGTGCATTCGCCGGCAAGCTCTATCGCGCGCTCGGCTGCGAGGTACAAGAATTGTATTGCGAGGTAGACGGCCACTTCCCCAACCACCATCCCGACCCCTCCGTACCGGAAAACCTGCACGACTTGATCGCCGTACTGGAAACCGGCAACGCCGAACTCGGCCTTGCTTTCGACGGCGACGGCGATCGTCTCGGCGTGGTGACCACGGACGGGCAGATCATCTATCCCGACCGTCAGCTGATGCTGTTTGCCGCAGATGTGCTGTCGCGTTCGCCGGGGGCGACCATCATTTACGACGTCAAATCGACACGCAATCTGCACCCTTGGATCGCGCGTCATGGCGGCGAACCGCTGCTGTGGAAGACCGGCCATTCGCTGGTGAAAGCCAAGATGAAGGAAACCGGCGCCCAGCTCGCCGGCGAAATGAGCGGCCATGTATTCTTCAAGGAGCGCTGGTATGGCTTCGATGACGGGCTTTACACCGGCGCACGCCTGCTGGAAATCTTGAGCACGGCAGCCGATCCGTCGGCGATATTGCACGCACTGCCGGATAGCATCAGCACCCCGGAACAGCACATCAAGATGCACGAAGGCGAGCCCCATGCGCTGCTCGCTCGTTTGGCGCAGGAAGCAACATTTGAAGGTGCAGACCGCGTCATCGGCATCGACGGCCTGCGGGTGGAATACCCGGATGGTTTCGGCCTGATGCGCGCCTCCAACACCACCCCGGTGATCGTGCTGCGTTTCGAAGCCGACAACGAAGCCGCACTGCGCCGCATACAGGAACAGTTCCGCGGCATTATCCTGGCGGCAGCGCCGCACGTGGAATTGCCGTTCTGACATGATTTCCCGCAACACCCTGCTCGCTGCTGTCGTCTGGATAGCGCTATTCGCAGGACTCGTCTATCTGACGGACGAGATCCTGCATCCGAACAAGGCAGAGGATTTGGGCGATGCGGAAGTTGTCGAACTGGAGCGTGACCCCAGCGGACATTACCGCGCGGAAGCGTTCATCAACGGCACCAAGGTCGGCGTACTGGTAGATACCGGGGCGACCGGCGTGGCAATCTCGCAGGCATTGGCGGACACGCTGGGACTGAAAAGCCGCGTCGCCGTCAGGACCGCCACCGCCAATGGCGACACGATCTCCTATATGGTGCGGCTGGATGAAGTCCGGCTGGGCGGCATCGTCGCTCGCGACGTATCCGCCAGCATCGTCCCTGGACTGAACGGCGACGCCCTGCTCGGCATGTCCTTTTTAGGCCGGATGGATATCCGGTTGTATCAAGGCAAGATGACCATCCGTCAGGATGGAACTTAGGTAATCACCGTCGGCTGCTCGCGGCCGGTACGAGCGCGCAGTTCGGAAATCTTCAACGCAATGCCGATCAGTTCCGACAGGGCCGTTTGGGCATCCAGATGATGTTTCGTCACATCCGGTTCGAACGCTTCCAGGTAGATGCGCAGCGTTGCCCCTTCAGTACCCGTGCCGGAAAGACGAAAGACAATGCGTGAACCATCGGTAAAGCCGATACGCACGCCCTGCCCGGTGCTGATGCTGCCGTCCACCGGATCGGTGTAACTGAAATCGTCGCAGAACAGCACCTTGTAATTGCCTAGCGACTGCCCCTGCAAGCTCGCAAAGCTGTCATGCAAATGCTTCATGACGCCATTCGCGGCGTCGGTCGACAGGCCTTCGTAATCATGACGGGAATACACGTTGCGTCCGTACTTTGCCCAGTGCTCGTGCACGATGGCTGCCACCGACTGCTTGCGCGCGGCAAGGACGTTCAGCCAGAACAGCACTGCCCACAGGCCGTCCTTCTCGCGCACGTGATCCGAGCCGGTGCCGAAGCTTTCTTCGCCGCACAACGTCACCTTGCCGGCATCCATCAGATTGCCGAAGAATTTCCAGCCGGTCGGCGTTTCGAAGCATGGAATACCCATTGCCAGCGCCACACGATCGGCCGCCGCGCTGGTCGGCATGGAGCGCGCAATGCCCGCCAGGCCGTTTTTGTAACCCGGCACGAGCGTTGCGTTCGCTGCCAGGATGGCCAGGCTGTCGGAAGGGGTCACGAAGAAACCCTTGCCGAGAATCATATTGCGATCGCCATCGCCATCAGAAGCGGCGCCGAAGTCCGGCGCATCATTGCCATAGACGATGTCCACCAGCTCGTGCGCATAGGTCAGATTGGGATCGGGGTGGCCATTGCCGAAATCGGGCAAGGGCTCGGCATTCATCACGCTACCGGCGGGCGCATTCAACTGGCGTTCCAGGATTTCACGCGCATACGGCCCGGTCACGGCATGCATCGCATCAAACTTGATGCGGAAACCGCCGGCAAGCAATGCGCGGATGGCCGCAAAATCGAATAGCGACGCCATCAAATCGGCATAATCCGTCACCGGATCGATCACCTCGACCTGCATGCCGCCAAGATCGCTGACACCCAGGTTGTCGAGACCTACGTCGGCAGCTTCCAGAATGCGGTACTCGGAAATCTGCCTGCTGTGCGCGAAAATCGCTTCGGTCACTTTTTCGGGTGCCGGGCCGCCATTGGTGACGTTGTACTTGATGCCGAAATCGCCCTCAGGTCCGCCCGGATTATGGCTGGCAGAGAGAATGATGCCGCCGTATGTCTTGTGCTTACGAATCACGCAGGAAGCCGCGGGCGTTGAGAGTATCCCTCCCTTACCGACCAGAACGCGACCGAATCCGTTGGCCGCCGCCATTTTCAGGATAATCTGGATTGCCTCGCGGTTGTAATAGCGGCCATCACCGCCCAATACCAAGGTCGCATTCGCCGGTGCGGAGATGCTGTCGAAAATCGACTGTACGAAGTTTTCCAGGTAATGCGCTTGTTGGAAAACCGGAACGCGCTTGCGCAACCCGGAGGTTCCGGGCTTCTGATCAGTGTAAGGTTGAGTCGGGATGATGCGTATGGTCATCTTTTATCCTGATTTTCTGTTATTGAGGATATCTTACACCGGTGTCTGACCGGTCACGATAATCGCGGCGGACGCTTGACAGATAATTCGAACATCTACATAATGCGCGGCTCTCGGGGGCATTAGCTCAGTTGGTAGAGCAGCGGACTCTTAATCCGTTTGTCGTAGGTTCGACCCCTACATGCCCCACCAGATACAAGGCTCGCAGTAATGCGGGCCTTTTTCGTTTTTACAAGCCATTAAAGTTTATCGTTTTTCTGCCGTTAGCATGTTAAGCTAATTGGCAAATGATCGAGATTGAGCATGAAAATCGATAGTTCCACCCGGACCGCGTCCCTCCCCGGGAACACCGCTCCAGTCGCGCGCGGCGGCAAGGAAACGCCCCAAACCGGCGGAGCGCAGGATAATGTTCAACTCTCCAGCATGTCCACGCAAATACAGTCCCTGGAAACCAGCATTAACGAAGCCACCGGCTTCGATGCCGCAAAAGTCGAGGCCATCAAGCTGACCATCAGCGAAGGAAGCTACACCATCAATCCCGACGCTATCGCCGACAAGCTGATTTCCTCCACGCGCGAACTGCTGGCCCAACAAAAAGGCTAACTCGCATCAATGAATTTGTTACAGCAGGAACAGGCCGCTCTCGACGGATTCATCAAACTTCTGCAGCAAGAACAGGCAGCACTGGTTGCGGCCAACGTGGAACAGCTGGAATCCCTCTCCGAACTCAAGCAAAAGCACAGCGAGCAACTTAACAGCATAGCGCAACAGCGCGTTGCCATGCTCGAGCGCTCCGGGTTCAAACCCGATGCTGCAGGCGTAAAAGCCTGGCTGGCCGGTCAGCCGGCGTCCATGACGGAATCTTGGAAAAAGCTGCTCGAAAGTGCACAAATCGCCCAGCGATTAAATCAGATCAACGGCCAACTGATCCAGACCCACATGCAGCACAACCAGCATGCACTGGCTACCTTGATGAATGCGGCTAATCGGGCAGACGTCTATGGTGCTGATGGACAACCCCGCACCGGCACCGGACCGACTCAGCGCATTATCGGCAAGGTCTAATCCACAGTCATTGAATTAAGGCGTCGCCAACTGCGGCGCGATTGAAGGTTGAGCCGGACGAATATCCGGATCCAGCGTCAGATCGGTTTTTTCCCCTTCGTTTTCCGCCAAGATCATCACCGTCACGCGGCGGTTGCGTGCCCGCCCTTCCGCTGTATCGTTGCTCTCCACTGGCCGATTATCGGCATAGCCAATCACCACAATGCGCTGCGGCGAAACGCCGTTCTCAACGAACAACCGGGTCACGCTGCTGGCACGGGCGCTGGATAACTCCCAGTTGGAAGGAAAAATCGGCGAAGCGATGGGAAGGTTGTCTGTATGGCCTTCGATCTGTACCTGATGCATATCTTTTGCCAGCACTAGAGCAACAGCCCGCAGCACGCCTATGGTTTCACTATTGAGCACGGCCTGCGCCGGAGCGAACAGCAGGCTGGCGTTGATTTCAATCGAAATGCCGCGATTACTTTCCGTCACCTTGACCTGGCCGTTCTTCACCAAGGGATCCATCACACTCAGCAAGTCGCCCGCCACCGCTTTCATTTGTGCGCGGCGCGCCTGCTTTTGAGGATCGGCCTCTCCGAGAGTATTGGGCTGCGCCGGCACTGGCACCGGCTGCACCTGGATTTTTCCGCTCTCCGCATTTTGCGGCATCGGCATGGGGAGGTAGATCGGCTTATCGCTGGTCGGAGTGTTCTTGAAGGCATCCACGATGGAGTCCGACATGATGCGGTATTTACCTTCGTTGATCGACGAAATCGCATACATCACGACAAAGAAGGCGAACAGCAGCGTAATGAAGTCGGCATAGGAAACCAGCCAGCGCTCGTGGTTCTCGTGCTCTTCGTGCTTTTGGCGGCGTTTAGCCATCTGTGGCTTAGTTGATGTAGCCGCGCAACTTGGTTTCGATAATGCGAGGATTTTCGCCGTTGGCGATACCCACCAGGCCTTCCACGACCATTTCGCGCTTGACCATCTCCTTGGCAACCAAAGCCTTGAGTTTGTTGGCGATGGGCAGGAACAGCAGGTTGGCGCTGCCGACGCCGTAGATGGTCGCGACGAACGCCACCGCGATCCCGCTGCCCAGCTTGGATGGGTCGGAAAGGTTTTCCATCACGTGGATCAACCCCATCACCGCCCCGAGAATACCGATGGTCGGCGCGTACCCACCGGCGGCCTCCCACACTTTAGCTGCCATGCGATAGTGTTCCTCGTAAGCGTACATATCCACTTCCATCGCTTCGCGCAGCTTTTCGGGCTCGGCACCGTCCACCAGAAGTTGCAAACCCTTGCGGGTGAACGGTTCATCCATTTCCGCCATCAGCGGCTCGAGTGACAGCAAGCCGCCACGCCGTGCCGCTTGGCCCCAGCTGGTGACATGCTGAATGACATCTTCTAGCGCGACCGCCGGCGGAATGATGATCCATTTGAGCATCTTCACTCCGTCCAGGAATACCGGCAAAGTGAACTGGAGCATGCAGGCGCCGAACGTCCCACCCATGACGATCAGGAAAGCGGTCACCTGAACCAGCGAACCGATGTGCCCCCCTTCGAGATATTGGCCGCCAAGGATTGCCGCAATGGAAATCAGGATACCAACGATGCTGATGACATCCAGTTTCATCAGTTCACCCAGTCTTTCATTTTGCTGCGCAAGCGCATGATGGCTTGGGAGTGCAACTGACAGACGCGCGATTCGCTCACGCCCAGCACGGCCCCGATTTCCTTGAGGTTGAGATCTTCCTGATAATACATTGCCATGAGCAACTTCTCGCGTTCGGGCAATTCGGTAATGGCATTGACGAGCGAGGCGCGCATGCTTTCGTCATGTAGCAACTGGAAGGGCGACGGCCGGCCATCGGCCAGGTTGAAGGCGACACTTTCGCCGTCATCGTTCTCGAAATCTTCGTAGTGAACAAGTTGGTGGCCGCGTGCGTCGGCCAGCATTTCCTGATACTCCGCCAGCGGCACGCTTAATTTGTCGGCAATCTGCTGCTCGGTCGGCGACTTGCCGAGCTCCTGCTCCAGGCGGTGAATCGCCTGCTCGATCTCGCGGGCGTTTTTTCGCACCGAACGGGGCGCCCAGTCAGCGTCGCGCAACTCGTCCAGCATCGCCCCCCGGATGCGCTGGGTGGCGTAAGTCTCGAATTGTGCGCCGTGAGATTCGTCGTAGTAATTCACCGCATCCAGCAAGCCCATCATGCCGGCCTGCACCAGATCGTCCACCTGCACGCTGGAGGGCAGGCGTGCGGCCAGCTGATAGGCCAGGCGTTTCACCAGTTGAGCATATTCCGCTACCGACTTTTGCGTATCCAGCACCGGCATAGAGCTCACTTCAGCAAAGTCTGCAAAACGTGCGGATCGGCTCCCCGCAACAGGCGACGCATCAAATCCGGGAAATGGCCGGCCTTGTGCTCGGGAATCGGCCAGGATTGTATCGTCCCGGCCAACTGCTCGAAGAATCCGGCTTGAGGCAAATCGGACTGCGGCAACACCCCAAGATATTCGGGCATCACATGCAAATGCCGGCGGCTGACCGCAGCTATGCTGCGATAGAGAGTAGAGGCCCGCGTCTGGTCCATGGCGCTGAACATCAGGTGAAATCTACGTTTCTCGGCTTGGTGCAGCAGCTTGATGCGAGCATAGACTTCGGTTGCCGCATCAGGCTTGCCGTCGCTCTGCACGATCACATCCTGGCATGCCCAGGCAAAGCCTGGACGACTGTTCGCGCCATCGACGCAGGCATGCACGAGAACCACGTCGTACTTGCCCGCAAGGCGGTAAAAGGCGTTGACCAGGCCGATACGCGCCTCCATTCGCGGTCGGGGCATGCTGCTGACAGCGCCCCCAGCCAGTAAATCGACGCCGTCCTTTGCTTTCACCAATGCGGTTTCCACTTCGGATTGATTCAGCATCACGGTGTTGAGATCATGCCTGGGCGTCAGGCCGAACACGGCATGCGCGTCGCCAGCCGCCCATAGCTCATCGAGCAGCAATACTCTTTTGCCCAGATGGGAAAGCGTGTAAGCCAGATTGGAAGTCGTTTCGTAAGCCGCGCCCTCGTCGGCCGAAACAATTGCCACCATGCGCCGGGCGTCCGCGCCGAACAAGCGGCGTAATCCCTCGGCCTGATCGGCCAGCGCGCTAGCCAACGAAATCCCCCGGCATGGCCGATCCAGCGCTGGCCGCGACATCCCACTCTTCCGGGCGAAGCTTGTGCGCCGCATTATCCTGCCCCTTGAACGCACGGTCGACGAGATAGAGCGCATTGGCGAGATGCAGGTCTTCCGGCACCTTCTGGCCGTTGGTCACGTAGTGCAGATCCAGCCCGTGGCGGATCAGGCAATCGATCGCCGGCGCGATGGATACCGACTCGTCGATCTTGGACAGGATCACCCCGTCCATGCCGGAGCCGCGATAGGCGCGCACGATGTCGTCCAAGGTGACGTTCTGCGCCGTCGCCGGCAGCAGCAGGTGGCGTCTGACCTTGCTGCCGCGGCCGCACAGGAATTCGATCTGCTCGGTGATGCGGCGGTCACGCTGGCTCATGCCGACGGTGTCGATCAGGATCAGATGGCTGCGGGTC
>DATHWW010000015.1:0-150695 GCA_035460165.1 Methylophilaceae bacterium | reverse complement strand
TCAAAACTCACCCGGAGGCCATGCGGATGCAGGAAATCACCGGCATCGGCACCCTCACGGCCAGCGCAGCCGCTGCCACCATCGTCGATGCCAAGCACTACCGTAACGGACGGCAATTCGCCGCCTGGCTGGGGCTGGTGCGTGGCAGCCAGAATGCTTGCTAGAAAGTTCTCGGCGATGGCTTCTGGTTTCATAGGGCATAACGTAAAGTAGGCATCCTAAATGATGGAAAATAACCCATCAAATAGGATGAAATTGAGTTGCGATTAATTAGAATATGTTTTATTTTCATTGTTCTAGTTATTTTTAGTGCATCCTAAAAAAAATTATGAATACGTCTTTGCCTTCGTCTCCAAAGTTGCTCGATCAGGTGCGCGGAAAGATCCGCCTTAAGCACTACAGTATTCGTACCGAGCAGGCATATGTGGATTGGATTAAACGATTTATTTTGCATAATGGCAAGAAGCACCCAAATGAATTAGGGGCGGAGGAAGTCGAGGCGTTCTTGACGCATTTGGCGGTGCAGGGGCGGGTGGCTGCTTCAACCCAGAATCAGGCTAAAAGTGCATTGTTGTTTCTTTATCGCGAAGTGCTGGGCGATGAGCTGCCTTGGCTCGATAACGTGGAGCAGGCTAAAACTCCCAAGCGCTTGCCAGTAGTGCTGACGCGTGAAGAGGTTCAGAAGGTGCTGTCTCAATTGGAGGGGCAGCATAGGCTGGCGGCTGGCTTGTTGTATGGAGCGGGGTTGCGCATCCTGGAATGCCTGCGGCTGCGGGTCAAGGATGTGGATTTTGCGCGCAAGGAAATTCTGGTGCGGGATGGCAAGGGATTCAAGGATCGCGTCACCATGCTGCCGCAAAGTCTGATTCCTGCTTTGCAGCAGCATCTTGAGCGAGTAAAGGCTTTGCACGAGCAGGATTTGCAGGCAGGCTATGGCGCTGTGTTTTTGCCTAACGCGCTGGATCGAAAATATCCGAATGCGGCGCGCGAGTGGGGTTGGCAATATGTGTTTCCATCCGCCAATCTTTCGACCGATCCGCGCTCGGGCGAAGTTCGGCGGCATCATGTGCAGGATCAGGCGGTGCAGCGTGCGGTGAAGCAGGCGGTACGCAACGCGGGGCTGGTCAAGCCGGCAACGCCGCATACTTTCCGCCATTCTTTTGCGACGCACTTGCTGGAAGGCGGCTACGATATCCGAACTGTACAAGAATTGCTGGGGCATTCCGACGTGAGCACAACGATGATTTATACCCATGTATTGAATAAAGGCGGGCGCGGCGTGGCGAGCCCATTGGATGCGTTATGAGCCTGCGTTTTCGCCTGAGCCTGTTGATTACCGTGTTGCTGCTGCTGTTCATGGCGGCAATGGGCACCATCCTCGTCAAGGAAACGCGCGTGTCGATCCGCGAGGGAGTGGAGTCGGCCACGCGGGTGACGACGCAGATGCTGGATCGCGTGATCGTCAGTGCGTTCATTAATCCGGACTGGGGCACGACGCATGATGTGCTGCAGCAATTCCTCGAATCCCTGGGCCGGGTGCGCAGTACCGATATCTATCTTTACGACATGCAGGGGCGGCTGATTTACCAGTCGCCGCAATCGACATTCAAGGCTGACGAGAATCCGCCGCAATGGTTTGTGGAGTTGGTGGCGCCGGAGCAGGAGATCGTGCAGCGCCGCATCCGCTATGGCGTGATGCGCGTGGTTTCCAACCCGAGCGGGGCGATACGCGAGGCCTGGAGCGGGATGAAGCCGTTGCTATGGGTGGCGGGCGGGCTATTTTTCGTATTGAATATTGGTGTCTACTGGATGCTGGGGCGCGCGCTGCGCCCGGTGGAAAACATCCTGAGGGCGATCCATCGCATGGAACACGGCGATCTTAGCGTGCGGCTGGGCGGGTTCAGCCTGCCGGAGTTTCATCAGATCGGCCAGAGCTTCAATCGCATGGCGGGGTCGCTGGAATCGCGCACCGAAGAAAACCGCCGGTTGGCGCTAATCGTCAAACAGACCAACGATGCGATCATGATCCACGACATGGATGGCAATATCTCGTTCTGGAATCCGGCGGCGGAGAAGCTGTTTGGCTATTCTTCGCAGAGCATCATTGGCAAATCCGCTGCAATACTGACGCCCGCGGGGCATGAGAGCGAGTTGGGACAAGGCCTCGAATCAATCGCGGCGCGGCGCACTATCGAGAATTACGATACCCAGCGCGTAACGCGCGAAGGCCGCATTGTAGACGTGTCGTTGTCGGCCGGCCCATTGGTGGATCCGCACGATGACCGGGTGATCGGCGAAATCTGCAGCATGCGCGATATTACCGAGCGCAAGGTGGCGGAAGAAGCTGAGCGCAAGCTGGAGGAAAACCGTCAGTTCACGCACCTGATCCAACTTCATATCGAGGAAGAACGCCGCAACCTTGCGCGCGAATTGCACGACGAGCTGGGGCAGTACGTCACGGCGATCAAGACTTTTGCCGTCGCTATTGGCAACAAAACCCGCGAGCAGATGCCGGATGTTGAGTCCAATGCAAAAACCATCGTGGCCGCCGCCGAACATATTTATGACGGCATGCACAACATCATCCGGCAATTGCGTCCGGGCGCACTGGATAACCTCGGTCTCAAGGAAACGCTGCGTGATGCCATCGTGGAGTGGCAGCGTCAAAACCCGGAATTGCGCTTCAGCCTGGAGTTTTTTGGCGATCTCGGCCATCTTGACGAGTCGCTCAGCATTAATCTTTACCGTATTGTGCAGGAAGCCGTAACCAATGCCCTGCGTTACGCCGACGCGACGCAGCTTGATATTGTGCTTGCCCGTGGCGAAAACGATGGCGACCTGACGCTGACAGTCAAGGATAATGGCGCCGGCATGAATTTATGCCAAGTTGACCAGACCCGGCATTTCGGCCTGCTGGGCATGCGGGAACGCGTACAGGCCCTGCATGGTCAATTCGAACTGGATTCGCAATTAGGGGAGGGCACCTGCATCCGCGTAACGGTGCCAAAACGGGAGAAAAAATGAGCGGTGTGATTAATGTAATGCTGGTGGATGACCACGCAGTCGTCCGCATGGGGTTCAAACTATTGTTGGAAGCGGCGCCTGATGTGAAAGTGGTGGCCGAAGCCGAGAGTGGCGAGCAAGGGGTCAAGCTTTATGGCGAAGTGCATCCCGATGTGGTGGTGATGGATATCACGATGCCCGGCATCGGCGGCATGGAGGCCATCGAACGCATCATGGCGAAAGATTCGTCGGCGCGTATTCTGGTGCTCTCGGCGCATGAGGACTCGGTGCATCCGAAACGTGTGTTGAACGCCGGAGCCATGGGGTACCTGACCAAGCGCAGTGCGCCGGAAGAGTTGATCAAGGCCATCCGCATGGTGGCTGCACGCAAGATGTATCTTGAAGCCAACATCGCTCAGCAGATGGCATTGCAGCAACTGTCGGGCGAAAAAAACCCGGTGGACGTACTTTCCGCCCGCGAGTTCGAAGTCTTCATGGCGCTGGCGCTTGGCAAATCCACCAATGAAATCGCCGAAACGCTGTGTCTCTCGCCACGCACCATCGGCACCCATCTCTACAACATCAAGCAAAAACTGAATGCCGGCAATCAGGCGGAAATCGCGCTGATTGCGATGCGCAGCGGGCTGATCGAGCCATAAGGTTGTTTTGCGTCATTTTGCGGGAAGGGCGGCGGCGAAAAAAAGCGATGCCCTTACCTTTCGCTTGAGTTTCTACTCCAGCCTATCCTTGGCTACATAGAAGCCATTCGCCATCCCGAGTTCGATCACCGCATGATCGCCGCTGCGCACTTTCCCCAGCTCCGGCGGCATCAGGATCAATAACGGCCGGCTGTTCTCGCCCGGAATTCCGCCTTCGGCGAGTTGCCATTGATCCCAGGCGTCTTCGGGCGGAAGAGTCGTGATGCCGAGATCGCGGATATTTTCCAGCATCGAACGCTTTTCATCGCCGATCACCAGTCCCCAGACTTCCACCGTAGCTAACCGTGTGACGAAAGGCGTTGCCGATTCGGCGGGGTCGGGTTTTGGCAGCGGGGGAGGTTCCTGCGGCATGGCGGGCGGCGTCACAAGTTCCGCTCGCAGGAATGCCGCCTGATAGGGGTCGAGCCCGGGGCTCATTAGCAATTGGTTGGTTTTGCCTTGCTCTTCGACTTGCGGCTTGTCCACCATATGCCCGACCGCTTTATCGGCGACCTGCATGGCAATCGAACTGGCGATCTGGCGGGCAATGGAGCCGCCCATGCAGCCGGATATCAAGACGGAAAAACCGAGTACGAGTGAAAGTCCCAGGGTTTGGCGGTAAAGCAGCCTGGCTATCCGCAGTGCATTCGGGATTCGCATCGAGGGACTTCTAATGAGCAATGCGGATGATCTGCACTTATGGCGCGCTTATCCTTTTTGTACCCACGCCAGCGCGGTGACGTACTCGTCGAATACCTGCAACTCGGCATCCGTAAAGATGCGGGCAAGCCAGGTGCTCCACTGTACCCATTGGTCGTCGGTGACGATGGCGATCTTGTCGAAATCCTTGGCGTGCTGGCGTGCGAAGCGGATTTCTTCCCAGGCTACGTCGACGGTGAAGTTCAGCATGTCGCTCAGGTCGATCAGCAGGCTGGCTTTGTTTTGTGATTGCAGCGCATAGTCGGCCGCTTTTTCGAGTTCCTTGAAGTCGGCGAGCGTGAATTCGCCCAGCACCATGGCGATGACGAGGTCGCTAGATTCTTGGTTGATGGTGATCATTTTTCTTCCTCTCGCAATGCGGATGCCTATTGAACAGGCTCTGGATAGCTGATTACAGTGTAGGCGCTTGGGGCGATTTTTCAAGAGCCTTGACCGCCTGTCCGGCACACGCAGGCGATGCCGGGCCCAACTCAATGGCGAAAGCTGCTCGTTCTAAAAGAGAAAGCGGGCATGAATAGATGCAGAATAATGCCCCGCAGCTCTACTATTTGATGTGCGGTTCCAACTGGGACTTCACCCATAGATGGAAATGCTCCATCCCGGTTTCCATTGGATGCTGGTAAGGGCCGAATTCGTCGAGGCCCTGCGCATAGAGCGCCTTGCGTCCATCGTGCATGCGCTGGCAGATGTCTTCGTCCTCGACGGCGGTTTCCATGTAGGCAGCCTGTTCGGCTTCGATGAATTCGCGCTCGAACAGCGCGATGTCCTCGGGGTAATAAAACTCCACCACGTTCGTGCAGGCGTGCGGCCCGCGCGGAATGATATGGGAAGCCACCAGCACGTGCGGATACCACTCCAGCATCAGGAAAGGATAGTAAACCAGCCAGATCGCGCCGTATTTGGGCAGTTTGCCGTCGTTGTATTTCAGAACCTGATCCTGCCAGTGGCGATAAATCGGCGAGCCTGACTTTTCCAGGCCGCGATTCACGCCCACGGATTGCACGCTATACCACTCGCCGAACTCCCACTTGAGGTCTTCGCAATCGACGAAGTTGCCGAGGCCGGGGTGAAAGGGCCCGACGTGGTAATCCTCAAGGTAAACCTCGATGAAGGTCTTCCAGTTGAAGTTGTATTCGTCAATCATCACGCGGTCGAGCATGAAGCCGCTGAAGTCGAAATCCTTGAGAAATCCCAGCTTGCCCAGATCGTCAGCGATATTGCGCTTGCTGTCGAACAAGAGGCCGTTCCAGCTTTGCAGCGGCGTCGTGCCGAGATTGAGGCAGGGTTTTTCGGCGAAGTGGGGCGCGCCCATCAGTTCGCCTTGAAGGTCGTAAGTCCAGCGGTGTACCGGGCAGACGATGTTCTGCGCATGGCCCTTGCCTTTCAGCATGATGGCCTGGCGATGGCGGCAGACGTTGCTGATCAGCTCGATGCCGTGGCTGTTGTGCACGAGCGCCTTGCCGTGATTCATCCATTCCAGCGAATGATAATCGCCGGCATTGGGGACCATCAGCTCATGGCCAATATAGTTCGGCGCGTGCTGAAACAGTACTTTTTGTTCCAGCGCGTAGATTTCGGGATCGACGTACCATGCGACCGGCAGTTGCGGCCGGGTCGGGCGTTGAAATGGGGTAACTTTTGCTAGGGACATATTCAAGCTTCATCCGGAGAACACGGAAGAATTGGCCGATTTTCGGCCGAAAATGATGAACTCGGCATTTTGCCTGAATGGGGGATTTTTACAAGATGAAGCCATCCTGAAGCAAAGTGTCGCGTACACATTCATTCGGCATCCGGGCAGCGGAAAAGTGCTGTATTGATCGATAGTTGGCGCAGCTTCTTTCTTGCCGGGCCGCGTGTTTTGCGATACGCTTCGAGATTCGTCATAACACGAATTGTTGAACAGGGAGAGAAAATGAAAAATCCGCTGGATTCCATTCCGGGAACGATCGTTTCCGGCCTGATTTTGACTGTAATCCTGTATTTCTTCCTCAAGAATTTCATTCTGGCGGGGGTGTGACCATGGAACTCTTGCCCGCACTCGCTCGTTGGATTCATTTCCTGGCCGGCATCACCTGGATCGGCCTGCTTTACTATTTCAATCTCGTCCAAATGCCTGCACTGAAGGATGCCGCGGCCGATGGCACCGCTGCCGGCATCACCAAGCATGTGGCTCCCCGTGCGCTGCTCTGGTTCCGTTGGTCTGCCCTGGTGACATGGCTGGCTGGCGCGGCTTTGCTGGGTGCAGGATTTACCGCGGCTTTCACCTTGCAGCCGGAAATGGCGCCCATCGGCATCGGCGCATGGCTGGGCACCATCATGCTGTTTAATGTGTGGGGGCTCATCTGGCCGAACCAGAAGAAAATCCTGGGCATGAAGCCCGCGACCGACGAAGAAAAGAACAAGGCGCGACGCATCGCATTCCTGGCATCGCGAACGAACATGATGCTTTCCATCCCGATGCTGTTCTTCATGGCCGGCGGCTTGTCGCATCGAGCGCTGTTCGGTTTCTAGGCTTAACTGGCAATAGCTGCACACGGCGGCTTTTGCCGCCGTGTGCATTTTTACTTTTTGGTGTGGATATGTCGCAACATTTAATGAATACCTATGGCCGGCAACCGGTCACGTTTGTCCGGGGCGAAGGCGTCTGGCTGTGGGACGATCAGGGCAAACGCTACCTCGACGGCTTGGCCGGCGTCGCGGTCAACGGCCTGGGACACGCGCATCCTGCGTTCGTCAAGGCAATTTCCGAGCAGGCAGCGCGCCTGATCCACGTTTCCAACGTCTACAACATCGCCGAGCAAGCCCAGCTTGCGGATCGCCTGAGTGCGCTTTCCGGCATGGACCGTATTTTCTTTTGCAACTCCGGCTGCGAAGCCAACGAAGCCGCGATCAAGCTGGCGCGCCTGTACGGTCACAAGAAGGGCATCGAGCACCCGGAAATCATCGTCATGGACAAGGCTTTCCACGGCCGGACGATGGCAACCTTGTCAGCCACCGGCAATCGCAAGGTGCAAGCGGGTTTCGAGCCGTTGGTGGCAGGTTTCGTCCGCGTGCCTTTCGATGATCTCGAAGCCGTGCACCAAGTGGCGGAACACAATTCGAATGTGGTTGCCGTATTGGTCGAGCCGGTGCAAGGTGAGGGCGGCGTGGTGATCCCGCAGGACGCCAAGGCCTATCTACAAGGCTTGCGTGAAATTTGCGACAAGAACGGCTGGTTGTTGATGCTGGACGAGGTGCAAAGCGGTATCGCACGCACCGGTACGATGTTCGCATTCCAGCATAGCGGGATTTATCCGGATGTGATGACCCTGGCCAAAGGTCTGGGCTCAGGCGTGCCGATTGGTGCTTGCCTGGCAAAGGGCAAGGCGGCCGACATATTTCAGCCGGGGAATCACGGTTCCACCTTCGGTGGCAATCCGCTGGCATGCAGCGCCGCGCTTGCGACGCTGGCTGCCATTGAAGAGGAGTCCCTCTGCGCCAAGGCCGAGGAAATCGGTGACTTCATCAATCAGGCCCTGCGCGAAGAGTTCAAGGGCGTGCTTGGCGTCGTCACCATCCGCAATGCCGGCATGATGATCGGTATCGAATTGGATCGTCCCTGCGGTGACCTGGTCAAACAAGCACTGGCCCTCGGCCTGCTCATCAACGTGACCGCCGACAATGTGATCCGGTTATTGCCGCCGCTGGTGATGAGCAAGGCGGAAGCGCAGCAGTTGGTGGACATTCTGGCGCCGCTGGTGAAAAACTTTTTGAGCCAATAATCATGTCGATCAAACATTTCCTTCAGTTCAAGGATCTCGCCAAGGCAGAGCTGGAACATGTGTTCGCGCGCTCCAAATGGATCAAGGACCAATTCAAGCGCTACGAGCCTTATCACCCGCTGTTCGACCGCACGCTGGTAATGATTTTCGAAAAGGCCAGCACCCGCACGCGCCTGTCGTTCGAGGCCGGCATGCAGCAGCTGGGCGGTGCGGCGATCTACCTCAATACCCGCGATTCGCAATTGGGTCGCGGCGAGCCGGTGGAAGACGCCGCGCAGGTGATTTCGCGCATGAGCGACATCGTCATGATCCGCACCTTCGAGCAGGAAATCATCGAGCGTTTCGCGGCCAATTCACGTGTGCCGGTGATCAACGGTCTGACCAACGAATATCATCCATGCCAGATCCTCGCTGATATCTTTACGTTCATCGAGCATCGCGGCCCGATCCAGGGCAAGACGGTCGCATGGATCGGCGATTCGAACAACGTCTGCAACACCTGGCTGCAGGCGGCGGAAGTGCTGGATTTCAATGTTCACGTATCCACGCCGCCCGGCTACGAAGTCGAGCAGGAGCGAGCCGGCCTGTACGGCCACGAGCACTACGAGGAATTCGCCGACCCGATGGAAGCTGCACGCGGGGCCGATCTGGTGACCACCGACGTATGGACCTCGATGGGTTTCGAAGCCGAAAACGAAGAGCGTATGCGCGACTTCGCCGATTGGCAGGTTGATAGCGACATGATGCGTGTGGCAGCCAAGGATGCCCTGTTCATGCATTGCCTGCCCGCGCACCGCGGCGAGGAAGTCGCTGCCGAAGTGATCGACGGCACGCAATCGGTGGTGTGGGACGAGGCTGAAAACAGGTTGCATACGCAGAAGGCGCTGATGGAGTATTTGCTTCTCGGCAATGTGAATGACTGAGTCTTCCTTGCAGGGACGCACGATTTCCAATCACATTCTGCCAACCGCTTCGAACATGGTTGGCGTATGCATGATGGTCATTTCAGTACTGCAATTGCTGCCCAAAAACTCCGTATTGTCCTGGGGCGATAAGCTCCTGGCGATCGATAGCTTGATTTTTCTTGCCAGCGCGATGTTTTCCTACCGCTCCCTGCGTATCAACGGCGGTTCGGAATCCATGGAAAAGTACGCCGACTGGCTGTTTCTCGCAGGCCTCAGCATCATGGCGCTGGCGGGGATACTGGTTTCTTTTGAACTTTTTTGGTATAGGACTGTGCTTTGAGCGGAATCAATAAAGTAGTGCTCGCCTATTCGGGCGGGCTGGATACCTCGGTCATTCTGAAATGGCTGCAGGACGAGTACAAGTGCGAAGTGGTGACCTTCACCGCCGACATCGGCCAGGGCGAAGAACTGGAACCGGCACGCGAAAAAGCGAAGAAATTCGGCATCAAGGAAATCTACATCGATGACCTGCGCGAAGAGTTCGTGCGCGATTTCGTGTTCCCGATGTTCCGCGCCAACACCGTCTACGAAGGCGAATACCTGCTGGGCACGTCGATTGCACGTCCGCTGATCGCCAAGCGCCTGATCGAAATCGCCCGTGAAACCAATGCCGATGCGATTTCCCACGGTGCAACAGGTAAGGGCAACGATCAGGTGCGTTTCGAGCTGGGCGCCTATGCGCTCAACCCGAATATCAAGGTGATTGCCCCGTGGCGCGAGTGGGATCTGCTGTCGCGTGAAAAGCTGCTGGCCTACGCCGAGAAGCACGGCATCCCGGTGGAAATGAAGCACAAGCAAGGCGGCAGCCCATACTCGATGGACGCCAACCTGCTGCATATCTCCTACGAAGGCCGTCACCTGGAAAACCCGGCTGCCGAAGCCGAAGAGGATATGTGGCGTTGGACGGTCAGCCCCGAAAAAGCACCGGACGCGGCTGAGTATCTGGACATCGAATACGTCAACGGCGACCCGGTGGCCCTCAACGGCAAGAAGATGCCCGCGCACGAGCTGCTGGCCGAGCTGAACAAGCTGGGCGGCAAGCACGGCATCGGTCGTCTCGACCTCGTCGAAAACCGCTATGTCGGCATGAAGTCGCGCGGCTGCTACGAAACTCCGGGCGGTACCATCATGTTGCGCGCTCACCGCGCTATCGAATCGCTGACGCTGGACCGCGAAGTCGCCCACCTCAAGGACGACCTGATGCCGCGTTACGCCAGCCTGATCTATAACGGCTATTGGTGGAGCCCGGAGCGCGTCGCGCTGCAAACCCTGATCGACCACACGCAGAAGAGCGTCAACGGCTTCGTGCGCGTCAAGCTGTACAAGGGCAACGTGATCATCGTCGGCCGCGACAGCAAGACCGATTCGCTGTTCGACCCGACCATCGCCACGTTTGAAGACGATGCCGGTGCCTACGACCAGAAGGATGCAGGCGGCTTTATCAAGCTCAACGCGCTGCGCATGCGCATTGCGGCGAACCTGCGCAGCCGCAAGAAGTAAGCGGAGCGGCAATAGCAACGGCGGCGTCTCCGCATCGCGTACGTCGCCGTTTTGTTTTGACTCGAATGAAAAGCAACGACAAGCGCAATACAGGCAGCTCGATACCCGACTGCGGGCATTGCGAGCATTACTACATCACGCACGAGGCGAACTTTCCGTACGCCTGCCGTGCGCTGGGGTTCAAGAGCAAGCGCAAGCCGCATCTGGACGTGCTCGAGTCTTCCGGCGCGCGATGTCTTGCGTTTCTTCTTCGGACGAAGGGGCGCTAGGGCTTTGCACTTGATCTATTCGGCTGTCCATTGGTCGAGTACGGGGTTTTCTGCGATAATCCAAGGCTTTCAATTGTTTCCTAGGGGATCCCATGGCCCAGTTCGACAATGTCAGCGTCAAGAAGAAAGCCAACGTTTATTTCGACGGCAAGTGCGTCAGCCACACCGTGATGTTTCCTAACGGTACGCGCTGCACCGTAGGCGTGATTTTCCCCAGCAGCCTGACCTTCAACACCGGTTCTCCCGAGCTGATGGAAATCAATGCCGGCGTGTGCAAGGTGCGTCTCAAGGGCGAAGAAGAGTGGAACACCTACCAAGCCGGCGACAAGTTCTCCGTGCCGGGCAATTCCAGTTTCGATATCGAGACCGTCGAAACACTGGATTACGTCTGCCATTTCGAGTAAGCAGGAGTAGAAACGATGCCTTCCTTTGATATCACCTCCGAAGCCGACATGGTCGCGCTGAAGAATGCGATCGACGTTGCCCAACGGCAAATTACCAATCGTTACGACTTCAAGGGCACGTCGGCGAACGTCGAGCTCAACGAAAAGGACAATCTGATCACGCTGTTCGGCGATTCGGATTTTCAGCTCGACCAGATCAAGGACATTCTCTTCCCCGCGCTGGAAAAAAAGGAGCCCGACAGCAGCAAGCGGCTCGACCAGCAGGACGTGCAGAAAGTGTCCGGCAACAAGGTCAAGCAGGAGATGAAGATCCGCGACGGCATCGACAGCGATCTCGCCAAACGCCTGGTGAAACTCATCAAGGATTCCGGCCTCAAAGTACAAGCCAGCATCCAGGGCGATACGGTGCGCGTCAATGGCGCCAAGCGCGACGTGCTGCAGGACGCCATCGCGCATGTGAAAAAATCCGTGACGGACTTTCCGTTGAAGTTCGGTAATTTCCGCGATTAATTTATTTAGAACGATATGACCGCAAAAACGCTTTACGACAAACTCTGGGAATCCCACATCGTCCATCAGGAAGCCGACGGGACCGCGCTTATCTATATCGACCGCCATCTGGTGCACGAAGTCACCAGCCCGCAGGCGTTCGAGGGCCTCAAGCTGGCGGGGCGCAAGCCGTGGCGCGTGGGTAGCATCCTGGCCGTGCCGGACCACAACGTGCCGACCACGGACCGCAGTTCCGGCGTTGGCGGCATCGCCGATCCGATTTCCCGGTTGCAGGTGCAGACGCTGGATGCCAATTGTTCCGAATTCGGCGTGACCGAGTTCAAGATGAACGACGTGCGCCAGGGCATCGTGCACGTGATCGGTCCGGAGCAGGGCGCAACGCTGCCCGGCATGACCGTGGTGTGCGGCGACTCGCACACCAGCACGCATGGCGCCTTTGCCGCGCTGGCGCACGGCATCGGTACTTCCGAAGTGGAGCACGTGCTGGCGACGCAATGCCTGGTCGCCAAGAAGTCCAAGGCGATGCAGGTCAAGGTCGAAGGCGCGTTGCCGCGGGGCGTGACCGCCAAGGACATTGCGCTGGCGATCATCGGCAAGATCGGTACCGCAGGCGGTACCGGTTATGCGATCGAATTCGCCGGTTCGGCCATCCGCGCATTGTCGATGGAAGGTCGCATGACACTGTGCAATATGGCCATCGAGGCCGGTGCGCGTGCAGGTATGGTGGCAGTGGACGACACCACCATCGAATATCTCAAGGGTCGCCCTTATTCTCCGCGTGCCGAGCAGTGGGACGGCGCCGTAGCCTATTGGCGCACGCTGAAGAGCGATGACGGCGCCTCGTTTGACGCCGTGGTGGAACTCGATGCCGCCGGCATCCAGCCGCAAGTGACCTGGGGTACCTCACCGGAAATGGTGGTTGGGGTAAATGGCCGCGTGCCGGATCTTGCGCAAGCGCGCAACGACGTGCAGCGCGGCGATTGGGAGCGTGCCTATGCCTATATGGGCTTGCAGGCCAATACCCCCATTGAAGATATCGCCATCGACAAGGTGTTCATCGGTTCGTGCACCAATTCGCGCATCGAAGACTTGCGTGCGGCTGCCGCGGTTGCAAAAGGTAAGCGTATCGCCGCCAACGTCAAGTTGGCACTGGTGGTGCCCGGCTCCGGTCTGGTCAAAGCGCAGGCGGAACAAGAAGGGCTGGACAAGATTTTCAAGGATGCCGGTTTCGAGTGGCGCGAGCCGGGCTGCTCCATGTGTCTGGCGATGAACGCCGACCGTTTGGAGCCGGGTGAGCGCTGTGCCGCGACGTCCAACCGCAACTTTGAAGGACGTCAGGGCCAGGGCGGCCGTACGCATCTGGTCAGTCCGGAAATGGCTGCGGCTGCGGCGATTGCCGGGCATTTTGTGGATGTCAGAAATTATCAATAATATCTGGGAGTTACCATGAAAAAAAATGCAATTCTAAAATTCGTCATGCTGGGCATGATCGGGGTTGGCGTCATTGGCCTGTCGGGCTGCAATACCGTGCAGGGCTTGGGCAAGGATATGTCCAAGCTAGGGGATAAGATCGAAAACAAGGCTGAAGAGAAAAAGAGTTATTAATGGACAGCTTTACCACCCTTGATGGTTTGGTCGCGCCGCTGGATCGCGCCAACGTCGATACCGATGCCATCATTCCGAAGCAATTCCTGAAGTCGATCAAGCGTTCCGGCTTCGGCCCCAACGCATTCGACGAGTGGCGTTACCTTGACCACGGTGAACCCGGCATGGATAACAGCAAGCGCTCGCTGAACCCGGATTTCGTGCTGAATCAGCCGCGTTACCAAGGCGCAAGTGTACTGCTGACGCGCGAAAACTTCGGCTGCGGCTCCAGCCGCGAACACGCGCCTTGGGCATTGCTTGATTACGGCTTCCGCGCGATCATCGCCCCGAGTTTTGCGGATATCTTCTTCAATAATTGCTTCAAGAACGGCATTCTGCCGATCTGTCTGGACGACGCGATTGTTGATCAATTGTTCAATGAGGTGGCCGCGAATGAAGGCTATCGCCTGAACGTGGATCTGGAAAAGCAGAAGGTGACGACGCCTTCCGGCCAGTCTTTCTCGTTCGATGTCGATGCGCACCGCAAGTATTGCCTGCTGAACGGTTTCGACGATATTGGCCTGACCTTGCGGCAAGTGGACAAGATCCAGGCGTTCGAGAACAAGCACCGCGCGGCTCAGCCCTGGTTGTTCAACTAAAATTTTTACCGAAAGAGTTTCATGAAAATCGCAGTATTGCCGGGTGACGGCATTGGGCCCGAAATCGTTGCACAAGCCGTCAAGGTTCTGAACGCGCTCAACATTGGTCTGGAAATGGAAGAGGCGCCCATCGGCGGCGCTGGCTATGAAGCGGCGGGCGATCCGCTGCCGGACGCCACGCTCAAGTTGGCCAAGGAAGCCGATGCCGTGCTGCTCGGTGCTGTCGGCGACTGGAAATACGACAAGCTGGAGCGCCATCTGCGCCCCGAACGTGGCCTGCTGCGCATACGCAAGGAACTGAATTTGTTCGCCAACCTGCGCCCCGCGCTGCTGTATCCGGAACTGGCCTCCGCTTCCACGCTGAAGCCGGAAGTGGTGTCCGGCCTGGATATCATGATCGTGCGCGAACTCACCGGCGACATCTATTTCGGCCAGCCGCGCGGCATTTCCACGCTGGAAAACGGCGAGCGAGAAGGCATTAACACCATGCGCTACAGCGAATCCGAGATCAAGCGCATCGGCCGCGTTGCGTTCGATATCGCGATGAAACGCAACAAGAAGGTGTGCTCCGTGGATAAGGCTAATGTGTTGGAAACCACCGAACTGTGGCGCCAGGTGATGATCGAGCTGTCCAAGGAATACCCGGAAGTCGAATTGAGCCACATGTACGTCGACAATGCGGCGATGCAGCTGGTGCGCGCACCTAAACAATTCGACGTGATGGTCACCGGCAACATTTTTGGCGACATCCTGTCCGACGAAGCCTCGATGCTGACCGGCTCGATCGGCATGCTGCCCTCCGCCTCGCTGGACGCCAACAACAAGGGCATGTACGAGCCTAGCCACGGTTCGGCGCCGGATATCGCCGGCAAGGACATCGCCAATCCGCTGGCGACTATTCTGTCCGCCGCGATGATGCTGCGCTACACTTTCAATGACGAAACAAATGCGGTGCGTATCGAGGATGCCGTCAAGAAGGCGCTGGCGCAAGGTTATCGCACTGGTGATATCTGGACGGAAGGTACGAACAAGGTAGGCTGCAATGCCATGGGCGACGCGGTAGTCGCGGCGCTGTAATTACAGGAAAACATCATGTTGAAAGTTGGTTTTGTCGGTTGGCGCGGGATGGTTGGCTCCGTGCTCATGCAGCGCATGCGCGAGGAGGGCGATTTTGACCTGATTGAGCCGGTGTTCTTTACTACGTCCAATCCGGGTGGCAAAGGCCCGGATGTCGGTCGCGACGTGCCTCCGCTCAAGGATGCCAAAGACATCGCCGAGTTGAAGGCGATGGACATCATCATCTCTTGCCAGGGCGGCGATTACACCACCGAGATTTTTTCCAAGCTGCGTGCCGCGGGCTGGAGTGGCCATTGGATCGATGCCGCTTCCACGCTGCGCATGGAAAAAGACGCGGTTATTATCCTCGACCCGGTTAATCGCAACGTCATCCAGGATGCGCTAGCCAAAGGCGGCCACAACTGGATCGGCGGCAACTGTACCGTCTCCTTGATGCTGATGGCGCTGGGTGGCCTGTTCCGCGAGAACCTGGTCGAATGGGCGACCTCCATGACCTATCAAGCGGCTTCCGGCGCCGGTGCGCAGAATATGCGCGAACTGCTGCTGCAAATGGGCGAAGCGCATCGCGTGGCGGAAGATCTGCTGCGCGACCCGGCATCCGCGATTCTCGATATCGACCGTGAGGTCGCCGGTACTTTACGCGACGAACGCTTCCCGACCGCGCAATTCGGCGTACCGCTGGCCGGCAGCCTGATTCCCTGGATCGACAAGGATCTCGGCAACGGCCAGAGCAAGGAAGAATGGAAGGGCGCGGCCGAGACCAACAAGATACTTGGTCGGGAAGCCGGCCCGACGCCTATCGACGGCCTGTGCGTGCGCATCGGCGCGATGCGCTGCCATTCTCAGGCGCTGACCATCAAGCTGACTCGCGACGTGCCGCTGGACGAAATCAACGGCATCCTCGCCTCCGCCAATGACTGGGTGAAGGTGATCCCCAACGAGCGCGAGGCCAGCATGCGCGAGCTGACCCCGGCAGCCGTTACCGGCAAACTGGCGGTGCCGGTCGGCCGTCTGCGCAAGATGAGTATGGGCGGCGAGTACCTGTCCGCGTTCACCGTCGGTGATCAGTTACTGTGGGGTGCAGCCGAGCCGCTGCGGCGTATGATGAGAATTCTGGTTGAAAGTTAAAATCTCGGAAGCTATCCATAATCATTGAATTAGCGGATACTTCAAAACCTCTTCTCATGTGTGGGATGAGCTTGCATGTCTAACTAATTGATGTTAGCGTGATAAAGACAAAATTTGGATAAGGGTGGGATAGTGCATAATTCCAAAATAAAGCGGATTTCCCTGGCGGTATGTCTGGCATTGATGCCAATTGCGGCAAGTGCCGCTGGGCTCGGGAAAATGACCGTCATGTCGGGGCTGGGTGAACCGCTGAATGCGGAAATCGAAATTGCGGCAAACAAGGAAGAGCTTTCTTCATTGTCGGCGCGCATCGCACCCTCCGAAACCTATGCCGAACAGGGCGTGGAACGAGCTTCATCGCTCAGTAATGTACGCGTCGAACTTGGCAGAAAGCCGGACGGTACGCCCATACTCAAGATCAGCAGCCAGCAACCGGTTAACGACCCTTTCCTTGATATGCTGATTCAAGTCGATTGGTCGACCGGCAGGCTGTTACGCGAGTACACCGCTTTGCTGGATCCTCCCGGTTACGGTGACCGCTCCACCTCGGGTTCCGAGGCGGCGGAAAGTCCCAAGTTGCCGGCGGTGGCAATCCCCTCAAAAAAAAACACTACTAAAAGCGCGCCCGCTTTAGCCGGAACTTCAAAACCGGCCTCTTCCGCGGCTCCCGCGGACACCTATGTCACCAAGCGGGGCGACACGTTGCGCAACGTTGCACGCAACATGCAGGTCGACGACGTCACCCTGGAACAAATGCTGGTTGGCTTGTATCGAAACAACCGCGAAGCGTTCATGGGCGATAACATGAATCAGCTCAAGGTCGGCCAGATCATGCGCGCCCCTCGCGAAGAGGAGTTGCGTGCAATTAAACAGCAAGAAGCCTTGCAAGAGGTACGCGTTCACACCTCCAACTGGAATGCCTATCGCAACGATGTGGCCCAGGCTATAGCGCAATCGAAACCCGCTCCCGCCGACGAACAACCGCAAACCTCCGGTGGCAAGATCACCGCCCAGGCGGAAGACAAGGCTGCTCCTCCCGTTGCCGGCCCCCGTGATGTCGTCAAGCTTTCCCGAAGCGAAGCAGGTGGCAATAAGGCTGGCCCGGCAGGTAGCGGTAATGCTTCGGTTTCCGAAGACAAGATGCGTGCATTGGAAGAAGAGTCCACTGCGCAGGAAAAAGCGATTGGCGAGGTTAACGAGCGGATCGCATTTTTTGAAAAGCAGATTCAGGACATGCAGAAGTTGTTGCTGGTCCAGAATCAGATGCTTGCCGAATTGCAGAAGGGACAGCCTGTCGATCAGCCTCCTGGTGCAGAACCCACACCGGCGCCCGAACAGCCGCAGGCACAGCCTCCTGCCGAGCAGCCGGCTGCTCAGCCAGCCAAGCCTGCACCTACGCTGGCCACGCCGGTGACCGAAGCTCCGGCGGAAACCAATCTACTTGATGAGCTTTTGCAGGATCCGATGAAACTGGGCGCTGCTGGCGGTGTATTGGCGCTCCTGGTTGGCGGATGGTTGCTGCTGCGCAGGCAACGCAGAAAGAACCTCGATAATTTCGAGAAGGGAATTCTGACCTCCAGCGGCCTGAAGACGGATACTGTGTTCGGTACTACCGCAGGCGCGGCCGTCGATACCGGCGAGACTTCCTTCATGTCTGATTTCTCGCATCGCAATGGTGCGGGAATGATCGATACCAGCGACGTTGACCCGATTTCCGAAGCTGAAGTGTATATGGCCTATGGTCGCGACGCTCAGGCCGAAGAAATACTCAAGGATGCGATAAACAAAGAACCGAAGCGTTACGAGCTTCACCTCAAGCTGCTGGAGATTTACGCCAAGCGCAAGGATGCCGCTGCATTCGAAACGCTGGCAGGCGAGCTGTATGCCACGCTGGGAACCACCGACCCCATTTGGCGCAAGGTCGCAGAAATGGGTCGCGGACTGGAGCCGGAAAATCCGATGTATGCCGCGACCGGGGAAAGTGCAAGCGCCTCAGCCTCTTCATCCGCACCTTCCGCCGCCATTCAGGCGGCTGCAGGAGCAGCCGTCGCTGCAGCCGCGTACGAAATGACATCGGACGTCGCTGTTGAAGAGTCGGCACCAGAGGCGGTGCAGGATAACAGCCTGGACTTCGATCTTGGCATGCTGGCTGCCGATGAAGAATCGACAGCCGGTATCGAAAAGGACGACGAAGGTGCGGAAAGCATCGAGCCGCTACCCGACCTGGATACTTTTTCTGCCCCTGCCACCGAATTGGAGGATACGCAGGACCTGGCTGAAGACTTGTCCGACACGGGCATGGAGTTCGAGTTGCCGGAACCTGCGGCTGAAGGCAACGTGCAATTGAGCGCTGCCGATCTGAGTCTGCCGGAAATAGAACCCGCAACTGAGGCCGTTGAAGAAGTGGAAGAAATATCCTTCGACTTGCCAGCGCTGGATATGGGCGATACTTCAGAACTTTCTGAAGAGTCGATGCCCGCGCTGGAAAAGGCAGAGGAGGAGAAGCAGGGAGACGATCTGTCTTTGCCGGCACTGACGCCTGTGGACACTCCAGAGGGAATGGTAGAGGAAATCAGTTTCGACCTGCCGGAATTAACCTTGCCCGGTACCGAATCTCCAAGCGAGGAGGAGACATTTCCATTGCCGGAAGCCGTAGAGTCTCCGGTAACCGCCGCAGAGTCGGCGTCCATTCCGGAGCTCGAAATGCCGGAGGTGCTTGAAGAGCCTATCGAATTGAAGGCTGATCCTGTTGAGTCGCCTTCTTTTGATCTTCCTGAAATTGCCGAGCCGGTCGAACCGATCGAGCCGGAGTCGGTAGCAGAGCCCGAGCCAGTAGTTGAGTCTGTGTCTTCGAAAATGGTTGTCGATGAAATCGTTTTCGAGGAACCACCCAAGGAAGAGGAAAGCGCACTCGATTTCAATTTTGATCTCGATGTAGAGCCTGAGGCATCAACGGAAGAGGCTCCCGCCCAAGCGGCTTCGATCCCGGATCTGGACCTCTCCGGAATCAGTCTGGACATCGGTGAGCAGTCCTCTTCCGCGGCCGAGCCCGCTGCGGAAGAAATCACGCTGTCAGGTACGGAATCGTCGGATGTCGATACCAAGCTCGATCTGGTAACGGCATATATGGATATGGGCGACACCGAAGGCGCGCGCGAGTTGCTGGAAGAGGTATTGCAAGAAGGCGGGCCTCAACAGCGCGAGCGAGCGCAAAAGTTGCTGGATTCGCTGGCGTAAAGCTTGCGATTCCATGCGGCAGGGCCGGGCATATGCCCGGCTTTTTCATTTGAAACGATGGTCATGCACCCTTCATTGCGTATCTTTCTGCTGCTGCTGTTGGCAATAGCAGTTCAATACATGGAACTGTACGCGCTCGCATTTTCAGGGGCGGTACTGCTCGCGATGGCGATGTACTGGCACATTGGTTTGCTGATCAAGATACTGCTGCGTTCGCGCTGGCTGTTACTGACTTTGTTCCTGGTTTACGCTTTCACTACGCCAGGGGAATACCTTCGCGGTTGGGACGCCTATGCGCCGACCTATGAAGGGATCAAGCAAGGCCTGCTGCAAGCGGCGCGACTGACCATGATGCTTGCTGCACTTGCGATCCTGCTAGGCACGACACCGCGGGCAGAGATGATGGCCGGCATCTATCAATTGATGCACCCATTGCGTGTTGTAGGCATATCCGTTGACCGCTTCACGGCGCGGCTGTGGTTGACGATGCATTATGTGGAGTCGGAACGGCCCAAGGGTAAAGCCTCCTTCTGGGAGCGATTCGAATCAGCCTCCAATCACGCGGAGATTACAAGCCTGGATAGCGTGAAGTTTCATCTTCCGCGATTCACGCGCTTGGACTGGGGTGTTGTATCCCTTATCGTCATGCTTGTAATTGGATGCTTGTTATGAGAGTCGCGGTCGGCCTGGAATACGACGGCAGCGGTTTCTGCGGTTGGCAGAGCCAGCCGAGCGGATGCGGCGTGCAGGATCATCTGCAAAAAGCAATCCGGGAAGTGGCTGGGCATACCGTCACCGTGCATGCTGCCGGCCGCACAGATGCAGGCGTGCATGCGATGTCGCAGGTGGCGCATTTTGATGTCACGGTTCAGCGACCGCTAACGGCATGGGTGCGCGGCGTAAACGCCTTCCTGCCAGCAGGCGCGCGCGTGCTGTGGGCGCAGTTTGTCGCCGATGAGTTTCATGCTCGTTTTTCCGCGTATCAACGCAGTTATCAGTATCTCTTGGTCAACCGCCCCGTAGCCCCGGCTGTCATGGCCGCGAAGGCCGGGTGGTTCCATTTGCCGCTGGATGCGGAGGCCATGCGGGAGGCTGCGAGCTACTTGCTGGGCGAGCATGATTTCAGCGCCTTCCGCGCCGCGGAGTGCCAAGCGAAATCGCCGGTGAAAACCTTGCAGCGAGCCGAAGTGCGCCGAATAGGCGATACCATCCTGTTCGAGTTCAGTGCGAATGCCTTTTTGCACCATCAGGTTCGCAACATGGTCGGTGCCTTGGTCTATATCGGCAAGGGAAGCTATTCGCCGGAATGGATGAAATCCCTGCTGGCCGAGCGCAATCGAACGCTCGCACCGCCAACCTTTGCGTCCAGCGGGCTCTATCTGGTGGGGGTGGGCTATGATGAGGTCTTCGGGTTGCCGAATTGTCAGCGTCGTCTGACCGATCTGCTTATGCCAACTGGCTGACAGCCGAACCGCTTTCGGATACGCTTACGCTTTTTCGAGATCTCGTCCTTGCGCACTCGCGTCAAAATTTGCGGCATTACCCGCGTCGAAGATGCGAAGTCAGCCGTTGCGTACGGCTGCGACGCTATCGGGCTGGTATTTTACGAGCCTAGTCCCCGTTACGTTACTCCTGATGTGGCTGCCGTAATTGCGGCACAGCTGCCGCCCTTCGTGGATGCGGTCGGGCTGTTTGTCGATGCGGCGCCAGAGTATGTGCATGAGGTGCTGAGTCAGGTGCGTCTGAGTCTGCTGCAATTTCATGGCGACGAATCTCCAGAGTACTGCCGCCAGTTCGGCATGCCTTATCTCAAGGCCGTTCGCGTCAGGCCTGAGACAAATTTGCTACAATACGCGGCTGCTTACGCCGATGCCAAAGCCTTGCTGCTGGATGCCTATGTGCCCGGCACACCGGGCGGAACCGGGACAATGTTCGACTGGACGCTGATCCCGCAGGATTTCCCCATGCCCGTCATACTGGCGGGTGGTTTGGATGCCGGTAATGTAAGCGAAGCGGTACGTCAGTCGCATCCGTATGCAGTCGATGTCAGCGGCGGCGTGGAGCGCGAAAAAGGAATCAAGGACGCAGACAAGCTAGCTGCGTTCATGCGAGGAGTTCTTGATGGGCAAGTATGATTTTCCCGATGCGCAAGGCCATTTCGGTCAGTTTGGCGGCATCTACATGGCGGAAACGCTGATCCCGGCGGTCGACGAACTGCGCCGCCAGTATCTGCATTTTCGCGACGATCCCGATTTCAAGGCCGAGTTTGCCTATGAGCTTAAGCATTACGTCGGCCGACCCAGCCCGATTTATCATGCCAAGCGCTTGTCCGAGCATTTCGGCGGCGCGCAAATCTATCTCAAGCGCGAAGACCTGAACCACACCGGCGCGCACAAGATCAACAACGCTATCGGCCAGGCATTGCTGGCGAAGCGCATGGGCAAGAAGCGTGTAATCGCCGAAACCGGTGCCGGCATGCACGGCGTGGCGACCGCGACCGTGGCGGCGCGCTTCGGTATGGAGTGCGTGGTGTACATGGGCGCCGAAGACGTGCAGCGGCAAGCACCCAATGTGTTCCGCATGAAGCTGCTGGGCGCGACCGTGGTGCCGGTGGAAAGCGGCTCCAAGACCCTTAAGGATGCCTGTAACGAAGCGATCCGCGACTGGGTGACCAACTGCGAAAGCACCTTCTACATTTTCGGTACCGCGGCCGGTCCGCATCCGTATCCGATGATGGTGCGCGACTTTCAGTGTGTGATCGGCAACGAAGCCAAGCAGCAAATGCCCGAATTTATCGGGCGTCAGCCGGACGTGGTCATTGCCTGCGTCGGCGGCGGCTCCAATGCGATCGGCATATTCCATCCTTATATTGAAGAGGAAAGCGTGCAACTCATAGGCGTCGAAGCCGGTGGCTATGGCCTTGCCACCGGTCAACATGCCGCTCCGCTGACGGCGAATGCCAAGGTGGGTGTGCTGCACGGTAACAAGGTTTACCTGATGCAGGACGAGAACGGTCAGATCATCGAAACCCATTCCATCTCCGCCGGTCTGGATTACCCAGGTGTCGGCCCGGAGCATTGTTTGCTCAAGGACATTCACCGCGCCCAATACGTCGCGATCAACGACGACGAGGCGATCGGCGGTTTCGACGCGCTGTGCCGCTTCGAGGGCATCATCCCCGCACTGGAATCCAGCCACGCGCTGGCGCATGCCATGAAGATCGCGCCGACCATGGGCAAGGACAAGGCGATTCTGGTCAACCTGTCCGGCCGCGGCGACAAGGATATGAACACTGTTGCACGTATCAAGGGAATCACGCTGTGAGTCGTATCCAGACCGTCTTCGAACAACTCAAACAACAACAGCGCAAGGCGCTCATCCCTTTTATCACCGCAGGAGATCCCACCCCCCAGCAAACCGTGCCGATGATGCACGCGCTGGTGGAGGGCGGTGCCGACATGATCGAGCTTGGCGTGCCGTTTTCCGACCCGATGGCGGACGGTCCGACCATCCAGCGAGCCTCCGAACGCGCGCTCAAGCACAAGATCGGCTTGCGCGACGTGCTGAACATGGTGGCGGAATTCCGCAATACGAATGCGAACACGCCGGTGGTGCTCATGGGGTACGGCAATCCCATCGAAGCGATGGGCTGGGCGCAATTCGCGCAGCGTTGCGCCGAAGTGGGCGTGGACGGCGTGCTGACTGTGGACTTCCCGCCGGAGGAAAGCAGCGAAGCATTCACGCACCTGGCGCAGTACAACATCGATCCGATTTTCCTGCTGGCGCCGACCTCGGCGCCTGAACGCGTGGCTGCGGTAGTTGCGGCGGCGCGCGGTTTCATTTACTACGTCTCCCTGCGCGGCGTCACCGGTGCGGCCAACCTTGATCTGGTAGATGTGGCCGACAAGGTCGCCGCGATTCGCAGCAAGACCAGTCTGCCTGTCGGCGTCGGCTTCGGTGTGCGCGATGCTGTCACAGCCAAAGCGGTCGCCGACATTGCGGATGCTGTGGTCGTCGGTAGCCGCATGGTGCAGGAAGTCGAAAATTCCAACGAACAGAACGTGACCGGCAACCTCGCCAAGCTGACGCAAGAGCTTCGCGCCGCGGTCGATTCGAAATAAAAGGCTACTATGAGCTGGTTACAGAAACTTCTTCCTCCCAAGATCAAACGCGGCCTCGGCGCCAACCGCAAGACGGTGCCGGAGGGGCTGTGGAGCAAATGTTCCTCCTGTGAGGCGGTGTTGTATCGCACCGACCTCGAAAACAATCAGGAAGTGTGTCCCAAGTGCGGTTATCACAACCGTATTTCGGCCCGTACCCGCCTGGACTTCGTGCTGGATGCGGAAGGTCGCTTTGAAATCGGTGCCGAGATCACGCCGCTCGACCCGCTTAAATTCAAGGATAGTAAGCGCTACGCCGACCGTATCAAGGCCAGCCAGGCCGATACCGGCGAAACCGATGCGCTGGTCGTGATGCAGGGGGCAATCAAGACGATCCCTGTAGTCGCAGCCGCATTCGAATTCAAGTTCCAGGGTGGTTCCATGGGCTCGGTTGTCGGCGAGCGTTTTGCGCGCGGCGTTTCAGTCGCCATTGAACAGAAAGCACCATTTATCTGCTTCTCCGCCAGCGGCGGCGCCCGCATGCAGGAGGGTCTATTTTCGTTGATGCAGATGGCCAAGACCAGCGCTGCGCTGACGCAGTTGAGCAAGGCGCAACTGCCGTTTATCTCGGTCCTGACCGACCCGACCATGGGCGGCGTTTCTGCCAGCTTCGCGATGCTGGGCGACATCATCATCGCCGAGCCGCAGGCCCTGATCGGCTTCGCCGGTCCGCGCGTGATTGAACAAACCGTGCGCGAAACATTGCCGGAAGGCTTCCAGCGCGCTGAGTTCCTGCTGGAGCACGGTGCGCTCGACATGATTGTAGATCGACGTGAAATGCGTGATCAGCTCGCCAAGCTGATCGGTAATCTGATGCACCATACTGCCCTTGCCTGATCCCGGTACTCATTCGCATGCCATGCCGGTCGATCTCGCCGGCTGGCTTTCCTACCTAGAACAGCTGCATCCCAAGCCCATCGCTCTCGGTCTCGACCGGGTTGGCGAGGTTGCGCGCAGGCTCGGGCTGGAACCGCAGTTTCCCATCATCACCGTTGCCGGAACCAACGGCAAAGGTTCGACCTGCGCGATGCTGGAGTGCATCTACCTCGAAGCGGGTTATCACGTCGCCTGTTATACCTCACCCCATCTGTTGCGCTATAACGAGCGCGTCCGAATCGACGGTGTCGAGGCCTCTGATAACGCGTTGTGCCGTGCATTCGAGGCCGTCGAGCATGCGCGTCAGGATACGGCACTGACGTATTTCGAGTTCGGCACGCTGGCAGCGATGTGGCTGTTCATCGAAAGTAATGTGCAGGTTGCCGTGCTGGAGGTCGGGCTTGGCGGTCGGCTGGATGCGGTGAATGTCTTCGAGCCCTCATGCGCCATACTGACGAGCGTCGATCTCGATCATATGGATTACCTGGGCCCCAGCCGCGAAAGCATAGGCAGGGAGAAGGCTGGTATTTATCGTAAGGATATTCCGGCAATTTGCGGCGATTTGTCGCCGCCCGATACCGTGATAGCGCATGCGCTCGATATCGGCGCTGTGCTTACCCAGGTCGGCAGGCATTTTTATTTTGAGAAGCACGATGGTCAATGGGATTTCGTGTCGGGTGCAACCCGGATATCCAATCTGCCGCTGCCCGCGTTAAGCGGCGAATTTCAGTTCTATAACGCCAGTTGCGCATTGGCGGCCGTGCATGCCTTGCAGGCATGCTTGCCGGTGTCGGACGATGCTTTGCGCGCCGGTTTGCGGCATGTCGCGCTCCAGGGCCGCTTCCAGGTATTTCCCGGCGCGCCGGAAGTGATTCTCGACGTTGCGCATAATCCGCATGCGGCCAGGGGCCTCGCGGAGAATCTCCGGAAATCCCCGCATCACGGCAAGACGTTCGCGGTCTTTGCGATGCTGGCCGACAAGGATATTCCGGGCGTGGTGCGGGAATTGGCCAGTGAAATAGACGCCTGGTTCGTGGCTGACATCCACGAAGCGCGCGGCGCGCGTGCAGAGATGTTGCAGAAGCATTTGCAAGCCTCATCGCCCAATGTGGTCGTGCAATGTCACAGGGACGTGATCTCCGCGTTCTGCGGGGCCTGTATGAGTGCGGGTGAAAATGATAGAATTGCGGCATTCGGTTCTTTCTACACGGTGGCCGATGTGTTGCGTGTATTGCCCACCGTCCGTCCCGCATCTTAGGAATATTCATGGCGACTGAGAAGTTGAGCGAGCAGGAAATCCAGTTAAGAAAACGTGCCAGGCGACGCCTGGTAGGCGCGATAGCGCTAGTGCTGTTGATGGTGACGGTGCTGCCTATGGTGCTGGACGACCGCGAAGCGCAAACTCCGCAGCCGGAAATCGCTGTCAATATCCCCAGCCAGGACGGCAACGATTTCGCCTCCCGTATCGTGCCTGTAGAACCGGGGGCCGAAAGCGCGCCGCAGCCGAACCAATCTCCAGATACACCTGTCGAATCACCTTTGCCGCAACCCGAGCCGGCTCCGACGCCCGTCCCGACCCCAGCCCCGGTGCCGGAACCTAGGGCTGAACCGGCTCCCCAACCGGAAGCCCCGGTTGTGCCGGAGCCCAAGGCGGAAGCGCCTGTGGCCGCACCAGCCAAACCTGCAGCGCCTGTCAGGCAGGCGATGACCAATGATGGATTTACCGTACAGATCGGTGTGTTTTCCGATGCAGCAAACGTAAAGCAAATGCAAAGCAAGCTGGAAGCATCCGGTTTCAAGTCCTATACGGAAAAGCTGGGCATGCCGGGCGGCACCAAGTTTCGTTTGCGCGTCGGTTCTTATGCGACGCGTGCTGAGGCTGAAAAAGCGCGTGACAAACTGAAGGCCGCAGGTACCGCCGGTATTGTGGTTGCGAAGTAAGCAAGGCCGGGAAAGGCCCGCAGAGCCATGACATTTTTTGATTATGCCGTACTCGGCATCATTGGGCTCTCGATACTGCTAAGCATATTGCGTGGTTTTCTGCGCGAGACGCTTTCGCTGGCCGGATGGGTCGCTGCTTTTTTCGTTGCCAAACTATATACGCTGCAACTCGCACCGTTGCTGCCTCAAGCCATTCCGGGCGAGTCGTTGCGATTGCTGGCCGCGTTTCTGATACTTTTTCTGGTCACTTTGCTGATCAGCAGCCTGCTGGCAATTGCGTTGGCAGAAGTGTTCAAGAAAATTGGCCTCGGCTGGCTGGATCGCGTGTTGGGGGCATTTTTCGGTTTGGCGCGCGGCGTCCTGATCGTCGGCATTATCGTGTTGCTCGGAGGCTTGACCACGCTTCCGCGCGAGACCTTCTGGCGCGATGCGATGTTCAGCGCGCCGTTTGAAGCGCTGGTGATCAGCGCCTTGCCTTGGCTGCCGGAAGGCATTGCCAAGCATATTAATTACGACTAACTTTAGCGTTTCAAGCAGGAGCGATTACACGCATGTGCGGAATTATCGGTATCGTCGGCAAGAATCCCGTCAACCAGATGCTTTATGACGGCTTGCTGGTGCTGCAACACCGTGGGCAGGATGCCGCGGGCATCGTCACCAGCGATGGCGGCACGTTTTACATGCACAAGAACAACGGGCTGGTGCAAGACGTATTCCAGACCCGCCACATGCGTAATCTGATCGGTAATGTCGGTATCGCCCATGTGCGTTATCCGACCGCCGGTTCTTCCTCCGCCGCCGAAGCGCAGCCGTTCTATGTGAATTCCCCGTTTGGCATCGTGCTCGGCCACAACGGCAACCTGACCAACTCCCAGCAGCTGAAGCGCGAAATGTTTCGCCAGGATCTGCGCCATATCAACACCACCTCCGACTCCGAAGTGCTGTTGAATGTATTGGCACACGAGATTGAGAGTAGCGCCCGCAATACCGCACTGGACGTGGATATGGTGTTCGATGCCGTGTCCGGTGTGCACAAGCGCGTAAAGGGCGCTTACGGCGTGGTTGCGATGATCGCCAATTACGGCTTGCTGGCCTTCCGCGATCCGTTCGGCATTCGTCCGCTGGTGATCGGCAAGTCAGAGACGGATAAGGGCGTGGAGTATGTGGTTGCCTCGGAAAGCGTCGCGCTCGACGTGCTTGGCTTCCAGCTGGTGCGCGATGTGGCCCCGGGCGAAGCGATTTTCATCGACATGGACGGTAATTTCCACGCACGTCAATGCGCCGCGAATCCGGTACTGAGCCCGTGTATTTTCGAATACGTTTACCTGGCGCGCCCCGACTCCGTGATTGACGGCGTTTCCGTGTACCAGACACGGTTGCATATGGGCGAGAGCTTGGCGGAAAAAATCCGTCGCGAATGGGCGCACCTCAAGATCGATGTCGTGATTCCCATTCCCGACACCAGCCGCCCCAGTGCGTTGCAACTGGCCAATGCGCTGAACCTGACCTACCGCGAAGGCTTCATCAAGAACCGCTATATCGGCCGGACCTTCATCATGCCGGGCCAGGCGCTGCGCAAGAAGTCCGTGCGCCAGAAGCTCAACCCTATCGGCATGGAATTCAAGGGCAAGAACGTGCTGCTGGTGGACGACTCCATCGTGCGCGGCACGACCTCTCAGCGTATCGTGCAAATGGCGCGCGAAGCCGGCGCGAACAAGGTGTTCTTCGCTTCTGCCGCACCTCCGGTGCGTTTCCCCAATGTCTATGGCATCGACATGCCTTCACGCGACGAACTGCTTGCCACCGGCCGCAGCGATGAGGAAATCTGCCGCGAAATCGGCGCCGATGCGCTGATCTATCAGGACCTCGATGCCTTGGTGCGCGATATCCAGCGCAGCAATCCGGCGATTCAGCAGTTTGACTGTTCCTGTTTCGACGGTTGCTACGTGACCGGCGACATCACCGAGACATACCTGGCCGAGATCGAGTCCGCCCGCGGCGACATGGACAAGGTTGCGAAGCCGGCCAATTCAAGCACGCAACTGGACCTGAACCTGGTGGGCTCAAACAGCCATGAAGAGGAAGAGGCCGCCTGACAGGTTGACAAAGAAACGCCACGGTTTTATCGTGAGGTCTGCGCCGATTTGACAGTTTCAGCTTGCGGGCGCATTACAAATGCAGCTAAAGCGAGCCAGACAAGCCCGTTTTAGCCAATCGCTGAAACGGGTTTTTTATTGCCTGAAGCAGGCAGAAGGACAATAGTCATGGATTATTCCAATCATCCGGAAACGCTGGGGGTGCGCGCGGGCAGCGCGCATACCGAATTCGGTGAAAATTCCGAAGCCATTTTTCTTACTTCCAGCTTCGTTTTCGAGAGCGCCGCGCAAGCCGCTGCGCGTTTCGGCGGGCAGGAGCCGGGCAATATTTATTCCCGTTTCACCAATCCCACCGTCACCATGTTTCAGGACAAGTTGGCGGCTCTGGAAGGCGCTGAGTTCTGCGTTGCGACTTCTAGCGGCATGTCGGCCATTCTTGCTTGCGTGATGGGGCTATGCTCCGCCGGCGATCATGTGATCGCCTCGCGCAGTATTTTCGGCACCAGTGTGCAGCTGTTCGGCAACATCCTGAAACGCTGGGGGCTGGAAACGACCTTCGTGTCGCTGACAGATGAGGCGGAATGGGCGGCAGCGGTTCGACCGAATACCAAGCTGTTTTTTGTCGAAACACCCTCCAATCCGTTGACCGAGGTGTGCGATATTGCCTCGCTCGCCGCGCTGGCGAAAAAGTCAGGCGCACTGTTGGCCGTGGATAACTGCTTCTGCACGCCCGCTTTGCAGCTACCTCTTGCGCTGGGCGCGGATATCGTCATTCATTCCGCGACCAAGTACATTGACGGCCAGGGGCGCTGCCTGGGCGGTGCCGTGCTGGGTAAGAAAGACGTGTTGGAGCCGGTTTACGGATTCCTGCGTACGGCTGGGCCGACCATGAGCGCATTCAATGCATGGGTGTTTTTGAAAGGACTGGAAACGCTGGCGTTGCGCATGGAGGCGCATTCGCGCAACGCACTCGCACTGGCGCAATGGCTGGAAGCGCAGCCGCAGGTGGAGCGGGTATATTATCCAGGGCTGGCATCGCACCCGCAGCATGCACTCGCCATGCAGCAGCAAAAGGCTGGTGGCGGCATCGTTGCGTTCGATGTGAAGGGCGGCAAGGATGCGGCGTGGGCATTGATTGATGCGACGCGCATGTTGTCGATCACGGCCAATCTCGGCGATGCCAAGAGCACGATTACGCATCCTGCGACGACGACGCATAGCCGCGTGACGCCGGAGGCGCGTGCGGCGGCGGGTATCGGCGATGGATTGGTGCGCATTGCCGTTGGGCTGGAGCACATCGACGATATCAAGGCGGACTTGCAGCGTGGCCTAACACGATAACCTGCGGACAAATAAAAACGGGGCCTATGGCCCCGTTTTTATTGATCGAACCGGATGAATTACAGTTCGTTGGCGTGCGATGCCAGATACTTGGCAACGCCTTCCGGGCTGGCGTCCATGCCGGCCTTGCCCTTGCTCCAGCCGGCTGGGCAAACTTCGCCGTGTTCTTCGGTGAATTGCAGCGCGTCGATCATGCGCAGCATTTCGTCGATGTTGCGGCCCAGCGGCAGGTCGTTCACGACTTGATGGCGAACGACGCCGGATTTGTCGATCAGGAAAGAGCCGCGATAGGCGACGCCAGCATCGGCTTCGACGTCATAGGCCTTGCAGTAGTCGTGCTTCATGTCGGCGATCAGCGGGTAGCCGACCTTGCCGATGCCGCCGGCGTTGACCGGGGTGTTCTTCCACGCCAGATGGGTGAAGTGCGAGTCGATGGACACGCCGACCACTTCCACGCCACGCTTCTTGAACTCTTCCAGGCGGTGATCGAATGCAATCAGTTCGGACGGGCAGACGAAGGTGAAGTCGAGCGGATAGAAAAACACGACGGCGTATTTGCCCTTGATTTGATCGGCCAGTGTGAAGTTGTCATTGATGCTGTTGTCGCCCATAACGGCGGCAGTGGTAAAGCTCGGTGCGGTTTTCCCGACGAGAACGGCCATGTGAATTTCTCCTTATTGGATGGGTTGAATGCGAGTTGAATAATCCGATAGCTTAATTCAACCGATGCTGAATTTCTATTGCTTGTTGCGAGCGACGAATTATTTCAGAACCGCAGCCACGGCATCGTAGTTCGGTTCGGTGGTGATTTCGTTGACCAGTTCGCTATGCAGCACCTTGTTGTTTTCATCCAGAACGACGACGGCGCGTGCTGCAATGCCTTCCAGCTTACTGCTGGTTATGGCTACGCCATAGTTTTCCAGGAATTCGCGGCCGCGCATGGTCGACAGCGTAGTGACATTGCTCAGGCCTTCCGCGCCGCAGAAGCGCTTCTGGGCGAAGGGGAGGTCCACGGAAACGCAGAGTACGACGGTATTCGGCAGGTCGCCTGCCGCTTGGTTGAACTTGCGTACCGATGTGGCGCAGGTGGGGGTGTCGATGCTCGGGAAAATATTGAGGACTTTGCGTTTGCCGGCGAAATCGGCCAAGGTGACATTTTGCAGATCCTGGTTTACCAGTTTGAAATCGGGGGCGGTTTGGCCGACCTTGGGAAAGTCGCCGGCGACATCGACCGAATTGCCTTTGAGGGTGACAGTGCTTGCCATGTTGGTTCTCCTTGAGACTGTTGTTGTTGAAACCAAACGAACATCATGCGGCAGGCCGGATGGTAATTCAACAATGAATAAAAAAGGGATTTTAAATCAAGGCCTTTTATTCTGTTTTTGCGAAGAGTCGAAACTCCTGATTGAAGAGGTATTTGGCCGTGATAGAGAGCGCTTCTCATGCTAGAATCAAGGCTTTTATGCCCTCGCTGAATCAATAGGATTTATGGATCAGTTCGCCAAAGAAACACTCCCCGTCAGCCTAGAAGAAGAGATGCGCCGTTCCTACCTCGATTACGCAATGAGCGTAATCGTGGGCCGCGCATTGCCCGATGTTCGGGATGGCCTGAAACCGGTGCATCGCCGCGTACTCTATGCGATGCATGAACTCTCCAACGACTGGAATCGCCCCTACAAGAAGTCGGCGCGTATCGTCGGCGACGTGATCGGTAAATACCACCCGCACGGCGACACCGCGGTATACGACACCATCGTACGCATGGCGCAGGATTTCTCGTTGCGCTACATGTTGGTCGACGGTCAGGGCAACTTCGGCTCGGTCGACGGCGACAATGCTGCTGCGATGCGGTACACCGAAATCCGCATGTCGCGCATCGCGCACGAATTGCTGGCCGATCTCGACAAGGAAACGGTCGATTTCGGGCCGAATTACGATGGTTCGGAGCACGAGCCGCTGATCATGCCGGCGCGCATCCCCAATTTGCTGATCAACGGCTCGTCCGGGATCGCGGTGGGCATGGCGACCAATATCCCGCCGCATAACCTGGGCGAAATCATCGACGCCTGCATGGCGGTATTGCAGAACTCCGAGATCACGATCGACGAACTGATCGACATTGTCCCGGCGCCGGACTTCCCGACCGCCGGCATCATTTACGGCACCGTAGGCGTCAAGGAAGGCTACCGCACCGGCCGCGGCCGTGTCGTGATGCGCGCCCGTACCCACTTCGAGGACATCGGCCGCGGCGAACGCCAGGCCATCATCGTCGACGAACTGCCTTACCAGGTGAACAAGAAGTCGTTGATCGAAAAGATTGCCGAACTGGTCAACGACAAGAAGATCGAGGGCATTTCGGATCTGCGCGACGAATCGGACAAGTCCGGCATGCGCATGGTGATTGAGCTGAAGCGCGGCGAAGTGCCGGAAGTGGTGCTGAACAATCTCTACAAGCAAACCCAGCTGCAAGACACCTTTGGCATGAACATGGTGGCCTTGCTGGATGGCCAGCCGCGTTTGCTGAACCTCAAGCAGATGCTGGAAGCTTTCCTGCGCCATCGTCGCGAAGTGGTCACGCGCCGTACCGTATTCGAATTGCGCAAGGCGCGTGCCCGGGGCCACGTGTTGGAAGGCTTGGCCGTCGCGCTGGCCAATGTGGACGAGATGATCGCGCTGATCAAGGCCGCCCCAACGCCGCCGGAAGCCAAGGTGTCGCTGATGGAGCGCACCTGGAAATCGCCGGTGGTGGAGGAAATGCTGAAGCGTGCCGCTTCCGATGCCTCGCGTCCCGAAGGGCTGGACGAAGCGTATGGCCTCAAGGACAACGGCTACAGGCTTTCCGACGTACAGGCGCAGGAAATCCTGCAGATGCGCCTGCAACGCCTGACCGGGCTGGAGCAGGACAAGATCGTTACCGAATACAAGGAAGTGATGGATGTCATCACCGACCTGCTGGACATCTTGGCCAAACCGGAACGCGTAACGCAGATCATCGTCACCGAGCTGTCCGCGATCAAGGCGCAATTCAATGACAAGCGCCGCAGCGAGATCGAGCACAATGCGCAGGATATTTCGCTGGAAGACCTGATCACGCCAGAAGATGTGGTGGTGACGCTGTCGCATACCGGTTACATCAAGTCGCAGCCGCTGGCCGAATACCGTGCCCAGCGTCGCGGCGGCCGCGGCAAGCAGGCGGCGGCGACCAAGGAAGACGATTTCATCGACAAGATGTTTGTCGCCAATACGCATGATTACATCTTGTGCTTTTCCAGCCGCGGCCGCGTTTACTGGCTCAAGGTCTACGAAGTGCCGCAAGGTTCCCGCATCAGCCGCGGCAAGCCGATCGTCAACCTGTTCCCGCTGGAAGAAGGCGAGAAGATCAACGCCATCCTGTCGGTCAAAGAGTTCGACGAAAACCATTTCATTTTCATGGCGACTGCACAGGGAACCGTGAAGAAGACCGCGCTGACCGAGTTCTCCAACCCGCGCAAGGCCGGCATCATTGCCATCAACCTGGACGACGGCGATTTCCTGATCGGTGCTGAAGTCACCAACGGTGCCAACGACGTAGTGCTGGTCTCCGACGGCGGTAAGGCGGTCTGGTTCGACGAAGAAGATGTCCGTGCGATGGGTCGCGCCACGCGTGGCGTGCGCGGCATGAAGCTGCAAGCCAAGCAGCAGGTGCTGTCGCTGCTGATCGCGGAAGATGACAAGCAGACCGTGCTGGTCGCTACCGAAAATGGTTACGGCAAGCGCACCGTACTCGCCGATTTCCGTCATTCCGGTCGCGGCACGCAGGGCGTGATCGCGATTGCGACGTCGGCACGCAATGGCAAGGTCGTCGCCGCCAAGCTGGTGAGCGACGAGGACGAGATCATGCTGATCACCACCGGCGGCGTGCTGATCCGCACCCGCGTCAAGGAAATCCGCGAGTTGGGTCGTGCCACGCAGGGCGTGACGCTGATCAATCTGGGCGAAGGCGAGAAGCTTTCCGGCCTGGAAAAAGTGGTCGAAACCGACGACGAAGAAGAGCAATTATAGGGAAGGGGCTGGTATGACGCAGATTTACAATTTCTCCGCCGGTCCGGCGGTGCTGCCCAAGGAAGTGCTGAAGCAGGCAGGCGAAGAGATGATGGACTGGCACGGCTCCGGCATGTCGGTGATGGAAATGAGTCATCGCGGCAAGGAATACATGAGCATCCAGGCCGAGGCCGAGGCCGATCTGCGCGAACTGCTGAATATCCCCGCCAATTACAAGGTGCTGTTCCTGCAAGGCGGCGCCTCCATGCAGTTCACCGCGATCCCGATGAATCTACTGCACGGCAAGAAGAAGGCCGATTACCTGAATACTGGCGAATGGTCGAAGAAAGCCATCAGCGAAGCGAAGAAATATTGCGAAGTGAATGTCGTTGCCAGTTCGGCCGACAAGAATTTCAGCTACGCGCCGACGCAGGACCAATGGAAGCTCGACCCCGAGGCTGCCTACGTGCACTACACCTCCAACGAGACCATCGGCGGTGTGGAAATGTTCTGGACACCGGAAACCGGCAATGTGCCGCTGGTGGTGGACATGTCCTCGCATATCCTGTCGCGTCCGATAGACGTCAGCAAGTTCGGCCTGATCTATGCCGGCGCGCAGAAGAACATTGGTCCGGCAGGACTGACCATCGTTATCGTGCGCGATGACCTGCTGGGCGATCTCCTGCCTGGCACGCCGACGATGTTCGACTACAAGCTGCAAGCCGACAACGACTCCATGTATAACACGCCGCCGACATTCGCGATCTACATCGCCGGCTTGGTATTCAAGCTGCTGAAGGCGCGCGGCGGCTTGGCCGAGATGGAAAAGATCAATCTGCGCAAGGCCAACCTGTTGTACGATTATCTCGACAGCACCGATTTCTACCGTTGCCCGACCGCGAAAGAAAATCGCTCGCGTATGAATATTCCGTTCACGCTGGCAAACGAGGCGTTGGACGAAGAGTTTCTCAAGCAGGCGCAGAAACGGGGTCTGATGCAATTGAAGGGCCACCGTTCGGTGGGCGGCATGCGTGCGTCGATATACAACGCGATGCCGGAAGAGGGCGTAAAGACCTTGGTCGAATTTATGAAGGAGTTCGAACAAAGCAATTCGTAAGTCCGCCGCAAGGCGGCAAAGGGAGGGAGTCGTGGGCAAATATCGCATACTGATCCTCAACAAGATTTCATCGCACGGCCTTAAGCGGTTGCCGGCGGAAAGCTACGAAACCGGTAGCGAGATCGCAAATCCCGACGCCATCCTCGTGCGCTCAGCGCGCATGCATGAGATGGACATTCCTCCCAGTGTCCGCACCATCGGCCGAGCCGGTGCGGGCACCAACAACATTCCCATTGCCGAAATGAGCAAGCGCGGCGTGGTGGTGTTCAATACCCCGGGCGCGAATGCGAATGCGGTCAAGGAATTGGTTCTGACCGGCATGTTGATGGCAGCGCGCAATATCGCTCCGGCAATGAAGTTTGTAGAGAAGTTGCAAGGCGACGACGCCACGTTGGCGGCTCAGGTGGAAGAGGGCAAGAAGCCCTTCGCCGGCATCGAGTTGCCGGGCCGGATGCTTGGCATCATCGGACTGGGTGCGGTAGGCGGCATGGTCGCCGATACAGCGCTCAAGCTCGGCATGAAAGTACAGGGTTATGACCCAGATATTACCGTGGATGCGGCCTGGCGGCTTTCATCGGACGTGAGGCGGGCGCATAGCGTAGACGACGTGTTCCGCCACAGCGACTTCATCACGCTGCATGTGCCGCTGGTCGACGCGACGCGGCAGATGGTGAACGCCGAGAGGATTGCGCTGATGAAGCACGGGGCCGTGCTGGTCAACTTCTCGCGGGAAGGGGTGATCGACGAGCAGGCGGTGCTGGATGGGCTGGATAGCAAGAAGTTGCGTGCCTATGTGTGCGATTTCCCTACTTCTCGCATCAAGTCGCATCCCGGCGTGATTGCGCTGCCGCATCTCGGCGCCTCAACCCAGGAGGCCGAAGATAATTGTGCGGTAATGGTGGTGGATCAGGTGCGCGAGTTTCTGGAGAATGGGAATATCGGCTATTCGGTGAATTTTCCCAGCGTGCAGATGCCGCGCGAATCTGCGTTCCGGCTGGCGATTGCGAATGCCAATGTGCCTAACATGCTGGGGCAGATTTCCACGGCAATGGCCGAGGCCGGGTTGAATATCCACAATATGGTCAACAAGTCGCGCGATGAGATGGCTTATACGCTGGTGGATCTCGATAGCGCGGTGCCTAAGGCTGCCGTGGCAAGGATCAGCAGTATCGACGGCGTATTGAACGTACGGACATTACCTGTCATGGAACACTAGGGCGAGCACGCCCTATAACGCAGAGCAATGAATGAGCGAAGAACTTAAAAAGTGTCGGGAACAGATCGATAGTATCGACGAGCAGCTGCTGCAGTTGGTGAGCCGTCGCGCGCAGCTGGCGCATACCATCGGCAACCTGAAGAATGGCGGGCCGATTTATCGCCCAGAGCGCGAAGCGCAGGTGTTGCGTCGCTTGATGGAGCAGAATCCCGGTCCGTTGCCGAATGAGGCGGTGACCGCAATTTTCCGCACCGTGATGTCGAACTGTCGCGCGCTCGAAAAGGAGTTATCCGTCGCATTCCTCGGTCCGCTCGGAACCTACAGCGAAGAGGCTGCCAACAAGCAGTTCGGCGGTCTATCCAAACCGGTGCAATGCGCGTCCATAGACGAGGTCTTCCAGACGGTGGAAACCGGTGCAGTCGATTACGGTGTGGTCCCGGTGGAAAATTCTACCGAAGGCGGCATCGGCCGCACGCTGGATTTACTGCTGCAGACCGGCTTGCATATTTGCGGCGAGATCGATCTGCCAGTACACCACAACCTGCTGTCGAAATCCGCTGACAAATCGGGCATTAGCAAGGTTTATTCACATGCACAATCGCTTGCCCAGTGCCATGAATGGCTGAACCGCAACCTGCCTGGCATCGAGCGTCAGGCGGTCGCCAGCAACTCCGAGGCGGCTCGGCTCGCCGCGGAGCAGCCGGGGACGGCAGCCATTGCCAGTCGTCGTGCCGGTGAACTGTTCGGCCTTGACCTGCTAGCCGAAAACATCGAGGACGATCCTCGCAACACGACGCGCTTTCTCGTATTGTCGAGCCATGACGTTGCACCGTCAGGCCGTGACAAGACCTCATTGGCCATGGCCGCGCGCAATCTCCCCGGCGCGGTGGTTTCCTTGCTGGAACCCTTGGCTCGCCATGGCGTCAGCATGACCAAGTTCGAATCGAGGCCGGCACATACAGGCCTGTGGGAATACGTATTTTTCGTCGATATCGAAGGGCATCGCGAAGATGCACGTGTCGCGACGGCATTAAGAGAAATTACTGACAAAGCAGCTTTCCTGAAGGTCATGGGTTCTTATCCCGTGGCTGTCATCTGAGTACTTTTCCCTTCTAAAAGTAGGCTATTTCGAGCATTTTCATTTCCGATCTGACTATCGAATCGCACAGGAGTCCGCATTGAATACGTTGAGCGAGCTCGCACCGAGCCATATCCGTTCCATTGCCCCTTATCAGCCGGGAAAGCCGATTTCCGAACTCGCTCGCGAACTTGGGCTGGATGAGGCCAGCATCATCAAGCTGGCCTCCAACGAGAATCCCTTGGGCATCAGCCCGCTGGCGAAGCAGGCGATTGCGGATACGCTGGCGAGCATCGCGCTTTATCCCGACGGCAATGCCTTCGAACTGAAGCAGGCGATTTGCGGAAAGTTCGGCGTGCAGGCGGCGCAGATTGTTCCGGGCAACGGCTCGAACGATGTACTGGAAATTGCCGCGCGTGCTTTCCTCGCGCCCGGGCTCGAAGCCGTCTACTCGCAGCATGCGTTTGCCGTGTATCCGCTGGTGACACAGGCGATCGGTGCTGCCGGCATCAGTACTCCGGCCAAGGACTTCGGTCACGATCTGCAGGCGATGCGGGCCGCCGTGACGGAAAAAACGCGCATGGTGTTTATCGCCAACCCGAACAACCCGACGGGCACGCTGCTTGGTAAACCCGAGCTATATGCCTTCCTTCGCGATTTGCCGAAGCATGTGCTGGTCGTGCTGGACGAGGCCTACGACGAATATCTTTCTGATGCACAGAAGTCGCAAAGCATCGCCTGGCTGTCGGAATTTGATAACCTGATCGTGACGCGCACCTTCTCCAAGGCCTATGGCCTCGCCAGCCTGCGCGTCGGGTTTGCGCTGGCGCATCCGGCGGTGGCTGACATGATGAATCGCGTGCGTCAGCCATTCAACGTCAACAGCGTGGCGCAAGCGGCGGCTGCCGCAGCCCTGAAAGATGACGATTTCGTCAGCCGCAGCCGCGACCTGAACGATGCCGGCATGAAGCAGATGACCGAAGGTTTATCGAAACTGGGTTTGCGCTACATCCCGTCGTTCGGCAATTTCGTTAGTTTCCACGTGCCGGATGCGGCTGCGGTGAATCGCAAGCTGCTCGAGAGAGGCGTCATTGTGCGTCCCATTTTTGCCTATGAAATGCCGGACTGGTTGCGTGTCAGTATTGGCCTCCCGGCGGAGAACGCACGTTTCCTGCAAGCGATGGAAGAGATTCTGGCACCCTGATCGGGTCGGAAAAACAGGCAATAAAAAAGGACGCCGAAGCGTCCTTTTTAAGCGGGAAGGATTACAGGCTTTCCCAGAATTTCCACCAGGATTTCTGTTCCGGCGGTGCAGCCGTGCCGTTGAACGGGTTGTTCGGGTAGTTGGTCTTGAAGACGCGCATCGTGTCCTGCTTGAGGTCTTCGATGCCCAGCAGGTCATAGGCGCTGATCATGATGATCAATGCATTTTCTACTGCCGGTGTTTCCGGATAGGTTTCGATCACGAACTTGCAGCGATTGACCGCCGCGATATAGGCGCCGCGTTTCATGTAGTACCGCGCCACGTGCATTTCATGGGCGGCCAGCGTGTTGACCAAGTAAGTCATCCGCTCCGTGGCATCCTTGACGTATTTGCTGTTCGGGAAGCGCGTTACCAGTTCCTTGAACGCTGCGAATGATTCACGCAACGCCTTGGGGTCGCGGTCGCTGATGTCCTGAGCCGTCAGTTTTTCGACAATGCCGCGCTCGTTGAAGGTGGCAAGGCCTTTCAGGTAGTAGACATAGTCGACGTTAGGGTGGTGCGGGTGCAGCTTGATGAAGCGATCCGCGGCAGCAATGGCCGAAGCTGCTTCGCCCTTTTTATAGTATGCGTAGGCGATTTCGAGTTCTGCCTGCAGCGCATAGCGACCGTGCGGATAACGCGATTTCAGCTTTTCGTAATAACCGATCGCCTTGTCGTAGTCGCGGTTGCGCATCGAGACTTCGGCTTCGGTGTTCAGGCGCTGCACGGACCAGCCCTTGGTCTCGTCGATTTCGGTGGGATCGCCGAAAATGGCGCATGCTGAGAGGAACAGAGCAAGAATTAAGGCTACACTACGTTTCATTTAATTAGTCCCAAGACGTTTGCCCGATTATAACCGATGACCCAAACCCAGCCTATCTCCCTCGTTATTCCTCAGTCGCTTGCCGGGTCGCGCCTCGACCAGGCCTTGCCCAAACTGTTGCCTGATTACTCCCGTTCCCGTCTGCAAGCCTGGATCAAGGAGGATCTGGTGCGCGTCGATGGACAGCCCGCCATCGCCAAGCAGAAGGTATGGGGCGGTGAAAAGATCGAAGTGCAGCCGCAGCCGCGCCCGGATGAAAGTGCTTTCTCCGCCGAAGACATTCCGCTCGAAATCGTTTACGAAGACGAGCATATTCTGGTCATCAACAAGCCTGTCGGCATGGTGGTGCATCCCGCCGCCGGCAACTGGCAGGGGACTTTGCTCAATGCGCTGCTGCACCATGCGCCGCAGCTGAAGGAGTTACCGCGGGCCGGCATCGTGCACCGCCTGGACAAGGACACCAGCGGCCTCTTGGTCGTCGCCAAGACCATCGCCGCGCAGACCAGCCTGGTGCGCCAGTTGCAGGCACGCACCGTGAAGCGCGAGTATCGCGCCATCGTCTGGGGCGAGGTGTGGAAGAACGGCACGGTGGAAACGCAGGTCGGCCGCGATCCGCGTTCGCGCACCCGCATGGCGGTGACGCGCGTCGGCGGCAAACCGGCGGTCACGCATTACGAAGTGCTGGAGCGCTTCGCGGTGCACACCTATCTGCGGTGCCGCCTGGAAACTGGTCGTACCCATCAGATCCGGGTGCATATGCAGCACATCGGCGCGCCCATGGTGGGCGATCCGGTCTATGGACTGCGCGGCATCGTGCCGCATCGGGTGATGTCGCAGACACTGCGCGACGCGTTGAAAGGCTTTAAACGACAGGCATTGCACGCGGTACGGCTGGGCTTGATCCATCCTGCGACCGGCGAATTCATGGAGTGGCAGGCAGAGTTGCCGGCGGACATGAAGGCGCTGCTGGAAGCAATGCGTTTCGAGGAAGACGTGAGCGAGGAAGATTTCGAAGTCCCGTTCGAGGTATATGACGAGGACGATTTCGAGGATGAGTTCGAAGACGAAGAGGACGTGGAGTGAAGCTTGCCGAGTCTTTGATCATTCCTGACTGGCCGGCACCGCCACAGGTCAGGGCGATCCAGACCACGCGCCTAGGGGGCTTGAGTGCGGCGCCCTACGGCAGCCTCAACTTCGGCATGCACGTCGGGGACGATGCCCATACCGTCGCCGCCAACCGCAATCTGTTGAACACGCTGGTGCCAAGCGAGCCGGTGTGGCTGGAGCAGGTGCACGGCACCGCGGTGGTCATGGCCGAGTCCGCCGGCTGCGCGCCACGCGCGGATGCCTGCATCACGCGCCGTGCGAATGCGGTTTGCGCGGTGATGACCGCCGATTGCCTGCCGGTTTTTCTCTGCGACGATGTCGGTACGGTAGCAGGCGTGGCGCATGCCGGTTGGCGCGGTCTCGCCGACGGCGTGATCGAGGATACGATCATCGCCATGGATGTTCCGACGTCATCGATGATGGCCTGGCTGGGGCCGGCCATCGGGCCGCAGGCCTTCGAAGTGGGGCCGGAGGTGCGCGAGGTTTTTCTGCGCCACGACCCGGCGAGTGAGTTTGCCTTCAGCGCGCGCGGCGACAAATACCTTGCCGATCTTTACCTGCTCGCGCGCCAGCGTTTGCTGGCATTGGGCATACAGCGCATTTATGGCGGCAATTTCTGCACTTATACCGATACGGAACGTTTCTTTTCGTACCGCCGCGACGGGCGCACCGGGCGCATGGCTTCGCTGATCTGGCTCAGCCCTACTTGACACGTCCCGTATAATCCAATTTTTCTCACCTTTGCATAACAACAATGTCCGTATTCAGCTGGATTCTCGTTTCAAGCCTGTTCGGCGGCCTGCTTAGCGTCACTGCCGCAGGGCTCGTGGCGCTCAATGCGCGTACCACATGGATTCCGATGCTGATCAGCTACGCCATCGGCGCGCTGCTGGGCGCGGTATTCCTGGAAATCCTGCCGCACGCCTTCGAGCTTTCCAGCAGCATGGACAACATGGCGGTGACGGTGCTGTTCGGCATATTGCTGTTTTTCGTGCTGGAAAAACTGGTGCTGTGGCGCCATTGCCATGGCGACGAATGCGAGGCGCATGCGGCTCCCGCGCCGGTGCACGATCATGGCCATGACCACAGTCACGATCATGGCCGTAGCGGCATGATGATCATGATAGGCGACACCTTCCATAATTTCGTGGACGGTATCCTGATCGCGGCAGCGTTCATGACGGACTTCAAGCTGGGCGCAGTGACGGCGCTGGCGATCATCGCGCACGAAATCCCGCAGGAAGTCGGCGATTTCCTGATCCTGCTGCATTCCGGCTACACCAAACGCCAGGCGTTCATCTTCAACCTGCTGTCCAGCCTGGCGACGCTGGTCGGCGGGGTGATTGCGTATTTTGCGCTGCAAACGGTGCAGGACTGGATCCCGACAATCCTCGGGCTGGCCGCGGCGAGCATGATTTATGTGGCGGTGGCGGACCTTATCCCCGGCCTGCACAAGCGCCCGGAACTGCGCGCCACGGTGCAGCAGGTGACCTTAATCGGTCTTGGTATCGGGTCGATCTGGCTGGTCAAGTTCCTGCTCGGCCATCACGCGTAAACGGTTGCGCCGGCGTTGCGGCGTGCCGATGATCCAGATTAGTAGGGCGCAGGGCAACAAACCGTAAAACAGGAAAGTGAGTAATCCGGCGACGATGCTGGTCTCGGTCAGCGCCATCATCAGGGTGACGTAAAGCCAGGCGATTGCAACGATATACATGGACGCAGATTAGCACGACCGGATCATTCAAAAAACGCTCAGGCGCTAATACACTGCTGTTTCGCTTGTCCGGAATACTGTCAGGGTTTAAAACGCGCTAAAATATGAATTGTTTTTCAGGGGCTTTGAATGGGTTCCCTAAGGACGTAAACCTCAAACAAACAAAGAGTTGTCATGACAGAAAAATACACGCCCGCAGAGGAAGCCGCATTGCAGCTCGAAATTGCCGAGCTGATGGTGCAGGCATTGAATCTTGACGTTGCCGCCGCTGAAATCCAGCCCGATGAGCCGCTCTACGGCAATGGCCTGGGACTCGACTCCATCGATATCCTCGAGGTCGCATTGGTCGTCTCCAAACGCTACGGCCTGCAATTGAAAGCGGACAGCGAAGATAATCACCGCATTTTCAGTTCGCTACGCAGTCTTACGGAGTATGTGGCTGCACACAAAACCCGCTGATGCCTGACATCCTCCGAATTGCGAGGGGCGTGGGTATTGCCGCCGCCATTGCGGCCTATGCGATGCTGGTGCATCACGTCAACGCATCCGGCCAGCCCGGTTTCATGGGGGCTGTCCTGGCCATGACACCGGTTTTCCTGATCGGACTCGCCATGCTGTCGAATATCCGGTTGCGACTGGGCGGTTTGCTGCTGCTCGGGCTGAGCGGATTGCTATTGTGGATGACCTGGCCGACGATTGCGCAGCATTCCGGTTTGATTTTCTGGCTTCAGGACATGGGCTTGCTGCTGACCCTGCTGGCGACCTTCGGCCGCACCCTGATTGGCGGACGTACACCATTGTGTGTCACGTTTGCGGAAATGGTCCACGGCCCGCTATCGTCGGCGCATGAGCGCTACGCTCGGCAGGTGACGGTTGCCTGGGTGGTCTTTTTCGGCCTGCTTGCAAGCATCTCAACACTGTTGTTCTTCTTGGCACCCTTGACGGCTTGGTCGTTGTACGCCAATTTCATGGTGTTGCCGCTGGTCGCGCTGATGTTCGTCGCGGAATACCTGGTGCGACGGCGCGTATTGTCCGAGGCCCCGCACGGCCATATCCTCGATGCGTTCAACGCCTACCTGAAATCTTCCCGCCCGCAAGGGTGATATCTGAGCCATGGCTACCCATCCGCTGGTTTCCCACCCATCCCTGACCGATACGATCGCCTGGCGCGGCAATACTCCGGTGTCGGTTGCGCAATTCCTGCGCGATGCCGCTTATCTGGCCGAACGGCTTCCCGCTGGCCGTCATGTGCTGAATGTCTGCCGCGACCGCTATCGCTTCGCGGTAGGGTTGGCTGCCGCCATGTTGGCGGAAAAAGTGAGTCTGTTGCCGCCTACGCATACGCCGGAAACGGTGCAGCAAATGCAGCTGTTTGCCGCCGACGTGTTTTGTCTGCATGACAGCGAGCAATGCGATATCGCGTTGCCGCAATTGCCTTATCCAGCGATTCCCGATGCTTTTCCGCTGGAAGCGCGCATACCGCAAATCGATGTCGAGCAGGTGGTTTCTATCGTATTCACTTCTGGCTCCACCGGCATGCCGATGCCGCACCCCAAAACCTGGGGCGGACTGGTGCGCAACGTCCGGGCGCAAGCGGAACAACTCGGGTTAAAGTCCGGCGTATGCCATGCCATCGTCGGCACGGTGCCGCCGCAGCACATGTACGGATTCGAGTCGACGGTGCTGCTGCCGCTGCAATCCGCAAATGCCTTGTGCAGCGCGCAGCCGTTCTACCCGGCGGATATCTGCGAGACGCTGGAGACGGTAGCGATGCCGCGCCTGCTGGTCTCCACCCCTTTGCATTTGCGGACGCTGCTGGAGGCCGGCCTATCGTTGCCGCGGGTCGAGATGGTGCTGTCCGCTACCGCGATGCTATCGCCGCAATTGGCGCAGGATGTGGAATCCGGCTTCGATGCGCCATTGATGGAGATCTATGGTTGTACCGAAACCGGACAAATTGCCACCCGTCGCACGACGCGGACCTTGGAGTGGAGTCTGTTCCCGAATGTGCAGCTGATTGCGCGAGAAGATGGGGTATGGGCCGAAGGCGGTCACGTGGAGCGCCCCATCGCGCTGAACGACAAAATCGAGCTGGCCGAAGCAGGACGATTCCTATTGCACGGACGGTTGCAGGATCTGATCAATATTGCCGGCAAGCGCAGTTCGTTGGCGCATCTGAATGTTCAACTGACCGCGATCCCCGGCGTTGTCGATGGCGCGTTTTACATGCCGGACGAAGTGTCTCACGATCATGTCACGCGTCTCGCCGCCTGTGTGGTCGCACCCGGGCTGGATGCGAAAACGCTGCTGAAAGCGCTGCGCGAACGCATCGATCCGGTTTTTTTACCGCGTCCGCTGCTGTTGGTCGACGCCTTGCCGCGCAACAGCACGGGCAAGCTGCCGCGCGAAGCGCTGAAGAATCTGATCGAAAACCGTTTCAATCGGGATGCGGCATGAAGAAAACCAGCATGCTGAGCATCCCTGTCGATCATCCTGCGTTTGCCGGGCATTTTCCGGGGATGCCCATCGTGCCCGGCGTCGTGTTGCTGGATGAGGCGATGCATGCGATTGCCGGTGCTATCGGCCATGACGGCGCGTGGCAGATCGGTTCGATCAAATTCCTGAGCCCGCTGGGACCGGGAGCGCGCGTTGTCATCGAACACGAAGCCCAAGCCAGCGGTGCGATTCGGTTCGATATCCGCGATGGCGAACGGCATATCGTTTCCGGCAGCATCACGCCCGTTACCGCACCATGAATACCTTGCAGAAGAAGGCCGTCTGGCTGCAATCGAGCGAACGCAGCAACATGCCCATGCTGCGCTTGATGAGCTGGATCTCGTTGCGGCTGGGGCGGCGTATCGCGCGCTCTGTACTGCATCTGGTGGCACTCTATTTCGTGCTGTTTTCGCCAGACAGCCGCAACGCCTCGCGCGACTATCTCACACGTGTGCTGGGTCGACCCGCCGGATGGCGAGATCTCTATCGCCATTTCTTCTGTTTTGCCTCGACGATACACGACCGCATCTATCTGGTGGATCGACGCTATGACTTGTTCGATATCGACATTCAGGGACTGGAACATATCAATCCGCTGATCGAGGCGGGCGGCGGCGTGTTTCTCATGGGCGCGCATCTGGGCAGCTTCGAGGTCATCCGCGCGATCGGGCGGCAAGTGCCGGGCCTGCATGTAGCGATGGTAATGCACGAGGACAATGCGCAGAAAATCAACAAAATGCTCGCGGCGATCAACTCCGAGGCCGCGTTGGACGTCATTCCCTTGGGACGTATCGATTCCATGCTCAAGGTGCAGGACAAGCTGGATGCAGGCATGCTGGTCGGCATGTTGGGCGACCGCACGCTGGGCGATGAACCCATGACTTCGGTCGATCTGCTCGGCGCACCGGCCGCGATGCCGATCGGCCCATTCCGCATGGCCGCGCTGATGCGCCGTCCAGTGGTGTTCATGGTCGGGCTGTATCTCGGCGGTAACCGCTACCGCGTGCATTTCGAAACGCTGGCCGACTTTACCGATGTGCCGCGCGGGCAGCGCGAGGCCGCCGTGCAGCAAGCGATCGAGCGATATGCTGGCCTGTTGAACCTATACTGTCACGCAGCGCCTTATAACTGGTTCAATTTTTTCGATTACTGGCAATCTGTGCCGACATCCTTGAGTGTGCAACCCCATGAACATCGCTAAATCATTTCTCCTGTTGGCCTGCCTGCTTGTTTCCTCGTCGCTGCAGGCGGGTGAGTGGGATATCGACCAGCTCATGCGCGGGCTGGCGCAGTCCCGCTCCGGCCATGCGAGCTTCGTTGAGAAGAAATCCATCGCCATCCTCGACAAGCCGGTGGAATCCTCGGGCGAGTTGTTCTATACCGCGCCCGACCGCCTCGAAAAGCGCACGCTCAAACCGCGCCCGGAGAGCATGGTGCTGGAGCAGGGCACGCTGACCATCGAGCAGAAAGGCAAGCGGCACGTGTTGCCCTTGCAGAACTATCCCGAAATTGCCGCCTTTATCGAGAGCATACGCGGCACGCTGGCGGGCGATCGCGCAGCGCTGGAACGCGCCTACCGCCTGAATCTGGAAGGTGGCGAGCAGGGCTGGACGCTGGAATTGCTGCCGCTGGCCGACCGGATGAAGAAAGTCGTCGAGCGCATACGCATTGCCGGCGAGCGCCATGAGTTGCGCACCATCGAAATCCGCCAGGCGGACGGCGACAGCTCGCTGATGACCATCACGCAGATGTCCGCGCCTTGAAGCTGTCTTTCCCGCATTCCGGCCGGGCTGCGATTGCCGTATGGCTGGCGTTGATCGTAGCCAGCATCATCATCATTGCGCGCAGCCACTTCACCGCCGACCTGTCCGCCTTCCTGCCGCGCACGCCGACGGCACAGCAGCAGCTGTTGATGGACCAGTTGCGCGACGGGCTGGTTTCCAAGCTGATCCTGGTGGGCATCGAAGGCGCGGACGAAGCGTCGCGCGCCACGATTTCCAAATACATGGCGCAGCGCCTGCGCTCCGATCCGGCATTCGTCGCGGTGAACAACGGCGAGCCGGTGACTACCGAGCGCGACCGCGAAACCCTGTTCAACTACCGTTACCTGCTGAGCCCTGCTGTAACTTCGGAGCGATTCAGCGTCGATGGGCTGCACGCAGCCTTGAGCGAAAGCATAGATCGGCTTGCCTCGCCCGCCGGCCTGCTGATCAAGCAATTGCTGCCGCGCGACCCCACCGGCGAAATGCTGCAACTGATCGAGGGCATGGAAAGCAGCCGCCAGCCGCGCATGATTGAAGGCGCGTGGGCGTCGCAAGACGGAAAAACCGCGCTGCTGTTGCTCCAGACTCTCGCAACCGGTTCCGATACCGATGCCCAGCAGCAGGCAATGGCCGCGGTGCAGACGGTATTCGAGCAGGCAGCCGAGGGCGTAACAGGAGCTGAGTTGCGCATGACCGGCCCCGGCGTGTTTTCGGTGCTGGCGCGCGATACCATCAAGCATCAGGTGCGGGTGATCTTCATCGTCAGCTCCTTGCTGATTGCCGTGCTGCTGCTGGCGGTTTACCGTTCGCCGCGGGCCTTGCTGCTCGGGTTCCTGCCGGTGGCGACCGGCATCCTGGCCGGGGTCGCCGCCGTCAGTCTCGGTTTCGGCGTGGTGCATGGCATCACGCTCGGCTTCGGCACGGCGCTGATCGGCGAAGCAGTGGATTATTCGATCTACCTTTTCCTGCAATCGGAGCAGAACGGGGCGGATCGTTCCAGCTGGGTGAGCCGCGTCTGGCCGACCGTGCGCCTGGGCGTGCTGACCTCGGTGTTCGGTTTTGCCGCGCTGCTGTTCTCGGGTTTTCCCGGTCTGGCACAATTGGGCTTGTATTCGATAGCCGGCCTGCTGGCAGCCGCGGCGATGACGCGTTTTGTGCTGCCGCATCTTTTGCCTGCCGATTTCCGGATACGCGACGTTTCCGCCGCCGGTGGTACGTTGGCGCGACTTTCTCAACAGGCGGGCCGTTTGCGCTGGATTGCGCTGCTGTTGCTGGCGGTTTCCTGTGTCGTGCTCTATCAGCATCGTGATCATTTGTGGAATCGCGAACTGGCCGCATTGAGTCCGGTTTCTGCCGCGGATCAGGCCCTGGATACCCGCCTGCGCGCCGCCATGGGAGCGCCCGATGCGCGTTACCTGGTTGTGGTGGGTGGCCAGAGTGAAGAAGCGGCGCTGCAGTCCGCCGAACAGGTGTCGCTCGCTTTGCAGCCGCTGGTTGCCAACGGTGCGCTTGCCGGCTTCGAAAGCCCCAGCCGCTATTTGCCCAGTGCGGCGACACAGCGTGCCCGCCAAGCCAGCCTGCCGCCATCGGGCGTACTCGAAGCCAGCCTTAATGAAGCGACGAAAGACTTGCCAGTGCGGCCGGGGTTATTCAAGCCTTTTCTCGCCGATGTCGAGGCAGCGCGCCAGATATCTTTGTTGCAACGCGTCGATCTCGAAGGCACTTCGCTGGCGATGGCGGTCGAGGCATTGTTGATCCGCCAGCGCGACCACTGGAATGCGCTGCTGCCGCTTACCGCGCCGGAAAACGGTGCCATCGATACAAACGCGGTGCAAGCCGCGCTGGATCAGATTCCGGGCGCGGTGTTCGTGGACCTGAAGGCCGAGTCCGATCGTTTGTATTTCGGTTACCTGCAAGAAGCCATCCTGCTGTCGCTGGCAGGTGTAGTGGCGATTATCGCCTTGTTGCTGGTAGCGCTGCGCTCGCCGGCGCGCGTTGCACGTGTCGTCCTGCCGCTGGCCGCCGCCGTGCTGACCGTGACGGCCGGATTGGCGCTGTTCGGGCAGCCGTTGATGATCCTGCACCTGATCGGCCTGTTGCTGATTGTCGCGATCGGCTCCAATTACGCGTTGTTCTTCGATCACAGCGACGCTGCCAGCCTGCAACCGCGCACAATGGCGTCACTGCTGCTTGCCAACGTCGCCACCGTACTCGGTTTCGGCCTGCTGGCGTTTTCCAGCGTGCCGGTGTTGCAGGCGATGGGCGTTACCGTTGCGCCGGGGGTAATCCTGGCGCTGCTGTTCTCGGCGATTTTCGCCAAGCGGAGCCATGCGTAGCCTCGCCGACTTCGCCCAACCCGGCAGGCCGGCGGAAACGCTGACCATCCTGCTGCCCGGCGCGCTGCATCAGCCGGAAGACTTCGTGCGCGAGGGTTTCGTCGATGCCGTGCGCAATCGCGGCATCGATATGGATCTTCTGTTGGCCGGGTTGCTGTTCGATCACGTCGCCGACGAGCAGGCTTTACCGCAATTGCATGCCAAGCTTGTCGAGCCGGCGCTGGCGGCGGGGTATCGCCATATCTGGCTGGCCGGGATTTCCATCGGCGGCTATGTTGCGATGGGTTACGCCGACCGCTATCCGGAGAGAGTGGAAGGACTTTTCCTGATGGCGCCGTACCCGGGCAACCGTATGACGACCAAGGAAATCGTCGCAGCTGGAGGCGTCCTGTCCTGGCAGCCCGGCGACTTGGCCGAAGACGATACCGAGCGGCGCAACTGGCGCTGGCTGCAATCGCAAGCGCAAGGCGGCATCGAAGTGCATCTGGGCTACGGCGCGGAGGATCGCTTTGCGCCCGGCCATGCGATGATGGCGGAAGCCTTGCCGGCGGAACGTGTCGATTGCATCGCTGGCGGCCACGACTGGCTGGCGTGGCGGGATTTGTGGCATCGTTTCCTCGACCGGCGCTTCGGAGGGCGTGATGAATAAACATCGCTGGCGGCCTACCGCATTCCTGAGCTTTTCCATCGCGCTGCATTTGTTGGCACTGCTGACCGTCGTCATCGACTTGGCGTTGTGGCCGTGGGCATTGGCGGCGGTGGCGGCAAATCACATGGTTATCACGCTGCTTGGCCTGCTGCCGCGCAGCAGTGGGCTCGGGGCTAACTGGACGCATTTGCCGCAGGGCGCCACGCAGCGAAACGAAATCGCACTGACCATAGACGACGGTCCCGACCCCGAAGTGACGCCGCAGGTGCTGGAGCTGCTGCAGCGTCACAACGTGAGGGCGACTTTTTTCTGTATCGGTAGCAAGGTTGTGCAGTACCCCGAGCTATGCCGCGAAATCGTGCGGCACGGGCACGCCATCGAGAATCACACCCAGCACCACCGCCACAACTTTTCGCTATTGGGGCTGGCAGGCTATGCCCGCGAAATCGCGGCTGCGCAGGAATCGTTGGGTCGCATCGCAGGTATGCCCCCGCAGTTCTTCCGCGCTCCAGCCGGGTTGCGCAACCCATTCCTGCAACCGGTGCTGGCACGGCTTGGGCTGCAACTGGCGAGCTGGACGGTGCGCGGCTTCGACACCTGCACGCACGATGCAGCCCAGGTGCGAGCCCGGCTGTCGCGCGGTGTGAAGCCGGGCGCGATACTTCTGCTGCACGACGGAAATGCGGCAAGAACCGTGACCGGCGATCCTGTTATTTTGCAGGTGCTGCCGGACCTGATAACGTCGGCGCATGCGGCCGGCCTGCGTTTTGTCACTCTACGCGACGCGGCTCTATAATGAATTTTTTACACACGTTGGTTTGCCTTTGAATCCATTAATTATCTCCCACTTCACCGCCACAAGCAGCATCGGACGCGGATTGGAAGAAACGCTGGCAGCGTTGCGCCAGCGCACCTCCGGTCTGAAGCCGTGCGATTTCGATACCGTGGATTTGCCTACTTTTATCGGCGAAGTCGTCGGCGTGGACGATGTGATGCTGTCCGCCGCGATGCAAGACTTCAACTGCCGCAACAACCGCCTGGCGCAGCTAGGATTGGAGCAGGACGGTTTTGCCGAAGCGGTGCGGACGGCTGTCGAGCGCTACGGCCATGACCGTGTCGGCGTCTTCGTCGGCACCAGTACCTCCGGCATCCTTGAGTCCGAACTGGCCTATCGTCGACGCGATCCGGAAACCGGCGCGCTGCCCGCCGATTTTCATTACAGCACGACGCAAAATACCTTTTCCGTAGCCGACTTTACCCGCCACTATTTCGACTTGCGCGGCCCGGCCGTGGCGATTTCCTCGGCCTGTTCCTCCAGCGCCAAGGTCTTTGGCTCGGCGCGCCGCATGATAGAAGCCGGGCTGATCGACGGCGCCGTGGTTGGCGGGGTGGACTCGCTGTGCCTCACTACGCTGTACGGTTTCAATTCGCTGCAATTGCTTTCCACGCAGGCCTGCCGCCCGTTCGACGCGGCCCGCGATGGCATCTCTATCGGCGAGGCGGCGGCGTTCGCGTTGTTGGAGCGTGCACCGCACAATCCAGCCCCCGATGCTTTGCTATTGCTCGGCATCGGCGAATCGAGCGACGCCTACCACATGTCCTCGCCGCATCCCGAAGGCCTGGGCGCGCGTACCGCGATGGAGCAGGCCCTGAAAGCTGCTGGCCTGGCGCCGGATGCCATCGACTACATTAACTTGCACGGCACCGCCACGCCCAGCAACGACGCCGCGGAGGGCAAGGCGGTGCGAGCGGTGTTCGGCAACGCCACGCCATGCAGCTCCACCAAAGGCGCGACCGGGCATACGCTGGGCGCGGCAGGCGGCGTAGAGGCGGTGATCAGCCTGCTGGCGCTGCGGCATGGCCTGATGCCCGGAGGGCTTAACACGACGCAACTCGACCCGGAGGCCGGGCTGAATTACCTGCTGGAAAACCGCGAGCAGCCGGTGGCGCGCGTCATCAGCAACTCTTTCGGGTTCGGCGGTACCAATTGCAGCCTGATTTTCGGGAGGGCCGTGTAATGGCGACGCTGACTGCTTATATCGAAGGCATCGGCCTGCTCGGCCCCGGTTTGGCTGACTGGACTGTCGGACGTGAAATTCTTGCCGGCCGGAAAGCCTATCAACCGCAGAAGACGGTAATCCCGCCGCCCGCGTTGCTGCCGCCTGCAGAGCGCAGGCGCTGCGGCGAATTCGTCAAGCTGGCGCTGGCAACCTCGACAGAGGCGATGGCCGCAGCCGAGGTAGAGGCGAGCAATCTGCCTAGCGTATTTACCGCCTCGCACGGCGATGGTCACAACTGCCATACGATCTGCGAAATGCTGGCTTCCGACGATAGGCAGATATCGCCAACGCGCTTTCATAATTCGGTGCACAACGCCGCTTCCGGTTACTGGAGCATCGCCACTGGCGCAATGGCGCCATCCGCGGTGCTGTGTGCTTTCGATGCCAGTTTTGGGGCGGGTCTGCTGGAAGCAATGACGCAAGTCGCGGTAGACGGCACGCGCTGCATCCTGATTGCCAGCGACACCGACTATCCGGAACCGGTTTACAGCGTGCGTCCCTTGAGCGAGCTGCTGGGAATTTCATTGGTACTGGCGCCTGAGCCTACTCCCCGGGTCGTGGCGCGCATCAGTGTGACGTTTAGTGGCGAGCCTGCCGATCGTTTCACCGACGAAGGACTGGAAAACCTGCGCCTTACCATCCCGGCCGCACGCGGTTTGCCGCTGTTGCGTGCGATTGCAGCCGGCGCAACCGGCCGCGTGGTACTCGACTACCTGGAAGAAACCCGCATCGCCGTGGAAGTCAGCCCGTGTTAGACCACAGCTGGATCGCCAGCCGCATTCCGCATCAGGGCAGCATGTGCCTGCTCGATGGCGTGGAGAGCTGGGATGAGGAAAACATCGAATGCCGTGCCAGCAGCCATCGCGCGGAGGACAACCCTTTGCGCGCCCATGGCCGGCTGGGCGCCGCCTGCGGCATCGAGTATGCCGCGCAGGCGATGGCCGTGCATGGCGCCTTGCTGGCCCCGCCCGACAATGCCGCACCCAAGGCGGGGTTACTCGTCAGCGTGCGCGGCGTGCAAGTCCATGTGCAGCGGCTGGACGATATTTCCGGGGATTTGACGGTGCAGGCCAGCCGCATCGTGAGCAATGAAAACAACATCCTTTACCAGTTCAGCGTCAGCGCGGCCGGCCGGCTGCTGCTGGAAGGGCGCGCGGCGGTCGTGACCAATGCCGACGCGTTATTACCGAGTGCAGGGAGCATGAAATGAAGAAAGCGCTTGTTACGGGCGGCAGCGGCGGCATCGGCGCCGCCATCTGTCGCCGCCTTGCCGCCGACGGCTGCCATGTGTACGTGCATGCCAATCGCGGCCTGGAAACCGCGCAAAAACTGGTTGAGGAAATCCGCGCCACGGGTGGCAGCGCCGAAGCGATCAGTTTCGATGTCACCGACAGCGCCGCTGTCAGTGCCGCCTTGCTCCCGTTGATCGAAGACGCGCCGATCCAGATCCTCGTCAACAACGCCGGCATCCATGACGACGCGGTATTTCCCGGCATGCGCCCCGACCAATGGCACAGCGTCATCGACGTTTCCGTGAATGGGTTTTTCAATGTCACCCAGCCCTTGATGATGCCCATGATCCGCAGCCGCTGGGGCCGCATCATCAATATCTCCTCCATCTCCGGCATCGCCGGCAACCGCGGCCAGACCAATTACTCCGCCGCCAAGGGCGCGCTCAATGCCGCTACCAAGTCCTTGTCGCAAGAAGTCGCCAGCCGCGGCATTACCGTCAACGCCGTTGCGCCGGGAATTATCGAAACGGCCATGACTGAGGGAACATTCAACGTCGAGGCCATCAGGCAGATGGTGCCGATGAAGCGGGCAGGAAGACCGGAAGAGGTTGCCAGCCTGGTGGCGTATCTGGCGTCGGAGGAGGCAGCTTATATTTCGGGTCAGGTGATTTCGATTAATGGCGGCATGCTTTGAGATCATTCGCAAATTTTTAAATGGCCGCAGCTTAATGAACGTGCTCATTTATACTTGCCTTGAGGTAAAACTCATTTCATAACTAATGGATTCGAAGAAAAAATGAAAAAACAAAGAAACCTGTCTGCCGCTTTACTTATTTCTTTCGCGTTAATTTCTTCTGGTTGCTCAACGATGCAGGATGTAGTGAGAGTAAAGGAAGCTGGAACGGAAGGCACCACCAAAAACTACCCGGTCAATGAAACGCAGGCTTGGGAAATTGCCAAAACAGTTTTCCGCTGGGAAGGCTCGGATGCAATTGAAGAGCACAAAGAGCAAGGTTACATGCTGACAAGTAGCGGTATGAACCTCGTTTCCTATGGTGCAGTCATGGGTGCTTGGGTGGAGCCGACAGACAAGGACAATACCAAGGTTACAGTGGTCACCAAACGTAGGGTTTCAATGAATATCGCCACTACATTGACAGAAGGTACTTTCCATCGGCGATTCGCAGAGGCTGTTGAACTTATCAGGAGCGGGAAACCTCTTCCAGCAAGCGCTCCGGATTAGCCGATATCAAGGGCCGGCTCATATGCTGGCCCTTGTTTCAGGGTAGCAATTATGGGTTGCCTGAAATACGCCTTGTAATCAACAGCGGCAACTGGAGCATGAATCCAAGAAAAAGTCGCGTATGCATCCATGTCAGCAACACATTGTCGCGCAGGTAATTGAAATGCGACACGCCGCCATCCTCGGCGCCAAAGTAACGCACCGGGGCAGGAATGTTGATAGCTTTGACACCACACCAGCTTAGCCTGACCACGGCTTCCGGATCGAAATCGAAGCGGCGCATCCAGGGGTGGCGGCGCATGATTTTTCTCAAGGGTTCGATGGGGTAAACGCGAAAACCGAACAGGGAGTCGCCTATGCCTGCCCATAGCGTTTCCAGATTGGCCCATGCATTGGAGAGTTTGCGGCCCTGAACGCGAATGTTGGGTGCGCTGGAGTCAAAGACAGGCATGCCGAGGATCATGGCCTCTGGCTGTCCGACCGATGCAGACATGAATGCGGGAATCAGGTCGGCAGGATGCTGACCGTCCGAGTCCATCGTCAGGGCATGGGTGTAGCCGTCTGCGGCTGCGATATCTAGTCCGTGCAAAACGGCGGCGCCCTTGCCGACATTTTGCGGCAAGTGAATGACACGCAGGCCTGCATCTTCCTCGGCCATCGCTTTCAGGCCCTCTGCCGATTCGTCGGTGCTGCCGTCGATCACTACCCAGACCGGATTCCAATATTGGCGAGCCTCTCGTACGGTTTCATAGACTTTGGGGCCGGGGTTGTAGCTGGGGATGAGGACGAGGTGCGTGATGGAGGCTAGCATGGCTGCGCGAGTTCTTCCGCAAAGTATTGTTCTAATTCGGCTGTGAACAGGCGAGTGTTTTGTGGCGGTTCGAAACGGCGGCCTAGGCGCACGCGGAAATGCAGCGGCATGGTGGGCTTGCGGAGCAAGGGCCAGCCCTTGCACAGGAACGGCGTGTCGGCCTCGATGATCACTGTTTGCACCGGAACGCCGGCCTGTCGGGCAATCAGCCCGGCACTGCCAGTTAGCGGGTTGACCGGGTGGCGCGTGGTGCGGGTGCCTTCCGGAAAAAGAAGAAGATGGCTGCCGTTTTTGAAGTCGTCGCAGGCTTGCAGTACCATGCGATGCACCGATTCGTTGCGGATGTACCCGGCCAGCCGCGCACCTGCTCCTAGAAAGACGTTGTTCATCAATTCCGCCTTCATTACGCAGCAGACATTGGGCAGGCGCGAGATAATCATTACCGCATCGAGCAGGCCGGGGTGATTGGGGGCGATAATCAGCGGTCCTTCGTGGCGCAATTCATCGAGCGCACTCAGGTCGAAACGGCAGCGCCGCGAAAGACTGAGGCTGGCGAGATAAACGCGGAAACCGGCCATGATGACGAAGCGGCCAAGCGCGAGAGCCGGGCGGCGAGGCAGCAGCGGCTGCAGCACGGTGGCGATCAGCGTCCAGCCTAGGCACAGGAAACCCAGCCAGGCGAGGCCGAGATAGAGCAGCAGGTAATCGTAGATCCCCAGCAGCAGGCGTATTACGGCGCTCATTGCTTGTCCGTGTTTTTTAAATCAGAGGAGAAAGCCGTGGTTTCGATTTCCAGCAGCAAGTCTTCGCGACAGATATCGGCATGCAGGAATACCGCATTGGCATGTTTGCCGGTGAGGCGGCTCAGTTCATCGCGGATGGCCGGCATGTCGGCGGGGTGGCGCACGTAGACCCGATAAAAAAGCTGCGAGGGGTCGAACCAGCGATGAGGTATAACCCGGTTGGCCTCCAGAAGGACGGCTTCGATATTGGCCAGCGTTTCTCGCGTCTGGCCCAGTACGTCGTCCGGATGCAGGGTGCGATGCCCGACGATGCTGGCTGTGCCGGAAATGAAAAGCACCTCGCCCTCGGGAAATCGCAGCAAACTGGCGCGGGAAAAGGTTGGGCTGCGCGGACCGTAATCTTCGGGGTAGGCATAGGCATTGACCTGGCGCGGATTTTCGATGGCGAGCGAAGCGATGCTGCCGGCGAGAAAAGCGATTTGCAGCGGACCTTGGGCTGTGCCCAGTGCGCATGCTGACGGAAGTTCGCCTGCCACATCGCGTCCGCAAGCCAGAAACGCATCCTGGCGGCCAAGGTTGAACTGTCGGTAGCGCTCCAGTCCGTGGCTGACGGCATTGATATCCGCCATGTAATTCCAGAAACGATAAACAAATGGCAGTTCGAGCTCATCCAGCAGCGCAAATATCTGCTGGTACGCGGATTCGGTTGCCTGTTGCAAGGGTATCAGGGCGGTATCGGCCTCATTCAGCTCGATAACGCCGAACAGCAGATTTCCGCTGCGCCGGTAACGTATCCCGCCTTGCTGCGCTGTGGCAGTTGCACCATCGCCAAGCCACAATTCGCATGCAGGTTCGCCGTCCAGAATCGACATCGGCACATGCAGGAAAGGCGTGTCTGCAACCAGGCCGGCTTGGGGCGCATGATCTGCAAAACAGATGACGCCGAGAGCGTGTTGGAGTGACGGCTCAGTTTTACCGGGTAACACTGCAAGAGGGAGATTTGCGTTTCGCAAAACCTTGTAGGAAGAGTCGCTCAATTTTTTATATGCACTAAGGCTGATTTCGAAACGAATACCGAAATTATAACGTATCAACCTGATTGCTCCATGGTCCGATTGGGTCAGTTCGCTAAGTGCCTGTATAATCCGCCAATTTCCTCGCGGTTGTTGTCATGTCCAAACACATTCCCCAAGTCGGGTTCGTTTCTCTCGGTTGCCCCAAGGCTTCTTCCGATGCCGAGCGCATCCTCACCCAATTGCGCGCTGAAGGCTATGAAATCTCCGGCAGCTATCAGGATGCCGACCTGGTCGTGGTCAACACTTGCGGCTTTATCGACTCGGCAGTGGAAGAGTCGCTGGACGCCATTGGCGAAGCCCTGGCAGAAAATGGCAAGGTGATCGTTACCGGCTGCCTCGGCGCCAAGGGCGATGTAGTGCGCAATGCGCACCCGAGCGTGCTGGCGGTTACCGGTCCGCATGCGCTGGAAGAGGTGATGGAAGCGGTGCATATGCACAGCCCCAAGCCGCACGATCCATATACCGACCTGGTGCCGCCGCAGGGTATCCGGCTCACTCCGCAGCATTACGCATACCTGAAGATTTCCGAAGGGTGCAATCATCGTTGCACCTTCTGCATCATCCCCAGCATGCGCGGCGACTTGGTAAGCCGCCCGATAGGCGAGGTTATGCAGGAAGCGGAAAACCTGGTGAATTCAGGGGTGCGCGAACTCCTGGTGATTTCGCAGGACACCTCGGCCTACGGCGTTGATGTGAAGTACCGTACCGGTTTCTGGGGTGGGCGCCCGGTGAAAACGCGCATGACCGATCTCGCCAATGCGCTTTCGGACCTGGATGTATGGGTGCGCTTGCATTATGTCTACCCGTATCCGCATGTGGACGAAGTGATCCCCTTGATGGCGGATGGCAAGATCCTGCCGTATCTCGATGTGCCTTTCCAGCACGCCAGTCCGCGCATTCTCAAGGCGATGAAGCGCCCCGCCAGCAGCGAGAATAATCTGGCCCGCATCCGCGCCTGGCGCGATGTGTGCCCGGACATCACCATCCGCAGTACTTTCATTGTCGGTTTCCCGGGCGAGACGGAAGAAGATTTCGAACAATTGCTGGACTTCATGCAAGAGGCGCAGCTGGATCGTGTGGGTTGCTTTGCTTACTCGCCGGTCGAAGGCGCAACAGCCAATGCATTGCCGGATGCTGTGCCGGAAGAGGTCAAGCAGGAACGACTGGCGCGCTTCATGGAGCTGCAAGCTGGCATCAGCGCCGAGAAGCTGCAGCAGAAAATCGGTCAGACCATGCTGGTGCTGGTGGATGCGGTGGACGAAGAAAATGCGGTCGGCCGTAGCGCGGCGGATGCGCCGGAAATCGATGGGGTGGTGTATCTGGAAGGTGGTGCCGGTTTGATTCCAGGCGATCTGGTTGAGGTAACGATCACCGATGCCGACGAGCACGACCTGTTTGCCGGCCCGGCATAACGGATGATGGCAGGCCTAACAGGCTTGCCGGTTGATGGCTAGGTGGAAGGCAGCTGTGGCTTCTCGCAGTCGGCACGGCCTTCGAGAAAGTCCAGGGTGTAAGGGCAGCGGCTGGGGCGGCGCACGGCCTTGCGTTTTTTTCCATGGCTGCTGGTATCGATGAACGGCGTTTCGCTGATCAGCTCATAGCCGGATTGCTGCAGTTTTTCGACAGTAGTTTCGAATAGGCTGAGCGGATTGTCGATGTTTTGCAAGGTGACCGTTTTCTTGGTGACCTTGAGCACGTTGTACATGCTGAGCTTGCCGGCACGGCGCTTGCCGTAGATTTCTCCTGCCTTGATGTTCATGTTCTCACCCTCCGGCGTCGCGATGCGTGAAGTTTAACAAAAACCGCTCATCCCATTAAAAAATTTGGGTGATTATTCATGGTCTCGCTTATCAGGCTTCCCAGATGGCTGCAGCTGCTGGCATACTTTAAAACTTGTCGTTCAACCTCGTGCATAATGCCCGGCATCTGACCGGGGGAGTTCATCGGATGCGCAGAATAAAAAATTCAAGAATCGTGATGGTATTCGGCCACGACGTGGCCGTTGCTGCGCTTGCGTGGAGCATGGCATTTCTGTTGCGATTCAACTTTTCGGTTCCCGAACATTACATACATAACATGATGCAGGCCATGGCCTGGGTCGTCCCTCTGCAAGCCCTTATCTTCTGGCGTTTTGGCCTCTACCGCGGCATGTGGCGTTTTGCCAGCCTGCCGGACCTGAAGCGCATCCTGGTAGCCGTCGGCATCAGCGCATTAACGGTGCCCGTTGTATTGCTGATGATGCAGCAATCCCAGGTCGTAGTGCCGCGCTCCGTGCTGGTGCTGGATCCTCTGCTGCTGGTGCTTTTCATGGGTGGCAGCCGTTTTGCCTATCGCTCATGGAAAGAACATCGGTTGTACGGCCTGATGCAAGAACAAGGCAAGCCGGTGCTGATCATGGGTGCGGGCGACGCCGCCGCGATGCTGACCAAGGAGCTGGCGCGCAATCATGACTGGCAGGTGGTCGGGTTGCTGGACGATCAAGTCGCATTCCGTGACCGGCAGATCCATGGCGTGCGCGTATTGGGTATGCTGGAGGAGTTGCCGAAATGGGCACAGCAGAACGGCGTCATGCATGTCATCATCGCGATGCCGTCTTCATCGCATGCGGAGCGTCGCCGTGCGCTCGATATTTGCGCTGCGGCGGGTATCGAAACCCTGACGGTGCCATCGTTTGACGATCTGGTCAGCGGCCGCGTCAGTATCTCCCAGGTGCGTCGAGTCGAAGTGGAAGACCTTCTCGGCCGCGATCCGGTCGAGTTGGACGACGCAGGCCTGCACGATTTGATCGGCAATCAGGTGGTGATGGTGACCGGCGCGGGAGGGTCCATCGGATCGGAGCTGTGCCGGCAGATTGCGCGTTATCAACCTGAAATGCTGGTCTTGTTCGAGCTGAACGAATATGCGCTTTATCGCCTGGAGCAGGAGTTCCGGGAAACGCTTCCGCAACTACGCATCGTCTGCGTCATCGGCGACGTCAAGAATGCCTCGCGCGTTTCGGGTGTGTTGCATCGGTACCGGCCGTCGGTGGTGTTCCATGCCGCCGCGTACAAGCATGTGCCTTTGATGGAGTGGGGCAACGTCAGCGAGGCGCTGGCGAACAATGTCGTTGGCACCTATACCTTGGCGACCGCCTGCAAGGCGGCCGGGGTCGAGAAGGTCGTGCTGATCTCGACGGACAAGGCGGTCAACCCGACCAATGTGATGGGCGCGAGCAAGCGTCTGGCGGAACTCGTTTGCCAAGGTTTGCAGGAGCCGCTGGGTACCCGCTTCGTGATGGTGCGTTTCGGCAATGTGCTCGGCTCGTCCGGCAGTGTCATCCCCAAATTCCGTGAGCAGATCGCCAAGGGCGGCCCGGTGACGGTGACGCACCCGGAGGTGACACGCTACTTCATGTCTATCCCCGAAGCATCGCAGCTGGTATTGCAGGCTGGGTTGATGGGGCAGGGTGGCGAGATTTTCGTGTTGGATATGGGCGAGCCTATCAAGATCGCGCATCTGGCGAAGGAAATGATCCGTCTTTCCGGGTTCGAGGATGGCGAGATCAAGGTGGTCTATACCGGTTTGCGTCCCGGCGAAAAACTCTATGAAGAATTGCTGGCGGACGACGAACAAAGCCTGCCTACACCTCATATCAAGTTGCGCATTGCGCGTGCTCGGACGGCGGACGCGGAATGGGTCGCCGGCTTGCTGCGTTGGGTGGAAGCTGCCACTGCAATGGATGAGCATGCGGTCAAGGAAGACCTCAAGCTTTGGGTGGAGGAGTACGCCGGGGACGTCAATGGCATTGCCAATCGTCCGGTGACCGCCCCCGCCTCTGTTACCCTGCATTAAGAAAGAAAAAATGAACAGGCCCACCAAAGCCGTCTTCCCCGTCGCCGGACTGGGAACGCGTTTTCTTCCGGTCACCAAGGCCAGCCCCAAGGAAATGCTGCCTATCGTCGATAAGCCGCTGATTCAATATGCCGTGGAAGAGGCGGCGGAAGCCGGTATCACCGAGATGATCTTCATTACCGGCCGCACCAAGCGCGCGATTGAAGACCATTTCGACAAAGCCTATGAGCTTGAAGTCGAACTCGAGGCGCGCGGACGCAAGCAGACGCTAGAAGAGCTGCGATCCATGCTACCGCGCGGCATGAGTTGCATTTATATGCGCCAATCGGAAGCCCTGGGGCTGGGGCATGCGGTGCTGTGCGCTCGTCCCGTGGTCGGTCCCGAACCCTTTGCTGTAATCCTGGCGGACGATTTCATCGACGGCAAACCCGGCGCGATGGCGCAGATGATGGAGATGTATCGTCTGCATGGCAGTTCGATTCTGGGGGTGGAGGATGTTGCCCCCTCCGAAACTGCCAGTTACGGCATTGTGGATGCCGCCGATATTGCGCCGCGCTTGTTGCAAGTGAACGGCATCGTCGAAAAACCACAGCCGGAGGATGCGCCTTCCAATCTCGCCGTGGTCGGGCGCTACCTTTTCACTCCGCGAATATTCGATCACCTGGAAAATGTGCAGCCCGGCAAGGGCGGCGAAATCCAGCTGACGGACGGCATTGCCTCGCTGATGCGGGAAGAGCGCGTGCTGGCCTACCGATTCCAGGGAAAGCGCTACGATTGCGGTAGCAAGCTTGGTTACATGAAGGCCAATGTCGAGCTGGCGATGCGGCACGCGGCCATCGGCCAAGAGTTCGCCGCGTATCTCAGCCAACTTACTGCAAAAGGCCAGCCATGACGCAAGCTTCGCCCCGGCAAATCCTGGATCAATCCGAAGTTATTTTTGACGAGGCGGAGGTGGCAGTGGCCATTAAGAGGCTGGCGGTAGATGTGTCGAACGCCATGGCAGACAGCGAGCCGCTGGTGCTTTGCGTCATGAGCGGTGCGACGGTATTTGCCGGTCAATTGTTGCCGCTGCTCAAGTTTCCCCTGGAGTTCGATTACGTGCAGGCCAGTCGCTACCATAACCGCACGACTGGGGACGATGACGTGGTCTGGAAAATGTCGCCCGGCGAGAATGTGCGCGGCAGAACCTTGTTGCTGCTGGACGATATCCTGGACGAAGGGCATACCCTGGCTGCCGTGCGCAAGAAATGCCTGGAAGCCGGTGCTGCACGCGTGTTGATAGCCGTGCTGACGGAAAAGGAAACGGGGCGAGAAAAGCCGGTAAGAGCCGATTTCGTTGGTCTCAAGGTGCCTAACCGTTACGTGTTCGGCTGCGGCATGGATGTCTACGGATGGTGGCGTAACCTGCCGGCGATTCATGCGCTAAAAAATTAAGACCTGTCGAATAGAATCCTTAAACAACTCAGAACGGGCTTTTGTCAATCGTAAAGGTGCCATTTTCCGACGGATTCTGACCTGAAGTCGCCGTCGATTTGCGGTAAAATCCGGGCCATGTCCGACCCTGTTTTCATCCACCTGCGCTGCCATAGCGAGTATTCCGTCGTGGATGGCATGGTCCGCATCGGCGACTACGTCAAACGTGCCGTGCAAGACCAGATGCCGGCGCTGGCGCTTACCGATCTCTCCAACCTGTTTGGTGCAGTCAAGTTCTACAAGGCCGCGCGCGGCAAGGGCGTCAAGCCTTTGATCGGTGCGGATATCTGGCTGGAAAACGAAGTCAATCGCGATCAGCCTTATCGTGCATTGCTCCTATGCCAGAGCCATGCCGGCTATCTGCGTCTTTGCGAACTCGTTTCCCGCGCTTTCCTTGAAAACCAGCACCGCGGCCGCGCGGAAATTCGTCGTGCATGGTTTGCCGAAGGCAGTACTGAAGGATTGATCCTGCTCTCCGGCGAAATGGCTGGAGACATCGGCCAGGCGCTGCTGCAGGACAATGCGCTGATCGCGCAGGAATTGGCGAAGCAATGGCAGCGGCTATTCCCGAATTGCTTCTACATCGAATTGCAGCGCGCCGGCCATCCGCAGCAGGAGGCTTACATCGCCCGCGCACTCGACCTTGCTGCGACGATGAATCTTCCCGTCGTGGCGACGCACCCGATCCAGTTCCTGGATACCGACGACCACAAAGCGCACGAAGCGCGCGTCTGCATCGCCGAAGGCTATGTGCTGGCCGACCGCCGCCGTCCGCGCCACTTCACCGAACAGCAATATTTCCGTACCCAGGCCGAGATGGCCGAGTTGTTTGCCGATATTCCCGAGGCGCTCGCCAACAGCGTGGAAATCGCCAAGCGCTGCAATCTCGCGCTCACGCTGGGCAAGAACTACCTGCCGCAATTTCCGACGCCAAACGGCGAAAGCCTGGATGAATTCCTGGGCACACAGGCGCACGCCGGTCTCAGGCAACGCCTGGAGGTGCTGTACCCCGATCCGGAAATGCGCGAGGCCAAGCGTGCCGTATATGAGGCGCGGCTCGATTTCGAGGTCGGCATCATCGTACAGATGGGCTTCCCGGGTTACTTCCTGATCGTGGCGGATTTTATCAACTGGGCCAAGCACAACGGCGTGCCGGTGGGGCCGGGACGGGGTTCCGGTGCCGGTTCGCTGGTCGCATATTCGCTCGGCATTACTGATCTCGACCCGCTGCGCTACGCCTTGCTGTTCGAGCGCTTCCTTAATCCCGAGCGGGTGTCCATGCCCGACTTCGACATCGACTTCTGCATGGACGGTCGCGATCGCGTCATCGAATACGTACGCAACAAGTACGGACTGGAGGCGGTCTCGCAGATCGCTACTTTCGGTACCATGGCGGCCAAGGCGGTGATCCGCGACGTCGGGCGCGTCCTCGACCTGCCGTTCAACTTCGTCGACGGTATCGCCAAGCTGATTCCCAATGAGCTGGGAATCTCGCTTTCCGACGCGCTCGAGAAAGAGCCGCAGCTCAAGGAAAGGCGCGAGAAGGAAGAGGAAGTCAACGAACTGCTGGAACTGGCGCTGCGCTTGGAAGGCCTGACGCGCAACATCGGCATGCATGCCGGCGGTGTGCTGATCTCGCCCGGAAAAATCACCGACTACTCCCCGGTTTATTGCCAGCAGGGCGGCGACAGCGTAGTCAGCCAGTACGACAAGGACGACGTCGAGGCGGTCGGGCTGGTGAAGTTCGACTTCCTCGGTCTGCGCACGCTGACCATCCTCGACATGGCGCTGGAAAACACCAACCTTCAGCGGGCCGCGCAGGGACTGGAGCCGCTGGCGTTCGAGACGCTGCCGCTGGACGACAAGCCCACGTTTGACCTGCTGAAAGCCGCGAATACCACCGCCGTGTTCCAGCTGGAATCGCGCGGCATGAAGGACATGCTGAAGCAGGCCAAGCCGGACGTGTTCGAGGACATCATCGCGCTGGTCGCGCTGTACCGCCCGGGTCCGATGGATCTGATTCCCGACTTCTGCCGGCGCAAGCACGGCCTGCAGAAGGTCGAATACCCGCACCCTGCCACCGCACCTATCCTGAAAGAGACCTACGGGATCATGGTGTACCAGGAGCAGGTGATGCAGATCGCGCAGGTGGTCGCCGGCTACAGCCTGGGCGGTGCCGACATGCTGCGCCGCGCAATGGGTAAGAAGAAGCCGGAGGAAATGGCGCAGCAGCGCGCGATCTTCGTCGAAGGTGCCGAGAAAAACGGCACTGCGCCGCGCGACGCCGAATTCTTGTTCGACTTGATGGAAAAATTCGCCAGCTACGGCTTCAACAAGTCGCACGCGGCGGCCTATGCGCTGGTTGCCTATCATACGGCCTACCTCAAGAAGCATTACCCGGCGGCCTTCCTGGCCGCGACCATGTCGGCGGATATGAACAACACCGACAGCGTGCACATCTTCCACGACGATTGTCTCGCAAATGGTCTGGAAGTACTGGCCCCGGACATCAACCACAGCGAGTTCCGCTTCAAGCCGCTCAACGAAAAGCAGGTGCTGTATGGCCTGGGCGCGATCAAAGGCACCGGTTGGTCGGCGATTGAAGTCATTCTCGCCGCGCGTGAAGCCGAGGGACCATTCAAGGACTTGTTCGATTTTTGCCTGCGTCTCGATTTGCGCAAGGTGAATCGCCGCGTGATCGAGTCGCTGATACGCGCCGGCGCATTCGACAAACTGGAACCGAATCGCGCAGCCATGCTGGCTGGTGTCGGCATGGCGATCGACGCCGCCGAGCAGAGCGGGGCGGCCGCCGGGCAGAACAGCCTGTTCGGCGATATGCCGGAGGTCGGTCAGCATAAGCTGCCCGCGGTGCCTTTCTGGCCGGAGCAGGAAAAACTCCAGCAGGAAAAAGCCGCACTCGGCTTCTATTTCAGCGGCCACCCTTATGTGGCCTACCGCAAGGAGCTATCCGCTTTCGTGCGCAACAACCTCGCCGCGCTCAAGCCGCAGGATCAGTCACAATTGCTGGCCGGCGTCGTGGTCGGCTTGCGCGCGCGCATGACCAGTCGCGGCAAGATGGCGTTTGTCACCATCGACGATGCTAGCGCACAGATCGAAGTGGCGATCGGCAGCGAGCTGTTGATGACGAGCGCTGCGCTTCTGAAGGAAGATCAGCTGCTGTTCGTCGAAGGCAAGGTCAGCAACGATGATTTCACCGGCGGTTTGCGCGTCAACGCCCGTCGTCTGTTCGATATCGCCTCGGCGCGCAGCGCTTACGCCAGCCTGCTCAGACTTTCCTGCAACGGCCAGGCGGATGCACGCAAGCTCGGTGAGCTGCTGGCGCCATACCGTAAAGCCCGCGATGCGGAAGACGCGCCGGGTTGCCGCGTGCAGATCGATTACCGCAACTCCAGTGCCCATTGCGAACTGGCGCTGGGCGATAACTGGCGCGTAGCGTTGCATGACGAGCTATTGCAGGGCCTCCGCGCATGGCTTTCCGAAGAAAACGTCAAAATCCTGTATCATTAGCCCCCTGTTGCAAGCCGATCGCGGCAGACGAGAACATTTATGAAAACAAGCTTCCTAGACTTCGAACAACCCATTGCCGAGCTCGAGGCAAAAATCGAGGAACTGCGCTACGTGCAGGACGATTCCGCACTGGATATTTCCGACGAAATCGATCGCCTGCAGCAAAAGAGCCAGACGCTCACCAAGGACATCTACAGCAAGCTCGGCGCGTGGCAAATTTCGCAGGTGTCGCGCCATCCGCAGCGCCCCTACGCGCTGGACTACATCAACGGCCTGTTTACCGATTTCGACGAACTGCATGGCGACCGCGCCTATTCGGACGATCCGGCCATCGTTGGCGGCATCGCGCGTTTCGAAGGCCAGCCGGTGATGGTGATCGGCCACCAGAAGGGCCGCGACACCAAGGAAAAAATCTACCGCAATTTCGGCATGCCGCGCCCGGAAGGCTACCGCAAGGCATTGCGCCTGTTCCGCCTGGCGGAAAAATTCAAATTGCCGATTATTACCCTTATCGACACCCCGGGCGCCTATCCCGGCATCGGTGCGGAAGAGCGCGGCCAGTCCGAAGCCATCGCGCGCAACCTGTACGTGATGGCCGAGCTCAAAACCCCGATCGTCGGTGTCATCATCGGCGAAGGCGGATCCGGCGGCGCGCTGGCGCTGGGCGTGGTCGATCACCTGATGATGCTGCAATATTCCACCTATTCCGTGATCTCGCCGGAAGGCTGCGCCTCCATCCTGTGGAAGAGTGCTGACAAGGCGCCGGAAGCTGCAGAAACGCTGGCGATCACCGCCAGCCGCCTGAAACAGCTGGGCCTGGTCGATCGCATCGTCTCCGAACCGTTGGGCGGCGCGCATCGCGAGCCGGAGGTGATGATGCAGACCCTGCGCCGCGCTCTCAAGGACGAGTTGCATATGCTGCAGGTGAAATCCACCTCCAACCTGCTCGAAGCCCGCCTCGACCGACTCATGAGCTATGGCAAGTACAAAGAAGCCACGGCAAAGTGAGCTGCCTGAACGTCTAGCGTCCTTTCTCCTCGAGACCGTCAAGCCCGGCCAAACGCTCCTCCTCGGCCTGTCCGGCGGTCTCGATTCCTGCGTGTTGCTGCATCTGTTGGTGAAGGCGCGCGATCACCATGTATTTCAACTTCGGGCATTACACGTCAATCACGGCATCAGCCCCAACGCGGACGGCTGGACGGAGTTCTGCACCGCCTTGTGTGCGTCTTACGAGGTTGATTTCTCAGCCCAGAGTGTTCAGGTTCCCCGCGACAGCGGGTTGGGAATAGAGGCCGCCGCACGCGAGGCGCGCTATCGCGTATTGCTCGCGCAGCCTGCGGATGCCGTCGTACTCGCACATCACCGCGACGATCAGGCCGAGACATTGCTGCTGCAATTGCTGCGCGGTGCCGGCGTGAAAGGGCTGGCGGCCATGCCTCAGGTTTCAAGCGGTTGCCCCGCAATTTTGCGGCCATTGCTGGACGTGTCACGTAGTGCCCTCGAAGCCTATGCCGACGAGCACGGCCTGCAATGGATCGAGGACGAGAGCAATCTCGACCTGGCTTACGACCGCAATTTTCTGCGACATCATGTCTTTCCCGAAATCGAAAAACGCTTCCCCGCCTGCCGTACGACGCTGGCGCGCAGTGCGGGGCACTTCGCTGAAGCAGCCGAGCTTTTGGACGAGGTTGCTGCGGCAGATGCGGCTGTATACGTAAAAGAGGGCGGACTGGAGATCGCCGGGCTGCGTGCGCTTTCCGGTCCTCGCGGCCGCAACCTGCTGCGCTACTGGCTTTCGGCTCACCTGGCTGCGCCGCCAAGTACCCGTCGCTTGCAGGAAGTTCACCGGCAATTGCTGAATGCGCGTGCCGATGCGCAATTGCGCGTCGATCTGGAGGGCGGCGAAGTTCGTCGCTATCGCGACAGGGCGCTATTCGAAAAGAATGCGGGTGCCCAGGCGTTGCATTTCACATGGCGGGGCGAGAAGGAGATGAAGCTGGCCGGAGGCACCCTGACATTCGAATGCGTCATGGGACAAGGCCTCGCAGCCAAGCATGTCGCAGACAGGCTCGAAATTCGCTCGCGCTCGGGCGGCGAACGTTTCCGCCCGGATAGCCGCCGGCCGACGCGCAGCCTGCGGCATCTGTTACAGGAGGCCGGCATGCCGCCGTGGGAACGTCAATCTTTGCCGCTGATTTATGCGGCTGATCGGTTGGCGGTGGTGCCCGGCATCGGCGTCGCCTGCGATTTGCAGGCGGCCGAGGGCGAAGAAGGCTGGGTCATCGGCTGGAAGCGCGACTGACCGGCTTGCCCAGCATGGGGTGCAGGACTTCCCATACGTTGTCCAGCAAGTGTTGCTGCGCTTCGGCCGTCGGATGCAAGCCATCCTCCTGCACCATCTGGCGCTTGCCGGCGACGCCGTCGAGGAAAAACTCCAGCAAGGGCAGCTTGTATTGCTTGGCGAGCAGTTGATACGTGTTGGCGAATTCACGTGTATAAGCCGGACCGTAGTTGGGCGGAATGCGCATGCCGAGCAGCATTACCTTGGCATCCTGCTTGCGCGCAGCCTCAATCATGGTGGCAAGGTTGCGTTTCATGTCGGGGACGGGCAGGCCGCGCAGGCCATCGTTGGCGCCGAGTTCGATGATGACCAGTGACGGACGCGCCTTTTGCAGCGTGTCATCGAAGCGCGTAAGGCCGCCGCTGGTGGTTTCGCCGCTGACACTGGCATTGGTGACGCGATGGCTGTAGCCTTTCTCGACCAGTCGTTGCTGCAACAAATCCACCCATCCCTGGTCTCTAGGGATACCGTACGCTGCCGACAGGCTGTCGCCGTAGACGAGTATGGTCGGCGCGGCGACAACCCACAGCGGACAATTCAATATCAACAACAGGAAAAATCTAGGCAACATGGTTCCGGATTCTCAAATAAATATCGAAATCGAAGCAACTGGCTTGAGCAAGCATGTTACCAGCAGCGAAGGCGAGCTCGCGATCCTCTCGGAATTCAGCTGCCGCGTGCTGGGAGGCGAAACCGTCGCTATTCTGGGGGCTTCGGGCTCGGGCAAGTCCACTCTGCTTGGTCTGCTGGCGGGGCTGGATGTTCCCAGCGCCGGTCGCGTTATTTTTCGCGGCGAAGATCTGGCGCAGTTGGATGAAGATGGCCGTGCCACACTGCGCGGCAGTCATATGGGATTCGTTTTCCAGTCGTTTCAGTTGCTGCCGTCACTGACCGCTCTGGAGAATGTGCTGCTCCCGCTGGAGCTTGCCGGTGTTGCCGATGCCGACGAGCGTGCGCATGCAGCGCTGGAAAGGGTGGGGCTGACGCCCAGGTTGACGCATTATCCGCGTCAACTCTCGGGCGGCGAGCAGCAGCGTGTTGCCATCGCTCGTGCCTTCGCGCCGCGTCCGTCGATTTTGTTTGCCGACGAGCCGACCGGCAATCTCGATGCCGCCACCGGGCAACGCATCATTGATCTGTTGTTTGGCCTGAACGCGGAGTCGGGCACGACACTGGTGCTGGTGACGCATGACGCTACCCTGGCCGAGCGTTGCGGACGTCGCCTGCATCTGGAAGGCGGCAGGTTGAAACAATGAGCGGCGACATGATATTTGCCCTCAAGCAATTGCGCAGCGCCTGGCGTGCCGGCGAGATCCGTGTTTTGTTGTTTGCGCTGGTGCTGGCGGTGGCCGCGATGACTGCGGTGGGATTTTTCGCCGACCGTATCGAGTCGGCGTTGGGCCGGCAGGGTGGAATGCTGCTGGGCGGCGATCTTGTCGTGGTGTCGGATCGTCCTGTACCGCAAGAATTTACGGTAGAGGCGCAAAAGCTCGGCTTGCGCACTGCGCATACGATGGAATTTCCCAGCATGGTGATGCTGGGCGAAGAAGGGCGTTTGGCCGAGGTCAAGGCGGTCAGTTCCACCTATCCCTTGCGCGGCAGGCTGACCGTCGCCGACGAGCCGTTTGGAGCAGCACGCAAGGCCGATGGCGTGCCGACCATGGGCGAAATCTGGATCGAACCGCGGCTGGCCAGCCTGCTAGGCGCCAAAAAAGGCGATGCGCTGGCCGTGGGCGAGCGGCAGTTGAAGGTCGCCGCGATATTGCAGGAAGAGCCCGCGCGCGGCGGCGATATGTTCAGCATTGCCCCCCGCTTGATGATGAACGCCAACGACGTGGCGAGTACAGGTTTGATCCAGTACGGAAGTCGCGTTCGTTACCGCCTGTTATTGGCTGGTGAGCCGTCGTCGCTGGGCGAATTTCGCCAGTGGGCGCAAGGCCAACTGGAACGCGGGTCGCGCATCGAGGACGTGAGCGGTGCCCGGCCGGAAATCCGCAGTGCGTTGGAGAAATCCCGCCAATTCCTGGGTTTGGCCTCCATGGCGAGCGTGATTCTGTCCATGGTTGCCATGTCGCTGGCGGGGTTGCGTTACGTGCGTCGTCATCTCGATACCTGTGCCTTGATGCGCTGTTTCGGCGCTTCGCAAAACCGTATCCTGCAAGTGTTCCTGGTTCAGGCTTTTCTGCTAGGTTTGGCGGGGAGCGTGCTGGGTTGTCTGTTCGGTTTTGCCGCACAGGAGGCGCTGGCTCGCTTGGCGGGTGGCCTGTTCCTCGAAAAACTGCCGGCGCCGGGCTGGACACCCGCTTTCGGCGGCTTGCTCGCAGGGATGGCGGCCATGCTGGGTGTGATGTTGCCCCACCTGCTGCGCTTGCGCGGCGTACCGGCCTTGCGCATTCTGCGTAAGGATCTGGGCGAGAATGCTGTCGTTTCCTGGATGGCCTGGCTGCCGGGCATCGGCGTAATGCTTGGGCTGGTGTTCTGGAGTGCCCGCGATGTGAAGCTGGGCTGGATCGTGCTGGGCGGTCTGGTCGCGCTATTGCTGGTGGCTTGCGCGGTGGCGGCGGGAGCAGGATATTTGCTGCGGCGGCTAGCGGCTACTTCGGGGGGCGCATGGCGGGTTGGTATCGCCAATCTGTTGCAGCGTCCCGGTGTTGGTATCGCACAAGTGGCCGGATTCAGCCTTGGCCTGATGGCGATGGCGCTGCTGACCATCGTGCGCGGTGATCTGCTCGATAACTGGCATGCCTCTTTGCCGCCGGATGCCCCCAACCGATTTGTCATCAATATCCAGCCCAACCAGATGGAGGCGATGCGCCAGTTTTTCGTGCAGGAGAAACTCGCTCCGCCAGAGATTTTCCCTATGGTGCGCGGCCGTTTGGTGGCAATCAATGAGCATCCGCTCGATACCAATCGCTATGTTGACGAGCGTGCGCGTCGCCTCGCCGAGCGCGAATGGAATCTCTCGGTGGCGGATACTATGCAAAAGGACAATCGCATCGTCGCTGGCCGCTGGTGGACGGCGAACGAACGCGGCCAAATGCTGATTTCACTGGAAGAGGGCATCGCAACCACGCTGGACATCAAGCTCGGCGACCGGCTCACTTACGACATCGGCGGCCAGCGCGTCGATCTGAAAATCCAGAGTTTGCGCAAGGTCGAATGGGATTCGATGCGCGCCAATTTCTTCGCAGTCGCACCGCCCGGCGTGCTGGAAAAATTCCCGGCCAGCTACATCACCAGTTTTCATTTGCCGCCAGGCCGCGAAGACGTGCTCAACCGGCTGGTGCGCAGCCAGCCCAATCTTACGATCATCGATGTCGAAGCCATACTCGCGCAATTGCGCGGCATCATGGACCGGATGACGCTCGCGGTGGAGTTCGTATTCGCTTTCTGCATGCTGACCGGCATTGCGGTGCTTTATGCCGCGCTGTCGGCAACACAGGACGAGCGCATCCGCGAAGTTGCCGTGCTGCGTGTTTTCGGCGCCAGCCGCCGGCAGGTGCGCGCCACTGTGCTTGTTGAATTCGCCGGAATAGGCCTGCTGGCCGGGTTGGTGGCTACCATAGGCGCCAGTCTGCTGGCATGGGTTATCAGCGACCGCCTGCTGCATATCCCCTATGCCTTCAACCCTGGGTTGGCGATGCTGACTATCAGTGCCGGTTTGCTGATGGTGCCTGCCGCAGCATGGCTGGGAGTGCGGCGCATCGTGCGCGTATCCCCACGACAGGTGTTGCAAAGTGTTTAATGCATATTGGTTATTTATAACCACTGGCATGGCTGTAAGCAGCCATGTTTTGCGTTAAACTTCTTCGGGAACGAATAGGATATTCAGTAAGCATATGAAAAATAACAGATGAAAAGAATTGTTAAGTCTTGGTACGAAACTTGGTTTATGTCACAGGCTTTTAACAATCGGATTCATCGAATCGGGGGAGTATTCATGCAAGACCAAGTTTTTCGTCTGCGGACGATAGTCATGGTGGTGGCATCCATCTGCGCCGCACCGCAAATCGCTTCGGCAGAGATAGTGGAGGGCGAGACCGTCGAGGTGATCAGCACCACGCCGCTGCCTGGCATCGGGCTGCCTATCGAGCAGGTGCCCGCCAATGTGCAAGTCGTGAAGGGCGAAGAGCTCCAGGAGCAGGGCAGCCTGAGTCTCGCCGATTACATGAACAACAACCTGCAAGGCGTGAGCGTCAACGAGACGCAAAATAACCCCTATCAGCCGGACATTCTTTTCCGCGGCTTTACGGCGTCGCCTTTGCTGGGCACTCCGCAAGGTCTTTCCGTGTTTCAGGACGGTGTGCGCGTCAATGAACCTTTCGGTGATGCAGTGAACTGGGATTTGATTCCCAGCAACGCGATTGCCGGCATTTCCCTGATTCCGGGCTCGAATCCGGTATTTGGCCTGAATACGTTGGGTGGCTCGCTTTCCGTGACCACCAAGAATGGGCGCACCCATCAAGGTGGCGCTGTCGAGACCAGCTTCGGTTCCTGGGGTCGCAAGACCGGCTCGGCCGAATACGGTGGTGTGTCCAAGGATGGCTCCATCGATTACTTCATCTCCGGCAGCTACTTCGACGAAGACGGTTGGCGCGATTTCTCGCCTACCGAAGTCAAGCAGCTTTTCGGTAAGGTGGGTTGGCAGAATGACACCTCCCGTCTGGAACTGAGCTACACCGGCGCGGATAACGACATGGTCGGCAACGGGCTGATTCAGGAAGAACTGGCACGGAGCCTTGATAGAGAAACGATCAATACCCGCCCAGACCAGACAGAGAACACGCTGTCTTTCCTGAACCTGAATGGCAGTCACTGGTTTAACGATAATACGATGCTGTCCGCCAATGCTTACTATCGCAAGTCGGATAGAAAGACGTTGAATGGCGACGGCAATGATGATTTCAATGAGGATGAAGATGAAAACGGTTTTGGCGATGTCGATACCGATAATGACGGTGAAGTCAGCACGGCGGAACTGAATGCTGCAGTTGCCAACTGCTTGGCCGACTCTGATGCAGAGGTTAACTGTACCGGCGCGCTAAATCGGAGCAAGACCGAGCAGAAGGGCTACGGATTTAATGCGCAGTTGGCTTTCAATCAACCGCTCATGGGGAAAAGTAACCAACTGATCGTTGGGACTGGTTACGACCACTCCAAGATCAAATTCACCCAATCCACCGAATTTGGTCTGTTGAATGCTACACGCGGTGTTGACGGTCTCGATATTGAAGGCGATGAAAGCGCGGTTGATCTGCACGGCAAGACCCGCAGTTGGGGCCTGTTTGCAACCGATACCCTGTCCTTGAACGATTTCTGGCATCTGACTCTGTCCGGCCGTTACAACCATATCAAGGTGGAAAACCGCGACAAGCTGACTCCCGATATCAGCGATCCGGAATCGCTTTCCGGTGATCATAGTTTTAACCGCTTCAATCCTGCAGTGGGCATAACCTTTACGCCATCCAAGGCGTTAACGGTATACGGTTCGTACAACGAAGGCATGCGCGCCCCGACCTCGATGGAGCTGGGTTGCGCCAACCCAGACGAGCCCTGCAAGTTGCCTAACGCAATGGCTGGCGACCCGCCCCTCAAGAAGGTTGTTTCCAAGACCTTTGAAGTCGGTGCCCGCGGCGACCTAGTCAAGGATGTCAAATGGACAGCTGCCGCCTATCGCACAGAGAACCATGACGACATTCACTTCATCGCGACCAACGCCACCAATGGTATGGGCTATTTCGACAACGTCGGCAAAACCCGCCGCATGGGTATCGATACCGGCTTGATGGGTTCTTTCGGCAAATTTAGCTGGGCCGCTGGCTATAGCTATGTGCGCGCAACCTACGAAACCGATCTGGAATTGGTAAACGAAGTCAATTCGAGCTCCGATGGCGATGTGATCCAAGTGCGCAAGGGTGATCGTCTGACCAACATTCCAGACCATCAATTCAAGTTGCGCATGCAATACGACGTAACGCCCAACTGGAACATCGGCACCAACATCGCCATGTTCTCCGATGTTTACGTACGCGGTAATGAAAACAATGACCACGACTCCAACGATGGCGATGATGATCATTACCAAGGTGACGGCAAGCTGGGCGGTTACACGGTGGTGAATCTGGATACCCGCTACAAATTCGGCAACAGCGGTTGGCAGGTATTCGCCAAGGCCGTCAACATCTTCGATAAGGAATATGCGACTGGTGGCATGCTGGGCGAGTCCTTCCTGGATACTGCTGGCAACTTCACCGGCGAAGAGTCCGCGTCCATGCTTATCATGCCGGGTGCACCACGCGCAGGCTGGATCGGTGTGCGTTACGAGTTCGGTCGTCCGGCGAAGAAATCCGCTGCGGTTGATCTGGACTAAAGTGTGACGATGCAGGCGCGCAATGATTTTCCCGGACTGACGCCTACGGCGACTGCCCAGAAGTTGCGCGTCCTGCTGATCGAGGATGAATCCCTGTTTGCACGTGCTGTCATCAAACGGCTATGTCAAGCAGGCTATGAATGTGAAGGGGCGGACACCTTGGCCGGCGGCCGTGCGGTGATCCGCCAATTCATGCCCGACATCGTATTGCTGGACATGCGTTTGCCGGACGGCAACGGCATGGATCTGTTGGCGGAGCTCACCGCCAGGGGATTGCCGGTGATCGTGATGACCGCCTACGGCGAAGTGAGCGATGCCGTCAGTGCGATGAAGCAAGGCGCTACCGATTACCTAAAAAAGCCCGTTGATCTTGAAGAGCTGTTGCTCGCTATCGACAAGGCACAACGTTCCACAATACTCAAACACCAGCTCGACCACTCACGGCAGCGCGACAGCCATGCCGCGGAAGGTGTCGAGTTTATTGGCGAAAGTCCGGCCATGCAGGCCGTGCAAAACCAGATTCAGCGCATTGCCAAACTCGTTTCCGTCGCTGATGTCGCGCCGCCGACTGTACTCATCACGGGAGAGACCGGCACAGGCAAAGACGTTGCCGCGCGCCTGCTGCATCACTCCTGCAACAATAGCGACCGGCCTTTTGTGCATGTGGACTGTGCATCGCTGCCGGCCGAACTGATCGAAAGCGAACTCTTCGGCCATGAGAAAGGCGCTTATACCAGCGCGCAGGGATCGCGCTGCGGGTTGATCGAAGCGGCCGAGGACGGCACGCTGTTCATGGACGAAATCGGCGAATTGCCGCTGGCCTTGCAGGCGAAACTGCTCAATGTGTTGGAGCGGCGCATGGTGCGCCGTCTTGGATCTACCAAGGAGCGGCCGGTGCCAGCCCGTTTCGTCGCGGCGACCAATCGCGACCTGCAGCAGATGGTGCTGGATGGCCGTTTCCGCGCCGATCTTTATTATCGGCTCAATGTACTGAATATCGAAATGCCTCCCCTGCGCGAGCGCGGTGGTGATGTTTTACTGCTCGCGCGTCATTTTGCGCAGCAAACTGCACGCCGTTATGGCTTGCCGCATCGCGAATATTCTGCCGATGCCGTGCAGTCCATGCGCGAATATCCCTGGCCGGGCAATGTGCGCGAGCTGAAGCACCAGATTAGTCGCGGTGTGCTATTGAGTCGGGGCGATGAAATTGACGCTGCCGATCTCGCCTTGCCATTAGTGCATGGGATGGAGGGCCAAGATAAGGCTGCATCCGCGGCTGCCACCACGCTTGAAGAAGCAGAAAAGATGCTCATCGTAAACGCGCTCAAGCAGTCCGGAGGCAATGCCTCGGAAGCTGCGCGCTTGCTCGGCATTACGCGCATGACCATCCGCTATCGCATGGAAAAGCACGGACTCAAGGACGCCTGAGAAGCCACCTCGTGCGTGGTAAAATTGCAGTATTCAATTTGCTGCGGAGTCCCCCATGAAAATCGGCACCCCTCTAAGCCCTTCCGCCACGCGCGTCATGCTGCTCGGCAGCGGCGAATTGGGCAAGGAGGTCATCATTGCCCTGCAACGCCTGGGCGTCGAGGTGATCGCCGTCGACCGATATGCCAATGCCCCTGGGCATCAGGTGGCGCATCGCGCACATGTGGTGGACATGACCGACGGCAAGGCGCTGCGCGCGCTGATCGAAGCTGAAAAACCGCACCTGATCGTGCCGGAAATTGAAGCCATCGCAGTCGATACGCTCGCGGAAGTTGAAGCGGCCGGTCTGTCGCGTGTCATTCCTACGCCCCGTGCCGTGCAGCTGACGATGAATCGCGAGGGCATACGCCGTCTTGCCGCGGAAGAACTCAAGCTACCCACATCGTCTTACGCCTTCGCCTCCAGCCTTGCCGAAATGCAAGCTGCGATTGACGGAGGAATCGGCTACCCGTGCTTTATCAAGCCCGTGATGTCGTCTTCCGGCAAGGGCCAGTCGCGCGTCACCGGCCCTGAGCAGGTGGCTGCTGCCTGGGATTACGCTGCCAAGGGCGGGCGGGTGGATCAGGGCAAGGTCATCGTGGAAGGACAGATCGACTTTGATTATGAAATCGCTTTGCTCACGGTGCGCGCCAAAAATGCAACAGGAGAAATCGAAACCCAATTCTGCGAGCCTATTGGCCACGTACAAGTTAAAGGCGATTACGTGGAAAGCTGGCAGCCGCAGGCAATGAGCGCCAAGGCGCTAGAGCGCGCGCGCGCGATCGCCAAGGCCGTTACCGACAATCTCGGCGGGTTGGGCCTGTTTGGAGTGGAGTTGTTCGTCAAGGGCGACGATGTCTGGTTTTCCGAAGTCAGCCCACGCCCGCATGACACGGGCATGGTCACCATGGCGAGTCAACGCTACTCCGAATTCGAACTGCACGCCCGCGCTATCCTCGGCTTGCCGGTGAGCGTCAGTTTGCGAGCACCGGGCGCAAGCGCGGTGATTTATGGTGGTGTGGACAGCAAGAATCTTGCGTTTGACGGCGTGCCGGAGGCACTGGCGGTGCCGGAGTCCGACCTGCGTCTGTTCGGCAAGCCAGAGTCCTTCGAGCGTCGACGCATGGGCGTGGCATTAGCGACCGGCAAGGATACCGATGAAGCGCGCGAGCGCGCCAAACTGGCGGCTAGCCGCGTGAAACCCGGAGCGGTTTGATATGTTGGATAAAGTAGGTGAACCCGGCAGCAGCAAGGCCACGTTTTACGAATTGCTGGGCGGCGTCGAAAAGGTGCGCGAACTAGTCGAGCGCTTTTACGACATCATGGATACCGACCCCAAGGCAGCCGGCATCCGTGCAATGCATGCGGCGGATTTGACCGAGGCGCGCGAAAAGCTGTTCATGTTCCTCACCGGCTGGACCGGCGGTCCGCAGCTTTACATTGAGCGTTACGGCCATCCTTTTCTGCGTGCGCGGCATTTGCCGTTTACCATCGGCGAGTCGGAGCGTGATCAGTGGATGTACTGCATGGTACGTGCGATGCACGATATCGGCGTTGAAGAGCCGGTGATGGTTCAGCTTGGGAATGCCTTATGGGGCGTTGCCGATTTTATGCGTAACCAGCCAGCTGAAGGGAAGTAAGTCCTTATCGATCATCAGGATACCTCCCGCAAAAATTAATTATTTTTCTCTTGCGAAGCTGAGCCCGGTTAATAATAATATTGACTATCAATTCCGGGGGGAATAGGGCCGAATGAACCATTTCGAGAAACTCTCAGGCTTGCTTGAGTGCACGACCGAAACCGCGTGGCGCGACACTGTGTTCAGCATTGGCAAGGGATTGGGGTTCGACCAGACCCTGCTTGCCATTTTCCCGGATCGTGAAGGGCCTATCGAAGCCTCCTTCGCTTTCCTGCATAGCAATTATTCTTCCAGATGGCGCACCAAGTACGATGACGAGGCTTTGGGTTATGTCGACCCGACCGTCACGCATTGCCTGACCAAAACTACCCCGTTGATCTGGTCGCCTGAATTATTCTCAAGCCAGCGCCAGCAGGAAATGTACGAAGAGGCCTGCAGTTACAACCTGCGCTCCGGCATCACCCTGCCCATCCATGGCCCTAATGGCGAGGTGGGGATTCTATGTTTCGTCAGTGACGACAAGGCGGGCAAGGACTTCAAGGAGCATGCCTACGAGAAATTGCCCGAAGTTTCCTGCCTGCGCGATTTCATTTTCGAATCTTCCACGCAATTCCGGCGCGAACCTGTCATTCTGCAGCAAAGGCCTGAGCTGACGCGCTGCGAGTTGGAATGCCTCAAGTGGAGCGCGGTAGGCAAAACTTCGTGGGAAACCGCAAAAATACTTCTCTGCACTGAAGCAACCGTCAACTTCCACTTCAGCAATATCCGTCGCAAGATGAACGTGACGTCCCGCAGGCAGGCGGTGGTCAAAGCCATCCGCATGGGCATGATCCATCCCGCCTGATCTTTAAGCTTGTCCGTAAATAATTCGTCCCTGCGACGCCGAGATGCGCTCAAAGCAGCCTCGGCCCGAAGGGTTGCCGCATATTGAGCGTGTCTGCGTCCCGCGCCTTGCATCCATCGCTCAAGATGCGACAACGCAAGGATGAATTATTCACGGACCAGCTCTTAATCCATCAAGGCGCCGTCGGCATTTACGCTGCGCAAGTCGCGATCATCAATGATGCCATTGAGATAGAGCTTGAGCAGGATGCTGACCGGCGCTGGAATTTCCATTCCGAGCTCGAATCGGCTACCTCGGGATTGCGTAACCCCGAAGCGCGACCAGAAGCGCGTCTGGTTCTCCAGCCGGGCAATACGATATTCCCGTAACGATTTCTGATCGAGAGGGTTAGGCGTAGCCTGACTTGTGTAACGGCGGATGCTTTCCTTAAATTCAACTTGATGCTGACTCAATCTTCACTCCTCCAGGTTAGGGCCGCTTTGCGCAGCCTCAACGCCATTCTGCATCAAGCCCTTTTCTGAAAAACCTATCAGTTCTGATAGTTACAAAACTTAAGCAATGAGCATACTTTTTTATGCGTGCTGGGTAACCAGTGAATCTCAAAGGAGAACGCATCATGGCTCATTCAATCAGAATCGCACCAAGAAAGGACTTTGAAAGCAAGGAGTTGTGGGATATGTACAAGCTGCGCGCCAAGGTATTCAAGGAGCGCATGGGATGGGATGTGCCCATCATGAGCGGCATGGAAATCGACGGTTACGACGCGCTCGATCCCTATTACATGATGATTCACGACCAGAGCAACACGCTAAAAGGCTGCTGGAGAGCGTTGCCGACGGAGGGGCCTTACATGTTGAAGGATACGTTCCCGGAGCTTCTGCACGGTGCAGCAGCCCCGGAACACCCCAAAATTTGGGAGTTGAGCCGCTTCGCGATTGAAGCCGACGGCCCGCAAGGTTTCGGCTTTTCCGGACTGTCGCTGGACGCGTTGCGGGAGATCGTGACTTTCGGCGACCGCATGGGCATCGAAAGCTACGTGACCGTGACTACCACTTCGATCGAACGCATGATGCGCCGCGCCCACTTCGGGGTATCGCGCTTCGGTCCGCCGATCCGCATAGGCGTGGAGAACGCCGTTGCCGTGGTATTCGACATTGGGCAGCAGACGCACGAAGCGTTGTTCGGCAATATGCCGAAAGCCGCTTAGCAGCCTAGGATCACTCTTTGCGCAACAGTCCGCCAAGCAGGGCCGGAATTTCCCGCTTCTGCTTGGACATCGGCCGTGAGCGCATGGGAGTGTCGTTGGAAGCATCCGGTTCGTAAGGCCGGTCGAACCAGGGATCACTCGATTTTTTCGAAGGGCGTGGGATAGGAATCTCACGCTCTGCGGACGGGCGACGCTCGGTTCTTGGCTTGGCGCTACGTTCGACACGCGGAGGTTCTTCCTGCGGGATATCGCGCTTGATCAGCTTTTCGATTTCCTTCAGGTATTTTTCCTCTTCCGGCGCAACCAGAGAAACGGCAACGCCCAAGGCGCCAGCGCGGCCGGTGCGGCCGATTCGGTGGACGTAGTCTTCGGGTGCGTGCGGGATTTCGTAATTGATCACCATCGGCAGCTGATCGATGTCCAGGCCGCGGGCGGCGACATCGGTGGCGACCAGGGTGGTGATCTTGCCTTGCTTGAACGCGTCCAGCGCCTGGATGCGCTCCTGCTGGGATTTGTCGCCGTGGATGGCATCGGCGGCGATACCGTCGCGTTGCAGCAGACGTGCCAGGCGGCTGGCGGTCAGCTTGGTCTTGGTAAAGACGATGGCTTGCGAATTTTCATTGCGCAACAACTCGGCCAGCACGGCGTGTTTCTCGTCTTGCGAGACGCGGTAAATCTTTTGCGTCACGTTTTCCGAGGCGGCGTTGCTGCGTGCCACTTCGATCAAGGTCGGATTGGTCAGGAAGTCATCGGCGAGCTTCTTGATGTCGTTCGAGAAGGTCGCGGAGAACATCAGGTTTTGCCGTTGTTTCGGCAGCAGGGCCAGAATGCGCTTGAGATCCGGCAGGAAGCCCATATCCAGCATGCGGTCGGCTTCGTCCAGAATCAGCATCTGCACCTGGTTGAGCTGTACTGTGCGCTGTTCGACGTGGTCGAGCAGACGGCCCGGTGTTGCCACCAGGATTTCGACGCCTCGCATCAGATGCGGCGTTTGCGTCTTGATATCCACACCGCCGAATACCACCAGTGAGCGCAGCGGCACGTGCTTGCCGTAGGTCTTGACGCTTTCCTCTACCTGGATCGCCAGTTCGCGTGTCGGCGTCAGTATCAGGGCGCGGACCGGATGACGTGCCGGTGAGGCGCTGGTGCTGGCGTGCGGGAGTAATTTTTGCAATAAGGGCAGCGTGAACGCGGCGGTCTTGCCGGTTCCGGTCTGGGCGCCGGCCATGAGGTCTCGGCCGTCCAGCACCATCGGTATTGCTTGTGCCTGAATCGGCGTGGGTTTGGTATAGCCTTCTTCCTCTACGGCCCGCAGGATCTCGGGTGCAAGGTTGAGGGAGGCAAAAGTTATGGTTTCAGTCGTCACAGGGTTCAATTATCCTCAAACTGCCATTGAATCGCCAAGTCACCGGCAGAATTTGGTGGCTTGGCGAAGCAAATGGTAAAGATTACGCGAAGCTACGATTGCCGCGCGGCTTGAACGACGATTTTTCGCCGTCATGACGCTTCTGGCCGCCGTAACCCTGGCCTTGGCCGCGCGGCTTGTGAGCCGGCTTGCCGTCAAACTTTGCGCCAGGCTTGAAGCCGGACTTAAAGCCCGGTTTACCGTTGCTGGTTTGCGGCTTGCGTTGCGGTTCCAGGCCGGCGATGACAGCGGCTTCCAGGCGTTGACCGGTGTACTGCTCAATCTTGCGCAACTGGAAACGTTCGCCATGGGCTGCAAAGGAGATCGCGATGCCGCTGCGGCCGGCGCGGCCGGTACGGCCGATACGGTGCACGTAGTCTTCAGCGAACTTCGGCAGGTCATAGTTGATCACGTGGCTGATGCCAGCGATATCGATGCCGCGTGCGGCAACGTCGGTGGCGACCAGCACGTTCACGTCGCCGTGGCGCAGCTTGGTCAGCGTGCGGTTACGCGCGCCCTGAGTCATGTCGCCATGCAGTGCGGCAGCCTTATGGCCGGCGGCGATCAGGTCTTCCGACAGCAGTTCGGCGTGACGCTTGGTGGAGGTGAACACAATAGCTTGGTTCACTTCCGGAGCGATCAGCAGATGCTCCAGCAGCTTGTTCTTGTGGCCCATGTCGTCCACGAAATGCAGGCGCTGCTCGATGTTTTCATGCTTGGCTTGCTGTGCGGCGATCTGGATGGTCTTGGGGTTGCGCAGGATTTGCGACGCGATGCGTGCAATGTTGCCTTCCAGCGTGGCCGAGAACAGCAGGGTCTGACGTTCACCCGGCAGCGCGGAGCAGATGCGCTCGACGTCAGGCATGAAGCCCATGTCCAGCATGCGGTCGGCTTCGTCCAGGATCAGCATTTGCAGACGGGAAAGGTCGATACGGCCGCGTTCCATGTGGTCCAGCAGGCGGCCGGGCGTGGCAACCAGGATGTCCAGCGGTTGCGACAGCAGCTTGTTTTGCAGCGGGTAGGGCATGCCGCCGACGATGCTGACGGTGCGGGCGCGGATGAACTTGCCATACTTGCGTGCGGCGTCATTGACTTGGGCTGCCAGTTCGCGTGTCGGTACCAGTACCAGGATGCGGGGACCGCGGCTCTTGGACGGGTGCGGTGTTGCCAGCAGGTTCAGAGCGGGCAGGGTAAACGCGGCAGTCTTGCCGGTGCCGGTCTGGGCGGAAGCCAGCAGATCGTGGCCTTCCATGACTACCGGGATGGCTTCGGCCTGGATAGGCGTCGGCTCGGTATAACCCGCTTCTTGCAGAGCGTGAAGAATAGAAGGATGCAGATTTAGGTTTTCAAAAGACACAATTTTTCCTTAACGAGAGGAACAGTAAATACGCAAGCAGGCACAGCTCTGTCACAAGACAGAAAGGGGCACAGAATTCGGGATGGAATTCTTACCGGCGCTCAGGCATCGACGCTAACCGGTAAAAACAAGAGAAGTAACAGACGACTTCTAGAGGGGTCAGGGCGATGAATCGTCAAGCAGTAGAACTGCGACGAAGCGCGCATTATAGGTGGAAAAATCGGCTTGTCAATCAATATTTTGCGTTTCCCGAAGGGGGTGGCACGATGGGGTGCGTTGTGCTTGGGACGCCAGGCCATTATGTTGAGTGGTAATTCCGTTATGACGATGTGCTAGAATGCTGGGTTTTTCCAATACGGTTCAATTACATGTCACGCGCCCTCCGAAATATCGCCATCATCGCCCACGTTGACCACGGCAAAACCACCATGGTGGACAAGCTGTTGCAGCAGGCAGGTACCTTCGCCGCTCACCAGCAAGTCGCCGAACGGGTGATGGACTCCAACGATCTTGAAAAGGAGCGCGGCATTACCATTCTGGCCAAAAACACCGCGGTCAATTTCGAAGGTACGCATATCAATATCGTCGATACGCCGGGACACGCCGACTTCGGCGGCGAGGTGGAGCGCGTGCTGGGCATGGTGGACGGCGTGGTGCTGCTGGTGGATGCAGTAGAAGGCCCGATGCCGCAAACCCGTTTCGTCACCAAAAAGGCGTTGGCGCTTGGTCTCAAGCCCATCGTTGTGATCAACAAGGTCGACCGTCCGGGTGCGCGTACCGACTGGGTGATCAACCAGACCTTCGATTTGTTCGCCAATCTCGGCGCAACCGATGAACAGCTCGATTTCCCGGTGGTGTACGCCTCCGCACTGAACGGCTTCGCCACGCTGGATATCAAGGTGCCTTCCGACACCATGCGTCCGCTGTTCGAAACAGTACTCAAGCACGTCGAACCGCCCCAAGGCAACCCTGATGCACCTCTGCAATTCCAGATTTCCGCACTCGATTACTCCAGCTATACCGGTCGCCTGGGCGTCGGCCGCGTGCTGAATGGACGCATCAAGCCCGGCCAGCAAGTCGCAGTCATGAAAGGCGATGTGCAAATGGCTTCAGGCCGCATTAACCAAGTGTTGGGCTTCCAAGGTTTGGAGCGTGTACCTGTGGAAGAAGCTGAGGCAGGCGACATCATCATCATTTCCGGTCTGGACGAAATCGGCATCGGCGTAACCATCGCCGATCGCGAGAACCCGGTAGGCCTGCCGCTGACGGCGGTCGACGAACCGACGCTGACCATGGACTTCATGGTGAACTCCTCGCCGCTGGCCGGCACCGAAGGCAAGTTCGTCACCAGCCGTCAGATTCGCGATCGCCTGACGCGCGAATTGTTGGTCAACGTCGCACTCAAGGTCGAAGAAACTGCTGATGCCGATGTATTCCGCGTCTCCGGTCGCGGCGAACTGCATTTGACCATCCTGCTGGAAAACATGCGCCGTGAAGGTTTTGAAATCGCGGTCGGCAAGCCGCGCGTGGTGTTCAAGGAAATCGACGGCCAGAAGTGCGAGCCGTACGAAATCCTGACGGTGGACCTGGAAGACGAATGCCAGGGCGCGGTGATGGAAGAACTGGGTCGCCGCCGTGGCGAACTGCAAAATATGGCATCCGATGGTAACGGCCGCACCCGTCTCGAATACCGCATTCCTGCGCGTGGCCTGATCGGTTTCCAGAGCGAATTCCTGACCATGACCCGCGGTACTGGTCTGATGGCGCATATTTTTGACGAATACGCCCCGCTCAAGGCGGATATGCCGAGTCGTCGCAACGGCGTGCTGATTTCCTCCGAGCAAGGCGATGCTGTCGCTTACGCATTGTGGAAGCTGCAGGATCGCGGTCGCATGTTCGTCAGTCCCGGCGATAAGCTGTACGAGGGCATGATTATCGGCATTCACAGCCGCGACAACGATCTGGTGGTCAACCCGATCAAGGGCAAGCAGCTGACCAACGTGCGTGCATCCGGTACCGACGAAGCGGTGCGTCTGGTTCCGCCTATCCTGATGTCGCTGGAATATGCGGTCGAGTTTATCGACGACGATGAATTGGTGGAAATTACGCCGAAGTCGCTGCGTCTGCGCAAGCGCCATCTGCAAGAGCATGAGCGCAAGAAGGCCTCCAAGGTCTAATCGCAGTAAAGCAAGAATCGCAGCAAGTAAAAAAGCCCGGCATCGCCGGGCTTTTTTATTATTCCTTGCGGGTTAGAAAAAACGCACCAGAACAAAAATTCCTACCATCGTCAGACCCAGGGCGATTTTTGCTGCGACACCCAGCAAGAGCCCTATTGTCGTTCCGAGGCCGGCCATGCCGGCTGCGGTGAGTTCACGACGCACGGATAGCTCGCCGATAACCGCGCCGATGAAAGGCCCGATAATGATGCCGACGAAGCCCATGAAGATACCGATTACCGCGCCTATGCCAGCGCCTATCATTGCGCGCGGGCTCGCACCGAAATGCTTGGCGCCCAGAATGCCGGCGAGGAAATCGACGACATAAATGAGAGCGGTGAGTGCGGCAAGGACGCCCAAGGTTCCATACCCGACGTAAACGAAGTCTTCAGCCCAGGCGGCGGCTACCAGCCCCAGAAACAGCAAGGGCGCGCCAGGTAGCAGCGGCAGTACGATGCCCACCAGTCCGGTAACGATCAGACTGACCGCCAATACCCAGAGCAGGAGGCTGGTATCCACGCTAGTTCTTCAACTTGTAAAACCTGTTCTCCAGCGTTTTTCCTTCAACGCTGTCCAGCCGACTGTCGATAGCATCGCCTAAGGTGGCCAGGCGATCATCGGGATGCGGATGCGTTTTGAATAGAAGGGCGACCCGTCCGTCATCCTTGCCGGCATGGCCTATGGTTTGCAGCACCTCCGGCAAACCGAAGGGCTCATAACCGGCACGGCCGGCAAGCACGACGCCAATCCGGTCGGCTTCGTATTCCGCGCTCTTGTCCAGGCTGCGGGCACTGATTTCCGCGCCGCTGCCTACCACCTTCTGCACGGTGGGGTTCTCCTTGCCGAGCTTGCCGCTGAGCAGTCCGGCGCCCATGCTGAGCAATTGCTGTTTTTGCAGCAGCTTGAGCTGGTGTTTCTTGATGACGTGGCCGATTTCGTGCCCGAGCACACCGGCCAGTTCCGATTCGTTTTTCAGTTGGCGATATAGGCCCTTGGTGATCAGCACATAGCCGCCGGGCGCGGCGAAAGCGTTGAGGTCTTCGGATTCAATGACGCCGAAATGCCAGGGCAAATACGGTCGTTCGCTTTGCGAAGCGACCCAGCGGCCGACTTGGTTGACGTATTTCTGCAGCGCCGGATCCTTGACCAGTGGTGCGGCGCCCAGGATGTTGCCGGCGATTTCACGGCCCAGCTGGATTTCTTCGGCACGCGAGGGTTTCTTCAGGTTGATGGTGGGCTCTGATTTGTCTGGCGATGTACTCTCGGCTGGGGATGGCGTCGAAGTTTCTTCTTGTTTCTTATCCAGCGCATCTTTGAGAACCCCGCCGAGGTCGAGGGCTTGAGCGGGCAAGGATGCCAGGAGTACGGCGAGCAGGAGTGAGCGTTTGGTCATTGTGCGCTCCTCGTCGTGGCAGGTTGCGGTTGGGGCAGGTAATCCAGCTTGCGTGCTTTCAAGCCGCCGGCAGAGGCGAAGGTTTTGCCGTCTTCGTCGCTGACGGTGTTGGCTTCCAGTTGCTTCATTTCTTCCTCGCTGAATTTCGCGCTTTTTAAGTCCTCTTCATTCAGGCCGCGCACCCCGGTGGTGGAGACGACTTGTCCGGTACCGCTGCGGCCGGTTGCCAAACCTAGTACGCCGGCGGCTTCGTTGGATGAACCCGAGGTGCCGCGTTTGACCGAGAGCAGACGAACCCAGCCGGTGGATTTTCCGGCCTTGATCTGCAGCCAGGCACCTTTCTTGGCGAGGATCTCGACCTTGTCGTTGCGTTTGAGCGTGCCCATTGCCTTAGCGTCGGCATAGGGCTCCTTGCGCAAGGTGTCGTTTTTCAGCGCAGTGCCGGCCTCGCCGGCAAAGGCGATGCCGGACAGCATGAGCAGCGCTGCCAGCAAAGTATTCAGGTGTTTCATGCTTGGTCCTTTTCTTGTTGCATGTATTCCAGTTTCAATATGGCTTGGGCAAATAGCGAGCGCCATTGCGGAGCCAGCGGCTTATCGCCCGAGAGCAGGCCTTCGTGCAGTGCGTGACGGGCTTCAACGCCGGAAGGCACGCCCGCGCGTCGCAGTGCCATCGCAAGTTGCTCGCCGATTTTGGCGGCTTCCTGCCGGATACGGTCTGCTTGCATGGTGTTGTCATGCGGACAAGTCCAGCGGATGACGAGCACATCGCCGAAGAGGCCCCATATGCCGCTCTGTATGCCTTTCAGGGATTCCACGCTTTTCGGCACTTCGCCGATTTCAAGCAGTGCGCCGCGTATCTTTTTGAGCGTGCCGTCGCCCAATGGTTCTGGGCTCGTGATTAGTACCGGCATCAGCATGGCCCTCAAGCCTTCCTCTCCGGGCGAGACGCCGAACGCCAGCCAGCGTTGCAAGGCTCGGTCGGTAGCAAGTGCGTAGACTTTGGCGATGCTGAAATAGCCGATAGCCCACGTGACCGGGCCGGTCAGGTCGACGTAGGTGTCGGTGAGGTTGATGCCGATGTAGGAGATCGCCAGTAGACCGACCTGGCTGCTACTGAAAATACTGTTGAAGCGGTCTCGATCGACATCGCGATAGAACGCAGCCGCAGTCAGCCAGACCAGCAGCAGGCTCATCGCCAGATAAGGGGTGACGCCGCGCCAGAAATGCAGGTAGTCGCCGTTCTTCACGTTGTCAATCGCGGTGGCGAGGATTTCCACGCCGGGGAACGATTTTGCCATCGCGGTTGCCTTGACATCGAACAGGCTGGGCGCGGTCGAGCCGATAATGACGATCTTGCCGGCGAATTCGTTCTGTGGCCGCTTGGGTGCCTTGGCCGTCATGTCCAGGTAGGCCTCGCTGAAGCTGACATAGTGGTAGCTGAACGGTTCGCCGCGCCAGTTGAGCAGCAAGGTCTGATCGTTGGGTACGGTTTTCGCAGCCGATTGTCCCACCACCAGCGGCAGTGACGGGATGCGCCAGCCGTAGTCGTCGCGGTACAACTGGTACTCGCGTACGATGCCGTCGCGGTCGGGGTAGATGTTGTTCATGCCGATGCGGCCCGGCTTCAGCATGGCGGTGAACTGGGGCAGTACCACGGCGATATGGCTGGCGGTCGGCGAAATTTCTGCGGCGTCGGCTGACGCGCGCGCCACGCCGGGAATCATGTCCGGCGTGACTTGGCTCAGGTGGTCCTGGCCATCCAGGCGCACAAACGGAAAATAGGTATTGTCGGTGCCGGCGATAACTTCGTTGAAATAAGCGTCGCTATCAGGATTGTAGACATCGGCGTCGCTGAACAGGATATCGAACACCACAGCTTTGGGCTGCTGCGCTTCCAGATGTTCCAGAAACTCGCCCATCACCTGACGCGGCCACGGCCAGCGCCCGTATTCGCTGGAAAGCGCTGCCAGACTGGCTTCGTCGATATCGACGATGACGATGTCCGGATCGGGTGCCGGTTGCACCACGCGATGCCGTACCATGAAGTCGAACGCCTTCTGGCGCATGTTGGTGCCGACATTGAACACGCTGGCATCGAGCACGATCAGCACGGTCATAAGTGCGGCGAGAAACAGATAGAAATTGTTGCGGAAGCGCCGAGCGAAAACCGCGGACCAGTGGCTGATGGCGAGTCGTAGTTTGGATAGCATCAAGCGAACGGAGTCATTTGGAGTTGGCGATGCGCTGTGCAGCCAAAAGTCTGGCCGCCAGCAGGCGGGTATTGATCGGGGTGCGCAGGATTTCATCGACCCCGGCTTCGTAGGCTTCCATCTTGCGCCGTTCATCTTCAAAAGTGGTCAGCAGGATGAAGTAAAGCTTGCTGCCGGCTGCGGATTTCCGCAGGTCGGAGCTAAGCTTCAGTCCATCCATGCCTGGCATCAGCCAATCGGAAATGATGACCTGCGGCAAATCGTGGGTTGCCATGCCGAATGCAGTCAGGCCGTTGTCGGTGGTGGTAACACTGTGACCGGCGGCGGTCAGGAACTTACCGAGCAGTATGCGTTGCGAATCATCGGCACCCGCGATCAGGATGCGCAAAGGCACAGTAGTCGGTTGCACCGTTTCCATAACCGGTTCGCTTCGCATGGTGGCCCGGATCGGCGGCATCATCAATGGGCGCGGGTTGTAGCGTCGCGTCTGGACGTTGAGAAGCTTGGCCCAGTCCTTCCAGTGCAGGGCGGTTTGTTCGATCAGCAGTTCCAGCTGCTCGCGGTCGATATCGAGCATGGAGCAGCTGATCGATAGTTGCTCGACCAGGGCGGGATCTTCCTGGCCATGGACGCAGGCATGGGCGAGCAGGGCGGAAAATTGCAGCGTGTAAGTGAGGCGCAGCATCCGGGAGTTTTCAGGAAAGCCGGAACTAAGCGGATCCTCGTGGTAATACATTGCATCGATGAACAAGCGGGGAATGCCCCAGTCCTGCAGCATCAGCACCAGCATGTCGCGCTGGTTCAGGCCGAATTTCTCTTGCTCGGCTTGCATGATGGTTTCGATAGGCGCATTCGGTAAATTCTGCAGAATTTCGCTGTAACTTGCCGGGCGAGCGGTTACCAGCGCCAGTTGACCAATGCTGCACATCAAGCCGGCATTGAAGATTTCCGCCGGAGGCGCGACCCGATTGAGCTGGCTGATAGCTTGGGCAGCACTTGCCTTGGCGATGGCTGTGGACCAGAAATACTCATAATCGAACAGCCTGCACGGGCCGTCGCGATAATTGCTGATCAGCGACATGCACAATACCGCCTGCCGTACGGCATGGATGCCGATCAAGATCAGGGTGTCTATCGTGACCGAGGCAATCGGACGAGATTTGTTCGGGTTGACGTAATTCGCGATCTTGATGATGCGCCCTGAAAGCGCCGGGTCGGTCTGAATCGCACTCGCCAGATCAGTGAGCGATACGGTTTCTTCCTGGCACAGATGCATGACCCGTAGGGCAACACCCTTGGGCGAAGGCAGCATGCCGGCCGCCTTCAGTTCTGCAAAGTCGAGCGTTTCGGTCATTGATGTACATTTCTAGTTTTAGGTTGACCCCGTCCCAAGATATACCAGCTTAATTTTTATAATGTGACGGCAGTGTCGCATAAATCATTGAGGGCTGAAAATAGCGACAGCGCCGATGCTTGCATGGAGCATAAGTTATAATCGACGGAGGAAATGAAAACTTTATGATCGATTATCTGATTCTGTCGCTGCTGAGCCTGTGCCTAGCGATTTCGATATGGATGCTGCTGCAATTGAAGCGTCAGCGCGATGTGCTTCCGGAGCTGCGGGTTCAGTTGGAGGAGAAACATCGATCCATGTTGCTCGACCTGCATGACGGCCTCAATCGTTTGGGTGATCGCCTGGGAACGGCCTCCGCGGATGCGAGCGAAAAGCTCCGTGCCGGGGTGGCGCAAGAACTTCAGCAGACCCGGGATGCGATGCAGGCGCTCCAGCTTTCACAGTCGCAAAGCCTGTCGCAGACCCGCGAAACGGTACTCGAGAAATTGCACCAGACTCTGGCCGAGCAGGGCAAGGCGGAACAGGAGCTGATCCAATCCACGATGCGCCACGCCACGTCGCAGCTGACCTCCAGCATCGAGGTGCTGACCAAGACCGTGGATGGCCGCCTCGAGCAGATCGGCGGCAAGGTGAGCGAGCGCCTGGATGAGGGCTTCAAGAAAACCAACGAGACTTTTGTCAGCGTGATGGCGCGCCTCGCGACTATAGACGAAGCGCAAAAGAAGATAGACGGCCTGACCAGCAACGTCGTCAGCTTGCAGGAGTTGCTAGGCGACAAACGCTCGCGCGGCGCATTCGGCGAGGTGCAGCTGGAAGCATTGGTGCGCAACATCCTGCCGGTCAGTGCCTATGAAATGCAGCATTGCCTGCCGAACGGCACGCGCGTCGATTGCGCTTTGTTCCTGCCCGAGCCGACCGGTACGGTGGCAGTCGACTCGAAATTTCCGCTCGAAAACTACCATCGCATGTACGAAATCGGCATCAGCGAAGCCGAACGCTTGTTGGCGCAAAAGCAATTCAAGGCCGATGTGCGGAAACATGTGGACGATATCGCGGCCAAATACATCATCGCCAACGTCACGTCCGACGGCGCGGTGATGTTTGTTCCGGCGGAAGCGGTATTCGCGGAAATCCACGCCTATCATCCCGATATCGTCGATTACGCGATGAGCCGCCGCGTGTGGGTGGTGTCGCCGACGACGCTGATGGCGGTGCTGAATACGGCACGTGCGGTGCTCAAGGACGTGGAAACGCGCAAGCAGGTGCACATCATCAAGGATGAGCTCGGCAAGCTCGGCAAGGAGTTCGGGCGTTTCGACCAGCGCATGAAGAAACTGGCCGATCACATTCGACAGGCGCACGAGGATGCACTGGATGTACATACCACCAGCCAGAAGATCAGCCGGCGATTTGCTGCGATCGAAAAGGTGGAACTGGAAGGCGAGACCGTGTCCGTTGAGTTGCTTGCGGACGAATCCGACAAGGAATAATGATTTTTTGAGGGTAGGAAACGATGGAAGACGATAGCATAGTGATCATGCTGATTCAGCAATATGCCGCTAAGTTCGGCATCACCTTCAGTTCGAAGGCGATGGAAGACGAATCCACCAAGCAGAAAGCAATGCAGCTGATGATGGAAGCGGTCAGCGGCAAGCGCGGCCCGGTAACGGACGAAGACCTGGGACTCTAAATGGTCAAGCTGCTGTATTTCGCCCGCTTGCGAGAGGCGCTCGGCACCTCGCAGGAGGAAATTGCCGTGCCGGATGGCGTGACCGATATCCAGCGCTTGATGGCCTGGCTGGCCCAGCGCGGCGGCGCATGGCAGGAAGAATTTACCGGATGCCATCCTTTGCGCGCGGCGGTGAACCAGGAGCTGGTCGGAAATACGGCCGCGTTCCGTGATGGCGACGAGATCGCCTTCTTCCCGCCAGTGACCGGGGGCTGACATGGTACGGGTACAGTTCGAGGATTTCGATGCCGGGGCGGAAATCACCCGCATGCGCCTGGCGCGGCGCGATACCGGCGCGGTAGCGGCTTTCATCGGGCAGGTGCGCGATCTCAGCGAGGGGGCTGAGGTCTCCGGCATGACGCTGGAACACTATCCCGGCATGACCGAAAAGGCGCTGGAAGCCATCGTCGATCAGGCCAGGCAGCGCTGGAATATCTTTGACGCGCTGGTGATTCATCGTATCGGTGCATTGCAACCGCTCGATCAGATCGTGCTGGTGGTGGTTGCCGGCGCTCATCGCGGCGAGGCTTTCTCCGCCTGCGAGTTCATCATGGATTATCTCAAGACCGAAGCACCCTTCTGGAAAAAAGAGCGGACCGAAACCGGTGATCGCTGGGTCGAGGCGCGCTCCAGCGACGATACGGCCAAACAACGCTGGACGGAAAAGCATTAATTATGCGCAAGCTTGCCCCGTCTGAACTGACGGTAATGTTCGACCTGGCCGAGCTTGGCTTCGACGACACTTCTGAAATCAAGGAAACTTCTTACGGCTGGATCGGCCAGCAACGCGCCGAAAAAGCCGCGCGATTCGGTTTGTCGCTGGAGAGGCCGGATTATCATCTTTTCGTGCTTGGTGAGGCCGGCAGCGGACGTTCATCCTTGATGTATCGCCTGATGCAGCAAGTGGCGGCTACCCGCCCTGCGGCATCCGACCTGGTCTATCTACAGAATTTTGAGTGCCCTGAGCGGCCTCTTGCCTTGCGCCTGCATACGGGGCAGGCGACGACCCTGCGCCGAGTCCTCGAAGGTTTTTCCGAACGCATCGCCCGCGACATTCCGCATAAACTGGATGAGGAGAGTGTCCGTCTCGACAGTGAGCGCTTAAAGAAATCCCATCGTCAGCCTGCCGAGCAGGCGTACGTCGACCTGGTCGCTTTTGCGGCTGCGCGCCATTTTGCGTTGCGCCGCGAAGATGGGCGCCTGGTATTTACGCTCAGGGATGAACACGGTCAGGCGATGCAGGAAGATGCCCTCCTCGCGCTGTCGCCGGAACAACGGCTGGTCATGGAAACGGCCGAGCAGGAACTGCGTGCGGAAATCGGCAAATATCTTGAGACGGTGCGGCCCGTCGAGGAGGCTTTGGAGAAGGCTCTGATGCAATTGCGCCGAGAGGCCATTGTTCCGGTTATCGAGCGCGAGATCGAAGGCATTCGCCGTGCCATGGCCGGCAAGGTGCTGGAGCCGAAAAAGTTCGCCCGCTATCTGGGCGAACTTGCCGACGATGCCCTGCGCTCGATGGACTTGTTTGCCGCGACGCCGGAGGACGCGCGCGAGCAGATCGAATCGCGGCTCTTGCGATATCGCGTCAACGTGCTGGTGGATAATTCTGCAAACGCAGGCGCTCCTGTGCTGCGTGACGACGACCCTGTCTTCCGCTCATTGTTCGGCGGTATCGATTTTCAAGCGGAAAGCGGCGTGCTCGCGACGGACTTTACGCGTATTCGCGCCGGCAATCTCCACCGCGCGCATGGCGGATATCTGTTGCTGCATCTGCGCGATGTGGTGCGCGACGCCACGGTATGGGAGAAATTGCAGCGTTACCTGCGTCACGGCTGCCTGCAAATCGAGGAGCCTGCTGCCGTGTCGGGCCAGTTATCGGCGATGACGTTGGAGCCCGCGTCGCTCGAAATTCGTACCAAGCTGGTGTTGATCGGTTCGCGTGAAGATTATTACGGTTTGCAAGAGCACGATCCCGATCTGATGCGGCATTTCCGCGTCAAGGTTGATTTTGCCGAATACTTTCCCGCCAATTCCGAAACGCGTCGTGCTCTTGCGGCTTTTATCGCCCAGCGCTGTCGCGATCTCGGTCTGCCGCACTTCTCAAACGCTGCTGTTGCCCGTTTGCTGCTTGAAATGCAGCGCGGTATCGACGATCAGCGACACATCGGCACCGAGTTGGGCGAATTGGAAGCCTGGCTCATAGAAGCGGCGGAATTTTGCCGGAGCATGGGAAATGAGGCGACGGTGTCCGCGCAAGATGTTGCAGACGCCTTTATGGCTCGCCGCGAGCGCCACGACTATCCGGAGCAGCAAATGCTGGAATCGATTTCCGCCGGCGAACTATTGATTCGGGTGCAGGGAGCAGTGGTGGGCCAGATCAATGGGCTGGCCCAGGTCGATCTGGGCGATTATCGATTCGGCTTGCCGGTGCGCATTACCGCGCGCGCCTACGCCGGCGATGAGGGCGTGCTGAATATCGATCGCGAGGTTGAGATGACGTGCCCCTCGCACGACAAGGGTGTATTCATCCTGCAAGGCTGGCTATCGGCCGCATTCGCGCATCTTGCACCGCTGAGCCTCTCCGCCTCACTGGTGTTCGAGCAGGAATACCACGGTGTGGAAGGGGACTCCGCCTCGTGCGCCGAATTGTTCGCGTTGCTGTCTGCGCTTTCCGGTATCGCCTTGCCGCAGGGGTTGGCTGTAACGGGTGCAATGAATCAGCACGGTGAGGTCATGCCGGTAGGCGGCATCAACGAAAAAATCGAAGGCTGGTTCCGCACCTGCCGGAAACTGGGCCTCGACGGTACGCAGGGCGCCATCGTTCCCGCCCGCAACCTCTCGCATCTGGTGCTTGACCGGGAGGTACTCGACGCAGTGGAGCGTGGCGATTTTCGCATCCATGTGATGAATCACGTGCTGGAAGGCATCGCCCTGCTGACCGGCATGGAAGCCGGGATAGCAGATGAGTCGGGCAATTATCCGGAGGATTCCGTAATGGGGCGTGCACAGCATATGCTGGAAGAATATCGCAAGGCCTGCGACGAGAGCGGTCATCCACGCGAGCACGAGCATGGCAAATAAAGACATGGACGAGGCAGCCGGCAAGGTTCGCATCGACAAATGGTTGTGGGCCGCGCGTTTTTTCAAGACGCGCGGACTGGCAGCCGAGGCTATCGACGGTGGCAAGATTCGTTACGACGGAGAGCGCCCCAAACCAGCCAAGGAAGTAAAGCTTGGGGCTGTACTCCGAATCACCCGTCCCGATGGCGAATGGGAAGTGGTCGTTCGCGGCTTGTCCAGCCAACGTCGTGGCGCTCCCGAGGCGGCATTGTTGTATGAGGAAACCGAGCAAAGCCGTCAACGCCGGGAGCAGGCCGCGTTGACGAATGAAGCGGACCACGCAATGCGCGACCGCGGCATGGGACGACCGACCAAGCGGGATCGCCGCTTGATCAAGCGCTTCAATGAGAGTTATTAAGAGCCTATTGCAGTAGTTTCCGTCCCCCGCGCCGCTAGTCTGCGGGATGCAGTGCAAGGCGCGGGCTGCGCGGTGTAGTCATTCTCCACAAGTAGCCCGCAACGCGGCAATGCGCCCGCAGACTATCGGCCCTACGGGTTGAGTCCGGGCCCGGCGTCTGCGGCGTTGCGCCGCTTGCCAAGGGAACGACCATTGGCTGCGCGTCGCGTCTTGCATCCATCCATGCCCGGATTCAACGCGGGGGATGGAAACTACTGAAATAGGCTCTATGTCAATTAACGTCCAGAGTGTCTATTTTTCCAAGCAGCCGTTGCGCTTCGTCTGCGTCACATATCTTCCGCAGGCTTTCATGAAATACGGGATATAAGGCCGCAATATCGTCCGGAGTTGTCGCTTTCTTCAGCGTGATGGTCAGCGATAGTGCGGTAGTGGCGTCAGCATTTTCGATCATGCCGATGAGGTAAGCGAGATAGCGGCGAACCTCTCTCAAAGGAGGCGTTGTTTTCGTAATAGCCTCGATGGGCTGTGGCAAAGAGAGCTCCAAGTCCGGCTTTATCAGACCTTTTTCGGTCAATGCATGCAGGATGGTTTCCAGCCTCTCCGGCATTTTTCGCAACTCGTGGTGTAGCTCGCTCAGTTGCTTTCCCTTGCCGATCACAATGAGAGCAGTGCGCTGCCAACGATCAAGGGCATGTCGGCGTTCGAAAATTTCACTATCGCCTAGCGGCGTTCGCAAGATAAGAGTTTCCATCGGTCAGCCTGAGAAAAGAGACTGACGCGTACAATGGCAGGGTGCTGTTACGTCACGATGACATCGTGCAGAATTTAGAACAAAGACATTTGGCCCGTTGAGGATGTCTTTTGCTGAGCGGCAGGCGGGCGGAAGAGCGCGGTTTCCAGAGATTTTCTTTGCTTGTTGAGACCCAGGTGGTGGCAGGCCAGACCAAATCTCTTGGCGATCATGTCGGCAAACAATCCTTCGCCTTTCATCCTGCTTTTAAACGAAGCGTCGTAAAGCTTGCCCCCGCGGCTCTGGCGAATCAGGCTCAACACATGCTCTGCCTTGAGCGGATAGTGCAGCCGCAACCAATCCTCGAATAATTGAACCAGTTCATACGGCAAGCGCAGTAAAACGTAGCCCGCACCTTGCGCACCTGCTGCGCTTGCTTTTTCCAGGATGCTTTCCATCTCGCTGTCGGTCAGCGCCGGAATGACTGGTGCGACCATGACGCCTGTCGGGATTCCCGCTGCGGACAATCGACGCAATGTCTCCAGCCTTCGCTCCGGCGCTGCCGCTCTCGGCTCCAGCCTCCGCGCGATGCCGCGGTCCAGTGTGGTGATGGTGACGTAGACCGATGCCAGCCCTTGTTCCGCCATCGGAGCCAGGATGTCGATGTCACGTTCTACTAGTGAGGATTTGGTGACGAGACTTACCGGATGCCGGCATTCGGCCAACACTTCCAGAATTCCACGCGTGATCCGATACTCGCGTTCGATTGGTTGATAGGCATCGGTATTCATCCCGAGAGCGATAGGCGCGCATCGATAACTTGGTTTGGCCAGCTCCTTCCTCAATATTTCCGCTGCATCCGGCTTGGCTTGCAAACGGCTTTCGAAATCCAATCCGGGCGACAAACCGAGATAAGCATGCGTCGGCCGCGCGTAACAGTAAATGCAGCCATGCTCGCAGCCGCGGTAGGGGTTGATGGTGCGGTCAAAGGAGATGTCTGGCGAGTCGTTATAGGTAATCACCTTGCGCGTGGCATCGATGGCTACTTCGGTACGCAAAGGCGTGAGTTCTTCGTCCAGGGTTCCCCAGCCGTCATCGTATTCGTCGCGCTTCATCGGGTCGAAACGACTGACAGCGTTGCTGGACGCTCCGCGGCCTTTGAAGACTAGCGGACGCGCGGGAGGGGAGAGGTCTTTCATACTAAATCTTGGCACGTTCCAACTTCAAGGGCAATCTTTTGCGGCCCATGATCTCAGTCGGTAGAATGGTGCTAATTCTAATAATGGATATTCGCATGGATACGGTTGCCGTAGTGGGTCTTGGGTATGTCGGGTTGCCATTGGCTGTTGAGTTCGGGAAGAAGCGCAAGACCATAGGTTTCGACCTCTCGGAAGAAAAAGTCCAGAACTATAAAAAGCATGTTGACCCCTCCGGTGAAGTTTCCAGCGATGATCTGCAAGCGGCAACACACCTGACCTGTACTGCCGATCCCTCTGCGCTCGCTAATGCCGACATTATCATTGTCGCCGTACCTACCCCGGTTGATGGGGCGCATCAGCCCGATTTCTCGCCCTTGATCAGCGCCAGCCGAATAATCGGTCAACACATGAAAAAAGACGCGCTTGTCATCTACGAATCCACGGTCTATCCAGGCGCTACGGAAGAAATCTGTATTCCCGTTCTGGAAAAGTCCTCAGGCTATCAATGGCTGATGAACTTCAATGTCGGCTATTCTCCCGAACGCATCAATCCAGGAGACAAGGAGCACAGCCTCCGCAATACCGTGAAAGTCGTTGCCGGCGATACGCCGCAAATATTGGATAAGGTCGCTGCACTCTATGAGTCAGTCGTCGAGGCAGGAGTTCACCGCGCTTCCAGCATCAAAGTCGCGGAAGCCGCCAAGGTGATCGAAAACACCCAGCGCGATCTCAATATTGCCTTAATGAATGAGCTGGCCATCATTTTCGACAAGATCGGCATTGATACTTTGGAGGTATTGCAAGCCGCCGGAACGAAATGGAATTTTCTTCCTTTCCGACCGGGATTGGTTGGCGGACACTGCATCGGCGTCGACCCTTACTACTTGACGTACAAGGCTGACATGATTGGCTACCATCCGCAGGTGATTTTGGCGGGACGCAGAATCAATGATGGCATGGGCAAGTTTGTCGCGGAGCAGACGGTCAAGCGTATGATCGAGTGCGGTAATCCAATCAAGGGAGCCAAGGTCAATGTGTTAGGTTTGACGTTCAAAGAAAACTGCTCTGACTTGCGTAATTCGCGCGTTATCGACGTGATTAACGAACTGAGTAGCTATGGGGTTGAAGTTCAGGTGCACGATCCTGTCGCTGACTCCGGTGAAGCGATGCATGAATATGGAATGGAAATTACTCCTTGGGATAGCCTTGCCAAGGCGGATGCGCTAATCGTAGCCGTAGCACATCAGCATTACCTTGATCTCCCTTTGCAGGAGTTGCTGAATAAAGTGAAATCAAAGGGCGTTTTCGTCGATGTCAAATCGCAATTTGATTCTCTGCAATTGCAGGCCAATGAAATGTGCATTTGGCGGCTATAGGGTCGAATATCGAGCCTGCTGATAAAACAAAAGGCCTACGAGTTATTCTCATAAGCCTTTGATTTTATGGTGGGCGGTACTGGGATCGAACCAGTGACCCCTGCCGTGTGAAGGCAGTGCTCTACCGCTGAGCTAACCGCCCCTGTGAAGGGAGGCGCGTATTAGATCACAGTCGGTCCGATCGGGTCAAATCGGACGTGTATCGAGGCGCATGTTAAAATTCGCGCTTCATCAAATTTGCATCGTATTTCATGACCGTCCGCACCCGTTTTGCTCCTAGTCCGACTGGCTTTCTTCATATTGGCGGCGCCCGCACCGCGTTGTTTTCCTGGGCTTACGCACGTAAGCATGGCGGCAAATTCATTTTGCGCATCGAGGATACCGATGTGGCGCGCTCGACTCCGGAGGCGGTACAGGCGATTCTGGACGGCATGAGCTGGCTGGGCCTCAATTGGGATGAGGGTCCGTTCTATCAGATGCAGCGCCTCTACCGTTACAAGGAAGTTATCCAGCAGTTGTTCGATACAGGCAAGGCCTATTACTGTTACACCTCTTCGGAAGAGTTGACGCAAATGCGCGAGGCGCAGATGGCGGCTGGCCTTAAGCCAAGGTACGACGGTACCTGGCGGCCAGAGGATGGCAAGTTGCTGCCGACGCCGCAGGCGGGCATCCAGCCGGTGGTGCGGTTCCGCAACCCGCTGGCCGGGATGGTCGCATGGGACGATCAGGTGAAGGGCCGCATTGCGATTTCAAATGAGGAGTTGGACGATTTCATCATCGCCCGTGCTGATGGCACTCCTACTTACAATTTCTGCGTGGTGGTGGACGATTGGGACATGGACATCACGCACGTCATCCGTGGCGACGACCACGTTAACAATACTCCACGCCAGATCAACCTGTTGCAAGCGCTGGGTGCGACCATCCCGCAATATGCGCATCTTTCGATGATCCTAGGCGACGATGGGCAAAAGCTGTCCAAACGCCACGGTGCGGTGAGCGTGATGCAGTATGACGAGGATGGTTATCTGCCGGAAGCAGTATTGAATTATCTGGCGCGCTTGGGCTGGTCGCATGGCGATGACGAAATTTTCAGCATGGAGCAGTTCTGCGAGTGGTTCGATCTGGACCACATTACGCCTTCGGCTGCCCAATTCAACACCGAAAAACTCAACTGGCTCAATGCGCATTACATGAAGCTGGCCGATCCTGGCCGGATCGCTATGGATATAGCCAAGCGCTTTTCCGTTCGCGAGGTTGTCGTGGAGGGTGGGGCGGATTTGAGTCGGGTAGTCGAGCTTTACCGCGAGCGTGTTTCAACTCTCAATGAGCTGGCCGATGCAGTGGAGTATTTCTACAAGCGGATTCAACCTGCGCAGGATGTGCTGGATAAGCATCTGACGCCGGAAATCCGCCCCGTGATGCAGGCATTGGCTATGCGGTTATCAGAAACCGAGTGGACGATTGAGGCAATCCATGGCGAAATCGAGCAAGCGGTGACTTCCAACGGCTTGAAATTCCCCAAGGTGGCGATGCCGCTGCGCGTCATGTTGACCGGTATCGCACAGTCCCCAAGCATTGATGCTGTGATGGCTTTGCTGGGCAAGGAAGAAACTTTGCGCCGCATGTCGGGATTTTTGAGTTGATGTCAATATTGCTGGAATTGGCAGAACGAAATTGATCAGGCAGAGGTCGAAGGTCGGGAAGCGCTGATTTTTCAGGTCTGCATCATGGTCGTGTAGTACAGCCGCGGGTCGATTTAGAGAACGATTTCTTCGAGTTTGAGGTCGATAGCTGAGCCGGTTTTCCCCGGTTTCCGCGGAAAAGTTAATTGTCCCAGAGTTCCTATCTGGTTTTGATGGGATGGGCTTGACTGCATAGGGTGGAAATTGGTTTAAGATGCTTTAGGAATATTCCTAATAGGATGTAGTCACTGCTGTAAATTTAACGTACAGTTTTACTAACAACTAAAGCTCCACGAAAAGGAGAACACAAATGAGCACCAAAGGGCAAACTTTACAAGACCCATTTTTGAATGCGCTTCGTAAGGAACATGTACCTGTTTCGATTTACCTAGTTAATGGCATCAAGTTACAAGGTCAGATCGATTCTTTCGATCAATATGTCGTCCTGTTGAAAAACACGGTCACCCAAATGGTCTACAAGCACGCAATTTCCACCATCGTTCCGGGACGAGCCGTCAGTATTCCCCCTGGCATGGCCAGCGAGGAATAATGCTGAGTAGCAGGAATGTTTGATCGTCCAGAGGGCGGTGAGTCTGCTGTCCTTGTCAGCCTCGATTTTGGTGAAGCCGATTATGCCGAGAGTCTGGAAGAATTACGTCAATTGGCTTTAACGGCCGGCTTGGATGTTCGTGCTACTGTCGAAGGCAAGCGTCCCAAACCGGATGCTACTTATTTTGTCGGTAGCGGCAAGGCGGGGGAGGTGGCTGCAGCATTGCAGGCGACCGACTCTCGCATCGTTGTTTTCAATCACGATTTGACTCCTTCGCAGCAGCGCAATCTTGAGCGCAAGCTGGAATGTCGCGTTGTCGATCGTACCGGCCTGATTCTGGCTATCTTCGCCCAGCGAGCGCAAAGCTTCGAGGGTAAGCTGCAAGTCGAGTTGGCGCAGCTTGAGCATCTGTCGACGCGGCTGGTTCGCGGCTGGACTCACCTGGAGCGGCAAAAGGGCGGTATCGGCATGCGTGGCGGCCCCGGCGAAACACAGATCGAGTTGGACCGGCGAATGATCCGTGAGCGTGTCAAAAGCCTCAAAGAGAAGCTGGCGAAGCTAAAGCGTCAGCGCGGTATCCAGCGTAGGGCAAGACGTCGTTCCAATGTCATGTCGGTGTCTCTCGTAGGCTATACCAATGCGGGCAAATCCACACTATTCAATCGTCTGACGCAGTCTGGCGTTTACGCTGCGGACCAGCTTTTTGCAACCTTGGATACCACGTCACGCAAGGTATTTATTCCGGATGGCGGCTCCGTCGTTCTGTCCGATACCGTGGGTTTCATCAAGCATTTGCCGCATGCGCTGGTAGATGCTTTTGGGGCGACACTGGAAGAGGCGGTGCAGGCAGATCTTCTTCTGCATGTGATCGATGTCTCCAGCACCAGCCGAGATGCGCAGATCGAGCAAGTGGATCGCGTACTGACTGAAATCGGAGCCGACCAGGTTCTGCAACTGCTAGTGCTCAACAAGATCGATTTGGCTGGCATGGAGCCCGGTCTGGAACGGGATGAGTATGGTAGAATCCGCAAGGTTTGGGTTTCCGCGCAGTCCGGCGCGGGAATGGAGCTTGTTCGTCAGGCGCTGGCGGAGCATCAACATAGATTGATGGATGCTATTCAGCAAGTAAATGCAGTCGCGTAAGCAAACATAATCGGAGTATTTCATGGCATCAAACGACCCGGGATGGGGTTCGCGTAACGACGGCCCGCCCGATCTGGATGAGATGTTGCGCCAGTTCAGCCGTAAGCTTAACGGTCTCTTTGGCAAAGGCCCTTCACGGAACCAGCCGGACGGTTCGGGTAGCGGTATCGCCATTCTTCCTATCATTGTATTAATTGCCTTGATCTGGCTGGCGACGGGTTTCTATATCGTCGATCAAGGCTCCCGCGGGGTGGTGTTGCGTTTCGGTAAGCATGTTGAAACGACTCTGCCCGGGCCGCGTTGGCATATTCCTTTTCCGATCGAAAGCCGCGATATCGTCGTCATGGAGCAGGTGCGTACGCTGGAGGTGGGTTACCGCTCGGCCAGCGAGGATGGTACGTCGCGCGGCCGCGAGCTTCGCGAATCGCTGATGCTGACCGACGACGAAAACATCATCGACTTGCAGTTTGCAGTGCAGTACAACATCAAGAGTCCGGAAGATTTCCTGTTTTATAACCGTGACGTCGAAGCCGCGGTGCGCGGGACGGCTGAAACCGCGATTCGCGAAATCGTCGGCAAGAACAAGATGGACTTCGTGTTGTATGAAGGACGTACGGAAATTGCCGCACTTGCCAAGAAGCTGATGCAGGACATTCTTGATCGCTATAAATCGGGCATCAATATCGTCAACGTCAATATGCAGAATGCGCAGCCACCAGAGCAGGTGCAGTCGGCATTCGACGATGCAGTCAAGGCCGGGCAGGATCTCGAGCGCCAAAAGAATGAAGGTCAGGCCTACGCCAACGACATCATTCCCAAGGCGCGCGGCGCTGCAGCACGTCTGCTGGAAGAGGCAGCCGGTTACAAGGTGCGTGTGATCAATGAGGCGCAGGGTGATGCGAGCCGGTTCAATCAGGTGCTGAGCCAATACGAAAAAGCCCCGGAAGTGACGCGCCGTCGTCTTTATCTGGATGCGCAGGAACAAATTCTTTCCAAGGTCAGCAAGGTGGTCGTTGACCAGAAGGGCGGAAACGGGAACCTCCTTTACCTGCCGTTGGACAAGCTGATGGCCACGGTCGAAGCGACACCAGCCCAGGGAGCAGCCGCTACAACGACTGCCCCGGCGCCGTCGGCAGACGATATCAATGCGCAACGCTCGCGTGAAGCGTTCCGTAGCCGTGAAAGGGAGAGCCGGCCATGAAGAATATAGGTGCTGTGCTGATTGGTTTTATTGTTGCGTTGCTGTTGCTCAGCATGTCGGCTTTTACCGTCGATCAGCGTGAGTATGCGATGGTCTTCCGTTTGGGCGAGATTGTTTCCGTCAAGAGGACGCCCGGTCTTTATTTCAAGATGCCGCTTGTCGAAAATGTGCGTACTTTTGACAAGCGTATTCTGACCCTGGATTGGGGGGAACCGGATCGCTTCATTACCAGCGAGAAAAAGAATGTTCTGGTCGACTCCTTTGTGAAGTGGCGTATCGCCGATCCGGCCAAGTTCTATGTTTCCGTTCGTGGCGGCGATGAGGCGCAAGCTGAAGCGCGGCTCGCGCAAACGGTAAACGATGGCCTGCGCGCTGAATTCGGTAAGCGTACTATCCATGAAGTAGTCTCCGGCGAACGCGATAAGATCATGGAAATTCTGCGCCAGAAGGCTGACAAGGAGGCGCGTCAGATGGGCATCGAGGTGCTGGACGTGCGTCTGAAGCGTGTGGACTTGCCGGAAGAGGTCAGCGAGTCGGTTTACCAGCGTATGGAAGCCGAGCGTAAGCGTGTCGCCAATGATCTGCGCTCACAAGGTGCGGGGGCAGCCGAGAAGATTCGCGCCGATGCCGACAAGCAGCGCGAGGTGATCATTGCCGAAGCATATCGTGATGCGCAACGCATCAAGGGTGAAGGCGATGGACGTGCTGGCGAAATTTATGCCTCCGCATACAGCAGGAATCCCGAGTTCTATGCTTTCTATCGAAGCCTGGATGCTTATCGCAATAGCTTCAAGAGCAAGAGCGACGTGCTGGTGTTGCAACCGGATTCGGAATTCTTCAAGTACATGCGGGACGCTGGCGGCAGAAAGTAAGTCTTGGATAATCCGTTGCTTATGGCCTTCGGCCTGATGCTTGTGCTGGAAGGTGCTTTGCCTTTGCTGGCGCCACGCGCGTGGCGCCAGACATTCCAGCGCATGATAGAACTCAAGGATGGGCAATTGCGTTTCGTCGGCTTGGCTTCCATGGCTGGCGGCATGCTGTTGTTGTTCGTTCTCCGCTGAAAAATCTTATGCGTAATTGGTTACTTCCCGAATATATCGAAGACGTGTTGCCCGCCGAGGCAGCACGCATGGAGCAGATGCGTCGCAAGCTGCTCGATCTGTTCCATGTCCATGGCTACCAGCTGGTGATCCCGCCGATGCTGGAGTATCTGGAGTCACTGACGACAGGTGCCGGACATGATCTCGACCTGGCGACCTTCAAGGTCGTGGATCTGCTGACCGGTCGCCTGATGGGTGTACGTGCGGACATTACGCCGCAGACGGCGCGTATCGATGCACATTTGCTTAATCACCAGGGTGTTACACGCCTGTGTTATGCGGGCAGCGTGCTGCGCACACGCCCGGATGGCCTGGCGCAAACGCGAGAGCCTTTGCAGGTTGGGGCCGAGTTGTTCGGTCATGCCGGTGTGGAAAGCGACATTGAGATTCAACGCTTGCTGGTACAAGGCTTGCAATCGGTTGGTATTACGACTGGTCTGCAGATCGACTTTAGCCATGTGGGCATTTTCCGCAGCCTCGTGGGGCATGCTGGCATTGCACGGGAGCAAGAGCAGGGCTTGCTTGCAGCCTTGCAAAGCAAGGATAAGTCCGAAATGGCAGAGTTGACTGCGGGACTCTCCAGCGATATCCAGAATGCTTTGCTGTCTTTGGCCGATCTTAATGGCGGTATCGAAGTGCTTGATGAGGCGCAACGCCGCCTGCCGCAATATGCGGAAATTAGGCAAGCGCTGGAGGATTTGCGCCGCGTGGCGCAGCAGCTTCAGGGTTGCGATGTACTGGTTTCGTTCGATCTCGCCGAGTTGCGCGGCTACCACTATCACAGCGGCATGGTGTTTGCGGCCTATGCGCAAGGCTATTCCGGTCCGCTCGCATTGGGCGGGCGCTATGACGAGATCGGTTCGACATTTGGCCGTGCGCGTCCGGCGACGGGCTTCAGCCTGGATCTGCGAGGTTTGGCAACCGCATTGCCGGCAGCCGAAAATGGAAAGGCCATACTTGCGCCTTACGCCGACGATACGCTATTGCATGAAAAGATCACCGCGCTGCGGACGTCTGGCGAAGTGGTCATCATCGACCTGCCAGGGCATGATGCACACCGCGCGGAGCTTGGCTGCGACAGGATGCTGGTCAAGCAAGGTTCTGCTTGGGAAGTCGTTACGAATTAAAGTTTGAATAGATACAGGGTAAACATGAACAAGAACGTCGTCGTGATCGGCACGCAGTGGGGAGATGAAGGCAAGGGCAAGATCGTGGACTGGCTCACCGATCATGCCCAAGGCGTTGTGCGCTTCCAAGGTGGTCACAATGCCGGCCATACGCTGGTCATCGGTAACAAGAAAACGGTATTGCACCTGATTCCGTCAGGCATTTTGCGTGAGGAAGTGCAGTGCTATATCGGTAATGGCGTGGTGCTGTCGCCGCAAGCGCTACTGACTGAGTTGCGCATGCTGGAGGAGGCGGGCGTCAATGTGCGTTCGCGCCTCAAGATCAGCGAGGCATGTCCTCTGATTCTGCCGTATCACGTTGCGCTCGACCAGGCACGGGAAGCTGCCAAGGGCACCGCCAAGATCGGCACCACCGGTCGCGGCATCGGCCCGGCTTACGAAGATAAGGTCGCGCGTCGCGCAATCCGCCTGCAAGACATGTTCTATCGCGAGCGATTCGCTGCGAAACTGGGCGAAGTGCTGGATTATCACAATTTCGTTCTCAAGAATTATTTCCACGCCGAAACCGTTGATTTCCAGCGTACGCTGGACGACGCCTTGGCGCTGGCCGAGCAGATCAAGCCCATGGTGGCGGATGTGTCCAACATGCTTTACCTCGCCAACCAGCAAGGCCAGCGCCTGCTGTTCGAAGGTGCGCAAGGGGCGCTGCTGGACGTCGATCACGGCACTTATCCGTATGTGACTTCCTCCAATACCATCGCTGGCGGTGCCTCGACCGGCAGCGGCGTGGCTCCGCAAATGTTGAGCTACGTTCTTGGTATTACCAAGGCGTACACCACGCGCGTCGGTTCCGGTCCGTTCCCGACCGAGTTGTACGATGCGGTAGACAAGCTCGATCCGATCGGCAAGCAATTGGCGACGCGCGGTCACGAGTTCGGCTCGACCACCGGGCGCGCTCGCCGTTGCGGCTGGTTCGATGCAGCGGCATTAAAGCGTTCCATTCAGGTCAATGGCGTTTCCGGCCTATGCATTACCAAGCTGGATGTGATGGATGGCATGGAAACGGTGCAGATCGGTGTCGGTTATCGCATTGGCGATGCGACGCACGATATCTTCCCGGTTGGCGCGGAAGCGCTCGATCATTGCGAACCGATTTACGAAGAAATGCCCGGCTGGAGCGAAAGCACGGTCGGCATCAAGCGCTACGAGGATCTGCCAGTTGCCGCCAAGAACTACCTCAAACGCATGGAAGAGGTTTGCGGCGTACCCATCGACATCATTTCCACCGGGCCGGACCGCGATGAGACCATCGTGTTGCGTCATCCATTCGGAGTGTAGGCGTGTCGGTTAAAGACGAAAAAAAACGCTTGGCGTGGGCGCTCACTGGATCCGGGCACTACCTGAAGGAGTGCATCGATATCATCAGCCGTCTTGAAGATGTCGATCTGTTCTTGAGCAAGGCCGCTGCGGAAATCCTGCAGCAATATGGATATCAGCACAGCGTCGGGCGTGTTTTTCAAGATAAGACAGCGAGTTCCGTGCCGGTCGAGCTGTTTTATCATGGCGTTTATCACACTGTGGTGATCGCGCCGACCAGTTCCAATACGGTAGCTAAAATGGTGTGCGGTATTTCCGATAACCTGGTGACCAATATCTTTGCCCAGGCCGGAAAATGCCGCGTTCCCAGCATCGTGTTTGCGTGCGATACCGAGCCGGAGCTTGAGTCCGAAGCACCGCGCGAACATATGGTTAAGGTTTACCCCCGCCGTATTGACCTCGAAAACATGCAGAAACTGAAAACATTCGAGGAAACCACGGTTGTCGCCGACATGGCGGAACTCGAATCTGCCATCCAGAAACGTGTGGAATGGCTGAAAATCTCCTCTTCCTGACTGGCAAGCTGGCCGAGAAAAGCCTGCACAAGGTGCTGGCCGAAATGCAGCCGGCGCCGTTCGAATATCAGGTAGCGCAGTTGGGCATTTCCGTGGCTGCGCTGATGACTCCCGAGTTTATCGCGCGTCGGCTTGCCGATGCCCGCGGGGCCGATCGCATTGTCGTGCCCGGCCTGTGCCGCGGCGATCTCGGCTCCTTGAGTGAGAAATATGGTGTGCCTGTAGAGCGCGGGCCAGAAGACCTCAAGGATCTGCCGCAATTTTTCGGACGCGGTGGCAAGGCTCCCGATCTCTCGAAATACGATGTCAGCATCTTTGCCGAAATCGTCGAGGCGCCGCAATTGACCGTCGAAGGCATACTCGCCAAGGCCGAACATTACCGCGGACAGGGCGCTAACGTTATAGACCTCGGCTGTCTCCCCAATACCCCTTTTCCGCACCTTGAGGATGCCGTAGTCGCGCTCAAGGAGGCTGGTCATCTGGTCAGCGTCGATTCGTTGCTGCCGGATGACTTGCTGCGTGCCGATAAAGCCGGTGCCGATTACTTGCTCAGTCTCACCGAGAAGACGTTAAGGATCGCTGATGAAGTAGCGGCTACGCCTGTGCTGATCCCAGCCAGGTCCGGCAGCCTGCCCTCGTTATATCGCGCCATCGACGCCATGCTCGCCAAGGGCAAGCCATTTATCGCCGATCCGATTCTTGATCCGATCCCCTTCGGTTTGTCCGACTCCATCGTCCGTTATCATCGTTTGCGCAAGCGATACCCGGATATTTCTGTGATGATGGGCGTGGGCAACCTGACCGAGCTGACCGATGCCGATACTACCGGCATTAATGCCATGCTGTTCGGCATCATCGCCGAGCTCAAAATAAACGCAGTATTGACCACTTCTGTCAGTCCGCATGCCGCCAGTGCTGTTGCGGAAGCCGATATCGCGCGGCGTATGATGCATGCCGCGCATGAGGACAGACGGTTGCCGCGCGACTATTCGGATGGTCTTTTGGGCTTGCATGACCGGCGGCCGTTTTCGTATACCGAAGAAGAGATTGCCGACATTGCCGCCCAGATCAAGGACCCCAGCTTCCGCATCCAGGTGAGCGAAGAGGGCATCAGTATCTACAATCGGGACGGCTTGTTCCGCGACATCGATCCTTTCCGTTTATATCCGCATCTCAAGGTCGATGACGATGCTTCGCATGCGTTTTATCTCGGCGTCGAACTTGCGCGTGCGCAAATCGCCTGGCAATTAAAAAAACGCTACAGCCAGGACGAAGAGTTGCAATGGGGCTGCAATGTGACCAAAAAGGACGCACGCGGCCGAGTGGAGCACCGCGAAGCCTCCCTCAAGGAAAAGCGCTCCAAGAAAGGTAGTACATGATTTACGAAACCGTCATTACTACAGTGAATGCCGACGGCAGCGCGCATATCGCACCGTTTGGCATCCGCGAGCGCGACGGAATGATCGTCATTGCACCATTCCGGCCTTCGACTAGCCTGGATAATCTCCTGCGTACCGAGCGAGCCGTCGTGAACCTGACAGATGACGTACGGGTTTTCGCCGGAGCATTGACCGGCCGGCGCGACTGGCCGGTTAGGCAGGCGGAAAAAATTGAGGGTTACGTGCTGGATGCGGCACTTGCGCATCGGGAGCTGGAACTCGTCGATGTCAAGGAAGACGTCGTGAGGCCTGAACTGTCATTCCGTGTGGCGCATGAAGCCATACACAGTGCTTTTCGCGGATTCAACCGCGCCCAAGCAGCCGTTCTGGAAGCAGCCGTGCTGGTCAGCCGTCTGCATATGCTGCCGCCGGAAAAAATTGCGGCTGAAATCGCCTACCTGACCATAGCGATTGATAAAACGGCAGGAGACAGGGAAAAGCAAGCATGGGACTGGCTCCTCGAGCGCATTGAGAACTATAACGCCGAACAACGTGGGGAAAACCAGGCATGAGCCGGATGCTGGCAAGCGTTACGAACGTCGAGGAAGCGGTAATAGCCCTGGACGGTGGCGCAGATATCATCGACCTGAAAAATCCATCGGAAGGGGCCTTGGGCGCTTTGCCACTGGATGTGATCCGTGACATCGTGCGAGTTGTCGAACACCGTAAGCCGGTCAGCGCCACGATCGGTGATTTGCCGATGCAGCCTGAGTTGATGGCGAAGGCCGTACGTGAAACGGCGGCAGCAGGCGTCGATATCGTCAAGATTGGTTTTTTCGGACACGAAGGACATATGGAATGCATTCGGGTCATGCAGCCACTGACGCGGCAAGGCATCCGCATCGTGGCCGTCCTGTTCGCGGACAATCAGCCTGATTTTGGCTTGATACCAGACTTGGGGCATGCTGGCATACACGGCGTCATGCTAGATACCGCTATCAAGAACGGTAAACGATTGCGTGACCACCTGAACGACGCACAACTACAATCATTTGTGCAGCACGGTCATGCGCAAAATCTGCTTGTTGGTCTGGCTGGTTCGCTTTCTGTTTCCGATGTCGAGACATTAATGCAATTCGATGCAGACTATCTTGGCTTCAGGGGTGCGCTTTGCCATGAGTCCGAACGCAAGGCCGCTTTGGATCCTCAGCGTCTGTCGTGTTTGAGGAATGTGTTGTATTCTTGCAACAGCATATCGAAAGAGTTGGCCTGAAAGGAAACCGGTCGTTGCACATGCGCAATCCGACCGGTATATTTCATCTAAGTTTATTAAGAAAAAAGGACCCCGCCAATGAAAACCAAACTAATCAATCTTGCCTTAGCCAGTGTCTTTACCTTCGCCGCAGGCTCTGTGGCTGCCGAGGAAGCTTATAGTGGTTCCTGGTACGTCATGCCCGGCATTGGTCTGGTGCATACCGACAGCGATCTCCGCGCGGATGATGACAGCGCTGCCTACTCCTTCCGAGTCGGTAAAGAACTTAGCGAACACTGGGATGTGCAGGTTGGCGGCAGCTATGCGCGTCCGGACGAAGACGATGACGCATTCACCAGCGGCCGTTACAAGCAGACGCTTTTCGGTGTCGATGCCCTGTATATGCTGAGCCGCGACAGCTTCCGTCCTTTCCTGCTGGCTGGTCTTGGTGTGGCGCGTAATAACATCGACTACGATCCGGGTAATGTCGGCGACAGCAAGACTTCCTGGATGGCCAACGTCGGTGCCGGTTTCCAATATCACTTCAACGAAGTTGTTGGCTTGCAAGCGGATATCCGTCATGTATGGAGCCGTGCCAAGGATGAAACCGACACGCTGTTCAGCGACGACAAGACTGTGGGTAATACTTACCTGAATTTTGGCGTTCTGTTCAAGTTCGGCGCACCCAAGAAAATGGCCGCTGCTGAACCGGTAGTGGAACCGGCACCAGCTCCGATGGCCGAACCAGCTCCTGCTGAAGAAGCGGCGCCGGTAGTGCAGGAAGCGGAACCGGTTCAGGAAGTCGGTCCGGACAAGCCGGCAATCGAGAAGATCACGCTCGCTGCTGAAGTGCTGTTCGACTTCGACAAGGCAACGCTGACTAACGAAGGCAAGCGCATCCTGGATACTGAAATTACCGAAAAGATGAAGGCGCATCCGGAAGTCGAGCTGGTCCTGATCACCGGCCATACTGACCGCATTGGTACCGATAGCTACAATCAGAAACTTTCTGAACGCCGTGCCAACCAGGTCAAGAAGTACCTGATGAGCCAAGGCATCGAGGAATCCCGTCTGCATGCCGTCGGCAAGGGCGAGAAGGAACCGGTTGCAGATTGCAAGGGCGTGTACGGCAAGAAGGCAATCGATTGCCTGCAACCGAACCGCCGCGTGGTCGTCGAAGTGGAAGCTCAGCGCCAGATCGAAAAGTAATTATCTGACCTGAACAACTAAAAGCCCCGCTCGTCGGGGCTTTTTTACGAGTACTGAAATCATGGAATCCCATACATTCAATTCCAATCCCGACCTGGTCATCGAGGCGCGATGGGTGATTCCAGTGCGCCCTGGCGGCTTGGTTATGGAACATGCTGCCGTTATTGTCCACGACGGACGTATCGAAGCGATCTTGCCGATAAGCGAAGCGCGGCAGCAATACGACGCGAAAGAGACGATCAATCTGCCGGAGCATGCCTTGCTGCCGGGATTGATCAATGCCCATACCCATGCCGCGATGACGTTGATGCGGGGGCTGGCCGACGACCGACCGCTGATGACCTGGTTGAACGACCATATCTGGCCGGCGGAGGGACAGGTGCTTTCCGAACGTTTTGTACGGGATGGAACGTTGCTGGCATGTGCCGAAATGCTTAAAGGCGGCGTGACGACTTTTAACGACATGTATTTTTTCCCGGCAGCTGCGGCCGACGCGGTCAACCTCTCCGGCATACGCGCCTCACTCGGTTTGGTGGTGCTGGATTTTCCGTCGCCCTATGCGGCGGATGCGGACGATTACCTGAATAAGGGGTTTGCCGCACACGATGCTTTGCGTGGGCATTCCCGCATCACCACATGTTTGGCGCCGCATGCGCCTTATACCGTCCATGACCGGGTTTTTAGCAAGGTGCTGACCTATGCAGACCAGTTGGGCGCGAACATTCACCTGCATTTGCATGAGACGCATCACGAAATCGAACAGGGCGAAGCGCAATATGGCATGCGTCCCATGCAGCGCCTGACTGAGCTCGGTTTGATGGGCCCCAATGTGCTGGCAGCACATTGCGTGCACATGACGCCCATCGAAATCGAGACTTTTGCGCTGCAAGGCGCGCATGTGGCGCACTGTCCAGGCTCTAACCTCAAGTTGGGCAGCGGGGTGGCGCCGGTTGCCGAGATGCTGGCGGCAGGTATCAACGTGGCTTTGGGTTCGGACGGTGCGGCAAGCAACAATCGGCTGGATATGTTCGCCGAGATGCGTCTGGCGGCGCTGCTTGCAAAGGCTAAAGGCGATGCGGAAGTGCTTCCGGCCATGCAAGTACTGGAAATGGCGACGATCAATGGTGCGCGAGCGCTGGGTATGGACGATAATATCGGCTCGCTGGAGCATGGAAAGCTGGCGGACATGATAGCCGTGGACTTCTCGGCGATTGAAATGCAGCCTTGTTACGATCCTATCTCGCATCTGGTTTACGTTGCCGGTCGAGAGCATGTCAGCCACACATGGGTGGCCGGTGAACTATGTTACGAGCGCGGTATCCATGCACATATCGATCCGGTTGAGCTCAAGGAGATAGCAACACTATGGCAGGGCAGACTGAAACCGTTCCATCAGTAAACGTCGATCCGGCGGAATTGCAGAAATTCGCATCGCTGGCGCATCGCTGGTGGGATCCCGCAAGCGAATTCAAACCACTACATGAGATTAACCCGCTGCGACTGGATTACATCGATCGTATTGCCGCTTTGAGCGGGAAGGTGGTGCTGGACGTCGGTTGCGGTGGAGGTATTCTTTCCGAGTCTATGGCCGTGCGCGGCGCGCAAGTGACGGGTATCGACTTGGGGGATAAAGCGCTCAAGGTAGCGCAGCTGCACCGGCTGGAAAGCGGTGTTGCCGTCGACTATCGACTGGTCTCCGTTGAGGAGTTGGCAGAAGAGCGTCCGGAGAGCTTTGACGTCGTCACATGTATGGAAATGCTGGAGCATGTGCCCGACCCCGCAGCCGTTGTAGGGGCCTGCGCCAGATTGGTGAAGCCGGGCGGGCAAGTGTTTTTCTCCACTCTCAACCGTAATCCGAAATCCTATCTGCTGGCAGTGATCGGTGCGGAGTATGTATTGAACATGCTGCCCAAGGGCACGCACGACTACCGCAAGTTCATCAAGCCCTCCGAGCTGTCCGCATGGTGCCGCCAAGCTGGCCTGGACGTGGCAGGCATGATGGGAATGAGCTACAACCCGTTGAGCAAGCGCTATTGGCTCGATCGCGATGTCTCGGTCAATTACATTCTGCACGCTACGAAATGACCAATATCAAAACCATACTGCTCGACCTCGACGGTACGCTGGCCGATACGGCCCCCGATCTGGGCCGCGCGTTGAATATGCAGCGCGAGCGTCACGGATTGCCGCCTTTGCCGCAGGAAACGATACGTCCGTTTGCCTCCCACGGTTCGCGCGGATTGCTGGGCATAGGCTTCGGATTGACGCCATCAGATGCCGAGTTTCCTGTCATGCGCGACGAGTATCTCAATCTTTATGACGAGGTCTTTACCCAGGCTCCGATATTATTCGACGGCATGGACGAAGTGCTAGACGTTCTGGAAAGCATGGATTTGCAATGGGGGGTGGTGACCAACAAACCGCGCCGTTTTACCGGCAGGCTGATGCAGGCGCTGGGGCTGGATACGCGCGCAGCGTGCATCGTCAGCGGAGACGATGCCGAGCGCCCCAAGCCCTATCCGGATACTTTATTGCTGGCGTGCGAGCTTGCGCTTTGTACTCCCGCCTCCTGTCTCTATGTCGGCGATGCCGAACGCGACATTATCGCCGGTCATGCGGCTGGCATGCGTACCGTGGTAGCGCGTTACGGCTATCTGGATGAGCATGACGAGCCGGAAACGTGGCGTGCGGAGTTCATGATCGATACGCCGCAGGAGTTGTTGCAGCGCTTGGGACTGCGGGACTCGGTCGTTATCTGACGGCGCGGCGTTCCATCATTGCTTGCGCCAGCGTTCCGCTATCCACATTCTCGATTTCCCCGCCCATCGGCAGGCCGCGTGCAATGCGGCTGACCTTGATGCCGCGCGCTTTCAGTAGCTCGCTGACGTAATGCGCGGTGGCCTCGCCTTCGACGGTATAGTTGGTCGCCAGAATCACTTCTTCCACGATGCCGTCCTGGGCGCGTTTCAATAGCCTGTCCAGATGGATTTCACGCGGGCCGATGCCATCCAGGGGCGACAGTCGGCCCATCAGGACGAAATACATGCCGTGGTAGCTATGTGTCTGCTCCAGCATCATCAGATCGGTCGGCATCTCGACCACGCATAAAAGACGGGCATCGCGATTGCCGGTTGCACACAGGTTGCATACCGGCTGTTCGCTGAAATTGTTGCAGGAAGAGCAGTGTCCGATCTGTTCCAGCGCGCCTTGCAACGCCTGCGCAAGCTGGTCGGCGCCATTGCGGTCGCGCTGGAGCAGGTGATATGCCATGCGCAGCGCGGACTTGGGGCCGACGCCGGGCAGGCAGCGCAATGCTTCAACGAGATTGTCGAGTGAGGTCGGGTTTTTCATTCATTGACGGGCGAAACGAACGTTCGCCCATGCCGGGTCAAAACGGCAGCTTCATGCCCGGGGGCAACGGCATGCCGCCCATCAGGCCGCTCATTTTTTCCTGCGACGTGGCTTCGGCCTTGCGCACGGCATCATTGATGGCTGCGGCCACGAGGTCTTCCAGCATGTCCTTGTCGTCGCCAATCAGGCTGTCGTCGATCTGCACGCGCTTGACGTCATGGCGGCAGGTCATCGTGACTTTGACCAGGCCGGCACCGGATTGGCCTTCGACTTCGATATTGCCCAGCTCTTCCTGCGCGCGCTTCATGTTGTCCTGCATTTGCTGGGCCTGCTTCATCAGGTTGCCCAAGCCGCCTTTGATCATGTGATTCTCCTTGATAATCTAAACCCAGCGTTCACTGGGCTGGTTTAATGGTGGACGGTATGATTGTCGCACCGAAGCTTTCCATCAGGTCGCGCACAAAGGGGTCGCTCTGGATGGAGGCTTCGGCCTGTGCCTGTCGGGCTGCTTTTTCCTGATTGATCTGGCGCGCCGGAGTGTCGATGGCACTGCCGCTGACTTCGATGGTGACATGAAATTGCTTGCCGAAGTGCTCCTTCAGCGTGGCTCGCAGTTTTTCCTGATAGGTGTTGTCGAGCAAGTGCTTATGCTCGGGCGGGACCGATAACCGCATCTGCTGGCTGTCGAATGCCACGAGGGCGCAATTTTGCGCCAGCATGCGCGCCATACCGCTCAGTTTAAGTGTGTCCACAAGCCCGCGCCAGTTGCCATCAAAAGTGCTGGCCACAGGTTCTGAAGGCCTGATTTCCGTAGTAGCCTGCTGAACTGCCTGCGGTTTCTCAGGCAGGGTTTCTTTCTGTGGAGTATAGGTCGCAGGCGCTTTTTCCAGATCGGCAAGAGGCGTTGCGGAAGTCTTTGGTTGCACTACGGGCGGAAGGTTCGCCTCCTGGCTGGGCACAGGAGTGGATGCCTGCCTGGGCATTTGTGCATCATTGGGAGCAAATGCCAGCATGCGCAAGAGGCACATGCTGAATCCGGCATATTCGTCTGGCGCAAGGCCGAGATCGCGCCGCCCGAGGAGGGCGATCTGATAATAAAGCTGGATGTCTTCCGGCTTGAAGAGGGCGGCTAGGTCCAGGATTTGCGACCGCTCGGGAAGGTCCGTCGGGATCGCGTCAGGCACTGATTGGGCCAATGCGATCTGATGCAATAGCAGTGCGAGTTCACCCAATGCTGCGTCGAAGGATAGGCTGCGCTCTTCCATGCTGTGCGCGACGGCCAGCAGTCCGGCTCCATCGCGACGTGCCAGCGCCTGCAGCAATGTGAATAAATAGCTCTGGTCGATGGCGCCCAGCATGGCACGTACTTCCGCTTCATGGACGGCGCCGGAACCATAAGCAATGGCTTGATCAAGCAGTGACAGCGCATCGCGCATGCTGCCCGAGGCGGCCCGTGCGATGAGTTGCAAGGCGACGCTCTCGGCGCTGATGGATTCTTTTTGCAATACGGCTTGCAGATGCTCGGTGATGGATGTGGCCGGCATCTGGCGCAAGTTGAATTGCAGGCAGCGCGACAGCACTGTCACCGGCATTTTCTGCGGATCGGTGGTGGCGAGGATGAATTTGACGTGCGCCGGCGGCTCTTCCAGCGTTTTCAGCATCGCATTGAAAGACGAGGTCGACAGCATATGCACTTCGTCGATGATGAACACCTTGAAGCGGGCCACGGTCGGCGCGTATTGGGCGTTTTCCAGCAGGTCGCGCATCTGGTCAACCTTGGTGTTGGAGGCGGCGTCCACTTCCAGCAAGTCGACGAAGCGCCCTTTATCGATCTCGGTACAGGCGGAGCAGATGCCGCAAGGTTCGGCAGTGATGCCGGTTTCGCAATTGAGGGCCTTGGCGAGAATCCGCGCCAGGGTGGTCTTGCCGACCCCGCGCGTGCCGGTGAACAGGTAGGCATGGTGCAGCCGTTGCTGTTGCAGCGCATTGGAAAGGGCGCGGACAACGTGTTCCTGGCCGACCAATTCCTGAAACGTCTTTGGGCGCCATTTGCGCGCCAGAACCTGATAACTCATGGATTTTTCGGCCGGTAGGTAAAGCGCAAACTTTAGCCCATCCGCAGTAGAAATAAAATGGGGGGCGAGCCTGATCCCCGGCACTTGCTTCAATAACTGTGGCTGCTTCCTTCCGGACCTGACCAGGTTGGCTACCTTGCAATGCGGGGAGGCCCGCCGACCGATATTCTACCCCATTTGCGGCTGAATTACCGCCCAATCGACGAAACGAAATCCAGCTTGGTCATGCCAATAAGTTAAGTTATAATGCCGCTCCTTTAACGGAGAGGTGGATGAGTGGTTTAAGTCGCACGCCTGGAAAGCGTGTTTAGGCTAATAGCCTAACGCGGGTTCGAATCCCGCCCTCTCCGCCATAAAAACATGCTCATGTTTTTATGATTGCAAAACGGCCTGATTAATCGGGCCGTTTTTGTTTTTATCGCCTATGCGTATCCCCACCATAAAACTGCCGATTTGGATTTTTTTGAAGGCTAGTTTATCTGGCCAGATTGAACACTATAAAACAACAATCTATAGTGTGTGTTTCAGCTTCTAATTGGTGTCAGCGACACAGCAAGAGATTGTCTCGCGCGTTCATCGATGATGAGGTCGAATACTGCGATTGGGCTAGATTCGCCGCCCGTTTCGATTTCCCGCCATTCTGATGGATTAGAGCCTATTTTTATGACGAAGGCTATGCTGGCTGGAGGTTTCAATACATGGCAACTGCTCGCTGCTACTGTCATGGCAATGCTGTACCTCAGTGTTGCACATGCCGAGGGTGGTACGTCAGACATCGAGAGCGGCAAGGTATTGGATGAACTCCCGGCAAGCTCCGAGGAGGTCGTGGTGGTGGGCAAGCGTGCCAGCCTTGCCACGGCTCAAGCCATCAAGCGTGAAAAGATTGAAATTGTCGATTCAGTCGTCGCCGACGATATCAACAAGCTTCCCGATCACAGCGTTGCTGAAGCCATGCAACGTATCACTGGTGTACAGATGGCGCATGACCGCGGCGAAGGCTCTGCGACCCAGGCCAATTATTCTGCCAACAACGCGCGCTTGAGTCCCGGCATTACCATCCGCGGCTTGCCAATGATTGAAACCTTATTCAATGGCCGCGAGGTTTTTACCGCCGGGGGCGGGCGCACTTTTAATTTTGCCGATATCCCGGCCGAGATGGTATCGGCGATCAATGTATATAAAACATCCTCTGCCGAGCACATCGAAGGTGGCCTGGGTGGGCTGGTCGATTTGCGCACGCGCCATCCCTTCGATTTCGCAGGACGAGAGGTGATCGTCAAGGGCGGTGTGATGCGTGGCAATCTTGCCGACGAAACCAAGCCTCAATTGTCATTGTTGGCAAGCGATCGGTGGGAGACCGGCATCGGTGAACTGGGCGCACTGGTCAACGTGGGCTATCAACGGCGATCCTACCGCGAGGAATACACTGAGTCCGGCACTACGACGCTGAACGGGCAATCCCTGCCGAGTTCATGGGCGCAGACCATCAATGTCGGTGAGCGCGAGCGCTTCGGTGCCAGCATCATCCTGCAATGGCGCCCGGCGGACCGGTTGGAACTGTATGCCGAGGCACACCATGCACAGTTCAAGACGATAGAAACCGCCGACCAGATTTTTGTGACCAATACCGGCGCGGCGAGCAATATCATGTTGTTCCCCGGCACCGCCGACGCGGCGAGTGTCACTTGGGCGGGGGCCAGTGTTGCGAAGATTTCAGGAGCATCTCGCGATACCATCGATCGAAACACGCAAGTCGCAGTAGGTGGCAATTGGGTGGGGGATGCGTTGACGCTGAAAGCCGATTTGAGCCATACCCGGAGCTATAATAGTCTCAGGTATTCTTCAGTTTTTCTGTCTAATGTCGATGCGCTTGGTCGCCCGCTCGATAATGCGACTGGTTTCACTCACAACGTATCGAACTCTCCCTCTACAAGACGCTTTGCTACAAGCAATCTGACCTACAACACGGCGACGCCGCTCTTTGCCTTCGTCCCCTTTGCCGGCGAGTTGACGGCGCTGCAATTCGATGCCGAATACCAGGTGTCCGGCAAGCTGCTCGATGCGTTATCCGGCGGGTTGCGCTATGCCGATCGCAAGGCCGACGATGGCACTGGCCAGCTTTCGCTGACGCTGCCGACCAGTAATCCGTTGGGAACCTGGAAAATCAAGGAAATTACCCAGTCCGCGTATGGGATGGCCAAGCTTAAGGTCGACGGCTTTCCGCTGGACGGCAACGTCGGCGTGCGTGTAGTACGCACGCAGGAAACGCAGGAAGGCTTCCAGGGCACCAACAGTACCGATGCCGAGCCCATCGATTTCGACCGTTCTTACCTCGATACGCTGCCCAGCGTAAATCTGCGCTACGAGTTGAGCAAAGGGCTGTACCTACGCGGCGCAGCCTCAAAAACCATAACGCGCCCGGATTTCAACAGGATGTCGCCATCACTTACGCTCAATGCGGCCCCGGTGATACCTATCGGTGGTGCGGGCAATCCCGACCTGCGCCCTATGCGTGCCGACAACTACGACATAGCATTGGAAAAATATCTCGGCAAAACCACCTCGGTCTATCTGACCGGCTTCAGGAAAAATGTCGACGGTTTCATTTCCAACATGACCAATTCGGAAACCCATGGCGGTATCGTCTACCAGGTCACGCGTCCATTCAATACCGGCGCCTCGGTGATTCGTGGCGCGGAGCTCGGCTATCAGCAGTTTTACGATTTTTTACCCGGCTGGCTGAGCGGGCTCGGTCTGCAGGCGAATTACACCTATGTCGACAGCGATGTTGAAGATAGCTCCCTGCCGCTGGCCGGCCTTTCGCGGCATAGCTACAACATCATCGGCATCTACGAGAGAGGTCCGGTGTCGGCACGCATCGCCTACAACTGGCGCGACAAGTATCTGACTTCGATTGTGAGCGGGATCCCGGTGTATATGGATGCTTACGGATGGCTGGATGCGTCAGTGAGCTACCGTTTCACCGATAAAATTTCCCTGGCAATCGAAGGGACAAACTTGCTCAATACGGTGCGAACTTCGTATTATGGGAGAGATACGAGGCCGCAAACTTCCTGGACCAATGACACCCAAGTGAGTGCCGTTGTCACGGTGCGCTTTTAATAGATATCGGTACCGGATAGTTGCGACCGATGAGCACGTGTAAATCATAAAATCCTGCCCGACAGGAGGGCGCAAATGATGGATCCTCCCTCGTTACAGTGGGCAAAACCGAGAGTTGCGACCATCGCATTGTGGATGGTCATCGTTACTGCTTGCCTGCTCGGCGAGGCAAATGCGGCAAACGGCCTGACGGAGTGGCGTGCTGCCGTTATCGAAACCCGCCGATTGGCCGAGAACGATATCCCTGCGGCTCTCCGTCAGGCCCAGCGGCTGCAGACTGAAATTCCCGAGGGGGCGACATCGGCCGACCGAGCGAGATTGTTGAATGCGTTAGCTCGGGCCGAGGTCTATTACGGATACATTGACCAAGCCGCTCGGCATGCAGAGCAGGCCTTCAACTTGGCGAAACAGCATGGAGACAAGGCGGGTCAGGCCGAAGCCGATCTTAACCTGGCGGTGAGCAGGGTTAACCAGGGCCGGATCGAGGCCATGAACGCGGCCGTCATGCGCAGCATGACGATACTCCGCGGAGTTGACCGGCCCGATCTGCTGGCCGAAGCCATGTTGCGCACTTCGATGATGTACCGCCGGATGGACCAGGTGAATGACTCTGTTGCCGTGGCCGTGCAGTTGATGTCGATTGCACGGCACAGTACTAACCCCCTGGTACGTACCTATGCCTATCATGCGATGGCGAGTGCAAACGACTTGGGGGGGCGCCCCGCGGAAGGGTTGGCGTATTACGCCCGAATGCGCGAAGAGGCACGTCGCGCGAACTCTGCAATACTTGAGGCAGAAGCCCTTGTGGGCATGGCCGGAGCCATGAGCAAGCTCGGGGACACGAAAAAAGCGGAACAGTTTGCGCACGAGTCCATCGAGATGCATCGCAGGATAGGAGCGAACATTTCGGCCAATCGCGGATTGCTTCTCTTGGCCGGGTTCTTGCAAGAAGCAGGCCGTACGCGAGAGGCCATCTCCGTCTTGGATGAAGTGATTCGCGAGTATGAAGGATATCGCGTGCCGATCGGCCTCTGGTGGGGGCTGGATACACGGAGCAAGTATTACAAAACGCTGGGCGCTCTCGTCGAGGCTCAGGCAGATGCTGAGCGGGCTTATGCCGTCGCGCGCGAAATTGGATTCCCATTTTATCTGAGCGAAAGTGCAAGTAGTTTGGCGGGGGTCGTAGCGGCTGCCGGAGACTATGAGCGTGCGTATAAGCTTTCTGTCGAGGCGGCCGACATGAAGGCAAAAGCGGTCACCGAAAAGGCTGGTGAACGCATGGCGCAACTGACGAGTCGCTATGAGCAGGAGAGCCGGCGCAAGGAAATCGAAGAGCTTACCCAACGTAACGAGCGTCAGGCCGCCGAGCTCGTGCAACGGGAGTTGCATCAACGCTGGCTTTGGACGTTGCTGGGAGGGAGCGTCTTGATGCTGGCTGGTTCCGCACTCTTCCTGTTCCGTTTGCGCCGCTCGCATCGTCGGCTGACGGTGGCGAATACGCAATTGCGACGCTCTCGGCAGAAAATCCGGGAGCTCAATGTCGATCTCGAGCAGCGGGTACAGGCGCGTACGGCGGAGTTGCGCCAACAGACCCGCTACCTGCAAACCATGATAGACATGCTGCCGATGATGGCTTGGTTCAAGGATACGGAAAGTCGCTACCTGGTGATCAACCAGAGGGTTGCGAAAATCCTTGGTTATCCGACCGATGGTTTCATCGGCAAGACGGATATGGATTTCTGGCCGGCCGAATTGGCGCAGGCTTATCGCCAGGATGATACTGAGGTCATGGCGACGCGTGAAAGCAAGACCGTGGAAGAGCCGATGATCGAAGACGGCAAGACGGTATGGATAGAAACCTACAAGGCGGCCGTGATAGACGACGATGGGACCTTGCTGGGCACCGTCGGCGCAGCCCGAAATATCAGTGAACGCAAGGCCACCGAGGCGGCGCGAGAGGCGGCCCTGACCGAGGCGAAACGCCTGGCCCATATGCGCAGCCAGTTTCTCGCACAAATGAGCCATGAGCTGCGTACTCCCTTGAATGGCATTCTGGGCTATGCCCAGATCATGAAAAGGGACAAGGCACTGAATGAACGACAACTCGACGGCCTGAACGTGATCCAGCAAAGCGGCGAACATCTGCTGATGCTGATTAACGATATCCTGGAGTTTGCGAAGATCGACGCCGGGAAAATGGATCTGAACCCGAGCGACATGGCCTTGGACAGGTTCCTCCGCATGATCGTCAGCATCATTGGTGTCCGTGCAGAGCAAAAGCATTTGAAATTCGTCCCGGAGATCGCGCCTGACTTGCCGGACTGGATACGCGCCGACGAGAAACGTTTACGCCAGGTTCTGCTCAATCTGCTGGCGAACGCCGTCAAATTTACCGATGCAGGCGAAGTACGGCTGCGCGTCCGCATGTCATCCCCCACGCGTTTGCATTTCGAGGTGAGCGATACCGGTATCGGCATCACCCCGGAAAATCTGGAACGGATATTCCAGCCTTTCGAGCAAGTGGGCGACGTCCAACAGCGAGCGGCGGGAACCGGGCTTGGCCTGTCGATCAGCCGTCAATTGGTACGTTTAATGGGCAGCGATATCGTGGTCGAAAGCGAGCCTGGCCGCGGCAGTACTTTCCGTTTCGAACTCGATGCGCATGTTGCCGAAGCAGGGCAGGCCGGGCCGCACATGCGCGGGCAGGTGTCCGGTTATGCCGGCGATCGCCGCAAAGTGCTCGTGGCAGATGACGTGGCCGAGAACAGGTCATTGATGCACGATATTCTGACTCCGCTCGGTTTTGAAGTATTGCAGGCCGTCAATGGACGGGATGCCGTGGATATGACCAGATTGCACGCGCCCGACATTATCCTGATGGATCTCGTTATGCCGGAAATGGATGGGCTCGACGCGACACGTGCGATCAGGCAAATGTCGGGTTGCGAGGAAATACCGATCATCGCGGTTTCGGCCAGTGCGTCCGGCCAGGACGAAGAATCCAGCCTGGCAGCCGGCATGAATGTATTTTTACCCAAGCCGATCGAGCTCGATCGCTTGCTTGCCAGCATGGCCTCCGCGCTGCAGCTGGATTGGATATACGAGCAACCTTCTGTGGAACCGCCGCAAGTGGAGCGCGAAATCGTTGCGCCGCCTGCGCATGAAATGAAGGCGCTGCACCAGCTGGCACTCCATGGAAATATGCGCGATATCGTTCTCACTGCCGAACGATTGGCGCAACTGGATGAACGGTATAAGCCATTTGCCCTGAAATTGCGTGCAATGGCAAAGGGGTATCAATCCCGTGCCATACTGAGTTTTGTTGAACGTTACCTTGATCGCGAGGCTGAAGAATGACGGACAGTCACACAGTTTCTGCCCACTCCAAAACCGTGTTGATCGTTGACGACACGCCGGCCAACGTGGCGGTTGTCGTGGACGGTCTCGAAAACCACGGCTTTCGCGTCGTGGTGGCGCAGGATGGCGAAGAAGGACTGCAACGTGCCGCGCTCGTCAAGCCCGACATCGTTCTGCTCGATGTCATGATGCCGTTGATGAACGGCTTCGAAGTTTGCCGCCGTATGAAATCCATCGCCGGGATTTGCGATATTCCGGTGATTTTCATGACTTCGCTGACGGAAACCGAGGATAAGCTGAGCGGATTCCGGGCGGGCGGCGTGGATTTCGTGTCCAAGCCTTTGAATATCGACGAAGTCATCGCCCGCATCGATACGCATCTCCGATTGCGAGAGATGCACAAGCAGCTTGAAGTGCAGCATGCGCAATTGCAGCAATACCGCGAGGGGCTCGAACTGCAGGTCGCTGCCCGTACCGCCGCGCTTACCACCAGCGAAAAGCAGTTCCGCACGCTGACCGAGAATTTGCCGGACATCGTCGTGCGCTACGACCATGATTTTCGGCGCGTGTACGTCAATCCGGCCTATTGCGAGAGCCTTGGCGTCGGAGTGGAAAATGTCCTGAACACGCGGCCCGACGAACTATGGCGCCCAATCAATGTGACCCCCGACGAATACCTAGCCAAGTTACGGAAGGTGATGGAATCCGGTGCTGGCGACCAGATTCTTCTGGAGTTTCCGGGACCCGACGGTGATTTAATCAGCAATGATGTCCATATGGTGGCGGAGCACGGCCCGGACGGGCAGGTGACGGGGGTGTTGACGATAGCCCGCGATGTCAGCGATCTCATGCGGCATGAGCGGCTGGAGGAAATCCAGCTGCAGATATTCGAGTCGCTGGCGCATGGCGCAGACTTGGCCGATGTGCTCGACCTGGTGAGTAGTTATGCCGAGAAAGCGCGCCCGGACTTCCTGGTGAGCATCATGTTGGTCGATGACACCGGGAAGCGCCTGCTCTCCGCCAATGCTTCCCACTTGCCCGACGATTTTCTTGCGGCCATGGATGGTATCGAAATCGGCGATGCAGTCGGATCCTGCGGCACTGCTGCATGGCGCCGCGAGACCGTGGTGGCGGAAGACGTGCGTACCCACCCTTACTGGGCGCCTTACAAGCATTTGGCGTTGAAGGCGGGGTTTCTGGCTTGCTGGTCGGAACCTATCCTGGACTCTTCTGGTCATGTGTTGGGTACCGTTGGCATCTATCGCCGCCAACCAGGGCGGCCGTCGGCTTCCGATATGGAGCTCGTTCGCCAGGCGAGTCATCTGGCCGCCATCGCCATCGAGCGCAAGCGCGCGGCAGAAAAGCTGTGGGAAAGCGAACGCAAGTACCGCACGCTTGTAGAGGACTCGCCGGATCTTTTCATTCGCTATGACCGGGATTGCCGCCGCATTTATGTGAGTGATGCCTACCAGCATATGTATGGACTTCCCCCGGACGCCGTACTTGGAAAACGGCCGACCGAGCTTTGGGGTACTCAGCGCATTTCTCCGCAGGAGTTCGAAAGCCGGTTGAAACATGTGATGGCGACGGGGGAGCGTGCCGAGATCGAAATTGACTGGTATGAAGCAAACGGCAGCTATGTGTGCCATTCCATGCGGGCTGTGCCGGAATACGACCGCGAAGGCAATCTGGTGAGCGTACTGTCGATTACCCGCGACGTTTCCGAGGCCAAGCGCGCCGAGAAAGCCTTGCATCTGCACGAGCAGGAATTGCGCTCACTGGTGGAAAACACCCCGGATACCATCGCACGATACGATACGGAATGCCGTCGGATTTATGCCAATCCGAAAATGCTTGCCGATCTGGGCGGGCGGCTCGACGAAGCATTGAACAAAACACCCTCCGAGTTTCCGGGCGGAGAGTCTTCGGTCGCCTACGAGGAACGCATTCGTCAGGTTCTGGCGAGCGGACAGTCGGAGGATTTCGAGCTGGCCTGGAAATCCGTTGAGGGGAAACAGGTTGTCAGTTACATCCGCCTGACGCCGGAGTTCGGTATCGACGGAGAAATTGTCAGCGTGCTGGCCGTTGGCCGGGACATTACCGAAATCGACGAATATCGCCAAAGCATCCATCATCTCGCCTTCTACGACACGCTGACCGACCTGCCTAACCGTGCCCTACTGTCCGACCGCCTCCAGCAAACCATCGCGGATGCCTCCTGGCATGGCTATATGTTTGGCCTGATGTTACTGGATCTGGATCGTTTCAAGGAAGTGAACGATACGTTGGGGCACGGTGTGGGAGACGTATTGCTGCGCGAAGCGGCTGGCCGATTGCTGGAGTGCGTGCGCATTTACGATACCGTGGCGCGCCTGGGCGGCGACGAATTCGCGATACTGCTGCCGCAATTGCATGACAGCGGTGACCTGGCGATCGTGGCCAACAAGATCGTCGAGGCTTTCCGGCAGCCGTTCCATATTTCCGGCAAGGAGTTGTTCATCTCCGCCAGTATCGGCATCGCCTTGTATCCTTCGGATAGTGCCGAAATCGACGCACTGTTCAAATATGCCGATTCGGCGATGTATCACGCCAAAAAGCAAGGCCGCAACAACTTTCAGTTTTATGCGCGCGAGCTCACGGCCCGTACTGCCGAACGTCTGGCGCTTGATGCCGCCTTGCGCAAGGCAAGCAGCAGCAACGAGCTGGAAATGTATTACCAGCCCCAGATGGATCTGGGCAGCGGCAGCCTGGTCGGGGCGGAGGCGTTGTTGCGATGGAGGAGAATGGACGGCAGCATGGTGATGCCAGACAAGTTCATTCCCGTCGCTGAAGAGACCGGCCTGATTGTCGGTATCGGCGAGTGGGTATTCGAAATGGCATGCCAGGCGGCTGCGGAGTGGAATCGTGCGCGCGCCGTCCCGCTCAAGATTGCCGTCAATCTTTCCACGCGGCAATTCATCCAGAACGATCTGCTCGGATCGATGCGCAACATCATGTCCAGAACGCAGTGCCGTCCCGACTGGCTAAAGCTGGAAATCACCGAAAGCCTGCTGCTCGAAGACAGCGCCGAGATTCTGGGAGTCTTGAAGGCATTCGATGATATGGGACTCGATATTTCCATCGACGATTTCGGTACTGGCTACTCGGCCTTGAGCTACCTGAATCGTTTCCCGGTCAGCCAGATCAAGATCGACCGCTCGTTTGTGCGGGATATTCCGGCGAATCAGGAAAAGGCCGAACTGGTCAAAGCCATGATTTCCATCGCCCAGGCACTGCAGCTGGATCTGGTGGCGGAGGGCGTGGAGACGCAGGAACAGGCCGACTACCTGCATCTGCATCATTGCCCCATCGGCCAGGGTTATCTGTTCGGCAAGCCCATGTCGCACGTCGAGTTCAGCGCGTTTCTGCAGGAAATCGAGGGATGAGCTCGGCGTCGCTCATCGAAGGCGCGACCGTACTGATCGTCGACGACACCCTCGCCAGCCTGGGGATTGTGGTGGAAGCATTGGAGGACGCCGGCTTCAGGATATCGGTGGCAGAGGGAGGCGAAGAGGCCGTGCGCCGGGCGGCTCTGGTCCATCCCGATCTTATCCTGCTGGACGTCATGATGGCGGATATGGACGGACTCGAGGTCTGCCGTCGCCTGAAAGCCTCAACTGCAACTGCCGATATTCCGGTTATTTTCATGACAGCCCTGGCCGAGGCATCCGACAGGCTTGCCGGATTCTCCGCCGGAGCGGTCGATTACGTCACCAAGCCATTGCAGATCGAGGAGGTTGTCGCACGCGTTTCGGCACACGTCAGGCTGCGCTTAATGCAGCGGCGGCTGGAAATGCAAAACGAGGAGCTGCGACGCTATCGAGAGGAGCTAGGGCAGCGAGTCGCCGAGCGTACCGCCGACTTGGCCGAAAGTAACAGATTACTGCGCGAGGAAATTAGCGAGCGTCGACGCGTTGAGGTCGCGCTTTCCTCGAGCGTCCAGGAGTTCCGTACCCTGACGGAAAACGCGCCGGATAACATTGTCCGCTATGACGCTCAATGTCGTATGGTTTACGTCAATCCTCAAATGCTGAGGACGGCGCAACAGCCGGCGGGAGCAATGCTTGGCAAGACGCCCATGGAGTGCTCTCCGAATGTGGCAGATAGTGATTATCAGGACAAGCTCGCTGAGGTTATTCGTACCGGAAGGGACGATGAAGCAATGCTGATTCTGCCGGATATCGGTGAAGGCCTGCGTTATCACCATATTCGTATCGTGGCGGAGCGCGTGCCGGGCGGCAGGATTGTTGGCGCTCTTGCCATTGGACGCGACATCACTGAACAGCGCCGGGCGGAGCAATTGCTGCTCAATCTGTCGCACAGCGTTCCCGGAATGCTGAGCGTCTATCGGCGGCGTCCCGAAGGCGGCGGGTATATGGCCTATGCCAGTCCTGGCATTTGCGAACTCTTCGGACTCGATGCCGCCTCGGTAAAGGATGATATTGAACCCTTGCTGCAACGCATACACCTGGACGATTTCGCCGTGTTGAAAAGTAAAGTGAATGAGTCGCTGCACCATATGGCGCTTTTGTTGGCTGAATATCGTGTCAATCATCCTGAAAAAGGCGAGATCTGGGTGGAATCGCGGGGCATGCCGATCCGCGATGCGGATGGCGAGATTATCTGGTACAGCTACGCTACCGACATTACCGAGCGCAAGCGAAACGAGGCCGTCTTGCATCGCCGGGAGCAGGAGTTCCGTACCTTGGCGGAAAACTCGCCCGATGTCGTGGCGCGTATCGATGCCACCGGCCGCTATGTTTATTGCAATTCGCAGCTGGAAAAAGCAATCGGTCTGCCGCAGGTCGCGATTATCGGCAGGCAGCCGGTGGAAATTCGTGATAACGATGCAATACGGAGATTTCAGTCCAAGGTCGAAGAGGTATTGGCGACCGGCCGCGAAACTGAATTGATCCATGCGGTGGATATCAATCGCGGCCACAGGCCCATCTATGACCACGTTCGCTTTTCGCCGGAATTCGACAAGTCGGGTAAGGTGGCCAGTGTGTTGGTCATCGGTCGCGATATCAGCACGCTCAAGGAAACCGAACGTCAATTGCGCACGCTGGTGGAAAATATTCCGGATTGGGTGGTACGCCTCGATACTCAGGCCCGCTATCTTTTTATCAGCCCGGCGATCACCAAGGCGTTCGGTATGTCGACCGAGCAATTTCTTGGGAGGGAGGTGACGGACGCGTCGTTGACCGGCGATCCTGTCAGCGACACGCAAATGCGCGACTCCGTGTTGATGTCGGCGCAGGAGGGCGTGCCGGCCATGCTGACCATGACCGTCAGTGATCGGGTATTCGACATACTGTACGTCCCGGAGCGCGATGAATTTGGCAATGTCGTGAGCGTGCTAGGTGTGGCTCGCGACATTACCAACCTGCAGAGTGCGCACTACGAGTTGCAAAAGAAGGAAGCCCTTCTTCGCTCACTGATCGACTCCATTCCCGACCTGATTTTTTTCAAGGATCTTGATTCTGTCTATCTCGGATTCAACAAGGCCTTTGCGGAATATTGCGGACGCAGCGAAGCCGAGATGCTGGGAAAAAGCGATTACGATTTTGCGCCCAGGGAGGTTGCCGATTTTTACCGGGATAACGACCGTGCAATGCTGGAGAGTGGGGAGGCTCGCCATAACGACGAGTGGATCGAATATCCCGACGGCCGCCGGGTGTTGCTGGATACCCTGAAAACGCCGCTATACGGTGCGAACGGCAAAGTCATCGGCGTCATTGGCATTAGCCGCGATATTACCGAACGCAAGCGTATGCAGGATGAAATTGCCGTGCGCGAGCAGGAAGTCCGAACCATGGTGGAAAACGCGCCCGATGCGGTGGTGCGCTACGACCGCGAATGTCGCCGTATTTACGTGAATCGTGCTTATGAGGTGGCAAGCGATATTCGCAGGGAGGATGTGCTGGGGACCACGCCTCTCGACTTTTGGCGCTTGTCGGTGCCGGCCGAAAAATACATGGCGATGCTGCGGCACATCATGGATACCGGTGAGGAGAAAACGCTGACCTACGAAATGGTCGTCGACGGCAGCCTGCATTGCCAGAGCATGCGTCTGGTGCCGGAGTATGGCCAGGATGGACAAGTTGTCAGCGTGCTGGCCATTGCGCGCGACATTACCGACATCAAACGCATGGAAGCCTTGCTGCGCAAGCGCGAGACCGAGTTTCGTACCCTGGCTGAAAATTCACCGGATATGATCGTCCGGTATGACCCGGATTGCCGACGCATCTATCTCAATCCCGCTTGCGAACGCTATACGGGCATACGTCTCGAGGAGGTACGGAACAAGACGCCGCACGAAGTATGGAAGTCGCTCATGCCCAAAGAGGAGTACATGGAACGCTTGCAGCGGGTGATGAAAACTGGAGAGCCGGACCAGATACTCCTCGAATGGCATTTGCCGGACGGCAGCCTGACCAGCCATTTGATGCATACCGTTGCCGAGTACGACAATCAAGGTAAGCCGGTTGGCGTGCTGGTGATAGGCCACAATATTTCCAAATTGAAAGCTATCGAGCGCCGTCTTGAGGAGTCACGCGAGGAGTTGCGTGCCCTGACTGCCCGGCGCGAAGAGGCGCGGGAGGAGGAGCGCAAGCGCATCGCCGGCGAAATCCACGACGAACTGGGGCAGTTGCTTAGCGTGCTGCGGCTCAATATGACGACACTCGACTTCCGTTTCGGAAACGATAATCAGGATCTGCGGGAAAAGGTGCAGAAAATGGTCGGCACGGTCGATCAGGCCATCGCCGTCGTGCGGAGTATTGCCTCGCGTTTGCGGCCCGCCGTGCTTTCGACTGGAACGATACCGGCCGTAGAGTGGCTGGTGCAGGAGTTTACCGCGAGCACCGGCATCGTCTGCAAGCTGTTTGTCGAGAGCGATGACATTGCGCTCGACGAAGATCGCTCCATGGCGCTTTTCCGCATTGCGCAGGAGTCGTTGACCAATGTGCTGCGGCATTCGGGTGCCGATTCGGTTGAAATATATCTGCGTTATGTCGACGATGCCTGCGAGATGACAGTGCGCGATAACGGCAAGGGATTCGACCTGGCACGGGCCGACAAACACAATACCTACGGTCTGGTAGGCATGCGGGAAAGGGCGCTGATGCTGGGCGGCGACATGGAAATCGATACCAGTCCGGGCAACGGGACGACCCTGAAACTGCGCGTTCCTGTAGAGGCGTGATTGCAAATGCCGTCGTGAGTGAATTTATTTTCGTGCTATTTCCAACTATCGTCTTGATCCGCTACGATAGGGAGCCAGCCGCAGAGGCTGGGCTAAGCGCTAGTAACAAAAATAATCGAGGACAACGATGATCAGGGTACTGCTTGCCGACGACCACGCACTCATGCGTGAAGGATTAAAGCAATTATTCGAGTATGCGGAAGATATCGAGGTCTCCGGCGAGGCTTGCAACGGTGAAGAGGTGTTGTCGCTCTTGCAGAAAGGCAAATACGATCTGCTTCTGCTCGACGTTACCATGCCGGGCCTGCATGGCGCCGAACTGATCGCGCATATCCGGCAACTGCCCGACAGCCCGCCTATCCTGATGCTGAGCATGCATTGCGAAACCCAGATTGCCAAGCGCAAACTGAAGGCCGGCGCGGCGGGCTACATTACCAAGGACAGTGCGCCCAGTGACCTGATGGATGCGATGCGCCGGGTGGCGGCCGGCGGACGTTATCTTTCGCCTAACCTCGCCGAACGCATGGCCTTTGAAACGGGCGATGCCATTGCCAATTTGCCGCATGCCCTGCTGACCGATCGCGAACTGCATATCCTGCGCCTGCTGGTGTCGGGCCGTAAAGCCGGCAAGGTGGCGGAAGAGCTCGGTATCAGCATCAAAACGGTCAGTGCGCACAAGGCTCACATCAAGAACAAGATGAACATCGACAACGATGCAATGTTGATGCGTTATGCCGTCGAGAATGGTTTGATCAGGTAATCTTTCCCGAATGTTCCCGGAAGCGGCGGGATGCCGTTTTCCACCTTCTTCCGCATTGTCTTTTCGCGCAGTTTTTTGCTTAGGAATTTTCCTAGTCTTTTGAGGTAAAAGCCTAAGCAAAGTCTCATAAAAAATAAGCCTAAGCCGATTGTCGGTATTGCTGCGTATCCCCCATAGTTACACGCTGCGCCTGCACCTTGCGTGCAGGCTGATCAAGCACTATTGATTGCGCTAAATCATCAAGGGGAATATGTGGCCGAAGAACAAAAAAAGGCTGGAGGATGGGTCGCTGGCTCGTTCGCAATGATGGGTGTGGCGGCAATTGCCGGCATCTACATCGTCGGTAATAAAAGTACGCTGTCCATCGCGGTCGCAACCGCTCTTGCCGGGCTTTCCGGTGTACTGGCATGGTGGTGCACCGTGCGCTGGAATTCGGCGCTGCGCTCGGTCAGCGCCGAATTGCGACAGCGCTGGGAGGCTGAGATCAAAGCGCAGCAGTCGCATGAAATCCAGGGGCTGGATCGCCTCTGTACCGGTGTGCTGCCAGTATGGTCGGGCCAGATCGAAATGGCGCGCGCGCATACGGAAGAATCCATTACCGAACTGGCGGTGCGCTTTGCCAACCTGTCCCAACGGCTCGAAGCTGCGGTGTCCGCCTCCCACGGCGGCGGCGGGGGCAATATGGTGGCATTGTTCGAGCGCAGTCACGACGAGCTCAATTCCATCGTTGCTTCCATGCGTTCTGCGCTGGATTCCAAGGCGGCCATGCTGCGTGAAATCAACGATCTCGCGAAATTCACCGGCGAACTGCAGAAAATGGCAGAAGATGTCGGCAATATTGCCAGCCAGACCAATCTCCTTGCCCTGAATGCCGCCATCGAAGCGGCACGAGCGGGCGAAGCCGGTCGCGGCTTCGCCGTTGTCGCGGACGAGGTACGCAAGTTATCCAGCTTATCCGGCGATACCGGTAAAAAAATCGTCACCATGGTCAGCACGATCAGCGAGGCCATCACTTCCACACTCAGCGTTTCCGAACAGTACACCCGGCAGGACGAGAAAATGGCTTCGACCTCCAGCGAGGTTATCGAAAGTGTGCTTTCGAATCTCAGGAGCGCTGCCGATCATCTCGGCGACTCGACGGAGACCTTGCGGAGAGAGGGGCATGAAATCGGCGGTGAAATTGCCGAGGTGCTGGTGGCGCTGCAATTCCAGGATCGGGTCAGCCAGGTGCTAGTGCATGTGCGCAACGACCTGGGCCGGCTGGAGCAGTATCTGCACGACGGCGCAAATGACATTTCCCAGGGACGCAGCCCGCAACCGCTGGATACCGATGCCTGGCTGGCCGATCTGGCCAAGACCTACACCATGAAGGAACAGGTGGACGTGCATGGCGGAAAGTCTGGCGCGGCCGCGCAGGCAGAATCAGAAATCACTTTTTTCTAGGAGTAAATATGGCTAAAACCGTTCTCATCGTGGATGACTCCGCATCGTTGCGGCAGGTTGTCAGCATCGCACTCAAGGGTGCCGGATACGACGTGATCGAAGGGGTGGATGGCAAGGATGCGCTCACCAAGCTGGACGGACAAAAGATCCACCTCATCATCAGCGACGTGAACATGCCCAACATGAATGGGATCGAGTTCGTGAAAGCGGCGAAGCAGTTGCCTGCCTACAAATTCACGCCAGTCATCATGCTGACGACCGAAAGCGGCGAGGCACTGAAGCAGGAGGGACAGGCGGCCGGCGCGAAGGCCTGGGTGGTGAAACCTTTCCAGCCGGCGCAGATGCTGGCGGCTGTTTCCAAGCTGATTTTGCCCTAACCGTCCGTAATTGGCATAAGCACACACAAGGGGAATCCATGGCAACCAGAACAAATAAAAGCGCATCCAGTGGATATTGCCGTTACGCGATAGAGGGCGAAATGACCATCTACCGGGCGAATGAATTGAAACAGGACTTGCTGGACAAGATATCCGGCAACCAGGAAATCGATATCGACCTCTCCAGTGTGACCGAAATCGATTCGGCCGGCCTGCAACTCATGGTACTGGCAAAGCTGGAAGCCGTTGCCCGCAACAGGGTGTTGCGTTTCGACGGGCACAGCAAGGCTGTCATGGAAATCCTCGATCTTTCCGATCTGTCCGGTTTCTTCGGCGATCCGGTGGTCATTTCATCCGCCAGCTAGGAACAGGAGTCTTCAATGAATCTGGACGAAGCGCTACAAACCTTCATCATCGAAAGCCGCGATCTCCTGCAACAGATGGAGGACGCGTTGCTGCAGATCGAGCAATCGCCCGACGACACCGACCTCATCAATGCCATTTTCCGTGCCGCGCATACCATCAAGGGTTCGGCGGGTTTGTTCGGGCTGAATCACGTCGTGTCCTTTACGCATGTCGCAGAGAGCGTGCTCGACCGCGTGCGTGATGGCGAACTCACGATAGACGCTCCGCTGGCCGCGCTATTTCTCGAGAGCTGCGATTTTATCGGGCTGTTGATCGACCATATTGCCGACGGTAACGAGCCGGGCGAGCATGTGCGGCACCATGGCGATGGCTTGCTTGCCCGCCTCCAGAATTATCTGGAACCGGCGCAGAAGTCTGTACAGTCCAGCCCGGTTGTCACCTCCGCAGTAAGGCACGAATCCATACTCGAATCCGACGGCGGTGGCCAGGTGGAAACCGATAACTGGCATTTGTCGTTACGTTTTGGCAGGGATGTGCTGCGTAACGGCATGGATCCGCTTTCTTTTATTCGATATCTCGCGACCCTGGGCGAAATCGTCCATATCGTGACCCTGACGGACGCGATTCCTCGCGCCGACGAAATGGACCCGGAAACCTGCTATCTCGGTTTCGAGGTTAGCTTCAAGAGCGATATCGATAAAGCCGCCATCGAGGGGGTGTTCGAATTCGTGCGGGAAGACAGCAAAATCCGCATCCTGCCGCCGCGCAGCAAGGTCTCCGAGTACCTCGATTTGATTCGTGACCTCCCCGAGCAGGAAATGAAAATCGGCGAAATCCTCGTCAAGTGCGGCACGCTGACGCCGGCCGAGCTTGAGGCCGCCCTGAGTTCGCAGATGGGTGAGGACAAGAGCGCCCGTCCTATCGGTGAGGTGCTGGTTGAGAGCCAGTTGGTGCAGGCGCCGGTGGTCGCGGCTGCGCTGGAGAAACAGAAGCAGGTCAAGGAAAACCGCAATGCGGAGGCCAGTTTCATCCGTGTCGATGCCAATAAACTGGACGAACTCATTAATCTGGTGGGTGAGCTCATCATCGCCGGGGCCGGTGCCAACCTGATCGCCCAGCGCGCCGGCATCCCCGAGCTGCTGGAAGCCACCGCGACGATGTCGCGGCTGGTCGAGGAGGTGCGCGACTCTGCGCTCAACCTGCGCATGGTGCAAATCGGCGGAACCTTTAACCGTTTCCAGCGCGTGGTGCGCGATGTCAGCAAGGAGCTGGGCAAGGATATTCGCCTGGTTATCAGCGGCGAGGATACCGAGCTCGACAAGACTGTCGTCGAGCGCATCGGCGATCCGCTCACGCATCTGGTGCGCAACTCCATGGACCACGGCATCGAGTCCGCTGAAGTTCGCATCCAGCGCGGCAAGCCGGCGCAGGGCACGCTCAAGCTCAACGCTTACCACGACGCCGGCAGTATCGTCATCGAAGTCTCGGACGACGGCGGCGGCCTCAACAAGGACAAAATCCTGGCCAAAGCCATCGAGCGCGGGCTGGTCAAGGCGGAGCAGCCGTTGACCGACAAGGAAATCTACAACCTCATTTTTGAAGCCGGCTTTTCTACCGCGGATGCGGTCAGCAACCTGTCCGGCCGCGGTGTCGGCATGGATGTGGTACGACGCAACATCCAGGCTTTGCGCGGTACGGTTGATATCGACTCCATTCCTGGGCAGGGCGCGACCATGCGCATTCGCCTGCCGCTGACGCTCGCCATCATCGATGGATTCCTCGTCGGCGTGGACAAGTCTGCGTACGTCGTGCCGCTCGACATGGTGGTGGAGTGCATTGAACTGACCATTGAAGATCGCAAGGCCGCACAGGTCAGCGATCGCAATTACCTCAACCTGCGGGGCGAAGTGCTGCCTTATCTGAGATTGCGCGACCTGTTCGAAGTCGAGGGGCAGGGGCCTCGGCGTGAAAACGTCGTTGTCGTGCAATACGGCGGACATAAAGCGGGCCTGGTCGTTGATAACCTGATGGGCGAATTCCAGACGGTCATCAAGCCTCTGGGCAAGGTGTTCAGCCAGATCAAGGGCATAGGCGGTTTCACCATTCTCGGCAGCGGCGATGTGGCGCTGATCCTGGATATACCGCGCTTGATGCGACAGGCGTCGGGCAGTGCGCAGGGCGCGCTCGCAAATTAAGACATAACTGTGCGGACAGCGATGCCCGCATGAATCAGTGAGTTAAAAACAAGGGAAGGAAAAGACATGGGAGCAGTGGTTAAAGCAGAGAACACGCTGCCGGCGGGAGCCACGCAGCAGGAGTTGCAGCAATACCTGACTTTCATGCTGGGCGGCGAGACCTTCGCCATCGGCATCCTCAGTATCAAGGAAATCATCGAATACGGCCAGTTGACCGAAGTGCCGCGCATGCCGGAATTCATCCGCGGCGTGATCAACCTGCGTGGCGCGGTGGTGCCGGTGATCGACCTCGGCGCACGTTTCGGCAAGCCACCGGCGAACATCAGTCGCCGTACCTGCGTGGTCATCATCGAGGTGCAGTTCGAGGGTGAGCAGCATGTAGTCGGTGTAATGGTCGATGCGGTGAACGAAGTGCTGGACATCCCGGCCGAGCAAGTGGAACCCGCCCCGAGTTTCGGCGCCAACATCCGCGCCGACTTCATTCAGGGCATGGGCAAGGTCGAAGGCAAGTTCGTCATCATCCTCAATGTCAACCACGTGCTGTCGCTGGATGAAATGTCCACGCTGGCCGGCGTCGGTACCGAAGGCACGGCGATCGCGGCATAAAGCAGGTCTGACCCGTCCTTGTCGCCTCGGATTTCCAGTGCGGCGTGGACGGTATCGGTAGCGCAAACGGGCTCCAGGTGCGCTATCGACTCTTCTAAACCATGGACTGTGAGTCACTGAATCATGCACGCCTTGATCGTAGATACTTCCCGCACGGTTGTTTTCACTTTGTCTTCGCTGCTGGGCCAATACGGTATCGAATCCTATATTGCGCGCTCCGGTGAAGAGGCGCTGGCCATTCTGGAGGACAGTGCGATCGATCTGCTGTTTTTCGGCTATGAGCTCGGCGATATGAACGGCATCGAGCTGTTTATCGCCGCCAGGGCGCGCAAGCTCTTGCATCACCAGCCGGGTTTTATGTTTACCTCCAGCGATCACAAGGAGGTGATCAGCCGGGCGGTGGAGGCGGGGGTGACCGAATGCTTTTCCAAACGCGATCTGTCGCAACTGGAACAATTCATCGAGAAGTTTACCGCGGGGCAGCGCACCCGCATCAACGGCAACGTCCTCCTTGTCGAAGACTGTTCCAGCACGGTTGCCTATTACCGGCAAGTGCTGGAACACCTGGGTCTGCATATAGACCCATGCCGGAGCGCGGAGGAGGCCATCGAAAAGCTCGCCTCCAATCAATATGATTTGATCATTACCGACTACATGCTCGCCGGGACGAAAACAGGTTTTGCCGTGATCCGGGCGGTGCGCGAGTCTTCCGGCAAGAAAGCCGCCACGCCCATCCTCGCAATTTCCGCCTTGGACGACACGGCGCGCAAGGTGGAAATCCTGCGCAACGGCGCCAACGACTACGTCGGCAAGCCGGTCGTGGCGGAGGAGCTGGAAGTGCGGGTCACCAACCTGCTGCACATGCAAAAACTGATGCGCCGGCTGGAATCCCAGCATCAGACAATGCGGGATATGGCGATGCGGGATCCACTTACTTCGCTATGCAACCGCAATCACCTGAGCGAGGAATTGCCCGCTTTGATTGCCGAGGCGAAGGGCAACGGCAAACCACTTTCCATGCTGGTGCTCGATATTGACCATTTCAAGAGGATCAACGACACGCGCGGACACAAGGCAGGCGACCAGGTGCTGGAGCAGGTTGCCAAGACGCTGCATGGCCTGTGCCGCAGCAATGATCTGGTGGCCCGCGTCGGCGGTGAAGAATTCGTTGCTGTGTTGCCCGGCGTTAGCCTGGCGGAGGCCGTGATCCGCGCTGAAACCACTCGCAGCAAGATAGAAGCGCTGATGCCGGACGGCATTCCCGTCACGGCCAGCGTCGGCGTCGCAGTCATGTCTGGCGACGAAACTTATGACGGATTGTTCCGCCGTGCGGACGATGCCATGTATCGCGCAAAAATGGCTGGCCGCAATCGCGTGGAAATGTCGGTATGAACGGCCCGCACTGGCTGGCCGCGGCGTTGACCATTGCCATGGCCGGCAGCGCGCAGGCCGGCGAAGAGGTCGCGGCGACGCCGTATCGTCCCACTGTTGCCAACCCCGCCGAATTGCCTGCGCCGGGCTGGCTGGAGATCGAGGCGGGCTGGCTGCGCAATGCCGGCGACGGCCCTACCCGCAACGCCTTGCCGTACACCGCCAAGCTGGCTTTCAATGAGGACTGGGGCATCTTGCTGGGCGGCGAGCTGTGGGTGCGCGAGCGCAATGATGGAGAGGCGATACGCGGACGTGGCGATACCTCGCTGGTGCTCAAGCACCGCATCGCCGTCGACGCGCGCCGCGCGTTCGGCATCGAGGCCGGCGTCAACCTGCCCACAGCCGAGGATGGCCTCGGCAGCGGCAAACCGGATTGGACGCTGACCGGCATCTACAGCGTGGATTTCGCCGAAGACTGGCGGCTGGACGTGAACGCCGGCGCAACGCGCGTCGGCGCGCCCGAGGACGGAGAAGGCCGGGTTGCCGGGTCCTGGGCGGCTTCGGTATCGCACGGGATGGACGCCTGGACGCTGGCCGGGGAATTGTCCGGCAGCCATCGGCGCGGCGCCGCCGATACCGTGCAGGCCCTGACAGCAGTGGGCTATGCGGTGACGCCGCGCGTAGTGCTGGATGCCGGCATTAGCGTAGGACGGGAAGGCAGTGCGGCGCAGCATGCGCTGTTCTTCGGCGTGACGTGGCTGGCGGGCAAACTCTTCTGATGGCAATACGTCGCCTACGGTTGGCTGACGCTGTCCTGCGACTATTCGGGAAAACACTGTCTCCGCGCAGTACCGCCGCTTCGCCGGATGGATCGGGCAGCGTCGCGCCTGGAGCGTCCGCCTCCGTGCGCAAATGGCTGCTGGTCCTGGTGGCCTGCGGCGTGGCCGGCATTATCATCCTGGCGCTTTACGGCAAATGGCAGGTGGGGCGCATTTACGACAGCGCGTCTTACGCCAACACCAACACCGTGCCGCGCATTGTCGCGCTGGAGGATGCCCGGGCGCACTTCACGCGCTGGCGTATGGTGCTGTACCGCCACGCAATGGGCGGGGCGCATCGACAGGCAAACGAGATGGATGCCGTTATCGCCCGCGAGCGTGATGCGCTGCGCCTTGCGCTGGATCGCTACGAAGCGATAGCCGGAGACGAGGACCGGCAGCGGCTGCATGTCGTGCGCGCATTGATGGCCGAATACGAGCGCGATGCGCTGGCGGCGGAAGATCGCTTGCATAACGGCCAGCCGGAGCTGGCGCTGAGTCTGCTATCCGCCAATGCCAATGCCAACGACCGTATCGTCACCGAGCTGGACCGGCAGATTGCGGACAGCGTAGCGCAGGGCCGTGCGGAGGATGCCGACGCGCTGCGGGCTTTTACCGAAGCTTCATGGACCACCTTGGTGTTCGTGCTGATGGTGGTCAGCGCACTGCTGGCCGTGGGCTATGTGATCGGCCGTCGCATTACCGAGCAGGTGGAGCGGATCAGGATGCTGGCGCAGGACAACGACATGTTCCGCCTGATGCTGGAAGGCACCAGCAACCAGAGCGTGATGCTGCACGACAGCGATGCGGGCGACAGGATCATCTATGCCAACGCGGCCGCATGCCGCCATTTTGGCGTGGATCGGGAAACGATACTCAACTGGCGGCCGAAGGATTTCGATCCGCACGTGGACGCAGTCATGTTGGCCAGGATAGACGGGATTCGCGCGCAGGGCGGCACCTGCACCTTTGAAACGGAACACCGTGTTGCGTCCGGCGAGTTTGTTCCGGTCGAGGTGACGGTCAACTGGTTCGAGCATGGCGGGCGTAAGCTGGGCATGGCTTTCGTCCGCGACCTGCGCCCGCAGCGTGAGACCGAGGTGCGCAGGCTGGAAATGCAGCGGCTGGAGGCCGAGCACGAGAACGCGCGGCGGCTGACACGCTTCGCGCAGAGCGCGCCGGGTTTCATGTTCACCGTGGAGCAGTCGCCGGGCGGCCGTGCCGTGATGACCTATGCCAGCCCGGCGGTGGAGAATATCTACGGCCTCGGCATGGCGGATGTGCTGGCCGACGTCGAGAACATCTACGCGCTGATTGTGCCGCAAGACCTTGCGCAGGTGTTGCGCCTGATGGAGGAGTCTTCCCGCAAGCATTCGTCTTTTCATGCCGAATATCGCATCCGGCATTCGACCAAGGGCGAGCGCTGGATGGAAGCGACTTCGATGCCGGATGCGATGGAAGACGGCACGGTGCAATGGCACGGCTTCGTGACCGATATTACCGAGCGCAAGGCGATGGAAGAGCAGCTGGCGGCACGCGAACGGGAGTTCCGCATGCTCTCCGAGAATTCGCCGGATATGATCATTCGCTACGATCTTGACTGCCGGCGTACTTATGTCAACCAGGCGTTCCTCGATTACACCGGCGTACCCGCCGAGGCGGTGCTAGGCAAGCCGATTAGCGAACTGGCCTGGTGGTCGCTGAATGTGAGCGCCAAGGAGTTCGAGCGGCATTTGCGCCGCGTCATGGAAACGGGTGAGCCAGACTCCCTCCGGCTATACGGCAACACGCCGCCGGCCGGCGAGCCGCGGCATGCGCTGGCGCGCATCGTGCCGGAGTACGGTGCCGACGGCAGGGTCGAGAGCCTGCTGGCGGTCGTGCGCGACGTGACCGACCTGGTGCTCGCCGAGCAGGAACTGCGGCAGCGCGAACAATACCAGCGCGCCTTGCTGGATAATTTTCCGTTCTTCGTCTGGCTCAAGGATACCGACAGCCGCCTGCTGGCAGCCAACCGGCAATATGCGCGCGTCGCCAAGGTGGCAACTACACAGGAGCTGGTCGGCAAGACCGACTTCGACTTTTTCCCGCATGAGCTTGCCACGGCATATGTCGAGGACGATCGCAGCGTATTGGCCGAAGGCACTCCGAAAAATGTGGTGGAACAGTACCGCGACGAAGCAGGGCAGCTGCTCTGGATGGAAACTTACAAGTCGCCGGTGGTGGTGGACGGCCAGATGGTCGGCACCGTCGGTTTCTCGCGCGATATCACCGAAAAAATGCAGCTGCAGACGGACCTCGCCAGCCGCGAGCGCGAGTTCCGCACCTTGGTGGAACACTCGCCGGATACGATCTGCCGCTATGACCTCGACGGCAGGCGCATCTACGTCAATCCAAAGATGGTGGAACATTTTCGCGTCGAACCGTCCGAATTGCTCGGCAAGTCGCCGGCCGAGTTTCCCGGCGGCGAAGCGATGCAGTTATATGAGCAAGCCATCCGGCAGGCATTCGCCAGCGGCGAGGCGGGAAATTTCGAGCTGAACTGGCAGAACCGCGAAGGGCGGCGGTTCTGCACCCACCTCCGCCTGATGCCGGAATTCGACAGCGCGGGCGGCGATGTCATCTCCGTGCTGGCGGTGGGCCGCGATATCACCGAAATCGACGAATACCGCAAGCGCGTGCATCACATGGCGTTCTACGATGCGCTGACCAGCCTGCCCAACCGCTCCCTGCTCAACGACCGCATCGGCCACACCATTGCCGACGCGGCTTACCATGGCCATCGCTTCGGCCTGATGGTGCTGGATCTGGACGGTTTCAAGGAGGTGAACGACACGCTGGGCCACGGTGTCGGCGACCTGTTGCTGTGCGAGGTCGGGAAGCGCCTGCTGGGATGCGTGCGCATTTACGATACGGTGGCGCGGCTGGGTGGCGACGAATTCGCCGTGCTGCTGCCGGAAGTGCGCGCGGACGACAACCTGGCCGTGATTTCACGCAAGATACTCGACGCACTGGTCGAGCCTTTCAATATTGGCGGCAAGGAGATGTTCGTTTCCGCCAGCATCGGCATCGCCATGTATCCCTCCGACAGCGCCGATATCGACGGTCTGTTCCGCTACGCCGATTCGGCGATGTATCACGCCAAGAAACAGGGCCGCAACAATTTCCAGTTTTATTCGGCGGAGCTGACCGCGCGTTCCGGCGAACGCATGGCATTGGAATCCGCCCTGCGCCGGGCGCGCAAGAATAAGGAACTGGAACTGTATTACCAGCCGCAGGTAGAAATCACCAGCGGCCGGCTGATCGGGGTCGAGGCGCTGCTGCGCTGGAACCGGGGAACGCATGGCATGGTGACGCCGGATCGCTTCATCCCCATCGCCGAGGAAACAGGCCTCATCGTCGGCATCGGCGAATGGGTGCTGGAAACCGCCTGCGAGGCCGCCGTGGCATGGAACACGGGGCGCGAAGTCCCGCTCAAGATCGCGGTCAACCTCTCCACCCGGCAGTTCCTGCGCAACGACCTGGCGCAATCGGTGCGCACTGTTCTGGAAAACACCGGCTGCCAACCGGAGTGGCTGGCACTGGAAATCACCGAAAGCCTGCTGCTGGACGATGCCGAGGATATCCGCAACACCCTGGTGCAGTTCGACGCGATGGGCCTTTCCATCGCCATCGACGATTTCGGCACCGGCTATTCCGCGCTGGGCTATCTCAACCGCTTTCCGGTGGGCGTGCTCAAGATCGACCGCTCCTTTGTGCGCGACATCACCACCGACCGCGACCGGGCGGAACTGGTCAAGGCCATCATTTCGATGGCGCGCAGCCTGCGCATGGGACTGGTGGCCGAAGGCGTGGAAACGGATGCGCAAGCGGCCTATCTGGGCAACCTCGGCTGCCATGTCGCGCAGGGTTACTTGTTCGGCAAGCCGATGCCGCGCTCGGAATTCGAGGCGTTGCTGGGCAAGGGTGTTGACGATGCGCCGAGGGCATTGGAGAAATAAGGAAACGACGAGCCGCTGTTGCGGCCTTGGCAGTTCAAGACATATAGCAGTAAGCGATACCAGACAAGGAAGCAAGATTGACGACTAGAGAAAAAAGTATCGGCGGGCCGGGTATCACCGAGCAGGAGTTCAACCAGTTCCGGGAAATGATTTTCCGCATTGCCGGCATCAGCATGTCGCCCGCCAAGAAAACCCTGGTCGCGGGCCGCCTGGGCAAGCGGCTCAAGCATCACGGCTTGACCAGCTACAAGGACTACTACAGCCTGATCAGCAAGAAGGGGAGCGAGGCGGAGCTGCAGATTGCAATCGATCTGCTGACCACCAACGAAACGCATTTTTTCCGCGAGCCCAAGCATTTCGACTACGTGCGTGACCGCATTCTGCCGACGCATCCCAAGGGGCGGGCGTTTCGCGTGTGGAGCGCGGCCAGTTCTTCGGGCGAAGAACCCTACAGTATCGCGATGCAGCTTGCCGACTTGATGGGCGATGCCCCCTGGGAAATCGTCGCTTCCGATCTCAGTACCCAGGTGCTGGAAAAAGCCAGGCGCGGGATTTATCCGATGCAGCGTGCAGAGGAGATTCCGCGTTCTTATCTGACCCGCTTTTGCATGAAGGGCACGGGCAGCCAAACAGGCACTATGATGATCTCCCGCGAATTGCGTACGCGCGTGCGTTTCATGCAGATCAACCTGAACGCTGCACTGCCGGACCTGGGCGAGTTCGATGTAATATTTCTGCGTAACGTGATGATTTATTTCGACAACAATACAAAACGCGAGGTCGTGCATCGCATGCTGCCGTTGCTCAAACCGGACGGTCATTTACTGATCGGCCATTCGGAAAGCCTGAACGGCGTGACCGACGCCTATCGACTGGTGGTGCCGTCGGTTTACCGGAAATGAATGTGACGCCACTTCAGCCCCTGGAAATATTCCTGCAGCCCGGCGATTGCTATTTCGGCGACAGGGATACCCGCATCCGAACGGTGCTGGGCTCCTGTGTTTCGATGACATTCTGGCATCCGCAGTTTACGGTCGGCGGCATGTGCCATTACATGCTGCCCAGCCGCGAGGGTGAACGGCGCAGCGACGGCGGGCCGAGGCCGGACGGCCGCTACGCCGACGAGGCCATGGCCTTGCTGATGAAGGAAATCGACGCCATCGGTGCCCCGCACAGGGAATACCAGGTCAAGCTGTTCGGCGGCGGTAACATGTTTCCTGGAACGCGCAAATCGAGCAATCCTCACGTCGGCCAGCGCAACGTCGAAGTTGCCCGCATGCTGGTCAAGAAGCACGGTTTTGTCAGCATGGCGGAGCATCTGGGTGGCATCGGGCACCGCAATATTATTTTCGACGTCTGGAACGGAGACGTCTGGGTCAAACATCGCGAAATTGTGCGTTCCGATGCGAGCGAAGCAATTGCAGGTGCGAGAAAAGAACGGCGGTTGGGGTGAAACGCATCAAGGTCATGATTGTGGACGATTCGGCTGTCGTGCGTCAGGTACTGACGGCTGCCCTGGCGGAAGATCCGGAAATCGAGGTCGTCGGCGTCGCATCGGATCCGGTCTTCGCACTCGAAAAAATGAACCGGGCTTGGCCGGACGTCGTGGTGCTGGATGTGGAAATGCCGCGCATGGACGGCATCACTTTCCTGAAGAAGCTGATGGCCGAGCATCCCACGTCTGTCGTCATCTGTTCCACGCTGACGGAAAAAGGCGCCGAAACGACGGTGCAGGCGCTGGCTGCAGGCGCCGCCGGCATTGTCACCAAGCCCAAGATGGGGCTGCGGGATTTTCTAAAGGACTCATCGGATGATCTCGCCAGCGCGATCAAGGCGGCTGCCCGGGCCAACGTGCAACGGCTGGTGCCGACCAAGCCTGCCGTGCCGGTCCAAGCCAAGCTGACGGCGGACGCCATCCTGCCCGCTGCCGCGCATGCCATGGCGGAAACCACGGATCGCATCGTCGCCATCGGCACCTCCACCGGCGGCACGCAGGCGCTGGAAAGGGTGTTGACCGCCTTGCCCCGGGTCAGCCCCGGTATCGTCATCGTGCAGCACATGCCGGAAAAATTCACCGGCGCCTTCGCCGAGCGTTTGAATAGCCTGTGCCAAATCGAGGTACGCGAAGCCAAGACCGGCGACCGCGTCATACTCGGACGCGCCCTCGTGGCGCCGGGCGGTAAACACATGCTCATCAAGCGCAGCGGCGCGCAATACCATGTCGAAATCGTCGACGGCCCGCCGGTGAGCCGACACCGTCCCTCGGTCGACGTGTTGTTCCGCTCCGTCGCCAAGTGCGCCGGCAAGAACGCGCTGGGCATCATCATGACCGGCATGGGCGACGACGGCGCCAAGGGCATGAAGGAAATGCACGACATGGGCGCCAAGACGCTGGCGCAGGATGAAGCGAGCTGTGTGGTCTACGGCATGCCTAAGGAGGCGGTGAAGCTGGGCGCGGTGGACAGGAATGTGGCGCTGGATAGCGTCGCGCACGAAATTGTCACTTATGGTGCCGGGCGCTAGCGGCGGACGCCGCGATTGAGGAGGAAGCACCGATGTCCGGATTCGGCAAGGTGCTTCGATTCCGGCTACTTTTCGGTTAACCCGTCTAAAAAGTCCGTCGGCAGCCTGGCAATAGCGCCGCCATGCGTTAGACGCCGAAAATTAGTGGGGCTGGTACTTGATCGACGAATAAATCTTCCACTTCATCGTTATCGAGCCGCTGTGGAAATCCTTCATTTTTTCCGGGTGCGCGACAAGATGATCGACTACTTTCTTGTCCCAGGTCGCGACCTGATAGGGAATTGCTTCAAGAAAGTTCGCCAGGGATTTCACGATATCCAGTTCCATGATTTCATCCTTTTCCTGTTAAGCACTTCGTACTGGAAGACGCAATAAAAATGCCAACTTGATGTGCCTATCATTGCAAAGCTAAATGACGGAAATATGACAATGCATCGGCTTGCTAGCGGCTTAAGCCGGGATTCCAGAGCGAGATGGAAATTTTATGGGTAGATGTTCGGAACGACTTTGATTTCTGCTCAAGATAGTTGCCCCATGTCGGTGCGTGGATGCACCAGAAGCAAGGATAGGAGCGGGAAAATAACCCGTAGTCGCGGGGCGCTCCTGCCCGAGATCTTTCCCGGGCAGGCGCGAGTGACGAATGAACTCGCTACTGCACTATACGAGGCAAATGCCAGATATCCCGGTTGTAATCAGAGATGGTACGGTCACTGGAAAACTTCCCGCTGGCGGCTGTATTGAGGATGCTCATGCGTGTCCAGTGATCCTGGTCCAGATAGGCGCTGGCGGCGCTATGCTGGGCGTCGATATAGCTGCGGAAATCGGCGGCGGTCAGCCATGGGTCGTGCGGGTTGCGTATCGACTGGATGATGGGGTCGAAGATGCCCGGTTCGAACAGATTGAAATGGCCGCATTCCAGCAGGTGCATCACGCGCGCCAGGTCGTCGTCCTGCGCAATGATGGCATCCGGATTGTAGTGTCCGCGGATCGCCTCGACTTCTTCTGCATTGAGGCCGAACAGGAAGAAGTTCTCGCTGCCGACCTCTTCCATGATTTCGATGTTGGCGCCATCCAGCGTGCCTATGGTCATCGCGCCGTTCATCATGAATTTCATGTTGCCGGTGCCGGAAGCCTCTTTCCCGGCCGTTGAAATCTGTTCGGAAAGATCGGCGCCCGGGCAGATGATTTCCATCGCCGATACCCGGTAGTCGGGCAGGAAGACCAGCTTCAGCAGTCCGCCGGTGCTCGGATCGTCGTTGATGACCATGGCCACCGCATTGATCAGTTTGATGATGCGCTTTGCCATCTGGTAGCCGGGGGCCGCTTTGCCGCCAATGAGCACGCAGCGCGGCGTGATGCCTTCGTGCTCGCCGCGCTTCAGCTTGTCATAGAGATGGATGACATGCAGCACATTCAGCAATTGTCGTTTGTACTCGTGTATGCGTTTCACCTGCACGTCGAAAATCGCATTCACGTCGAAAGTGACGCCGCAGTCCTTTTGCACCAGTTCGGCCAGGCGTATCTTGTTGGCCAGCTTGACGGCGCGCCACTTGGCGCGGAATTTGGCGTTGTCGGCATGGGGTGCCAGCTTGCGCAGTTGCGGCATGTCGGTGATCCAACCCGGGCCGATAACGGAGGTGATCAGCTTGCTCAGCTCCGGATTGCTTGATGCTATCCAGCGGCGCGGCGTGACGCCGTTGGTCTTGTTGTTGAACCTGCTCGGCCACAATTCGTAGAAATCATGGAACAGGTGCTGTTGCAGCAGGCGTGAGTGCAGCTCGGCCACACCATTGACGGACATGCTGGCGACAACCGCCAAGTAGGCCATGCGCACTTGTTTTTCCGGGCCTTCCTCAATGATGGACATGCGTTGCTGACGCTCGCTGTCGCCCGGCCAGCGCAGCGATACTTCGGCGAGAAAGCGCGCGTTGATTTCGTATACGATATCGAGCAAGCGCGGCAGCAGTCGGCCGAACATGTTGACCGACCAGCGCTCTAGCGCTTCCGGCAGCAGGGTGTGGTTGGTGTAGGCCACGGTGCGCGAGGTGATCGCCCAGGCGGCGTCCCAATCCAGACCGTGCTCATCCATCAATAGTCGCATCAATTCCGGCACCGCGCAGGTCGGGTGCGTGTCGTTCAATTGAAAGCAGTTTTTCCCGGCGAAGCGGGAGAAGTCGTTGCCGTGCTGTGCGACCCAATTACGCAGCACGTCCTGCAAGCTGGCCGACGCGAGGAGATATTGCTGGCGCAGGCGCAACTCCTTGCCGTTCTCGCTGGCGTCGTTGGGATAGAGCACCATCGTGATGTGCTCGGCATCGTTCTTCTCGCCCACGGCCTCGGCATAGCTGCCGGCGTTGAACTCATCGAGGTCGAATTCATCGGTTGCGGTCGATTTCCACAGACGCAGGGTATTGACCGTGCCGTTGCGATAGCCGGGAATCGGCATGTCGTAGGGCACAGCAAGCACATCATGGGACTGCACCCAGCGGATACGGGTATTGCCCTGGTCGTCCGTATATTGCTCGGTATAGCCGCCGAATTTGACCCGGACGGCGAATTCCTGGCGTTCGATTTCCCATGGATTGCCGATACGCAGCCAGTGGTCGGGTTCCTCCATCTGGTAGCCGTTTTCGATTTTCTGGCGGAACATGCCGTATTCGTAGCGGAGGCCGTAGCCCATCACCGGCAATTGCAGCGTAGCGCAGCTGTCGAGGAAGCAGGCGGCCAGGCGTCCGAGGCCGCCATTGCCGAGCCCGGCGTCATGCTCCTGCTCGGCGATTTCCTCCAATACCAGCCCCATCTTTTTAAGGGCGTCGGTGGTGGAGGACGTTTCTTCGAGGTTCAGCATCGCATTGCTTAGCGCGCGGCCCATGAGGAATTCCAGCGACATGTAATACGTGCGCTTGCTGTCCTCGGCATCGTAGGAGGCTTGTGTTTTTTTCCAGCGCTCGACGATGCGATCGCGCCAGGCCATCGCGAAGGATGTATAGACGTGGTACGCCGCTTCGTCGATTTCGCTGCGGCCGAGGGTGCGGGTGAAATAGCGCCGGAAATCCTCGACGATGCTCTTGCCGTCCATACTCAACGGCGGCAGTGTCGTGAAAGCTTGCGATGTCTTGCTAAGGGTAAACGGTTTCGAGTTCAAGATGGCATTCCTGAGTAATCAAGATTGAAGGCGAAGGCTGCCGGATTGTTATGCCATTATGGGTAGCAACTATTACGCCAATTTTAAAGCCCAATTTTACTGGAAGCGGTCATTTCCCAATACCTCCACGGACAGTAGTACCGGTTCGACGTTCCTGTGAAATCCTAACTCTCTTCGCGAGCGGAAAGCATGCGTTGATACAACCAGCCACCGGCGTAGAGCGAAAACCCAAGCACCAGCAGGATGCCGATGCGTATCAATGGTGCGGACTGGTGCAAGTCGTATATCAATACCTTGCCTGCCGATGCCGCGAATATCAATAACGAGGATTGTCCGAGGATGCGGTCGCGGCGATGGATGGCAATCCCCAGGCAGCCGGTGGCGAGTATGCCCCAGGCCAGCGACGTGGAAAGGCGATCATCGAACAGATGAACCGCGGCCGCCATCGCGCAGATGTGCCCAGCATACAGCAAGGGGATATAGAGATTCGGCAGCGTGCGTCGCCGCTGCACAAACCAGTAGGCGGCGTAGCACTCAAGCGCATACAGGATGGGAAGCGCGTCGCCAGCGGGGACCTCCGACGTGCTTACGTCCGAAACGATGCGCATGTAATTGACCGCGGCGATGATGCCCACCCCCAGCCATACCGGCCAGCCTACGCCCTGGCCCGAGGTGCGGGCAGCGCTGAACCAGGCCACGGCAGGAACAAGTACGAAAGCTACCCAGGGCGTCCATTCGTCAGGCACCGATTCAAGATACCCCGCATGGAACAGCACCAGCGCGACATATGCCGAAAGCAGGAAATGCCCGCCGGGCAAGGGCTGGCGCATGAGATGCTGGCTGATGAAGTAGAGCAGGGCGACCACGCCGGCGGTGGCGAGGGCGATCCACGGTGCATAGCTCGGTAGATGGACCGCAAGCAACGCGTATTGCAGAAAGTAAAAAATCAGCAGCGCCGGCAAGTGAGCGATGGCAACTTCCCGGGTCATCGGTTCGTTGCGGCGGATCGAGAATGCGGCGGCGGCAATAGCGAAAATTGCGAATTGCAGCGTCTGGAAAATCAGCGCCGCTATCCATTCCTCATGCATGGAGTCGCGCTGTATCACGTCAAAGCCTATCAGTGCGAAATAAAGCGCCAGCAGGTAGACCAGGCGCCGGCCCGTCCAGACCGCATAGAGGCTGAAAATCAGGCTCCATGCAGAAAAATAGATCGCGAGATCGGTCACGTCCACTAATACGTTTTCGATCAAAAACGGTGCGGCATAAGAACCCGCGACGGCAAACAGCGCATACAGCTCGCTGGCAAATACGCGGCATAGCCACAACGACAGCGCGGAGACTATCATCACGCCAGCCGTTGCGACCTGCGGGCTGACCAGTCCATAGAACATATGTGCGCCATAAACTGCCAGGAACAGCGTGACGATCCCGCCGGCAGGCAGCAGAGCGGCATACTGGCGATTCGCATGACGTAGCGCCAACCCGGTGCCTATCAGTGTCAGGCCGCCGACGATCGCCAGCCCGATCTGGCGTTCCGGCGTCAGCCAGCCCGAATCGAATGCGAGGCGGATGAGGTAAACTGCCGCCATCACCAGCGCCGCTGCGCCGCTCCAGCCGAGCAGGGTGGTGATCGATGAGTTTTGGGATTCTTTGCCCTGGGTCGAGTGAGGCGCCACCGCTGGCGAATCGATCTTTGCCGCAGGAGCTGGTTTGATAGTGGTTGGCTCGGCAGAGGCAACGTTAGGCAGGGCAAGTTTGGATTCGATGCGCGAAAGGCGCGCTTCCAGGAGTGCCAGACGTGTTTCTATATTCTGCTGATCAGACATAAGCACGCTCCCTGCAAATGGTGATGCAAGGCTAATCCAAGCGCATCTTCGCTGCAAGCGGCAAGGGGATTAGATGTAGCTAATGCAATTAATTATTAAATTGGTATGCTTTTTCTGAAATTGCGAGTATCCTGTGCGGGTCTGTTAGGATTCAAGTTGCGTCAATGCGGTACCTAGTCGTTCATCATTTTCCCTTGATTTCAATAGATGCCGGACATTCCGTCCGAAATTAATTTTTATTTTAGGAAAAACAAAATGGCAACAGGTATTGTTAAGTGGTTCAACGACGCTAAGGGTTTCGGTTTCATTACTCCGGACGCTGGCGGTGAAGATCTTTTCGCACACTTCTCGGCAATCAAGTCCGACGGTTTCAAGTCCCTGCGCGAAAATCAGCGCGTGACTTATGACGAAGCTATGGGCCCCAAGGGCAAGCAAGCTGCGAACATCGTTCCCGAGTAATTCTCAGGAATAAAAAGCAAGTATAAAAAAGCCCCGGCATGCCGGGGCTTTTTGTTTTGGTGCAGTCAATTTTGCAGTGCATGCTCGACATTCTTCGCGAGGAAGCTGTACGCATGTGTAAATGCGCCGCGTTTGTCCATCAGGTTGCGGATCAGCGGCGTCAGGATGATTTCCATTGCCAGCCCCATCTTGCCACCCGGCACTACGATGGTATTCGGGCGCGACATGAAAGCTCCCTGGATCATGGTCAGCAGATAAGGGAAATCCGCCATGCCGGGATCGCGGAAGCGGATGATGACAAAGCTTTCGTCCAGCGTGGGAATGTCGCGTGAGATGAATGGATTTGAGGTGTCTACTGTCGCCACGCGCTGGAAGTTGATGTGCGTGTGCGAGAACTGTGGCGTGATGTAGTTCACGTAATCGCGCATACGGCGCACGATGGTATCCACCGTCGCTTCGGCCGGATAGCCGCGCTCAGCATTGTCTCTATGGATTTTCTGGATCCATTCCAGGTTGACCACCGGCACCACGCCTATGCCCAGATCCACGTGCTGCGGCAGCGATACCTGGTCGGTTTTTACCAGGCCGTGCAGGCCTTCATAAAACAATAGGTCGGTATTGGCCGGAATATCTTCCCACGGCGTGAATTCGCCCGTCTTGAACTTGGCCCCCATCAATTTGCTTTTCTCGGCTGCCTCGATGCAGTTATGCAGATAGAAGCGTCGCTGGCCGGAGCCTTCCTTGCCGTAGGTACGGAAGAGCGCTTCCAGCTTGTCGAAGTGGTTGGCTTCAGGCCCGAAGTGGCTGAATGAGGAGTTTCCATCAGCCTCGGCCTTTTTCACTTCCTCGCGGAATTCCTGTCGGTTGTAGGCGTGAAAACTGTCGCCTTCGATCACCACCGGCGCGATGTTTTCGCGCCGGAATATGTGCTCGAACGCGCGTTTGACCGTGGACGTTCCGGCGCCGGACGAGCCGGTCACTGCAATTACAGGGTGCTTCTTGGACATCATTCACCTCCAGTTGACTGGGCACGGGCGTGGCCGCCGCGATGCCTGCTGCATTAAAATCTGAGCTCGGTTTGCCGAGGTGTGGGTTTAGCGGACGACTTGTGCCAGCTCGCCCTTCTTGTAGCGCTCGGCCATCTTGTCGCAGGCCAGCGCCTTGATCCTGCTCGCCTGGCCGGCGGAGCCGAAGGCTTCGAAGCGCGCCTGGCAGATGTCCGCCATCGCCTTGGTCGAGGCGACGAGGAACTTGCGCGGGTCGAATTCCTTGGTGTTGGCCGGATCATTCAGGTAGCGGCGGATCGCGC
>DATHWW010000014.1:0-119759 GCA_035460165.1 Methylophilaceae bacterium | reverse complement strand
CGAGGTGCACCGGATCCTGATCCGCGGCGGCTTGTTCATGTATCCGCTGGACAGCAAGCTGAAGGAGCAAGGCGGCAAGCTGCGCTTGCTGTATGAAGCCAACCCGATGAGCTTCATCGTCGAGCAGGCGGGTGGCCTGAGTTCCACCGGACGCAGCCGCATCCTTGACCTCAAACCCGAGGCGCTGCATCAGCGCGTGCCGGTGATCCTGGGGTCGAAGAATGAGGTGGAGCGTATCGACGCCTATTACCGGGAGTGAAAGGAGTCTGGGATGGCCGGCAATCTTGAAGAGCTTAAAGTGGCGGTCCAGGCCGCGCTGAACGACGAGTGGGACCGCTCCCACAATATCGTGCAGGAGTACGGCGATTCATATGCATGCTGGATACACGCGGTGCTGCACAAAATCGAGGGCGATGCCTGGAACAGCCGCTACTGGTATGCACGGACGCAGCACCAGTACGAGGAATACACGGATCCGCGTGCCGAGTTGCAGACGATCGCCGAACTGCTGGATTCAGAATAATTGCCCGGTGATGGGTTTGTCCGAGGGATAGGTGATGCGCGTACCCTCCACGCGTGCAAAAGCCGTCAGCGCGTGAGGTTCGCATTTTCCTGCGCTGACGATTTCTTCGACTTGAATCTCCCTCACCAGCAGGGCATCGGCGACCAATGAGCGATGGCAGCGCCACGGTACCGCCTCGGCGCACATCAGCGCGATACGCTCGTCCCTGGCCATTGCGATCACCTGTGCGATGTTGTCGGTAAATTCCTGGGTCTGCATATAGTCGGCATAGGCGCGAAACGAGGCGTTGCGCCAGCCGGTATTGATCGAATGCGCTTTCTTCGGGCGCAAGCCGCCGAGGCCGGGAAGGTGGCTATAGGCAATGCCTGCCTTCGCCAGCGCGGTCGGCAGCGTGTCGATATTGAACTGGGGATTGTGACGCGAGCGCGGCATTGTGCGGATATCGGCCAGCCGGTCGATGGCATGGCCTAGCAGCATGCCGATGAACTCGTCCAGCGGCCGCGTCGAATGGCCGACAGTGAATATCTGCATGACGGCCTCCTGTCAGTCTGCTCCGATCGGAACGGACTTTTTATAGAGTGCCAGCGCTCGTTCGCGCCGCGTTGGATGATCAACCACAGGCATTGGATAGTCCTGGCCGATGACTATGCCCAAGGCCTGCTGGCGTGCGTTGGACATCAGCCACGGCGCATGGATTTCCTTGTCGTTGCACGGGGCCAGTTCCGGCACGTATTGACGGATGAACTTGCCCTGACCGTCGAATCTTTGCGATTGGGTCACCGGGTTGAAGATGCGAAACCACGGCTGGGCGTCGCAGCCGGTGGAGGCCGCCCATTGCCAGCCGCCGTTGTTGGCGGCGAAATCGAAGTCGATAAGCTTTTTCGCGAAGTAACGCTCTCCCCAGCGCCAGTCCACGAGCAGGTCTTTCACCAGAAAGCTGGCGGCCACCATGCGCAAGCGATTGTGCATGTATCCGCTCTGGTTGAGTTGCCGCATCGCGGCATCGACTAGCGGATAGCCGGTGCGGCCTTCGCACCAGGCTTCAAATAGCGGTCGTTCATTTGGAAAGACCAGCGCGTCAAACTCCGGCTTGTAAGCGCGTCCCTCGGCAAGCTGCGGGTAATGATGCAGGATCTGGAAATAGAAATCGCGCCAGATCAGTTCGTTCAACCAGGTTTCCGCGCCGCCGCCATCCATGCGCCAGGCGGTGCGGGCCAGGTGGCGGATCGATACGGTGCCGAAGCGCAAATGCACTGACAGGCAGGAGGGGCCCTCGACGCTCGGGTAATCGCGGACATTTTTATAATGATGGATGCGCTCCAGGAAGTCCTTGAACAGCATCGCACCGCCACTCATGCCGGTCGGAATGCGGAGGGTTTGCAGGTTGGTGCGCTTGAAACCCAGCGATTCGAGGCTAGGTATCGTGTCTATTCCATATTTCGCCAGCCGCGATTTATACGGCGCGATAGGATAGGGACGGACGAAAAAATCTTCGAGCGTTCGCAGCCAAGTGTTCTTATAAGGCGTAAATACGCCATAAGGTTTGCCGCCCAGTGTCAGGATCTCATCCCGTTCGAAAATGACCTGATCCTTGAAGTCATGAAAGTCGATACCTTTCTGCTTCAGAGACTGCGCAACGACTGCATCCCGGGACTGTGCCGCAGGTTCGTAATCGCGATTGGTATAGACCGCGCCGGCGCCCAGCCCGGAAGCCAATGCCGGAATTTCCTCCTTGGCACGGCCGTGGCGCACGATGAGATCGCCGCCTTGCGCCTGCAATGCATCCTTCAGTTCTTTTACGCTCTCCCAGATGAATTCGATGCGACGGTCGGCCTTGTCCGAGAGCTTGTCGAGGATGTCGGTATCGAATACAAACGCACAATAGACGCGATTGGAGTTCTTTAACGCATGGTAAAGCGCGGCATGGTCGAAGTCGCGCAGATCACGGCGAAACCAGACCAGCGCGGCGTCATACCGTAAATCAGAGGTCGCCACGGTGGTAGGGATGGTTGTTGAGCACCGACCAGGCACGATAGAGCTGCTCTGCCAGCATGACCCGCACCATGCCGTGCGGCAATGTCAATTTGGACAGGCTCCACTGCCAGTCGGCGGCTTGCTTGACACTGTCGTGCAGGCCATCCGCGCCACCGATCGCCAGTGCTACGTCGCGTCCGTCGCGCATCCAATGCTGCATGCGGTCGGCAAGCTGCAATGTGGTCGGCTCCTGCCCTCGCTCATCCAGCGCAATCAGATAGTCGCGTCCAACGGCTTCGAGTATGCGCTGCGCTTCGGATTCGCGCACCTGGTCGCCCCCCTTGCCGGCGGCACGCTTGTCCGGCTTGAGTTCGACCATTTCGACCGTGGCTTCGCGCGGCATGCGTTTCAAGTACTCGGCGCAGCCTTGTTCAACCCACGCCGGCATCTTGTGTCCGACGGCGATGATGCGGAGCTTCATCGCGATGGATCAGGCGGCTGGCTGCTTACTGGCGATGGCCTGGCGGCGGCCTTCAGCGGCGCCCCAGAGCTGCTCCAGGTTGTAGTAGTCGCGGGTGTTTTGCAGCATGATGTGGACGACGATATCGCCCAGGTCTACCAGTACCCATTCGCCTTCCTGCTCGCCTTCAACGCCGGTCGCCGTGACGCCGTTTTCTCTCAGTTTTACCTGCACATTGTGCGCAAGCGATTTGGCATGCCGCGTCGAGGTGGCACTGGCGATGATCATGCATGAGGTGATCGATGTAAGCTTGGACACGTCCAGCACGGTGATGTCGAGCGCCTTGATGTCTTCCAGTGCGTCGACGACTGCTTTTTTCATTGCTTCAAGTTCCATGGTGTTCCTTTGATGCCTGTCTGGCGTAAAGATGATGTGATTCGATGTAGGTGCGGACAGTTTCCGGAATGAGATAGCGAGTGCTGCGTCCTTCCATGAATGCCGTACGTATCGCGCTGGCGGAAATGTCGAGCGCGGTGATGGGCAGCAGCAGTATTCGTCCTGCGGGCGTGACCTGCACATCGGCCGGCTGCAGGGTGCCACGTTGTTGCCATAGTTGCCTCAGTTCCGGCGACATGGAGTCTTCTTTCGGCGTTGTGCCGGGGCGGTGGGCGACGACGAGATGCGCGAGATCTAGCAATTCGCGCCATCGGTGCCATGTGTGCAATCCAAGGTAGACATCGCTGCCGATCAGCAGGCAGAGCGGGGTGTCCGCACCCAGTTCGGCGCGAAGCTCGTTCAGCGTGTCGAACGTGTAAGACGGCCCGGATCTTGCCAGTTCGCGGTTGTCCAGCGTAAAGGCGGGGTTGCCCGCGATCGCGAGCCGTACCATTTCGGCGCGGTGAAATGCCTCGATCTGCGGGCTGGCTCGGTGCGGCGGTATAGCGGCAGGGATGAAGCGTATGCGTTCCAGCCCGATTTTTTCGCGCAACTCTTCCGCCATGCGCAGATGGCCGAAGTGGATAGGGTCGAAAGTGCCGCCCAGAATGCCGATGGCATGCAATTAGGCGCGCACCTGCCCGTCGCCGAGAACGATGTATTTCATGCTGGTCAATCCCTCCAGCCCTACCGGGCCGCGTGCGTGCAGCTTGTCGGTGGAAATGCCGATTTCCGCGCCCAATCCGTACTCGAATCCATCCGCGAAGCGCGTCGAGGCATTCACCATGACACTGCTGGAATCCACTTCGCGCAAGAAGCGTCGCGCCTTGGTGTAATTCTCGGTCACGATGGCTTCGGTGTGCTGCGACGAGTACTTGTTGATGTGCTCGATCGCTTCGTCGAGACCGGTCACTACCTTGACCGAAATGATCGCGGCCAGGTATTCGGTGTAGTAATCCTCGTCCGTGGCGATGCTGGCTTGCGGCACCAAGGCTTGTGTCTCGGAGCAGCCGCGGATTTCCACGCCGAGTGCGGTGAGCATGCCGGCCAGTTGCGGCAGCGTCTCGGCGGCGACCGGGCGTGCCACCAGCAGCGACTCGGCGGTATTGCAGGTGCCGAGGCGTTGGGTCTTGGAATTTTCGAGAATGCGCAGCGCCTTGGCCAGGTCAGCCTCATCGTCCACGTAAATGTGGCAGTTGCCGTCCAGATGCTTGATCACCGGGATGCGCGCTTCATTCGAAATGCGCTCGATCAGGCCTTTTCCGCCGCGCGGGACGATGACATCCACGTAGTCTTTCATCGTGATGAGCTCACCCACGGCAGCGCGGTCGGTGGTTTCGACCACTTGTACGGCACCCTTGGGCAACCCTGCTATCTCCAGTCCTTCGTGCACCAGTGCGGCCAAGGCGCGGTTGCAATGGATGGCTTCGGAGCCGCCGCGCAAAATGGCGGCATTGCCGGATTTCAGGCACAGGCCGGCCGCGTCTACCGTCACGTTCGGACGCGCTTCGTAGATGATGCCGATGACGCCCAGCGGCACGCGCATCTTGCCGACCTGGATGCCGGACGGACGGTACTTGAGGTCGCTGATTTCGCCGATGGGGTCGGGCAGCGAGGCGATCTGTTCCAGGCCTTCCGCCATCATGGCGATGGATTTTTCGGAGAGCGCCAGGCGGTCGAGCATCGCGGCGTCCAGGCCGGCGGCACGCGCCGCTTCCATGTCTGCGCGATTGGCGGCGAGCAGCGCATCCTTCTCGCGATAAATGGCGGCGGCGATAGCCAGCAGCGCGCGGTTCTTGGTGCCGGTGTCGGCCTTTGCCATCATTCGCGATGCGGCGCGGGCACCTTGCCCGAGTTGTTGCATGTAGTGCTTGATATCCATGTTCATTCCTAATGTGACCGTGCTGCTTGCCGGCGCGTACCACCGCGCGCCAGGCCAATGCACAGGCGCGAAAGTTCCAGCCAAGGCTTGCCGGAAGCGATGCCCTTGCAGATCTTGTCGATTTCCGCCATTTTCAGCATGGCCGCCTGCAACTGCCGCAGGCTGACACGTGCCAGCATGCGCTTGACCTGGCCTTGGCGGTCTCCCCAGATTTTGGCTTGTTGCATTGCGTTTGCCAAGTTTTCGCCGCGCGATTCCGCCAGTTTGACGCGCGTGACGCCGCGCAGCAGCCATGCCAGTACGCCCAGTAGTGCCAGGGGCTGCGCGCCTTCGGCTTCCAATCCTTGCAATATCTTTGCGGTGCGCGCGGGATCGCCCGCCAGCAACGCATCTCCCAGTTGGAACACGTCATAGCGCGAAACATTCAATACCGCTTCCCGTACTGCTTCCGGGTTCAGTGGCCCGGCAGGGTAAAGCAGGCCCAGCTTTTGGATTTCCTGGTGCGCAGCCAGCAAATTGCCTTCGACCTGATTGGCGAGGAACTCCAGCGTCGCTTCGTCAACTTGCTGCCCTTGCGCTTGCAGCCGGTTGCCTATCCAGCGCGGCAAACGTTCGATCTCAACGGTTTGCAGTGGGATGACGACGCCAACTTTTTCCAATGCAGAGAACCAGGCGCTGCCTTGGCCGGTTTTATCCAGCTTGGGCAGCGTAATCAGCGCAACAGTGTCGGCGGGCAGGTTGGCGGCGAACTCTTGCAAGGCCTTGCCGCCTTCGACGCCCGGCTTGCCGGAGGGGATGTGCAGTTCGAGCAGGCGCCGGCTGGCGAAAAGCGAAATCGACTGGCTGCTGGCTTTCAGCTGCTTCCAGTCGAAGTAGCGCTCGGCGGTGTAAGACAGGCGCTCGTCATATCCTTGGCGCCGCGCCGCCTGGCGGATGGCATCGACGCCTTCTTTCAGCGCCAGAGGCTCATCTCCGGTCAGGATATAGAGCGGACGTAAATCGCGCTCAAGGTGCGCAGTAAGTTGATCGAAGGAAAGATGCACGGCTTACGGCATGCTCCTAATTGGCGGCCTTCGGCTTGCCGGTGTTGATCGCGTTCAAGCGGCGCAGGATTTCACGCGCGGAGTCGCTGCGCATGTCGCTGTAGAGCCGAGCCTCTTCGCCTTCCTTGGCGAGCAGTTGCGTATCGTCATAGGAGTAGTCGCGGCGTTGCTCGATGAGTTGCGGTGTTCCCCACAGTTCGCTCGACGCTTCGCGCAGACGTATGGTTACGCGATAGATCAGTTCGTACTCGCGCACCTTGCCGCCGCCGGACAGCGAGAGAATGTTCTTTTCGGTCGATTCTCCCGACAATTCCAGCAGCATTTCCGCTTCTTCGGGCGTCGCCACGACTTCCACGCCACTGCTGATCAGGGAGCGCCGCAACTCTTTGGCCAGAACGGACGAATTGCTTTTTTGCAGGTACAGCTTCTTGAACCCCATTTCCGTCATACCGCGCAACTGGAAGCCGCAGGCGGCAAGCGCCAGCAGGCAGAAGGCGAGCAGCAGATTACGGTAAGCAATGTGCGAGTGCAGTGACGTGAGTTTCATGGTTTACCCTACGACGACGTTGATCAGTTTGCCCGGGACGACGATGACCTTCTTGATGCCGACACCTTCCAGGTGTTTTTGCACGCATGGCTGTTCGACCGCAAGCTTTTCGATGACGGTGCGTTCCATGTCCTTGGCGACGATCACGCTGCCGCGCAGCTTGCCGTTGACCTGGATCACCATCTCGATTTCATCCTGCACCAGAGCTGCCGCATCCGGTTCGGGCCACGCAGCGGCGAGGATGCCGCCATCGTAACCCAGTTCGCTCCACAGGGCATGGCAGATATGCGGCGTGATGGGCGACAGCAGGCGCAGCAGGATGGACAGGCTTTCACCAATGACGGCGCGACTGGCCGGTTCCTTGCCGGCTTTTTCCAGCGCATTGAGCATCTTCATCGTCGCGGAAACCACGGTGTTGAACTGAAAGCGGCCGAGGTCGTAGTTGGCCTGTTTCAGCGTGGTGTGGATCTCGTGGCGCAGTTTTTTCGCGTCTGCCGCCAGGTTGGTCAGGTCGGCCGGTTCTCTGCCGATGTCTTCGAACTCGCTGCCGAATGTCCACAAGCGCTTCAGGAAGCGGTGGGCGCCTTCGACGCCGCTGTCCGACCATTCCAGCGTCTGCTCCGGCGGGGCGGCGAACATCATGAACAGACGCGCCGTGTCGGCGCCGTATTGCTCGATCAATGCCTGCGGGTCGACGCCGTTGCGTTTGGACTTGGACATGGTGCCCATGCCCTGGAAATCCACCGGCTGGCCGTCGGCCAGCAGTTTCGCGCCGCATACCTTGCCGGCGGCGTCGTGCACCAGTTCGACCTCTTCCGGCGCGAAATACCCGATGCCGCCCTTGTCGGTGCGGCGCGAGAAGATGTGGTTCAGCACCATGCCCTGTGTCAGCAGGTTGGCGAACGGTTCGTCGTAATCGACCAGGCCCATGTCGCGCATCACCTTGCTCCAGAAACGCGAGTAGAGCAGGTGCAGGATGGCGTGCTCAATACCGCCGATATATTGGTCCACCGGCATCCAGTAGTTGGTTTCGGCGTCCGCCATCGCATCCTGGCCAAACTTGCTGGCGTAGCGCGCGTAATACCAGCTGGAGTCGACGAAGGTGTCCATGGTGTCGGTTTCGCGTTTCGCTATTCCGCCGCACTTGGGGCAGGTGCAATTGAGGAAATCGGCGCGTTTATTGAGCGGGTTGCCGGAGCCATCCGGCACGCAGTCTTCCGGCAGCACCACCGGCAGTTGATCATCGGGCACCGGCACGTCGCCGCAGGTCTCGCAGTGAATAATGGGAATGGGGCAGCCCCAGTAGCGCTGGCGCGAAACGCCCCAGTCGCGCAGGCGGAACTGCGTCTTAGGCCCGCCTAGGTTCTGCGCGCCGAGGTCGGCAGCGATGGCATCGAAGGCCTGTTCGAAGTTCATGCCGTCGTAGCGGCCAGAGTTGAACAGCACCCCATACTGCGCGAACACGTCCGACCACTGGTGCCAGTCCAGGATGGTGTTGCCATCGGCGATCTGCATTGCCGGCGTGAACGCCAGCGGCTCGCCTACTTCGTGCGGAGCGGCGTGGTTGGCGTCGATCACGGCGGCTGGCGCCTCGTTCCAGCCGGCCGGCAGGATCACCGGCTTGATCGGCAGCGTGTATTTCTGCGCGAAGGCGAAGTCACGTTCGTCGTGCGCCGGCACCGCCATCACCGCGCCATCGCCGTAGCTCATCAGCACGTAATTGGCCACCCATACCGGCACCGCCTCGCCGGTGAGCGGATGGGTGACGGTAAGGCCGGTATCCATGCCTTCCTTTTCCATCGTGGCGAGGTCGGCTTCCATCACCGAACCATGCTTGCATTTTTCGATAAAGGCCGCCAATTCCGGGTTGTCGCGCGCTGCGCGCGCAGCCAGCGGGTGTTCCGCCGCCACTGCGCAATAGCTAACGCCCATTACGGTATCGATGCGGGTGGTGAAAACCCACAGTTGCTCCGGCTTGCCGTCCAGCTCATAGGGGAACGCGAAGCGCATGCCCACGCTCTTGCCGATCCAGTTGGCCTGCATCGTGCGCACGCGCTCCGGCCAGCCCGGCAGTTTGTCGAGGTCGGCCAGCAACTCTTCCGCATATTGCGTAATGCCGAAGTAGTAGCCGGGGATTTCGCGCTTTTCGACCAGTGCTCCGGTGCGCCAGCCGCGGCCGTCGATGACCTGCTCGTTGGCGAGCACGGTTTGATCCACCGGGTCCCAATTCACGACCTGCGTCTTCTTGTAGGCGATACCTTTTTCCAGCATGCGCAGGAACAGCCATTGGTTCCACTTGTAGTAGTCTGGCTTGCAGGTCGCCAGCTCACGCGACCAGTCGATCGCGAAGCCCAGCGACTGCAACTGTTTCTTCATGTAGGCGATGTTGTCGTAGGTCCATTGTGCCGGCGGTACCTTGTTCTGGATCGCTGCGTTTTCGGCGGGCAGGCCGAAGGCGTCCCAGCCCATGGGCTGCAATACGTTATAGCCGCGCATGCGGTGATAGCGGCTGAGCACGTCGCCGATGGTGTAATTGCGCACGTGGCCCATGTGCAACTTGCCGGAAGGGTAAGGGAACATCGACAGGCAGTAATACTTGGGCCGGCTCGGGTCGACCACGGCAGTAAATGTGCGTTGTGACTCCCAATGCTGTTGGGCGCGCTGTTCGATTTCGTTGGGTAGATACTGCGATTGCATGGAAATAGGATTATCGGACTATGGGAAAGTGGGAAATTATACCTTGCGATTGGTTGGTTGATTGCCCAAGCTAACGTATAATTATTTCGTAACAAGAGCCTCAGCAATCGGCTCTAGAGCACAAACGCCGCGCCTGACAGGTTTCTGATCAGGCGCAAATTTTGAGGAGAACCCCCATGTCCAAGAAGCATCCCGTGATTGCTGTCACCGGATCTTCCGGTGCGGGTACGACAACGGTTAAACGCACTTTCGAGCAGATCTTCCGCCGCGAAAGCATCGAAGCAGCTGTTCTGGAAGGCGATAGTTTTCACAGCCTGACTCGTGCCGAATTCAAGGATGCCGTCGAAGAAGCGGACAAGAATAACCAACGCGCGCCCAGCCATTTCGGCCCAGAAGCCAATCATTTCGACAAAATCGAAGAGACTTTCCGCCAGTACGGCGACACTGGCATGTGCAAGCGTCGTTATTATGTTCACAGTGTTACCGAAGCGACCGAGTTCAACGCACGCCTAGGCAGCAAGCTGCAGCCTGGCGAATTCACGCCTTGGGAAGACATCCCGGCGGGTTCCGACATTCTTTTCTACGAAGGCCTGCATGGCGGCGTGGTGACGGATAAGGTCAATATCGCCAAATATGTCGATTTGCTGATCGGCGTGGTGCCTATCGTCAATCTGGAGTGGATTCAGAAAATTCATCGCGATACTGCCGAGCGCGGCTATTCCGCCGAGGCGGTGACGCAGACTATCCTGCGCCGCATGCGCGACTATGTCGAATACATCTGTCCGCAGTTCTCCAATACCGACATCAACTTCCAGCGTGTTTCCACGGTGGATACCTCCAACCCGTTTGTCGCGCGCGACATTCCGACGCTGGACGAAAGCTTCGTGGTGATCCGCTACCGCGATCCGGCCAAGGCGGATTTCGAGTATTTGCTGTCGATGCTGAAGGACTCCTTCATGTCCCGTCGCAATACCATCGTGGTTCCGGGTGGCAAGATGGGCTTGGCGATGGAGTTGATCCTGTCGCCGCTGATCAAGGAAATGGTCGCGCGTCGGTACGACTAGACGCTAGTTCGGTGCCAATAAAAAGGCCTGCGATCGAACGATCGCAGGCCTTTTGTTTTTCGGCTGCCGATTACTTCAGTGCAGCGAAGATATTATCGCGGATGCCGTCTACCGTGCCGATGCCGTTTACACGTACATACTTCGGCGCCTTGCCTCCCTGGGCCGCCCAGTTGGAGTAGTAATCCACCAGTTGCTTGGTCTGGGTGTGGTAGACCTCCAAACGCTTCATCACGGTATCTTCCTTGTCGTCGTCGCGCTGGATCAGGTCTTCACCGGTGGCGTCGTCTTTGCCGGCCACCTTGGGCGGATTGAACACGACATGGTAGGTACGGCCCGACGCCAGATGCACGCGCCGGCCGGAAAGGCGCTTGATGATTTCTTCGTCCGGTACATCGATTTCAACAACGAAATCGATATCCACGCCGGCCTGCTTCATGGCTTCCGCTTGGGGAATCGTGCGCGGGAAACCGTCAAACAGGAAACCGTTGGCGCAGTCGGCATCCTTGATGCGTTCCTTGACCAGGCCAATGATCACTTCGTCCGGAACCAGGCCGCCCGCATCCATGAATTTCTTCGCTTCCAGCCCGAGCTGGGTGCCGGCCTTGACGGCCGCGCGCAGCATGTCGCCCGTGGAAATCTGCGGGATATTGAATTTTTCCTTGATGGCCGTGGCCTGTGTGCCCTTGCCCGCGCCCGGCGCGCCCAACAGTATGACTCTCATGTTTCCTCCCAAGATTGATGGCGAATTATATCAGCCGAGATGGTTGGCGATGGCGACGAACTGCGCCACCGCGAGATTTTCCGCGCGCAGTTGCGGATCGATGCCAAGTGCTGCGAAGCCCGTGTCGTCCAGAATGCCCTTGAGCGTATTGCGCAGCGTCTTGCGGCGCTGGCCGAACGCGGCGGTGACGATCTTTCCCAGCAGTGCTTCGTCCTTGGCCGGGTGCGGCAGCGTGGCGTAGGGAACGGCGCGGACGAAGGCGGATTCCACCTTGGGTGGCGGGTCGAAGGCCTCCGGCGGGACGGTGATCAAATATTCCATCTGCAGTTTGTATTGCAGCATCACCGAAAGCCGTCCGTATGCCGGCGTGGAAGGTGCGGCCACCATGCGCTCTACCACTTCCTTTTGCAGCATGAAATGCATGTCGACGACGTGCCCGACATTTTCCAGCAAGTGGAACAGGATGGGCGTGGAGATGTTGTAGGGCAGGTTGCCGACGACGCGAATGTTTTCGCCCAGCGACGCGAAGTCGAATTTCAGCGCATCGACGTTGTGGATGGTGATTGTTCCCGCCGGATAGTGCTTCTGCATCCAGGCGACGATGTCGCGATCGAGCTCTACGGTGTGAAGGTGATTCAATCGTTGCAAGAGCGGCTGGGTCATGGCTCCGAGGCCGGGCCCGATTTCGACTATGATATCGTCGGGCTGAGGACGGATGGCTTCTACAAGTGAGCGGATAATGTCGGTGTCGGTGAGGAAGTTCTGACCGAAGCGTTTCTTGGGGAGGTGTTTCATCCCGGCATTCTACTGGACGAAGTGGGGATCGTCATGCCGGGGCTGCGTGGCGGAACTCGGACTCAGCTCTCACTTTCCCCTTGACGATCAGTTTCGCGTTGCTAGCTCAATGGCAAGCTCGATCGCTGCGTACAGGCTGCCCGCATCCACCTTGCCCGTCCCTGCCAAATCCAGTGCCGTGCCGTGGTCCACCGATGTGCGAATGATCGGCAATCCCAGTGTGACATTGACGCCACCGCCGAAGCTGGCGTGCTTGAGCACGGCCAGCCCCTGGTCGTGATACATCGCAAGGAATGCGTCGCAGTTGTTGATGTTGTGCTGGCTGAACATGGTATCGGCGGGGAGCGGACCGTGCAGATCCATTTTTTCACTGCGCAGTTTCTCGAGTACTGGCGTGATAGTCTCGATCTCTTCCATTCCGAGATGACCGCCTTCGCCGGCATGCGGGTTCAGGCCTGCCACGTAAATGCGAGGCCGGGCGATGCCGAAACGGTGCACCAAATCCTGCTGCAGGATGCGGAGTGTGGTTTCCAGGCTTTCCTGCGTGATGGCGTCCGCCACTTCCCGTAACGGCATGTGGATAGTCGCCAATGCAACGCGCATGCCGCCGCCGACCAGCATCATGACCACGTTTTTCGTATCGGTTAGCTCGGCGAGAAATTCGGTGTGGCCGGTAAAAGGTACGCCGGCGTCGTTGATGATGCTTTTGTGCACCGGGGCGGTCACCATGGCGTCGAACTCGCCGGCAAGGCAGCCTTTTACGGCGTGGGTCAGTGTTTCCAGAACGTAGTGGCCGTTGGCGGCGTCGAGTTTTCCGGGAACGCCTGGCGTGGCGAGCGGAATATGGTGAATGCGCAGGTTGTTGAATTGCAGGCCCAGCAGGCCGGCGCGTGCTTCGATCAGCGAGCGGTCGGCGATGACGGTGATGTCAGCGTCCGGGAGCTTCTGCGCCAGCATCGCGCACAGGTCAGGGCCGATGCCGGCGGGTTCACCGGCAGTCAGAGCGATGCGGGGTCTAACCACTGCCTTAGTATTTGTCTTCGAGGCGATATTCGACATAAGCCCGGTCGCGCAATTCGCGCAGCCAGTCCTGATAGGCTTCATCCGACTTGCGGGCGCGGATTTCCTGGCGCGCCTTGAGGCGGGCGGCCTCCTTGCTCATGTCTTGGCTGCGGCGTTCCAACACCTGAATCAAGTGCCAGCCGAAAGGCGAGCGTACCGGGGCGCTGACCTGCCCGGGTTGAAGTTCGTTCATGGCCTTCTCGAAATCCGGCACGGTGTCGCCGGGATTGACCCAGCCGAGTTCGCCGCCTTTGGCTGCGGTGCCGTCTTCTGAATATTGGCGGGCGAGTTCGGCGAAGTTGCCGCCGTTTTCGATGCGCTCCTTGAGGTCTTCAAGTCGATGTTGTGCATCGGCATCCGAGACCACTTCGCTGGGCTTGATGAGGATATGACGGGCATTGGTCTGTTGCACCAACAAGGGTGACGACGCGCCGCGGCGGTTGTTGAGCTTGAGGATATGGAAGCCATTGGGGCTGCGCATGACCTCGGTGTTTTCACCCGGCTTTAGCGGCTTCAGCGCTTCTACGAACAGCTTCGGAATCTGGCTGTCGTTTTTCCAGCCAATTTTGCCGCCCTCCAGGGCGTTGGGGGCGTCAGAGTAACGTGCGGAGACCTGTGCGAAATCCTCGCCTTCCTGCAAACGCTTCATCGCTTCGTCGGCTTTGCCGCGCAGTTTTTGCAATTCTTCCGGCGAGCTTTCCTCCGGTGTGCGGATCAGGATGTGCGCAATATCGAATTCGTCCTTGATCTCGTTGCGCGATGCCTGCGAAGTCAGCAGGTTGTCGATTTCCGCTTCCGTGACGTTGATGCGATTATCGACTTCGCGCTCGCGCAGACGCGCCAGTATGATTTCATTGCGGATGTCTTCGCGGAATTTCCGATAGCTGATGCCGTCTTTTTCCAAAGCATCGCGGAATTCGTTGATGCTGAGCTTGTTTTGCTCGGCGATACGCTCCACCGTCTTGTCGAGCTGATTGTCTTCAACGCGCAGGCCGGTCTGGGCGGCAAGCTGCAATTGCAGCCGGTCGGCGATCAGGCGCTCCAATACCTGCTTCTCCAGTACATCCTGAGGCGGTCGTTGCGCGCTTTGCTTTTCCAATTGGCCGAGTACGATGCGGATACGATCCTGCAGTTCACTGTAGGTGATGACGTCGCGATCGACCACCGCTACGATGCGGTCGATCTGGGAAACGTTATCCTCGACGGCGGACAGCGCCGGGCCAGAAAAAATGAGAAATAAGGCGGCTGGCAGGATGCCTGCCAATTTTGTGAATACATTCATTTGGTTACGATCAGCGAGTTTCGTCTGGAATCAAGGAGGTGTTAGTGTAGCCCGGAATGCTGCGTTTGAGCAGACTGAGCGGGCTGGTGCCGATGGAGGTCATGCCGCCGAGTTCAAGCTGGAAAAAGAATGCATAGTTGGGGTCTTCATCGGTGGCGACCGATACGCGTTGCATTACGGCGCGCGCCTGCCAGCAGCCTGCATCGTATTCTACGCCTGCCAAGCCTTCGATGGGGCGGTCTTCGCGCAGGGAATAGTTCCAACGGGCCAATCCGTACCATCGGCTTGCGAGCGGCCATTCCGTGGAAATGTCGATTTGCTCCAGGCTTTCGCGCGTGAAGCGGTAGCTCAGATTCAAGGTTTTTCCAGGTTCTGGATTGTAGCGTGCGCCGATATTGCTTTTGACCGATCGTTCGAGGTCGGTGTTGTATTGCCAGCCGGCATCGACGTTCCAGTGGTTGCGCAGTCGCGCGGTAATCGCGGCAACGATGTCGGATGTGCTGCTGGTGATTTCTTCCGCACCGGGAAGACCGACACGGCGATCGCTGAAGTAGAAACGCTGGCCGATGGTTGCCGCCAGACGCTGCAAGCCGGTCTTGGAGTCGATGAGGCGGGTAGTAACCGCCAGCGACAGTTGATTGGCGTCGTTGATGCGGTCGTTGCCGGTGAACTTGTTCTCGGAGAACAGCGTGCTCAGGCTGAGATCGGCTTCGCCGGAATCGAAAACCGGAAGGCGCGACTGGTCGTCGTAGGGCACGTAGACGTAAAAGAGCCGGGGCTCCAGCGTTTGCGTATACATGTTTTTGACAACACGGAAATCGCGGTCAAAAAAGAGACCGCTATCCAGACTAAAGATCGGCAGCGAGCGTGAGTCGCTGGTAAATTCGGAGCTCGTGACGTTGCCGTCGCTGTCCGTCAGGGTGAAGCCGGCGTTGTCCAGTTTGTAGCTGGTGTAATGTACGCCCAGCTTGGGTGTAATGTAACCATAGGAGCGTGCCAGCGGGACACTGACGCTGGGATAAAGCACCGAGCGGCTGCCGGTTACACCGGTTACCAGCGAGGTGTTCGGCGCGCTGACCATGGCTTGTGAAATGGGCGCATGGTCGCTGCGGTCGAATTTGGTCCATTGGCTGTACAGGTTGCCGGAAAGATAGTCCCATTCCTTTTCGCCCTTGAGCGTGAGCTGCGGCAGGCGCTGGTATGGGAACGAGGCGTCGTCCAGTGTCTGGTAGCGTTCGACCAAGCTATTGAAGCTCCAGACGTCGTCACTGTAGCTGAGGTTGCCGCGCTGTGGCAGGTTCACCCGGCTGGTGGACACGATGCTGGTGGTCATGTCAGAGAAATACTGGTCGTCCGAGACGCGCTCGACATGCAAGTCACCCGACCAGCCATGACCAAAGCTATGCTTGTGCACGATCTTGGCGTAATAACGATCACGGTCGGCCTGGCTGTCATTCGGCAGCAGTTCCAGGCTGTCTTCACCCGAGTAATTCTCATCGAGATAGCGGAATTCCCCTTGCAGCTGCATGCCGCGCTTGCTGAGATAGCGCGGCGCAATCGTAGCATCCATGTCTGGAGCGATATTCCAGTAATACGGCATGCTGAGTTCGACACCGCTTTTGGTCGTCGTGCCGAAACTCGGGGCAAGAAGTCCGCTCTTGCGCTGCTTATTGAAAGGAAAGTCGATCCAGGGCGTATAAAGGATGGGAACGCCCTTGAATTCCACGCTGGCATGCGTGGCCGTACCGGTTTCGGTGTGGTGGTCGAGCTCCAGCTCGTTTGCCCTCAGGTACCAGTCGTCCACACCAGCTTCGCAAGTGGTGTATCGGGCTTTGTACAGTCGTTCCTTGTCCGGTCCTTCGAAAACGATGCGTTTGGCATCGCCTCGTGCAAATCCCGTGCTGGCGCTGGATTCTTCCGATGCGCCGGGAATGCGCGATACAGTAGAGTATGCCGTGAGTCCTGCAGTGTCAGAGGCCGCGGGAGTTGCGGGAGCGCTGGGTTGGCGGTTGAATGTAAACACCGGCTCCTTCATTTCCCCTTCACGATCATCCAGCTTGAGGCGCAATTCCGGGCCGAGCACTACCAGGCCGTTCTGCTCTACGCGCGTATTGCCAACGACGTGTAGCTCTTCATTGAGTACATCGTAATCGATGCGGTCACCGAAAATCGCCTTGTCATCCTGGCGCATTTCGGCATCGCCTATCGCGCGCATTTTCCTGTCGAGGAACATTTCCAGGTGCTGAGCCTCGATGATCATGGCCTCAGAGTTGGCGGCAGTTTTGTCGGGCGAAGTTTCATCGGCAGCCCGTGCGTGCCCGATCACCACGGAAGGCAGGGCAAACAACAAGGCAATAGCATGGTATTTCAGCATGGGCTGCAAGGCGGAGGTCTTAAGTAGGGGGAATGTTTTTTATGGTGATAAAATCGCATAAATTTGGTTTTTAGGCAATGCGCGCATGCGGCTCAACCCGCGTCATTTCTGGCTCCCTGTTTTTTAACGTTATTAGACAAAGAGTTGGTCGCCGGGCCTTGTTTTGAATTTATGGAGAGCTTCAAAGGTGCAAAGACAGCAACAACTCAGTAGCTGGTTGGAAAAAGTTCTGCCGGGCGAGCAATTCAGCCTCGCGCCGGCTTCCGCCGATGCCAGCTTCCGCCGTTATTTCCGCGTGAGCCTGCCCGGGCGTACGCTTATTGCCATGGACGCGCCGCCGCAACATGAAGATTGCAGGCCCTTTGTGCATGCCGCCGAAGTTTTTGGCGCGGCTGGCGTGCATGTGCCGCGCGTGATCGAGCAGGATCTCGCGCAAGGTTTTCTGCTGCTGACCGATCTCGGCAACACTACCTATCTGAGCGCGCTGAACCAGAGCACGGCTGCGGACTTGTACCGCGATGCGATGGATGCGTTGGTTCGTATCCAGCAGGCGAGCCGGACCGGTGTATTTCCTTTGTACGATGAGGCTTTGCTGACGCGAGAAATGAACCTGTTCCCGGAGTGGTATGTTGGCAAGCATTTGAATGCCACTTTGGATGACAAGCAGCAGGCGGTATTGCAAAAAACATTCGACACGCTCAATCGCAATATCCTGTCGCAAGGCCAGGTGTATGTGCATCGCGACTATCACTCCCGCAATCTGATGGTGTGCGAGGCTGCCGTCGGCGAGAACCCGGGCATCCTGGATTTCCAGGATGCGGTGTACGGCGCCATCACCTACGATCTGGTGTCCTTGCTCAAGGATGCCTACATTCGCTGGGAAGAGGAGCAGGTGCTCGATTGGGTGGTGCGTTATTGGGAAAAGGCGAAAAAAGCCGGTTTGCCGGTACCGCAGGATATTTCCGATTTCTACCGCGACTTCGAATGGGTAGGCGCGCAACGGCATCTCAAGGTGCTCGGCATTTTTGCCCGCCTTTACCATCGCGACGGCAAGGATGGCTATCTCAAGGATCTGCCGCTGGTGATGGACTATTTGCGCCGCGCCTGCGAGCGATATATTGAATTGCGACCGTTGGTGCGCTTGCTGGATGAACTGGAGAATCGTCAGTCCCAGGTCGGATACACCTTCTGATGAAGGCCATGATACTGGCCGCCGGTCGCGGCGAACGCATGCGCCCGTTGACCGACCACACGCCGAAACCGTTATTGCCGGTCGGCGGCAAGCCTTTGATCGTCTGGCATATCGAGCGCCTGGCTCGGGCAGGCTTCCGCGAACTGGTGATCAACCACGCCCATCTCGGCCAGCAGATCGAATCCGCCCTGGGCGACGGCAGCCGCTTCGGCGTAAGTATTACTTACTCCGATGAAGGCGAGGCGCTGGAAACGGCCGGTGGAATTGCCAAGGCGTTGCCGATGTTGGGTGAAGAGCCTTTCCTGGTCGTCAACGGCGATGTCTACACGGATTATGATTTCGGCCGGCTGGCTGCCCAGCCGATGGGCGGCGTTGTCGCGCATCTCGTGCTGGTGGACAATCCTCAACAGCATGCCCAAGGCGATTTCCATCTAGAGGATGGCCGGCTGGTCGAGCGGGGCGCCTCACGCCTGACCTTCTCCGGCATCGGTGTTTACCGGCCGGAACTGTTTGCCTCCGTTGTCCCCGGCAGCCAGGCCAAACTGGCGCCGCTGCTGCATGCCGCTATCGCTCAGCAGCGCGCTACAGCGGAACATTACCGCGGCGACTGGGTCGATGTCGGTACACCCGAACGTTTACACGCATTGGATTGCAAGCTCAGTTCATGAAAGATACCGTGCCATTCATTCTTCGCCGTCATCAACTCCTGCAGCACATGGGGGAGGGCGTCGCCGTCATTCCAACCGCGCTGGAGGCTGTTCGCAACCGCGACAGTCATTACCAATACCGTTTCGACAGCTATTTTTATTACCTGACCGGATTTACCGAGCCTGAGTCGGTACTGTTGCTCGTCGCGGACGAAAAGCCCAAAAGCGTGCTGTTCTGCCGCGACAAGGATCTCGAGCGCGAAATCTGGGATGGGTTTCGTTATGGCCCCGAGGGCGCGAAAGAGGCCTTCGGAGTGGACGAAGCCTATTCCATTTCGCGCCTGGATGAACTGGCGCCGCAATTGCTTGCCAACCAGCCGCGCCTGCATTATTCGTTAGGCGCCGACGCGTCATGGGATGCACGTGTGACCGGCTGGCTCAATCAAGTGCGTGCGCAGGCCCGCAGCGGCGTAAGCGCTCCCGCCGAGATCGTCGACGTGCGTCTCTTGCTGGATGAAATGCGATTATTTAAATCGGAAGGTGAAATCGCAATCATGCGTCGCGCCGCGGAAATTTCCTCCGGCGCACATCGTCGTGCCATGCGCGCCACCAAGCCGGGTTCGACCGAGTACGAGATCGAGGCCGAACTGATTCATGAATTCCGCCGCCACGGTGCGCAATCGCCCGCCTACCATTCCATTGTTGCCGGCGGTGCCAATGCCTGCGTGCTGCATTATGTATTTAACGATGCGCCATTGCGCGACGGCGATTTGCTTCTGATCGACGCCGGTTGCGAGCTGGACGGTTACGCTTCCGACATCACGCGCACTTTCCCGGTGAATGGAAAATTCAGCGGCCCGCAAAAGGACTTGTACGAACTAGTACTCGCCTCGCAAACCGCTGCCATCGAAGCCGTGCGTCCGGGCAATCACTGGAATGCGCCGCATGAAGCTGCATTGCAGGTGCTGGTGCGCGGCTTCATCGATTTCGGCCTGTGCAAAGGGACGGTGGATGCCGTGCTCGAGTCCGGCGATTACCGTCGTTTCTATATGCACCGCACCGGTCATTGGCTGGGGCTGGACGTGCACGACGCCGGTGAGTACAAGAAAAATGGCGAATGGCGTTTGCTCGAGCCGGGCATGGCGCTCACTGTCGAACCGGGCTGTTACGTGCGGCCCGCGGATAACGTGCCCGAGCATTACTGGAATATCGGCATACGCATCGAGGACGATGCTGTCGTGACACAGGACGGTTGCGACATTATTACGATGGCGGCGCCCAAATCCGTTGCCGACATTGAAACGCTCATGGCGTCATGAAGCCGGACTACGACATTCTTGTCGTCGGAGGAGGCCCGGTAGGCGCGACGCTCGCGCTGGGGTTGCGAGGATACGGTCATTCGGTGGCGCTGCTGGAAGCACGCTACACGAATGCCGGCATGCGCGATCCGCGAACCTTGGCATTATCGCAAGGGAGCCGGCTGATCCTGGAGTGTCTCGGTGTTTGGCCGGAGTTGGCTCCGCACGCGACTCCAATTACTACCATACACGTTTCCCAGCGCGGCCATTTTGGCCGGACGATATTACGTGCAAGTGACGAGCATCAGGAAGCCTTGGGCTATGTATTGTCATATGCCGATTTGAGTGCTGCACTGGATCGCGCATTGGCGGAGTCGCCGGAAATCGCAATCAGCTACGGCGCCAGGGCGCAGGCACTGGAAATCGCTAATGACTGCGCGGTCGTCAGCATCGAGCAGGACGGTACGATACATAAGCTAAACGCGCGCCTCGCCGTTATCGCCGACGGCGGACGCAGCCTGAACGAGCTGCCCGGTATGAAGCGCGAAACGAAGGAGTACGCGCACAGCGCCCTGGTCGGGCACGTCGAGTGCGAATTGCCGCATGGCAATATTGCTTACGAGCGATTCACGCCACTTGGGCCAGTGGCGTTGCTGCCGGAAGGCGAACGCGGTTTCGCACTGGTCTGGACAGCCGATCCAGCGGCGGCCGAGCGATTATGCGCGATTCCTGAGCCTGAATTCCTTGAAGAGTTGCATCGGCATTTCGGTGACCGCGTAGGTAATTTTCTGAACATTCGTGAGCGAGCGACCTTCCCCTTGCGATTGAGCACCCTCCGTCCGGTAGTGGGGCCGCATCTGGCCGTCATTGGCAACGCCGCTCAAACTCTCCACCCGGTGGCCGGGCAAGGGTTCAATCTGGGATTGCGCGATGCGTGGGAATTGGCAGGCATTGCCCGAAACATCCCGAGCGAAGCCATGGGCGGCAGCGACATGCTGCGGCAGTATCAGTCCGGACGACGCATGGATACGGGTGGCGGGATTTTCTTTACCGATTTCCTGGTGCGTACTTTTTCCAACGATATTCCCGGACTAGGGGCGGTGCGTGGTGCCGGCCTGGCGATGCTGGAAATGCTGGCGCCGGCTCGGCATTTTGTCGCCCGGAAAATGAGTTTCGGAGCAAAAGGGTGAGTCTGAATCAGGATTATGACGTGATCGTCATCGGCGGCGGGCTGGTAGGCGCCGCAACGGCACTGGCGTTGGCGCACAGCGGGCTGAAGTTGGCTTTGGTCGAGGCATCCCCCGAGCCATCGTTGCCGCAGGACGAAAGCTGGGACAGTCGCATGTATGCGATCAGCCCAGGCAATATGCGTTTCCTTGACTCGCTGGGCGCATGGAAAACGCAGCAATTGAGCCGTATTACCCCGATTGAAGCCATGCGAATTTGGGGCGACGAGCATGCGGAGCTTGAGTTCAGCGCATATGAAGCGAGCGTTCCAGCTTTGGGCTATATCGCCGAAAGCCGACAAATACAGAAGGCTTTGTGGGGGCAAATGCGGCAAGTACCGGAAATCGCGTTACTCAGCCCAGCGCAGTGCATCAGCCTGGCATGGGAGGCATCCTGCGCGCGGCTGGTATTGTCGGATGGGACGCGTTTGTCGGCACGGCTCATCCTCGGCGCGGATGGCGGAAACTCCTGGGTGCGCACCCAGGCCGGCATCGAAGCCAATACTCGCGACTACGGGCAATTGGGCGTGGTCGCCAATTTTGCGACAGGAGTGCCGTCACGCAATATTGCTCGGCAGTGGTTCCGTAACGACGGAGTTCTCGCGTGGTTGCCTTTGCCAGGGAATCGCATGTCGATGGTATGGTCCACCGATCCAGCACATGCCCGGGAATTGCTGGCGATGTCGCCTGAAGTGCTTTGCGCAACTGTTGCGGAGGCCGGCGGGAATTTGCTGGGGCCGTTATCCTTGATTACTCCCGCGGCAGCCTTTCCGTTGCGCTTGCAAAACGCAGAGGTCATGGTCAAATCGCGCCTGGCGTTGGTCGGGGATGCGGCACATTTGGTACATCCGCTGGCCGGTCAGGGCGTCAATTTGGGTTTCCACGATGTAATCGGTCTGACGGAAGTCCTGCGCAATCGCAACGCTCAGGCCGATGTGGGTGATTACGCATTGCTGCGTCGCTATGAGCGCTCGCGCAAAATGGACATTTCCGCGATGCAAGTCACGACGACGGGTTTGCACGCACTGTTCGGCAGCGGCTTGCCAGGTGTTGGCCGCTTGCGCAATCTGGGTATGGCTTTCACTAACCGCCAGCAATGGCTCAAGCGGCGCCTGATGGCGCATGCAATGATTTAACCAAAAGGAAACATGAATGTTGAAACGTACGATGGCCGCGCTTCTGGCAGGAATGATGGCTGCAACTGCGTGGGCGGATGAGGCGTCGCTCAAGAAAACCATCGAAGCGACTTATCCCAAGGTGAAGGTTCAGAGTATTACCAAGACGCCGTTTGCAGGGTTGTATGAGGTGTTTCTGGATGGACAGATTATCTACACGGATGAAAAACTTACCTTTCTTATTGTCGAAGGCCGACTGGTTGATCCTAAGAGCCGGCGTGATCTTACGGCTGAGCGCATGGATGAGCTGACTCGGGTTGATTTTGCCTCGCTGCCATTGGATAAGGCCATCAAGGTGGTTAAAGGCAACGGTAGTCGCAAGCTTGTGGTCTTTTCCGACCCTGACTGTCCATACTGCAAGAAGCTGGAGCAGAAAGATCTGGTAGGCATGACCGATGTGACCATCTATACATTCCTGTATCCGCTCGAAGAGTTACATCCGGATTCTGCCAATAAATCGCGTGCAATCTGGTGCGCATCCGATAAAGGCAAGGCGTGGCAAGACTGGATGCTGAATGGCAAATTACCCAAGGACAAAGGGAATTGTGAGACGCCAGTCGACGATGTCGTCAGTCTCGGAATGCGTTTGGGCATTACGAGTACGCCCACCTTGATTTTCTCGAACGGAAAACGTGTGCTCGGCGCGTATCCTGCAAAGGAAATCGAGAAACTGCTCGACGCAGCTTCTCGAAAGTAATACTAATAAGCGGGGGCAATCGTTAGATCGCTTGCCCCATCTTGAAGATCGGCAGGTACATGGCAATGACCAAGCCCCCGATCAGCGTACCCAGCACTACCATGATGATTGGCTCCATCAGGCTTGATAGTCCCTCGACTGCATCGTCAACTTCACCTTCGTAGAAGTCCGCGACCTTAGACAGCATCGAATCCAATGCGCCAGACTCTTCACCAATCGAAACCATTTGTAGAACCATGTTGGGGAATACTTCCGTGTTCTGCATCGCCACGGTAAGGCTGCTGCCGGTAGTCACTTCGCTCTGAATCTGCTTGGTCGCATCGTAATAAACACGATTGCCGGAGGCGCCAGCCACAGAGTCCAATGCTTCAACCAAAGGCACCCCCGCGGCAAACATCGTCGAGAGCGTTCTTGCAAAACGAGCAATGGTCGCCTTGCGGATCAACTCGCCGAAAACTGGAATTTTCAGCAGCAGCCGATCCATAGTGGATTGCATTTTTTCGGAGCGCTTCCAGGTATAGAAGAAGAACCATAGGCTGAAACCTATCGTTCCGAAAATAGCCCACCAATATTCGACGAAGAAGTTCGAAATTTGAATAACCAGCATGGTCAGCGCAGGGAGATCCGCGCCAAAACTGGAAAAGAGTTCCGTAAACGCCGGAATCACGAAAATCATAATGATTGCCGTGATGATGAAGGCAACTACGATAATTGCAATTGGGTAGAAGAGGGCAGACTTGATCTTGCTTTTGATGGCAAGAATTTTTTCCTTATAGGTGGCAAGCCGATCCAGCAGGGTATCGAGAATACCTGCCTGTTCACCGGCTTGGACCAAGTTACAAAACAGATTGTCAAAATAAAGCGGATATTTACGGAACGCTTGGCTCAAGCTACTACCTGTTTCGACGTCGGCTTTGATGTCGGACAGCAGTTTGGACACTGATGCGTTGCTGTGGCCTTTGCCGACGATATCGAAGGATTGCAGCAAAGGGACGCCAGATTTCATCATGGTCGCCAGTTGGCGCGTGAATAGGGTAATGTCCTTCTCGGTAATGCGCTTGCTGCTGCTGAACGCGCTTTGTTTCTTGATTTTGACGACTGTAATGCCTTGGCGGCGTAAGGTCGCAGTAACAAATGCCAGGCCGGAGCCTTTCATTTCCCCTTTGAGCCGTTTGCCCCGTTTATCCGTTCCTTCCCATGAGAAGGTGGTTTCCTTGGCGGAATTAGCAGCCATTATTGTTCCCTTATTCGTTGGTGCAGGCTTCGATTTCTTCCAGCGAAGTCAATCCCTGCTTGACTTTAAGCAACCCTGACTGGCGCAAATCTTTCACCCCCTCGCGCCGGGCCTGGTCGGAAATATCATGCGCGGTACCGTTCTTCATGATAATGCGGCTCATTTCATCGGTAATCGGCATGACTTGGTAAATACCTACACGGCCCTTGTAGCCACTGCCATTGCAGGCGTCGCATCCGCCCTCTTTGGGGCCATATAGCTGCCAGCTTCCATCAAGATCCTCTTGCTTGAAGCCCACTTGCAGCAGGGCCTCTCTCGGAACATCGACGGGGTGCTTACATACTTTGCACAAGCGGCGGGCCAAGCGTTGAGCGGTAATAAGAATGACGGAAGAGGCAATATTGAAAGGCGCAACGCCCATATTCATCAGGCGGGAAAGCGTGCCCGGGGCATCGTTGGTATGCAGGGTTGAGAGCACCATGTGACCTGTTTGCGCCGCTTTGATCGCAATGTCGGCGGTTTCGAGGTCGCGGATTTCACCGACCATGATCACATCCGGATCCTGACGGAGGAAGGCTTTCAATGCTGCGGCAAAGGTCAGTCCTGCTTTTTCGTTGACGTTGACCTGATTTACACCAGGCAAATTGATTTCGGCGGGGTCTTCCGCTGTCGAAATATTGATGCCGGGTTGATTCAGGATATTTAGGCAGGTATAGAGCGAAACGGTTTTTCCGGAACCGGTCGGGCCGGTAACGAGTACCATGCCGTAAGGTCTCTGAACGGCACTAAGCAGCGCCTCGCGTTGCTCCGGTTCATACCCCAGCGCGTCGATGCCCAGCGTGGCGCTGGAAGGATCCAGAATCCGCATGACGATCTTTTCGCCTTGCAGTGTCGGGAGCGTGCTCACCCGGAAATCGATAGCGCGATTTTTGGAGAGAACCAGTTTCATTCGCCCGTCCTGCGGCACGCGCTTTTCGGAAATATCCATACTCGAAATGACCTTGATTCGAGATGCGATCTTGTCCTTGATGGCCAGTGGCGGTCGGGCGATTTCGCGAAGTTCGCCGTCAATCCGATAGCGTATGCGATAGTACTTTTCGTAGGGCTCGAAGTGCAAGTCGGACGCGCCCATATTGATGGCGTCGAGCAGTGTCTTCTGTATATATTTGACGACGGGGGCGTCGTCGATTTCTGTCGTTTGTTCGGGTTCGGCGGTTTTTTCGTCATTCTCGAAATCGAGGTCGATGTCGTCGCCCGTACCAAGGGATTTCAATGAGGTGTCGCTGTCATCGACGACCTTGCTGATCCATTTTCCCAGTTTGTCGTCTTCCACCACCACTGGAGAAAGTGCCATGCCGACCTGAAACTGTACATCGTCCAGCGCGTGGAGGTTGGTCGGGTCGGAAAGTGCGACAAACAATGTATTGCCGCGGCTTTGTAAGGCCATGACGCGATAGTTCTGCATCAGTTTGGCATCGATTGCCTTTTGCGGCAGGTAGTCCGGATTGACGCTGTTCAGGTTGAGCAAGGGGAAGCCGAAAGCCGTCGCGGCAGACTGCGCGATTTCGATCGCCGAGAGTTTTCTGCTCTGGACGAGTTGGGTGACGAAGGGAACGCTTTGGGTATTGGCCTGAGCCTGGATGGATTCTGCCTCATTTTCGGACAGTAGTTTCTCTTGCACCAGCATGCGGGCAAGTCCACCTAATTTTGTTGGGGTAGCGGCAGCAACCATTTCAATAGTTTTTCATGAAGGATTAAGCGAGTACCCAAGGTGGAATAGCCAAAAGCCTCGTGAATGATGCACGGTGACGCCCGTTTTGTAAAGGTTAGTGGTATGCCGGTTTTATGCGTATTGGCTAAAGACTTAATGGCTATATGATTAATCCGGTAAATAATCATAAATACCCTTAGAAAATTCTTGACTTATTTGAATAACGCACGTAAAAACGCACACAGGCGTTTGGATTCCAAGTTATTCGTAGCCGGAAAACCCGACTTAAGGTCTTGAAATACAAACTTTTGGGGGCGCCTCCTCTGGTTTACGTAAGGAAGTAAGAAATGGCAACTGGTACCGTGAAGTGGTTCAATGACTCTAAGGGTTTTGGCTTCATCACTCCTGACGAAGGTGGCGATGACTTGTTCGCGCACTTTTCCGCGATTGTCGCCTCCGGCTACAAGAGCCTGAAGGAGGGCGATAAGGTGACGTTCGACGTGACCGAAGGCCCCAAAGGCAAGCAAGCATCGAACATCCAGAAGACCTGAACGTCTTCTTGAAAGCGACCCGAAACCCGGGTCGCTTTTTTGTTTTACATCTGGCGAATAATCTCTTCGCCAAATTGTGAACAGGTAACCTGCGTAGCTCCGTCCATTTGCGACGCGAAGTCGTGGGTTACCCGCTTTTCTGAAATAGCCTTAGCGACCCCCTGCAATACCAGATCGGCTGCCTCTGTCCAGCCCATGTGACGCAGCATCATTTCCGCCGAAAGAATCAACGAGGATGGATTGGCAATATCTTTGCCTGCGATCTTGGGTGCGGTGCCATGGGTCGCCTCGAACATCGCGACGGTATCCGACAGATTGGCTCCCGGTGCGATGCCGATGCCACCGACTTGCGCTGCCAGTGCATCGGAAACGTAGTCGCCGTTCAGGTTGAGTGTCGCGACCACATCGTGGTCTTCCGGGTGCAGCAGGATTTCCTGCAGGAAAGCGTCGGCGATGCAGTCTTTGATCACGAGACCGTTTCCAAGCTTGCACCACGGCCCACCGTCGATCTCGACTGCGCCGAATTCCTGCTTGGCCAATTCATACCCCCAAGTCTTGAAGCCACCTTCGGTGAACTTCATGATGTTGCCCTTGTGTACGATGGTCAGCGATTTACGGCCGTTGTCGATGGCGTATTGGATCGCCTTGCGTATCAGGCGCTTGCTGCCGTCGACGGATACCGGCTTGATGCCGATGGAAGATGATTCGGGGAAGCGGATTTTCTTGCGTACGCCCATATCGCTCAGGAAGTCGATGACCTTCCTCACTTCATCTGTGCCGGCCGCCCATTCGATGCCTGCATAAATGTCTTCCGTGTTCTCGCGGAAAATCACCATGTCGGTTTTTTCGGGGTGCTTGACCGGGCTGGGGACGCCTTGGAAATACTGCACCGGGCGCAGGCAGACGTAGAGGTCGAGCTCCTGGCGCAGCGTGACGTTCAGCGAGCGGATGCCGCCGCCGACCGGAGTCGTTAGGGGGCCTTTGATCGAAATGACGTAGTCGCGGACGGCCTGCATGGTTTCGTCGGGCAACCAGGCGTTTTCGCCATAGACCTTGAGCGATTTCTCACCGGCATATACCTCCATCCAGGCAATCGAACGCTTGCCACCGTAGGCCTTGGTTACCGCTGCATCCACGACGCGCTTCATCGGCGGCGTGATGTCGACGCCGATGCCATCGCCTTCGATAAATGGGATAATCGGACGATCGGGTACGTTGAGGCTGTTGTCGGCATTGACGGTAATCTTTTGCCCGTCAACGGGTACGCTGATTTTCTGCGACATCAATAAACTCCTGGATTCAATATTTGGAATGCTGATCCTGTTCAACAAACCCTATGGGGTTATCTGCCAGTTTAGCGAGCATGAAAAACACCCGACCCTGAAGGATTTCGTTCCTATTCCTGGGGTGTATGCAGCGGGGCGGCTCGATACGGACAGCGAGGGATTGCTTATTTTAACCGATGATGGCGCGCTGCAACACCGCATTGCGCATCCGCGCCACAAGGAAAGCAAGACATATTGGGTGCAGGTGGAAGGTGTTCCTGACGACAATCAATTGCAGCTATTAAGGCGGGGCGTCGATCTCGGCGACTTTGTCACCCAACCCGCGAAGGTCAGAGTCATCGCTGAGCCGGCGAGTTTGTGGCCGCGCACCCCCCCCATACGAGAGCGCAAAGCGATCCCGACTTCATGGCTGGAACTGATGATTAGCGAAGGCAAGAATCGCCAAGTGCGGCGGATGACGGCAAAGGTTGGGTTGCCGACCTTGCGCCTGATCCGCGCCGGCATCGGAAAATACACTCTGGAAAGTTTGTCGCCGGGAGAGTGGCGCGAGTTGAAATAGGCTCCCCGGCGGAATCACGTAAATTTTAATTACTTGGATATCACATGAAGCCCATTGCCATTTTTCGTCACGCAGCCACCGAAGGCCCCGGTTTTTTTGCCGACTTCCTGAATGCCCGGAATATTCCCTGGCAACTCATACGCATTGATGAGGGCGATCCCTTGCCCCCGTCGGCGGAGAGCTATAGCGGATTGGTATTCATGGGTGGGCCGATGAGTGTCAATGACGATCTGCCGTGGATTCCTCAGGTGCTTGGGCTGATCAGGGAAGCCATGGCCAAGGAGATCCCGGTACTAGGGCATTGCCTCGGCGGCCAACTCATGGCCAAGGCCATGGGTGGAATCGTTTCGCGCAATTCCATCAAGGAAATCGGCTGGGGCGAGTTGAAGGTTGGTGAGAGCGACGAGGCGCGGCGCTGGTTCGGTTCGCTGCAGCGCTTTGTGGGCTTTCATTGGCACGGCGAGACTTTTTCCATCCCGGATGGCGCCACCGCGATTCTGTCCAGCAGCTATTGCGATAACCAGGCCTTTGCCCTTGGCCGGCACCTTGCTTTTCAATGCCATATCGAGATGACTGCCGATATGGTGCGCATCTGGTGCGACGTCGGGGCGGACGAAGTGGCGGCTTCGGCGAGCAGTCCTGGAGTCCAGCCGGTTTCGGAAATCGTGGATAAGCTGGACACGCGCATCCCGGCGTTAAGCAAGGTTGCATCATCGGTTTACGAGGTGTGGCTAAAGGGCGTGGCCGTCTAGATTCCTGGTCAGTGCTTGCAGCCGTCTCTGACGGCACTTTCACCCGCGAGCGGAAAGGCTTGCCGCGGGTGCATGTGGTAAACTTTCAGCAAAATTTCTGGTGAATGTTTTGTTATGTCCGGTAATACTTTAGGCAAGCTTTTTTGTGTGTCTTCTTTCGGCGAAAGTCATGGCCCGGCCATCGGCTGCGTGGTGGACGGCTGCCCACCGGGGCTCTCGCTTACCGAGTCGGATATCCAGGTGGAACTCGACAGACGCAAACCGGGTACTTCGCGTTTTGTGACGCAGCGGCAAGAGCCTGATACTGTTGAAATTCTTTCCGGCGTATTCGAAGGCAAGACCACCGGAACGCCTATCGCACTGCTGATCCGCAACCGCGACCAGCGCAGCCAGGATTATGGCAAGATTGCCGAAACTTTCCGTCCCGGTCATGCCGATTACACCTATTGGCAAAAATACGGTATTCGCGATTATCGCGGGGGTGGGCGTTCATCTGCGCGTGAAACTGCGGTGCGCGTGGCGGCCGCAGCCATTGCCAAGAAGTGGTTGAGTGAGCGTTACGGCGTCATAGTGCGCGGATACATGAGCCAGATCGGCAACATCGAAATTCCGTTCCGCTCGTGGGATGACGTCCGCAACAATGCCTTCTTCGCCGCCGATAGCAGCATGGAGCCGCAGCTCGAAGCCTATATGGAAGAGATACGCGCAGCGCGCGATTCCATTGGCGCCAAGATTACCGTGGTTGCAGAAAACGTTCCGGTCGGTTGGGGCGAGCCGGTCTACGACCGTCTGGATGCCGAGATCGCATATGCGATGATGGGCATCAACGCGGCCAAGGGCGTCGAGATCGGTGCCGGTTTCGCCAGCGTGGCGCAGCAAGGCTCCGAGCATAGTGACGAACTGACGCCGCAGGGTTTCGCTTCCAATCATGCCGGCGGCATACTCGGCGGCATCTCGACGGGGCAGAATGTCGTAGCGCATGTGGCTTTCAAGCCGACTTCCAGTATTCCGCAGGAACGCCGTTCCATCGACAAGGATGGCAATGCCGTAATGATGCAGACTACCGGTCGCCATGACCCATGCGTCGGCATCCGCGCGACGCCGATCGTCGAGGCAATGATGGCGCTGGTGCTGATGGATCATGCCTTGCGACATCGCGCGCAATGTGCCGACGTAAGCACCACGACCCCTAAAATTCCTGGCAGTTTGTAACTCCTCAACATAGCCGGCCTCGCCGGCTTTTTTATTTTCTGCTTGCGTACAATAGAGCGATGTTCAGCCTCCCTTACTGGCGCCTGTCCGGATTTTATTTTTTCTATTTCGCTTTCGTCGGGGCGTTTACGCCGTTTTGGAGCCTCTATCTCCAATCGCTCGAGTTCAGTGCATTCCAGATAGGCGTCCTGATGTCCTTGCTCCAGGTGTCGCGGATTTTTGCGCCCAACCTGTGGGGCTGGCTGGCCGACCATACCGGCCGCCGCGTGGCAGTGGTGCAACTGGCGGCATTGCTCAGCCTGATTTTCTACCTGGGAGTGTTTGCCGGGGACAGCTTCTTATGGATGTTTGCCGTCATGGCGCTGATGAGCCTGTTCTGGAGCGCCTCCCTGCCGCTGGTAGAGGCAATTACGCTCGGGCATCTGGGTGCTAGCGGCGAAGGATACGGCCGCATACGCTTGTGGGGCTCGGTTGGCTTCATCATCGCCGTCATCCTTCTCGGCTATGTGCTCGACTACGCGCCGGTCCGTGCTTTGCTATGGATCGTTCTCGGGCTCAAGGTCGGTATTTTGCTACTTTCGCGCAAGATTCCCGAGCCGATAATCGTCCCGCACCATACCGACGATCAGCCGGTATGGAACATATTGCGCCGCCCGGATGTCGTGGCTTTCCTGGTCGCGTGTTTTTTGATGGCTGCCGCACATGGGGTGTATTACACCTTTTACTCGATTTATCTGGTCGAGCATGGCTACAGCAAGAGCATTGTAGGGTGGCTGTGGGCGCTGGGCGTGATCTGCGAAGTGCTGGTTTTTCTATGGATGCCGCGCTTGGCGGCGCGCTTTGGGCTGTGGCGCATCCTGCTGGTCAGTTTTGCGCTTGCTGCGCTGCGTTTTATTTTGATCGGATGGGGCGTCGAATATCTCCTGATCATCGTATTTGCCCAGACGTTGCACGCGGCCAGTTTCGGATCTTTCCATGCAGCGGCGGTCGCGCTGGTGCATCAATTCTTCCGCGGCAAGCACCAAGCCAAAGGGCAGGGGCTGTATACCAGCATTTCTTTCGGATTGGGCGGTACCCTGGGCGGACTGATGAGCGGCTATACCTGGGAGGCCTTTGGCGCAGGCTGGTCGTTCAGCATCTCTGCGCTTTGTGCCTTGGCTGGCTATTTCGTGCTGTTATGGCGCGCGCGGCATACGCCGCCAACGGCGGATGCGGTGTAAACTTCCCCTAATTCATTGGTGGAGAATTTCCGTGCGCGCGCTGCTTATTTTCCTGTGCTTGATGCTCGTTTCGTTGCAGGCTGCGGCCGAGATGCAAATCAACGTCGTTGGCTTGTTCAGCGGCAAGGCGATCCTGTCCATCAATGGAGGCAAACCCAAAACATACTCTGCCGGTCAGGTGACACCCGATGGCATCAAGGTACTGTCGGCAGACAGCAGCAAAGTCGTTCTGGAAGTGGATGGCAAACGCAGGGAGTTGGGGATGGGGCAGGGCATAGCGATTGCCGGTGGTGGGTCTTCTGCACAAACGGCGACTCTTTATGCCGATAATGCCGGTCACTTCCTGGGGGAGGGCTATATCAATGGCTCCTCGATGAAATTCCTGGTCGATACCGGTGCTTCCAGCATTGCGTTGAGCGGCAAGGAGGCGCGCAGGCTGGGCTTGAGTTATCTGAATGGCGACATCGGCGCTGCCAGTACGGCCGCGGGTGTCGTCAAAGCCTATCGCATCAGTCTGAATACCGTGAAGATAGGCGGCATCGTGATGCATCAGGTTGAGGCGATGGTGCTCGAGGGCGACTCGCCGCCTGTCGTGTTGCTGGGGATGAGTGTGCTGAATCGTGTTCAGATGGAACGCGACGGTATGGTGATGACGCTGACCAAAAAATATTAGGCAATAAAAAAGCGCGGAATCCGCGCTTTTTTATTTTTTGGCTTTATCTCTTATTGCGTTCGATCAGGGCATACGCCGAGTGATTGTGGATGGATTCAAAATTCTCGGACTCCACCACGTAGGCATCGATGCGCGGTTCGGCATTCAGTTGCGCGGCAACGTCGCGCACCATGTCCTCGACGAATTTCGGGTTGTCGTAGGCGCGTTCGGTGACGAACTTCTCGTCGGGGCGCTTGAGCAGCCCGTAAAGTTGGCAGGATGCCTGCTCTTCCACCAGACCGATGATGTCCTCCACCCAGATGAAGTCATTGATCAGCGCCGTTACGGTGACATGCGAGCGCTGGTTGTGCGCGCCATAGTCGGAAATCTTCTTGGAGCACGGGCATAGGCTGGTGACAGGCACCAATACCTTCACCGTGATGTCGTACTTGCCATCCTTGATTTCGCCGATGAATGTTACTTCGTAGTCCAGCAGGCTCTGCACGCCGGAAACCGGGGCCGCCTTGTTCACGAAATACGGGAAGGTCATCTCGATGTGGCCGGACTCGGCTTCGAGGCGCTTTACCATTTCACGCAAAATGGTCTCGAAGTTTTCAATCGAGATCTCGCGCTCGTTCATGTTCAGGATCTCGACAAAGCGAGACATGTGCGTGCCTTTGAAATTGTGCGGCAAGTGCACGTACATGTTGAACACCGCGACGGTGTGTTGCACGCCGCCGGTCTTATCCTGGACCTTGACCGGGTGGCGAATGGACTTGATGCCGACCTTGTCGATAGCGAGGTGGCGTACGTCAGGCGTGTTCTGCACATCCTCGATAGGGAGTGTGGCGGGGTGGTTCATGGTGGTTCCCATTTATGTCGCTTAATAGTTGAGTATACTACTAGGTTAATATTTTCTCAATCGCCGAGGCGATTCCCATCGCATCCAGGCCGCATGCAGCCAGCATTTTTTCCGGCGTTCCATGCTCGATAAATTCATCGGGAAGCCCGAGGATCAAGGTTTTTACAGTCGATCCGGCGGCTTGCAGCGCTTCCATCACGGCAGCTCCTGCGCCACCCATCACGGCATTCTCCTCGACCGTGACGATCAGGTCATGGTTAGCCGCCAATTCATAGACCAATGCGGTGTCCAGAGGTTTCACGAAACGCATGTTGGCCACGGTGGCATCGAGTTTCTCGGCGGCCGCCAGTGCGGGCGGCAGCATGCTGCCGAAAGCCAGAATGGCCACTTTTTTGCCTTGGCGTCGGATTTCGCCTTTACCCAAAGGAAGGGCATGCATTGCTTTCTCGGTAGCGATGCCCGTACCGCAGCCGCGCGGGTAACGCACCGCCGCCGGCGCATCCAGCATGAATCCGGTGTACAGCATCTGCCGGCATTCGTTTTCGTCGCTGGGGCACATCACGACCATGTTCGGTATGCAGCGCAAGTAGGAGATATCGAAGCTGCCGGCATGCGTCGGGCCATCCGCCCCTACCAGGCCAGCGCGGTCGATGGCCAGCAATACCGGAAGATTTTGCAAGGCAATGTCGTGGATCAGCTGATCGTATGCGCGTTGCAGGAACGTAGAATAGATCGCCACCACCGGTTTGCTTCCGTCGCAAGCCAAGCCTGCGGCGAAAGTGAGCGCGTGCTGTTCGGCGATACCGACGTCGAAATAGCGGTCAGGGAATTGCTCCTGGAATGCGTTCAGGCCCGAGCCATCGCACATGGCGGGCGTGATGCCGATCAGGCGCTTATCCTGCGCGGCCATGTCCACCAGCCATTCGCCGAATACCTGCGTATAGGTTTTCTTGCCGCCGCTGACCATGGATTCGCCATTCGATGGGTCAAACTTGCCCACGCCGTGGAATTTTCCGGGATTGTCCTCCGCCGGCTTGAAGCCGTAGCCTTTTTGCGTGACGACGTGCAGGAACTGCGGCCCTTTGAGCTTGCGAATATTGGATAAGGTCGCGACCAGTGCATCCAGATCGTGCCCGTCGATCGGGCCGATATAGTTGAAGCCGAACTCCTCGAACAACGTGCTGGGCGTAACCATGCCTTTCACGTGCTCTTCGGCGCGCTTGGCCAACTCCAGGATATGCGGCGCCACGCCCAATACCTTTTCGGTGCCGCGGCGCATCCTGTCGTATAACTTGCCGGACAGAAGGCGCGCGAGGTAATTGTTGAGCGCGCCGACGTTGGGCGAAATCGACATGTCGTTGTCGTTGAGGATCACCAGCAGGTTGGCGTCCATTGCGCCAGCGTTGTTGAGCGCTTCGAATGCCATACCGGCAGTCATCGCGCCGTCGCCGATGATGGCGACCGCGCGGCGATCCGAACCAGCCTGCTGCGCGGCTACCGCCATGCCCAGCGCCGCCGAGATCGATGTGCTGGAGTGTCCGGCGCCAAAGGCATCGTATGCGCTTTCCGCGCGGCGTGGAAAGCCTGCAATGCCGCCTTCCTTGCGCAGGCCGGACATCGCTTCGCGGCGGCCGGTAAGTATCTTGTGCGGATAGGTCTGATGGCCGACGTCCCATACCAGCCGGTCGTCGGGAGTATTGAACACATAATGGAGCGCGATGGTCAGTTCCACGACGCCGAGGTTGGAGGACAAATGCCCGCCGGTTTGCGAAACGCTGTTGATCAGGAACGCGCGGAGTTCGTCGGCCAGTTGGGACAGTTGCTTGCGATCCAGCTTGCGCAGTTGGGCCGGAGAATTGATGGTTTCGAGCAATGGGTTCATTTAAAAGGAACGCTCTGTAATGAAATCGGCAAGTTGTGCCAGCCGTTGCCCGTCGGCGCCGAAAGGGGCGATGCTGTCGAGCGCCTCGGTATGCAATTCGCGCGCGAACTCCTTGGCGCGTGCGAGCCCGAGGATGGTGACGTAGGTGGGTTTATTGTTCTCGGCGTCCTTGCCGGCAGTCTTGCCGAGTGTGGCGGTATCGGCCTGGTTGTCCAGGATGTCGTCGACGACCTGAAAGGCTAAGCCGATACATTTGGCATAGCGGTCAAGCGCTTGCAGCCGGTAGTCTTCCGGTGCTTCAGCACAATAAGCACCCAGTAAGGCGGCGGCTCGGATCAGCGCGCCAGTCTTGTGGATGTGCATGAACTCCAGTTCTTGCTGGGTCAGGCTGATGCCGACGCTCGCGAGATCGATGGCCTGGCCGCCGGCCATGCCGCGTGATCCGCTGGCGATTGCAAGCAGATGGATCATTTTTACCTGCTGCTGCGCATTTTTGCAGAGCTCTGGATGCGCCAGGGTCTGGAAAGCCAGGCTTTGCAATGCGTCGCCAACCAGCAGCGCAGTCGCATCATCGAATTGCTTGTGGCACGAGGGCTTGCCTCGACGCAGATCGTCGTCATCCATGCACGGCATGTCGTCATGCACCAGCGAATACGCGTGGATCATCTCCACGGCCGCCGCGGCATAGTCGACTTTGTCCGCAGGCGAGCCGAACAGTTCGCCTGCAGCATGCGCCAGCAAAGGGCGCACGCGCTTGCCTCCGCCCAGGATGGAATAGCGCATCGCAGTATGCAGGCGCTGCGGGGCCACATCGGCAGAAGGCAGGAGCGTGCTGAGCGCGGATTCCGTACGAGCTTGTATCCGGGTCGCCCAGGAAGGGAAATCAGTCATCGCTATTGGTATAAGGTTGCAGTGTATTGGCTTCGTTCAGCAGCCGTACCTGTTGTTCGACATCGGCCAGCGATTTCTGGCAAAGCTGAAGCAATTCAGCGCCCCGCTTGTAAGAGGCGAGCGATTGCTCCAATGGAAGCTGTCCGGATTCCATTTGTGAAACAAGGGCTTCTAGTTCGGCAAGTGCCTGTTCGAAGCTGATCGGCTGGGTGGTTTTACTCATGAAAGGAAGGCCTGTGAAGGGGATGAACCGTAACAAAATAGCTGCGTTCGGTCAATTGCCCGTGTGGTGCAAATTTTTTGGAAATCTGTCATAGTCGCTTAGCAGACAACAAAATTTCGAGGCTCGTAGTGAACGTGGACCTGATCGATAAACTGCATGCCCTCGTCAAGCCCAAGGGGGAGGCGCTCCTTGATACCGCATGGCTTGATGAACTTCCCCGCGACAATTATCTCATTGCGCAAGATATTGTGCTAAAGCGACTCAGGGATTTTGTTGCCGATGAGAATCCTCTCAATGCTAACTCTCTGCATGCACTGATCGAGATCGACGGGCGCGCACGTCACAACGTGGCGGCACTCACGAAACAATACATTGCAGCGCCTATGCTGCAATATGAAGTCGACGAACGTCTGTGGCAGTCTGTCTACAATTATTACCATGTGTTGGAGCGAGCCTATCAGGCCTTTCTGGATCGCTACAACGGAAGCCTGCCCGATTCTCCCATCGCCAACGATCTTCCCCAATTATTGCTGAACCTGGTGGACTGCCTGCGATGTGCGGCCAAATGGCGCTATTTGCGCTATCAATCCATGTCCGAAGGGGGGTGGGCGCGGCTGCATAGACTCTATCAGCTCGGAGAGAGTCTGGGATGTACCAAGACCGTGCTGAAGCGCTATTCGGACGGCGCCGAGACGTCGCTGATGTCCTGCTATCTCCAGGCCTTGATGCTGGACACCCTGAACCATACCAGCATGCTCAAGGTCGAGATTGAAACCTTGGCGGACTGGCTTGCCCGCTGGTGCGAGATGCTGGCGCTGGAAAGCAGCTATTCGGAAGAGCGCCATCTGTTTTTTGTCGGACTGGAAGAGGATCGTGGCGGACGACGCATACGGCACTTCGAGCCGAGTCCCAGCTATCGCTACTGGGATACGGACAAAGTGGTGCTGCAGGTGGAACGGCTGACGCAGTATGCCCGCCAGAACAAAATGCCTGCTGACTTGACGCTGCCGCTGAGTCTTGGGTTCTCGGATTGTCTGTTGCTGACGGAGCATATGCTGGTGGAGTGGTCACGTCATGTATATCGCCGCCAGCGGCGGGTCGACGAACGTGACGAAGTGGCGAAAGTAGCGGAAGTGGTTAACGGTATCGTAAATGTATGCCAGCACGTCAAGAACGTGCTCTACAGCCGTGGCCGGCCCTTGCAGCCTGATGCAGTGAACGCCCGACCCTTGCCCGCATCGGAAATCAAGCCCGAAGCTCGCCCGGAGCCCGGCAGCATCGTTCTGTCTGGCGTCAATGGCGAGAAATGGACCCTCAATAACGAAAGCAAGTACGGTTTCGGCGCGGTAGTGAGCGGAGAGCTCAATCAGTGGCTGCGGCCGGGCAGGATCATTGCACTCGATTACGAATTGAATCCCGACATGCCGGTCGTCGGCGCGGTGCGTAGCGTCAAGCAACTTGCCGGGGATAAGCGGCACGTGGGTATTGAAGTGCTGTGCCATACCCCGGCGTATGTGCGGATGCGCAATCTTTCGCAGAGTGCACATCCGCAGGATTTTCTGCCGACCGATATCTTTCTTGCCGCCTGCCTGGCTACCCAGGGGCAACCCCCATTTCCCGCACTTTATTTGTCCAGGGATGACGAGAAGGATATTCCGTCCACGCTCCTGTTGCCGCGCGTGGAGTTTATTGCCGGCGGCATCTTCGAGCTACGCACCGAGCATCATCACAGCCAGGTGCGGCTCGGTCGCGTGATTGAGCAAAAGGACGATTGGGTGCGCGTCGAACTCCAATTGCCGGAAAGCGAAACCCCGCTGGGCTAAGCCTCCGGCAATACGCGCAGAATGAAGTCGCGGATATCGGCGATCTCTTCATTGCATAGCGAGTGCGGCATGAGGTAGTCATGCCATTCCACATCGTATCCGGATTTTTCCAGCAAGGTTTTCGTGGCTGCAGCCGTTTCCATCGGAATAATGTCGTCGAACTTGCCATGCGCCATGAAAACAGGCGTGCGTTGGTTCTGCTCACTGCGCTCATCCTGGAATTTTTCATGCAAGGGCAGGTACGTTGATAAAGCCATGATTCCCGCCAGGCTCTCCGCATGTCGCAATCCAGTATGCAACGCAATGGCGCCGCCTTGCGAAAATCCGGCGAGCAGGATGCGGTTCGCGGGGATGCCTCGGTGTTTTTCCCGGGCAATCAAGGCTTCGATCTGCGACTGCGAGGCGCGCATGCCGGTTTCGTCCTGCCGATCGGCGATATCGTTGCCATATATGTCGTACCAGGCTGGCATGACGTAACCGCCATTGATCGTCACTGGCATAGCCGGAGCGTGCGGAAGGATGAAACGAATGTAAGGCATCGGCTGCAACGCTTCGACCACGGGGGCAAAGTCGTATCCATCCGCGCCCAAACCGTGCAGCCAGAGGATGCTGGCGTTCGGTGTTTGGCCGGAGCAGATTTCTAGGGATTCCAATGAGCTCATGGCGTTGATACGAAATATAAACCGCTATTTTGCCATGCATGGTCTGCCAGGGCTTACAGTCTGAAGCATTTCCTTCATCTGTCAAAATGCGTGCTTATGGGATATGCTTTGAAAGAAAACAATATTAACTATTTGATCTTTAATGCCTATGACCAATAAAGGCTTCTTCAGGCGTCACCGCATGCGCATCGCAATCAGTCTTGCGATTGTGATGCTTTTTCTGGCGAACGCTGTTGGCTCACTCCCTTACGATTTCACTGCTCGCCTGGAAAATTACGCCTACGATCTGCGGTTGAGGTTGACGATGCCGAATACGGTGGATAAGCGCATCGTCATCGTTGATATCGATGAGAAGAGTCTGAAGGAGGAGGGGCACTGGCCTTGGAGCCGGAACAAGCTGGCGCAGATGGTCGACCAGCTCTTCGATCATTACGGTATCAAGGTTCTTGGTTTTGATATGGTTTTTGCCGAAAAGGATGAGAGTTCGGGGCTCCAGAAACTGGAGTCTCTTGCAAAAACCGAGCTTGGCCAAAACAATGATTTCCAGGCCGCCCTGTCGAGATTAAGGCCGAAGCTCGACTATGACGGATTACTGACGCGTAGTCTGCAGGATCGCCCGGTTGCGTTGGGTTATGTGTTCAGGCATGACCTCGATGAAACAGCTTCATCAGGAGGGCTGCCGGAATCAATATTCAAGGGAGCTGAGGGGATGGCGCCTATCCAGGCCTCCGCATTCACTGGCAATGTAACCGAATTGCAAAAGGCGGCAGTTGCCGGTGGCTATTTCAGTGTGAGCCCTCATGTCGTCGGGAAAGATGGTGTCTTTCGCAGGATTTCGGTGCTCGAAACATACAAGAACGATGTCTACGAGTCCTTATCGTTTGCAGTGGCCAAGCTGGCATTAGGTGCCGCAGTGATTGCTCCGGAGTATGGAGTTGGGGCGGGAGGGTACCAAGCAGTCGAAGCATTGCTGGTCGGTAAAAATCGTATTCCGATCGATGGCGATTTTGCTGCATTGGTGCCTTATCGTGGCCTGCAATACAGTTTTCCGTATGTGTCCGCGACTGACGTTCTGCATGGCAAGGTCCCTGCGGAAACGCTCAAGGGGGCGATCGTTCTTGTTGGAACAACGGCTCCAGGCCTGATGGATCTCCGCTCGACCCCGGTTCAGAATGTTTATCCCGGCGTAGAGGTGCACGCCAACTTGATTGCCGGCATCCTCGACGAAACCATCAAGGAGCGCCCAGTCTATATCTTGGGTGTTGAATTTCTGTTCTTGCTGATCTCCGGCCTCCTGCTGACATTCTTGCTGCCCGCCATGAGCCCGCTCAAGGCGACTTTCGCAACTTTGCTGCTGGCGGGCATGCTACTAGGTTTCAACCTGTACGTCTGGCAGGAACTCAATCAGGTCTGGCCAATCGCCTCCATGGTGTTAATGGTGGCGGCACTTTTCATTTTCAACATGTCCTACGGCTTCTTCATTGAGTCCCGCGGCAAGCGGCAACTGGCTGGTCTGTTCGGTCAGTATGTGCCGCCCGAGCTGGTGGACGAAATGGCGAAAGACCCGGCAGTGTTCAGTCTCGAGGGTGAAAGCCGCGACATGACCGTGTTGTTCTCTGACGTACGCCGATTCACTTCGATTTCGGAAGGGCTTGATCCCAAGCAGCTGACGCATTTGATGAACGAATACCTGACGCCGATGACGCAGGCCATTCATCATCACCGTGGGACGATCGACAAATACATGGGCGACGCGATCATGGCATTCTGGGGGGCGCCTATACACGATGATCAGCACGCTCGCCATGCCTTGCAGGCGGCTATGGAAATGCTTGAAAAGCTCAAGGTCTTGCAGGCGAAGTTCCAAGCCAAGGAGTGGCCCGAGATCAATATAGGTATCGGCCTCAACACGGGCATGATGACGGTCGGCAACATGGGCTCGGAGTTCCGCATGGCTTATACCGTCATGGGCGATGCGGTGAACCTCGGCTCGCGTCTGGAGGGGCTGACCAAGGAGTATGGGGTGCAGGTCATCGTCAGCGAATTTACCCGGACTGCCGTGCCGGACTTCATATTCCGCGATCTGGATCTCGTGCGCGTCAAGGGCAAGGAGAAACCTGTCGGAATTTACGAGCCGATTTGCCCGGTCGGGGAAGACAGTGAGCAGCTCATGGAAGAACTGGCGCTTTACGGCGAGGCGCTGGCGTTATATCGTGCGCAACATTGGGACTCCGCCGAAGGGAAGTTTGGTATCCTGAAACAACGTTATTCCGAACGATACCTCTATGACCTATATTCCAAGCGTATCGCCTATTTCCGCGAGCATCCTCCGGGCGCGGGCTGGGATGGCGCGTTTACCTTCACCACAAAATGAAAAACAATAATTCAATTCAAGTCCGGATATTGGGCTGCAGCGGGGGAATCGGCGGCAATTTGCGCACCACCTCTATCCTGGTGGATGACGACATCCTGATCGATGCCGGTACGGGCGTCGCGGATCTTTCCATCGATGCCATGATGGCTATCGACCACATCTTCGTCACCCATTCCCATCTCGACCATATCGCCTGCATCCCGCTGCTGGTGGATACCGTGATCGGTATGCGCGAAAAGCATATTACTGTGCACGCGACGCGCGAAACCTGGCAAATCCTCAAGGATCACATCTTCAACTGGAAAATCTGGCCGGATTTCAGTGTGATCCCGAATGAGACGGATCCTTTTCTACGGCATCATGAAATCCGGCTGGGAGAAACGATTGATCTCGATGGCCGGAAAATCACGCCGGTTCCCGCAAATCATACGGTTCCAGCGGTCGGCTTCCAGCTCGATAGTGGGCAGGCAAGTCTGGTCTTCACTGGCGATACGACAACTTGCGACGCGCTGTGGGATACGCTCAACCGCATCGAAAACTTGAAGTATCTGATTATCGAAACTGCTTTCAGCAACGGCGAACTTGCCCTCGCCAAGCTTTCGCATCATCTGTGCCCTTCGCTGCTGTTCGACGAGCTCAAGAAATTGCAGCATTCCCCGGAGATTTTTGTGACGCATCTCAAGCCGGGCGAGGAGGCCGAAATCATGCGTCAGGTGAGCAGTGGCGACATGCAGTTCAACGCGCGACCAGTAGCTCCTCAGCAGACATTTATTCTGTAACCGCGAAGAGGCCCAGCCATGCAACCAGCCCAAACCTCATTGCTTACGACACTGGAACCGATTGCCGCCCTTTCCCCGGGACGCGTAAGCGAACTCGCCACCATGTGCGTGGTGGAAACCGTCAGCCAAGGGCTGAATCCGTTCCGGATGAATGTCATGCAGAGCGAGCAGCTGCTCTATTTGCTGAAAGGCGAGCTCAAGCTTAGTTTTACGGATGGGCATACAGGAACGCTGCATGGTGGAAGCGATGTGACTCGGTACCCAGTTGTTTCCGATCAATCGCCACTCCAAGAGGCTGTGGCGCTGACGGATATCCAGATATTACGAATCGACGCCGACCTGCTCGACATCATGCTCACCTGGGACCAATTGGCCAGCTACGAAAAAGGTGGACATAAATCCGGTCAGCTAGAGCGCAACACTGGCGAGTGGATGGAGAGTGCAAGTGTATTCAGCGCCGAATCGCTTAAGAACGGCATGTTCCGCGCACTTCACCCCGCAAATGTCGAGGAAATGTTCCGACGCATGGAGCGGATTCCCGTTAAGGCAGGGCAGGTCATCATTCGGCAGGGAGACGAGGGTGACTATTACTATTTGATTGAAAGCGGAGTGGCTGATGTGATCCGCTCCTCACAAAAGAACAGTTCTCCTGTAACAGTCGCCCAACTCCAGGCGGCTAGCGCTTTCGGTGAGGAGGCACTGGCTTCGGGAAATAAACGAAATGCAACGGTTGCGATGGATACGGATGGCGTCCTTTTGCGTTTGGAGAAAAGCGATTTCGTTGAGCTATTGCAAAAGCCGCTTCTCAATGAAGTCAGTAAAGCTGAGGCAGCGCGAAAAATTAAAGATGGGGCACTGCTCCTGGATGTCAGGACCAGGGCGGAATTTAATCTCAAACATATCCCCGGTGCGACAAACATACCGTTGCATGAAATTCGTGAGGTGATGAAAAGTTTGAGTTCAGAAAGAGAATATCTTGTTTATTGCCAGACTGGTCGAAGGGCTGCGGCTGCATCATTCATTCTCGCTCAGAAGGGGTTTAAGGCGAGGTCAATTCTTATATGATGTGTCAATGCATACTCGATTTATGCTCAACAGGCTTCAACATTCTGTAATGGCTTACTTGATTAAAGGTTTCTAGTGTTTAACGATAAAGCGATACTTATTACTGGTGGTACAGGATCGTTTGGCAAGGCTTTCGTGCGATTCTTGCTGTCTTCATATAGTCCGCGCAGAGTCGTCATTTACTCTCGTGATGAACTCAAGCAGTATGAAATGGCACAGGAATTTGCTAATCACCCAGCCATGCGGTTTTTTATCGGAGATGTACGGGATTTGCCGCGACTCAAGCAAGCAATGGAAGGGGTCGAGTATGTGATTCATGCGGCGGCTCTCAAGCATGTGCCAATAGCAGAATATAACCCAATGGAGTGCATCAAGACGAACGTGCATGGTGCAGAAAATGTTATTACTGCAGCTATTGAAGCAAATGTCGAAAAAGTCATAGCGCTCTCGACAGACAAAGCGGCGAGTCCTATCAATTTGTATGGCGCAACCAAATTGGCCTCTGATAAGTTATTTGTGGCTGCCAACAATATTGTGGGAAGCAAGCGCACAAGATTCAGCGTAGTACGTTACGGTAACGTTATCGGATCACGTGGATCGGTAGTTCCTTTTTTCAAACGGTTGCTCAGTCAAGGCGTAACCAGTCTTCCCATTACTGACGAACGTATGACGCGATTCTGGATTACGCTTGAGCAAGGGGTTGAGTTTGTTAAAAAATCATTTGAGCGTATGCATGGTGGAGAAATTTTTATTCCCAAAATTCCTTCGGCACGCATGATGGATTTGATCGCTGCAATGGCACCTGAGTTGACCTATCACATCATTGGAATTCGTCCGGGTGAAAAATTGCATGAGCTCATGGTGGCTGCGGACGACTCACATTTGACCCTTGAGTTTTCTGACCATTACGTCATCAAGCCCACTATCAATTTTAATGTTGAAATTGATTTTAGCCGTAACGGCTTGATCGAGACTGGTAATCCGGTTCATTCCGGTTTCGAATACAGTTCCGGGAAAAATCCTCATTTTTTTACTATGCTCGAGTTAAGAGATTTGATCAGCTCTTGCACCTCATGATTCCATACGGCCGTCAGCAAATTTCACAGGAGGATATCGATGCGGTAGTTCAGGTGCTGCAGTCGGATTGGCTTACTCAAGGACCTTGTATTGAGAAATTCGAACGGGCTGTGGCCGACTATTGCGGTGCCAGTTATGCCGTAGCCACCTGTAACGCCACGGCAGCATTGCATCTCGGATGCCTTGCATTAGGTGTAGATGACCAGAGTATCGGATGGACATCGCCGAATACGTTCGTGGCCTCTGCAAATTGCTTGCGTTATTGTGAAGCCGAGGTTGATTTTGTCGACATCGACGCACGTACCTGGAATCTTAGTGTTGAGGCTCTGGATTTAAAATTGGAGCAAGCCTGTAAAAATGGCTGTTTGCCCAAGGTAATAATCCCGGTTCATTTCTCAGGCCAACCGTGTGAAATGGAGCGGATACGCGAACTATCCAACCGTTATGGCATTTCTATCATGGAAGATGCTGCACATGCGATTGGAGCAACTTACAACGGTGCCCGGGTTGGAAGTTGCAAATACTCCGAATTGACGGTCTTCAGTTTTCACCCCGTAAAAATCATCACTACGGGCGAGGGAGGAATACTGCTGACAAACCGCCGAGACCTCTACGAAAAGCTATTGCTGCTAAGATCACATGGCATAACGCGTCAGCTGGATCAAATGACACAGCCTGCTCATGGGGGCTGGTACTACCAGCAAGTTGAACTTGGGTACAATTATCGCATTACAGATATACAGGCGGCATTGGGTATCAGCCAGCTCGAAAGAATAGAACAGTTCGTGGAACGGCGTAATCAGCTCGCACTGCGGTATGAGCAATTGTTGCGTGATCTCCCGCTGACGTTGCCATACACTCAAATTAATGGACGCTCATCCTGGCATCTCTATGTGGTGAGGCTGCAGCTTCAACATGTCCGGCTTTCTCATCGCGAGGTGTTCGAGCAGCTGCGTGCCTCGAACATCGGCGTGCATCTGCATTACATTCCAGTCCATACGCAGCCATATTATGCAGCCCAAGGATTCAAGCTAGGAGACTTTCCGGAGGCTGAAAGTTATTACTCGGAAGCAATTACGTTGCCCATGTTCCCAACGATGACTGATGCTCAGCAAGATTATGTTGTGTCTGTTTTGCAAGATATATTGCAAAGATGAGAATTGCAGTAATTCCTGCCAGGTCGGGTAGCAAACGTATACCTCGCAAAAACATTAAAATATTTTGCGGAAAGCCAATGATTGCCTGGGCAATAGAAAAAGCAAAAGCATCGGGATTGTTCGAGCATGTAATCGTTTCAACTGACGACAGTGAAATTGCTGACATTGCCATGGAGTATGGGGCAGAGATTCCATTTCGGCGGCCCGAGGTGTTGTCCAATGATTTTGCGACCACGTCTCAAGTTATGGCACACGCCACACAGTGGGCGCTCGATGAGGGGTGGCATGTTTCTGCCGTATGCTGCATTTATGCTACGGCGCCACTATTGCAAACGACCGATCTGCAGCGCGGATGGCATGCATTTGAGACCAATGAATGGGAGTATGTGTTTTCCGTTACGGATTTTTCTTCCTCTATCTTTCGTGCATTTCATCAAAATATGCATGGGGGTTTTGAAATGATTTTTCCTGAGCATGCGTTGACCCGGACGCAGGACCTTCCAAGAGCCTTGCATGATGCGGGCCAGTTTTACTGGGGAAAACCATCAGCCTGGATTGAGCAGACCCGAATCTTTGACAGGAAATCGCTGCCGGTTTTTATTCCGCGCTGGCGGGTTCAGGATATTGATGATGAAGATGACTGGGTGCGGGCTGAAATGATCTTTAATCAACTGAAGGAAGAACGGTGATGACAAAGGCACTAGGTTATGCCTCTCCCCAAGAGGCATTCTGGGCCGGTCAATTCGGCTCGGAATATATTGGTCGAAATAACAGCGATCTTCTGCTGGCTTCCAATCTGAATTTTTTTTCGCGAGCAATAAAGCAGGCTGGAAGAATTTCTTCTGTTCTTGAGCTTGGCGCAAATATCGGGATGAACTTGAAGGCACTCCAGTTGCTATACCCCGGAGTGTCGCTCAAAGGGGTCGAGATTAACGACGATGCTGCTACTGCTCTCGCAGGGCTGATTGGTGAGAACAATGTATTTCGAGGCTCAATTTCCGAGTATCCGGTCACGATACCAGTGGATTTGGTGCTGATCAAAGGGGTATTGATACATATCAATCCTGAATTGCTACCCGTCGTTTATGAAAAAATGTATCAGGCATCCAGGCGATACATTCTGGTTTGCGAATACTACAACCCGACTCCGGTCTCCATATCCTATCGGGGTCATGATGATCGGCTTTTCAAGCGGGATTTCGCCGGCGAGCTATTGGACAAGTATTCCGATTTGGCGCTGGTAGATTACGGGTTTGCCTATAGACGCGACCTCGCCTTCCCGCAAGATGACATTACCTGGTTTCTGATCGAAAAGAGATCCTGATATGTTGAAGTACTGCGTACGTTGCGTGATGCCGCACACCAAACCAGATCTACACTTGGATGAGAAAGGCGTTTGCAATGCCTGCCGCTCCTATGAGAAAAGAAAAGAAGTTGATTGGGATCAACGAAAGGCAGCGCTTTCGCGAGTTCTTGAAAAATACAAGAAATATGGGGCCAATTGGGACTGCATAGTTCCGGTTAGCGGGGGTAAAGACAGCACGTATCAGGTTGTGCGCATCCTTCAGCTCGGGCTGAATCCGCTGTGTGTGACTTCCAGTACCTGTGATCTGAGCGCGATTGGCCGGAAGAATATTGAGAATCTCAAGCGATTAGGCGTAGATCACGTCGAGTTCTCCCCTAATCCGATTATACGTGCCCGGCTTAACCGGATTGGTTTGACTGAGGTCGGAGATATTTCATGGCCGGAGCATGTGGGGATTTTTACAATACCAGTCCGTGCAGCCGTTCAATATAACGTCCCTCTGATTATATGGGGCGAGAACTCACAGAATGAGTATGGAGGTCCAGCTGCGGCTTCGGAGAACAATATACTCACGCGCCGCTGGCTTGAGGAGTTTGGCGGGCTGTTAGGTTTACGCGTATCAGACCTTTCCGAGACCTATGGCATAGAGTCCCGACATTTGTTGCCTTATCAGTACCCGGCTGACGAGGAGTTGCAGCGCGTTGGAGTGACAGGTTTGTTTCTCGGGCATTATCTGCCCTGGGATGGGCTTTCTAATGCTTTGATTGCGCAGGCCAATGGCTTTACTTCGTTTGGTCAGCCAGTAGAGGGTTCGATGGTCGACTATGAAAACCTTGATAATCACCAAACCGGGATACATGATTATTTCAAGTTCCTGAAGTTTGGGTTTTCCCGAGCAACCGATATTGCATGCCTCCATGCGCGACGGAGCCGCATAACACGGCAGGACGCCATGGAGATCGTGATGGCGCGAGATGGAAAGTTTCCATGGACGTATCTGGGCAAACCGCTGGAAGAAATTCTTCGCCCGCTGGACATCTCTGTGGACGAGTTCATCAAGATTTGTGATCGATTCACCAATAAGAAAATCTTCAAACGCGATGCTTCGGGCGCATTGATCAAGGACAAGCACGGTAATCTTCAGAAGGTGAACTACGACAATCCATGAAGGTTGCAATTATCAACTATGGCATGGGAAACCTCGGTTCAGTGCGAAGGGCGTTTGAGGAAATCGGGGTTGATGTCGCGATTGCCAACCATCCATCGGTTCTGTTTGAAACTGATCGCATAGTATTGCCAGGAGTAGGGGCCTTTGCCGAGGGCATGGCGCATCTGACGGATGGGGGGTGGGTCGCAGCCTTGCAGGATGTCGTTGTCACACAGCAGAAACCACTTCTTGGAATCTGTCTTGGCATGCAAATGCTGGCTTCTAGCGGTAGCGAAGGTGGCATGACCCGAGGGTTGGATTTCATTCCTGGCTATGTCCAGCGTCTGGATGATGTCGGGTGCCGATTGCGTATTCCCCATGTGGGATGGAATGAGGTTCATCATAAGGTCGAAGATGCGATTCTCATGGATATTCCAGATGGTTCGGATTTCTACTTTGTTCACAGTTACGCAGTGGTCCCAAAAGCTGACAAGCACTTGGTCGCGACAGTGTCATATGGGGTCGATATTGCTACGGTCATCAGAAATGAGCATGTGTTTGGATGCCAGTTTCACCCGGAGAAAAGCTCCAAAGCAGGGCGACAGTTCTTAAGAAATTTCATGAATTATTCCGTATGTTGAAAGTACGAATAATTCCAACGCTGCTCTGGAAGGATTTCGGCCTAGTTAAAGGGGTCGGCTTTGATAGTTGGCGACGTGTAGGATCTGTTCTTCCGGCAATCAAACTGTACAACTCTCGAGAGGTTGATGAATTGATCCTGGTTGATATTACCGCCTCGCGTGATGGGGGTATTCCCGACCATGATGCTGTCAGTGATTTTTCCGGCGACTGCGCTGTTCCACTGACTGTCGGCGGAGGAGTTGCCAATCTGAATCACATGCTCGCCTTGCTCCATGCGGGTGCGGATAAAATTGCAATCAATACTATGGCCTACGCCAGGCCTGAGTTCATTGACGCTGCTGCAAGCAGGTTTGGTGCGCAGTGCGTGGTCGCCAGTATCGATGTCAGAAAAACAGCAAATGGCGAATATCGTTGCTTTAGCCATGCGGGCACCGTAGATGCGGGTAAAGATGTTGTTTCGTGGGCGCGAGAGCTGGCAAGCCGTGGTGCCGGGGAAATTCTACTCACATCAATAGACCGTGATGGGACGATGACAGGTTATGACCTGGACTTGGTCGGGCGGATTGTCCAAGCCGTGGATGTTCCTGTGATTGCCTCGGGTGGCGCAGGGAGTTATCAGCACATGATCGATGTTGTCCTGCAGGCAGGAGCCTCTGCTGTCGCAGCAGCAAGTATATTCCACTTTACCGAGCAGACGCCGGGCGGAGCAAAGTTGGCAATGAAAGCCGTAGGAATTCCTATTCGGAATAACTTTGTCCATCTTGATCCAAGATGAATATCGTTTTTCGGGTTGATGCTTCCTTGCAGATAGGTACAGGCCATCTTGTGCGCTGCCTGACCTTGGCTGATATCTTGAAGAGGCGTGGCGCTAACACCTTTTTTTTGTCACGTCAGATTCCGGATCATTTACGCCAGAAAGTCGTGGAAAAAGGGCATGCGTTTCAATTGCTCGAATCGCCACCTCTTACAAGTGGATCTGTAAATATCGCACACGCACAATGGCTCGGAACCTCGCAGGAGGCCGATGCGCAAGACACTTTGACAGCCGTGGCAGGGAAGTCCGTGGACTGGCTGGTGGTCGATCATTACGCATTGGATGCTTGCTGGGAGTCGATGCTTCGTCCGGCAGTGAACCGGGTCATGGTCATTGATGACATCGCAGACCGAGTGCATGACTGCGATCTCTTGCTGGATCAGAATTTCTATCAAGAGGCGAACTTGCGGTATGTGGGAAAGGTTCCAGAGCATTGTCGGTTATTGCTTGGTCCTCGATATGCGCTGCTACGTGAAGAGTTCCAGGCCTTGCATCAAAAAATTACGCCGCGTATTGGGCCTGTGGGGCGGATTCTCGTTTTCTTCGGTGGTGTTGATGAGCACAACAATACAGAAGTTACACTGAAAGCGCTGACCGAGATCGGGCTTGAGGGCGTTGCGATTGATGTGGTAATCGGTGTTCAACATCCTGCGATAAAAAATATTGAAGCGATATGCCTGCAATATCGATTCAATTGTCATGCTCAAACGGATCGCATGGCTGAACTGATGGCCTCGGCTGACTTATCGATCGGAGCCGGCGGGTCGGCGATGTGGGAGCGTTGCAGTCTGGGGTTACCCACTATTTGCATTAGTGTTGCGGAAAATCAGACTCAGCAAATCGCGGATGCAGCCGGGGAGGGATGGGTGGTTGCACCAGAGAGTGATAAGGGTTTAGCTCACATTATCAGACTCCATATGCTGTCGATTATCGAAAATGCGAGATTGCGGCATTTTGTCTCTAGCAGTGGTATATCTGCTGTTGATGGGCAAGGAGCTGAGCGCGTTGCAGCGGTCATGGGTTGCACGGGGGTGAATCTCAGGGTTGCAGCAGAAGATGATTGCGAGGCTATCTTTAATTGGCGCAATCACGATGCTATTCGAGCGGTTTCCAAGAATCCAAGCCCGATCAGTTGGGAGGATCACGTCGCCTGGTTCTCGAGCGTGCTGCGCGACCCCGACAGGGTATTGCTAATTGCTGAGCGCGATTCCGTTCCAGTGGGTGTTTTGCGATTTGACATTGAGCATGCCAAAGCGGAAATTTCCATATATATTGTTCCTGAAGGGACACCAGCTGTCCGTGGACGAGATCTCTTGCAAAGTGGGGAGATATGGATTTCGCAGCATTACCCGGAGGTTAGAACCATCCGGGCAAACGTGATGGGAGGTAATACACGTTCGCAAAACCTGTTCCTGGCTGCTGGCTATGATATTGATCACACAACATACTTCAAGAAGATACATCAATGAAGCATGAATTCAAGATTGCAGGCCGGTCGATAGGTGGTGGTCATCCGCCGTTTATCATTGCCGAGATGTCCGGTAATCATAATCAATCGCTTGAGCGGGCCCTGAATATTGTCGATGCCGTTGCCAGGACGGGTGCGCACGCATTAAAAATCCAGACCTATACACCGGATACGATGACGCTGGACCTGGATCAGCGTGAATTTCATATCGACGATCCTCAAAGCCTGTGGGCAGGTACATCTTTATACAAGCTCTACAGCGAGGCCTATACGCCATGGGAATGGCACAGGCCTATTTTCGAGCGAGCCCGCGAACTGGGTCTTATTGCTTTTAGTACGCCATTCGATGATAGCGCAGTCGATTTTCTGGAAGGTCTTGATGTCCCTTGCTACAAGATTGCCTCTTTTGAAAATACCGATTTACCCTTGATTCGCCGGGTTGCGGCAACCGGAAAACCATTGATTATTTCTACTGGTATAGCAACGGTTGCAGAGCTGCATGAAACAGTCACAACTGCCAAAGAAGCAGGATGCAAGGATTTGATCTTACTCAAATGTACTAGTACATATCCAGCGACCCCGGAAAATTCAAATCTCCTTACGATTCCCCACATGCGTGAGCTGTTTGATTGCGAAGTTGGTTTGTCGGATCACACGATGGGGATCGGTGTCGCGGTGGCTAGCATCGCTCTGGGAGCCACTGTAGTAGAAAAGCACTTTACTCTTCGTCGGGATGATGGCGGGGTTGATTCCTCGTTTTCATTGGAGCCCGATGAAATGGCTGCGCTGGTCGTTGAAAGTGAGCGTGCGTGGCAGGCCCTAGGAAAAGTTAATTACGGTGTTACCAAGGCAGAGTCCAAGTCTTTGATATTCAGAAGGTCTCTGTATATAACTGAGGATATGAAAGCAGGCGAAATCCTGACAGCTGGCAATTTGCGAGCGATAAGACCTGGGCTGGGATTGCCGCCAAAGTATCTCGAAATGCTGATCGGGAAGCGAGTAACCTGCGATATTTCTCGTGGTACGCCAATGAGTTGGCATCTGGTTAACAGTTAAGTAAGGGACGGCTGAGTACATGAACATTGCAAGCCGATATCTAAAAGAAGTGGTGGTTCGTTATATCCCGGCAATTTATTTTTTCCCGAGGGATTTCGTTGCCCATTTGATAGATGAGTCTCACCGCAGTCATGCATCCAGCTTTGTATTCCTGCGTTTTGTTTATGTGCACTCAAGAGGCTACCTAAGGACTGCCTTTCTCTGGTTTTTCAGACTGGTTAGGCCCTGCACGCTCAGTACTGGAAAACACAAAGTTTTGGTTGCGGATATCCGCCATGACGGAATCGCTGCTCTCCCCAGATTCTTGAATCCAGAGCAAGTTTCGAAAATCCGTAATTATTTGACCGAGCAGCCGGGCTTCCGAATCGGCAGTGGATTTGCGAAATCGCCGGCATATCTGAAAGCAATGGCGAGTGGCCTGAAACTGGAGTATTCGCCTACTGTAATCTTGAAGGCGCCTGGCATGGATAAGCTGATTGAAGACCCAACAATTCATGAAATTGCAGCCGATTATCTCGGGTGTGAACCGATTTTTACCGGAGTCGCTGCATGGTGGTCATTACCAGATGAGAATGCTAGCGAGAGCGATTTGAACTGGTCGGCGCAGAAGTTTCATTTCGATTATGACTGGCCCGCGTTCGTTAAATTTTTTATCTACTTGACTGATGTCGGCGAAAAGAACGGCCCATTTACTTTTATTTATGGAACTCATGAAAAAAAGAATGAATGGCGTAACGGGCGATTAGATGATGAGTATGTGTATGCTCAATATGGCGATGCAGTTAGGCCAATGGTGGGGGCGGCAGGAGACATGCTGATTGCAGATACTGTGGGCTATCATAAAGGCGAGCGAGTAAAAGAGGGCGCGCGTCTGATCCTTCAATTGGAGTTTGCTGTGTCTCGTCTTGGGGCAAGTTGCCAATATGACTTGCTGCCAAAAAATATGAAACCACTTAATGCCAGGGGGCATACTTTTGACGTCTTCGCGGGTTGAGTCAGTGTTGAAACATCTTCGGAATTTTGTATTTGGTTTTTTCCGTATTCCTTTGCTGCGTTATTTATATACTCAGTTACGCCTTCGTCTGCTTCTTTTTTTCAAGGGGATGAAAACGCTTGATGCGCATGGCAGCATTCAAAGCACTTCCGAGCACAATTTCAAATCTCTGAAAATCTTTACCGACAGGAATGAGAAGTTGTTTCAATCCTGCCTGCTGGTTGAGGACTTGTCTCAATACAAGGCATTGATCATCGGTTGCCGGACCGAGGAAGAAATTTTTCTATTTAAAGGCTATGGGTTACACGATGTCAGGGCGATAGATATTTCGAGTTACAGTCCCCTGATCGAGTTGGGAGATATGCATCAGCTTCCCTATGAAGACTCTTCGTTTGATTTCGTATTCTGTGCGTACACAATTTCTTACTCGGCGAATCCAAGGCAAGCAGCTTCCGAGATGATTCGTGTGCTCAGGAATGGAGGACTGGTGGCTATGGTCATGGAGTATTGTCCTTGGAGCGAGCGAGCAGAAATAGAGGATAAGCTGCTGGGGTACAGGTTAACGCCGGGCGAAAGGCTGGAGTGCTTCGACGATATGATCAATCTCTTTGACGGCCATATTGACAAGGTCTTTATGCGTTATGACGCTGAGATGAAGCGGCATCACGGTATTCAGGGGATGATCGGCTTACCGAGCCCAGTGGCGGCTGTTTTTTCTATCGTGAAATCCTAGGGTGGATTTTATGTTTCAATTATTTTCAGCAGATAACCTTCAAGTAGCCTCGCATTCGAATGCCACGTTGGGACCCGCACTGTAGCTGATTCTCGGCTTTTGGAAAGAGTTTCGAGTAGTTTTAGTACCAAATCATCAGGGTCTTCTGGTATGTAGGTTTCTGTGCCTGCCTCGCCATCTTCTAAGGCAAATATACCCACCCTCGCTGCAATCGTCGGAAGGTTGCACGCTTGCATTTCCAGGAACTTCTGCGGATGACAGTACTGCGCAAACAAAGAGTTCCTGTTGCAAATGACTCCAACATCCAGTGCGTTGAATAGCAATGGAATTTTCGAATGATCCAGTTGTCCCAGGTCATGTACATTAGGGTGCGCCGGTGGAGGCGTGTCCCTGACGCCCGCAATGACCAGATGTATATCGGTATGTAGCTCGGCCAGTTTTGCGTATGCGCGATAGAGAGACTCAATGTCGCGATTTTTTGTGAGCGCTCCTGCAGTACCGATCAATTTTGCGTCAATGGGCAGTCCGAGGTTCTTTCGGCACTCATACTTGTCAAAATGTCTGAAAAGTCCCGTATCTACCGCGTTACCAAGACAGAAAGTATTTTCTTCGCTATTACGTAATGACGCGACCCAGCGACGCAAAGGCTCGCTGATGCATGTGACACCCGATGCATTCTTTATTGCATGACGATAGGCGCTTTGTAGTCCAGGGATATGGTTAGAGCCATAGGCCTCAAACTGGTCGTAAAGATCAATCAGAATTGGAATGCAGTATTTTTTTCCGAGCCAGTTTGCGTAGATGACTTGAAAGGCATCGGAGCAGCCGACGATTACATCGGGGCGGAAGGACTTAAGGCTTGCTAGTATGTCGCGATGGAACTTCAAGAGGCCATCAAAGTAAACTGGAGGAAGATCCCAGGATAACCATGTAACGCCGCTTGGCGTGTCAATCTGCCCAACAGAACTTTGTTTTCTTGCATGATAGGCAAGGCAGCGCCCGATCACCTGGTGGCCTTGGGAAGCCAGATATTCAGGAAGTTCGTAGAAGCGTCCGTATCGGTCGTCAATGAGGTCCTTACCCATATATTGACGCTTACTTAGAAAAAGGATGCGCATCTGGCGGTCAGTTGGAGGTCATTTAACGGATGGATGCGTTTTGATAGCGGCGGATATGGGCAAGTTGTGCCAGTTTTCGCAAGAGTCTGACAGGTATGCTGTCGTCAAGATCAACACCAAGAATCTTGCCGCGATGCAGACTCTCTGCCTGATAGTATTGATAGGGAGTGCCGAAGCGTTCGATAAATGCACCGTACATAAGAGCTCCCTCTTTTGGATAAACAGTCGGATTCTTCAGGAAGCCTGCAATTTCATTCTGGTTCGTTGGCCTAAAGCATACATCAAGAGAATCGTATATGGATCGACCAAAAAGCAAGGATGGTTTATTCCAATAAGTCGCTTCTATACCGATAGTGGAACCATATGAGCCTACGACATGGGCTCGCTGAAGCAGTGCATATGAGTCAATGTCCTCATCCGCACCAATCAGCAATGCTCCCGGTAAATGCAGAGTTTTCCAGTATTGCTGCTCCTTGATGCTTTTTCTTGCGACATGGGGATGAACCCGGATGCAGAGTCCATAGCCCGGGATCGAATTCACCACGGCATGCAGGGCACGGATGGCATCATTTTGCGTGGGAAAGAATGAATTAACGTAAGTGTCCCCGAGTGCGGCATACTCGTCCTCAGACGAGGAATAATAGACAACCCATTGCCTGCCATCGAGTAGTTCCTCAGGCACTCTTCCGCTCACTTGCTCAGTGGTATATGAGTGCCAATCGCGCTCGATACGGTTGCGCCGATTTTTGAAAAAGTCGTCACCTGCCTGACTTAATGCCGGCGAGTTGTCCCAGAAATCCTTGATGTACTCCTGAAAGAAGTCCGGATTGTGGATCTGTTTGCTGGCTATCCAGTAGTGGTCTTTATCGCAGCCTCTTTCATGCGCATGCCAAGGAATGCCACATTTTTGCGCAGCCCGCTGTACTGCACGTGTGGTGGCAAAGCGACCGTTAAAAAGCAGTATGGCATCGGGTCTGGTGATTTTGATTGATTCCACGGTCTTGTCGAAGACCAGCATGGATGTCGCCATTAATTTGATAAGTAGTGCTCTGTGAGTGACAGGCGAAATCAGCGGGTCACGGAGCATGGAAATGGCAGAGCTGATGGCCCCCCAGCCTATATCGGGGAAGCCATCTACGGAAAGTTGGCAGACATCTTTTAATGTTGTGCAATTCTCCAGCAGCTTTTCTGCCTGATTCACGCGCAGACGCCTCTCGGCAGGGCTGATAGGAGCATTCAGTAAAAGAATATTTTTTTGGGCAAGGAGTGCTCTGGCTCGAGAAACTCTTTGTTTCGGTAAATTAATGATCTTGTGGATAGGTAAGACGTCCTCAATAACAGGCAAACCTTTGCGCAAATTCAAATAATGAACCTCTTGCCCGCATTCCTGAGCGCGTAATGCAATTTCGATGGCGGTTTCAATATGTGGCTTCCACGTAATTGTTTCCACAATCAAAAGACGCTGTCCCTGAATTTCCATATGCATTACTGGTTAAGCTTATCTGTGCCGTGGCGGGGTGCGACGGTTAGTTGACTATTCTGGAACACATATACCTGATCGCAATGGTGTAGAAAGTTTTTCCGATGAGTTACGAAAATGATAGTTTTTTTCCCGCGCAAAGCCAGTATTGATGCAATGATGCCTTCTTCCGTTTCGCTGTCGAGAGCAGAGGTTGCCTCATCAAGAATCAAAATATCAGGGTCATGATAAAGTGCGCGGGCGATCCCGATTCGTTGTTTCTGTCCACCTGAAAGGCAGACTCCACGTTCTCCAACCCTGGTTTTCAGGTGGTCGGGAAGACTCAGAAGCCAATCATCGAGCTGCGCAAGTTTCGCGGCCTGCCAAACTTGATTCATATTGACCTGATCTTCAGGGATGCCAAAAGCGATATTCGCTTTGACCGTATCGTCGGTTAGATAGGTCGATTGTGGCAGGTAGCCAATATTTTCCTGCCAGGAATTTATGTTGATGTGAATGTTACGTTGATCTGCGGTAATTTCACCGTTGCTGGGTTTCAAAAGGCCCAGAAGAATATCCAACAACGTAGTTTTCCCGCTGCCAGAAGCTCCAGTAATCGCGATGAACTGGCCTTTTGGAATAGTCATGCTGATATCTTTCAGCACATTTTTCTGGGTGTTCGGGTAGCGGTAAGACACGCTTTGTATTTTTATTTCATGGTCAAATCTAATGCTTGGGGCATCAAGGCCAGCCGATAATTCCTTGTTCTGCTCGAGGGTTGTGATTTCATTATAGAGAGTGTCTATATTGGCCTGGCCAAGTTTGAGTTGTTGCAGTGCTGAAAACATCCTGTTGACCGAGGGGAACATGCGAAAGGCGGCTGCGATAAATATCCCGATGGTCGGCAGAATGTCTTGTGAGGCAGATTGTTTATAAAGTAGCCATACAGTTCCAAGGATTCCAACAACTACAAACAATTCCAGCCATACGCGTGGGAGCTGAGCAAAAAAATCCTGTTTTTTATAGTAGTCTGAAAGAGCTTGGTCGTGGAAATCAAAGCGTTTGGCGAAATAATTTTCCAGTCGCAAGACTTTGATTTCTTTTACTCCCTCCAGCCCTTGTTTCATGTGATGGTAGCGCAACAGGCCATGTCGCTGACGTTCCCGCCCCCAGAATGCAAGTCTTTGATGCGTAAATAGAAAAATAGTTACGGCAGCAAGGGTGAATAAGCCAAACACGAATAATGTGGCTACGGGTTGAATGAACAGCAGTACAAGAAGTATTGCTGTTGCAACAAGTATCTCGGAAAACAGGAAGATTGAAGGTGATAAAAGGTCAAATGCAAAAGTAATGGTCTCATTAGCAATGTTGCTCGACAGTTCTGTCGTGTTTCTTTGCAGGTGAAATGTGTAAGGTTGGCGGAGATATATTTGAAACAAGCGGTTTGAAATATGAGTCCTGCAGTTAAAAATGAACTTGCTACGCCAAAATGCGATAACCGTAATGAAAACATTTTTTGCTAGGAAAAAAATCAATAGCATCGTCATTAATGGCAATAACATCGATTCGCCTGATTGAGAGGGAGACACAAGGCTGGTAAATCCGGAAAGAAATGGGAATGTCATCATTAGTCTTTCTGGCGACATTGCCGCAAGAATGACAGGGAAAATCAGACCAATACCAAATGCCTCGAGCAAAGAGCTAACAAAGAGGCCAATCGTGAGCCATATCCCCTGAACCTTCTGGGGTGGTGACATTAATGCGATCAATTTAGAAATGGTTGATTTCTTTTGCATATTTAGGCTGAGAAAGCTTAATCGCTTTTATGAAGAGATCCGATTCAGAAAGTCAGCGATAAAGCAAGGATTGAAGTCCGATACACGCAATTCTGATAAATCCTATTCTCGTTGCATACTATTGCATGCCAGTTTTAGTGGCAAAGGACGGGTGGCAAATTATGCCTGACAGGCAGCCAGGAACCTCTGCCTAAAGATTTCCCATTCAAACTTTTCCGCGTGCTTCCGACACTGCCGACTCCACCGATCCGCTATGCCAGTTTCTAGCTTCCTAATGATCTGTTCCGCTAAGCTGGCATAATCGCCGAATGGGAGAAGGCATCCGGAAACACCTTCAGCAACGGCATCTGGTGTACCGCCCACCGCAAATCCTAGCGTGAGAAGTCCATGAGCCGCAGCTTCAATGGCGACCATGCCGAATCCTTCCACATCACCGGGCAGATTCAGCACGGGAAATATCATGATATCGGACGCGAAATAAGCGTCGCTTAAGCATTTTTCATCTACTCCGCCAAGCAAGGCCACATGGTCATCAAGGCCGGTTTCACGAATCGCTTTTTTGATATCATCGGTCACACCCTGAGTATGGCGTAATGCATTTTTTGGTTCTTCGCCGATGATCAGTAGCATGGTTTGAGGAAACCGGCTTGCGATGCCGGGCAGCGTATAACGGATAAATTCTGCAATTCCCTTGCGCTGCGTCAGTCGCCCGGCTGACAGCAATAGCTGTTTATTTTTGAGCCCGAACTTTTCCCTGAACCGTAGTCTCGCGCTTTCTCGCTCATCCCACTCCGGCAGCTCGACGCCAGGATGGACAATCGAAATTTTCTCTATTTTGATTCCCGCCTGCATGGCTAAACTTGCTGTGTGTTGACTATTGACCAATACTCTGTCGAAGCGACGAATCGCAGGGAGAAAAATGTGCCGATATGCAGCATGGCCAGCAACAATATCCAAGCCATGGAGAAAACATATAGTTTTTGCTCCCGCCGCCCTGCCAGCCATTAATGCTGCTGGCGCTGTCAGACCGCTGCCCGAATAAACAATCTCCGGGTGGACACGCCACGCCATCCGAAGTGCTTGCCATTGGGTATGGAATAGATAGCTCGAGAGTGGGGATAGTGGAGATTCTGCTATTGGTGTGTCTTTTTCAGCAAAGACTCCCGCGCCCTCCGGGCCACATACGGCAACTGAGTATTGGCGGCATAGTGCCTGATAGGCATGATAGTTCACGCGTTCCATGCCCCCAGTAAGTGGAGGAAAGTTTCTCGTTACTACCAAGGCCCGGGATAATGATTGCATCGACTAATCAGTGTCACTATCGCGAAAATTGAGTGCCGTAATTTGTTCTGAAATCAGGCCGATCAGGAAGACCATGACGGAGCTGATGAACAGGAGCGCCGACATATTGGTGAAGCGATGGATGGTGAGATAGGTATAGAGGTAATATCCAAGGCCCGAAAGAAAGAAAAACGCGCTGATCGGCGCAAAGAGCTTGAGCGGCGAATAAAGTGTACCGATCTTGAAAATGATCAGCAGGAACCGCGCCCCATCCTTGAATAGGCGGATATGGCTTTTTCCGATTCTTTTCGGAGTATGAATCGGGATGTATGCTACGGAATAGCCCGCCCTGAAGAAGCTCATCGTAATCGTCGTTGGATACGAAAAACCATTGGGCAGCAAATAAAGGAATTTGCGGAACTTGTCAGTTCTGACGGCGCGGAACCCTGAGGTTAGATCTTCAACCTTGTGACCCACCATCCAGCTCGCCAGACGATTGTAAAAGCCGTTTGCAGTCGCGCGGTGAAGTCCGGCCTGGCCATTGCGGTTGCGCGCCCCCACCACCATGTCGTAACCTTCGGATAATCTAGCAAGAAGTCGGGGGATGTCCTCGCATTGATGCTGTCCGTCGGCATCCATGAACACCAGGATGTCACCCTTGGCAGCACGAGCCCCCGACTTCACTGCGGCTCCATTTCCCTTGGAATAAGGGTGTGTGAAGATATCTACTTCTGCAGCTTGGCAGATCGAAACCGTATCGTCCGTCGAGCCGTCATTTACGACCAGAATTTGCGCTGCGAGAAATTGTTTGCGCATGAATGGCAATAACGTTTTGAGACTCTCCCCTTCATTCTTGGCAGGAAGGATGACGCTGATACTTCTCTGATCGAAAGTTTTGGTCATCTTGACTATGGTGTAATTCTGTTTCTGAAATGGGATATGTATTCGGCGCTAATCGCGCGGTCCATGTCGGATGCCGCTATCGCGCGTTGATAGTAAGCTTTGGCTCGCTTTTTGTCACCCTGATCTAACAACCATTCGGTCGCGAGAAAAAGCGGCATCGGCGATTCTGGCGCCGCCTTAGCGGCAGCATCTAATGACTGAATGGCTTGAACGGGCTGACCGATTTGATGAAATATATGGGCACGATACATCCACAATTTTTGTCGGGAGAGCCCATTGACTGTATGCTCAATGGCTAGCCGTAAGGTTTCCATAAAGTATTTATCTGAAAAACGGCATGTTCTGTCGAGCCAGTGATTTGAAAGCAAGATAAGTCCGGTGAGTTCGTAGGACAGCATCAGTCCATGGACGTCACTGTTCAGTTTTTCCAATTCGGCGTCTTCAATGCGGTGGAACAGATTGCATTTAATTACCAAGGACTGAAGCTGGTAGCCGATGCGTTCTGGTCTATCCAGTAGGCGAAATGCCTGCTCTGGTTTTCCTTGAATCACGTATTGATCCGCGGTAATGGCAATCACTGAAGGCGAGTCAGGATGAGATGCATATAAGCGTACATTGAGCCGGTCGTTATCGCCCCAAGTATGGCTAAATTGGTATAAAACCACCGCTAACGCAACTGGAATCAGTACTGCAAAAACGGGAAGTATGCTGAATTTTTTCACATGCGCTTGAGCGAAGCTCGATATGGCGATAACAATACCGATCGAGCCAAGATAGTTTCGATGCTCAAACATAAGTTCCAGCGGAAAAATGGTGGACTCCATCAGATGCGAAGCGAAAAAGAACAGAATTCCGAAGCTGACGATAGGATTGCATTTTCTTAACCTGAATCCCATCCACAACAAGCTTGCCAACAGTACCAGCGCTAGAAGTGTGCTTGGGGGCGTAAGTAAGCCTTTTGAAAGAGCTATATCATCGTGGAAAAAGCCGAGATTACTCCAACTTGGTGCAACAATTTGCCAGAGATATATGGTGACGACGCGTAGCTCAGTTAGTAGGCGTTCGGTCAGCGTGAATGGCCGTCCTAAATATCCCCCGAAGACAAAGTGCTGAATGATGGCCGACACGACTGCTACCCCTACAAGCCCAACGGCAATGCTCAATATCGCTCTAGGGCGCATGGTCAGTCTTTGCCATGATGCCCGCCAACGGCTTTGCGGAAAAAAAAGATATTCGAGCAAGACAAGATAGAGCGGAATCAGCAAGCCGTTTTCCTTGCTGAATGCAGAGAGAGGAAGAAATACTCCTATCGATAGTACAAGCCAGGCATACCCTGAATTTTGATTATTCTGGAGACAGTATCGGCCTTCGATAAATGCAGACATGCTGAGGAAGGCGAATAAAGCAGAAAGAATGGTCATTCGCTGCACGGTGTACAGTACCGTGCTGACATTTAGCGGATGCAGCATCCACACCGCGAAAACAAATACAGCAATCCAGAATTTCTGTGCCTGCGGTTGCGGGATTGGCCGAAGCAGCGCCGTGAGAAACCAGTATAAGCTCAAGGCTGTAGTCAGGTGCAGCAGCAGGCTGCTCATTTTCCACAACCAAAAAGACGCGCCCCAGAAATTGGCGTCCAGAATGAATGTGAACATGGACACAGGCCGTCCAAGTGGGCCGCTGTTGCTATAAAGGAACTCCTGAATTAGGTGTCCCAGGCCGAGGTCGGCGTGTTTTAACAGTCCTTCCAGTTGCGGGTAGTCATCCAGGAGCATAGGCCCGTGCAGACCCGGGAAATAGAGTACCCCACATAAGCATAGTAGCGGCAATAGCCCCCAGTGGCGTGACAGAAGCATCTGTCAGTCAGGAGGCGTCATGCTGTTGCGAGGCGGCGCGGCGCTGGATAATGCTTTTTTTAAGACTCTCAATCCGCCGGGTGAACTTATTGGCTTCCCTGTCGATCGTGCGTGCGGCATTCAGTTGTTTTTCTGCCGAATGATGCTGGCCGATTACCGTAAGGTACCAGGCCAAATTCAGCCTCCCTTGTACGTCCGTGGGGTTAACACTCACTGCTTGCCGTAAGTATTTTCCGGCAAGATCCGCATTATCCATTTTCTGTGCTGCATAGGCCCCCAGGAATGAAAGAAAAGTGGCTTGCCTTGGGGGATCGTATTTATATCTTGCAACTTCGATTTCAAGAGCTTCGATAACAGTCTGATCCGGCAATTTGCAATCTCCGCTGAGTTGGCATTGGACCAAACTATTGAGCATACTGATGTCACCCGGTTCTCTGCGGTTGTACTGTAGTCGATAAAGAAAGTCGTTGATGATTTCGGCAGGGGGTGTACGTCCAGCGTTGTAATCCAGAATGATGCGCCCATACAAACCGTTCTTGAAGTGAGGGTCGAGCGCTGAGGCTGTCTGGAAGGATTTTAATGCCTTTTGATAGAACTCTTCGCGCGCCTCGTATTTGTGAAGCTTGAAATACATACGCCCTAATTGCTGCTGAGCGCGTGGTGAGTCGGGGTGATTCTCGGCCTCTATGATCGCGTGTTCCAGCAAATCGCCCCATTGCATGGCGCGCACATGCGTACTGAAGCCCAGCATTGCTATCAATAGCAATGTCAGCAGGCCCCTGATTCGCAATATTCTTTGCGTGACTCCTGGGTTGAGCAAGTAATAGAAACTCGCGAACAGGATGCCGATCATTGGCAGGTAATTGCGATGCTCATGGGCGATTTCCAGCGGAATAATGGAGGATTCAATCAAGTGGCCAATAAAGAACCACAAAAGCCCGAAGGCGAGAATGGGTGCACGGTTGCGCACTCCTATAGCCAGCAGCAGAAGCGATAGCAAGCCAATGATGGCAGGGAACGTGGTCGAAGGCGAAAACAGGTTGATGGAGATGGGAATATCGTCATGGTAGATGCCCATGAGTGCAATATCCGGAGCGAGGATGAGGCGTAGATAAAGCCATAATACTCTGCTCTCAGTAAGTAGCCTTTCGGTGAGACTGAAGCCCCTCCCGCCATACCCTTCCAGAAACCATGCTGGATGTATAACTAAATAAATGAATGCCATAAGCAACGGTAACCATAGAGCAATGGCGAGGGTCCCATGCAGCAAAATTGCTGTAGAGCGTGATGGAGTGCGAAACTGAAAGAAACACCATTCCACCAGCCCGATAAATAGAGGGAGAAGGGCCGCATTTTCTTTGCAGAAAATGGCGATGAGGCCGGCAACAGGGGTGGCAAGTAATATTGCCCACCAACCGACCTGCTTATTGTCTAGTATCTGGTTCCGGCCAATAACATAGAATAAAAGCGCTAATAGGCTGAAAAGGCCCGACAAGCTGGTCATCCTTTGAACAATATACAGTACGCTGGTGATATTCAATGGATGCAGCAGCCAGGCGGCGCTCGATGCGATGGCAATCCAGGAAATGACGTTATTCGTTAGTTGAATGCTGTAGGTGCGGCGGTAGGCGTGCAATAACTGCAGCAGCAAAAAATAGAGCAACGCGCCTGAGATAATGTGAATGATCAGATTAGTCAGTTTGAGATAATAGGGATCGAAGCCGGTATGGACATGATTAATGGCAAAGCTGGCCATGCTGATAGGGCGCCCCAAAGGACCGGCACCCCCGGAAAGGGCTGCAAGTTTTAATGCTGGCAGGGAGATGTCATCAATGTGTAAATCGGTATTAGAAAGGAGATTGACTTGATCGTCGAACTCGAAGTCGCCGTATAGCCCGGGTTGATAGCACAGGAATGCAAGCCCAAGGACAGCTATGAAAAAAAATGGACGCCAAAAATTTTGCATACCCGTGATTCTACAAAAAAACACCCCGGCTTGAACCGGGGTGTTTGAAAGCTATATATAACTGCACTGAATTAACGGCAGTTGGAAGGACGCCATTTGTCAGGGACGGTGCCGGTGGTGCAAGTCCATTGGGTGGAACCGCCACCTGCAGGCTGGGTGGGGGTCAGGATAACGGTCAAACCAGCTTGGACCCTAGTGTTATAAGCGATTGTAACTACGCCATCGGCGCCCACCGATACGGTACGGACAGCGTTACCCGTGATCGAAGTGGGTTGGGCTAGCCCGTAAGAGGCGTTGGTGCCATTCGCGAATCTGCCTTGCGAGTCATGAAATTCCGCTACCGCAGTTTTGGTGCCGCTAGCCAGGGTCAGGCCTTCGGAAACGTGTGTACGCTTGGTGTAGTCTTGGTAAGCCGGAAGCGCGATGGCCGCCAGAATACCGATGATCGCGACGACGATCATCAGTTCGATCAGGGTAAAACCCTGCTGAGCTTTCTTAATCATGTTGTGCCCCTTTTGCAAAAGTTAAAAAAGACGTTACGAAAAGGCATTCTGTAACGCTGTAGCTATGCTTAGCAATTTTAGTGCCACCTTTAATTATGAAGATTAAATATTTGATTATTTTATGTTTATATAAAAGAAATGCCCGATCTGCATTACAAATCGTACAGAAGATAACGCATAGGTGACAAAGATTGTCACCTATGCGTCGTGGTATGTCAGTTGCCTTCAGCGACCTTCTTCAGATTTGCCAGCCCGGATTGATAGATGCCATCGATCGCTTTTTTCGCGGACTCATCGTCTTGGCCAGCAGGAATTGGCGGATTCAGTACGTACTTGCGGTAATAACGGCCAAACCATTCTACGGTGGTTTCGCCGTTGCCTGCATCCTTGACGGTAATCTTGGAGTTGTAGCCGCTGACCGGTACCACGCCTTCGACGATTTCATACTTGATCTGCATATCGGCATCATCTTTGCTTTTCAGTCTTTCGAGTATCGTGCCACCATCTTGCAGGGTCAGGGTACGGAAGGTTTCACCGCCTTTTTGTTCAATCTTGGTCGATTTGACGGCCGGGTGCCATTTTTCCATCGCGCCGAAATCGCTCACCAATGCCCAGACTTTGGCGGCAGGAGCCTTGATGGTAACGGTCTCAACTGATTTGAGCGGGGTGGGGCCGTGCGCAGCGGCAGCGAAAGGCAGCAAAAGCGCGGCCAGAAGGGCTAGGGTCTTTTTCATGCAGATTTCTCCTGGTTAAAAATTGGTAAATTACTTGCCGCTTTCAGCGACTTTTTTCAGATTGGCGAGGCCCGGCTTGAACACGCCATTTACAGCCTTGAGCGCTGATTCGTCATCTTGGCCTGCGGGGATGGGTGGGTTGAGCTTGTATTTGCGATAGAAGCGCGCCATCCATTCCACCGTGGATTCATTCGCGTTGGCACCTGGCTTGACCGTAATGACGGCGTAATAATCGCTGACCGGCAGTACGCCTTCCACGATTTCATATTTCAAGCGCATGTCGGCGTCGTTTTTCTCTTTCAGGCGTTCGTAAATGGTGCCGCCATCTTTGAGGGTCAGTGTGCGGAAGGTATCGACGCCTTTCTTTTCAACTTTGCTGGCTTTGATAGCGGGATGCCATTTGGTCATGCCATTGAAATCGCCTACTAGTGCCCAAACCTTGGCGGGCGGGGCTTTGATCGTTACGGTTTCAACCACCTTTTGCGGGCTCGGTCCATGCGCAAAGGCCGCGAAAGGCAAAAGAGACGCGAGGAAAACAGCAAACAACTTTTTCATGCAAAAGCTCCTTGTTCCGGGTGAATCTAAAATTGTAACGTTTTATGCCTGATTTTGGCTTACCGATTTTCAAGAATGAATGGGCCGAATGCCCGGCTTTCCTTGCCAGTAGGAATATGGGCGATCACCTTGTTTGTGGCAGCATCGATCACGGTGACTTCGTTTTCCATCCAACTTGCTACATAGATTCTGTTCATTGCAGCAGAATATGCGACTCCTTCAGGCGTAGCTCCTACCTCGACCGTGGCGATAGTCTTTGAAGTTTTTGTGTCTATCACCGACAGGCTATCGCCTTGTGTGTTGGTCACATAAAGGCGATCACCAGCAGGATTTAATGTAGCGCAATAGGGGTGGTCCCCTACTGGTATCGTCGCAACAACTTGGCGATTTGCCGTGTCAATGACGGATACGCTATCCGACCAGACATTGACGGCATAAAGCCGCTTGCCATCCTGAGAAAGAGCCAAGCCGAATGGATGGGTTCCGACGGTGGTGCGATGCAATATCTTGCCATTTGATGCATCAATCCATGCCACGTCGTTGCTGTCCCGGTTGGCTACGTACAACATTCTCTCGTCTCGGGAAAGCAATAGGCCGGCCGGCGCTTTGCTGATGTCGATGGCATATAGCTGCTTGCCCGTAATGCTGTCGAGCGCAAGTATCCGATCACTGAACCAGTCCGCCACATATAGGCGAGAACCATCAGCCTTCGCTGCGATTCCTACGGGGCTTGATCCAGCGGGCAAATGATATAGAACCTCTTGCGTCTGGCTATCGATGACAGTGATATTGCTGCTGTCCACATTGGTGATGAATACGCGATGTGCTTTTGGGGCAATCGCTACACCTACCGGTTTGACACCTACAGGAATGGATTTGAAAGCTTTGCCGGAGGCAAGATCAATCACGCTGACAGTGTTATCGCCTTGGTTGGTAATGTATGCAACTGATGGGGCTCCATTGACGGCAAAAGGTACGATTAATGCCAGGAGCAGTAATAGATATTGCCAGGGGCCCCGGTAGGAAAGCATCGAAGTCATGGCATTAGTAACGCCTGGTGTAGCGAGATGGTTGACGTTTGTATAAATAAAGACACCTGCCGAGCAGGTGTCTTGAGTTGCCTAGTTAGCTCGTTATTTACTGAGATCTACGGAAAGTAGCTATGCGATTAATTGCAAACACCGCTATCAGGATCCGCCTCCAGCGTAACATTGAATATGAGGTCGGAAGCTTGGCCAGTCCAGGTAAATGTAACGCTTTCTGTGATGATCCCATCCGATGAAATACTGTTTCGAGTACCACTGGAAGGTATCGCGGTGTAGAAAATACAATTATCTTGTACCGTACTGTTGTTGTTCAATTTGTTGTAAGTGGAGAAGGTAATTGAGCCAGCTCCGAATGTATCGAAATAGCATGTGAACCCAGTGCCAGCTGTATCTTTGCAAGATGCTCCAGTACTGTCAGTCACAGTAACTTCCGTTGCTGCAACATTAGGCTTGTCCGATCCGGTTGCAATGGAGATTGTTCCTGACACTTTATTGGTTGTTGGGGTCGGTGTGCAAGATGTCACACAAATGCTCAAGCTTCGGCTGAGATAATTGACATCGTCCGGATCAATCAAGTCTGAATCAGTCCATGCTGTATTACTTCGACGTAAAGTGGCAGTGAGGGTGGATGTTCCTGCTGCGACAGGGGCTACTAGCCCTCTGCTATATGAGATTTCATTCTGGTTTGTAATTGTGTCGCTGGTGACTGTGGCTTTCGATGTCGCCGAAGAATTCCAAGTGGTATAGCGCGTCATATTGAAATCATGAAATGGCACCATATACAGAATGTCATCGAATGAGGCTGCTGTTCCGCTGGCACATGTGTTATTGGAACTGCCGGCAAAAGGTTTTGTACCCCCTGGGTTCAATTTGCAGTAAATCGTATTGAAAAGATCGGGAGTCATGTAGTCGATGTAAATACCTCTAGCCATCATTTGTACCGATGAAGAGGTCGTTGAGGCGAATTCCAAGGTTGTCCCGATGGCTGTATTTAGATTGCTTGTAGCTGTGGCAAGCGCAGCATAATTGCCGGTACATGCAATATCCGAACCGCTTCCTGTGACGCAGGCAAAGCGAGGCGGATTTAGCGTGGTTGATGGGTAATTGCTTGATGTGATTGCGTTTACATATGCCTTGGCAAGCTCCAAGACGTAAGTATCATATTTTGTCTTGTTAGTATTGTCATTGAGAAAACTGGCGGGGAAAATTCTGATATCTTCGAGCCTCCAATCAGACAGTACCTGCAGCCGGCCTTGATGCCAAACCATGCGACATGCTTCGATATAATCCTGGTTATTTGTATTCACCGGGGATGAGAGCGAGCTGTCATAGTGATTGTGCCGTTGACTCGTATAATCGCTTGAGTAGGGTCTAAAAGGATCAAATTTCTTTTCAAAAGAGTCTGGCGTGGTTGCCGTTGGGTCGGCTGTGTCGTCTCGATGGTCGCGGCAACAAGTAATGCAAATCTTATCTTCTTGAGTAGAGGCTCTAGCCCCCGTATCCTTCGTGGCATCCCATGCCCCAGCTGTATATCCGGAACCGTTCCATTGCGTTGGTTGATAAGCCCCGTTGACGCTGGTTTTATTAGTGCAATTGCAATTGATAGTAGTGTAAGAGCTGCCGCCCAAAAAATAATTGCTGGAATTATAGAATTCTTCGTGAACAGTAGTAATTGTATTGAAGGTGCCATCGTTGACATTTGTACGATTACTGTCCGGGGTGGGTTGCGAAGCCTTCTTGAGAATGTCGTTACCTACATCATGAGAAATAACATCGCCGTTGGCATCGACATAGCTAGTGTTCAGCACAAAATCGGGTGCGCCCGAGTAGTTGGGCGTGTAAGCGGCAGCGGAATTGGTGACACTAATACTAGAAAGCGCCGACTGAAGGCCAAGCGTGCGTGGTGCGCCCGACTCATCGGTCCAGGACACGGCCATGGTAATGAGCTTCATATCCGGAACCGTTTTGGTGCAGGTGGCGCCGGCTACCGTCGGGGCAGCGTTGTCTGCGCACATATTGAAGTTATAGACGAACCAGTTGCGGGTATAGGTGACATTGTCCGAAGTGGGGATCGTATTATATGCTCCGCCCGTACTGCCGGAGGCTATGCTGGCGTAAGAGAAAGTGCTATCTGTCGCGCTATCTCCGAATGCGCGGAGGTCGTCCAGCTTTTCCTGGGCCAGGCTGGTTGCGTTGGTACGCGCTTTGGCCAGACTGCTACTCTTGATGATGGCGGTGTGCAGCCCGCCCAAGGAAAGTAATGCAACCGCTAATACGAGGACAGTAATGAGCACATCCAACAGGCCGAAGCCTTGCGCGCGCTGGGGTCGTATGTATTTTATGTTCATGATTGGATGTACCTCGTATCTCAATAGTCTTTCCATCCGCCGGGCAATCTGCCGAAGCGGCGTATCGGGTCGTTTTCTGACGCAATGTCGAACAAGTTCGGAACGTATCTGGCCTTGTATGTCCCATTGGAAAGCGAGATGGATGTATTGGATACCAGGATGCCGTATACAGTAGGACCACCGTTAAGGCTGACATTGAGCGTGCTGTTATTGGGACTGAAGGCAAAGATCATTCCGAAAAAGTAATTGTTTGAAGCCATCCTAAAATTGCCTTGCGAAATCAACATGACAGGACCCGCAAGGGAACCCACATCACTGCTGATCGTACATTCGGTGCCGGTGAACCAATACCAGCCGCTGGAGCTGGTATTCAGCGTTCCGCAATCCGTAATTTCCGTCATCCTACCTGCTGCGATCATGTCAGCCTTAAAGCTCAAGTAATCCGCAGTGGCATACGAGGTCACATATTTGAAAACGTCATTCGGGAAGGATGTGTCCAGCCATTTGCCGGTATTGCTGTCGATATCCAGAATGTCGCCCTCATGGGTGGTGGTATTGATGCTGATAGCGCCGCTGGCTACCGTGTTGGGGCAAACGCATGTGCGGCAGAGCTTGACTGTGACCGTTTTTCCGTCATAAGTAGCTGTTTGGGTGCTGTCTTCCGCCGTGGTCGTGCCCAGAAAGCCATTGACGCCTACTTCTCCCTCATAGCAAGTGGCGGCTGAGCTCGAGTTGAATGTAACATTTTCTTTCGTCCAGAAAGACAAGGGGCGATTGCCAATGGTGCCGCCTGCATCCGGATTGACAACGACATTGAATGTCCCGCTGGAGCCGACGCTGCCTGCTGCCATGATAGATGCCGGAAAGTCGCTCAGGTTGCTTGAGCCGTTATAAAAATAGGCCGATTGCTGTACCGGGGCCGTGGCAGTTCCATCGGCAGATAGGCCTTCGGCGAAAACCGTGAGGACCGGGAATTCCATCGGACGGGTGGTGCTTTCGCTAGTGTCGGTACAGTCGCCGTCATTATTGAGATCACGGCAGCGCGACATGATATACAGGTAGTCGAAATTGCCTGCTACCTGTGAGTATTGGCTGGTGTTGCTATCGCAAATGCCGTTCACGTCGTTGTCGGTGCAAGAAGTGGTGAGCTTAAGTAGCGATGTCAGGTCGGAACTGCCATTGTTTTGCAAGAACATCCAGCGTCCGCGCATGGCGCTACTAATCAGGCTGCAGGGTCTGGTTGTTGCCGTGCTGGAGCATTGCACCCAATGCAACGCATTCGTGGCCAAGCCCCAACCAGTACCCGTGTTGGTGGCAACCAGGTCCTGATTCCTTTCAATGAAAGCCAACGCAGACTCCACGCCCAATTCGGCTGCGGCCAGAGCTTCTTCCGAACGGATTTTATTGGCCGAAGTCCGCGTTTCAAGGATGCCGACGCGTGCAGCGTATATCGTGACTATGGTCAGCAACAGCATGATGATCAGGGCCACCGGCAATGTGATGGCACCCCGTTGCATGTGTATCGATTTGGCTAGTGGTTGCATGATGCGCTCTCTCATAGATTCTGCTTTATACCTGTTAGATAACCGGATCGTTTCGTAAACGAACGATTTCCTCGATGGTTCTTGAGACCGAATTGTCGGCTTTCAGGCGTCCGGTCATGGACAAGCGATACTCTCGCAAATTGGATGTCGAGGGAGAAACCAGCACTATGCGGAAATCGGTGATTTCGATCGTGTCGGTATCGGTCAGGCTGTTCCAGGCGCCGGCCGTGCAATTGCTGGAGTTGGAGCCCACCCACGACTCCATGCGTAAGCTGGCGCTGTTCCATCGCATGCCGAAGCATTCGCTCGGGTAATCCAATACCCCGTTGCCGTTTAGGTCGTAGCGATAGGTCATGCCATCCAGGATGGTATCGGTATTGTCGTCCAGTGTGGCCATCAGGCTGCTGGAAAACATGTTGGCAAAATGCCAGCGCGAAATTGTGGTGCTGGGAAAAGAAACGGCACTGCCGGCATTCGGGCAGGCGACGTTGTTGATCGTGAGCGAAGAAGTGCTCGCCGCTGTCACCAGGCCGCACGCGTAGGTAGTGACATTATTCAGGCCTAGCGTGGTTGCCATGATGACGACTCCGCTGCTGTCGGCAACAGCTGCAGCGGTGACCAATTGCGGGTCAAAAGAGGAGGTGGAGGTTACCGCACATGTATCTGTCGGTGATGCCGTGACGGTAATGCTTGTGCCGGAGGTGGCGCTCAATATTAGGCATTGGTAGGTCGAGAATGTCAGATTGTCCGGGCTCGCCGCAACCTGCCCTGCGCGCTTCAGGTCGCGCGTCGTCAAATGCATGATCGAACGCAGCTCCTGGTTGAGGCGCGTGGTCTTGAGTTGTTTAGCGTTGCTGTTGATCGTGCTGCCGGTGACATATACCAGGCCGACCAATATGAACATGCCTATGGCGAGTGCGACCATCAGCTCGACCAGCGAGAAGCCGCGTTGTCGGGGAAATGTGGCGCTTATTGACATGATGTGGAGTACCCCGAAACATTGGAGTTGCCGCTGGCCGAGCAAACATGGATCTTGCCCAGCACGTTGACAAACAATTGCGTGGTTTTGCTACGCGAGGATGTTAGTAATACATTGCCGGCAGTGGCCGTGCCACGCACGTTGTCGAATACAAAGTCTGTGGATGGCGTCATGGTGATGCCGGGATATTCACTGGTGTTGTTGACAACCTTGAGTACGGTGTCAATGACGCAGGCATTGGTCGCCGAGGTGTCGGTAACGGTGCAGTCGCAAGTTGCCCCACTCCCTAGCCTGAATCCGTAACACCACGTTGAGCCGCCGCCGCTGGTAGTAAAGTCCACGGTCATGGGCTGATTTCGCTTAATGGCCTCGGATTTGGCGAATTGCAGATCTCCGTAGAGGGTATCGGTAATCGAGCGAAGGCGATTGCGATCGATCGAATCGCGAAAGCTGGGCAGGGCCATGGCTAGCAGTATCCCCGCGATCACGATCACTATCATCAGTTCAATCAAGGTGAAGCCGAACTGGCCCGACTTGGTGTGGCGAGTCAGCATGACGTTGAATATCCTGCAATATTTGCATTTCCCGCCGGTGAGCAGAATCGGAATCTGGCCAGCCGGTTAATGATCAAACGTACTTCTTTGTTTTCAGCCGTATAGAAGCGAATATTGCCAAATGTACTGTCCATAATCCCGCGTACGTTATCGAATGTGAGACGGTTGCCAGGAGAGGATAAGGAGGTTTGCATTTTTGTATTGGGGAAATCGCTGCTGCTCACTACTTTCTCCACAGAGTCGAGATGGCATGAATTGGCGACGGAACAATCACAAGTGCTCTCCTGCCTGAGACCATAGCACCAGGTCGTGCCATCTGCGCTTACATTAAAATTAACGTGAATCTGCTGATTGCGTTTAATTGCTTCCGTTTTTGCAAACCGCAAATGTGCGTGTAAAGTCTCTGCGGCGCTTTTTGCTCTATGTTTATGTAGCACGCTGGTGAAAGCGGGCAAGCCCAAAGCCGCTAGAATACTTACAATCAGCAGAACAGCAAGAAATTCAATCAAGGTGATTCCCCTAGCAGTGCTCAAGCTGAACATGATTTATACCTTCTTTTAGATGCATTATAGTTGTAGGGGTATAACATACAAGATTCTTCCCGGCCGTTTATCGCCCGGGGTGGCCCTTTGGTCGGGTATGTGCTGATTTTCAAATAAATCGGCGCCAAAAATTGGCTGGTGAGATAATTTATTTATTGCTTTTTCGGAGGAAGATCATGCGTGGAGTAGGAAAAAAATCACAAGGCTTTACCCTGATCGAATTAATGATCGTGGTTGTCGTTATCGGTATTCTTTCCATGATCGCATTGCCTTCTTACCAAGACTATGTACGCAAAAGCCGGCGCGCAGATGTCATGACCAAAATGCTAGATACCCAGCTTTATGAAGAAAAATGGCGAGCAAATAATAGCCAGTACGCGATAACTGCCACGTCGATAGGGTCTCCCACATCTGACTATTACACGATTACGATTGGCAGTGTCGGAGCAAGTACGTATACGATCAACGCTACCGCTACTGGCAATCAAGCCAAAGATAAACAAAATGGTACTTCTTGTACGACGCTGACCATTAATCAAAGTAACACCAAAACTCCGGCCGATTGCTGGCGCAAGTAATCTGCGCAGCTTTTCGGGCAAGGACAAATGTGAAAGAATAGCGGCATTCAATTAAGGTTTTTAATGCCATGATAGACCGTGACGGATATCGGCCTAACGTGGGCATCATCATTTGTAATGCCCACAACAAGGTTTTTTGGGGCAAGCGCATCCGCGAGCATTCTTGGCAATTCCCGCAAGGTGGCATCAAGCACGGGGAGACGCCGGAGCAGGCGATGTATCGCGAGTTGACGGAAGAGGTCGGCTTGCTGCCGCAGCATGTACGCATATTGGGGCGTACGCGTGACTGGCTGCGCTATGACGTGCCGGCCCATTGGGTCAAGCGCGAATGGCGTGGGAGTTACAAGGGACAGAAACAGATATGGTTTTTGTTGCGGCTGGTCGGTCGGGACTGCGACGTTTCGTTACGCGCCAGTTCGCATCCTGAGTTCGATGCCTGGCGATGGAGCGATTACTGGGTTCCGCTGGACGGGGTGATCGAATTCAAGCGTGAGGTTTACAAGCAGGCGCTCAATGAACTGGTCACGCACCTTGGTGCCGACAAGAGCCAGCATTCTGCTAAGTCATCCGAGGAATTGCTGCGCGTTTCCTGAATAACCGGATACGGTGATTGCCGTATCCGGTTTCTGATTTCAAATCCGTATTCAGATTTCGGCGAGGATTGTTTCGCCGGCGCTGACCTTCTCACCAAGGGTTACCTTAGGTGTGGCCGTCGTCGGCAAATAGATGTCGACGCGCGAGCCGAAACGGATGAAACCGTAGCGTTGGCCTTTCGACAAAACGTTTCCGACATCCACGTAGCATAGAATGCGGCGGGCGATCAGCCCGGCGATTTGCACGCAGGTCACATCCTGACCGTCCGTCGTCTTGATCCATAGCGCGTTGCGTTCGTTTTCGAGGGATGCCTTGTCCAGCGCAGCATTGAAAAACTTGCCTTCGTGGTACCAGCGCTTTTCCACCGTACCATTGACCGGGCTGCGGTTGGAGTGGACGTTGAATACGTTCATGAATACGCTGATTTTAAGCGTGTCGCGTTGCAGGTAGTCGTCATACGCCTTGCCCACTGCCACGATCCGGCCATCCGCTGGAGAAATAACGGCATTTGCTTGATCCGGCAGCTGACGCGGCGGGTCGCGGAAGAATTGTAAAATGAAAAGCGTAATCAGCCACAAAGGTATCGACCAATAAGCACACCATAAAGTCGCGATGAGAGAAACCGCAAACGAAATGGCGAGGAAAGGCCAGCCTTCGCGGGCGATGATGGGATGAGGGTAGTGGTTGTTGCTCAAAATGAGTCCTTTAATCAATGCGGTCGCTAGAAACAAAAACGGGGCAGGGCATGAAGACTGCCGCGCCCCGTTTCGTTCAGGCAGAACTTAGTTCTTGCTTTGGTCGACCAGCTTGTTCTTGGCGATCCACGGCATCATTGCACGCAGTTGGCCGCCGACCTGTTCGATCGGATGGGCTGCGTTCAGGCGGCGACGTGCGGTCATTTCCGGATAGTTGGTCTTGCCTTCCAGGATGAACATCTTCGCGTATTCGCCGGACTGGATGCGCTTCAGGGCTTGACGCATCGCATAGCGCGATTCTTCGTTGATGACTTCGGGGCCGGTCACGTACTCGCCATACTCCGCGTTGTTGGAGATGGAGTAGTTCATATTGGCGATGCCGCCTTCATACATCAGGTCGACGATCAGCTTCAGCTCGTGCAGGCACTCGAAGTAAGCCATCTCCGGAGCATAGCCGGCTTCCACCAGCGTTTCGAAGCCGGCCTTGACCAACTCGACGGCGCCGCCGCACAGCACGGCTTGTTCGCCGAACAGGTCGGTTTCGGTTTCTTCACGGAAGTTGGTTTCAATCACGCCGCCCTTGGTGCCGCCGTTGGCAGCCGCGTAGGAGAGCGCGATATCCTTGGCTTTGCCGGATGCATCCTGATATACGGCGATCAGGGAAGGCACGCCGCCGCCCTTGAGGTATTCGGAACGCACGGTGTGGCCGGGGCCCTTGGGGGCGACCATGATCACGTCGACGTTGGCTGGCGGTACGATCTGGTTGTAGTGAATATTGAAGCCGTGAGCGAATGCCAATGCGGCGCCAGCCTTCAGGTTCTTCTCGATGTCAGCGTGGTAGACCTGCGGCATGGTTTCGTCCGGCAACAGGATCATGACGACGTCGGCGTTCTTCACGGCATCGGCGATTTCGACAACCTTATGGCCAGCGGTTTCAGCCTTGGCCCAGGAAGCGCCGCCCTTGCGCAGTGCAACGGTGACGTTGACGCCGGAATCCTTAAGGTTTTGCGCGTGGGCGTGGCCTTGGGAGCCGTAGCCGACGATGGTGACTTGCTTGCCCTTGATCAAGGACAGGTCGGCATCTTTATCGTAATAGACTTTCATTTTTTCCCTTTCAACTAAATTCGTATTAAACCTTGAGGATGCGGTCGCCGCGCCCGATACCGGAGGCGCCGGTGCGTACCGTTTCCAGGATTGCGGTCTTGTCTATGGCTTCGAGGAAGGCGTCCAGCTTGGAGCCGGAGCCGGTCAGCTCGATGGTGTAACTGCCGTCGGCCACATCGATGATGCGGCCGCGGAAGATGTCGCTCATGCGCTTCATTTCTTCGCGGTAGGCGCCGGTCGCCTTGACCTTGACCAGCATCAGTTCGCGTTCGATGTGGCGGCCGTCGCTGAGATCCAGCACCTTGACCACGTCGATCAGCTTATTGAGCTGCTTGATGATCTGCTCGATGACTTCATCGGAACCGGAGGTGACGATAGTCATGCGCGACAGCGTGGCGTCTTCGGTCGGCGCCACCGTCAGCGATTCGATGTTATAGGCGCGTGCCGAGAACAGACCTGCCACGCGCGACAGCGCGCCGGCTTCGTTTTCCATCAGGAGGGAGACGATATGACGCATTACAGGTCCTCCGCCAGGATGATTTCCGACAAGCCCTTGCCGTTTGGCACCATCGGAAACACGTTTTCCTTCTGGTCGGTGAGGAAGTCCATGAACACAAAACGATTCTTGTTCGCCGGGCCGAATGCCTCTTTCAATGCGCCTTCAACATCGCTCGGGTTTTCGATACGCATGCCGACGTGGCCGTAGGATTCCGCCAGTTTGACGAAATCGGGCAGTGCGTCCACATACGATTCGGAATAGCGATTTTCGTAGAAGAACTCCTGCCACTGGCGCACCATGCCGAGGTAACGGTTGTTAAGCAGGATTACCTTGATCGGCAGGTGGAACTGCTTGCAGGTGGACAGCTCCTGGATATTCATCTGGATACTGCCTTCGCCGGTAATACAGGCGACCTGCGCGTCCGGGAACGCAAACTGTGCGCCCATGGCATAAGGCAGGCCGACGCCCATCGTGCCGAGGCCGCCGGAATTGAGCCAACGACGCGGCTTGTCGAATTTGTAGTATTGCGCGGCCCACATTTGGTGCTGACCGACGTCTGAGGTGACGAAGGCGTCACCCTTGGTGACTTCCCACAGCTTCTCGACCACGTATTGTGGCTTGATGATCTCGTTGGAGTAGGTGTACTTGAGGCAGTCTTTGCTGCGCCACTCCTCGATCTTCTGCCACCAAGACTTGAGCGTCTCGGTATTGTTCGGTTTTTCGGTTTCGTCCAGCAATTGCAGCATGTCCGCAAGTACGGACTTCACTTCACCAACGATGGGCACGTCCACTTTCACGCGCTTGGAAATCGAGGAGGGGTCGACGTCAATGTGGATGATTGTGCGCGGGTTCTGGAAGAAGTGCGCCGGGTTGCCGATCACGCGGTCGTCGAAGCGAGCGCCGACAGCCAGCAGTACGTCGCACTCCTGCATCGCCATGTTGGCTTCCAGCGTGCCGTGCATGCCCAGCATGCCGAGGAATTGGCGGTCCGTAGCAGGATAGCCGCCGAGCCCCATCAATGTATTGGTGATCGGGAATCCGAGTTTGCGCGTCAGGGTGGTGATCAGTTCAGCAGCGTCGCCCAGCACTACGCCGCCGCCTGAATAAATCATCGGACGCTTGGCTTCGAGCAGGAGCTTGAGCGCTTTTTTGATCTGGCCGGAATGTCCCTTGAGCACGGGGTTATACGAGCGCATCTGTACGGATTCGGGGTACACGAACTCGCCGACGTGTGCGGTCACATCCTTAGGGATGTCGACCACCACCGGGCCGGGCCGGCCGCTGGCGGCGATATAGAACGCCTTCTTGATTGTGCTCGCGAGCTCGTTGATGTCCTTCACCAGGAAATTGTGCTTCACACAGGGGCGGGTGATCCCCACCATGTCGACTTCCTGGAAGGCGTCCATGCCGATGGCCGGTGTCGGCACCTGGCCGGACAGCACCACCATCGGGATCGAGTCCATGTAGGCCGTCGCAATGCCGGTCACGGCATTGGTTGCGCCCGGACCGGAGGTGACCAGCGCGACGCCGACCTCGCCGGTGGCGCGCGCATAGGCATCGGCCGCATGCACGGCTGCCTGCTCATGGCGCACCAGGACGTGCTTGAATTTGTCCTGTTTGAAAATCTCGTCGTAAATGTTAAGAACCGCTCCGCCGGGATAGCCAAAAAGGAACTTGACGTTCTCTTCATGTAGGCAGCGGATGACGATTTCTGCGCCGGTCAATTGCATAAATTCAATCAGTTGTGGAAATTGTTGCGAAACCTAGAACAGTAGCGTTTCGCGCTGGATTGGTCAAGGTTATTTGTTATGAGTGATGTTATGGAGGGGTTGAATCGAAGGATGGGAGGCGCCACGCGTGTCTCTTGGGTATTAGGTGGTCTTGATACGCATGGAGAGGTCGATGGCTTTCACATTCTTGGTCAGGCTGCCGACAGAGATGCGCTGCACCCCGGTTTCGGCGATTTCGCGAATATTGGCGAGCGTGATGTTGCCTGAGGCCTCGAGTTCTGCGCGCCCTTTATTAAGGGCGACGGCCGTGCGCATTTGGTCGGGAGTGAAATTATCCAGCAGGATCAGCGTGGCGCCTGCGTCGAGTGCGGTTTGCAACTCATCCATGGACTCGACTTCAATCTGGGCGGGAACATTGGAGGCTGCCTGGGCCGCGCGCAAAGCCGGAATGATGCCTCCGGCCGCGGCAATATGGTTTTCCTTGATGAGAATGCCGTCGTAAAGGCCAATACGCTGGTTTTTCCCGCCGCCCACCGTCACGGCATATTTCTGGGCGAGGCGCAGGCCGGGCAAAGTTTTGCGGGTATCCATCACCGATGCGGCCGTGCCGGCAATCGCATCCGCGTATTGCCGGGTGGCGGTCGCGACTCCTGACAATGTCTGCAGAAAGTTGAGCGCGCAGCGTTCGGCGGTCAGCAAGGCCCGGGCGTTGCCATGGATTTCACACAGCAGTTGGTCGGGATGGATGTGCTCACCTTCGTGGGCATGCCAGACGATGCGAGAACCGCTATCCGCGAGACGAAAGCAGGTCTCGAACCATGCGCTGCCGCAAAGAATTGCATCCTCGCGGCTGATGACCCTGGCGGTTGCAGTCTGCTTGAGGGGAATCAGCTGGGCCGTGACATCGCCTGAACCGACATCCTCTTCCAGCGCACGGCCGACTTGATGTTCGATTTCAGTGATGGGAGGCAGCATTAAATGTTTCCAGGCGAGGTTATTATTATGGGAGCGGCGCACATGTGCACGCATGTTATTGCATTATAATGCCTTTCCACTTCTTGTTTTTACACAGGCAGAATGAAGCTTTTTATCACTCCTACCAGCCCGTATGCCCGCAAAGTGCGTGTGGTGCTTGCTGAAAAACACATCGAATGCGAGCTGGTGACAGTGCCTTCGCTGGCGGCGCCGGATTCTCCGGTCCCTGCCTATAACCCATTGGGCAAGGTTCCGACGCTGGTGCTCGATGACGGCACCAGCTACTACGACTCCGTGGTGATCGTCGATTACCTGGATCATAAGACGCCGGTGGCGCGCCTGATCCCGCAGGACAATAGTCACCGTGCCTTGGTGCGTCGCTGGGAAGCGCTGGCAGATGGGGTATGCGATGCTGCTGTGGCCGTCGTGATGGAAAAGCGCCGTCCGCCCGAAAAGCAAGATGAGGCGCTCATTGAGCGTCAGATGCTCAAGGTGACGCGCGGTTTGCGCGCCATGTCGGAGGATATGGGCGAAGATAAGTGGGCTGCCGGCGACCGTTTTACGCTGGCGGATATTGCCACCGGCTGTGTGCTGGGTTATCTCGATCTACGTATGCCGGAGCTCGGCTGGCGCGAGCAATACCCGAACCTCGCCCAACTCTACGAGCAGGTGATGGCACGTCCTTCGTTCAGGGATAGCGAACCGCCTGCTGCATAATCTTCAACCCTACTGGACGGCTGTGTCGATCGGCTGTTCAGTAGGCGCCAAAATGCTGAATCGGATTCAGCCTAGCAGCCCCGCAATGATAACTTCTAGTAACTCACTGGCGCGGTAATAATCCCGCCGCCCAGGCATACCCGGCTTTCATACACCACCACCGACTGCCCCGGCGTCACCGCCCATTGCGGCAACCCGAAACGAATCTCGCAATTTTCGCCTGCTATCGCATCGATTTCGCAGGGCGCATCAGGCTGTCGATAACGCGTCTTGGCGGCATATACCCAATGCGTACGCGGCTCGGAACCAGCGATCCAGTGCATTTGTCCGGCCTGCAGGCCGTCACTTAAGAGCAGCGGATGGTCGTGCCCTTGCACAACCGTCAGCACATTGTTCGCCATATCCTTGCCGGCAACGAACCACGGTGTACCGTCGCCGTCCTTCGATCCTCCAATGCCCAATCCCTGGCGCTGACCCAGCGTGTAATACATCAACCCGCTGTGGCGTCCGACGACTTTGCCTTCCGGGGTACGCATTTCGCCGGGCTCGGTGGGTAAGTAGCGTTGCAGGAACTCGCGGAACGGGCGTTCGCCGATGAAGCAGATGCCGGTCGAATCTTTCTTCTCGCTGGTAGCAAGGCCGGCTTTGCGTGCGATTTCGCGCACTTCGCGCTTGTATAGCCCGCCCAGCGGAAACAGCGTCTTGGAAAGCTGCAACTGGTTCAGGCGATGGAGGAAGTAGCTCTGGTCCTTGCTGCCGTCCTCGGCTTTCAGCAGTTGGAACAGGCCATCAACCTCGCGCACCTGCGCGTAATGGCCGGTTGCGATCATATCGGCGCCCATGCCCATTGCATGGTCGAGGAATGCGCGGAACTTGATCTCGGAGTTGCAGAAAATATCCGGGTTGGGCGTGCGGCCGGCGCGGTATTCCTCCAGGAAACTGTTGAAAACCTTTTCCTTGTATTCCTTACTGAAATTGACCGCCTCGATCTCGATGTCCAGGCGGTCTGCCACGGCTACCGCATCGATCAGATCCTGTTTTGCGGGGCAGTATTCGTCGGTATCGTCGTCCTCCCAGTTCTTCATGAACAGGCCGACCACATCAAAGCCTTGCTCTTTCAGGAGCAGGGCCGTGACGGAGGAGTCCACGCCGCCGGACATGCCGACAATGACTTTTTTCTTCATAGATGGGTGAGTACCGATAATGGAAAACGTTGCCCGGCCAGATAATCCTCGATGCAGGTCAGCACCTGCGGACTGCGGTGCTTGTTCCTGCCGGCGCGGACTTCGTCCAAACTTAGCCAGCAGGCGCGGATAATGCCCGTGTCCAGTGCCTGCAGCGGATCGTGCCCCTCGATTTCACCGGTGAATGCAAAGCGCATATAGGTAATATCTTTTTTCGGGTGTTTCCAGTGATAAACGCCGAGCAGTTCGGTCGGCTTGAAACGATAGGCGGTTTCTTCCTGGACTTCGCGCACGACACCTTCGAGCAAGGTCTCGCCTTCTTCAAGATGGCCGGCCGGCTGATTGAACAGTATGCCCTCTGCGGTTTCCTCTTCGACGAGCAGGAACTTGCCGTCCTGTTCGATGACGGCGGCCACGGTGACGTTGGGTTTCCAGATCATTAGGTTAAGGGCGCGCGAAAAACAGGTAATTCTACTAGGTTCGCCACCCTGGGAACAGACTGCCCAGCCCTTGCGTCATGAATTCGATGGCCATTGCAGCGAGGATCAAGCCCATCAGGCGGGTAACGATGATGATGCCGACTGCGCCCAGGCGGTTGGCAATCGCCATTGACAAGCCCAGGATGGCCCAGACCGATGCGGCAACCACGAGTACCGGTATCACCAGCGCCAAATGTCCCCAGGCGCCTTCGCTTTGTTCGGCGGTAATGATGATGCTGCTGATGGCACCCGGGCCAGCCAATAAGGGAATGCTAAGCGGAACGATGGCCACTGCCTCGTGGTCGATGGCTGCCTGGGCTTCTTCTGTTGTTTGGCGGTCGCTGATGGCTCTGCCATGCATCATTGAAATCGCCATCAGTAGAAGCAGGATGCCGCCGCCAACCTGAAATGAAGGAATGCTGATGCCGAAAAATTCCAGTATGCGGTCGCCGATGAAAATTGCCACGGTCAGTACCGTGAAAACCGTCAATGCGATGATGCGTACGGTGCGGGCGCGGTCGGGTGCCGACCAGCCTTCGGTCGCAGTGACGAAAATTGGCACCGTGCCGATAGGATTGACGATGGCAAACAAGGCGATGCCGACTTTGAAGAGATGGCTCCACTCGTCCATTTGATGGCCCTTATTGAATGGGTTAGTATCCTTGCCTCATCCCACGACAAGGAGGCAAGCCATGACGAAGGTATTGATTCCGCTTGCGCAAGGATGCGAAGAGTTGGAAGCGGTGACGGTCATCGACATTTTACGCCGCGCCGGTATCCAAGTCATTACGGCCGGCCTGGATGCCGGACCAGTGCGCGCCAGTCGCGGTACGGTGCTGGTGCCGGATGCGACGCTGGAGGATGCGCTTCAAAACGAGTTCGACATGATCGTCCTGCCCGGAGGCATGCCCGGCTCTGAGCACCTCAAGAACGACCAGCGCGTCATCGCCGCGCTGCAAAAAGCGGCCGCTGACGGCAAATATACCGCTGCGATTTGCGCTGCTCCCATGGCGCTACATGCCGCCGGCTTGCTGCAAGGCAAGAAGGCTACCAGTTTTCCCGGCGTCCTGGACGCCCTGTCCGGTAGTCATACCGCTGTGAATGATCGCGTCGTGGTCGATGGGCGCATCGTTACCTCGAAAGGGCCGGGCACGGCGATGGATTTTGCCCTGACCCTGGTCGAGTTGCTGGTTGGTAAATCAGAGCGCGACGCGGTCGAGTCCGACTTGCAGCGATAACATCAAATTGAGCCTTCCCATGAAATTCAAAATCTATCTGGCTTCTCGTTCGCCCCGCCGCGGCGAACTGCTCGGCCAGATCGGCATCGGTTTCGATGTCCTGCCTTCCGATGTAGACGAATCCGTACTGCCGGATGAAGCGCCGGAACATTACGTGATGCGGCTAGCAAAAGAGAAAGCCTCCGTTTGCGTGCGGCACCTCGCCGAGCAGAATCTCCCTTCACTGCCCGTGCTCGCCGCAGATACCACGGTCTGCATCGACGGCATGATCCTCGGCAAACCGGAAGACGACGCGGAGGCTGCCGCGATGCTGCGGCGCATGTCCGACCGCTGGCATGTGGTGCACACCGCGGTTGCGGTGGCCGATCAGGGACGCATCGAGGTGGCGTTGTCCAGTACGCAGGTCGAACTGGCGCCGTTAAGCGATGCCGATATCGCCGCCTACATCGCTTCCGGCGAACCGCGTGACAAGGCTGGCAGTTATGGCATCCAGGGTCTGGCCGGAACCTTCATCCGGCGTATCGAAGGCAGTTATTCGGGGGTGATGGGCCTGCCCATTTATGAAACCGCGCAATTGCTCAAACAATTTGGAGTTGCCCTGCCGTGAGCGAAGAAATACTGATTAACGTAACCCCGCAGGAAACCCGAGTCGCCATCATGGAGCAGGGGGTGGTGCAGGAGCTGCACATCGAACGCACCAGTTCGCTCGGATTGGTCGGCAACGTCTACAAAGGCAAGGTGTGCCGCGTATTGCCAGGCATGCAGTCGGCCTTCATCGAAATCGGGCTATCGCGCGCGGCCTTCCTGCATATCGCGGATATCCTGGAATACGAGGTCAATGCCGAGAAGCCGATTCAGGAATTGCTGCACGAAGGCCAGACGGTGATGGTGCAGGTGATCAAAGAGCCCATCGGCAGCAAGGGCGCGCGTTTGACCACGCAGATCAGCATTGCCGGGCGCTTTCTCGTGTATCTGCCGCAGCAGGAGCATATCGGCGTGTCGCAGCGTATCGAGGATGAGGCGGAGCGCGATGCCTTGCGCGACAGGTTGTTGCGCTTGCTGCCGGAAAAACGCGTGGGCGGTTACATCATCCGCACGCTGGCGGAAACCGCCAGCGACGATGAACTGCTGGCCGACCTGGAGTACCTGCACAAGGTATGGGCCAATATCCAGGCATCCAACGGCGAGGTGTCGCGCGGATCGCTGGTGTATCAGGATCTGACGCTGCCACTGCGCGTGCTGCGCGATGTGGTGAATGAAAATACCGACCGCATTCTGGTGGATTCCCGCGAAACGCATCAGAAAATGATGGATTTTGCGCAAAGCTACGCCACCGGCGTGGTGGAACGTATCGAGCGCTATTCGGGCGAGCGGCCGTTGTTCGACATGAACAGTGTGGAACAGGAAGTCGAGAAAGCCTTGTCGCGCAAGGTCGAGCTGAAATCCGGTGGCTACCTGATTTTTGACCAGACGGAAGCGTTGACGACGGTGGATGTGAACACCGGCGGGTTCGTCGGCGGCCGTACCCTGGCGGACACCATCTTCAAGACCAATCTGGAGGCGGCGCAGGCCATCGCGCGCCAACTGCGGTTGCGTAACCTGGGCGGCATCATCATCATCGACTTCATCGATATGGAGGAGGAAGCCCACCGTGAGGCCGTGCTGGAGGAGTTGCGCAAGGCGGTTTCCAGGGATCGCGTGCGTTCGACGATACATGGCTTCTCCGGACTGGGGCTGGTCGAAATGACCCGCAAGCGCACCCGCGAAAGTCTGGCGCATATCCTGTGCGAGCCTTGCCCGGCGTGCCAGGGGCGCGGCGAGATCAAAACGGCGCAGACGGTGTGCTACGAAATTCTGCGGGAGTTGGTACGCGAAGCTCGGCAGTTCAATGCGCGGGAGTACCGTGTGCTGGCTTCGGAAAGCGTGATCGATCTGTTTCTAGACGAGGAATCGCAGAGCCTGGCACAGCTGTCCGACTTCATCGGCAAGCCGATTTCATTGCAGGTGGAAAGCCAGTACGCGCAGGAAGCGTTCGATATTGTGTTGATGTAGATTCGACTGACCTGCCCCGCAAATCTTTAGGTAGTGAGCGGCGCCACGCCCAGCGTCGGTCCGCCGGCGGTAGTGTTCTCGGCGGCGGGTGTGGTGGCAGGCGATACCCCCGACTTTTGCGCGGCTTTCATCAGCCGCAGCAGTATCTGGTCCAGCGTCGCGCTCTGGGCTTGCAGCTCGGCCAGTTGCGTTTCAGTTTCATCGATGTTCTTTCGCAGCGATGCCTGATTCTCGTGGATTCTCATCAGCGATTCGGTGCGCTGGTCCAATTGCGCCTTGTGCTCCGAGATTTGCAGCTTGAGCGGCGCCAGTAGTCCTTTGAGCCAGGTGCCGGCATCGCGCTTGGCTTTTTCGAATTCCTTGCGGACTTCCGCGACCAGCGTGTAGAAGAATTTACGCACCAGAAAGTGCTTCTCGGTCATCACGTTCACGGGGTCGGCGCAAAACTCGTCGGCGCGCTCCTGCAGCGTCAGCATGCCTTGATGAAATTCCGTCATGTCGAGCTGCTGCGGACGTAGCTGTTCGAAGCCGTGCTGGGTGTGGAATAACAGGTACAGGGATTCGCCCATGTTCGAAAGTTCCTGTGCCTGGCCGCTGATTTTTTCCGCCATTTCGCCGGTTTCCTTGATCAGGCTCTTCATGCCCTGATTGAGGCCGTGCGTGGTCCAGCTATCGCCGATCTTCTTCTGGCTTTTTTCCAGCATCCTGTCGAGCTGCGTCAAGCTGAGCTGCTGCATGATGGCTTCGCCTTGCTGCATGATGCGCTGGTTTGCATCGTTGAAGGTGCGCACCGACTCCTCATATAGTTTGCGATCGGTGGCGACCTTGGACAGCAGGTCTTGCACCACATCGAGGTTTTGCCCGCGCAATGAATCCAATTCGGCATACTGGGCGCGTACCCCGGCCAAGCGTTGTTGCATGGTCTTGCGCGAGGCTTTGACCATGTTGCCCGTTTCCGTGACGATGGTTTTGCGCAATATGTCGTGTTTGGTTCCCACCACGCTACGCGCAAGCACGTCTTCCACACGCTCGATGCCGCTGCGCTTCAGCAATTCGGCATCGTCTTTTACGCGTGCCACCAATGCTTTTTGGGCCGAGATGGCGAAGACATCGGCCGGGGGCAGCGCCAGTTGACGCGCGGTTGCCACCACCTGCGACTGGATCATCGCATTGATTTCGGCTTCGCTTTTCATATCATCCCAGAGGATGTCGATCTTGTTCAATACCGCCAGTTTGCGGCTTGTGCGTTCGCGGATGAACTTGGTCCAGATATCCATATCCGACTTGGTGACGCCGGTGTCGGTCGCCAGCAGGAAAATCACCGCATGCGCGTTCGGGATGATGCTGATGGTCAGTTCCGGCTCGGTGCCGAGCGTATTGAGTCCGGGCGTGTCCAGAATCACCAGGCCGCTCTTCAGCAGCGGGTGCGGGTAATTGATGAGGGCGTGACGCCACACCGGCACATCGACCTTGCCCTTGGTCTTTAGCGAGTTCACCATGCCGACGTCCTGGTCGTCCCAGAGTCCGAGCGCCCGCGCTTCGTCCAGTGTCACTTCCTTTTGCGCGACCAATACCTGCAGGGCTTCCTTCATCGTCTCGGCAGAGGCGGTATCCAGTCGTAGCTTGCTCCACTCTGCCGGAATCGACTTCAGATAAACCAGGCCATCGTCGCGTTTGCGCGTCTCGATCGGCAGCAATTTGATGTAGGGCTCTTCGTTGTCGTCCCAGAAAATCTCGGTCGGACACATCGTGGTGCGGCCGGGATCGCTGGGCAATAAGCGCGATTTGAAATTCGAGAAGAACAACGCATTGATGGTTTCGGTTTTGCCGCGTGCGAATTCGGCGACGAAGGCCAGCACCAGCCGGTCGTTCTTGACGGTCTGTGCCATGTCGTAAAGCCGTAGATCCTGCAGTCCGTCGGAAGCGCCGGTGAGGTCCAGCCAGTCGCGATAATCGTTGATGGCGCCGGCCAGTTGCTCACGCCATAGCTGGTAATCGCTGATTTGTTGTTCGAGCGTATTGCTCATTACGGTGTCCAGAGTGTGTCAGGCAATATCTGGGAAGCGGCAATTTCGACGACCTTATGCCGTGCATGGTCGCCATGTTTCAACTGCACCTGATTTTTGCTGACTTTAAATGATTTTCTTAGAAAGTCCAATAACTTATCGTTGGCCTGATGATCGGCCGGAGGAGCGGCTACCTTGATCTTCAAGGCGCCGTCGTGCAGGCCGGCTACCTCTGTGCGGCTGGCATTCGGCTGGATGTAGAGGTCGAGCGTCAATATCCGTCCATCCTCTTTGAAGCGATACCAAGTGGCCGACATCAGAACAATTGCATCAATTGCTGTTCAAGCGGTGCCACCAGCAACATCAGCAGCAGTTCGACCAGGATAAACACGATCAATGGCGTCAGATCGACCCCGGCAGTGTAGGGCATGCGGCGGCGTAACGGGCCCAGCAGGGGGCGCGTCAGGCTATCCAACACCGGCGCGATCGGCGTGTGTGGGTTGAGCCAGCTCAGCACTGCTTGCAGGATGACGGCATAGAGAATGATGTACAGCGTCAGTTTGAGGATGCCTAGCACCGACAGCCCCAGCAGCGCGAAATAGACCTGCGGATCCGCAACCAGCAGCGGGAAGTCGTGCAGCCACAGTACCGTCAGTTGAAAAACGAGTTGCGTCAGCAAAGCCAGCAGCAGCGAAGCGGTATCCAGCCAGCCAATGGAAGGGACAATGCGGCGGACGGGACGCACGGCGAAATTGGTCAGCGAAACGACCGCCTGCGACACCGGGTTGTGGAAAGGCGCTCCGGTGAGCTGTAAATAACAACGCAGCAGAAATGCCAAGGTGAGTAGGCCGAGTAGTGTGCCCAGCAGGAATTCCATGGCTTGTGTGAACATGGTCAGTCTTTAATCCTTTCCCAGCAGGTCGCCCATTTCGCGGGAGCGTTCCGCGGCGGCATGCAATGCCTGGACGATAGCATTTTTTATACCCGCGGTTTCCATGCTGAGCAGTGCGCGTTCGGTGGTGCCTCCCTTGGAAGTGACTTGCGCGCGCAGCACGTCGGGGCTTTCCGTACTTTGCGATGCGAGCTGGCTGGCGCCAAGAAAGGTTTGCAAACTGAGATCGCGCGCTTGTTGCGATGACAAACCCAGCTCCAGCGCGGCCTGCTGCATGGCTTCGATAAAATAGAATACGTAGGCGGGGCCGCTGCCGGAAACGGCGGTGACGGCATCCATTTGCGCCTCTTCGTCCAGCCATACCGTGCTGCCGACCGCGCCGAGAATGTTTTCCGCTTGCCCGCATTGCTCCTCACTGGCGCCGGGAGAGGCGAACATCGCGGAAACGCCGCACCGAATTTGTGCCGGCGTGTTAGGCATGACACGTATCACCGCATCGTAACCGCCCAGCCAGCGGATCAGGTCGCCGCTGCGAATGCCGGCGGCGATGGAAACGACCAATTGGTTGCGCAGCAGGCTGCCGAGAAAGATGGCGATGTCGCGTAATTGCTGCGGCTTGACCGCCAGCACCACAATGTCGGCCATCGCCACGCTGGGCAACTGATCGCTGACCGCGACGCCGAAGTCGGCCTGAAGTTGTTGTCGCTTGGCCGGATCGAGCTCGACCACGCCGATGTCGCCGGCTTCCCAGCCTTGTGCAATCAGTCCGCCAATGAGTGCGCAGGCCATGTTGCCGCCGCCGATGAATGAAATTTTCATTAACAATCCTAATTGATCATGCGCGTGAATAGTCGCGCATCATTACAAGTCACTTGACTCTTGTCGTTGTAGCCTCGGTCCGAAAATGGCCGTGCCGATGCGTACGATGGTGGCGCCTTCCGCAATGGCCGCCGGGAAATCCTCCGACATGCCCATCGATAAGGTATCCAGCGCCAATCCGCGTTGCTTCAGCGATTCCAGGAGCTCCCGCAGCATTCTAAACTGCTGGCGTTGCAAAGCAATGTCGTTCGTCGGCGCGGGGATGGTCATGAGTCCGCGCAACTTCAGTCCGGGAAGTTGCGCAACGGCCTCGGCGAGTGCCTGCACGTCATTCGGTTCGACGCCCCCCTTGCTTTCCTCTCCGCTGACGTTTACTTCAATACATATATTGAGCGGCGGCAGATTTGCCGGGCGGCCATCGCTTAGTCGCTGGGCGATTTTCAGCCGATCCACGCCATGCACCCACGCGAAGTTTTCGGCAATCGGGCGCGTCTTGTTGCTCTGGATCGGGCCGATGAAATGCCACTCCAGCGGCAGGTCGGCGAGCGCGGCCATTTTTTCCAGCGATTCCTGTAGATAATTCTCGCCGAAAGCGCGTTGTCCGGCGGCATGGGCTGCGCGGATTGCATCTGCCGGCTGCGTTTTGCTGACGGCGACCAGCGCGACCGATTCCGGAGCCCGTCCGGCCTCGGTTTCGGCCTGTCGCAGGCGCGACTTTACAGCTTGCAAGCGTTCCGAGATTGAGGTCATAATCCACTCGTCTAATTATTCAAAAAATTATATCAGGGGAATCTCGATGGACGTTTCCGATCTGCTGGCGTTTTCGGTCAAGAACAAGGCTTCCGACCTGCATCTTTCCGCCGGTTTGCCGCCGATGATCCGCGTCCACGGCGACGTGCGCAAAATCAACATGCCGTCGATGGAGCACAGCCAGGTGCATGACATGGTGTACGACATCATGAACGACGGCCAGCGCAAGTTCTACGAAGAAAACCTGGAGTGCGACTTTTCCTTCGAAATCCCCAACCTGGCGCGTTTCCGCGTCAATGCGTTCAACCAGAACCGCGGCGCCGCTGCGGTCTTCCGGACGATTCCATCCAAGGTGTTGACGCTGGAACAGCTGGCTGCGCCGCCGATTTTCAAGGACATCGCGCAGTATCCTCGCGGTATCGTCCTAGTTACCGGCCCAACCGGCTCCGGCAAATCGACGACGCTGGCGGCGATGGTCGATTTCATCAATGAAAACGAATACGCCCACATTCTTACGGTGGAAGATCCCATCGAGTTCGTGCACCAGTCCAAGCGCTGCCTGATCAATCAGCGCGAAGTCGGGCCGCACACGCTGTCGTTCGCCAATGCGTTGCGTTCCGCGTTGCGCGAAGATCCAGACGTGATCCTGGTGGGCGAAATGCGCGATCTGGAAACCATCCGCCTGGCGCTGACCGCCGCCGAAACCGGTCACTTGGTGTTCGGCACGCTGCACACCAGCTCCGCCGCGAAAACCGTCGACCGTATCGTGGACGTGTTCCCCGCTGCCGAGAAGGACATGGTGCGTTCCATGCTCTCCGAATCGCTGCGCGCCGTTATTTCGCAGACGCTGCTCAAGACCAAGGACGGCAACGGCCGTGTCGCGGCGCACGAGATCATGATCGGCACGCCGGCGATTCGTAACCTGATCCGCGAGAACAAGGTGGCTCAGATGTATTCGGCCATTCAGACCGGTCAGGCGCTCGGTATGCAGACGCTGGATCAAAACCTGACGGACTTGGTGCGGCGCAACTTGGTGGCGGGGGACGAGGCCAAGAGCAAGGCGACCAACAAGGATGCGTTCGTATAAGGCCGGCAGCGATATCTGAGTTATCCAGAGCGCTATCAAAAATTGGAGAAATAAATCATGGATCAAGGCCAGGCAGAAAAATTCGTATTTGATTTGTTGCGCATGATGCTGGCGAAGAATGCCTCCGACCTATTCATCACCAACGGTTTTCCGCCGGCACTCAAGGTTGACGGCAAGGTGACTCCGGTCACGAACCAGACACTGACTAATCAGCAGTGCAAGGAAATTGCGCGTTCCATCATGAACGACAAGCAGGCGGCGGAATTCGACGCCACCAAGGAATGCAATTTCGCGATTGGTTTGCCTAACGTGGCGCGTTTCCGGGTGAATGCGTTCATCCAGCGCGGCGCGGTTGGACTGGTGTTCCGAACGATTACCACCAAGATCCCCAAGCTTGAGGAGCTTGGGTTGCCGGACGTGCTGAAGGAAATTGCGATGACCAAGCGCGGGCTGGTGATTTTTGTCGGCGCCACTGGCTCCGGTAAGTCGACTTCGCTGGCGGCGATGGTAGGTTATCGCAATGAAAACAGTTACGGACACATTATTACCATCGAAGACCCAATCGAGTTCGTGCACGATCACAGGAACTGCATCGTGACCCAGCGTGAAGTCGGCGTGGATACCGAAAACTGGTTCGCAGCGTTGAAGAACACGCTGCGTCAAGCCCCGGACGTGATCCTGATCGGTGAAATCCGCGATCGCGAAACCATGGACTACGCGATTGCCTTTGCCGAAACCGGCCACTTGTGCCTCGCGACTTTGCACGCCAACAGCACCAACCAGGCGCTGGACCGCATCATCAACTTCTTCCCAGAAGAGCGCCGGCAGCAATTGCTGATGGATCTCTCGCTGAATGCCAAGGCATTTGTTTCGCAACGCCTGATCCCCAAGAAGGAAAGCAAAGGACGTGTGCCGGCAGTAGAAGTAATGCTCAATTCGCCGCTTATTTCCGACCTGATCTTCAAGGGCGAGGTGCACGAAATCAAGGAGATCATGGCCAAGTCGCGCGAGTTGGGCATGCAGACTTTCGACCAGGCGCTGTTTGATTTGCACGAGGCGGACATGATTACCTACGAGGATGCCTTGCGCAATGCCGACTCGGTGAACGATATCCGGCTCAAGATCAAGCTGGAAGGCAAGGAATCGAAAGACAAGGACCTTTCCGCCGGTCTGGATCATCTCGGTATCGTATAGCCGAACTTCGCCTACCGGAGCCCTGTCGTATTGGATCGGGAGCGCGAATGCTAGTCTGCGCTCCTGCCTGCCGTACTTACCATCAGGAGCTCCGCTTATGCCCGGCAAGATTCGCATTGGCATTTCAGGCTGGCGCTATCCCCCGTGGCGCAAGGTGTTCTACCCGCCCGATTTAACTCAGAAGCGCGAATTGGAATTCGCATCCCGCGCGCTGCCGACCATCGAAATCAATGGTTCGTTCTATGGCCTGCAACGGCCCGCGAGCTACATGCGCTGGTATGACGCAACCCCAGAGGGGTTCGTTTTCAGCGTCAAGGCGAACCGCTATGTGACGCACATCCTGCGGCTCAATCAGGCCGAAACGGCCATCGCCAATTTTTTCGCATCCGGCCTGTTTCATTTGAAAGAAAAGCTGGGGCCTATCCTTTGGCAATTTCCCCCCAGTTTCCGCTTCAATCCGGAAAGTTTTGAAAACTTTCTCAAACTCTTGCCGCACGATACCGAGGCGGCGGCAGAGTTCGCGCGGCGACATCATGAAGGCCCGCTAGAGCGCGCCTATCTTGAAATCGACAAGCAACGGCCTTTTCAGCATGCCGTCGAAATCCGCAACCAAAGCTTCGTCGAGAAGGCGTTTGTCGACCTGCTGCGACAATACAAGGTCGCGCTTGTGATTGCCGATACGGCGGGGAAATGGCCGTATCGCGAGGATGTGACCGCCGATTTCGTGTATCTGAGACTGCATGGAGCGGAGGAGTTATATGCGAGCGGTTATACGGAGAGCGCTCTGAAGAATTGGGCTGCCAGGATAAAAGCCTGGAGCGAGGGGCGACAGCCAGAGGATGCGCATCTGATCGTGGACCGTGACCCGCCGCAAAGGAAAGCGCGCGATGTTTACTGCTACTTTGATAACGATATCAAAGTGAAGGCACCCTTCGATGCGCGCAAGCTGCTCGGGCTATTGAATCTTGAACAAGGGCTGGCGCCGCTGGATCATCCGGGAAGTCTTATCTAGCCAGCGCCTGTTATTTCCCAAAGTATCAGGCTTGATGCACCAGATGTCCCGCGACGATGGTGGCGCGCACCTTGCCGGCCAGTTCCAGGCCCAGGAATGGCGTATTTTTGCCTTGGCTCAGCAGCGATTGGCGTTCCACTTTCCAGTATTCCTCCGCATCGAATACGCAAACGTCTGCACATGCGCCTTCGCCCAGATGCCCGGCATCGATGCCGAGCAGCGCGGCGGGTTCGCTGGTGATACGCGACAGCGCTGTTAGCAACGGCATGCCGGTTTCCTGCGCCCATTTGAGCGTCAACGGCAGAAGCAGTTCCAGCCCGGTCGCGCCCGGTTCGCTTTCGGCAAAAGGCGCCAGCTTGGCGTCGTCATCCACCGGCGTGTGGTCGGAGCAAATGGCGTTGATCGTGCCATCGGCCAAGCCTTGGCGCAAGGCATCGCGGTCGCGTTGCGAGCGCAGCGGCGGTTTGAGGTGGCATTGCGGATCGAAGAAGCCGATGTCATGTTCGGTAAGGTGCAGATGATTGGCCGCGATGTCGCAGCTGACCGGCAGTCCTTGCTGCCTGGCCTTGCGCAGCATTTCCAGGCCGTCGCGCGAGGATATCCGGCACAAGTGAACGCGCGCGCCTGTCTCCTGTGCCAGCGTCAGAATCGTTGCCAGCGCAATGGTTTCGGCACTGGGCGGAATGCCGGTCAGGCCCAGCCGCGCGGCGACTTCGCCGTCGTGCGCCACGCCATTGCGGGCGAGGTAAGAGTCTTCGGGATGTAACCAGACGGTAAAGCCGAATGTGCTCGCGTATTGCATTGCCCGACGCATCACCTGCGTGTCGATCAACGGTGCCGTGACATGCGAGAAGCCGACGCACCCGGCTTCGGTCAGCTCGCACATTTCGGTCAGGTTCTTGCCTTCCAATTGCCGCGTCAATGCGCCCAGCGGATAGACGTGCGCCAGATTGAGCAGTTTGGCGCGGTGCTTGAGCATTTCGACCAACCCCGGTTCGTCCAGCACCGGGTCGGTATCCGGCGGGCACGCCAGGCTGGTGATGCCGCCTGCTGCAGCCGCACGTAGTTCGCTTTCCAGCGTGGCTTTGTATTCGAAGCCGGGTTCGCGCAAGCGTGCGGAGAGATCGACCAGCCCGGGGCAGACGATTTGGCCGCTAGCGTCCAGCGTCTGGTTGGCATGAAAGTCGACGGGCGCGCTGCCGATGGCGACGACTTTGCCCGCAGCGATGAACACATCCTGCACCGCATCGATATTGTTTTTGGGGTCGATCAAACGACCGTTCTTGATATGGATTTTCATTCGGTGTTTCCGGCAAGAATGCTCATCACGGCCATGCGAACTGCGATGCCGTAGGTAACTTGAGGTAGGATCACGGATTGCGCGCCATCGGCGACTGCGGAATCGATTTCAACGCCGCGGTTCATCGGCCCCGGGTGCATCACGATGGCGTCGGATTTTGCCAGTGCCAATTTTTCCTGTGTCAGGCCGTAGCACTTGAAATATTCCTGCGCCGAGGAGAGCAGCGCGCCGCTCATGCGCTCGTTCTGCAGGCGCAGCATCATCACCACGTCCACGTCCTTCAGTCCCTCCCGCATGTCGTGGTAGACCTGCACGCCCATGCGATCCACGCATTCCGGCAGCAGCGTCTTGGGCGCGATCACGCGCACTTCCGGCACCCCCAGCGTCGTTAGCGCATGAATTTCCGAGCGCGCCACGCGCGAATGCAGCAAGTCGCCGACTATTGCGATGCGCAGGTTGTGCATGTCCGGTTTGTAGCGACGGATGGTGAACACGTCCAGCAAGCCCTGCGTGGGATGCGCGTGGCGGCCGTCGCCGGCATTGATTACATGGATATGCGGGGCTACGTGGCGCGCGATGAAGTGGGCTGCGCCGGATTGCGAATGCCGCACCACGAACATGTCGGCATGCATCGCGGTCAGGTTGTCCACCGTATCGAGGATCGTTTCCCCCTTGGATTGCGACGAACTGTTGACGTTGAGGCTGACTACGTCAGCGGAGAGCCGCTTGGCGGCGATTTCGAACGTCGTGCGGGTGCGCGTGCTGTTCTCGAAGAAAATGTTGCACACCGTCTTGCCGCGTAGCAGCGGGACTTTCTTGACCTCGCGCTCGGAAACGCCGGTAAAGGATTCGGCGGTATCCAGGATGTGCCGCAGGATGTCCTTGGACAAACCTTCGATGGACAACAGGTGCTGCAGCTCGCCGTTTTTATTGAGTTGCGGGTTTTGGGGCATGGTCAGAGGTTCTCGTGCAGCTTGAGAGAAAATTTTCCGGAGTCGTCGCGCAGCAGTTCCAGGCTTTGCTGCGGCGCCAGTTCAAAGTGGGTACCGACGATTTGCGCCTCGACTGGCATTTCGCGACCGCCGCGGTCTACCAGTACCGCCAGCGTGATTTTGGCTGGACGGCCGTAGTCGAACAGCTCGTTCATCGCGCCGCGTATGGTGCGGCCGGTATATAGCACGTCATCGATCAGAATGATGTGGCAGCCTTCGACGTCGAAGGGAATATGGGAGGGCTTGATCTGCGGATGCAAGCCGCGCTGCTCGAAGTCGTCGCGGTAGAAGGAGATGTCGAGTGTGCCATGCGGCACCTCGCCGCCCAGCATCGCTTGCAGGCGCTCGGCAATCCAGGCGCCGCCGCTGTGGATGCCAACCAGCGCGACATGGCCGCCGAGAAGCGGCCGAATTTTTTCCGCCAGCGTAGCCAGCAGGCGTTCGGCGTCAGGCAGTTGCATAGTTATCCAGATATTGTTGCAGAATGAGTTGGGCCGCGACTTGATCCAGCATGGGCTTCTGCTTGCGGCCGCCGATGCCGGCTTCTTTCAGCGTCTGACTGGCCTCCGCCGAGCTCAAGCGTTCGTCGACCAGCGCTACAGGCAGGCGGAAGCGGCCTTCCAGCCGGCGTGCGAATTTTTTGCAGAGCAGCGTCAATTCGTGTTCGGTTCCGTCCAGGTGCGTCGGCAGGCCGACGACCAGTTGCGCAGGCTGCCACTCCGCGATCAGGCGGCCGATGGCGGCGAAGCGTACATCGTTGCTTTCGGCGGCAATGGTCTGCAATGGGTGTGCAAGACGCATCAGGGTGTCGCCCACGGCCACGCCTATGCGTTTTTCGCCGAAATCGAAAGCGAGGATGGTGCCGATTGCCTGGGTGGGGGGGGTAGGGTGTTCGGCTTGGGCGGCCACGTGCATCAGGCGTGCCCTGCGTCGTCGGAAAGACGGGCAAAGTCGAGGCCGAGCAGGTTCATTGCAGCATTCAAGCGCTGATCGCTGGGCAAGTCGAAAATCACGGTGTTTTCTGCGGGCACGGTCAGCCAGGCATTCTGGGCAATTTCCTGTTCCAGTTGGCCTGCTGCCCAGCCGGCGTAACCTAGCGTGACCAGCATTTTTTCCGGGCCAGCGCCGTTGGCGCTGGCTTCTAGGATGTCCTTGGAGGTAGTGAGTGCAGTATCGCCGTTGACCACCAGCGACGATTGCCAGTGCCCGATCGGCTGGTGCAGCACGAAGCCGCGGTCGATGTGTACCGGTCCGCCGAAATAAACGGTTTCCTGGCCTAGTTGTACGTTTTGTACTTCGAGGTTGATCTGCTGGAACAGATCGTTGAGATTCATGTCGATGGGGCGGTTGATGACGATGCCCATCGCGCCCTGATCGTTATGTTCGCAGACATACGTGACCGATTTGGCAAAATAAGGATCGGCCATGGCGGGCATGGCGATGAGGAAGTGTCCGGTAAGGTTGACGTTTTCCACGATCCGATTATCGCACAAACATGTTTACTTGGGTTCCAGATAGCCTACGACTTCGAGTTCGAAGCCTGCCATGCTCGGCATTTTGCGCGGCATGGCCATCAGTCTCATTTTTCTGACGCCGAGATCCAGCAAAATCTGCGATCCGATGCCGTAATCGCGCAAGTCCTGACGGGACCGAACCGGTTCATCCGCCTGTTGGATGCGCTCCACCAGTTGCTGGGCATTTTCGTTGCGCCGCAGCAGGATCATTACGCCGCACTCCGCCTGCTGGATCGCCTGCATTGCATCGAGCAGATTCCAGGAGTGGCTGCGGCTGCTGTTGTCGAGCAGATCGAAGATCGAAAGCGGCTCATGCACCCGCACCAACACTTCTTTTTCTGCATCCGGTTCTCCTTTGACTAGCGCCAGATGCGTTTCGTTTGCGGTTTTGTCGGAGTAGGCGATCAGGCGCATCGCGCCATAGGCTGTCTGCACCATCCGCTCCGCCGCACGTTCAATCAGGCGTTCGTTCTGGCTGCGATAGTGGATCAAGTCGGCGATAGTGCCGATCTTGAGATTGTGTTCCTGGGCGAATTCGATCAGATCCGGCAGACGCGCCATGCTGCCGTCATCCTTGAGGATTTCGCAGATGACTCCGGTCGGCGTCAGCCCGGCCAGCGCAGCCAAGTCGCAGCCGGCTTCGGTATGTCCTGCGCGCGCGAGGACGCCGCCATTTTGCGCCATCAGCGGGAAGATGTGTCCCGGGCTGACGATATCTTCCGGCTGGGCATTCTTTGCCACCGCCGCCTGGATGGTGCGCGCGCGGTCGGCGGCGGAGATGCCGGTCGTCACCCCGGTCGCGGCTTCGATGGAAATCGTGAAATTGGTGCCCAGTCCGGAAGCGTTTTCACGCACCATCAGCGGCAGGTTGAGCTGATGGCAGCGCTCTTCGGTCAGCGTCAGGCAAATCAGTCCGCGCCCGTGCTTCGCCATGAAGTTGATGTGCTCCGGCGTCACGAATTGCGCCGCCAGCACCAGGTCGCCTTCGTTTTCGCGGTCTTCTTCATCTACCAGGACGACCATGCGGCCGTTGCGAATTTCTTCGATGATTTCTTGAATGGGGCTGATCATGCGAGTTCGGGTTCGTTGTTCCATTGCGCCATGCGCTCGACATAACGGGCGATGAGATCGATTTCCAGATTCACGCGGCTACCGACGCCCAGCTGTTTGAGCGTTGTGACTTCGAGAGTATGCGGAATCAGGTTGATGCTGAAGGTGTCGACCTCGATGCTGTTCACCGTCAGGCTCACGCCATCGACGGCAATCGAGCCCTTGGCCGCGATATAGCGCGAGATTGCATGCGGAGCACGTATCGCGAGCAACATGCAGTCACCAAGGTGGTCGAACTTGACCACCTGCCCCACGCCATCCACATGCCCGCTCACCAAATGGCCGCCGAGCCGGTCGGCCAGGCGCATCGCCTTTTCCAGGTTGACCGGTTTTTTCGTGTCCAGCCCAACCGTGCACGATAGGGTTTCCTTGGAAACGTGCACCTGAAAAGAGCTGTTGTCGAAACTCACCACCGTCAGGCAGACTCCGTTGACCGCGATGCTGTCGCCCAAAGCGACATCACCCATGTCGAGATCGCCCGCGGCGATGTCCAGACGCGCATCCTCGCTCATGGGTGTGATGTCTTCGATTTGGCCGACGGCCTGTATGATTCCAGTAAACATGGGCGCAATTTTAGCAGATTGAACTGCCAACCCTGCTAGAATTCCTCCCCATGTCTTTGCCTTTCGAACTCTTCATCGGCCTGCGCTATACCCGCGCCAAGCGCCGCAATCATTTCATTTCGTTCATCTCGATGACCAGCATGGTGGGCATCGCGCTCGGCGTTGCGGCGCTGATCGTGGTGTTGTCGGTGATGAACGGTTTCCAGCACGAGTTGCGTTCCCGGATACTGGGCGTGGCGTCGCATTTGCAGATCAGCGGAGCGAACAATGCGCTGAGCGATTGGCAAGGCGTGGCGGAATTCGTGCGCGGCCAGCCGGAGGTGCAAGCCAGCGCGCCTTACATCATGGCGCAAGGCATGCTGTCATTCGGGCAGGCGGTGCAGGGCACCATCGTGCGCGGCGTGTTGCCGGAGCAGGAGGACAAGGTCGCCGAGATCGGCCAGCATATTCGTGCGGGCCGTTTCGATGCCTTGAAGCCCGGCGGTTTCGGCATAGTGCTCGGTGCCGATCTGGCGTTGGCGCTGGGCGTCGGTATCGGCGACAAAGTGGTCGTGATGGCGCCGCAGGGGCAGTTTACGCCGACCGGTATGGTGCCGCGCCTGAAGCAGTTCCGCGTGGTGGGCATCTTCCAGGTGGGTATGTACGAATACGATTCGGCGCTGGCACTGATACATTTACAGGATGCCGCGACGCTGTATCGTATGGGTGACAAGGTTTCCGGCTTGCGCTTGAAGCTCGACGATCTGTACCGTGCGCCGCAAGTGTCGCGCGAGCTTGGGCTGAAACTCGGCCCGCAAGGTGCGTATTACATCAGCGACTGGACGGAGCAACACGCGAACTTCTTCCGTGCGGTGCAGATGGAAAAGCGCGTGATGTTCGTGATTCTGGCGCTGATCGTCGCGGTGGCGGCGTTCAATATCGTGTCGACGCTGGTGATGGCGGTGACGGACAAGCGTGCCGATATCGCGATCCTGCGCACGCTGGGGGCGAATCCGCGCAGCATCATGCGTATCTTTATCGTGCAAGGGGCGCTGATCGGCGTGATCGGTACCTTGATGGGTGTAGCAGGCGGCGTGCTATTGGCGCTGAATATCGAAACCGTGGTGCCGTTCATCGAACATATATTAGGCATCCAGTTTCTCGCCAAGGACGTGTATTACATCAGCGACCTGCCTTCTGAACTGCAATGGAGCGACGTCACGATGATTACTTCGATGTCGCTGGTGCTGAGCCTGCTGGCGACGCTCTACCCCAGCTGGCGTGCGGCAAAAACCAATCCGGCGGAGGCGCTGCGCTATGAATAATGCCGCTGTGGTCGCGTGCCGTGATCTGCACAAAACCTATACCGGACTTGAAGTTGCCGTGTTGAACGGCATCGATTTATCCATTGCGAAAGGCGAGCAGGTTGCCATCGTCGGCGCTTCCGGTTCGGGCAAAAGCACCTTGCTGCATTTGTTGGGCGGGCTGGATGCGCCGTCGCAGGGCGAGGTCGATATTCTCGGTAATCCCCTGGCGAGCCTGAGCGAAGCCCGGCGCGGCGAATTGCGCAACCGGTCGCTCGGGTTCATCTATCAGTTCCATCATTTGTTGCCGGAGTTCACCGCGTTGGAAAACGTCGCGATGCCGCTGATGATACGCCGGATGGCGCGTCCTGAAGCATTGGCGCAGGCGGAAGCGATACTCGAAAAAGTCGGCTTGGGGAAACGCACGCAGCATATGCCGGGCGAGCTTTCCGGCGGCGAGCGCCAGCGGGCGGCGGTGGCGCGTGCATTGGTGACCAACCCGCAATGCGTGCTGGCCGACGAACCGACCGGCAATCTGGATCGCCACACCGCCCACAGCGTGTTCGACCTGATGCTGGACCTGAATCGCGATCTGGGCACCAGCCTGGTAGTTGTCACGCATGATATGGAGCTGGCCAACCGGCTGGGGCGCGTGCTGCGGCTGGAAGACGGCCGTCTGCTGCTTGACTGATAACGGTCAGTAATAAATGCGCAGCGCCATACTCGCGTTCGTGTTCGGGGTGTGGCTGCTGCAACAACAGGCGACGCTGCCGTCGCTGGCCTGGTTCGGGGCGCTTGTCCTGATCGGGCTGCCTTTTTTGTTGCGTCAGCATTCGCCGCTTTTCCCTGCTTCCATCGTTTCAGTTTCCCTGCTTGCCGGTTTTTTGTGGTCGAGCGGCATGGCGCATCTGCGGTTGGCCGATGCCTTGCCGGTAGAGTGGGAAAGCAAGGATATTCAGCTGGTAGGCGTGGTTGCTTCCTTGCCGCAGTTGCAGGAGCGCGGTGAACGCTTTCTGTTCGATGTCGAACGCGTCGAAACGGACAATGCGATGGTGCCGCAGCGGATCTCCATCGCCCGTTATTCCGCCGGCTATCGCGAAACCGCGGCTGCAAATGCCAAAAGCGAGTTCCGCCCGGGCGAACGTTGGCGGCTCACCGTCAGGTTGAAACGCCCACACGGCACCTACAATCCCCACGGTTTCGATTTTGAGGTATGGGCGCTGGAACGCAACATCCGCGCCACCGGCTATATCCGCAAGAATACCGACAATGCCAGGTTGACCCCTTTGGTATATCGGCCGTCCTATATGGTCGAGCGCGTTCGCGAGGCCGTGCGCGAACGTTTTCAGTCGGTGCTCGGCGATGCTCCGTATTCCGGAGTGCTGCGCGCGTTGGCCATCGGCGATGACGACGCTATCAGCGACAGCGATTGGGAAACTTTCCGCCGGACCGGTGTGATCCATTTGATGTCGATTTCAGGGCTGCACGTGACCATGGTCGCAAGCCTGGGGTTTGCACTGGTGTTCGCCTTGTGGCGGCGCGTGGAGCGGCTGGCGCTACGTTTGCCGGCGCGCAAGGCCGCCGCCGTGGCCGGACTGATGGTAGCGGGCGCTTACGCCCTGCTGGCCGGATTCGCCGTGCCGACGCAGCGAACCTTTTACATGCTGGCCGTACTGGCGGCGGCCTTGTGGTCCGGCCGTACGGCTTCCATGTCGCTGGTGCTGTGCTGGGCACTGCTGCTCGTGGTGGTGCTCGATCCGTGGGCGGTACTGGCGCCGGGCTTCTGGCTGTCTTTCGGCGCGGTGACCTTACTGGCTTATGCCGGAATCCATCGTCTCGCCCGACCGGGTTGGCTGAAGGAGTCGGTGCGGGCGCAGTGGGTGATTGCCCTGGGGCTGACGCCCATGCTGCTGGCGCTGTTCCAGCAGGTTTCCATTATTTCTCCAGTGGCGAATGCATTCGCCATTCCGCTGATCAGCCTGGTGGTGACGCCGCTTACCTTGCTGGGCGCTGTTATTCCCATCGACGCGATATTGCTGGCGGCGCATGCCGTCATGGGCTGGTGCATGCGCCTGTTGCAAATGGGGGCCGAACTGCCCGTGGCCGTCTGGCAGCAGCATGCCCCGCCGGCATGGACCATAGTCGTAAGCATCGTCGGTATTGCGTGGATGCTGCTGCCGCGCGGTTTTCCCATGCGCTGGCTGGGCGGGGCCGGGCTGGCTCCGATGTTCCTGTTGTTGCCGCCAGCGCCGCAGCCGGAAACATTGCATGTAGCCGTGCTGGATGTCGGGCAAGGCTTGTCCGTGGTGCTGCAGACGGCGAACCATACCCTTTTATACGATGCCGGCCCCCGCTACTCCAAAGATGCCGACAGCGGTAACCGTATAGTCATCCCCTATCTGCGTGGACAGGGAGTCGGTCGTCTGGATGGCATGCTGATATCGCATGACGATAACGATCACACCGGCGGTGCGGCTTCTGTCCTGCAAGATTTGCCTGTGGGCTGGATGGGGTCGCCATTGCCGGTGGGCCATCCGCTTCAAGGCATGGCCGGGCGCGATGTCCCTTGTTTTGCCGGCCAGTCCTGGACATGGGATGGCGTGCGATTCGAAATGCTGCATCCGACGTATCGAAGTTATGCTATCGAAAAGCTCAAGGATAACGATCGCAGCTGCGTGCTCAAGGTCGTTACCCCACACGGAAGCCTGTTGATCGCAGGGGATATCGAGCGAGTTGCGGAAGTGGAATTGCTTGAGCGCGCTGGCAGCTCGCTCGAAGCCGATGTGCTGGTGGTGCCCCATCACGGGAGCAAGACTTCTTCCACGCGTGAATTCGTGCGGCAGGTCGCTCCCCAAGTCGCGGTCATGACCGCAGGCTATCGCAATCGCTTTGGGCACCCCAAGAAGGAGGTGCTCGAACGCTATCGTGAAATTGGCAGTACGATTTACCGCAGCGACCGTGACGGCGCCATCCTTTTTGGCTTCGCTCCCGGCGGCGTGACGGCCGAAACATGGCGTCGGACCGCGCCGCACTACTGGCACGAGCACGGTGCCGGGCTTGCTGAAAACAGTGGCGCAGGATAAAGTAGCGCGAATTTTCAAGAACAAGGAAAGCCATCGTGTGGAGTATTATTCAGGCGGCCGGCTGGCCGATTTGGCCGCTGATTTTCGCCTCGATCGTTTCTTTGGCCATCATCGCCGAGCGCTTCTGGGTACTGCGTTCCGAGATGATCGCCCCCAAGATGTTGTTGCCGGAAGTACGGCAGTGGCTGAAGCAGGGCGGTGTGACCAAGGAAACCTGCGATCGGCTTGAGCAGCATTCCCCCCTGGGCGAAATCTTCGCCAGCGCGATCTGCAACATCGGCACCTCGCGCGAAGTCATGAAAGAATCCATTGAAGAATCCGGCCGCGCGGTGACGCACAAGCTGGAGCGCTACCTGACCACGCTGGGCACCATTGCTGCCGTGAGCCCGCTGCTCGGGCTGCTTGGTACCGTGATTGGGATGGTGGAGCTGTTCGGTGCCTTTACCGCGACCGGCCATGACGTCGCGCAATTCGCCCGCGGCATTTCCGTGGCGCTGTACAACACCGCGATGGGCATCATCGTCGCGGTTCCCAGCATGATTTTTTATCGTCATTTCCGCGCCAAGGTGGACAGCCTGATCGTCGAGATGGAGCAGGAAGCGATCAAGCTGGTCGAAATCATCCAGGGCGAGCGCAAGTAACATGAATTTCCAGCGCGGCAGAAAGCACGAGGAACTGGAGATGAATCTGGTTCCACTCATCGACGTGCTGCTCGTCATCATCATTTTCCTGGTGGTGAGCGCGACCTTCTCGCGTATCAATGAGTTGCAGATCAATTTGCCCACCGCCGAAGCCGCAACACCGGAAGAAAAGCCTGCGATGATTTCGGTAGGTGTCGATGCGGCCGGACGGTATACGGTCAATGAGGTCGAGCTGGCCGATCGTTCCGTAGAAGCGATTGCCGGAGCGCTGCGCAAGGCGGCAGGCGCCGGCAAGGAACCGACCATCGTCATCAATGCCGATGCGACAAGCACACATCAGTCCGTGGTGAACGTGATGGAGGCTTCGCGCCAGGCGGGTTACACGCACATTACTTTCGCCACGCAGGTCAAATCCGGTTCCTGACCGGATTCATGACCTTTCATCTCTTACAGGGACAGCATGTCGAAATCCACGCCTAAGAAGGCGATTCCTCCCGTTTCTGCCAATGCCACCGCAATTTACAAGCGTCTTTTCAAATATGCATGGCGCTACAAGGCAGTGTTTGGCATCAGTGTGCTCGCGCTGGTTGTACTCTCTGCTACCAATACCGGTTTTCTTGCTGCAATCAAGCAGGTCACGGATGAAGGCTTCGTCAACAAGGATCAAAGCAAGCTGACCTGGCTGCCGTTGATCCTGTTCGGCATGCTGGCCGTTCGTGCGATAGCCGGGTTTGTTTCGACGCTGTCCATGCGTTGGGTCGCCCGACGTGTCGTGGAAAACCTGCGGCTGGATGCGTTCAAGAGCCTGATGGCATTGCCTATCTCCTATTACGATGCGAATTCCGCCGGAGTTATCACTTCCAAGCTGACTTACGATACCGAAGGCGTGGCCAAGGCATCGACCAATGTCGTCATCAGTGCGGTACGCGATACCCTGACCATTGCCGGCATGATCGGCTATATGCTCTATCTGGACTGGCGTCTGACGCTGGTATTTGCAATCACGATTCCATTCATGGCGCTTTATCTGAGGAAGATGACGCCGAAGATTCGTTCCGCAGGCAAGCAGGTTCAGGAGACCATGGGCGAAATTACCAAGGTATCCGAAGAAGCGATTTCCGGGCAGCGCATGGTCAAGATCTTCGGTGGTGAAGATTACGAGTGGCGGCGTTTCGCGCAAGCGGTAGCCAATAATCGATCCACGCACCTGAAGTTTATTCGTCGCGGCCTGTTGAATAGTTTTGTTATCGAATTGCTGGCGGCTATCGCGCTGGGGATGGTTGTTTATTACGCCACGGGGCGGTTCACCGCAGGCGAGTTCGCCGCTTTCCTTGGCGCGTTGCTGATGCTGATCGCCCCGATCAAGAGCCTCACCAGCATGAACGAGGACTTGCAGATGGGGATCGCCGCTGCGCAAAGCATGTTTGCCTTGATGGATTCCCACGGTGAGGTGGATGAGGGTACCAACGAGATCGGGAGAGCCAAGGGCGAGATCGAATTCCGCAGTGTGACCCTGCGCTACGAGAGCGCCAAGCGCAACGCACTCAATAACCTTAGCCTGACCGTGAAGCCCGGCGAAAAAGTTGCGCTGGTCGGTCGTTCCGGCGGAGGCAAGACGACTTTAGTGAATCTGTTGCCGCGTTTTTACGAGTTGCAGCAGGGTTTGATTCTGCTGGATGGCGTCGATGTGCGATCGCTGACGCTCAAGAACCTGCGCCAGCAGTTCGCACTGGTCAGTCAGGACGTGATCCTGTTCAACGATACGGTGTTCAACAATATTGCTTATGGCGATTTGCGCAATACGCCCGAAGAGCAAGTGATCGACGCAGCCAAGGCCGCTTACGCCTGGGAGTTTATCCAGAACCTGCCTAACGGGTTGTATAGCGAAATCGGCGATCGCGGCGTGCGGCTGTCCGGCGGGCAGCGTCAGCGCTTGGCGATTGCGCGTGCGATCCTCAAGAATGCGCCTATCCTGTTGCTGGACGAAGCCACTTCCGCGCTCGATACCGAATCCGAGCAGCATGTGCAGCAGGCTTTGGACGGGCTCATGCGCAATCGTACCTCGATTGTAATTGCGCACCGTCTATCGACTATCGAGAATGCCGACCGCATTCTGGTGATGGAGCAGGGTGAAATCGTCGAGAGCGGAACGCATGCCGAGCTGCTGGCTGCGAACGGGCATTACACCAAGCTTTATCGCAAGCAGTTCCACTAGGTCGCCAGCCATGTCCGAGTGGCTGCAGCGACAGTGGTACAAATCAAGTGTCTGGCATCTCATATTGGTGCCGTTGTCGTGGCTGTTCCTGCTGCTTTCCTCATTCCGCCGCCTTGCCTACCGGCTGGGCATATTCCACACCGTACGTTTGCCTGTGCCCGTGATCGTCGTCGGCAATATCACTGTCGGCGGAACGGGCAAGACGCCCCTGGTCATCTGGCTGGCCGAGCAGTTGACACAAGCGGGCTTCGAGCCCGGCATTGTCAGCCGGGGGTACGGTGGAAAGAATGATGGTCCGAGGGCGGTGACCGGCAACTCCGATCCGGCGATTGCCGGGGATGAGCCGGTCATGATCGCCGGCCGGACCGCAGCGCCCGTCTGGGTCGGACGAGACCGTGCGGCGACCGGCATGGCGTTGCTACAAGCGCATCCCGCATGCGACCTGATCATCAGCGACGACGGATTGCAGCATTACCGGCTTGCACGCGATGCGGAAATTGTCGTAATCGACGGCCAGCGCCGTTTTGGAAACGGCCGATTGCTTCCGGCAGGCCCTTTGCGCGAATCGATCCGGCGGCTGGCCAACGTCGACGCGGTAGTGAGCAATGGCGCGGCATTGGGCGAAGGCTACATTGAAATGCAATTGCAGCCGGCGGATTTTCGCAATCTCAAGGATGCCGTGAAGTCCGCACCGGCCTCAGCGTTTGTCGGCAAGCGCCTGCTGGCGATTGCCGGAATCGGCAATCCCGGGCGCTTTTTTTCGCAATTAGAAACCATGGGGCTGCAATTCGCGGAAAAGCCGTTTCCGGATCATCACGCCTATACGCCTGAGGATTTGCCAACCGGTAGCGTGGACGCGATACTGATGACCGAAAAGGACGCAGTGAAATGCCGTGCGTTCGCCGAACCGGACTGGTGGTATCTGGCGGTTGACGCGAAGCTGGATCGTGCGCTCGTCGAGCGTGTGCTGAAGAAACTGAGGAAATGATATGGACGCAAAATTACTGGAAATCCTGGTTTGTCCCGTCTGCAAGGGACCGCTGGTTTACAAAAAGACCGTGGGTGAACTGGTCTGCAAGCCATGCCGGCTGGCTTACCCCATCAAGGACGGCATCCCCGTGATGCTGGAAGACGAAGCCCGCGCATTGCCGGCGGAAGAAGAGGTCTGATCTTGAGCTTCAAGGTAGTGATTCCCGCTCGTCATGCGAGCACCCGCTTGCCCGGCAAGCCGTTGCTCGATCTCGCCGGCAAGCCGATGATTGTTCGGGTGGCGGAGCAAGCGCTCGCCAGCGGAGCGGAAGAAGTCGTGGTGGCAACCGACCATGCCGCCATCCTGGAGGCCGTCACCGCACAGGGCTATCGGGCGGTAATGACGCGCGAGGATCATGTTTCCGGCACGGACCGCATTGCGGAAGTGGCCGGAATTCAGGGCTGGGCGGACAACACCATCGTGGTCAATGTGCAGGGCGACGAACCCTTGATCGACCCGGCACTGATCCGGGAAGTGGCGCAGAATCTTGCGGAGCATCCGGAAGCGGCCATCGCGACGGCCTGTCATCCCATCCACGACCGCGTATCCATGTTCAATCCCAATGTGGTCAAGGTAGTCTCGGACCAAGCTGGTTATGCAATGTATTTCAGCCGTGCGCCGATCCCCTATGCGCGCGACGCGTTTTCCGACGGAAGCCGGGAAGGTGCGTTGCCAACCGGGATGCAAGCCTATCGGCACATCGGGATATACGCCTACAAGGCCAGCTTCTTGCATGCCTATGCCCAGTTGGCCGTTTCCCCGGTCGAGCAACTGGAATCCCTGGAGCAGTTGCGCGCAATGTGGCACGGCTACCGCATCAGTGTCGCGAAAACGGCGCATGCACCGGCCACCGGCGTCGATACCGAGGAAGATCTGGCGCGGGTGCGCGCACTGCTTGTATCCGCTGCTGTTTAGCCGTCGTTAGCGCCGGATAAAGACAGTCTTGGCAGGATTGCCCTGAACGATGGCATTGGCCGGAATGCGGCCCGACACGACCGAGTTGGGCGTGACGATCACACCATCGCCGATTTCGGCATTGTCCATAATCACCGAGCCCACGCCGATCCAGACGTTATTGCCTATCCGGATGGGGCCTTTGGATTCCGCTCCCTGTTCGCGGAATGTCATATCCAGCCGTTGGTGGCGGTAATTCACGCCGATGATGGAAACGTTCGGGCTGATGAGGCAGTCGTCTCCGATCTCGATACCGGGCTGGTGGCCGCCGATAAAGCAGCCGACACCAATGTCGGTGCGTGCGCCGATACTGACCGGGCCTTCGCTGGCCTTGATCTTGGCAAACGAACTCACGGTGCTTTTACGGCCGATTCTGAGTAGCGGGCTGATCTCGACTTCGGCGCGCGGGCTGATAAAGGCCCGGCAGCCGAACAGGTAATACAGCGTGATCAGCGCATTCGGAACAATGAAACGGCGTATGCCGGTGCTGATTTTCATGGCGACTCACCTTAATGCGTGCCTGAAGTATTGAGATAGCGTGTAATGGCCGGAATGGAAGTGAGCTCGGCGATTTCGCGCATGGTCGGCTTGACGCCGAACTCCTCTTCCAGGGCCGTCACCAGGCGAAGCTGGGCCAGAGAGTCCCATTCCGCGATATCGGACTGATGTGATTCCGCATTGGTCTTGTCTGCATCGATTTCAAGTACCTCGCTGAGGATCAACCGTACTCTTTCTGTAATTTCCATAACGATTCTCCTTTTGCTTTTATCCAGTTACAGGGTTTGATTTCAACTTCATTCTTGTGGAGTGCGTAGAACAGGCCAGCACCGTTGGAGACCGGTCGAAACCCTTGGCCTGTGAAATAGTTTGCCGCCGGCTTGTTTTTTGCGGTCGGGATGAATTCGGCGCTTAGCACAGCCAGTCCTTCGTGTTCAATGAACTGCTGTTTGATGAAATTCATGAGAGCTGTTTCCACACCTCGCCCCAAGGCGCGACAGCTCATCAGCAGGCTGTCGATGTGCAGGGTGGCGCCATCGTCGATCAGGATAAAGGCGGCAATGGCGCCGGATTCGCCGAAACGGTCGCGCAGCGAGGCAAGGCCGAGACGGTGGTCGGGCGAGTCCAGCATCGCTTCCAGCTCGCCCAGCGTGTAGCGTTTGGTGGTGACGTTGAATTGATTGGTCTTGGCAAACATCTGATGCACCCGCGGCAAATGGCCAGCTCCGACCGGGCCGATTTCCACTTCCATCTGCAACTGCGCCAGGTAGTCGTCCATGCTGTCATGCTCGGAAGAAAATCGGATACGCTCGGCTTCCTGCCGGTATTGCCGTGCCTTGTCGGCATCGTCTGCCAGTACGACGGCTTTCTCGAAGCAGGTGAGGTTGTCCAGTGCTGCGACAAACGCTGCCGGGTCGGGCGGCAGCAGCAGGCACTCCACCATCGGCAGTTTCTGCCGGATAAGCGCGATCTCGGCCGGGTTGTCGTCGATGAATGCGAGGGCATCGACACCGATGTTGAGCTCGGCGGCAATCTGCGCCAGGCCTTGATGCTTCGGCTCCCAGCCGATGGCGCGGGCGGAAAAATCGTCCAGTTGGAGCGGCATTTCCTTGCGCAGCCGGAAGGCCTCCTCGACATCGGCCGGGTTGTTCTTGCTGCATAACGCCAGCAGGATGCCCCGGTCTTTCAACGAACGAATCCGTTGCTGGAAAGCCAGGAATGCCTCGCTTTCTGCATCTCCGTGGCCAATCCTCACGCCCAGCGGCCCATCCTCGCCAACAATGCCGCCCCACAGCGTGTTATCGATATCCAGGGCCAGGCATTTTCTGGCGGTACCTTTCGCGGCGATCCCATGGCGCACGATTTCCTGGCCGAGGCCGGCCATCAGTGTTTCAGTCCAATCCATTTTGGAAATGTGAAGCAGACGCGGGTCGAATGCCTGGCGGTAGCCGATACGCGCGGCAACGCGGTTGATGTCCAGAATCTGGAGGCGACTATAGGCCCGCATCCGGCGCATCAATTCGAGATTCAATTCCAGATGAAACTCCATCTCGCCATAACTTTCAGCACTATCCGCGACGCCCAGCGCCGGTGCGGCGGGCAGCGGGAAGTTTCCGATCAACAAGGTGGCTTGCGTGGTTGAAAGCGCTTGTTTGACCCAGGATTCCATTTCATCCAGCACATCGTCCCGCAAGGCCTGGCGCGCGTTCGGCGCCAGCGCGGTCATTTGTGCCATCGCATCCGGCCGCAGCAAGCGCAAAGAGAGCACGAGAACCACGATCTCTGGCTGGAATTCTGTGAACTCCTGGCTGCGCAGTTCCTGAAAGTATTGTCCGAAATGCCCGATGTGCGCTTTTGCCAGCCAACCTTCGCGTGCGCCATGGACGGCAACAAAAGGAGGCAGGAAATTGAGCGTGACGTTGCCGAGATACGCGATACGCAACTCGGGGCCGACGGCGATGGCTTTTACCTGGCGATGCAAGGTGCGGTAATCGGCACTGCCGAGTGCGGCCATGTCTGTTTTCAGCAGCCGGTTGCGCAGTTTAGCCAACTCATCCGCGAAATCGGAGGTGTCGTATCCCGGGGCCGCGCTCATTGCAGTTTCCTCTTGGCCAGCATAATCGCTGGCAAGGTGCCGGCCATGCTGCCCAGCGTCACGCCATACAGCAGCCCGATCAGCCCCCAGTGCGCACCGGCGAAGGCACCGGCGATACTGGTGACGAGGCCGATCCAGCCTAGCCGATTAAGTCGCGCGATTTCCTGATCCGAACCGCAGGCGGTGATGAGCGCGCGTGGAAAGGACTGCATCACCTTGCCGTAACCGTTGAAGCAGGCAGCCATCGCCAGGCCCAAGCCGATTTCGTAACGTCCGCCGGTGAGCAGAGGGGTGACGATCGGGGCAAGTAGCACGATGCCGATGGTCGCCCCGGCCAGAAGCGTGCACGTGGATAGCAGTTCGCGTTTGACCAACTGTCGTTTCTCCTGATGGCTGGATGCGGCGCGTAGTTTCGGTACCAATGCAAAGCCGGCGCTGGCCGTGAGCAGTCGGAACGGGAAGATTGCCACGGAGGCCAGCACGCTGAACAAGGCCAGCGCGCTGATGCCGATGGTCGGTGGGATTACCAGTCGTTCCAGTTGCAGAATAACCGTGCCTATGGCGGCAATGCCGAGTAGCGAACAGGCTTCGCCCCACGGGATGGCGGCGCGATCTTTCGGCGCAATGCGATGCGCTTTACCCAATATCGTCCAGCCGATAGCTGCGGCCAGAAGATTGCCTAGCGCAAACAAGGCGAGCGGCAGCAATGGGCTGTGCATCGAAATCATCATCGAAGCGATTCCGGTCGCCAGCAACACCCAGCTGGCCGCGGTAGCCAGCAGCAACGCCGGAGCTTCGCGATGACGCGACCGGGCTAGCGAGACCAATGCCGCAGTCACCCCGCCGGCGGCAATCACGAGCGCCAGCACGATGCCGTCCATGACATGCAAATCGTTGAACACGCTATAACCGGCGCCCACGATAACCCCGAGAACAATGCCGGATGCGCTGAGAAATGCCAGCAGACGAGGGCCGGGGTCGATGTGATGCCTGAGCATGGCCTGATCCACGCCCATGGGTGCGAGCAGACCGAAGACGTTGAACAATGCGATGGCCAAGGCCAATTGGCCGTATGCCTCAACCGGCATGGTCCGCGCCAGCAGCAGGTTGCCGACGGCAAACGCCAGGCCGGAAAGGGCGAACACGGCGGTTGCGCGCAAGGTGGACTGGCGCAGCATGCGCTGAATGAGCGTGCTCGGACTACCCGACAGCAAGGCGAGTAATCTGCTGCGCGCATCTGGGCGGGCTTGTAGTAGGGCGGCGTCTGTCATGGGTTTGTCGGGCATGGAAAGTCGTTGTGCCTGTGTTTTCACGAGCGAGCCGCTCAGGCGGCTAGCCTGCTGAACGCACAAGGTGGGCGCAGTACCGCGTAGGCAGTCTGGAGCCGTTGATCGAAAGCTTGTTCGCAATACAGGGTGCCGGCGCGATGGGCAGCCGTTTTGCCGAGTTCGGTGCGGAGTTGTTGCGAGGCGAGCAAGCGCAGCCAACCTTCCGCCATGGCGCCAGGCTGGGGTGGCGTCAGCATGGCGCAGGTCGCATCCAGCAACTGGCTGTGGCTGGCGATGTCGGTGGCAAGAATGGCGCGGCCGGCCAGCATATAGGAATAGATTTTCATGGGCGTGTTAACGCCTTTGAGTCGCGGCGAGCACAGGATATCGGCCTGTTCCAGATAGGCTGGAAGCGCGCCCAGTGGGCGTTGTCCCAGAAACCGTACCCAATTCGCAAGCCCAGCCGCTGCGGCCTGGGCGACATAGCTGTTTACGCTGGCATCCGTGCCGCCGATGATGAGGAGATTGCAGCGCTGAGCAGGATCCATCGCGGCCAGCGCTTGCAGCAGCAGGTCTAGCCCCTGATAGGACTCCAGGTTGCCGACATACAGTGCCATCGGCCCCGGCTGGGGGCAGTGTGCGCGTAGGTCTTCCACCTCCACGGTTGTATTGGGGGTGAAGGCCACGTCCGGCGTCAGGTGCACGCGTTCGGCATCTTGGCTGCTGCGTGCGCGCTCGGCGATCAGCGGGCAGACGGCGAGCACCAGGTCGGAACGGCGCATCGCCTGATGCTCAAACCAGCGCAGGAATGGAAGCAACGGCTCGATTTTCGGCCATTTTTCGGCGATCTGGTCCGCCATTAGCGAATCCATGTCATACACCAGCTTGAACCGCCAGAAAAGTCTTGCCAGTAATGCGATAAAAACCGATTCTTCCACGGCATGCACCACGTCATAACGGCCGTCTCGCAACATGCGGAAGGCGGCGATCATCAGCCATGCATCGCAAAGCAGTTTCTTGATGGAAAAACCGATGGGGATCCGTTTGACGCCCGGCGGACGACCCGCGCGGAACAGGCGCATGCCGGGGATTGCGATGTCCTCGCCTTCGGGGTAGGTCAGGAGATCGACCTGATGTCCTGCCCGGCAAAGCGATGAAACCGCAAGGCGCACCGCAATCGGCGTGCCGCGCTCGGTGTAGAAGGGCTGGGGGGCGAGGAAAAGAATTTTCATGCGGGCTCCAACTGCTTGCGCAGAAAGCGTAAGCGTGTCTGATCGGCAAGGAAGCGTAGCGAAGGGGTGGGGCGACCGTAGGTTGAAATACAGGTGGACGGATCACGCAAGGCGCATTTGAGTCTCGTTGCCGGGGTGTACTCGGATAATTGAATATCGACCACCGAGCCGAATCGGCCAATGACCTTGCTTGAGCCGGGTAAAGGGAGCGGATCGGATCCGGCCAGAATCGGCAGGCCTCGTGAAAACTGCGGAACCTTCCACCAGTTCGGTCTGCCGCCGTTGTCGCCAAGAAACAAGCGGCCGGGCCGCGCACGCTCCAATAGGCGGTCGACGATTTTCCCGCGCTGGCCCAGCCATTTTCCGACGCCCCATGGCAGCACGGTAATCGCGTCCGCGTCATCCAGTCGCGCCAGCACTTGATCGGCGGGCAGGCCGTCAGGCAGCGGTAAGCGGGTGGCGAGGCCCAGTATCTCCAATCCTTCGGCGGTGACGATCTGCCGGCCTGCCACGACCAGCAAGCGTTGATTGCCGTGCCAGTACCAAAGGGAATTCAATTCCCACGTGCGGGCTAGCTGGGATTGCAGGTGCTGGAAGACGTCATATCCCGCGCGTTCCGCCAGCATTACCACACCCGGGGCCTCATTGCCGCCCGCTGCAGCAAAAGCGGTGGCGGCTTGTCGCAGGTCATCCATGGCGCGGGCCGGATCGTGGAGATGGACGTGGCTATCTACCAGAAGGCCGCGTGTTGCTGGCGAGGTGTTGTTAACCATGGTGTTTCACCAGCGTAGGTGCCATGTGGTCGGCACGGGTCAGATGCGGCCAGATCTGGTTTGCGGCATCTTCGCTCAGCAGCGGAGCCGTGGTGAATTTTCCGCCGACGATGGAGTAGAAGCCATGCGGGCGATGCGTGAGGATATGGTCTGCGGAAGAAAGTTGTCGTCCGCTGCCGTCCTTGTCCGGCAACAGTCCGGCCATGACTTCTTTTACCGCCACAGGATGCAGTTTCATGCCTGGTAATGCGGTGTTTAGTTCGTCCAGAAAATCCTGGATATCTGCTGCGGTCACGGTCGGCTCTGTGGCATCGGGCGCGGGGCGATAATAGGTGCCGGCAAAAATGCCATCGGGATGCGGCCGTATGAAATAACTGCGCCCCTTGCCCGGAATGGGTGAAACGGCAAGGGCGCTATTTCCGGCGAGCTTGCCAGTGAGCAAGAGATTGAAAGCCAGAGTCTTAGCGGTGGGGCAGTGAGCGGTTGGTTGCCAGCTTCCGGCCCAGGCGCCGGCGCAGTTGATAACGACGCGGCTCATGATTTCCCGGGTATCGCCATTATTGCTATCGGCGATTCTCAACCCGATGACCTCGCCTTGACGCGTCAGCAGTTCACGCGCCTCGAAAGGCATATATAAGGATGGCGACTCCAGCCCCGCGCGTTTCAGCATCGCCTGCAACAAGCCCGGCATATCGATGACTTCGGCATCATGCCAGCAGGCGGCACCGGCCAATCCTGCGGTAATGACCCCAAATTCGTTTTTCACCGCATCGGCCGTCAGCAATTGGGATTTGGGCAACGGAACATGCGCATCGAAGAGAGCGGCCAGTGCCTGCTCAAAAGCCATCGCGATGCGGAATATCTTTGGCGAACGCAATCGCCCCTTATAGAGCGGCATTACACAGCGCAACGGGCGTACATGAAATGGAAATTCGCGCAGGAACCAGGCTTGGGCAAGCCGCGAGCGCCGCCAGCGCGGTATATCCAGGGTTTGCAGATAGCGCAGCCCGCCATGGACGATGCCATAGCTGTTGCCGCTGGCTCCCGCTGCCAGGCCGGCTTTTTCGACCAGCACCGGATGCAGGCCCCGTTGTGCGGCGGCCAAGGCCATGGAAACGCCCTGTATGCCGCCGCCGATGATGATGGCGTCGGGTTGCTTCATTCAAGTACCAGTCGATTTTTCGACGATATGATCGATGTGGTAAGTAGGCGTGCCCCGGCTGCGGGTGAATATGACAATTTCGGCGATGAGGCCGACAGCGGCGATCTGGATGCCTAGTACTACCATCAGCACCGACAACAGCAGCATCGGGCGGTCGCCCATGGGAATGCCGGCAAAGAAGCGCTCGGCAGTAATATAAAGACCGATCAAGGTGCCGATGAAAATGGCGCCGGCGCCGACCGAACCGAAGAAACGGAATGGTTTCTGCAGGAATCTCAGAAGAAAGCTGATCGAAATCAGATCCAGCATGCGCCCCAGATAAGTGTCCACGGAATGCTGGCGACGCCGCTTATCCGATTCCGCCTGGGGCAGCAGGACTTCCTGCACCGTGAAACCCAGCCGTTCGGCAAATAGCGGAAGGAAGCGGTGCTGCTCATCCTGCAGTACCATCTCGTCGAATACCCGGCGCTTGATGGCACGTACACTGCAGCCTGGGTCGGCAAAGTGCGAACCGGCGATGCGCGCCATTTTTTCAAACGCCCAGCCCCGCATGCGGTTGAGGAATTGGTCTTCCGTGCGGTCGCGAACTGCCGTCGCGACATCCGCGATTTCAAGCCGCGCCAATAAGGTGATGATCGAATCCGAAACGACTTGCAGGTAAGGCGGTAGCAGCAGGATGATTTCGCCGCTTGATCGCTTCACGCCTTCGCGTATGCATGCCGCCTCGCCATAATATTGATTGAGCATGACGATGCTTATCGATGGGTGGGAGGTTTCGAGCTTTTCCAGGGTGGCGGCAACAGCCGGATGCATGCCGTCCAGTACGAAAATCAATTCGAAGGTGCGCCCGCTTCTGGTCAGCATGTTGAGATATTCCCGCGTCACCATTTCGATGTCGTCATGCCGGTCAGCGATGGGCACGATGGCGGAAACCTGCATGTTTTCCGAAGCTTCGACGACCGATAGTTGGGCTTTCATGATTTAACTCTCCTTGATTTTCTGTACACGTGCGGACAGCGTGGCGCAGAGTGAAGCAAAGTTGACGTTGTCGGGTTCGATGGCTGGAAGCAATCGTCCGAGCAGGCCCCAGGCCGTCATGAATACGCTCAGCGAGATCAGCAGGACGCCGACGCTGGCATCGACGAAAGCGGCTGTCCGCCAGGTAAAGATCGAAGAAAGAATAAAAAGCATTCCAATGACAAGCGCGCCTAGCGCGACAGGCCCTAGCCACAGGAATGGCTGGCGGGCGAAACTCAGCAAGGCGCGTATGGAAATGATGTCCAGCATCACCTTATATATGCGGGAAAAACCGTATTTAGAAACGCCGTAGCGCCGCGGGTGGTGCTTGACCTCCACCTGCGCCAGCCGCGCGCCAGCCAGTTGCGATAGTGCCGGAATGAAACGGTGCATCTCGCCGTATAGCGGAATATCCTGTATCAGCTCGGCGCGGTAGGCCTTGAGCGAGCAGCCGCTGTCGCGGACGGCCACCCCCATCACTCTGGCCATGATGCGGTTGGCGACCTTGGAGACGAATACGCGCGCCTTGCCGTCCTGGCGCTTGCGGCGCCAACCTACGGCGATGTCGTGACCTTCCTCGATCAGGAATAGCAGCATGGGAATGTCGGTCGGGTCGTTTTGCAGGTCACCGTCCATGGTGACGATGACCTCTCCCCTTGCGTGCTTGATGCCGGCGGCCATGGCTGCGGTTTGACCATAGTTGCGGCGGAAGCGCACGACACGGATGCGAGGATCTTGTTCGACGAGCATCTCGGCCAGAACGCCGGTGTCGTCATTGCTGCCGTCGTCTACCAGCACCACTTCATAGTGTTCGATCTTGCCTTCGAGCGCAGAAGTGATGGCCAGATAGAGCGGCTGCACGTTTTCTTCTTCATTGAAGAGCGGTACCACGATCGATAGCGTGACCATGTCAAAACCCTTTATTTTTGACTTTTTTCCAACGCTGCCCGAGCCACTGTAATCAGGCAGCAGCCAGTTGCCCTTGTTATGCAAGATGCAACAGTTTCAAAGGCGAATCTATAGTCCGGATGGGCTAATTTTCTCTTGTAGATCGCAGGGTTATGATTTATCGGGTACTGATGGGCTTGCCGTCGGAACGAGCCATGGCTGATGTGGTGTGAAGGCTTGAAATGGAACCCATCGATGCCGACGGCGGGCTTTGATTACCGAAAAATAGCTCAGGCGAAAATCAATGACAAATAGCCAGATGAGTTTTTACGCAAGCCGGTCTCTATGGTGGCCGGCTGGTTTTATCTTTTTGCTTGCGTTGGCTGTCCGGTTGCTCGGCGTCAGTAGCAATCCTGTCCATGTTGATGAGCTCTACCACCTGCTCGCCGGTCGTTCCTGGGCGGAAGAAGGCACGTTTCGCATGCTGGACGGCGAATACCTGCGCAGTCGCGGATTTACCGCGCTGGTGGGATATACATTCGAATTGTTCGGACGCAGCGATCTCTATATCGCGCGTTTGCCTTCGGTGCTGGCCGGGGCGCTGTTGACGAGCGCCATCTTCGTTTGGCTAAGCCGCCAAGCCAGCATCAAGGCAGGCTGGCTTGGCGCGATGTTGTTCTGTTTTTCCAGCTACGCTATCGTCAATACGCAATTCACCCGTTTTTATGCCTTGCAGGCACTGGCGGTGTGGTTGGGAGCGACGGCCATCTACAAACTGCTGACGCTGCCCGAGCCGAAACGGGGCTGGTGGATTCTGGTACTTGCTTCAATCGCGCTTTTGGCCGCTATTCACCTGCAGATTACGACGGTCATTGCCATCATGGCGCTGGCTCTCTGGGCGCTGATCGATCTATCGTCGCAATCCCGGATGCGCGTTATGGTGCGAAATGCCTGGAGCAGCACGAACGTACGCATAATCGTTCTTCTGTTAGTTGCAGCGCTGTTGGTGCTCGCCATCATGTTTTCCGAAGGGCTGCTGCATCAGTTTCGATATACCCCGAGGTGGGCGGCACCGGATCAGGACAACTTCCTGTACTACTTCTATGAGTTCTTTTTCACGATGCCAATTTTGTGGCTATTCCTCCCGCTGACCGGCGTAATTGCCCTGGCGCGGTGGCCGCGACCGGCACTCTTCTGCATCGTGATGGCCGTTGTTCCGTTAGTCCTGCAATCGTTGGGCGGCATGAAGTCTTCGCGCTATGTGTTTTATGCGTTGCCTTTCCTGTTTGCCTTATGGGGCATGGCGGCAGCGATATTGCTCCCGGCTGCCTGGAAAGCCATCGAGCAGGGGGTTGCCGCGTTACAGCAGGTCACAGCTTGCCGTTTCCCTGCGATGGTCGTTGCGGCGCTGGTGAGTTTTCTGCTGGCGGTCAGCGTTGCTTTTGCCATCATTGCGAATCCCATCTACAGAACTACCCTCAAATCGCTTGCCCGCGATGCGACCGTCGGCATCCGGCAGCCGTTACGGCTGATCGCTTCTCCGCCCGACTGGCCGTGGAGCGATCACGCGCCGGCTCTGCGTTCGGCGATTGGCAATCCCTCCGTATTACTGGTCGGCGATGACTTCAATGCGATTGTCTACCTGGAGAATTATGATCTGCTGATCAATACGCATCGCGTCGAGGATATCCCGCCCAAAGGCGAGTTCGTGCTTGATCCACGCACTGGAAGGCGGGCAATTTCGCGTCCAGAAACGATTGCCAAAGTCGTCTCATGTTATGGAGATGGGGCTGTCGTCGTATCTGATGCACGTTGGCGCACATATATAGGTATATCAAACGAGGCGGCAGATACTATCGAACAATTGACCCAGGCGGTCACGCCAGCGATCCCCGGTTTCCATGTTTTTAAATGGCAAGGGCAGGCAGCGGCCGCATCCTGTGACGATATTCATACACTGGTGACGGGACATAGAAAATAATGGATATGCCAGTCAATTCACATTCCGAACGAGAGACCCCGGATATCGAGACTTCGTCCGACGGCTATGCATCGCGCTTCGCGGGTTCGGTGGGGCACTACATGCTGTCGGTGCAAGAGCAAGGGGTATTGGCCTTGCTGCAGGATGATCGTCCATTAGCTGGTCGCCTGGTTCTGGATGTGGGCGGGGGGCATGCCCAACTGGTGGGGCCTTTGCTGCAACATGGCTGCAAGGTATCGGTCGCCGGCAGCGATGCGCGCTGCGCACTTCGCGTACGGCAATTCCATGGAGAAGCCGTCCCTTTTTATGAGGGTGACCTTGCGAATCTGCCCATTGCCGCCCGGGCATTCGACACTGTTGTTAGCGTGCGGCTGATCTCCCATATGGATAACTGGCCGGGGCTGGTGGCCGAGCTCTGCCGCATCGCCGATCGCACCGTCATCATCGACTATCCGACATACGCCAGTCTTAACCTTTTGTCGCTAGCAACCTTCCCTTTGAAAAAACGCATAGAAAAAAATACCCGTACCTACCGCAGTTTCTGGGATGGCGAAATTAAAGCCAGTTTTGCGCGGCATGGATTCCGCACCACAGGCGCCTATCGGCAATTCACTCTACCTATGGCGCTCCATCGGCTGTTTACTCAATCCGGAGGCATGCGCAACCTGGAGGAGTTCATGCGCAAGATGAGAGTAACGTCACTTATCGGCAATCCCGTGCTGATGCGTTTTGATCGGGCGAATGTATGAAAGAACGAAAGACCGTTGCCATCACCGGCGGGACAGGTTTTACGGGAGCCGCATTGATCGCGAGGTTGGTTGCCGACGGCTATCAAGTGCGCGCGCTTGCGCGAAATGCATCCGGCATCGCGCCTTTGCCGAATGTTCAAGTGATTGTTGGCGACTTGAGTGATAAAGGAGCCCTCAATCAATTGGTACAGGGTGTCGTTACCGTATTCCATGTCGCCGCAATGTATCGTAGTGAGGGCAGCTTCGAAGAGTTTCTGGCTGTCAATTTTGAAGGAACGCGCGCATTACTGGAAAGTAGCCGTCAAGCCGGCGTCCATCGCTTTATCTATTGCTCCACTATCGGAGTGCATGGGACGGTGGCACAAACCCCAGCGGACGAAAACGCACCCTTTAATCCGCGCGATTATTATCAGGAAAGCAAGCTGATGGCGGAGAAGCATTGCTTGGCAATGCATAATCAGGGCATTGAGGTCGTTGTGATTCGACCTTGCGGCATTTACGGGCCGGGCGATACACGCATGCTCAAGATGTTCCGCATGATCGATAAAGGCACGTTCTTTTTCGTAGGCAGCGCCCAACCTAACTTTCACCCCGTTTATATAGACGATTTGGTACAAGGCTTCGTGCTGGCCATGAGCATCGACCAAGCCGCCGGAGAGGTATTCATTATTGGCGGCCCGCGCTATCTGCCATTGCGCGAATACGTTGCCACGGCTGCCCGGGCTGTGGGCGCAAGAATACCTACACTCACCATCCCTTACGGGGTCATGAGCCTGCTTGCGGCAGGTTGCGAATGGCTGTGCAAGATTCCAGGTATTTCACCGCCTTTGCACAGGCGTCGGCTCACCTTCTTCAAACACAACCGGGCTTTTACAATCGACAAGGCCAAAAGAATGCTTGGCTATGAGCCAAAAGTCGAACTGGATGAAGGCTTCAGACGAACCGTCGCCTGGTATCGCGAACAAGGATTGCTACCACCACACCCATAAGCGCCGCATTGTCCTACGCAAGTATTGGTGCGGCTGTCAGGGCGGACGCTTTTGTACCGGATTCTACAAAAATGACAATTCTGCTTGACATCGAACTGGCCGTTTTGCTATAGTCTCACCTCTCGACGCAACGTACATAACGAAGCGCCGAATCGGACGCGGGGTGGAGCAGTCTGGCAGCTCGTCGGGCTCATAACCCGAAGGTCACAGGTTCAAATCCTGTCCCCGCAACCAAAGAATTTAGTAGTTGACGTTTTGTTTTTGCGCTGTAAAATGCGCGCCTCGCTTGAAAGCGAGGAGTGGTGCGGGTTTGTTGGTAAATATTTCTGACAAATGCTTGACCGGAAGTAAACGGTCTGTATAATGCGCCCCTCTCGTTGCTACGGCGACATGCTCTTTAAAAATCA